>CAWIOU010000015.1:0-19228 GCA_963837805.1 uncultured Acidimicrobiaceae bacterium
CGGTACGGGCCCGGTGAACGGCACGTCGGGAGCGAGTGTGCCCCTCGGAGAAGTGAACCGGGGGGGTCTAGTCGAGGTGCTCGAATGCTTCCCTCCCAGCTCCTTTCCGTCTTCAGATCCGGGTCCGACATCCGGCGCCGCTGATTCGCCAACTCATTTACAGTTGCTCCCATACAACGTCATAATGCGACTGAGGAGCGGACATGCCCAAGCTGATCTACATAGCAAATGTGTATTTCGATGGCTACGTCGAGGACGTACACGGCAGGTTCGTCCGGACCAAGCCTGACGACGAGGTCTTCACCTTCATCACTAACCTGGTGCGCCCCATGGGCACCTACCTCAATGGACGGCGCATGTACGAGACGATGGCCGTGTGGGAGGTCGACCCCACCCTCGCTGCTCAGTCGGAGCTCATGGCCGACTTCGCTCACGTGTGGCAAGCGGCCGAAAGATCGTCTACTCCACGACGCTGCCCGCAGTGTCAACCGTACGGACGCGGCCTGAGCGCCGATTCGACCCCGATTCGGTCCGGGATATGAAGGCAGCCGCGGCAACCGATGTGACCATCGGAGGTTCGGCCCTCGCAGCGCTGGGGTTCAACGCCGGGCTGATCGACGAGTGCCAATACTTCATATATCCGGTGCTGGTCGGGGGCGGAAAACCCGCATTCTCCGGCGACGCCCATATCCAGTTGGACCTGCTGGAGGAGCACCGATTCGGCAACGGTGTCCTGAACCTGCGCTATCGCATTCTGAGCTGACCGTTCAATTGGAAGGGCGCACTTCCCCGCTTCGAGGATCGGAACTGGGGCAGCGTGTGAAACACAAACAGGCGGTGCTCGAGGGGGGGGAGCGGGGAGGAGCTGGTCGCCCCGTGTCGGCGTGCCGATCGGCTCGCAGGCCCTCAGTTGGCCGCGAATGGCTGACACTCCGAGGGAGTCGCGGGATTCGAGGAATTTTCCGCTCGCCACAAGCCGTGGGCAGTGGAATGATTGGGGCGTTGCGCCGAAGACGGCCAAAACCGCCACGTCAGAGGAGGGTACACATGGCCATCGCCGTTTATTTCCATCCAAAAGGGATGACTCTCGACCAGTTCAATGAGGTGCAGAGGCTCCTGCATGAGTCCGGCAAGGACGGCCCGTCGGCAAGGATTCACCATTCCTGCATCGGCGAAGACGGGAACCTCATGGTCTACGACATTTGGGAGTCGCCTGAGGCGTTCCAAGCGTTTGGAGAAGTGCTGATGCCGATCATCGCGAAGGTTGGCTTCGACGCGGGTGATCCGGATATCATGCCCATCCAGAAGCTGGAGCAGGTGGCTCGCGACTCCTGATTTCTAGCTGACGAATCGTCGCAGAGCTTTGGCATCCGGAACGTACAGGTACCAGTCGAGTCGGCGGTTTCTTGCCGGTTCATAGCATTATCTGTCTCAGAGTCGCTTTACCGTTGGGAGGCCTGATGTTCGAGGTCGACACGCTGGTGGCCAGTTGTCGCAGCTCTCTCGCAGAACCCGAGCCGCGTCGGGCTGTCCATGAGATCCTGGTAGAGACACTGGAGCGAACCGACTGGGTCGCAGAGCAGCTCGGGAGGTCCGAGGGTGGTCTCGAGGTGCTGTTCAACTCGCCCGAGCTCACCGTGCTCAATGTCGTCTGGGCTCCGCGCATGTCGCTCTACCCTCACGATCACCGCATGTGGGCCGTCATTGGCATCTACGGCGGCGGCGAAGACAACACGCTCTTCCGAAGGGGCTCAGAGGGTCTCGTCGAGTCGGGTGGCAAAGCTCTCCGCGAAGGAGAGGCGTTTGCTTTGGGCCCAGCGGCAATCCATTCAGTTTCGAACCCCATGCAGCGCTTCACTGGCGCCATCCATGTCTACGGTGGCGACTTCGTCAACCAGCCTCGAAGTCAGTGGGACCCGGAGACCTCTCAAGAGCAGCCCTACGATGCCGCGCAGGTCCGCCGGGTTTTCGCTGAGGCGAACGCCTCCTGGGCCGCGGAAGCTGGAGAATCGAGTCGCTAGCGGGCCGTCCTCACACTCCCAGAAGGGCCCCTCCCGATGACCAAGTACACGGACGACCGATCGACCATCGTGGCAGTTGAGGAGAACAAATGGGAATCTATAGAGAACGAGTCCTGCCGCATATCCTCAACGTCGCTTGCGGCACGAAGGCAGATGAACCGCTACGACGCCGGGTCTGCGGGGGCCTCGCCGGAGATGTCGTCGAGATCGGCTTCGGCTCGGGTCTCAATGCCCCCTTCTACCCGACGACGGTCGACAGCGTGGCTGCCGTCGAGCCCGCCGACGAGGCCTGGAAGCTGGCCGAGAAGCGCCTCGCGGAGACCAATGTCCCGGTCCGACGTTCGGGTCTGGATGGCCAGTCGCTGCCCTTCACAGACGACAGCTACGACGCCGCCGTGTCCACGTGGACGCTGTGCACTATCCCTGACGTGGCGGCCGCGCTCAGCGAGCTCCGACGGGTCCTCAGGCCTGGGGGGACCCTACATTTTGTCGAACATGGGCTGGCCCCAGACGAGCGGGTACGCAGCTGGCAGTACCGCGTTGAGCCGCTGCAGAAGCGGATCTTCGGCGGGTGTCATCTGACCCGGCCGATCGTTGGCCTGCTGACCAGGGCGGGCTTTACCGTCACCGAACTCGATGTGTTCTACCAGAAGTCCGCTCCAAAGTTCGAAGCCGCCTACTCACTCGGCATCGCCCTATCCTCCTAGGTTCTGTTCGCCTGGCGCGACCGGGTCCCAAGCGGCTGGAGGATTCAGTTACGGCCCTCGATTATCCGGCAACTCGAATGTCGCCAGCGTCGATCAGAATCTGGGATGGCCTCTGGCTATCAACCGTGTCAATGTCCATAATGGGTGCGGTGGCCGAGACCCGCTACGCCAAGGCCGACGACGGAGTCCACATCGCCTATCAGGTGTTTGGTGATGGACCGTTCGATCTCGTGATGATCCCGGGCTTCATTTCGCACATTGAGCTGGCTTGGGAGGACGAGAAGATTGCCGGCTCTCTTCGTCGTCTCGGGTCGTTCGCCCGGGTGATCATGTTCGACAAGCGTGGGACGGGCATGTCCGACCGGACTGAGCGACTTCCCGATATGGACCGCCGAATGCTCGACATCGAAGCGGTTATGAAGGCGGCAAGCTCACAGCAGGCGGCTCTGCTCGGAATCTCGGAGGGTGGACCCATGGCCATCCTCTTCGCGGCTGCCCATCCTGAACGGACTCGAGCGCTCCTGCTCCTGGGTACCTATGCCCGCATAACGGCGTGCCCTGGTTACCCGATCGGGTTACCTGCGGAACAGATCATCCGATTCGCGGAATACCTCCTACCCCGATGGGGAACCGGTGTCGGGCTCAGCGCCTGGGCCCCCAGTGCCGCCCGCGACCTCGCCGCCCGAGAGCACTTTGCCCGTCTGCAGCGCCTGGCGGCCAGTCCCGGAGCAGCCATGGCCTTGTTCAGCTCGTTCATAGACATTGATGTCCGCCCCGCCCTTCCACTCGTCGACGCGCCGACGCTCGTGCTCAATCGGGTCGGAGACCGAATGGTTCCGCTGGCACTTGGCAGTTACCTGGCCGCCCACATCGAAGGCGCTCGGCACGTCGAAATCCCGGGGACCGATCACTTCTGGTGGACCGAGAACAGCGGTCAGATCATTGACCAGATCGAGGAGTTCCTCACGGGCACTCGCTCAGCACCGGGAGCGAATCGCGTGCTCGCTAGCGTTCTGTTTACCGACATCGTCGACTCGACTCGCCGGGCAGCCGAACTCGGCGACGAGGAATGGGGACTTCTCCTTGATCGTCACGACTCGTTGGCCGAGCGTCAGGTCGAACGCCATGGGGGTCGACTGATCAAATCGACCGGCGATGGCATTCTCGCAACATTCGATGGCCCGGCGCGGTCGGTGCGTTGTGCGCAAGCCATCAGCAATGGCGCTCAGGTTCTTGGCCTCCAGGTTCGAGCTGGCGTGCACACCGGCGAGGTCGAACTCCGTGGCGACGATGTCGCCGGCCTCGGAGTCAACATAGCGTCGCGGATCGAGGCTTTGGCGCAACCCGGCGAGGTATTGGTCTCGAGAACGGTGACAGACATTGTGGTTGGTTCGGGCCTTGACTTTGACGATCGGGGGAATCACCAACTGAGAGGGGTACCCGGTCAGTGGCAGCTGTTCGCGGCAAGGCCGTAACCGCCAAGAATCGCCAGTCGCGCAGGACTATCCAGCTTCGGATGACTCGAATTCGGCGATTCGCGCTTTCATCAACGACTTGAGGAGTTCAGTCGGCAGTTCCCGCTTGTACGGAAGTTTGATGAAGCCTTCGCCCGCTTCGTACCCGGCCGCCTCTACGGCTGCCTTCTGGGTGGCAAAGAACGGTGGATTGAACCGAAGTGAGCAATGGTTCTTGAAGTTCTGAAGCGTCCACAGGTTCGTGTTCTCGCCGCGCACGTACACGGGCAGGTTCCACTTGAGCACCTCTCGAGCCTCAGGGTCGACCTCCGAACTCAATTTCCGGAGCGCCTCAAGGTGCGGACGTTGGACCTCGTTGAGCTGATCGAAGAAGTCATCGACACTTGTGCGTTTGGGCATTGGCATGCCTCTACGATATTCGCCCCGATCGCAAATGGGTGGCCAGAGCAGGTCCTGCCAGCTCGCCACCGTGGGCAAGACCGACAGTCCAAGGCCTCACGCGGATTCTGAGCAGACTTGACGAGGTGGCGACACCGACACAAACCGATGCCATGATTGTCCGATGATCACCGTGCCGCAGTCAGATGCTGAACGATGAGAACGAACTGGTCGGCCCGGGGCGGCGGGATCGGCATGATCCTCGTGGCGTTCGTGGTTGTTGGATGCTCCTCGCAGGCTGTAACCCCGACCACGGTGGCGAAGGCCAGTGGTCCGACCAAGCCCGTATCGACGACCGGGATCGGTAACTGGAAGGAAGTGGGAAGCTACGACGAGAACAGTCTGGATGCAGGCGAGGGAGTGGCCACCGTGGTGCCACCCGGGAAGGCCACTTACCTCCTCTATCGGGGGCTGACCTCAGTGCCGAAAGACCTGGCCGCGGAGGGGTGGGGCCACATCGGCGATCCCGATTCGACCGGTGGCTACATTATCGACGCCTATCAGGGGCCGAGCACCGGCCATTCCAAGATGTTCTTGGTGACCACACCGTCGGGCGCCACCGCTCAGTACGTGCATACGCTCCTGCCCAAGGAGCTCTACAACAACTCGTTCGATACGATCGCCCCGGGGGCGCAGTGGATGGTGGCCGGCGAATGGGAGACCATGAGCCATCTCCAGATCTATCCGACTCCGGGCCTGAACCATCGGACCTCCCCACACGGTGGCCAGCTGCCGCTCGCCGGCTACATCAAGCTCGACCACAAGGTGAACAACATCCAAGGATGTGATTTCACATCGAAGACGACGCTGATCTGCGCCTCGGACGACGACACCCGGACCCTGTTCTCGAATCAGAAACCGTTGCTGGAGGTGGTGCTCCCCCACCCACTCCGAGGTACCACTGTCACCGCACACCTCATCGACCTCGGCTCGATTCCTCAGAAGAGCACGTGCACGGGCACCTTCGAGGCGGAGGGAGTCGACTATGCAGTGGCCACAGGCATCCTTCGGGTGGAGATCATCCAGCCCGGATCCTGCATCATCCACACCACGGTCTATGAGTACGCACGCGCCGGCTGAACGCCGCTCTTGGTATCCCGGCTCGTCGCGCTCCTGCCGACAACCTCGAGGCTGGTCCCCGAGCAGGCTGTCGACCCGATAGGCACCCTCGCTGACGTATTGCTCGGGGATATCCAATGACACCGAATGACGCCGGAACCACGAGGGCACCGGCCACCAGCGGGCTGGACTTTCCAAGGACAATGCGCTCTCACTGGCTCAAGTCCAAGACATTGACATCGACGTCAAAATAAACCACAATCCTGGGGGGTCTGGCATCAGATCCGTAACCGACACTCGATCTGCGGACCGGACACGGACGTGGGGCCGGCGGACTGCGTCTTTATGGGGAGGATTGATGAGCACCAAAACATCGCGCCACAAATGGCTCGTGAGGCCAATCGCGACGGGAGACGGTCAGCCGATGGGACCTCGACGGGTCCGTCGTGTCCGGGTGCTCGCTGGCGTGAGCGTCGGGGCGGTGTTGATCCTCACCGGCTGCTCGTCGAACTCGGCGGCGCCTTCGTCGACCATCACCTCAACGCCCGGATCAAGCGGCAGCAAAGCTCCCATGACGATCGCGTTGGTAACCTCCCTGACCGGGCCGGGAGCGGACCAGTTCCTGACCGGTCCTGCCGCGTTCAATGCACGGATCGCCGAGCAGAACGCCCTCGGTGGCGTCAACGGTCACATGATCAAGGGAATCGTCGTCGACGACCAGACTGTCCAGCCGACGCTAGCCATCCAAAACGCGCTCTCGAAGGGTGCGTTCGGAATCGTGGCGGAGAGCCCTCTGTTCTTCCTCGGTGCCAAGGTTGCACAGCAACAGGGTGTCCCTGTCACAGGTGGCTCCGTCGATGGCGCTGAGTGGGGTGAGCAGCCATACACCAACATGTTCGCCGCCGACACGGGCAGCGTGGATCCCAAGCAGCCCGCGAGCACCTTGCCTGGCAAGTTCATGAAGGAACACGGGGGCACGATTCTCGGCACGTACGCCTATCCGGTCGGCGGCACGTCAAAGGTCGGTGCGGTGAATGCGTCGAAATCGTTCGAGCAGGCGGGCGGCACCACCGCTGTGCTGAACACGACGGTTCCCATTGGCTCAGTCGACTTCACGGGCGATGGAATTGTGGCAAAGCAGAAGAACGTCAATGCCGTGTATCCGGACATGGGTAACCAGTCCAACAACGCACTTGTCACCGCGTTCCAGCAAGAAGGCGTCAAGCCGAAAGTCACTCTCCTTCCAACTGGGTACGAGCAGGATGTGGTGTCGTCTCCTGCGTGGCACAGTCTCCAAGGGACGTATTACGCCTCAATGTTCAGGCCCTTCTCGGCGCCCAACGCGGGTACCGAGAGCATGGACGCCGCCATGAAGAAGTATGCCCACTGGACGAACGGCCAATTTCCGGACTTTGCAGAATATGAGGCGTGGGTTGGGGCCGACCTGATGATCCAGGGCCTGAAGCTGGCTGGAAGTGATCCGACGCGGTCCAACGTCATCAAAGATCTGCGGGGGATCAAGTCCTACAGCGCGGACGGGATCCTTCCGGTGTCAATCAACTACTCGACAGTGTTCGGGCACTCTGCATCCCCGGACTGCAGGTGGTTTCTGCGGGTGGAGAGCTCCGGATTCAAGCTTCTCTCCAAGACCCCCGAGTGCGGGACGTGGATGAACGACAGCTGATCGACAGCGGGTTCGCACAAAGTTCCAGCCCGTCGACTTGAAGCTGCGGCGATTTAGAACGCGGCCTGAGTCTTCCTTGCTCTTTCGAGACCTCTTCGAACGACGGCGCTAGGCCCGCCCGGCGAGGGTGACCGTGCGTTATCGACGCGCTCCAAGCTGGCCAAGAGCGGGCAGCCGTCGATCCGGCGTCCCGGTGTGCCGGTGCGGCCTAGAGGTGAGAAGATTGCCATCGGTTGGTTAGCTTTGCACGGCCTAGACGAGGCTGAGGGTCTGGTTATGTCCGCACCATATGACGCGATCGCAGACTGGTACGAGGATGAGTTTCTTGGCGACCGGACTGAAGACGGGCTGCCCGTAAATGATCCCATCGGCGTCGATGGTTCTCTCTGCGAACTGCTCGGTCAAGGTGTCGGCGCATCTCTGGAGATCGGCTGCGGCACCGGAACACATGCTGCCCGGATTCGTAACCTGGGCTGGTCGCCCCTTGGTATTGACCTCTCGGCCGGCATGCTGCGACACGCTCACGCCCGGCTTCCAATCGCACGAGCCGATGGTGAGTGCCTGCCGTTCGGGGACGCTTCGTTCTCGAGCGTGGTGTCCGTTATGGCGCACACCGATGTATCTGACTATCCCGGCATCCTCAGGGAGGCTTGGCGGGTTCTCGCTCCTGGCGGTTGTTTCGTCCATGTCGGGGTGCACCCGTGCTTCTGCGGTGGATTCGCCGACCGGACTGACCCTGAAGCCGTCATTATCCGTCCCGGCTATCTCGATGGGCACTGGACGAAGGCATCATGGACAGACAAGGGACTAAGGGACAAGGTTGGAGCGATCCACTTGCCCTTGCCTGCTCTGCTTCGCTCGTTTGTTGATGCGGGATATTCGCTCGACAGCTTCAGAGAAGGCGGGGATCCGATTCCCACAGTGCTAGCCGTAAGGGCGTTCAAACACAAGTGACGCAAGTACCCACCGTGGCGCAGCGTTGCACAGCCCCGGCGATCCGGGTCACTCGGGCGACCCAGTCTTTAGAGCGACGCGTTGGGGCTTGACGATAAGACTATGACGGGTCCGGAGAAACGGGTCGTTCGGGAGGGCTACGACCGAGTCGCCAGTTCATACTTCCGGGCCCGTCCGCACCACGGAGAAGACATTGCCCTGCTCGCTGAGGTGCTCCACGATCTCCCGAGCCACAGTCGGGTCCTCGACGCGGGGTGTGGATCAGGTATTCCCGTGGCCAGGCAGCTCCTCGAAGCCGGCCACGATGTCGCCGGGCTCGATTTCTCGTCCGGTCAACTGTTCCTCGCTCGATCGAACCTCGCCAAATGCCAACTCGTCCAAGGGGACTTGGCCAGCTTGCCGTTCTCGAACGGATCGTTCGATGCGATTGTCTCGTACTACGCAATCATCCACGTGCCAAGAGAAGAGCATGCGGCCTTGTTGAGAGAGATTCGTCGGGTACTCCGACACGACGGACGAGCCTTGTTGTGCCTCGGGTGGGGCGATCTTCCCGAGGACCGCGATGCCGACAGCTGGCTCGGCGTTCCGATGTTCTGGAGCCATTTCGATGAGAAGGCGAATCTCGCCCTGCTTTCAAAGGTGGGTCTCATTCCTCAATGGAGCAAACAGGTCGCCGATCCAATGGGACATGCATCCCATCAGTTCGTCCTGTTGACTCGCCACTGACCCGGGGCGTCAGGAGGCGGACGGTGAACCCCCTAGCTGCTCGGTCAGCAGCTCGAGGGAGCTGTGCAGCTGGGCGAAGCGCCGAGGCCCCAAGATCTCTGCGATCCGCAGCTGAGCGGCTCCCGCCGCGGCATAGATTGTCTGCTCGAGCCGCCGTCCCTTGGAAGTAAGCCGGATGACGCGAGCCCTTCCGTCGGCGGAATCGGGCACGCGCAGTAGATACCCGTGTCCTTCCAGATGCCCGATCAGGTCGTTGACCGACTGTTTCGTGATCCCCACCCAGTCGGCAAGCTGGCTTGGACGTACTCCCTCGAGGCCCGGATAACGCCAGAGCCCGACGTGCGCTGGGTTCAGATCGTCGAACCCCGCCGCAACGACGCCCGCATACAGCTGATCACGCACCCACTGCCAAACGCCACGCAGCATGGCGCCGACGTACGGGCTTCGCTGGCTGTTGGGGTGGTCAACGGAATCGCTTGACATAGTCGTAAGGTTACCATACGATCTGATCGTAAGGGAACCGGACTACCGGATCCGAGACAGGTTCCAACAAGGAGGTGGCCGAAGTGACAACAGTAGTTGTCGACTCCCCCGAGAACGAAGAGGCTCCGGCGTGGTGGTTCCTCGACACGTTGGTCGTTGAGCACCGCTGCGCACCCGAAATGGACACCGTCGTGCTCGAGATGACCTTGCCAGTCGGCTCGGCGCCCCCATTGCACATCCACGACGACCTCGACGACACCTGGTACGTGCTCGAGGGTCAGATGGTCGTGCGCTGTGGCGACGAGGAGCTGCTCGTCGGAGCCGGGCACTGGGTGTCTATGCCCCGCGGTGTGCCGCACACGTTCCGGGTGGTTGGTGAGCGCGAGGCGCGGATTCTGCTGGTGCACGACAACGTCAGCTTCCGCAATCTCATCCGCGACATCAGCACTCCAGCTGCGGCGCGTGTCGTGCCAAGTCACCCGGCCTTCCCGCCCATGGACGAACTGGCGCGCATCGCGTCGTCCCATGACCTCAGGCCAATCGGGCCTCCCATCAGCGAAGAGGAGAGTTGCACGGCCCTGGCGGCTAAGGGTGACGAGGTTCAGACCCCCCTATCACCTGTCCGCGCGGTGCCCACGGCGGGATAGGCCCGGGGAGCGAAGGGCGGCGATGGCCACTGACAGAGCGTCGTTCGGGTCGTTCTTGTTGGAACGACCGGCGCCGAGTACCCGCACCCTCGAGGCCAGAGTCGCCGGCACATCGAGAACCTGCTCACCGGCTCCGACGAGCTGTTGGGACAATAGGTAGCTCATGCCGCCGGCCGACTCCACGGCCCAGGTGCGCTCACCAAGTGGTTCCGCCCAGGCCAACAACCGCTCCGTCTGCTGACAGGTGGCACGCACCCTGATCTCGGCCAACTGCCGCTCATCGCAGCCAATGGCCACTGCGGTATGGGACGCCTTGCGGGGGTCGATCCCGATGATGACTGTCACGAGTTCCTCCTTCGTGGTCGGTTAGGAACTGCGAGGGCACTCCAGGTTTGAATCTCGTGCTTTGGTCCTCTTTCGAGCCACCCGCGGCGAAGTCCAGACAGGCAGCAACTCGTTGAATGGCCAGTCAGCCGGAGCTGACGGCTGGCACTTAGAGAGCTACTCCGTCTGGACCTCTAAACGCTACGAATTGACCGAAGCGTCTGCCAAGAAGTCTCAACCAGGCACTTATGCCACGGATTCCTGGCATGTCCGGTCGCAGTTAGGGGACATAGTGATGGAGCAGCGATTGGGCATGGCTCCGGTTCGACGACACAGCGAGAAGCGCATCCTTTAGCGATTTCTCGTTCGGGCCGATGCTCAATGAGTGAAACGACCCGACTACTCAGATCCTTGGGCGGACAGTCCGGAGCCTCATCTCAGGTGGAGGATACGACCGCCGTCGGGCCGTCCGGTAGCCACTATTGGCTGCCTGGCGGTCTTGGTTGCCCTGCTGTGTTTGAGGGGACCAATTGCAAGATCAAGTGCGGGTCGCTCGGGGCTTGTCCTGGACCCGACTTCCCCCGCATCGTCGATTCCTTGTGGTGTTGTTTCAGCCCACGACATCAGCCGAGAGCTGGGAATCTCGGTATCAAGACCGCATTCAGATGCGATAGGCATCGTCACCAACTGCACTTACACCACCGGTAGCTCATCTCAGTATGTGCAGATTGAGTACGAAACTCAGATCGAATCGACCCTTCTGAACGGAGTCAAGTTGGACGGGATCAGGGCATCGAATGGGCAGTTGCATCAGGTCACATACAAGGTGTCGGGCATCGGCAAGGATGGATTCGCCAGCAACTACATTGTCGGTTCGCTCAACTGCGTCGCCGTCTACGGGATGAAGGGAACAACTGAAGTCACGGTGGTGTCCAGCTCGGGATTCGGAAGCACGGAAGCCCTGACCCGATTGATCGTGGCCAAGCTCGGTAACTGGCCATTCAATGCCGATCCGGCAGTCGCCGGTTGACCCACAACACCTGGCCCACCGGGCCGTCGAACCCTGTCCCCGAACCCCGGGAGTCGATGGGAATTATCGACCGTGGCCCAACGGCTTGTCCCACGGTCTACGGCTCTTCTCGGATGATTGGTGCGGTTTGCGGCAATGCACTTCAGTGCTGCTTCGGTTTCTCCGATACGAGTGGGTGGAATCGGATTCGACAGTCGTCAAAGGCACAGTGGACGAAGTCGCCTCTAGCTCTGAGTTGCCTAGCTCAGGGACTAAGACACGCTTCTCAGCGGCTCGGGTGTTGATCACCCTGTTTGTTGTCCTCGTCGCCGTCGCCCTAGCGGTCACCGTACTTCGTCTGACCGCCGGGCCGTCGTTTCCCACACCTTCGTACTATGTCCCTCAGGACCAGGCACTTGACACTTATGCCCAGAATGCCGTTCAGAACGTGATGGTGACGATTGCACAATCAATCAGACCATCGGATCGTCTCTCGTTCACCCCAGCACTGCTAGAGCGCGTATCCAAATCCCAACCGGGGTATCGCTTTCAAGAAGGGCCAGTGTCGGGCATGAACATGCTGTCAGTGAATCCGTGCGCTGATGGACCCGTATGCCGTGAGATAGAAGTCGCAGCGCAGTTCAACGCAAGGGGTACGTGCTGGCTAGGCCGGACTCAGCTGATCGTCAGCACCACCGGTCAACTTGTCACGGATCCCTGGAACTTTGGATGGACAGCTCACTCGCAGATGTGCACGTCCGGGACCGAGGGCGATGCGGCCATCCCTCAGTCCGGATGGAAGAGGAGTTACCCCAACAAGATTCCTGCCCCATAACGCCGGGAGTGAGTCGTTGGAGTTGACCTGCTCTGACGGACACGGGTTTATTGGTTCAGGCCACCACGAGTGAGGCCTCGTAGTCAAGAGGACTGTGATGACCCAGCCCGGCTTGAGCTCGCTCCCGGTTGTAGAAGATCTCGATGTAGTCGAAGAGGGCGCTGCGAAGGCGTGATCTGCTCATGTAGATCAGCGGCCCGTGGATCCAGCTGCGCTCTCGCTTGAGCGTTGCCCAAAAGGTCTCCATGGCGGCATTGTCGTAGCAGTCACCGGTCGAGCCATAGGACGGGACCAGCCCGAGCTCTCGAAGATGGTTGGTGAAGTCGAGCGACGTGTATTGACATCCCTTGTCGCTGTGATGGATGAGTTCGGTGTCTGGTTCACGTCGGGCCACGGCCATGGTGACGGCTTCGATGACCAGTTCGCTGGTCTGGCGGTTGCCCATCGACCAGCCGACGAGTCCACGGCCACAGAGATCCCGCACCCCGGCCAAGAAGAGCTTGCTCTCACCGGTCGAGAACTCAGTGATGTCGGCCACCCAACGCTCATTGGGCCGACTGGCCGAGAAGTCGCGCTTCAAAAGATCGCCGGCGGGTGCTACGTCCAGCCGGCCACGACGCCATTTCTTGCGGGCGTGCACGCCGACCAGGTCTTCTTGAGCCATCAACCGAGCCACCCGTTTGCGTCCGACTCGGGTCCCCAGCCGAGCGAGCTGGCCATGGATGCGTGGAGCCCCATAGGTACGCCTCGAGCGCTGGTGGATCTCTCGGATGGTGTTGGTCAGATAGGCGTCTTCCAGACTTCTCGGTGACGGTGGCTTGTTGGCCCAGGCGTAGTAACCGCTGCGAGAGACCTTGGTTGCTCGGCACAGTGCTGTGACCGAGTACTGGTCCCGGTGGGCGGAGACGAACCGATAGCGGCTTAGCGGTCCGTCTCCCTGGCGAAAAAAGTTGCCGCCTTGAAGAGGATCTCCCGGTCCGTCTTGAGATCGGCGTTCTCCTTGCGCAGGCGTTTCAACTCCGCCAGTTCCGTCTCGGTCAGAGCGTTCGGATCCTTGGCTCGGACCTTGGCCTTGTTCTCGGCCTTCATCCAGTTGTTCAGCGTCTGATCGGGGTGCCCAGGTCTGCGGCGATCTGACGTTGTGATCGGTCACCTCGACGGACCAGCTCACAGGCCTCCCGTCGGAACTCCTCGGGATAGATGTGTGGACGACCCACTGCGGGCTCCTTCCTCTGAGGTCTTCCCCAGAATGAAGTGTCCACGAGAGCGGGTCAACTCCAGCGTTCGGGGGCACCTCGGAAGGGCGTCAGCGACGGGAGCCGGAGCTGGTTGCTATCGACCAACAACTCGGCCACGATGGATGATGCTATGACGAGAAGCTGAGAGCGAAGGAGTACGCCTATGTATGCAGCCGTCCGGCGGTACGAGGGCATTACAGACGATGCGGAAGCGGCACGTCTTGTCCGCGAAAGCTTTATGCCTCTCCTTGAAGACCTGTCCGGTTTCGTCGCCTACTACTGGGTTGACGCTGGCGAGGGCGTGATGGCGTCCCTGAGTGTCTTCGCGGACAAGGCCGGAGCCGACGAGTCCGTCACAATTGCACGTCAATGGGTTCAGGAGAACGCTGCCTCGCTCATTCCGAACCCACCGCATGTCACGGAAGGCGTGGTGGTCGCGAGCGACACGAAGAAGTAGGGACAAGCCGTATCCCACTGATCCGGTGATGATGTGGAACGGCCTGTCAACCTCCCGCGCGAAGCTCCTTCTCACTGCCTTTTGACCGCGACGCACCAGAGGTGCGGCGCCTGATTGTTCGTGAGCAGTCGGAGGGGCCCCGGACGTCAACACGGAGCGCCCGGAGCCCGAAGGGTGAGGACGAACGGTGTTGACGTCGGGGTGGAGGCTGCTACTCGTCTCCCCATGCGGATGGCGGTGGCGGCCGGGCAAGCCATCGACGACGCGCCGGAGCGCAGTGGATCGGAGAACCGCCACGATGATGTACGCGTATCGAAATCGCAGTAAAGCCATTCGCAGTTAGTTGCCTCTGAATCGGGGCGCCCGTGCCATCCTCACGAGGAGGGATGGTGGGCATAACACCGGCGAGGATCGGATCTGCTGCGGCGGTGCTCCGGCGCGTCGTGGAGGGCTCGACCAGACGCGGCGCCGATCGCGCGCTGACCGACGGGAAGATCATTGCTCAGACCTCGGCCACCATCTCGGCCCAAAGGAACCCGGCCAGCTCACGGGCGATGGCGGCGGCCACCACCGAGCGAACATTCTTGTGGGCAGCCAGTTGCCGGAACCGCTTGGACAGGCGGACCTGTGCGGCCCACGAGCGGGCCACGGTCTCGGGCGGCACGCTCTGTTGACGCTCCCTGATACCGACACCGACGTTCGGACTGTGCTGGTAAGCCCAGGCCGCTTCACACAGCTGGCCCCGCAGATGGGCGTTGCCGGCCCGGGTGATCGAGCCCCGACGCTGGGTGAGTCCCGTCGAATTCTCCCCAGGCACGAGTCCGGTGAAGCTCATAAACGGTCTGGCCTTGGGGAAACGACGCCAGTCGAACACCTCGGCGGCCAGACACAGGGCACCGATTCTGGTCACACCCCGGTAGGCGGCCAACCGTGCCACTTGGTCACCGAAGGGATCCGTTGCGCACCAGGGCAGGAGATCGGCCTCGACCGACTCGAGTTGAGTGTCTCTCAATTTCACCGTGGCCAGATAGTGGGAGTAGGTGGCAGCGATGGCGGGGTCGTCGAAGGACAGTGTGGCCAGCCACCGGCGATGTCGCTCGGTCCATTTCGACCCTCCCCGCCACACCACGCTGTGGCGGAGCAGGAACCCGCTCAGCCGGTTGCGGGCCCGGGTGAGGTCTTGGACCATGTCGCCCCGTGTCCGACAGAGATCGCGCACGCCTTCCTGGGCCGGCGTGGGGATGGCGATCGATGTGAGCTCGCCGGCCCGGTGCAGCCCCGCCAGGCGCCGGGCGTCCCTGCGGTCGGTCTTCACCCGGTCGCCCGAACCCTTCGGGATGAGTGAGGGGGCCACCACGTCACAGCGCACCCCCATGGAGCTGAGCAGGCGTTGGAGGTCGTAGCCGGTCGGGCCCGCCTCGTAACAGGCCCAGATCTCCTTCGGCTTCCCTAGCCGCTTGATCAGGCGGCGGACCGAGTCGGTGTCGTGGAAGATCTTGTCGACCTCCGCGGCGTCCCGGTCGGGCGACAACACCGCCACGGCAATTGAATCCTTCGACACGTCCATCCCCAGATGGACGAACCCTCGATGGGCAATACTGGACACGGCTGGCTCCTTCCTTCCGTATGTCGGCTCCGTTCACCGCATAAGTGAATGATCCACGTAAATGCGGATGCCGGAGGAGCCGGCCGTTCCATACTGAATCGGGGGCAGGCTCCGGCCATTCATGCCAGTGTTTGTGGCTCAGCTATCGTCGGGAAAAGACGACTTTGCATTACTGGCGGCCGAAAGGTGGGGTGTCATGACCGATCTCGCAGTTCCCGAGTCCGTAGGTCCTCCGCTCGGGGGCCAGCCAGACAAGGTGACGAGGAGCGTGAACCCTCACACGGTGCTGAGATTGCTCCTGGCGTTGATCGGTCTCGCTGGAGGTGCGATCGGCTTCTGGGGCTTCTTCGTGAACTTCTTCCATCAGCCCAATACCGGTCTCTACAGTGCAAGCACGGTTTGGTTCGATTTGATTCCGATTTTCATCGGGATCGGGGCGATCGGACTTGCCATGCCGGGTGGGCTGAGAGCGTTCACCTCTGGCCTACCGCTCTTGTCCATGGGCATCGTGTTCGGCATTCATGGAGTCTTTGTCGGCTCCGTACCACCTAGTGACCGAGGGCCTTCATGGGGCTACGGGTTCTACATGATCTCGGTTGGATCGGGTATCTTGACGCTCGCCTCATTGTCTCTGGTGGCGCTGTGGCTTCGAGACGTGTCAAGGCAACTGCCCTTGAACTCGTAGCCCGGTGAAACCGTCAAGTATCCCCCTGACCCGGTGTTGTGGGGCAGGGGCACAGCTATTCGACTGGCGGAAAGACGAGGCCCTCTTGCGCCTCCCCGTTTTCGACCAACTCCCAAACCATATCCACGAACTTTGAGCCAGCTGCAAGCGCAGCGTCCAACGATTCGTAGTTACCGGAGAGCGAAAGACCGTAGGTAGCGGATACTTGGTAGACGCCGTCGTCCTCCGCTGGTCGAATCGAGACGGTTGGACCACCACCCATCCGAAACTCACCGTATTTGGACCAAACCCCCGTGTTGGCTATGTCGTTCATGATTTGGTCTCTGAGCTGCTGATCCGTCAGGGGCGCTCGATCTTGCCAGGGCAGGTATCCAAACCTCATGATGAAGATGATGCCAGGTCGGGGATATTGTCTCGTTCCCGGCGGTCGGGGGCAGTGCCTTCAGGTTGAGCCTTCCCTAGCCGATAATTGGGCATGTCCGAGCAACAGGGCTCCACACAAAGAAGCGGACCTCACGTGAGACCCTCAGACATCGATGCGACATTGCGCTTTCACCGTCGAGTAGGCAATCCGCTTCGTATCCAGCTACGAGCTTTCACCGTGCTTGTCGATGGAAGGAAATCCCTGGCCCTCTATGCGGGTTCATATCTGAACCTCACTATGTCTCCAGGCGTGCATACGATTCAGTTAACGGCAGACGGAAGAAAATCCTCTCTTCTGAATGTCGATGTGAGCCCGAATGCGAGGCTTGGGTTCGAATGTGAGGGCTCCACGCAGAACCCGACTATGGGAATAGTGCTGGAACGAGATGATTCGGTGTGGTCCTCCGAGAGGTTTCCCGGTGGTCACAACTGGAGCCTTCACCTTCCCGGGGTACTTGTTGTGGGCGGGCTCCTCCTGCTCCTCCTGCTTTTTGCAATCCTCCAAACCGTGGTTGCGGCACGATCGGGTCGGGTTCCTGAGGCGATCGCTGGGGCGACGGTGGCAGTCGGATCAATCTATTTGTCGTTGAAGATCGTCGTCCCAGGCCTTCAAGTGTGGCACCTTGAGAGGCCCTCCCGTTTGGATTGCTAGCGCCTTCCAGCACGCTGGGGTATCCCCCTGACCCGGTGATCTGGGGCAGGCCCGGTCATCGTCCGTGGTGACTCGGTCGCTCAGAGAGAGGGCCCCGTGACGGCAGAGTGACACTGATTGCTGGTGCCGCCTTCCGGTGCTAAACCTCCAAAGAGGCGGGCGTGTGGGGCAGCACCCCTGGAGCGGAAGGTGCTGAGCTGATGGCAACGGGATGGAAGAAGTACCTCAGGACGCTTTTAGCCGGAACACTGCTCTTTGGCGGTGCTCTCAGCGCCTCGCTGGTTGTGGGGGTGCTTCCCGCCTCGGCAAACACCATCGTCTCGTTGTACGTGAGCACCTCGGGGTCCGACGACAGTGGGATGAACACCTGTACCGCGAGTGCGACACCTTGTCTCACGATCCAGCAAGCCATTGACGAAGCCCAGAGCAACACTGCGGACGACGTGACCATCCACGTGGCCGGTGGAACCTACACCGAGAGCGACAGCATCTCGGCCTCGTCCCTCAACTCGCTGACCATCGCCGGAGCCGGAGCCTCTAGCACCACGGTGAGCGGCGCGGGCGGATCGGTGTTCACCGTCAACAACGGAACGGTGACCATGTCTGGCCTCACCATCACGAACGGCACCGACCTCTCCGGCGGCGGCGGCATCTCCAACGATGGCATGCTGACGCTCAACTCCTCGACCGTGTCGGGCAACGGCGGCAGCTTCGGCGCTGGCGCCGTGAACTTGGTCGGGGCCACGATGACGATCAACTTCTCGACCATCTCGGGCAACACCGCCAGCGGCCCCAACAAGGTCAGCGGCGGCGGCATCACCAACCAAGAAGGCACGATGACGATCAACTCCTCGACCGTCTCGGACAACAACGCCAGCGATGGCGTAGGCGGCGGCGTCTTCAACGCCGGCCGGCCTGACGATCAACTCCTCGACCATGTCGGGCAACAGCGCTCTCGAGGGCGGCGGCATCTACAACAACGAGGGCACGCTCACGATCGGTGCCACCATCGTCGCGGGGAATCCCCGGGGCGGAAACTGCGGTGGCCTGGCAACCACCAGTCTCGGCTACAACTTGACCGACGACGCCACCGGCACTGCCTGCGGCTTTACCGCCTCCACCGACGTGGTGAATGCCACTCCTGACCTCGGTGCCCTTGCCTATAACGGAGGGCTGACCATGACCATGCTGCCAGGAGCGGGCAGCCCGGCCATCGGGGCGATCCCATCATCGCCCGTGACCAGTTTCTGCCCACGCACCGACCAGCGGGGAGTGAAGAGTGCGGGTAGCTGCACTATCGGTGCCGTCGAGGTTACGCAGTGTGCCACTGGGCTCCGCTCCCACAACCTCACAGCCACCTACGCCACGGGGACCTTTACCGGCTTGTTCTGTTTGAACGGCAAGGGATACGGCACCTACACCCAGGGCGGGGTATCCGGGCCAGGTCACGTCTACGCCTTGAAGGGCTACACCATCATCACAGCCTCAGGAACACAGGTCCGCATGTTGGGAATTACCAAAGGCACCTATAGCAAGTTCACCGAAGTTGCACCCGTGCCGATCAAGACAGGGACCTTCAAGCTGACCTGAGTCTTATCCACGCCCGGATGTGCCGTTGTGGGTCACCCAATATCGGACGCTGCACACCCAAGCCCCCCGCCCCTCGCCGCCCTGCCCCCCCCGTTTCCGGTGGGCGCCGCCGGCCCCCGTTGCCCGGCCTCCGTGCTGTCGTGCCGTCGGGCCGTCGGGCCGTCGTGCCGGTGTGTGGGGGTTTTGGGGTCGCCTGGCTGCGCGTCTCCCTCTCT
>CAWIOU010000016.1:0-73949 GCA_963837805.1 uncultured Acidimicrobiaceae bacterium
CTCGGGGTGCTCCGCCCCGACCAGACTCCTCACGCCACCGCGTTCGTGGACCGCATGATCGACCTGGTGGCCGACCTGGTGGCGCGGGGGGTGGCCTATGAGACGGGCGACGGGGTCTATCTGTCGGTGCAGGAGGTTCCCGGCTACGGGCTCCTGGCCCATCAGCCGCTCGATTCCCTGCGGGCCGGGGCCCGGGTGGAGGCCGACGAGGACAAGCGGTCACCCCTCGACTTCGTGCTCTGGAAGAAGGCCAAGCCGGGCGAGCCCTCGTGGGAGGCACCGTGGGGGGACGGGCGTCCCGGGTGGCACACCGAGTGCGTGGTGATGTCGCTCGACCTGCTCGGGGAGGGGTTCGAGCTCCACGGCGGCGGCCAGGATCTGATGTTCCCCCATCACGAGAACGAGCGGGCCCAGGCCGTGGCCGAGGGACGGGAGTTCGCCCGCCACTGGATGCACAACGGCTGGGTCACGATGGACGGCGAGAAGATGTCCAAGTCCCTCGGGAACTTCACCTCGTTGTCCGACCTACTGGAGCGCAGTGACGCCCGCTCGTACCGGTTGCTGGTGCTCCGCTCCCACTACCGCTCACCGATCGAGGTGACACCGGGGACGGTGGCCGACGCCGAGGCCGGCCTGGCCCGCCTGGACGAGATGGCCCGGCGGTTCGACCTGGCCGATCCGCTGGCCGGTGGGCCGGTGGTCGACCCCGGGGCAGGGCTCGGGGGCGGAAGGCGTGGGGCGGCCGCGGACGGGGCCACCGACGGGGCCCGTACAGACGGGGCCACCGACGGGGCCGGCGCGGTCGGCGGGCTCGACCTCGATGCCGTGGCCCGGTTCCGGGAGCGGATGGACGATGACCTGGACACGGCCGGCGCCCTGGCCGGGGTGTTCGACCTGGTCCGCCGGGCCAACGCGGCAGCCGATGCCGGCGATACCGCCGCCGCCCGGCGATCGGCGAACACCGCCGCCCTGCTCAGTGCGGCCTTGGGGCTGCCGTTGCGCACCGGATCCGGGGACGAGGTGGATCCGGCCGGCACCGAGCTGGTGAGGCGTCGGGACCAGGCCCGGGCCGACCGGGACTGGGCCCTGGCCGACGTGCTCCGCAGCGAGCTGGAGTCGCAAGGATGGGTGGTCGAGGACGGACCCGAAGGGACCCGGATCAGGCGTCAGTGAACGCCGTATGAACAGGTGCCGGAGAGGCCTCTCAGCAGTTGATCCTGGGCCGAGGACTGCTAGCGTTTGGCTGGTAGGGAGTCTCCTTCGGTAGGTGGTCGAAGACCCGCCCGCAGGTGGGTCGGAGGCAATCTCGCGCCGGGGCTGCCTGCGCACTACACGTGTGGAGGAAAGGGGAATGCCACCGTGGCTTCCGGAACAGTCAAGTGGTTCAACGCTGAAAAGGGTTTCGGCTTCATTTCACAACCGGATGGCGGGGCCGATGTATTCGTGCACCACACCGCAATCCAGATGAATGGCTTCCGCTCCCTCGAAGAGGGTCAGGCGGTCGAGTTCGATCTTCAGGAAGGGCCCAAGGGGCTCCAGGCCGTCGATGTGCGCCTGGCCCAGCCTGCGTAGCACCGGCTCATTCCTCCCGGGGCCCCAGGGCCCACCCCGCTGAGCTGGACGCGGGTTGTTCGCGCCCTGGCGGCGCCACTGCCCCGTGACCTCGAGGTCTTTGGTCCTGACCGGCCCGCGTCTGCTTGGCGCGGCCTCGTGGTCCAGGTCAGCCGAGCCTCCAGATCTAAAGCGTTTCCCGCGCCGTCCTGCAGTCCCGGCCAACCGCAGCTACCGACTCCCGGCCAACCGCAGCTACCGACTCCCGGCCACCCCGCAGCTACCGACTCCCGGCCACCCCGCAGCTACCGACCCCCGGCCACCCCGCAGCTACCAACCCCCGGCCCCCCGGCCTCCCGTGCCTACCGACCCCCGGCCACCCGCAGCTGCCGACCCGGGCCCTTCCTGGCCCCGCCCTGAACCCCGCTCCGGCCCGCCCGTTCGGCCAGGTCTCGGCGTCGGAGCACCGGGGTGGTGGCATCACCGCCCGTTCTTGGTTACTATTGAGTAACTACGAAACATCTGCCGGCCGAAGGGGCCGGTTGACGGTGCGGTCCCCGGACCGTGCCGGCGTCCGAGAGGCGCGAGAGGCCCCCCGGGGCCGGAACGGAGCACGGAACGATGACCGACTTCTCCCTCGACCTGAATGAGGATCAACTCCAGATCCAGAAGTGGGTCCACGACTTCGCCGAGAACGTCATCCGGCCCGCCGGGCACGAGTGGGACGAGCGCGAGGAGACACCCTGGCCCATCATCGAGGAGGCCTCCCGGATCGGCCTCTACTCGTTCGACTTCATCACCCAGTGCTTCGCCGATCCCACCGGTCTCTTGCTGCCCATCGCCAACGAGGAGATGTCTTGGGGCGACGCCGGGATCGCCTTGTCGATCTTCGGGAGCACGCTGGGCCTGGCCGGGATCGCCGGCAACGGGACCCCCGAGCAGTTGATCGAGTGGGGACCCCAGTGCTTCGGGACCCCCGACAAGATCCAGTTGGCCGCCTTCGCCGTCTCCGAGCCCGACGCCGGCTCGGACGTGTCGTCCCTGCGCACCCGGGCCACCTACGACGAAGCCAAGGACGAGTGGGTCATCAACGGGACGAAGACCTGGATCACCAACGGGGGTATCGCCGACATCCACGTGGTGGTGGCCTCGGTCGATCCCGAGCTCGGGTCGAGGGGACAGGCCAGCTTCATCGTGCCACCCAACACCCCGGGCCTGTCCCAGGGACAGAAATTCCAGAAGATGGGGATCCGCGCCTCACACACGGCAGAGGTCGTGCTGGACAACGTGCGGGTGCCCGGCCATTGCCTTCTGGGCGGCAAGGACAAGCTCGACGAGAAGCTGGCCCGTGCCCGCGAGGGGAAGCGCTCGACCAGCCAGGCGGCCATGAAGACGTTCGAGGCTTCGCGTCCGACGGTGGGGGCCCAGGCCCTCGGCATCGCCCGTGCCGCCTACGAGTACTCCCTCGATTACGCCAAGGAGCGCCAGGCCTTCGGCCGGGCCATCATCGAGAACCAGGCCATCGCCTTCAAGCTGGCCGACATGAAGACCCGGATCGACGCATCCCGGCTGCTGATCTGGCGTGCTTCGTGGATGGGCCGGAACGGCAAGGAGTTCACTGCGGGGGAGGGCTCGATGTCCAAGCTCTTCGCTGGCGAGACAGCGGTCCACGTGACCGAGGAGGCCATCCAGATCATGGGGGGCTACGGCTACATCCGTGAGCATCCTGTCGAGCGTTGGCACCGCGACTCGAAGATCTACACCATCTTCGAGGGCACTTCGGAGATCCAACGGCTCATCATCAGCCGTGCCATCTCCGGCATCCACATCAACTGATCGCGGCGAGGGTGTCGGTTTCCGGGTCGGCGGCGGTCGGCCGCGGCGCTCTCAGTGGGGGCGTGAGCGACGACGTGGGAGTTGCCGCCGGAGTTGAGGAACGCGGTCCGACCGTGCGGCCCACCCGGTTGCTCACGCTGTGCACCGGGAACGCGGCCCGCTCGGTGATGGCGGGGGCCATGCTCCAGGCCAGGTCGCTCCAGATCGTCACCGCCGGCACCCATGTGGTGGAGGGGCAGCCGATGAGCAGGAGGACGAAGGACGCCTTGACGTCCGTCGGACTCCACGCCGACGGTCACCGCAGCCACCAGCTCACCGACAGGGATGTCGAGGACGCCGATCTCATCCTGGCCATGGCCGGCGAACACGTGTCCTACATCCGACGGCAGTACCCATCTGCCGCGACGAAGACCGCCTCCATCAAACGGTTGTGTCGCGACTTGCCGCCCGGCCCTCCATCGCTCGGGGAGCGGATCGCTTCGCTCGGGTTGGCCGGGCTCCCGGTCGAAACGTGGGAGGACGTCGAGGACCCGGCCGGTGGCGAGGACGAGATCTACCGCGCCTGCGCCCAGGAGTTGGCCGGTCTGTGCGCCGACCTGCGTCCCCGGCTGTCCTGAGACGTTGTTGACGTAGTCGGGCCGTCCGCCGTCCCCTCCGCAGCGAGGTGCCGCCGGCGGATCCGGGGGTGCGGTTCAACGGCGGTGAACCCGCCGTCTCACTCCTCGACGGTGAACATCGGCGGGTCGGTGGACCCCGAGGAGGAAACGCCCGGGCCGTTGGTCGACCCCGCCCTCGACCTGCGGGCCGGGGTCCGGCGGCCCGGGGTCCGGCGGGCCTTGGGGTGCTCGGGTGGTTCGAAGGTCCAGTGGCCCGGCCCCCCGGCCAGGACGAAGCCCTGGTGGGTGCGCAGGTAGTGGTGGTAGCGGCACAGCCGGGCCAGGTTGTCCATGGACAGCGGCCCCCCGGCGGCGTGGTCGACCTGCCAGTGGTCGATCTCGAGGCCCCGGGTGGCATCACAGCCCGGGGCCACACAGCAGCGGTCCCGTTCCACCAGGGCGGTGCGCAGCGGGGTGGGCAGGGAGCGGCCCATCCGGCAGATGGTGGTCACGTCCACCCCGTCCGAGACGATGAGGTCGACCCAGGCGTCCCCCATCAGCTCGGTGGCCGTCCGCACCGAGACGGGGCCGACGCCGGGGATCTCACAGGTCTCCCCGTTGGCCACCGACCCCCGGCGCAGGGCGGCCAGGTCCACCCGGAGCTGGACCATGGCCCGGGGCTCGGTGGGGCCGCAGCAGCCGCCCCGGCAGCCGCCCTTCGGGTCGCCGCCCTTCGGAGTCGCCGGCTTTGGAGTCGCCGGCTTTGGAGTCGCCGCCCGTCGGGTCGACGGCCTTGGGGCCAGCCCCGGACCGGGAGGCGGGCAGGAGGCCGCGCCCGGTGACCAGGGCCACCAGGGCGTCGGCCGCATAGGCCTCGCCCGGCTCGTGGACCCCGGCCGTGCGGGCGGCCCGGAAGAAGCGGTCGGACTGGCGGGTGAGCGAGGCCAGGAGGGAGGCGCCGGCCTCGGGGGTGAGGAGGGCGTCGAGGCGGAAGGCCCCCTCCTCGTCGGTCCAGGTGCGGCACCGCCGGGCGGCGTGGAGGGCGGCGTGGGCGGCGTCGGCGTCCTCGGCCCGGCGGCCCTCGGCCCGGGCCCGCAGGCACCGGTCCTTCAGCTGGCGGAAGGTGTCGGCCTCGGCCCCCCGCACCAGCTCGGCTTCTTTCTGCGGGTTGCGCCGGACCGCCCCGGTCACCAGCTTGGCCCGGGACGGGGTGAGCTTCCCGCCCCGCAGGGCCGCCTCCACCCCGGGCTGGGAGGGGAGGGCCTCACCCACCTTGAGGACATCGGCCGCCTCGCCCACCGAGGCCCCGGTGACGGCGGCCAGCCAGTCGGCCGGGGACCGGTGGCCGAGGGACAGATGGGCGTGGCACTCGGCGGCCCGGGCCGCCACCAGGGTCTCCCCGGCGGCGCACAACCGCTTGCCCCGGGAGAAGGCGGCCACCAGCGAGGCGGCGTCGTCTCGGTCGTAGCGGGCCGCCTCACAGGTCGAGACGAACGAGGCCACCACCTCGATGGCCGCCAGGAGGGCGCCGGCATCGGGAGGGTCAACAACCGGAGGGGCGACGGCAACCGGTCGCCGGCCCGGCTGCGCTGTGGAGGTCCGATCCGCCATGCACCCATCCTGCCCGGCCGGTGTGACACTCGTTTCAGGAGGCACGAAACAGCATGAAAGTTCAGGAGGCACGAAACAGCATGAAAGTGGACACAGAAGGCGGCATGAAAGACAGCACAGAAACACGACGTCGGCGAGCCAGCCGGTCCAGCGGAACCGGATTCAGCGGGGACCGGGTCCCGGGTACCGGAGACGAAATGAGCGCGCCGGCTTCCCTCAGCCGGTGTGGCCGACCGAGGCCGGCGGGTGGCGCCGCGAGATGTCGACGCAGGCCTCACACACCTCTTCGGGGATCACCCCGACCTTCATCAGGTAGCCGAAGACGATGCAGCCCAGGCAGATGGCGAACACCGACTCGAGGAGGGCGGCAATGGCCAGCAGCCCCACGACCACCCAGGTGGCGGCGGCAAGATGGAACCCGAACCACAGCACCAGGGCGGTGGTCGAGAAGGCCACTCCCATGGCTTGGGCGAAGCGCTTGGGGGGCCCGGGCACCATCTTCGGGGCCCACGGGAGCCGGGGAGTGATGACCCGGGTGGCCAGTTGCCCGAGCGGGCTCAGCTTCGGGCCGGTCAGCACCCGGGCCCAAAACCCGTAGGCCAACGGCACCAGGATCCACGGTTGCTGGAAGGCGATGGCCGCCACCGCCATGACCAGGACGCCGGCCGCCACCGTCCTGGCCGCGTACTCATTGACCGGATTCGGGAAGCTGAACACCCACATAGTTTACCGGATGTGTCGGCTTTTAGGACCGGCCACCACCACGACTTACGACCCCCACACGACGACCGGCGTCCCCCACGCCCGCCCAACGGCTCAGGCGGCCGACACCGCGCCCCGCAGGAGATTCAACCCCTCGAGGCCGGGGAGGCGGTCGACCCGGCGATCGATGCGGTCGGCCATGGCCACCCCGTCGGGGTCCCCGAACAGGTACGTGCTCAGGAAGGCGACCTCCTGGTCGGGCAGCACGCCACTGCCTACCGGGGCCCAGAAGTGGGTCAAGGCCCAACGGGTGAGGCGTTGGGCGGCCCGGCTGTCGGCCAGCCTCGACTTGGCCTGGGCGGCGTAGAAGTCGATGTGGCGGCCCTCCTGTTTCATGATCCGGCGGAGGAGCTCGCTCAGGGTCGGGTGGCCGGCCAGCTTGGCCAGCCGGGCGTAGGCCGCCTGGGTGGTCCACTCGTTGACCGCGCCCCAGGTCATGTGCACCGCGGTGAGATGGGGCGTGATCCTCGATGCCAGCTGGAAGCTGATCGGCTTCCAGGCGTCCCCCTTCGGGAGCCGCTGGCGGAGCGCGGCGATCCTTCCCTTCCCTGACGGCTCGTCGTGGGCGGCCAGAATGGCGGCGATGGCCTCCCCGTGCCAGAACTCCTCGTAGTTCCACAGGGTGAGGAACGACGTCACCTCGGGATCGCGGTGGGCGCGGGTGACGAGCACGTCGCGCAGATAGCAGACCGTGTGGTTCTCCACGTCGTGCATGTAGCGCAGGCACCGGAGGGCCTCCGGGCCGAGAGGTTGCTCGCGGAACGTGTCGAAATCGATGTCCTCGACCTCGAGCTTCGCCGAAAGCCGTTGGTAGTTGGTCATATCGAAGGTCATGACAGGTGTTCGTCGCCGGTCGGATTCGGGATGAGCGGCCGGCTGGTCATCGGCTGCGTCGGCTGGCCATCCCGTCGGTCATCCGGCCGGACCGCGGTCGGCGCCGAATACAGTGAGGTGATCGAACTGGAACAGGCGAGCGACGCCAAATTGGTGGTGGCCGTCGGTCGTTGGCATGAGCCTGCGCTGGCCGAGATCTACCGGCGCCACGGCGGCGCCGTGCACGCGCTGGCCCGCCGGATCCTGCGCAGCGACCCTCCGGCCGAGGAGATCACCCAGGAGATCTTCCTCGACCTGTGGAAGCAGCCCGAGAAGTTCGATCCCCAGCGCGGCACCCTGCGCTCCTACCTGCTGGCCCGGACCCACGGGAAGTCGGTCGACTTCGTGCGTTCCGAGGAGTCCCGGCGGGCGCGTGAGGAGCGTACGTCGCGGGAGACGGCCACCGCCGGCTACGACATCGATCACGAGGTGTGGGACATGGCCGTCGCCGACCAGGTGAAGGCCGCGCTCGGCGCCCTGCCCGATGACCTCCGCCGGCCCATCCTGCTGGCCTACTTTGGAGGCAACACCTACCGGGAGGTGGCGCAGATCCTCGACGAGCCCGAGGGAACGGTCAAGAGCCGTATCCGGTCCGGGCTGGGGCGGCTCCGGATCAACTTGGCCGAACTCGGAGTGAAGCCGGCAGGAGCAGAGTCGTGAGCACGCACGAGACCGAACCCACCCACGAGGAGATCCAGGAATTGCTGGGCGTCTACGCCCTCGACGCCGTGGACCCCGAGACGGCAGCGATGGTGGAGCGGCATCTCGGCGAGTGCGTGCGGTGTTCGATGGAGGTGGCCCAGCACCACGAGGTGGCCGGGTTGCTGGCCAACTCGGGAGGAGCGTCCCCGGCGGAGCTGTGGAGCGGGATCGCCGGCCGGCTCGACGGGTCGGCCCCGCCCTCGTGGGAGCGGTTGGCCAAGCGGCTCGAGGAGGAACCCGCCCGCGTCGCCCCGGTGGACGAGGTGACGGAGCCGGCCGCCGGTACCGGGGCGGATGTCATCCCCATCGGTTCTGGGAGCAGGCGGGGCCGAATGGCCGTCCGGGCCGCGTTGATCGTGGGGGCAGCCGCGGCGGTGGCCGCGGTGGCGCTCGGGGTGAGGGTCGACCACCTCAACCATCAGGTGAGCGCCCTCCAGGGCTCGACACCCCTCACCCGGGCCGAGCAGGCGGCCCTCGATGCCCCCGCCACCAAGCAGGTCCTCCTCCGGGCGCCGTCGACGGGGACGACGGCCGTCGGCAAGGTGACCGTGATCCTGACCAGATCCGGAACCGGCTTCGTGGAGGCAGGGGGATTGTCGACCCTCCCGGCGGACGAGACCTACCAGCTCTGGGGGGTGATCGGAAGCCGGACCATCTCGCTCGGCCTGATGGGATCGAAGCCGCGGGTGGTCCCCTTCAGCGTGGCCGGCAACGCGCCGGTCAGCGCCTTCGCCATCACGGCCGAGCACGCCGGAGGTGTGGTCCGGCCCAGCCACACGCCGGTGGTGTCCGGCGAGGTCACCGCCTGAGGCAGCGTCGGGGGCGGACTCGTCGAGCTCAGATGCGGTGGACCTGGCGCAGCCCGGCCCAGGCGAAATCGGCGAGGCGGGTGGCCAGCCGGGCGGCCTCGGCCCGGCGCCCTTCGACCGAGGCGGCCCCCCCGTCGCCCGGCCCGCTGTCGGCATCGCTCTGCCGGCGGTTGGAATCCAGCCAGTGCCGGCTGGCCCCCTCGGCCATCCCGACCACGGCATGGGCCAGGAGGAGCCGGTGCTCGGGGTCGAGGCCGGCGTCGATCAGGGGGTCGATGGCCTCGGCGATGGTCTCCTCGACTCGGCGCAGGGCGGCACCGAGCTCGAAGTCGTCAGGGGCGTCACGGCCGTAGAGGAGGCGGAAGGCGGGCTCGTTGTCGGTCATCAGCTCGAAGTAGGCGGCAAAGCCGAGTTCGACCTGCTGTCGGGGGCCGGAGGCGGTGGCCGTGGCTTCGACGATGCGGGTCACCAGCTCCCGCGAGACCACGTCCATGAGCTCGAGGTAGAGCGCGCGCTTCGATTCGAAGTGTTGGTACACGAGGGGTTTGGTCACGCCGGCCGACTCGGCGATGTCGTCCATGGTGGTGGCCGCATAGCCATGCTCGGCGAAGAGGGAGAGGGCGACCTCGAACAGTTGGCGCCGCCGGGCGTCTGCGGTCAGGCGTCGCCCGCTCGGCACGGTCTGACCGGGGGCCTGACCGGGGCCGGGATCGGTCTGCGGTGTCTCGTCCGCCGTCAGGGCTCCGCTCATCCCGGTCATGGTACTCGGGGGTCGGTCCCGGTCACCGGGGCCGTCGGGGTCGTCAGCGCGGACGATGCTCAGATCTCAGGGAGCACGGCGGCGATCCTGTCGGGCAGGTCGTCGAGCGAGAAATGGGCCGCCGCCACGGCGAGGTTGCCGTCCAACAGGGCGGGATCGGGAGCGTCCAGCCATGTCCGGAGCCGGTCGGTCTCGGACAGGGAGAACCAGTCGAAGCCGAAGGCGGCGAGCTCGGCCGCCACCGGGTAGGAGCCGATGGCCAGTGGGCGCCGGTGGACGACCGACTCGATGGTCGGATTGCCGAAACCCTCCCAGGTGGAAGGCAGGACGACCACGTCGCAGGCCCGATAGGCGTCGTGGACCGTGGTGCCGGCCGACTCTCCCGGTGTGCCCAGGACGACCGGGCACCCCGCCCCGGCCACCAGGACGTCGAGCTCGGGTCCGAACCCGTCCTCGGCCGGGCCCAGCAGCCAGTAGACCGCGTCGAGTTGCAGTGGCCACGGTGATGCCGCCGGCCACGTTCTTGCGCGGGATGGCCCGGGTGGGCTGGAGCACCAGCCGCTGCTCGTCCCCGATGCCGAGCGCGCCGCGCAGCCACCGACGGGCGTCGTCGGCCCCGTCGCTTCCGACGCCCGGGGTGGCCGGAGCCGGTCGAGCCGGTCGAGCCGGTCGGACTGGGCACGGCGAAGGTGTTGTACACGGTGGTGGCGTCGATGCCGTGTTCGGCCAGTTGGTGCCGACTCAGTTCGTTGATGGTCACGTGAGTCCAGCGCCGATCGTCCGGTGGCGGCGGGTTGTCGAGGAACTGCTGGCGCTGCCACGGAAGATCGTGATGGTGGAGGATGGCGGGCCGCCGGGCGAGGACCGATGCCACCTGGGCTGCGGCCTCGGGGTTGAGCGGGAGGGAACACAGGTTCTCGACCACCACCAGGTCGGCGTCGTCGAGTGCCGCGGCCAGGGCCGGCCGGTCCGGCCCTTCGGCAGCTCCGATGGCCAGCCCGTCGAGCAGCCGGTCGACCGGTCCGTCACCGGCCACGGTGACGGTGGTGAACCCGAGCCTGCCCAGGGCCCACTGCCATTTGGCGGCCTCGATGGAGACCCCGTCGGAGCCGCCGAGGCGGAAGGAGAGGATGGCTGCGGTCGGAATGGCGTCACCGTAGTGGTCACCGTCCAGGCCCCGACCCTCACGGACAACGGCCGGGCACTCGGGTTAGCGTCGTCCGGTGCCCGAACCGCAGGAAGCGCCCGAACCGCAGGAAGCGCCCGAACCGCAGGAACCGACCGAACCGCAGGAAGCGCCCGAACCCACCGATCTCGTGGCCGAACGGCGGGGCCCCGTCCTGACCCTGACCATCAACCGGCCCGAGCGGCGCAACGCCATGACCTGGGAGGTCATCAGCGGGCTGCGCGAGCAGGTGGCCCGGGCCAAGGCCGAGCCCGCAGTTCGGGTGGTCGTGCTGACCGGCGCCGGCGACCAGGCCTTCTGCGCCGGAGCCGACCTGACCGGCATGGTCCCCCGCGATCCCGCCGACGGCGCCGACGGATCCGACGGCGCCGACGACTACGCCAGTCACCACCTGGCCCGGGGCTGGCTGGCCGAGCTGTTCGAGGAGTTGTGGCACCTGGGCAAGCCCACCATCGCCCGGGTGCAGGGATGGGCCATGGCCGGCGGGTTCGGCCTGGCCCTGGCCTGCGACATGGTCATCGCCTCGGAGCGGGCCCGGTTCGGGGCACCGGAGCTGAACGTGGGTCTCTGGCCCTACATGGTGACCGTTCCCATGCTGCGGTCGATGCCCCCGAAGAAGGCGCTCGAGCTGATGCTGACCAGCCGGGTGGTGGGGGCCGAGGAGGCCGAGCGGATCGGCTTCGCCACCAAGGTGGTGCCCCACGACCGGCTCGACGCCGAGGTGGCCGAGATGGCCGCGATCCTGGCTTCGAAACCTCCCGGCGTGATGAGGATGGGTCGCGAATCGTTCTACGCTGTGCTGGATTCAGCGGCGACCGAGGCACTGCCCTACCTGCATGCCATGCTGACGGTGACCAGCCAGACAGCCGAAGCCGCCGAGGGGATCGCCGCATTCATCGAGAAGCGGCCGCCGGCCTGGCAGGTGGCCATCGAAGACACCGGAACCCACCGAGACCGAGACCCGAGGAGCTCCTGAATGGCGAAACGAGCACTGATCACCGGCATCACCGGCCAGGACGGCTCCTATCTGGCCGAATTCCTGCTCGGCCAGGGCTATGAGGTCTGCGGGATGGTCAGGCGGTCGAGCACGCTCAACTTCGAGCGGATCGCCCACATCCAGGACCAGATCACCCTGGTCGCCGGCGACCTCCTCGACGAAGTGTCGATGATCAACATCCTCCGGGACAACCACCCGACCGAGGTCTACAACCTGGCCGCCCAGTCCTTCGTGCAGACATCGTGGAGCCAGCCGGTGCTCACCGGGGAAACCACCGCCCTCGGTGTGACCAGGGTGCTCGACGCCATCCGGATCGTCGATCCGGAGATCCGCTTCTACCAGGCCAGCTCGTCGGAGATGTTCGGCAAGGTCCTCGAGGTACCGCAGAAGGAGTCCACCCCCTTCTATCCGCGCAGTCCCTACGGGGTGGCCAAGGTCTACGGCCACTGGATCACCGTCAACTACCGCGAGAGTTATGGGCTCCACGCGTCGTCGGGCATCCTCTTCAACCACGAGTCGCCGAGGCGGGGCCTCGAGTTCGTGACCCGCAAGGTGACCCACGGCGTGGCCCGGATCAAGGCGGGGATCGACGAGAAGCTGGCCCTCGGCAATCTCGATGCCCAGCGCGACTGGGGGTTTGCCGCCGACTACGTGCGGGCCATGTGGTTGATGCTCCAGCAGGACCAGCCCGACGACTACGTGGTGGCCACCGGCGAGACCCACTCGGTGAAGGAACTGGTGGAGCTGGCCTTCTCTGCGGTGGGGCTCGATTGGGAGCAGCACGTGTTCATCGACGAGCGCTTCCTCCGGCCGGCCGAGGTCGACCTCCTGGTCGGGAACCCGTCCCGGGCCGAGAAGATTCTCGGTTGGCACCGCGACGTCGACTTCCCGGCGCTCGTGCAGATGATGGTCGAGGCCGACGTGGCGCTGGTGAAGAGCCAGCTGGTGTAGCAGGCTCCCGTGGCCGGACTGGCGGCGATCCACGCCGACCCCCTTGGTCTTCTGGTGGCCTTCGGCGCGGGCATGCTGTCGTTCCTCTCCCCGTGCGTACTGCCACTCGTGCCCGCCTACCTGTCGATGGTCTCGGGATTGTCGGCTGCGGAACTGAGTGCGCTCCGGACCGAGCCGCGTCCGGCATTGGTACCGGCCGGCGTCGGGCCGGTGGCGGACGTGGCCGACAACGCAGACGGGCCGCTCGCAGACGTATCCGGCGATGCCGAACAGCCGGGTCCGTCCGGCCCGACGGACACAGCGTCAGGGCCGACCGCGGCGCAACTGCAGCAGGAGCGGAGTCGGCTCCTCCGAGGGATACTGGCCTTCATCGCCGGCTTCACGGTGATCTTCACCATCCTCGGGGCCTCGGCCTCCGCGGTCGGACGGCTGTTCCTCACCCACCAGCGAGCGCTGGAGACGGTGTCGGGCATCGCCATCGTGGTCTTCGGGGCGATGCTGGTGGCCATGGCGGCCGGTGCCGGACTGCCCATGGCCCTGTCGGGCGAACGGCGCTTCACGGTTCGACCCTCGGTGCTGGGCGCCTGGGCGCCGCCGGTGATGGGGATGGCGTTCGCCTTCGCCTGGACGCCCTGCATCGGGCCGGTCCTGGGCAGCGTGTTGGCACTGGCCGCAGGCACCGGGGGGTCGGCCACCGGGGGGATCGCCCTGTTGCTGGCCTACTCCCTCGGCCTCGGCGTGCCCTTCCTGCTCAGTGGGTTGGCCTTCGGGCGGATGACCGACGCGCTGGCCCGGGTGCGCAGCCGGCTCCGGGTGATCGACCTGGTGGGGGGGTCGGTGCTGATCGTCTTCGGTCTCCTGCTGCTCACCGGACACGTCGACGTGATCTCGGCCCATGTGTCCGAATGGCTCCGTGACCTGCATCTGAGTCGCTTGTCGACCAGCTGAGCCGCAGTCCGCCAGGGCGAGGGGCGCCGACCGGCGGTGGTGCACCGTTCGCGGCCGACCCCCGCCTGGCCCCTGACCCCCGGGCCCCCGTAGCATGAGCCACGGCTATGGCCCCACCAGCCCCTCCCTCCCCAGCGATCTCCCTTCACGACGCCGTGGCGTTGTCCGGACGCTTTCCCCTGCTCGCCGGGGTCGACCTCGAGGTCGCCTGCGGGGAGACGGTGTTGGTCGAAGGGCCCAACGGTGCCGGGAAGACCAGCCTGCTCCGGGTGTGTGCCGGGCTGGTGACGCTGGCCTCGGGACGGGTCGAGGTGCTCGGGTTCGACCCGGTCCGCCAGCGGAACCGGGTCCGCAGGCGAGTCGGGATGCTCTCCCATGCCTCCCACCTCTACGACGATCTCACCGTGCGGGAGAACGTGCGCTTCGCCGTCCGCGCCGCCGGTGGGGACACCGGGCGGATCGACGGCGCCTGTAGCCGACTGGGGTTGACCGGCCGGCTGCTCAAGACGAGCGCCTCCAAGCTCTCCGCCGGCCAGCGGCGCCGGGTGGCCCTGGCCGTGCTGGCCGCCCGCTGGCCCGAGCTGTGGCTGCTCGACGAACCCCACGCCGGTCTGGACGCCGCGGCCCGCCGCATCCTCAACGAACTGGTCACCGAGGCCGCCGACTCCGGTGTGACCGTGGTGATCGCCTCCCATGAACCCGAGTTCGTCGAGGCCCTGGCCACCCGGGCCGTGGTGGTGACCGGGGGTCGGGTGACCGCCGAGCGACCCATCGCTGCGGTGGCCCGGCCGGCGGCGCCGTCGGCGGTCGATCCCGTCCCCACCCTCCCCGGCACCGGGCAGTCTCCCGGAGGACAGGTCGCCCATGTGGCGTGACACCGTCCTGGTGGCGGGTAAGGATCTCCGCATCGAGGCGCGGTCCCGGGTGGCGCTGTCCCAGGTGGCACCGTTCGGGGTGGTGGCCCTGGCCATGTTCGCCTTCGCCCTGGGGCCGGACCGCGCCCTGATGGCCAAGGGGGCACCGGGTCTGTTCTGGGTGGCCGTGCTCTTCTGCACGGTGCTGGCCGTGCAGCGGAGCGTCTCGGTCGAGTCCGTCGACGGGGCCAGGGACGGCCTCCGCCTCTCCGGGCTCGATCCGGCCGGGCTGTTCCTGGGCAAGGCCGCCGCCGTGGCCGCCCAGCTGGTGGTGCTGGAAGTGGTTCTCGGTATCGGCGTGACCCTCCTCTACGGGGCCCGGATCGAGCAACCGTGGCTCATCGTCGCATCCTGCGTGCTCGGGACGGTGGGGCTGGCGGCCACCGGCACCCTCTACGGCGGGCTCTCGGCCGGGATCCGGGTCAAGGAGACGCTGCTGCCCTTCCTCTTCCTGCCCATCGCCGCCCCGGTCCTGTTGGCCGGCACCCGCATCTGGCAGGCGGCCCTGGCCGGGGGCGTGCCCGCCGACGGGGGCCAGTGGCTCCGGCTGCTGGTGGTCTTCGACGCCGTCTATCTGGCTCTCGGGGTCGTGGTCTACGGACCCATCCAGGAATCGGCATGAGCCCGGACCAGCGTTCGCAGGGCCCACCGCTGGGCTCCGACCGGGCCCGGCGGACGGTCCGGGTCATCGGTGTCGCCGCCGCGGGGTCGGTGGCCGCCACCGTCTGGCTCGGGCTGTGGGTGACCCCGCCCGACGCCACCAAGGGCAACACGGTGCCCGGCGACCTGGTCCGCCTGGTCTACCTCCATCCCGGGGTGGCCTGGGTGGCGCTCTACCTGGCCTTCGGCCTGGCCGCCGTGGCCAGCCTGCTCTATCTCTGGCCGCGCACCCGGTCGATGTTCTGGGACCGCCTGGCCGCGGCGTCCGTCGAGGTCGGCGTGGTGTTCAACGTGTGCACACTCATCTCGGGGTCGATCTGGGGGAAGCCGACCTGGGGGGTGTACTGGGCCTGGGATGCCCGCCTGACCCTGACCGCGGTCCTGCTGGTGCTCTTCCTCGGGTACATGGCCCTGCGCCGGGTGCCGGCCGAGCCGGAGAAGCGGGCCAAGCGCAGCGCCTTCGTCGCCCTGTTCGCTGCTGTCGACATCCCCCTCGTCCACTTCTCGGTGCTGTGGTGGCGGACCCTCCACCAGGGCGCCACCGTGCTCAACTCCAACCTCTCGCCGACCATCCACGGCTCGATGGCCTGGACGCTGCTGCTCAGCTTCGTCGCCCTGACCCTGGTCTTCGTGTGGATGCTGCTCGTGCGGTACCGCATCGGAGTGCTCGAGGACTGGTTGGCCTCGAGCGAGCTCGACGTGGCCCTGCGCGAACGCCAGGGCGAGGGGATGGCTTCCGACAGCGGTGAGGACCGGCTCCGGGCGCCGGTCCCGCTCACCGTGGGCGCCGCCGATGCCGGCGCCGCCGATGTCGGCGCACCCGATGCCGACGAACCGACCGGACTGGTCGATTCCGACCTCCCGGCGGTCCCCGAAGGAGCCCGGTGAACTACGTCATCGCCGGGTACACCATCGTGCTCACCCTCTTGTTCCTCTACGCCCTGCAACTGGTCTGGCGCCGACGGCGGCTCACTCGTACGGCGACCCGGGTGGCCGCGTCCAACGCCCGGATCGAGCGGGCCGGGGACGGGCCGTGACCTCCGGCCCGCCGGTCGGGCCGGACCCTGCCGGTGCGCACGACCCGATGGCGGCGGCGCCGATACGGGCCGGTCACCGCCTCCGGTACCTGATCGTGGGTCTGGTCCTGGTCGGATCGCTGATCTTCCTGGTGGTGAAAGGACTCAGCTCCGCCCTCAACTTCTACCTTCCCGCCGACCAGGCCATGGCCCAGCGGGCCACCCTCGGGACGCAGACCTTCAATCTCGAGGGGCTGGTCGAGCGGGGCTCGATCCATTCGACCCCGAACGGGGTGGACTTCGTGGTCACCTCGGGATCGACCCGGCTCGAGGTGGTGAACACCGGCAGCCCGCCGCAGCTCTTCCAGCCGGATATCCCGGTCATCGCCATCGGCCACTTCAGCGGGACGACCTTCGTCTCCAACCAGATCCTGGTCAAGCACTCGTCGAACTACATCGCCGCCCACCCCGGCCGGGTCACGGCTCCGAACGGGAGCAAGCGATGACGGGCCGGCCGACCGGCAGCCACCCCGTCGCCGGTCCGCACCGGTGAACGGAGTATTCGGGCACACCGGGGTCCTCCTCGGATTCGTGGCCGCCGTCGTGGGCATCGTGGTCCTGGCCACCGGGTTGGCCAAGGGCCGCACCTCGGTCGTGCGCAACGGCCAGCTCTATGCGCCGCTGATCCTGTTGGGGGGTGTGATCGCCATGGGCGCCATGGAGCACGCCCTCCTCACCCACGACTTCTCCCTCAGCTACGTGGCCCAGAACAACAGCCGCGACACGCCCTTGCTCTATTCGATCACCGGCCTGTGGTCGGCCCTGGCCGGTTCGATCCTGTTGTGGGGCGTGGTGCTCGGCGGGTACGCCACCGCCATGGTGTGGCGCTTCCGGCGCCGCTCGGGGGAAGACCTCATCGCCTGGGCCACCCTCGTGGTCTACGTGGTGGCCGCCTTCTTCTTCGGGCTCATGCTCGGTCCCGCCGATCCTTTCCGGCACGTCGCCGGAGCCGTGCCGGCCAACGGCCCCGGCCCCAACTCGCTCCTCCAGAACAATCCGCTGGTCCTCATCCACCCGCCCATGCTCTATCTCGGGCTGGTCGGGTTCACATTGCCCTTCGCCTTCGCCATCGCCTCACTGATCACCGGAAGACTCGATGAGGACTGGCAAGGCGAGACCCGCCGCTGGACCCTGTTCGCCTGGGCCTTCCTGACCATGGGGATCCTGCTCGGGGCGTGGTGGTCGTACGAGGTGCTCGGTTGGGGAGGATTCTGGGGGTGGGACCCGGTCGAGAACGCGGCCCTGCTGCCCTGGCTGGTCGGCACCGCCTATCTCCACTCGGTCATGGTCCAGCAGCGGCGCGGGCTGCTCCGGATCTGGAACCTCTCCCTGGTGGTGGCGGCGTTCAGCCTGACCATCCTCGGGACGTTCCTGACCCGTTCCGGGGTGGTCCAATCGGTGCACTCGTTCTCGGACTCGACCATCGGTCCGCTGCTCCTCGGATTCTTCGGGCTGGTCGTGGTGAGCGGAGTGGGACTCATCGCCTGGCGGGGCGACCGGCTCCACTCGGTGGGCGGCATCGATTCGCCGGTCAGCCGCGAGGGGGCCTTCCTGGCCAACAACGTGCTGTTCGTGGGGTTCGCCGCCGTGGTCCTCCTCGGCACCGTCTTCCCCCTGCTGTACGAGGCCCTCAATCCGAGCTCCTCGGTCACCGTCGGGGCCCCGTACTTCAACCGGTTCTTCATCCCGGTCGGCCTGGCCCTGCTCTTCCTGATGGCGGTGGCCCCGGCCCTCCCGTGGCGAAAGACCTCCCTCGAAGTCCTGCGCGGCCGCCTGGCCGTGCCCGCCGCTTTCGGGGTGGTCGTGGTGGTGGCCTGCGTCCTCGGCGGGATCCACGGCATCGAGCCGCTGCTGGCCTTCGGGCTCGGCGCCTTCGCCGCCGGATCGGCCGTCCGGGCCCTCGCCCTGTCGGTCCGCGGCGCCTACCGCGGGACCCGCTCGGGCGGTGCCTCCCCGGCCCGGTCGGCGGCAGCCGGGTGGCGGGGTTTCGTCGGCCGGGCCAACGGGGGCATGGTCGTCCACATCGGCGTGGTGGTCATCGCCATCGGACTGGCCGCCGCCACCTCGTTCCTCCACCGCGGCGAGCTGCACCTGTCGAAGGGGCAGTCGGCCACGTTCGCCGGGCACTCCATCGCCTTCGTCGGCACCCGTCAGGTCACCACGCCGTCCCACTCGGCATTCGAGGCCGTGCTCCGGGTCGATTCCGGGGGGACGTTCACCCCGGCCATCAGCCAGTTCGGCAGCGGGACCCAGGCGGTCGGTACCCCGGCCATCGATTCCAGCTGGAGGAACGACCTCTATCTGACCATCGACAGCATCCCGTCCACCGGCACCGCCTGGACCTTCGGCGTGGTCGAGCAGCCCCTTGTCATGTGGTTGTGGATCGGGGCCCTGCTGGTCGGCTTCGGCTCGGTGCTGTCGGCCATCCCCGGCCGGCGTCGCCGTCCCACCGATCCGGTCTCCGCCCCGGTCGTGGCTCGAACGGCGCCGATCCACGACGGCCCCAGGGGCGCGGACGGACGAAACGATCCCCGACCCGAGGCCGAGACCGACCCGCTGCCGGTGGGCGCCGGAGACCAGGGATGACCTCCACCGCCGTGGCCCGGGAGACCGAGCACCCGTCGGGTCGCGACCCGACCAAGGGTCGGCATTCCGCCCGGTGGGTGGCCGTCGGTGTCCTGGTCATCGCCGCCGGCCTGATCGCCGTGTTGGCCACCCGGCCCCCGGCCGCGGTGGACGAGGTGCAGAACCCGGTGGTCGGAAGGATGGCGCCGCCGGTCAGTGGCGAGACGTTGGCCGGTACCCACTACACGTTGCCCCGCGTGCCCGGGAAATTCGTGGTGCTCAGTTTCTTCGCCAGCTGGTGCGAGCCCTGTCAGACCGAGGGCCCTGATCTCGTGGCCTTCCAGTTCCAACACCACCGCCGTGGTGATGCCACCGTGGTCAGCGTGATGTTCAGCGACAGTGCCAGCAACGCCAGAGCGTCCCAGGCCCGGCTGGGGGTGACCTGGCCGACCATGGCCGACGACGGGGGCGCCATCGCCCTCGACTTCGGAGTCCGGCAGCTCCCTTCGACATTCGTGATCGCTCCCGACGGCCGGGTGGTCGCCTCCATCGTCTCCCCGGTCACGGCCGCCGAGCTCGACCAGGTGATGGCCAAGGCCAGGGCGGAGCACGCGTGACCGCTCGGCGCTTCCCGCTGTGGACGCTCCTCGGCGTCGTGTTGGTGGTGGCCCTGGTCGCCGGGAGCGGGGTCCTGTCGTCGTCGCCCCCGACCGCGGCGCAGCGGGCCTACGCCATCGAATCGTCGATTCGCTGTCCCAGCTGCGAGGACCTGTCGGTCGCCGAATCGAGCGCGTCGACCGCGGTGACCGTGCGGGCGACGGTGACCCAGCAGATCGCCGCGGGCCGGACCGACCAGCAGATCGAGTCCTATCTGGTCGACCGCTACGGGACCTCCATCGTGCTCGATCCTCCGGCCCGCGGCTGGTCACTGTTGGTCTGGTTGCTGCCGGTGGTGGTCGGACTGGTCGTCCTGGCCGCCCTGGCCCGCGTCCTGATCCGCCGCCGCACCATCAGCGATCCGGATCCCGTCGAACCAGGTGGTGATCCTCCGCTCACTCCGGAGGCGGCCGAGGAGCAGCGCCACTTCCTCGTCCAGTCACTGGCCGACGCCGACGCCGAATATCTGGCCGGCGACCTCTCGGACAAGGACTACCTCGCCCTGCGCCATCGGGACATGGTCCGGCTGTCCTCGATCACGGCGATCACGGCGACTTCGGCGACCACGGCGACTTCGGCGGTCACGGCGAGTTCGGTGGTCACGGACGGCCCGATGAGCTCGGAGGCGGGCCTCGCCACCACGGTCGCCGTGGCCGACGATCCGGCACCGCAATCCGGACCGACCGGAGCCGGTGGTGACGATGAGCCGGCCGCGGAAGCCGCATCGGCCCCACCGTCGGGGCGTTCGCGTCGGAGCTGGTGGTTCCTCGGGGGAGCGGTGGCCGCATTCGCGGGCGCGCTGATCCTGGCCGTCTCCCTGTTCGCCACCGATCGCCAGCCGGGCCAGTCCGTCACCGGGAGCTTCGCCCAGACCGCGCAACAGCAGGTTGAGGAGTCGCTGGCCCAGGCGGCCACGGACGAGAACCAGGGCCAGGTCGACCAGGCCGCGCAGCTCTACCAGTCGGTGCTCACCAAGCACCCCGACAACGAGGTGGCCATGGCCCAGCTGGGTTGGCTCGAGTACCAGTCGGGGCGAGGGGGGCGGAACCTCTCGCTGATCAGCAACGGGCGGGCCAAGCTCAGTCGGGCGGTGAGCCTCGAGCCGACCGACTATGCCGCCCGGCTCTACCTGGGGACGGTCCTCCTGCAGCAGGACGGCGATGCCGCCGGCGCGGTGGCCCAGTACCAGCAATTCCTGGCCGACCGTCCGCCCGAGTCGATCGTCGAGCAGGCCGCCCCCGAAGTGCGCCAGGCCTTCCAGAAGGCCGGCGTCCCGGTTCCACCCGCGGTCGGTGCCTGAGCCCGGTCCGGTTGATCCCGGCGACGACCGGACCCACGGCGAGCGGATGCTCTCGGGTGAGCTCTACCTCGGGAACGATCCCGGACTGGCGGCCGGGCACCGCCGGGCCAGACGGCTCACCGAGGAGTTCAACCGGACCACGGTGGACGCACCGGCCGAGCGGAACCGCATCCTGCGCGAGCTGCTGGCCGAATTCGGCGAGGACAGCGAGGTGCGTCCTCCGTTCCACTGCGACTACGGCTCCCAGATCCGGATCGGTGCCCGGACCTTCGTCAACTTCGGGCTCGTCGCCCTCGACCCGGCACCCATCAGCATCGGCAGTGACGTGCAGATCGGACCGAACGTCCAACTTCTCACCGCCACCCACCCTCTCGACCCCGATCTGCGCCGGACCAAATGGGAGTCGGCCCTCCCGATCGCCGTGGCCGACAACGCCTGGCTCGGTGGCGGGGTCATCGTCCTGCCCGGCGTGAGCATCGGTGAGGACGCCGTGATCGGGGCTGGTGCCGTGGTGACCAGGGACGTGCCCGCCGGCGTCGTCGCCGTGGGCAACCCGGCCCGGGTGATCCGGCGGGGACGAACCGACTGAGAAGCGGCCGGAGGCGCCCGACGTTCCATCGGCCGGTCAGGATGTGGCCCGGCCGGTCAGGATGCGGCCCGGCCCGGCAGGATGCGGTCCGGCCCGCCAGGGGTGCGGTCAGCGCAAAGGTGTGGGCGAGGCGATCTTGATCGCCATCTGCTCGGTGTACTTGACCGATCCGAGCGGGCCCGCCTGTTGGGACACGTCGACGGACTCGCGCTGATCGAGGATGAGCCCGTTCTGTGGGGACACCCAGTAGTCGTTGGGATTCGTCCCTGACTCGGCGCCGGTGAACGCGAGGGTCACCCTGGTGTGGATGGCCGGTACCTGATGGCCCCCGACGTTGACCGAGGTCTTGCCGACCACCACGCCGGAGGAGGTCACTCGCTCATGGGTCGAGTGGCAGACCGTGTGCCACTGCTCGCCGGTACGCAGGTGAGGTGGGACGAGATAGGTGTCGACCGGGCAGTGGATGACGTCGGTGGTCTGGGTGCCGGCGATGTTCTCGTAGGACAGCGCGGTGGTGATGCCGTAGGCCCCGCCACCCAGCGGGCACTCCACCAGTCCCTCCATGTGCTCCTCGAGCGGCTCCCACTTGTCGGTCGCGCACTTCTGATCGGTCACGATCATGTTGGTGGCCGTCGGGAACTGCCGGTTGATGCCGGCGAAACTCAGCTGCTCGTGGCCCGACGTCTGGTACCGGTACACCCCGGGTGGCGGGAGGTCCCCACTCGACTGCCCGGGGCGCTGGTCCTGCCGGTAGAGCCGCAGGGCCTGGCGCAGGTTGACCGGCGTGCTGGTGTCCCGCAGGACGAAGAACCAGACCCCGGCGACCACGCCGACGATCAGCACGGCAACGCCGGCGCCCAGGACGAGGAATTTGTGGTTGGCAAACCAACTCAGTACTGGCATATCGCCTTCAGACTAGATCCGATCGGCCTGCCGGCCGCCGTCGGGGAGGAGGGGCAGGTGAGAGGCGTACGTCGGGCCTGTGCCTCTTCCGGTCCGGCCATCAGGATGCCCGATGGGCGGAGGGTGACGGATTCCGCGGCTCACCCCGGGTGGGCTCGCACCGGGTGGGCTCACTCCAGGTGGAAGGTGAAGATGCGGTCGGCGTCGATCCTCGCGTACACGTTGGCGTCGAGGAACGTCCCCCACTCCTGGCCGTACTGGGGTGTGTAGATGCCGAGCACCACCGTTCGGAGGCCGGCATTCTCCGGGGCCTGCATGTCGAGGACGGTGGCCCGGCCGTGGACGGTCACCGCCCACTCCTCGCCGGGGAGATGGGTGGCGCTGACCTGCGGCCGCTGCCGGATGTGCCGGATCCGCACCGAGTCGGGGGCCGATCCGAAGTGGAACGCCCCGCGGTAGAAGATGCCGTCGACGGGCCCGACGAGCGGTCGGTTGTCCGATGTCACGGTGGCCAGGGCCAGGAGGCGCATGCCGGTGAGCCGATCGCTGACCTCCCGGGCGGTGAGCCGGCGCTCGGGGGTGATGATCTCCCGGAGGTGTGGCCCGGCACCGTCGTGGCTCCGGTCGATGACGCTCTGGAGCACCCTCAGGTCTTCCTCGGTCTCTTCCACGGATCGTCCTCCGTTCGCCAATGCCGGCCACCGGAGCGTGCCCGGGTGGAGGACCAGATACTGCGTCGCTCTCAGGCCGAAGGCAAGGTCCCGGGGGCGACGGACGACAATCCGGCACTCGGGATATCCGCCCCATCGCCGCGCCTGTGTGACGATGGTGGTCATGGACAGCGAACGGGTCGTCTTCGAAGGATTCGAGGGGCTGAAGCTGGTCGCCGATGTTCGAGGGGACCCGGATGCATGCCCCGTGCTCTTCCTCCACGGAGGCGGCCAGACCAGGTATGCCTGGGGGTCGACGGCCGAGACGGTGGCCGCTGAGGGCTGGCGGACAGTGGCCATGGACCTGCGCGGTCACGGCGACAGCGACTGGGCCGACAATGGTGACTACTCCTTCACCGCCTTCTGCGCCGACTGCGTGGCCGTGGTCGACCAGTTGGGGAGACCCCCAGTCCTGGTCGGGGCGTCGTTGGGCGGGATGTCGGCCATGCTGGCCGAGGGGACGAGTGACCGGACCGTCTCGTGCGGCCTGGTCCTGGTGGACATCACCCCGAAGACCAACGCTCCGGGTATCGAGCGGATCAAGACGTTCATGCTGTCGGGCGTGGACGGATTCGACTCGCTGGAGGAGGCGGCCGAGTCCATCGCCGCGTACACCCCGCAACGGAAGCGGACCATGAATCCGGAAGGCCTGAAGAAGGTCCTGCGCCAGCGGGGCGATCGCTGGTACTGGCACTGGGACCCCCGGTTCATCGGTCACGGACGAACCGAGGTGGTCCCCGACCGTCTGGCCGGACTGCTCGACGTGGCCACCAGCAACATCCACGTGCCCACACTGCTTGTCCATGGGCTGCTGAGCGATGTGGTGACCCAGGACGGTGTCGACGATCTGCTGTCCCAGATACCCGGGGCCACCGTGGTGGCCGTCGATGGTGCGGCTCACATGATCGCCGGCGATCGCAACGATGCCTTTTCGAATGCCGTGATCGATTTCCTGCAGGACCGTATCCGGCCGACCATCGGGTAGCCGCCGAGCCGCCCCGCCGCCGAGCCGCCCCGCCGGCGACGCGCCCGCCGAGCCGCCGACGCGGCGCCGCCGCTGTCACCGGCCCGGTGGGCCGATCAGGGAGCGATCACCGCCTTGCCCCCAATGGAGCGATCGATGAGACCGGCCATCACCCGGGCCGCGTCGTCGAGGGCGAAGGTCGCCGGTCGGGTCGGATGGAGTCGACCGGCGCCGACCAGGTCCATCAGCTCGCCGATGAGCTCCCGATTGCCCAGCGGGTCCTTGAACGTCCACCCGCCCCAGTCCACCCCGACCAGGGTCCTGTTGTTGAGCAGGACCTGGTTGAGCGGGATCGACGGGATCGGCCCGGAGGCGAAGCCGATGACGCAGAAGCGACCGAGATGCCTGGTGGCCCGGAGGGCAGGTTCGCTGTGCTGACCTCCGACGGGGTCGATGACCACATCGACCCCCCCGCCCGAGATCTCCCGGGCCCGGACCTTGAGGTCCTCGTCCTCGTAGGCGATGGTCGCCTCGGCCCCGATGGCCAGTGCGGCTTGGAGCTTGTCGAGCGTTGACGCCGCGGCGATGACCCGGCCCCCGAGCGCTGTGGCCACGTCGGTGGCGGCCAGGCCGACGCCGCCCCCGGCGCCGAGCACCAGCACCCATTCGCCAGGTACCAAGGTGGTCCGCCTGGTCAACGTGAACAGCACGGTGCAGTAGCTCTGGATGAGGGTGGCCGCCTGGTCGAAGTCGATCGTGGCCGGCATCGGGACCAACGAGAGCGCGGGCACCACCACCTGTTCGGCGAAGCCGCCGAATCCGGTGAAGGCGATGACACGGTCACCGGGTTCCACGCCGGTCACCCCCGGTCCGGTGGCGACGACCTCACCGGCGATCTCGCTCCCGGGAACGAACGGCACCGGTGGCTTGATCTGGTAGCGGCCCTGGCAGATCAAGCCGTCGACGAAGTTGACCCCGGCGGCCCGGACATCGATCAGCACCTGGCCCTCACCCGGGACCGGTGGGTCCTGGTCCTCGATGACCAATGTGTCGAGAGGTCCGAGCTCATGGCAGACGACGGCGCGCACGGGCAGAAGTTAGCGCCTTCGCCCGGCGCCTGGTTCCGGTCAGCCCCGCAATGACCGCAGGCCGTCGACGACCCGCGGGAACGCGGCCTCGAACGCGTCGATGTCGCCGTCGGTGGTCGACCATCCCACCGAGATGCGTAGCGATCGTTCTCCGTCCACCCCCATGGCCTCGAGAACCGGTGACGGCTCCAGCGTCTCCGACGAGCACGACGAACCCGAGTGGACGGCGATGCCGGCCTGGTCCAGCCCGAGCAGCACCGGTTCGGCCTCGACGCCGTCGACGCCGAGGCAGAGGATGTGGGGCAGCCGGCCGACCGGATCACCGAACGTGGTCACCCCGGATGACCGTTCGGCCGCCAACCGGGCCCGGTCGGTCCATTGGCGGCCGGCTCTCTCCTCCGCGGCGAGCGTGTCCCGTTCGGCCAGTTCGCCGGCCGCGGCACCGAATCCGACGGCGGCGGCCACGTTCTCCAGTCCGGCCCGGCGGGCCCGCTCCTGTTCGCCACCGACCATGAAGGGCTCGATCCGGAGCCCACGACGCACGATGAGGGCACCGATGCCGGCCGGGCCGCCGAGCTTGTCCGCGGAGATGGACACCAGATCGGGTTCGATCCCGTCGAGGTCGACCGGGACATGCCCGGCGGCGGCGACCGCGTCGACGTGGGTGCGGATGCCGAGACGGCGACAGTGCTCGACGACCTCGGCCACCGGCTGGAGGGTGCCCACCTCGTGGTTGGCCCACTGGCAGTGGACCAGCGACGGAGTCCTCCCGTATCGGGCCGCACTCTGCTCGATCGCCTCGGCCACCGCATCCACCTCGATCCGTCCCAGGCCGTCGACGGCGATGGTCACCACTGGACCCGATCGCTCGGAGGCGTCCCGAACGGCCGAGTGCTCGACCGGAGAGCAGGCCACCGGTCCGGGGTCGTTCCGGGTGGCGCCCCACACGGCGGCGTTGACGGCCTCGGTTCCTCCCGATGTGAACACCACCTGACGGGGCCGGACCGACAGGAGCCCCGCCACCTGCTCGCGCGCCTCTTCCAGTTTGGCCCGCACCATCCGACCCTCGGTGTGGACCCGACCCGGATCGGCGGTGATCCCCGATGCTTCCCAGGTGGCCATGGCGTCACGGGCAACCGGTCGGACCGGTGAGGTGGATGCGTGATCGAGGTAGTGACGGGCCAATGGCTGGCTCGCCGGTCAGACCACTGCGGCGCAGGCGTCGTCGCCGCGGGCGCGCGACGACGACAGCACAACCGGCACGGTGCCGTCGGCATCCTCGCCGCACAGTCCGGCCAGCAGCCCCTTCACCATGCCGCGGTCCACCGCACACAGGACCGGATACTGCGACGCGGCGTTGCCGAACGGACAGTTGTCGGCCACCACCGCGGTCGTCGAGCCCTGATCTTCGGCATGGGCGGCGAAGCCGTGCGCGGTCAGTGTGTCGGCAATGGCGTGCATGGCCGTGCGCAGCGATCGCTGACCGTCGCCGGGGGACATCTGGCCGGCCAACGTGCGGCCGTACTCCTCGCCGACCCGTTCGGCCATGCCCTCCGCGGCCACCGGTCCGAGGAGCTGGAGGGCCTCCTGCAGCAACAGGACCAGGAGGTCGTCGCGACGGGTCAGGAGATCGAGGGTCGGATCGTTGCCGATGGCCCGGAAGCGCTTGGAGGGGCGTCCGGCTCCGTTCCCGGCGGTGCGCTCCATCGTCACCTCGACATAGCCCCCGGTGGCCAGTCGTTCGAGATGGTGGCGGGCCACATTGGGGTGGAGGGAGAAGCGGCTGGCTACCTCGCTGGCCGTCGTCCCCGGGTTCGAACGGACGAAGAGGTAGATCTCCCGCCGGGTGGGATCGCCGAACGCCGCGGTCACCGCCGTGACCGCGGCCGAGAAGTGACTGTCCGACTCGGAGGGACCCGACGGGTGATCCGGTGCGTCCATGGGCGAGGTGACCAGGGGAGTGAGGCTGTCCGGGGCCGGTGGCACGTCCCCTAGTCTACCGGTGACGGCGAAATTCCCCGAGGAGAACCTCCATGTCCATTGACGAGTCCCAGGTCACAGCGGCTGTGGCCGCGGTGATCGATCCCGAATTGCGCCGTCCGCTGGGGGAGTTGGGCATGGTCGGCCCGGTGCAGGTGAAGCGCAAGAACGTGGCCGTCGAGATCGCACTCCCGGTGGCGCACTATCCCCAGGTCGACGAGTTGATCACCCGGGTCGAGAGGGCGGCCGGCGGGGTGGCTGGAGTCGCCGACGTTACGGTGGGCCAGGGGCTCATGGACGAGGAACCTCGCGCCCGCCTCCGGATGCTTCTCCGGGGCGAGCCGGTCGACGGCGGCGCGCCCGAGGGCCACGACCACGGCCACGCCCACGGCGATCAGCTGGGGCACGAGGAAGGCCGACCCAACCGGTTCATGCTGCCCCGATCGAAGACGCGGATCCTCGGCATCTCGTCGGGGAAGGGCGGGGTCGGGAAATCGTCGGTCACGGTGAACCTGGCCGTGGCCCTGGCCCGGATGGGGCATGACGTGGGGATCCTCGACGCCGACGTCTACGGGTTCTCGGTTCCGGGGATGCTCGGTGTCACCACCGATCCCTTGATCATCGGTGACCTGGTTGTGCCCCCGACGGCCAATGGTGTCCGCTGCCTGTCGATGGGGTATTTCGTCCCCGACGACACCCCGGTGATCTGGCGCGGTCCGATGCTCCACAAGGCCCTCGAGCAGTTCCTGGTCGACGCCTACTGGGGAGAGCCCGACTACCTGCTCATCGACATGCCCCCCGGCACCGGTGACGTCACGCTCTCGCTGGGCCAGTACCTCACCAAAACCGAGGTCTACGTGGTGACGACGCCGCAGCCGGCGGCCGAGCGGGTGGCCCAACGCTCCGCCTACGCCGCCCGCAAGCTGAAGCTCGCGGTACGGGGGGTCATCGAGAACATGAGCTGGTTCACCGGCGACGACGGGAAGCGGTACGAGCTGTTCGGCGCCGGGGGAGGCCAGCAGCTGGCCGGTGAGCTCGGTGTCCCGCTCCTCGGCCAGGTCCCACTGGTGTCCGCGCTGCGCGAGGGTGGCGACGACGGGGTGCCCGTGGTGATCGCCGAGCCGGACGGCGAGGTGGCCGGGGTGTTCGCCAGGCTGGCCGACTCCATCGTGGAGCTCGGCCCCGCCCGGGTCTACCGCCGCGAGCTCACCATCCGTTGACCGGGCGCTCCCACCCCGCCCGGGTGGGAGCCATCCCGCTGTGGCCGTCGCGGTCGCGGACGACGCCGAGCACCTGGTGGATGGCCAGGCCGCCGTCGTCGAATCCGTTGGCCGACGCCGCCATGTACAGCTTCCAGATGTTGGCCCGGCCCAGGCCGACCAGCTCGACCGCCTCGTCCCAGTGGGACTCGAGGTTGGCCACCCAATGGTGGAGCGTCCGCGAGTAGTGCTCGCGCAGCGACTCGACGTCCCGGACCTCGAACCCGGTCATCTGCATGGCCCGGACCACCTCGGCCACGTCGAGCAGCTCTCCGTCGGGGAACACGTAGCGGCCGATGAAGGTCCGGCCCCCCAGGTTCGACCCGCCCGGCTTGGAGATGGCGTGGTTCAGCAGGCGCCCGGTCGGGACCAGCAGTAGCCGGAGGGTCTCGAAGTACCGAGCCATCTGGCCGGTACCCACATGTTCGAACATACCGATCGACGAGATGGCGTCGAACTGTTCGCCGCGCAGATCGCGGTAGTCCTGCAGGCGGATCTCGACCTGATCGGCCAGTCCGGCCAGCTCCACCCGGCGCCGGGCCTCGTCGACCTGCTCGCGGCTGAGGGCGACCCCGATCACGGTGGCCCCGTGACGGCGGGCGGCATGGATGGCCATTGAGCCCCAGCCGCAGCCCACATCGAGCAGCCGGGCTCCGGGGCGCTGATCGAGACCGAGCTTGCGACAGATCAGTTCGTGCTTGGCCGCTTGCGCGTCCTCGAGGGAGGCGCCGTCGGTTTCGAACCGGGCGCACGAATAGGTCATGCTCGGGCCGAGGACGAGCCGATAGAAGTCATTGCCCACGTCGTAGTGGTGGCTGATCACCGCGGCATCCCGGGACGGCGAGTGGAGCCGGCCCGCCGGTCGGCATTCCTCGGGCGGCGGGGGGAGCGGCGGTCCGAGGCCCCCCAACCGCCGGGCGGCGTCGACGACGGCGGGGAGGGACCGCAGTCCCATCCGCCGGAGATCGCGGGGTGAGGCGTCGTGCAGGACCCGCAACAGGGTGTAGATGTCCCCATCGATGACGAGGTCACCGGCGACGAAGGCCCGGGCCACCCCGAGCTCGCCCGGGGCCCACAGAATGCGGCGCAGGGCATCGACCGACTGGATCCGTATCGTCCCGATCCCGTCGGTGGGACCGAGCCCACTCCCGTCCCAGAACTCGAAGCGCACCGGTGCGGTGGTGCCCACCAGTGCTCTGATCAGCGGGGCGAGGGCCTCTGCGGCGCTGCCCGACCCGGCCGCCGACCCGGCCGCCGACCCGGCCGCCGACCCGGCCGCCGACCCGGCCGCCGACCCGTCCCCCCGCCCGGTTCCACCCCCGGGAGGAAGGGACGAGATCGGGGCCCCGGGGTCGTGCCCGTTGCCTGTGGCTGGTTCGACACCTCAGTGACCATCGGCGGCCTCCTTGACCGGCCTGCCCCCATCGACGAACACGTCGATCCTATTGGGCGACCCGGCCGCCGCCACCGGCCCGGTCAGAGACCTGTCTCGGCGGCCACCCTCCCTGACCGGACCGCCTTCACCAGTGCCTCGTGATCCCGCTCGTTCTGGTCGGCGTACGCGACGGAGAAGTCGGCCATGGCCTCATCGAAAACGGTGCCCTTCCCCAGGTAGGCGGCGATGGCGATCCAGTCGCCCGACCTGGCGTGGGCCCGGGCCAGCGTCGCCCCGCACATCCGGGCGTAGGTGATGGCGCCCGCCACCCGGAGGGTGTCCACGTGGGCCGAGCCCTTCCAGTCGTGGAGCTGCCGGATGTAGTAGTCGCGAGTGTGGCCGTCGATGTCCTTGGCCCGCTGCCACCCGAGGAAGATGTCGCTGGCCGTCTGCATGAGGCGCTGGCCGACCACCACCCGCTGACCGTGGTGGGCGTACGCGCTCCGTCCGGCGAAGCGCTCCAGCACCGAATGCTGGGCCTCCTTCGCCTGGAGGATCAGCGGGTCGCGTTCGTCGACACCCATCATGAGGAACACCCAGGCCCTGGTGCCGACGCTGCCGACACCGACCACCTTGCGGGCCATGTGCACGTAATGGAACTCCTCCAGCGGATGGTGTTCGTCGGCCAACGTGCGCCGGTATCGCTTGATCAGCTTCCGTAGGGACCGCTCACTCCGGTGCCGGGCCTCCTCGGAGAGCACGAGGTCCTCGAGCGGGACCAGTAGCGGCGGATCCTTGACGAAGCGAACCTCTCCGTCCACCTTCCGGGTCAGCTTCTTGAAGGCGCGGAGACTGTCGCGGGTCCGGGCCTTGGCCACGTCGAGCACGGCCTCGTTGCCTTCGATCCTCCCCAACCGCTCGTCCGAGTCCTCGGTGCGGATCCATTCGAGCATCTGGCCGATCTCCATGTGCGAGTACCACACGTCGAGCGTGCTCATCTTGGCCGCCGTCCGCATGCCCTGCCGGTACTCCCTGGCCGCCGCCAGGACCACGTCGCGGCGGTCACTGCGGGAGAAGCCCCTGTCGCGACCGGCGACCTCGAAGCTGGCCGCCAACCGCTTGACGTCCCATTCCCAAGGCCCCGGAAGCGTCTCGTCGAAGTCGTTGATGTCGAAGATCAACCGGCGCTCGGGTGAGCCGAACACACCGAAGTTGGACAGGTGGGCATCGCCACAGCACTGAACGGTGATGCCGGTATCCGGGGACGTGGACAGGTCGTCAGCCATGACCATCGCCGCCCCCCGGTAGTAGGCGAACGGCGAGACGAGCATCCGCCCGTAACGGATGGGCACCAGCTCGGGCACTCTGGTGGTGGCCTGCTCCTCGAGTAGATCGACCGGATCGGGTCGGGCGGGGGCCGGCTCCCAAGTGCCGTGCGACGAGCGGGGCGCCTGCCGTCGCCGAGACTTCCCCCGGTCCAGCCGCTCGTCCCGGCTCGGGCGGCGTGTCTTCCTCACCGACCTCGGGGGAGGGGAGTGTTCGTACGGGCGGTCGTTGTGGCCCATCGCTGGCACACTACCGGTCGAGCCGATCCGGCCCCCAGGGGTCCGCCGTGATCAGGTGCCGCTCCGACCCAGCGTCAGGATCACCTCGACGCAGAGTCAGAACCGATTGGTGACCCCGATCCCGGCCGGCAGCTTTTCGGGATCCCAGCCCAGCAGGGCGACGGCCCGGCTGAAGGCGAACCGGTCGGTCATCCCGGCGACGTAGGCCACCGCGGCGCGGACGGCCGCCGGTTCGCCGCCGGCGAGGTCGGCGTTGGGACCGCCGCCGTCGGGAATGAGGTTGGGCCGGTCCCCGAAGTGGTCGACCAGGGCTCGGAGGACCGAGACCACCGACCGGCCCTGGGCGACCGAACTGGGCCGCAGGTAGATGTGCTCGTAGTTGCTGGCCCGGAAGGCGGCCAGCGCCTCGGCCTGCTCGTCGGCCATCCCGATGCGTCCGGTGGTCAGGATCGACGACACCAGGGCGTCGATGAAGGTGCCCAGCTGCTGGCTGCGTCGATCGCCACACCGCTCTCGCACCAGCGGGGGAAGCGCCGCCGGGGTGACGATCCCGCTCCTGACCGCGTCCTCGAAATCGTGGCAGACGTAGGCGATCCGGTCCGCCCAGCTCACCACCTCGCCCTCGGGGGTGGCCGGTGCCGGCCTTGACCACGAGTGGTTGCGGATGCCGTCGAGCGTCTGGCGGCACAGGTTGAGATGGGCCAGGGACACGTCGGCCCCCCATGGGGCGTGGTCGAACCCGCCGTCGAGATAGGGGGAGAGGGCGTCCTCGCTGGCATGTCCTCCGGGCCCGTGGCCGCAGTCATGACCCAGGGCGATGGCCTCGGTCAGGGCCACGTTGAGGCGGGCGGCCCGTGCGATGGAGGTGGCCACCTGGGCCACCTCGAGGGCGTGGGTCAACCGGGTGCGCTGATGGTCGTCGGGGAAGACGAATACCTGGGTCTTGCCGGCCAGCCGCCGAAAGGCGGGAGCGTGGAGGATGCGGTCGCGGTCCCGCTCGAAGCAGGTTCGCCACCGATCGGGGTCCTCGGGAACGACCCGGTCGCCGGCACCGACCGCCCTGGTGGCCGCGGGGGCGAGCCCGTCGGCCTCGATGGCCTCGCGGGACGGGCGCTCGAGGCCCGCGTCGGGATCCGTGCATCCGCTTCCGGCGTGGCTGTCGGCGTGGGCGAAGGTGACACCGGCTGCACCGCCGTGGCCGGCCATGGTCGAGGCCCAGCGACGGTTGCGATCGTTCTCACCTGCTCTGTCCCCCGACCCGGCCCCGGTCGGCCGGCTGCCGCTCCCTGGTTCCACACCAATCAGTGTGCACCATGGCTGTGACCGTCGGGCGCCTCGGACCTTGTATCGTCGATGTCACCCGGCAGCCGGCAGCCTGCCGGAGCCCCGTTGAGAGGAGCGTGCCAGGTGGACGTGCGTATCGGAATCGTGCAGTCGATGAAGGAGCTCGACATCGAGTTGCCCGACGACGCCGACCGCGACAAGGTCCTGGCCGACATCGAGGCCGCACTGGCCGAGGACGGGACCATCCTCTGGCTGACCGACCGGAAGGGCCGCCAGGTGGGCGTGCCCGTGGCCAAGGTGGCCTATGTCGAGCTGGACCCGCCGAGTTCCGATCGCCGGGTCGGCTTCGGGATCTCCTGATTCCTTGCGCCCCGCCTCCCACCAGGTCGGGGCGCTGAACGCCGGGCCGGCTCCCCGGGTCGGATGAACTCGCTCCTCGATCTCAAGCTGGTCTTCGTGACCGGCAAGGGTGGCGTCGGCAAGACCACGGTGGCCTCGGCCCTGGCCCTGTTGGCCTCCCAGCGCGGGAAGCGGGTCCTCATCTGCGAGGTGGATGCCAAAGGCGACGTGGCCGGCTTCTACGAGGCCCCGCCCACCGGGTTCAACGAGAAGGAGATCCTGCCCGGCCTGTTCGCCATGACAATGGACACCGAGGCGTCGCTGCGCGAGTACCTCAAGCTGCAGCTGCGCATCCCGGTCGTCGGCCGCATCGGGCCGCTGGCCAAGGCCTTCGACTTCGTGGCCACGGCGGCGCCCGGGGTGCGTGAGATCCTCACCGTGGGCAAGCCCGTCTACGAGGTGCGCGAGCGCAACTACGACCTGGTGGTGGTGGACGCACCGGCCTCCGGCCACATCATCGGTCTGCTGGCCGCCCCCCAGGCCATCAACAACCTGGTCAAGGTGGGAAGTATCCGCTCCCAGACCGACTGGCTGCTCGACATCCTCTCCGATCCGCTGACCACCGGCCTGGTCGCCGTGTGCACGCCCGAGGAGATGCCGGTGAGCGAGACCATCGAGCTGGCCGAGCGGGTGAAGAACGAGACCACGGTGAAGCTGTCGGCGGTGGTGGTCAATCGGGTCCTCCCCGAGCTATTCGCCCGCCAGGAAGAGGAGGTGTTCGACGCCTTGGCGTCGCCGGGCCCCTCGGCGCAGCTGAACGAGCTGGTGGGCGGGGACGCCGAACCGCTGCTCGAGGCGGCCCGCCTGGCCGTGACCATGCGGCGCACCCGGTCGACCCATCTCGACCGGCTCCGTCGCAGCATCGACGAATCGGTGCCCATGCTCTATCTCCCCTACCTGTTCACCCGTTCCCACGGACTCCGCACCACCCGTCAGGTGGCGGCGTCGCTTGGCGAGGAGCTCGGCTACTGATGGCGGCGGCCCGGACCGAACGGGGGGACCGGAGGAAGGGATCGAAGACCCCGGCCGGGTCGGCCAGTTCGATCGACGGGCTGCTGGCGGCCAAGGAGATCGTCATCGCCTGCGGCCCGGGAGGGGTGGGCAAGACGACCACGGCGGCGGCCGCCGCGGTCATGGCCGCCCTGCGCCACGGCAGCAAGGTGCTCGTCCTCACCGTCGACCCGGCCAAGCGACTGGCCGACGCACTGGGCCTCGACGGCATCGGCAATACCGAGCACCGCGTCCCCGACGAGGCCTTCCGGGCTGCGGGGATCAAACCTCGGGGGCAGCTGTGGGCGGCCATGCTCGACACCAGGGAGTCGTGGGACGCGCTGATCAAACGGCACGCGCCGGACAGGCAGACCCGGGACGAGATCCTGGCCAATCCGCTCTACCAGAACATCGCCGGCCGGTTCGTCCAGAGCCACGATTACATCGCCATGGAGCGCCTCTACGAGATCCATTCCGAGAGCGACTACGACCTCATCGTGGTCGACACCCCGCCGACCAGGAACGCCCTCGACTTCCTCGACGCCCCGCAACGAATGGCTGACTTCTTCTCGTCGCGGCTGCTCCGTTGGCTGATCGTCCCCTACCGGTCCCGCTTCGTCAACGTGGCCACCAAGCCCTTCTACCAGATCGCCGACCGGATCCTGGGAACGGAATTCCTCGCCGACATCTCCGAGTTCTTCGTGCTCTTCCAGACCATGCACAACGGGTTCGTCGAACGGTCCGAATCGGTGGGCCGGCTGTTGGCCGACCGACGGACCACCTTCATCGTCGTCTCGACGCTCGAGGCTGTGCCCCTCCGCGAGGCGGAGTACTTCGCCGACCAACTCACCTCCCGCCATCTCCACCTCGGGGCCATCGTGCTGAACAAGGTGCTCCCGCTCTACCTCCGGGGCTCCGACGGTGCCGCCCTCGCCGCCACCATCAAGGAAGGGGCCCACACCCTGGCCGACGACCTCGCCCCCGGGCTGGCCGCGGTGGATGCGAGCCTGGGCGACACCGATCAGATCGCCCGGGTGCTCACCGAGGTGGCCGACAGTTATCTCAACTTCCAGGTCGTCGCCCTCCGGGAGATGGAGGAGCGGGCCCTGCTCTCGGTGATCCCCGACGTCCTGGCCACCGTGCCGTTCTTCGACACCGATCTGTACGACCTGGCCGGCCTGGTTCGGCTCGGCGAACAGATCTGGGAATGACCTCGCCTGCCTTACGATGCAACCATGACCGACATCGTTGATCCCGAGCTCGAGCGGTACGCCACCGAGCACACCACCGCACCTCCGGAGTTCCTCGAGGCGTTGGCCACCGACCTGACGGCCACGCTGGAGTTCCCGGGGATGATGGTCGGCCGGCTCGAGGGCCGGTACCTCGAGATGCTCACCTTCGCCCTCGGGGCCCGCTCCGTTCTCGAGATCGGGACGTTCGGCGGGTATTCGGCGCTGGCGATGGCCGCCGGACTGGCGCCGGGCGGGCGCATCACCAGCTGCGAGATCTCTCCCGTCCACGCCGAATTCGCGCGTCGCCACATCGCCACCAGCCCCTATGCCGACAGCATCGACGTGGTGGTCGGGCCGGCCATCGAAACCATCGCCACCCTGGACGGCCCGTTCGACCTGGTCTTCATCGACGCCGACAAAGCGGCCTATCCCGACTACTTCGAGGCGGTGTTGCCCAAGCTGTCCCCCCGGGGCCTGATCGCGGCCGACAACACGCTCTGGAGCGGACGGATCCTCGACCCCGACGACCGCAGTGACGACACCGTCGCCCTCCGCCGGTTCAACGATGCGCTGGCGGTCGACCCGAGGGTGGTGGTGGTCCAGACCACCGTCCGGGACGGGGTCACCCTCATCCGGCCGGCCGGGTAACGCGGCGTCCCGTCCGTGCTGGACTACCACCTCCATCTCTGGCCCCATTCCCAGAGCGACGCCGAGACCACCGTCGAACAGGTGGCGGCGTACTGCGACCACGCGGCGAAGGCCGGGGTGTCCGAGATCGCCGTCACCGAGCATCTCTTCCGGTTCACCCAGGCCAAGGACCTGCTCGGCGGGTTCTGGGACGACCTGCCCGGCGACGACCTGCGGCCGGGCATGGCCGCGTACTGGGACCACCACGCCCGGGTGGACCTCGACGCCTATGTGGAGGTGGTCGAGGCGGTGAAGGCCGAAGGGCTCCCGGTCGTGCTCGGTCTCGAGGTCGACTTCTACCAGGACCGGATGGACCAGGTGGCCGGGCTGCTGGCCGGCTACCCGTTCGACGTCCTGCTCGGGTCGGTGCACTGGCTGGGGGCGTGGCGGTTCGACGTCCTGAACGACCCGGTGGTCATGGCCGAGTGGGAGGCCCGCGACATCGACGGGGTGTGGGACGAGTACACCCGGGCCATGGAGGAGCTGGGGGAGTCCGGGGTCTGCGATGTCTTCGCCCATCCCGACCTGGTCAAGATCGCCGGGCTGGTGCCCGAGGTGCCCGACGAGTTCTACGACCGGATCACCGAGGCGGCGGTGCGGTCGGGGATGGCGGCGGAGCTGTCCTCGGCGGGGTGGAGGAAGCCGGTGGGTGAGGAGTACCCGGCGCCGCCGCTGCTCAAGAGGTTCGTGGAGCAGGGCGTTCCGCTGACCACCGCGTCGGACGCCCACACCCTGCCCGACGTGGCCGACCGGGCCGGGGACCTGCGGGACCTCCTCCTCGGGGCCGGGGTCGACCGGTTGCAGGGGTTCCGGGGCCGACGCCCGTACGACGTCCCCGTGGTGGGGCTGGACGAGAGCTGACCATGGCCACCCCCGCCGAACTGGCCTTCGAACGCACCGACCTGGACGACGTGCAGCTGGGCCACCTCCAGCGCCTGCTCGGGACCTGGGGGATCCTGGCCGATCTGTCCTTCTCGGACCTCGTCCTGCTGGCCCCGGTGGCGCCCGAGGCCCGGACCCACGACGAGGAGAAGATGGAGCTGGTCGTCCTGGGCCAGATGCGGCCCTCCAACAGCGCCACCGTCGTCCAGCACGACCTGGTCGGGGAGACGGCCTGGACCGGTCAGTGGCCCGAGGCCGTCCTGGCCATCGAGTCGGGAGAGGTGACCAGGGGTGAGCTCGTGCTCGAGCCCGATGACGAGCCGGTGCGGATCCACTGCATCCCGGTCCGCTGCCAGGGGAGCATCGTGGCCGTGCTGGTCCGACTGTCGGCCGGCGCCGGACGGCGCCCGGGCCACCTCGAGCGCACCTACCGGGATCTCTTCGAACGCTTCGCCATCATGCTGGCCGAGTCGACGTTCCCGTTCCCGAGCGAGGAGGTGGCCACCGAGGAGGCCCCGAGGGTGGGTGACGGGGTCGTGCTGGTCGACGAGGAGGGCCGGGTGCGCTACGCCTCGCCCAACGCCACCAACGCACTCCACCGCATGGGGATGTACTCGCAGGTCGAGGGCAGGCGTCTCACCGACCTGGGTATCGAGGAGTCCGCCATCGAATGGGCGTTGGCCTCGGCCCTGCCGGTGGTCGAGGAGGTGGAGCGACGTCCCGACGTGACGGTGCTCCTCCACTGCATCCCCATGGTGGCCGACGACGTGGTGACCGGCTGCCTGGTCCTCATGCGCGACGTGACCGACGTCCGCCGACTCGACCGCCTGCTCCTGTCCAAGGATGCGGCCATCCGGGAGGTGCACCACCGGGTCAAGAACAATCTCCAGACCATCTCGGCCCTGTTGCGGCTCCAGGCCCGTCGACTGCCTCCGGGCGGCGGGAGGGTGGCCCTGTTCGAGGCGGAGCGCCGGGTGCGGTCGATCGCCATCGTGCACGAGATCCTGTCCCGCGACCCGGGCGACCAGGTGCCCTTCGAGGAGATCGTGACCTCGCTGATCAGGATGGCCGAGGACTCGGTGGTCCAGTCACGTCCGGTGACCTTCGAGGTCGTCGGAGGACTCGGGGAGGTCCCCGCCGACGTGGCCACGCCGCTGGCCGTCGTCCTGGCCGAGTTGTTGCAGAACGCGGTCGAGCACGCCTTCCCCGACCCCGACTCCGAGGGTGAGGACGGGGAGGATCCGGGGGGGACGTCCGGTGGGAAACCGGCTCCGGCTCAGCCGGTCGGACACATCCAGGTCCATCTGGCCAACGATCTCGACAACCTGACCCTCGAGGTCATCGACGACGGAGCCGGTCTCGCCGCCGGGTTCGACATCGACGCCTCCGAGAGTCTCGGGCTGTCCATCGTGCGCGACCTGGTCCGCAGCCAGCTCGACGGGACCATCACCATGCGCAACCGCGGTGACATACGGCCGGGGGAGTCGGGAACGGTGGTGACCATCGAGCTCCTGGCCTCCGAGGCCCTGCGGGCCGGGCTCTAGGAGGTCGGAGCAGCCCGAGGGCGGCGGGCGAGATTCAGGAGGCTCCGCGGCGGGAGTGACTCAGACAGCGGCGGGAAGGGTTCAGGAGGCCCGGCGGCGGGCGGCCAGCCAGACCTTCCGGAGCTTGCGGCGCTCCTCTTCCGAGGTCCCACCCCAGACGCCCGACTCCTGATTGGTAGCCAGTGCGAAGTCGAGACACGGCTCCATGGCGTCACATCCCCTGCACACCCGCTTGGCCGCCTCGATCTGGTCGATGGCCGGGCCGGTCGTCCCGATGGGGAAGAAGAGATCGGGCTCGGTGCTGCGACAGGCGGCCAACTGCCTCCAGTCGTTGTCGTCCCACTCGACCGTGCGGTTCCACATGAGGGCCACGTTGCTTCCTCCGCTCCCGTTCCCCGAAATTCCCGTTTGTGATCTGTTTCACATAGCTCGGCGCCAACATGTCGCCGGCCGTTCAGGGTTCGTTCACTAGAGTAATCAGGCGCACCCACGGTTGCAAGCAGTTTTGGTGCCTGGCGCATGCCCTTTTACGCGGTTCCATGGGCCGGAAGGGGGAGCGGCACGGAAGGCGTGGCAACGATGGCAGCGACGGCGATTCAGGCCCACCGGGGGAGCCCCGATCTTGAGGTGGGAATCCGCGAGAATACCCTCGACGCCTTCCTCCGGGCCCGTGACCTGGGCGCCGATGGGGTTGAGCTGGACGTCCGGATGACCTCCGACGGGGGACTGGCTGTCCACCACGATCCGGTCGTCGAGGGCATCGGCACGGTCAGCGGGCTGGCCGCCGCCGATCTTCCGCCCTACGTCCCCCTGCTCTCCGAGGTCCTCGACGTGTGCGGGGGCCTCGTCCTCAACATCGAGATCAAGAACCTCCCCGGCGAAGCGGGATTCGATCCCGCCGATCTGGTGGCCCGTGAGGTGGCCGACCTGGTGGTGGCCAGCGGCTGGGAATCGAGCGTGGTGGTCTCGTCCTTCTGGCCGGACACGCTCGAGGCGGTGGCCGTCGCCCAACCGGATCTGCCCACCGGACTGCTCCTGGCCCCGTGGTTCGACCCGCAGGAGGCCGTCGCCACCGCCGTCGCCCGCGGCTGCCGCGCCGTCCACCCCCACATCGACCTGGTGACGGAGTCGCTGATCGACCAGGCCCACGGTGCCGGTCTTTCCGTCGCCGCCTGGACGGTCAACGACCGGTCCGCGCTGGAGGCCGCCGGCCGGGCCGGCGTGGACACGGTCATCACCGACGACTTGGGCCTGGCCCTCGGCACGCTCCGGCCCTGACTGCGCCCGCTCCGGCCCCGAATCCGGGGGGCCGGCGCCGGCGGCCGGGGTCCGTTGGACCCCCTGTCCGACCCACCGCCGGCACTTCGGCCCCCCGGGGTTCTGACCTGGGATCGCGGCCCGATTGGTCGAAGGGGCGGTTTTCAACAACAATGCACGCCCATGAACGTCGTTGTCTGCGTGAAACAGATCCCTGATCCGGCCGCACCACCGGCCCTGGATGCAGGGACAAAGAACCTTGTCCGAGAGGGAAAGCTCATTCTCGACGATTCGGACTCCTATGGCGTGGAGATGGCGCTCCAGCTGGCCGACGCCGCCGGCGGGGGCGAGGTGACCCTGGTCTCGATGGCCCCGAACGGTGAGACGTCAGGCCTGCGCACGGCGTTGGCCATGGGGGCGGCCAAGGCCATCCTGATCAGCGACGACTCCCTCGCCGGCACCGACGCGCTGGGCACGGCCAAGGTGCTGGCCGCAGCCATCAAGCGCGTCGGGCCCGACCTGATCCTGGCCGCCACCGAGTCCACCGACGGCTACACCGGGACCACTCCGGTGCAGATCGCCGAACTGCTGGATCTGCCCTCGGTGACCTTCGCCAAGAAGGTGGAGGTCACCGGCGACTCGGTGAAGGTGGAGCGCCAGACCGAAGCCGGGTACGACGAAGTGGAGAGCCCGTTGCCCGTGGTGGTGACGGTGACGGCCGGTGTGGTCGAGCCCCGCTATCCGTCCTTCAAGGGGATCATGGCGGCCAAGTCGAAGCCGGTGGAGACGCTGACCGTCGCCGATCTCGGACTCGACGGGCAGGTCGGCGCGGCCGGTGCCCGCCAGGAGATCACCCAGGTGGCCGAGGCCGAGGCCCGCGCCGCCGGCGAGATTGTCGTCGACGAAGGCGAGGGGTACCAGCGGGTCATCGAATTCCTCGAGCAACTGAAGGTCCTGTAGGGATCGGGTAGGAGAACAAGCACACATGTCCGTCGACAAGATCTGGGTCCTCGCCGAAGTGGCGGACGGGGCCCCCATCACCACTTCGCTCGAATTGCTCACCCAGGCGCGTGCCCTGGCCGGGACGGTGGAGGCCGTCGCCTGGGGCGACACCACCGCGTCGGTGGCCGGCACGCTCGGGGAGTTCGGGGCCACCACCGTGTACGACATCGGGGACCTCGGGGGGTCGCTTCCCGGGGCACCCGTGGCCACCGCCATCGCCGCCGCCGTCTCCGCCGGGGACGGTCCCGACGCCATCCTCTTCCCGGCCACCTACGACGGCCGGGACATCGCCGGTCGCCTCTCGGTCAAGCTCGACCGTCCCGTCCTGACCAACGTCGTCGACCTGACCGAAGGCGACGGGGGGCTGATCACCCAGCACGCCATCTTCGGGGGCATCCAGATGGTCTCGGCCCGGTTCACCGGCGACGGTCCGGGGATCTACGTCATCCGGGCCAAATCGTTCGCCGCGGAACCATCCGGCGGGGCCCCGGCCGCGGTGGTCGCCACACCTGCCCCCGACACCGGCGCCACCGGCGCGGCGAAGATCGTGGCCCACCACGTCGAGGAGCGGACCGGACCCAAACTCGACGAGGCCGACGTCGTGGTCTCCGGTGGCCGGGGTCTCGGCGAGAAGGACCAGTACGCACTCATCGAGGAACTAGCCGCCCTGCTCCATGGGGCGGCGGGGGCCAGTCGGGCCATCGTCGATGCCGGATGGGTTCCCTATTCGCACCAGGTGGGGCAGACCGGCAAGACGGTGAAGCCCACCGTCTACATCGCTTCGGGCATCTCCGGCGCCACCCAGCACCTCGTGGGGATGAAGAACTCGAAGAACATCGTGGCCATCAACAAGGACCAGGACGCCCCCATCTTCTCGGTGGCCGACCTCGGAATCGTGGGCGACGTGCACAAGGTGCTGCCCCAGCTGATCGAGGCGATCAAGGCCCGCGGCTGACGGGTCGACCGGCCCGCTGACCGGCGGGACCGGGTGGTCGACCCCGGCCGGCAGGGCCCGGCGGAGGACGTCGGGCGCCCCTGAGCGACCACCAGGGGTCGAAAGGGGCGTGCCATAATGATGGCCAAGATTCCCCCTCTTGCTCCGATCCCTCAGGGAAGTGATCCCCACCGCTCGATGCCGCCGCAGCCGTCCTGATCAGAACGAGAGGCTCGGTGGAGCGTCGGCATGGCGCCACCTCTCGATCGGCAGCCGTGTCGAACAACTGAACCCGGTGGGCGTCCGGTCGACGCGGGCGCACCGTGCCTAGACCGGTCGAGGGAACCAGCCCCTACCTGCCGGGGCTGGACGGGATCCGCGCCGTGGCCGTGCTGGCCGTGATCGCCTACCACCTCAACTTCGGGTGGGCGTCGGGCGGGCTGCTCGGCGTGCAGGTCTTCTTCGTGCTCTCGGGATACCTCATCACCGATCTCCTGGTGGCCGAGTACGGGCGCCACCGCGGGATCGGGTTGAAGCATTTCTGGATCCGTCGGGCGAGACGGCTCCTCCCCGCCCTCTTCGTCATGCTGTTCGTGACCGTGGGCTGGGCCACGCTGTTCGACCGGAGCCAACTGGTGGCCCTGCGGAGCGACCTGCCGGCGGGAATCTTCTACGTCAGCAACTGGTGGTACATCTTCCACCACGTCTCCTACTTCGCCAAGTTCGGCCCGCCGTCGCCCCTCGGGCACCTGTGGTCGCTGGCCATCGAGGAGCAGTTCTATCTGGTGTGGCCGCTCCTGATCCTGGCCGGTTTCCGATGGCTCCACACCAAGCGGGCCCTGATCCTGGTCACCCTGGCCGCCGCCACCGCCTCGGCCCTGGAGATGGCCGTCCTCTACTCGCCGTCCCCCGAAGCCGATCCGACCCGGGTCTACGACGGCACCGACACCCGCGCCTTCGCGCTGCTCATCGGTGCCGCGCTGGCGCTGTGGTTGCCGCGCAGCCGGCCCTTCGCCGCCGTCACCGCCAACGCCAGGCGACTCCTCAACCTCGTCGGTGGCGCGGCGCTGCTCGGGATCTTCGCCATGTACTGGGGCACCAGCCAGTACCAGTCGTTCCCCTACGAAGGGGGCATGTTCCTGCTGGCACTGCTCACCGCCCTGGTCATCGGCGTCACCGTCCACCCCGGGTCGCAGCTGCGGACCGTGCTCGGGTGGGAGCCCTTGCGGTGGGTGGGGGAGCGCTCCTACGCCATCTATCTCTGGCACTACCCGGTCATCGTCCTGACCACCCCCCTGAACGCCCCTCCCAACGTGGTGCGGGCCATCCTCCAGACCGCCGTCACCCTGGTCATCGCCGCCCTGTCGTGGCGCTATGTCGAACAGCCGGTCCGGCACGGGGCGCTCGGCCGTCAGTGGGAACGGATCAGACAGCACAACTGGAGCCGGCCTCAGCTCCGCCCGTGGGGATGGGTGCTGGCCGTCGGGGTGTCGGTCAACGCCGCGGTGTGCGCCCTCGGCCTCTTCGGCGTGGTGTCCGCATCCGCCGCCGACCCGGCCTCCCAGATCACCAGCATCAGCCCCGTGCCCCGTGATCATCACCCGACGACCACGACGTCGACGGTGGCATCGAGGGCGCACGGGGGCTCGACGACCACGTCGAGCACCGCGCCACCGCCGGCCGGCCACGACGTGACCGCCATCGGGGACTCGGTGATGGTCGATGCCGCCCCGTACCTCGAACAGCTGCTCCCCGGCATCGCCATCGACGCCGCGGTCGGCCAGCAGCTCTACCAGGTGCAGACCTCGGTGGGTCAACTCAAGGCCGAGGGAGCGGTGGGTGACCGCCTGATCCTCGAGCTCGGCACCAACGGTCCCTACACGGTCTCCCAGCTGGAGGATCTGATCAATTCCTTCGGCCCCTTGCAGAGGATCGTGCTCGTCAACACCCACGTCCCACGGCCGTGGCAGGACCAGGTCAACGAGACCATCGCCGCGGTGGCCGAGTCGTATCCGAACGCCACCGTCGTCAACTGGTTCGGCGACAGCGCCGCCTACCCGCAGTACTTCTATCCCGACGGCGTCCACCTCGATCCGGCCGGGGCCAAGTACTACGCGTCGCTCCTGGCCCAGGCGGTCAAGGTTCCGCCGCCCCCCCATCGCAATCAACGCTCGCGCCGCTAGCCCCCCCGCCCACGGCTTCCGCCGTCGGATTCACACCAGCGGCCACGGATAGGGAGGCCGGTCCCCGAGGGGCTCGGGGAAGGTGCCGGTCTCGACCAGGTAGCGGGCGCGGTGGCGGAGGGAGTCCCGTTCGGGGCCCGAGAGCAGTCCCGCCACTGGGTCGGGCAGCTCGGCGGCCACGCCGTCGAGGTCGGCGAGGATGCCCTCGGGAATCAGGTCCTCGGCGAAATCCCAGATCACCGTGCGCAGCTTGGGCTGGCGGTGGAAGCAGAGGCCGTGGTCGATCCCCCACAGTCGCCCGTCGGGCCCCTTGAGCACGTGGCCGCTCTTGCGGTCGGCGTTGTTGGCCACGATGTCGAAGGCGCACATGGCCTGCAGGAGGGCCTCATGTCCGCCCTCGTCGTAGAGGGTGAAGTAGTGCTGGTCGTAGTCGGCCTCGACGAAGAGCTGGAGCGAGCCCTCACCGAAGGGGCCGTCCGGGCGGAGGACCGTGGGCGGTACGAGCCCCCAGCCGAGGGCCTCGGAGAGGGTGAAGGCGGCCACTTCGCGACGGAAGAGACCGTCGGGGAAGTCCCACAGCGACCGCTCGCCGCCGGCCGGCTTGTACACGGCGTTGAGCGGGTCGTCCCCGCTGTCGTCCAGGCTGACCAGGTAGGTCATGTTCGAGCTCCACGGCAGGCGTCCGAGCACGGTGAGACCGCTGGCGGTCAGCAGCTCGGTGGCGCTCTCGAGCCCATGAGCACCGCCTGGGCTCCAGCCGTTCACACCGCCGGCGGACGGTGGCCGTTTGTCCGTGGACATTCGTGTCCCGAGGGATCGAGGGGCGATCCGCACAGTGGGCAGGGGGGGCGTCCCGACTCGACGAGCCTGGTGGCCTGGATGGCGAACGCCGCCGCCTGTTCGCGGGAGATGGACAGGCGGGCGATGGCGCCGGTCTCGTCTTCGGCGACCAGTTCCTCGATGACCATGATGACCCGATCGTCGGCCTCGTCATAGGAGACGCCGACGGTGCCGACCACCCAGGCCGGCTCGGCCGGCTCCTCGAGGGGCAGCTCATCGGGCAGGTGGCCGGGCCGCGGCCGGTCCCGCACGATCTGGGCCAGGTAATCGGCCACCCCCGCCACCTGTTGCTTCTCGATCTTGAGGGTGAGCAGGACCGGCCCCTGCCGGCACTGGAGGAGGAAGAGGCGATCGCCCACCGGGCCCACCGCGCCCACCGTGATCCGCTCGGGCGACGAGAGGTCGTAGGCCTCGCTCACGCGATGGCCAGTTCGTTCAGCGAGGCAGTGGAGTTGACGGTGAGCACGTGGGGCCCGGCGGCGCTGAAGGCCAGGGCCGACACCGAGCACGGTGACACCACCAGACGTTGGAACAGATCCAGCGGGGTGCCGGCCGCCGTCGACACCGCGGCCTTGATCGGGTCGGCGTGGGAGACGGCCACGATCGTCTCCCCCGGATGCAGCTGGGTGAGGCGGCCGATGGCCGAAGCCATCCGGGCCTGCATCTCGGGAAAGGACTCCCCTCCGGGAAAACGGAAACTGCTTGGGCACCGCTGGACCTGCGACCATTCCGGCTTCTTGGCCAGCACGCTCAGCTTGGCCCCGGTCCAGTCGCCGAACTCGCACTCGAGCAGTCCCCGATCGGTCCGCACCCGGAGCCCGAGACACCGGGCGATGGGACGGGCGGTCTCCATGGTCCGCTCCAAGGGCGAGGCGTAGACGGCCACCGGGGGCCGCCGACCGGTCGCCACCATGGCCTTCAGGCGTTCGCCGACCCCCTCGGCCTGGGCCCGACCTTGGTCGGAGAGGTGGAGGCCCGGGGCCCGGCCGGGGAGGACCTTGCCCGTAGTCGGCGTCGTCCCATGGCGGACCAAGAGCACCACGGTCGGGCGGCTGGGGACTTTCGCTCGGCTGGCCACGCCCGTTCACCGTACTCTGTCCCGACCCGGGCCCGACCCGGCGTCCGGTCCCCCGGCGGGGTCGGCGACGGCTGGCCCGGTGGCCTCAGTTGGACACGCCGGCAAGCGGCCGGACCAGGGGTTCGACCCCTTCGCACCCGTCCTGAGGGCCCTCGTCGAGGGGGGTCACCGGGTCGTGACTGTGGTCCTCGTCGGAGAGCTTGGACGGCCACCAGTTCCACCGGCCGAGGAGCACCACCACCGACGGCACCAGAAGGGTGCGGACGAAGAAGGTGTCGAGGAGGATCCCGCCGGCCAGGCCCAGGCCGATCTCCTGCACCTGGAGGTTGCCGGTGACGGTCAGGACACCGAACGTCCCGGCCAGGATGAGGCCGGCCGAGGTCACGGTGGTGCCGGTGGCCTCGACGGCACGGCGGACCGCCACCCTGATGGGGGCATGGTGCGCCTCCTCGCGGATCCGGGTCATGACCAGGATGTTGTAGTCCTGCCCGAGGGCCATGATGAAGATGAACATGAAGAAGGGAAGGACGAAATTGATCCCGTCCTGTCCGCCGATGATCTCGAAGACCAGCACGGCCAGGCCCAGGGAGGCCAGGTAGGAGAGGCCGACGCTCACCACCAGGTACAGCGGCGCCACCAGGCTTCGCAGGACGATGGCCAGCAGCAGGGCGAGGACGATCATCACGATGGGGATGATCCGCTTCAGGTCGTTGCCCGAGATGCTGCCGACGTCGGCGGCCAGCGGGGCGTCACCCCCGACACCGCTCGCCGTGGCTCCGATGGACCGGGCCACCACGCCCACCGCGGAACGCACCGCGGGCACGGCCGCCGCCGCTTGGGTGCTGTCGGCGGGCCCGGCCCGGAGCGCGGTCTCGTACTGGATGGTGCGCCCGTCGGGGCTGATGGATTGCGAGGAGACCAGGTAGGCGTCGTAGGCCGCGGGCGACACCTCGATGCCCGGCGGTGGGCTCAGGGGCAGGCCGTCGGCCGGGCCCAGGGGCGACAGCAGGGCGTGGGCCTGGGCCAGTGCCGTCGGCGAGACCATGGCCCCGTTGGGATCCAACGGCCCGGTCACCGCGCTGAACACGCCCGACCGCACCAGGCCGTGCTGGGCCTCGGCCAGGACAGCCGGATCGCTCCACACCGGGGCGGCGAGTCGGAACAGCACGGTCGTCGGGTTGGTCTCGGCCGAGGGGAAGTCGGCGGCCAGAATGGCCTGGCCCCGGCCGGAGTCCGAGGTGGCCGGGGCCGGTTGGTCGTTGAATCCGTTGGGGGAGTAGGCGAGCATCGACGCCGCCAGCCCGACGAAGATGGCCAGCCCGATGGCCAGGGTGAGCACCGGCCTTCCGACCACCTTGCCGGCGATGCGGCCCCATGCCCCGCCTTTGTGCGCTCCGACCTGAGGGATCCGGGGCCAGAACACGCTGCGGCCGAGCACGGCCAGGAGGGCGGGCAACAGGGTCAGGTTGGCGGCCAGGGCCACGGCGATCCCGATGGCCAGCGCGGGGCCGAGCCCGGTGTAGAGCCCGAACGAGGCCACGACCACCGTGGCCAGGGCCCCGATCACCGTGAACCCGGAGAAGGTGATCGACTCGCCCACTTTGCACAGCGAGAACGACACGGCGTCGTCGACGCTCTTCCCGCGGCGGAGCTCCTCCCGCAGGCGGAAGATGAGGAACAGCCCGTAGTCGGTGCCCGCGCCGAGCAGGACCACGATGAGGAGGATCGGGGTGAGGTCGGAGACCTGCACGCCGAGGTGGGTGGACTCGGCGATGATCGGTCCGGCGGCGAAGAGGGCCACCGCCGAGGGGAGCAGGGCGACCAACGGGGCCAGGAGGGCCCGGAAGGTGAGGAACAGCAGGGCCACGATGAACAGGATCGAGAGCAGCTCGGTCAGGGTCTGGATGTGGCCGTTCTGGTTCTGCTCGTCGACCGAGTTGGCCACCCCTCCGGTCAGGTGCAGGGCCAGGTCGGGGGGCGGCTGGGACGTGGCGAAGGTCGATCGCAGTGCGGCCACGATCTCGGCCTCGGCCTTGTCCCGCTCGGCCGAGGCCGCCGGGAGCTGGACTTCGATGAGGGCCCGCCGGGCCTTCCCGTTGGTCGACGCCCCCTGATCGAGGACGGTGGTCACCCCCGGGGTGGACCGCATGGCCAGCTCGACCCGGTCGATGGCGGTGTCGTCGGCCGCCGTCAGTGTCCGGCCCGAGGTGGCGGCCACCAACGTCGTGGTCCTCAGCGTCTTCGACTGGAACGGGGCGGCCAGGTCCTGGGCCCGGACACTGGGTTCGGTGGCCGGAAGGAATTGGGTGTTGCTGCTCTTCTCGACGCTGGTGAGCGAGGGAAGGGACACGGTCAGGATCACCGTGACGATGATCCAACCGGCGATGATCAGCCAGCGAAACCGTACCGTGGACCGTCCCAGGGCGGCGAACAAGCGGAAATCCCTCCAGGGCTCGAAGACTGGACCCCAGAGGCGCAGACGGGCCACCGCGGTGGCCCATCCGAGGCAATGGGCTCTTCACACTGGTGCCCCGACCACCGGTCCGAGCCCGGGCTCCTGGGTCTCAGCCTAGGCCCGCGGCAGGGCTCCGTTCAGGGCCGACCGGCCCGGGCGGCAAATTATTACGAGATTTTCATTTGCTGGCCGGCAGGCGGCGCGGCATGGGGACCGCCGTCTCGGGCCACCGTCGCCGGCTGACCCGGGCCAGCTTGTGGAGCAGGGCGATGGCTCCGGGGTCGTCGTCCCCCGGCCTGGTCTCGAGGGCTCCGTCGGCGATCATCCGGTCGAGGAGGTCCCGGCCCTTCTCGGTGCGCACGATGGTCAGGGTCCAGTCGTTGAAGGCACCGATGCCCCCGGTCGAGATGTCGGCGTGCTCGGCCGCGAAATCGGGACAGGTGGTACAACCCTCCCGGGTCCAGGCGTGGGCCTCCTTGAGCGGTATCTCGTGGTACCCGCCGTCACGGGTCCACACCTGGAAGACGCCCTTGATGTTCATCTTGGCGATGTCGGCCCGGGCGATCCCGTATTTGGCCTCGAACAGCTCGGGGAAGATGGCGTCGTCGAAGGTCTTCGAGCACATCAGGCCGATGGTCAGGGCGAGACGCCGGGCGATCTTGCCCGCCTTGCGGGCCTGCATGACCGGCGGCGCCGAGGACTGGCAGCCCATGCCCACCAGGGCGATGCGCTCGGCGCCGGCTTCGATGGCCAGCGGGTAGGCCAGCGGGTTGGCCGAGTAGGTGTAGCGGGACCCGGCCGCGGCCAGCACCTCCGCCCGGGTGGTGGCCGCGGTGGGCACCGCCTTCCAGGTGCTGCCGTCCCCCTCGAGCGAGGAGACCAGGGCGGCGTCGATCACGTCGTGCTCGAGGGCCCAGATGAGCAGGGCCGAGACCAGGCCGCCGTCCTGGCCCGCCTGGTGGGTCTCCGGGTCGGTGGCCCGCACCAGGAGGGTGTCGGTGGAGACGCCGGCCACCTCCTCGGCCGTCCGCTCCCGTCCGAACAGGTGGGTGTCGATCTCGGTCTCCCAGGTGCGGAACCTCGGGCACGCCCGGGTGCACATCGTGCACCCCTTGACCCCGTGGGTGCAGCTTTCCGGGCCGCCTTCGGCATCGATGTGGAAGGGCTTGTACCTCCCCCCGGTGTCGTCGTAGGAGAGCACGTCGTACGGGCAGGCCACGATGCAGGCGGCACAACCGGTGCACAGGCCCGACGTGACGACTTCGGTGAAGAGCTCGGCCCAGTGCGGCTTTTCGGGGGGCATGGCCTTACCCTATCGAGGCAACCCCGGGGGCCCGCGCACGGCCGCCGACCGTCCCGGGTTGGCTACCCTGGCGTGGGTGCCGGAGCTGCCCGAGGTCGAGAGCTACCGGCAGCTGGCCGAGCGTGCTGTCGGGCGGACCATCGCCTCGGTCACCACACCCGACCCCTGGTTCATCAAGGGTGGAGCCGATGGCCCGACGGTCCGCCTGGCCCTGGACGGTCACCGGCCGACCGCGGCCCGGCGCGTCGGCAAGCTCCTGCTGCTCGACCTGGACGGGGCCCCGACCCTCGGGATCCGGTTCGGGATGACCGGCACCCTGGTGGTGGACGGCAGGTCGGGGGTCGACCAGCTCATGTACGCGCCGCGGCGTCACGACCCGGCTTGGGACCGGTTCTCGCTCGGCTTCGCCGACGGTGGGTCCCTGGTGGTCAACGATCCGAGACGGCTCGGCGGCATCCTCCTCGACCCCGACGTGTCCGGCCTCGGGCCCGATGCCGCCACCATCACCCCGGCCGTTCTGGCCGAGGCATTGCGCGGGTCGAAGGCCCCCCTGAAGGCCCGGCTGCTCGACCAGTCACGGGTGGCCGGCATCGGGAACCTGCTCGCCGACGAGACGCTGTGGCGGTCCCGCCTGTCGCCGCTGCGACCGGCCGGGTCCCTGACCACCGCCGAGGTGCGGCGCCTCCGACGCCATCTGGTCGGGACCATCGCCGAGCTCTCCGAGCGGGGTGGCTCGCACCTCGGGGACCTGATGGAGGAACGCCACCCCGGGGGCCGATGCCCGCGCGACGGCGCCGAGTTGGTCCGGTCGACGGTCGGGGGCCGGACCTCGTGGTGGTGCCCTGCGCACCAGCACTGAGCCTCCGTGCCCGGCCGGGGTCACTCCTCGAGCTCGGCCAGAACCTTCGCCGCGTGACCGTCCGCCTTCACGTGGTACCAGGGTCGGGCGATGGTCCCGTCCGCAGCGATGAGGAAGGTCGACCTGATCACCCCGACCGACTTCTTGCCGTAGAGCGTCTTCTCGCCCCAGGCCCCGTAGGCCTCGCCCACGGAATGGTCGGCGTCGGTGAGCAGCGGGAACTTGAGCTTGTACTTGGTCCGGAAGGCGCGGTGCTTCTCGGCGCTGTCGCCGGAGACCCCGAGGACGCGCACCTTGGCCCGGGCGAAGGCCCGCAGGTTGTCGTTGAACTGGCACGCCTCCTTGGTGCATCCGGGGGTGTCGTCCCTCGGATAGAAGTAGAGGACGACCGGCTGGCCGGCGAAGTCCTTGAGCGACACCGGTTTGCCGTCCTGATCGGGCAAGGTGAATGCGGGTGCCTTGTCCCCGGCGGCGAGCTTTCCCATGACGTGGCGTCCTTTCGCGAGAGGAGATCGGGTGCCGCCGTCAACCGGGGCACCGAGCGCTGTTGGCGCCCACGATGTCACAAACGCACGCCCGCGGGAGGGGACGGACCGTGGGAGACTCGACCAGGATTGACTTCGAAGGGACGCCAGCCATGACCGAATCGAAGACGGGGCCCGCCCCCGACCGCACCGGCACCACCACCCCGGCCATCGACCGCCCGACCGGGCCGCGCACCAAGGTCTACGTGGACGGTCCCCGAGGTGTCCGGGTCCCCTTCACCCGGATCTCCCTGTCCGATTCCCCGGGCCGGGACGGGGACCGGCCCAACGAGCCGGTCCATCTCTACGACACCTCGGGGCCCGGCTCGGTGCCCACGGTGGGGCTGCCGCCGCTGCGCGGCCCGTGGATCGAGAGCCGCGGTGACGTCGAAGAATACGGAGGAAGGCCGGTCAACCGGCGCGACGACGGCCGGGCCGCGGTCCGCCGCCCCGAGGGGCGATCGGAGATGGTCCCCCCGACTGGTCGCCGGTCCCTGCGTGCGACCGGGGCGCCGGTCACCCAGCTCCACTACGCCAGGGCCGGCGAGGTCACGCCGGAGATGGAGTTCGTGGCGGCCCGGGAAGGCATGGCCGCCGAGGTGGTCCGCCAGGAGATCGCCGAGGGCCGGGCCATCCTCCCGGCCAACATCAACCATCCCGAATCCGAGCCCATGGTCATCGGCGCGAAGTTCCTGGTCAAGGTCAACGCCAACATCGGCAATTCGGCGGTGTCCTCCTCCATCGAGGAGGAGGTCGAGAAGCTGACCTGGGCGACCCGGTGGGGTGCGGACACCGTGATGGACCTCTCGACCGGTCCGGACATCCACACCACCCGCGAATGGATCATCCGCAACTCGCCGGTGCCCATCGGCACCGTGCCCATCTACCAGGCCCTCGAGAAGGTGGACGGGTCGCCGGAGGAACTGACCTGGGACCTCTACCGCGACACGCTCATCGAGCAGGCCGAACAGGGCGTCGATTACTTCACCATCCACGCCGGGGTGCTGTTGCGGTACGTGCCCATGACCGCCCGGCGGACCACCGGGATCGTCAGCCGGGGCGGGTCGATCATGGCCGCCTGGTGCCTGGCCCACCACACCGAGAACTTCCTCTACACCCGCTTCGAGGAGATCTGCGAGATCATGGCCGCCTACGACGTGGCCTTCTCCCTGGGTGACGGCCTGCGGCCCGGATCGATCGCCGATGCCAACGACGACGCGCAGTTCGCCGAACTCCGCACGCTGGGCCAGCTCACCGAGGTGGCCTGGCGTCACGACGTCCAGGTGATGATCGAGGGTCCCGGCCACGTCCCCTTGCACAAGGTCGTCGAGAACGTCACCATCCAGCGGGAGGTCTGCCACCAGGCGCCCTTCTACACGCTCGGGCCGCTGACCGTGGACGTGGCTCCCGGCTACGACCACATCACCTCGGCCATCGGGGCCGCGGTCATCGGCATGGCCGGTACGGCCATGCTCTGCTACGTGACCCCGAAGGAGCATCTGGGGCTCCCGAACCTCGAGGACGTCAAGCAGGGGATGATCGCCTACAAGATCGCCGCCCACGCCGCCGACCTGGCCAAGGGGCACCCGGGCGCCCAGGCGTGGGACGACGCCCTGTCCAAGGCCCGGTTCGAGTTCCGGTGGGAGGATCAGTTCAACCTGGCCATGGACCCGGACACGGCCCGGGCCTATCACGACGAGACCCTTCCGGCCGAGCCGGCCAAGACCGCCCATTTCTGTTCGATGTGCGGTCCGAAGTTCTGTTCCATGCGTATCAGCCAGGACGTGCGTGACTACGCCGAGACCAAGGGTATGGACCTGGCCACCGCCGTCGAGATCGGGCTGAAGGAGAAGGCGACGGAGTTCCGGGAGGCGGGGTCCGAGGTGTACCGCCAGGCCTCCACCACCTGATCGGGGCGCCCGCGGCCGCTTTGACCTGGTGCGACGGGCATTCCGCGGTACACTGGTGTGCGTGGTCGGCACAGTGCCTTCCACCGGGGTCTTCCTCATCTCCGTTCTCCGACCCGTCGACGCGGGCCGGAACGATGGCCCGAGGCGGGCCCGCAGGCATTCGTGAATGGCACGGATGTCGACGGTCGGGCTCCGGCCGTCACCGAGATGAGAGAGAGCTTCAGAACCCCATGACAACCGTTATCGATCCGTCGGATCGCGTCCTCGATTCAGACGACGAACTGCTCGACGCCGGCCGCGGCGCCGCCGGCGATGCCCCGACCTTCGCCTCCCTGGGCGTCGATCCGGCCCTGGTCAAGGCGCTCGCCGCCCAGGGCATCACCCACACCTTCGCCATCCAGTCGATGACGGTGGCCGATGCCCTGGCCGGCAGGGACGTGTGCGGCAAGGCCAAGACCGGATCGGGCAAGACCTTGGCCTTCGGCGTGCCCCTGCTCCAGCGCACCATGGCGGCCAGGTCCACCGAGCCGGGCCATCCCCGCGCCCTGGTACTCGTCCCCACCCGTGAGCTGGCCGTGCAGGTCAGCGAGGTCCTCGAGCCACTGGCCAAGGAGGCGGGTCTGCGCATCGCCGCCGTGTACGGAGGGGCGGACATCGAGCGGCAGGTCAAGAAGTTGCGACGCGGCGTCGACGTGATCATCGCCACGCCCGGCCGGCTGATCGACCTCGGCGACCGGGGCGAGCTGTCGGTGGCCGACATCGAGACCCTGGTCCTCGACGAGGCGGACCGGATGGCCGACATGGGGTTCATGCCCCAGGTGGAGTGGGTGCTCCGCCGTCTGGAGCGGGTCCACCAGACCCTGTTGTTCTCGGCCACCCTCGACGGCGCCGTCGACCGCCTGGTGAGCCGGTACCTGACCGATCCGGTGATGCACGAGGTGGCCTCGCCCAGCACCACCGTCGACGCCATGGAGCATCGCTTCCTCGAGGTGCACCAGATGGACCGGGTGAAGGTCTGCGCGGCCATCTGTCGGAACTCGGACAAGACCCTGGTCTTCGTCCGCACCAAGCGGGGCGCCGACCGGTTGGTCGAGCAACTGCGCAAGGAGGGCGTCAAGGCGGACGCCATCCATGGCGATCTCCGCCAGACCAACCGCGAGCGGACCCTCAAGGACTTCGGGGACGGCCGGCTTCCTGCTTTGGTGGCCACCGATGTGGCCGCACGCGGGCTGGACATCGACATGGTGGACGTGGTCGTCCACTACGACCCGCCCGAGGACCACAAGGCCTACCTGCACCGTTCGGGTCGGACCGCCCGGGCCGGCGAGGCCGGGCTGGTGGTCACCCTGGTGCAGTGGAACCAGGTGCTCGAGGTGGAACGCATCCAGACCCGGATCGGGCTCAAGCTGCCCATCGTCGAGATCTTCTCCAACGACCCCAGGCTGGCCAACCTGGCCGAGTGGCAGCCGGGCCGCGACTGAGCCGGACCCACCCAGGCTCCCGGCCGGTCGACCGACCGGGGCTACGGTCGGGACAGGACCACCGAGGAGAGACCGTGTCCGACACCCACTTCCGTGCGCCGATGACCATCGGCGCCGGCACCGAAGGCACCGAGCGCATCCTGGTGGTGACCGCCCACCCCGACGACGTCGACTTCGGCGCGGCCGGATCGGTGGCGGTGTGGACCCATGCCGGCATCGAGGTCGCCTACTGCATCGTCACCGATGGCGACGCCGGCGGCTCGGACCGGTCGATCCGGCGCGCCGACGTGGCCATGATCCGCCGCCAGGAGCAAGTGGATGCGGCCAAGGTGGTCGGTGTGACCGACGTGACCTATCTCGGGTTCCCCGACGGACGGCTGGCTGCCGACCTCGACCTGCGGCGGGCCATCACCGGGGTGATCCGCCGGTTCCGCCCGGACCGGGTGGTCACCCAGTCACCCGAGCGCAATTGGTCGCGCATCTACGCCAGCCACCCCGACCACATGGCGGCCGGTGAAGCGGCCATCTGCGCCGTCTACCCGGATGCGCGCAATCCGTTCGCCTTCCCCGAGCTGGTGGAGGAAGGACTCGAGCCCCATACCGTCCCCGAGATGTGGATCATGGCCACCGACCGCGCCGACCGGGTGGTCGACACCACCGACTACTTCGACCTCAAGTTGGCCGCTCTGCGCTCGCACCGGAGCCAGGTCGGTGACGGCGACCACCTCGACAACCTGCTGCGCACCTGGATGTCGGGCACCGCGTTGGCGGCGGGACTGCCCGACGGAGCGCTGGCCGAGGCCTTCCACGTGGTGGCGACCGGGTAGTGACCGGCGCCGAGTCCGCCTCCACCGGGCCGCACCCGGCCGGAGGAGCGGCCGCCGGCCGCCGATGGGCGATCATCCAGCATGTCGCCCATGAGGGACCGGGCCTCATCGCCGGGGCGCTCACCGAACGCGGCCTCCCGTACCAGGTGGTCCGGGTCGACCGCGGGGAGGCCCTGCCCGATCACCGGTCGATCGCCGGACTGGCGGTGATGGGCGGGCCCATGGGGGTCCACGACGGCGATGGGTACCGGTGGCTGGGCCCCGAACGGGAGCTGATCGGCGAGATGGTGGACGCGGGCCGGCCGGTGCTCGGCGTGTGCCTGGGGGCCCAGCAGCTGGCCGCCGTCCTCGGTGCCGAGGTGACCACCGGGCCGGCGGACGAGGTGGGCATCGGACAGGTCGAGTTGACCGCCGCCGGCCGCAAGGACCCGGTGACCGGCCCGGAGTACGGGGGACTGGGGGACAACTCGATCCCCTGTGTCCACTGGCACCGCGACACCTTCTCGCTGCCGTCCGGAGCGGTCCATCTGGCCGCCTCCCGCCTCTATCCCCATCAGGCCTTCCGTTGGGGGGAGGTGGTCTACGGCCTGCAGTTCCATGTCGAGGTGGACCGGTCCCTGGCCGAGACGTGGCGGCATCATCTCCCGCCCGGCGTGTCGTTGGACGGACCGCGGCTGGCTCAGGTGGAAGCGGTGGGCCGCCGCCTCCTGCGCCGGTTGGTGGGGCGATGGCTGGCGGCCGCCACCGATGGGAGTCGGCCCGTCGAGGCCACGGAGCGGATGTGAAGCCGGACACCCGGGGAGAACCGGTGGCCGCGGCCGGAGCCGGGGACGGCAGCGAGCCGGTCAAGCCCGCGCTTCGCGGCGTCTTCCACGAGGTGGCCTTCTTCGTCTCCCTGGTGTCGGGCGCGGCACTGGTCTGGGCCGCGCCGACCGCCGGTTCGCGGTTGGCGGTGACCATCTATGCCGTCTCCATCTCCCTGCTGTTCGGGGTGAGCGCCCTCTTCCACCGGCACACCTGGGGACCGGTGGGGAGGAGAAGGATGCGTCGGGCCGACCATTCCACCATCTTCATCGCCATCGCCGGGTCCTACACCGCCATCGCCGGGATCGCCCTCTCCGGCTGGGCCCGCACTGCGGTGCTTTGCATCGTGTGGGGCGGGGCCATCGTGGGCATCGCCCTGCGTCAGCTGTGGCTCGACGCCCCCAAGTGGGTGGTCGCCCTTCCCTACGTGGTGGTGGGCTGGGCCGCCGTGGCCGTGCTTCCCCAGCTGCTCCATGTCCTCGGCGCCGCCGGGTTCGCGCTGTTGCTGGCCGGCGGGCTGGCCTACTCGGCGGGGGCCGTCGTCTATGCCCTCAAACGCCCGGATCCGGTACCGGGGGTCTTCGGGTACCACGAGGTGTTCCACGCCTGCACCATCGTCGGAGCCGTGCTGCACTTCGTGGTCATCGCCTGGTTCGTCCTGCCCCTGGCCGGATAGGGCCGGGCCGTCCCCTCAGCCCGCCATCTGACGGAGCATGTAGGGCAGGATCCCGCCGTTGCGGTAGTACTGGGCCTCCATGGGTGTGTCGATGCGCAGCCGGACCTCGAACTCCACCCGGCGGTCGCCGTCCTCGGCGGCGACGGCGACGGTCTTCGGCGCCAACCCGTCGTTGAGCGAGTCGAGACCGGAGATGTCGAACACCTCATGCCCGGTCAGTCCCAGGGTGGCCGCGCTCTGTCCCTCTGCGTATTGAAGCGGGAGGACCCCCATGCCGATCAGGTTGGACCGGTGGATGCGCTCGTAGCTCTCGGCGATCACCGCCCGGATCCCGAGGAGGGCGGTGCCCTTGGCCGCCCAGTCGCGTGAGGACCCGGACCCGTACTCCTTGCCGGCCAGCACCACCAGCGGGACCCCGTCGGCCGCATAGCGCACCGCGGCCTCGTAGATGGTGGTCTCGTCGGCGTCGGGCAGGTGGAGGGTGAACCCGCCCTCGGTTCCCGGGGCCAGCTGGTTGCGCAACCGCACATTGGCGAAGGTTCCCCGCACCATCACCTCGTGGTTCCCCCGCCGCGTCCCGTAGGAGTTGAAGTCGCCGGGTTCGACACCGTGGTCGGCCAGGTAGCGGCCGGCGGGCGTGGACGGGCTGATGTTGCCGGCCGGCGAGATGTGGTCGGTGGTCACGCTGTCCCCGAGCTTGGCCAGGACCCGGGCCCCGGTCACGCCGGTGACCGGGGCGGGCGTCATGGTCAGGCCCTCCAGGAAGGTGGGGCGCAGGACGTAGGTGGAGTCGTGATCCCAGCTGAAGGTGTCCCCGGTGGCCGTCTCGACGCCCTGCCACCGTTCGTCACCGTCGAACACCGAGCCGTACCGCTGCCGGAACATGTCCGAGGTGACCGAGGTCCGGATGGCCTCGGTGACCTCCTCGGGGGACGGCCACAGGTCGGCCAGGTAGACCGGCTGCCCGTCGGCATCGTTCCCCAGCGGATCCGTGGTGAGGTCGGTGTCCATAGTGCCGGCCAGCGCGTAGGCCACCACCAGCGGCGGAGAGGCCAGGTAGTTCATCCGGACGTCGGGATGGATCCGTCCCTCGAAGTTCCGGTTCCCCGAGAGGACCGACGCCACCGAGAGATCGTTGTCACGGACGGCCTGGGACACACCGGGCAACAGCGGGCCGGAGTTGCCGATGCAGGTCGTGCAGCCGAACCCGACCAGGTCGAACCCGATCCGGGCCAGGGGCTCGGTGAGACCGGCCCGGTCGAGGTAGTCCATGACCACCCTCGAGCCGGGAGCCAGGGTGGTCTTGACCCACGGCTTGGGTTCGAGGCCCCGTTCGACGGCGCCCCGGGCCACCAGACCGGCGGCCACCATGACTTGGGGATTGGAGGTGTTGGTGCAACTGGTGATGGCCGCCACCACCACGGCACCGTCCCCCACGGTGCCCGTCGATCCGTCGCCGAAGGTGGCCGCACCCGACCGTTGGTCACGCCCGAGGGCGTTCCGGTACGAGGTCCCGGCACCGGCCAGGGTGACCAGGTCCTGGGGACGCGAGGGCCCGGCGATACTGGGCACGACGGTCGAGAGGTCGAGCTCGATGGTCTCGGAGAAGACGGGCTCGACACCTCCGGCCTGATGGAACATGCCCTGCTCGCGGGCATAGGCCTCGACCAGGTCCACGTGGCGGTCGTCGCGTCCGGTGAAACGCAGGTAGTCGAGGGTCACCTCATCGATGGGGAAGATGGCGCAGGTGGCGCCGTACTCGGGCGACATGTTGCCGATGGTGGCCCGGTTGGCCAGCGGCACGGCGGCCACGCCGGGACCGTAGAACTCGACGAACTTCCCTACCACCCCGTGCTGGCGGAGGAGATGGGTGATGGTCAGGACGAGATCGGTGGCCGTGGTGCCGGGCGCCTGCTCGCCGGTAAGGCGGAAACCCACCACCGGTGGGAGGAGCATCGACAGTGGCTGGCCGAGCATGGCCGCTTCGGCCTCGATGCCGCCCACCCCCCAGCCCAGCACTCCGAGCCCGTTGACCATGGTGGTGTGGGAGTCGGTGCCGACCAGGGTGTCGCAGTAGGCCCGTCCGTCGTCGGTGGCGAACACCACCCTCGACAGGTACTCGAGGTTGACCTGGTGGCAGATGCCGGTGCCGGGCGGGACCACGCGGTACCCGTCGAATGCCTGCTGGGCCCAGCGCAGGAGTTGATAGCGCTCGATGTTCCGCTGGTATTCGATGTCGACGTTCCGGTCGAAGGCCCCGGGCTCGCCCGACGCCTCGGCGATCACCGAGTGGTCGATGACCAGTTCGACCGGGACCAACGGGTTGACCCTGCTCGGGTCGCCGCCGAGGGTGCCGAGCGCGTCACGCATGGCCGCCAGGTCGACCACGCAGGGCACGCCGGTGAAGTCCTGCATGAGGACCCGCTCGGGGGTGAGGGCGATCTCGGCGGCATCCTCGGAGCCGAGCCCGTGGCGCTCGGGATGGTTGCCCCAACCGGCCACCGCCTCGATGTCGGCGGGCCGGACGGCCACGCCGTCCTCGTGCCGGAGCAGGTTCTCGAGGACGACCTTGATCGAGTAGGGGAGCCTGGCCACGTCGTAGCGATCGGCCAGCGCGTTGATCCGGTAGATCTCATAGGAGGTGTCGCCGACGGACAGGTTGCCCCGAGCGCCGAAGGAGTCGGGTGAGGCCGATGAGGCGGGTGGGTGAGCCATGGTCCCATTCTGCTTCCCCCGGGCCATCACGGCGAGCCGGGGAGCCCTGACCGGCGGCCCGACGGTCCGACCGGTCGGTCCCCCTCCTCAGATCCGGGTGCGGTAGCGGTGGACGGCGAGCGGGGTGAGCACGACCAGGAGTCCGAACGACCACAGCAGGGACTGGATGACCCAGGTGGCCGTGGGCCCTCCGATCATCAGGGCGCGGCAAGCGGTGACCGTGACGCTCACCGGTTGGTAGGTGGCGAACCCCTGCAGCCAGCTGGGCATGGACGACACCGGCACGAAGGCCGAGGAGGCGAAGGTCAGCGGGAAGAGGATGGGGAACGAGATGACCTGGGCCACCTCGCTGTTGGGAGCCGACAGTCCGATGACCGCGAACCCCCACGAGAGGGCGTAGGCGAACAGGAGGATGATCAGGATGCCGGCCAGGTAGGGGAGGACGCCGGTGGTGGGTCGGAACCCGACGAGGAACCCGACGATCGAGACGATGATCACGGTGAGGACGTTCCGGCACAGGTCGGCCGTGGTGCGGCCGGCGAGCACGGCCGAGCGGGCCATGGGCAGGGCCCGGAAGCGCTCGATGAGGCCCTTTTGGAGGTCCTCGGCCAGGCCGATGCTGGTCTGCACCGAGCCGAAGGCCACGGTCTGGACGAAGATGCCCGGCATCAGGTAGTTCACGTAGGTGGTGCCGGGGGCGTTGATGGCCCCGCCGAACACGTAGCGGAACAGCAGCACGAACATGATCGGCTGCACCGTGGAGAAGAACAGGGCCTCGGGGATGCGGGTGTAGCTGAGGATGTTCCGCTTGGTGACGGTCAGCGTGTCCGAGACGGCCCAGCGGACCCGGCTCCCGATCCTGTCCGAATGAGGGGCACCGGCGACGGTCGGGGCGACGACGGCGGTGGTCATGAGAATTCTCCTGTGGCAATCGGCGCCACCCGCGTGGCATCGCGTCTCCAGCCGTGCCCGTCGGCCTCGGGCCCTTCTCCCTCGGTGTCGCCTTCCTCCTCGGTCCGGCGCCCGGTGAGGGCCAGGAAGACATCGTCCAGGCTCGGCTCGCGAAGCGTGAAGGTGGCCGGGACGATCCCGGCCTGGTCCAGCGAGCGGAGACTGGCCATGGCCGCTTCGGGACCCTGGTCCACCGTGACCTCCACGACGGTGCCGTTGACCGCCGGGACGTGGGGCCCGAGTCCCGCCAGCAGTTGGACGGTGCGGGCGGCATCGTCGAGGGAGCCCAGTCCGACTTCGAGGACGGTCGCCCCGAGGTCGGCCTTCAGCTGCGTCGGCGTCCCTTCGGCGATGACCCGTCCGTGGTCGAGGACCACGAGGGTGTCGGCCAGGCGATCCGCCTCCTCGAGGTACTGGGTGGTGAGCAGGACGGTGGTCCCGCCCCCGACCAACTGCTCGATCACCTCCCACAGGTCGTTGCGGCTCTGCGGATCGAGACCGGTGGTGGGTTCGTCGAGGAAGAGCACCGATGGCCGGGCCACGAGGGCCGCGGCCAGGTCGAGGCGTCGGCGCATCCCGCCCGAGTACGTCTTGAGGGTCCGGTCGCCGGCGTCGGCCAGATCGAACTGCACCAACAGTTCCTCGGCCCGCCCACCGACCGCGGACCGACGCAGGTGGTTGAGGTTCCCGACCATCTCGAGGTTCTCGCGGCCGGTCAGGTTCTCGTCGACGGCGGCGTACTGGCCGGCCAGTCCGATCAGGCTCCTGACCAGGCTGGCCTTTTTGGCCACGTCATGTCCGAGCACGAGGGCCCGCCCGCCGTCGGCCCGGAGGATGGTGGTCAGAATCCTCACCGCGGTGGTCTTCCCGGAGCCGTTGGGTCCGAGCAGACCGAACACGGTGCCTTCGGCGACGGAGAAGCTCACGCCGTCGAGGGCGCGTACCTCGAGCTTGCCCGTGAAGGTCTTCTCCAGCTGTTCGGCTTCGATCGAGTACGGCATGCAGAGGCATTCCTGTCTGGTCGGGATCGAGGGCCCGGAGCTGCCGATGATCATGGATCACGGCCGGCTCCCCGGTTCTGGCCGACCGGGTGGGCCGGCGCCAACCGGATCGGCGTCCGGGCTGTGACCGGCATCTTACGGGCGGGTCGCGCCGACCCGGTCCGGTCCGCCCGCGGCCGGCTCCGTCGCCGCGGTGGACCGACGCGGGACCGGTCGCTTTGCCGGTTCGCCGGCGGTAGCCTCGCCCCATGGAAAAAGGCGACGTGGTGGAGGACTTCGAGCTGCCCGACGAGGACGGCGTCCCGCGGAAGCTGAGCGACCTGGCCGCGGCGGGGCCGGTGGTGCTGTTCTTCTATCCGGCGGCGATGACTCCGGGTTGCACGGCCGAGAGCTGTCACTTCCGGGACATGAAGGCGGAGTTCGACGCGGTCGGCGCCCAGCGGGTGGGCATCAGCGCCGACCAGGTGGAGAAGCAGAAGCGGTTTTCCGACAAGCATTCGTTCGACTTCCCGTTGCTGTCGGACCCCGATGGTGTGGTGGCCACCCAATTCGGGGTGCGGCGCAAGGTCAAGATTCTCTCGCCGACCAAGCGGGCCACGTTCATCATCGGCCCCGACCTCCGGGTCATCGATGTCATCCAGAGCGAGGTCCGGATGAACCTGCACGCCGACCGGGCCCTCGAAATCTTGAAGGCGGGCGCGTCTTCCTGATCTGCGCGGCGGGAGCGCCCACCGTCCCAGTCCGGGCCGTCGTGCGATGGGAGGCTGTTCCCATGGCTGTCCGGTTGTCCCCCCCACCCCGATGAGTCCCGTACCCGGATCCGGGCACGTCGAGCAGTTGGCCCAGGCGGTGGCTGAGCGGGTGGTCAGCATCGTCATGGATGCCATCGACATCGACGCCCTCCTCGATCGGATCGACGTCGATGCCCTGATCAGTCGGGTCGACGTGGACAAGCTCATCGACCGGGTCGACGTGGAGAAATTGATCGAGCGGGTCGACGTCCAGAAGATCATCGAGCGGGTGGACGTCGAGCAGATCGTCGAGCGGGTCGACATCGACGCGCTGATGGAGAAGACCGAGTTGGGGAGCATCATCGCCCGCTCGACCACCGGGGTGGCCTCGCAGGTGCTCGACGTGATCCGGGCCCAGGGCGTGGGCCTCGACGACTTCTTTGCCCGGTGGGTCAACCGTGTCCTGCGCCGGTCGCCGCAGGATCTGCCTCTCGGTCCCCCCATGCTGGTCGGGCCACAACCGCGTCCCGAGCTCACCGCGGGCACCTCCTGATGGCCCCGACGACCACCGCGGCGCCGATCGAGGGCCGACAGGGCCACTACGCCGGCGCTGTCAGCAGGCTGGTGGCCTTCGCCGCCGACGTGGGCGCCTCATGGGGCTTGTTCACCTTGGGGGCCGCCGCGCTGGCCTTCTCCATCCAACTGATCACGGGTTCGTCGTTCAAGCTGAGCAACTACCAGGTCGCCTCGCTGATCGCCGCGGTGATCTGGGAGTTCGTCTACTTCGCCTATCAGTGGACCCTCAACGGGAAGACGCTCGGGATGGCCGTCCTCGGGATCCGGGTGGTCAAGACCGACGGCTCGCCGATCGGTGCCCGGGAGGCGGTCCTGCGCACGCTCGCCCTCCCGCTGAGCTTCCTCATCCTCGGGCTCGGGTTCGTCGGCATCCTCACCAACCGGGACCGACACGCGCTCCACGACCGCCTGGCCGGTACCGCGGTGGTGTACTCGTGGGACGCCAGGGCGGCCCGACTGCGCTGGCTGGCCAAGCAGGACCCGGTCCCGCCGCCCTGAGCCGCGGCCCCTTGTGCCAGGATCTCGGCGTGGACCCGGAGGTAGGGGAGCACCCAGGGGAGCCGGTCGTGACCGAGGCCGGCGAGGCGACCGAGGGGGCACCGTGACCCGCCTCATCCCGCCACCACCGTCGGTGGTGGCTCCCGGGGCCGTCCATCTGCCCCGGTGGCTCGATGCCGACGGCCAGCAGGCGCTGGTCGCGTCCTGCCGCCAATGGGCCGAGGAGTCCGGTGGCCTCCGGGCGCCCCGCATGCCCAGGGGCGGGACGATGTCGGTCCAGATCACCTGTCTCGGGTGGCACTGGCATCCCTACCGGTATTCGAGGACGGTGGACGACGGCGACGGCCGGCCCGTGCCCGGTTTCCCCGCCTGGCTCGGCGATCTGGGCCGACAGGCGGTGGCCGACGCCGCGGCCGTCGACCGGAGCGTGCTCGCATCGACCGGTGGAGGAGCCACCGTCGACATCGGTGAGGCCGTGGCCTCCTATGTTCCCGACGTCGCCCTCGTCAACTGGTACGGACCTGGTGCCCGGATGGGCATGCATGCCGACCGCGAGGAACCGAGCGCGGCCCCGGTCGTCTCGTTGAGTCTCGGAGATTCCTGCCTGTTCCGCTTCGGTACCGCCGAGAGCCGCGGGCGTCCGTGGTCCGATGTCGAGCTCGAGTCCGGCGATCTGTTCGTGTTCGGAGGTCCGGCGCGGCGTGCCTTCCACGGCGTGCCCAAGGTCCGTCCCGGCACGGGTGACCCGCAGATCGGCTTGGATACCGGTCGATTCAACGTGACGCTGCGCGAGTCGGGACTCGCCGATCCCATGGTGACGGAGCGTGGTCGACGCGGGACGACGTCACCAAATGCTTGCCGAAGCGGGTGAGGCCGATGGTAAGATCCTCGGACCAACGAAAGGGGCAGAAATGAAGGACAAGCGCACGTATGAGAAGCCGGAACTGCAGCGTCTCGGGCTTCTCCGTGACCTGACCAAGCACAACTTCAGCAACTTCAACGGCTTCAACGGCCCTAGCTGATCCGCTTGACGACCTTGGTCCAGCCGAGCCGTTGACGTTGTGTCGGTAGGTAACGACAGCGTCTTCGGTCGGCGGGATCGGGTCATGGTGCAGGAAGTCGAGCAGCAGGCGGTGCTCCTCGACATCGAAAGCGGCGAGTACTTCTCGCTCAACGATGTCGGCAAACGCGTCTGGGACCTGTGTGACGGCACGCGGACCGTGGCCCAGGTGGCCGACACCATCTGCTCCGAGTACGACGTCCCCCCGGAGACCGCGTTGGACGATACCGGCGTGCTTCTCGAGCACCTCGCCGGAGCCGGTCTTGTCGTCGAGGCCTAGCTCGACGGACGCCACCCGGGTCGCCCGCCGCCGACCTCCCCCGCTCCTCCTGATCCGACTGGCGGCCATGGCCATTGCCGCACCCCACCTTGTGCGCGCCGGTCTCCCCAGGCTCGCTCGATGGCTCGAGCCGGGCCGGCCACCCGCTCCGCTCGACCCGGCCGACGCGGCTCGGATCGAAGCCCAGATGGAAACCTGGGTCGATGCCATCATCCGGCGCGGGCATCCTCTGGTCCGCCCGGGCTGCCTGACCCGCGGGGTGACCCTGTACTACGCCCTCCGCCGGGCGGGCGACGATGTCTCGCTGTGTTTCGGGGTCGGCGAGGACGGGGGGCAGACCGCCGGCCACTGCTGGCTGGACAAGGCCGGCCGACCGTTGCTCGAGCGGGTCGATCCCCGCACGAAATTCACCGAGGTGGTCCGCCTGACGCCGGACGGTGTGACCAACTGAGACCGGATCCGAAACCGGTCGGCCGATGACCGTCTTCATGCTCGCCGGCCTGGGCGTCGAGGTCACCGGGGGTGATGCGGCCGTGGCCGACCTCGTCGAGTCCCGGCTCCGGTGTCTCGGGGCCGACGACGGCCATCCGGCCGACGTGGCCGTGGAGGTCCGTGGTCCGGGGGCCGACCCGAACTGGATCCGCCGTCCCGAGGGTGCCGGCCGCACCATCTGCGACATACCCGGGGCCCAGATCGAGTACTTCGAGGGGCCGGACCAGATCTTCGTCGACTACGAGCACCGGGCCCGGCTTCTGTGCACGCCTGGCCCCGGCCTCGTGCAGATCGCGGTCACCGGTTCGGATCCGGGTGACGAGGTGCTGGCCAGCCATGCGCTGCTGACCGTGGCCCTGACCGAGACGGCCAAGCGCTTCGGGCGCTTCCCGCTGCACGCTGCCGGACTGGCGCTCCGGGGACGGGGGGTGCTCATCGCGGGGACGAGCGGCGCCGGCAAGTCGACCACATCGGTGGCCCTGGTACGGGCCGGCTTCGATTTCCTCTCCGACGACACCGTCTTCCTCACCCCGACCCCCGACGGGATCTGGGTGGCAGGATTCCCCGATGAGGTGGATGTGAGCGAACGGACGGTGGCCATGGTCCCCGAGCTCGGCCATCTGGCCGGCTCGCCCCTGGCGCCGGGCCGCGAAAAGCACAGCTTCCGGGCCCAGGACGTGTACGGCATCACGCCCTTGGATGGTTGCCGCCCGGCCGTTCTGATCGCCCCTCAGGTGACCGCAGGATCGGGCTCGGAATTCGAGCCGCTGGCGCCGTCCCAGGCGCTGGTCGGGCTCCTGCCCAACGTGCTCCTGACCGAGCCGCGGGCCACCCGTGCCCACCTGGAGCTGTTGGCCGCGCTGGTGGAGTCGGTGCCCTGCCTGACCTTCCGGGTCGGCTCCGATCTGGAGGCCCTCGCCGCCGGCGTCGTCGACCTGGTGTCGTGAGCTCGCCTCGGACGTCCCGGGAGTCGAGCGAACGCCTCGGCCGAGTGCTGGTCGAGCTCACCAGGAGACCGGCGGCCCGGACGGCCGATCCGCTGGTGCTGCTCGACCGGGTCCCGTCCGACCGGTTGGTCGATCGGGCGTGCGACCACCGCGTGCCCGGGGTCGTCCACCGCTCCTTGTCCGAGCTGGGTGTCAGTGACTCCCGGTTCGTCGGGCTGCGGACCGCCTACCAGATGGCCACGCTCTCCCACCGCCGGTGCATGGTCGACCTCCAGACCATGGTCGGTGTGCTCGCCGAGCTCCCCCATCCCTGGCTGGTGGTCAAGGGACCGGTCCTGGTCGAGGTCGGCTACGGCGACCCCGGGGCCCGCCTCTACGAGGACCTCGATCTGGTGGTGACGCCCACCGATCTGCCCGCCGCGCTGACGGCGATCGAAGCGGCCGGCGGTCGGGTCACCGATCTGAACTGGCCGATGGTGGCGAAGCTGAGGCGAGCCGAGATCCCGATGCTGCTGCCGGACGGGATGCTCGCCGACCTCCATTGGCACCTGCTGGTCACCCCGGCGATCCGGTCGCGGTTCGCGGTGCCGATGGAGGAGCTCATCGAGCGGAGGCGCACCGTGCGGTTGGGCGGGTTGGACGTGGCCACGCTCGACCCGGTCGACGGTCTCCTGTATCTCTGCCTCCACGGATCGCTCTCCGGAGGCAATCAACTCGTGTGGCTCAAGGATCTCGACCAGATGATGGACGGCGAGGTCATCGAATGGGACGAGTTGGTCCGGCGCGCCGTCCGGTACCGGGCGGGACTGGTGGTGGCCATGCAACTGGAGCGGGCACGGGTGGTTCTCGGTGCTCCCGTCCCCGACTCGGTACCCGCCGCCCTGGCTGGCGACCAGGTCTGGTGGCGCTGGTGGCGGTCCAGGGAACGGTCGGTGGGCATGGCCCGGTGGGGAGGGGAGGATGATGACGACAGCCGGTTCGTCTCGGCCACGTCGGACGGGAGCGTGGCCAGCGCCCTGCAGTTGGCTCGGACGGTGGCCTCGGACACGGCCATCCACTACTTCGGCCGTTGCCGTCGAGCCGCGGGCCGGATCGGATCGCCGGCCGATGGCGCCGAGGATGCGGTCCCGGAGCTGTACCGGTCCGTCGGGTCGACCGCTGCCCGGGCCGAGTACGTGCGCCTGGTGAGTACCGGCCGCTGGGCCTGACGGCTCCGACGCCCGGAACGCGCCCGCTCGACGGTGTCCGGTGGACCGGTCACAATGGATGCGGTGCGACGTCCATCGGCCCGGAAGGCGAGATCGGCACCCCCCGACCTCACGGTGGTGGCCATCCCGTTCTTCTTCGGCTCCATGGCCCTCGAGTACGTCGTCCTCCGCCGGCGGGCCGCGGCCCGAGGGGCATCGTCGAGCGGTGACTTCGAGCGCAGGGACACCGTGGCCAGCCTGGTCATGGGCACGGCCAGCCTGGCCACCCCCTTCGTCCTTCCGCGCCTGCTCCGGCCGTTCACTCCCGGTCGGGGCCGTCTCGGGAAGCTGGTGGTTCTGGGCGCGGTGGGGGCGGCCGCGGCGGCCACCGTGGCCGACGCCGTCGTGCGGTCGGCCGACCGAGATCGACCGAGGTTGGTCGGGGGTGGCGGAATCGACCAGGAGGACGACCAGCCGGGTGCCGAACCCCCTGGGCTCCGGCGGGCCCGCCAGGTGGCCGCGGTCGGCGGCGTGGCCGCGGTGGTGGCCGGAGGGGTGGCCGTCACCACGACGTGGTGGTCCCATCTGAGTCCCCAACGTCTGTGGAAGTACCGGTTCCTCCCCGGGTTGAGCGGGCCGGTGGCCGTGGGGCTCGCCGTCCTCGGCTGGGACTTCATCTACTACTGGAACCACCGGTTCAGCCACGAGAGCCGGTACATGTGGGCCATGCACGTCGTGCACCACTCGAGTGAGCGGTACAACCTGTCGACGGCTCTCCGCCAGCCGGTGGCCGACGCCCTGGCCACCTCCATCCCCTACGGCGCTCTCTGTCTTTTCGGCCTTTCGCCGGCCCTGGTGGAGACGGCGAGAGGCGTCAACCTGCTGTACCAGTTCTGGATCCACACCGAGACCATCGGGACCATCGGCCCGCCCGAGGCGGTCCTCAACACCCCGTCCCACCATCGTGTCCACCACGGGTCCAACCGGAAGTACCTCGACCGCAACCACGGGAGCATCCTCATCCTGTGGGACCGGCTGTTCGGCACGTTCGAACCGGAGGGTGAGCGGGTCGTCTACGGGCTCACCAAGGACATCAAGACGTTCAACCCGGCCGTCATCGCCAGCCATGAGTACGTCGCCATGCTGCGCGACGTGGCCGGGGCCTCGGGTTGGGGCGACCGTCTCTCCTATGTCGTGCGGGGACCGGGCTGGCGTCCGGCGGCCGGTGGCTCCCGACCATCGGCGTTGCCGGTGGGTCCGGGGGAGGCCTCCGGGCCGAGGCAGCTGGTCCCCGCCTGAGGGCGGCCGGTTCAGTGCCCCCCGTTGAGGAGTCTCACGGGTTCAGTTCAGTTCGGAGCGGGGCCAGGTCGCCGCCGATCCATCGGCCGTCACTTCGACCTCGGTGCCGCTGTCCATCGGTAGGCCACCGTCCGAACGGATGGTGATGGGAGTCTCGTCGGCATTGTGGGCGGCGACGGTGATCACCTTGTCGTGTCCGTGGAACTGTGTCCGGACGACGGTGGCCCGAAGTCCATTGCCGCCCATGTCCGTGGACAGGCGGAGCTGCTCCGGCCGGACCAGGGCCACGACCGGACCCGAGAAGGGTCGCTCGTCGGGAATCCGACGCCGACGGAGGGATCCGAACGGTGTGATCACGGTGTCGCCGTCCACCGTGCCGCTGACCAGGTTGGCATCTCCCAGAAACCGTGCCATGTCGGGATCGACCGGGTAGTCGTAGAGCTCCTGAGGCGTGCCGAACTGGCCGATCGAACCGTTGCGGATGACCGCCACCTGATCGGCCATGGACAGGGCCTCGTCCTGGTCGTGGGTGACCAGGACGGCTGTGGTCTCCTCCGCCCTGAGCACGTCCTGCACGTCAGCTCGCACCGAGGCCCGCAGCCCGGTGTCGAGCGAGGAGAAGGGCTCGTCCAGCAGGACCAGGGCCGGACGGATGGCGAGCGCCCGGGCCAGGGCCACCCGCTGCTGCTGTCCCCCGGACAACTGGTGCGGGTACCGGTGCCCCATGCCGGACAAGCCCACCATCTCCAGGAGCTGATCCGTGGTCCCGCCCAGCTTCCGCCTCGACCGCCGGACCCCGAAGGCCACGTTGGCCGCCACGGTGAGGTGGGGGAAGAGCGAACCCTCCTGCGGGACGTAGCCGATCCCCCGTTGCTCGGGACGGAGCGCGTGACGGGCATCCTCCACCTTCCGACCCCGAATGGTCACCCTGCCGCGGTCGGCCCGTTCGAATCCCGCCACCACCCGGAGGAGTGTGGTCTTGCCGCTGCCGGATGGACCCAACACGGCGGTCAGTGAACCCTCGGGCACGGTGAGATCGACACCGGTCAGGACAGGTTGGGTGCCGAACGACTTGTGGAGGTCCTCGACTTCGAGCCCGCTCACTCCATGACGGCGCGAGACGGCAGCCGGTCGAACCATCTTCCGAGGATATAGCTCGGCACCGCGGCGATCAGGATCATCAGGCCGGCGTAGGGGGCGGCGGCGGCGTAGGAGAGATTGGTGGTGTAGGCCCAGAACTGCGTCGACAGGGTTTGGACCCCGGTGGGGATCATCACCAATGTGAGGGTCAGCTCGGTCACCACGGAGAGAAAGACAAGACAGAACGCGGCGGCCAGGCCGGGACCGACCAGCGGGAGGATCACCCGCCACCACACCGCCACCGGTCGCCGCCCCAGGGAACGGGCCACGTCCTCCAGGGCCAGGGGGGCCTGCGCCACCGAGGTTCGCACCGCCACCAGGGCGAGAGGGAAGAACATGATGGCGTACCCCACGATGAGCAGGGGGGTGCTCTGGTAGAGCGTCGGGACGGCGCGTATCGAGAAGTAGACCAGGGCCAGGGCGATGACCAGTCCGGGAATGGCCTGGACGATGAAGGTGCCCCGCTCGAGCAGCATGGTGGAACGACGGGGTTGCCGTACCGCCAGCAGGGCGACCGGCAGCGCCAGCAACGTGGCCATGACGCCGGCGGCGGCGGCGTAGCCCACGGTGGTCAGCGCCGCCCCGGCCAGGGACGTGGTGGCCGGCAGCGTGGTGCTCCCGCCGCGGATCATCCAGTAGATGACCACTCCCACCGGGACCCCGAGGGCCAGACCGACCAGGACGACCAGGCTGAGGAGGGCCGGAATGGTGGCCCGGGCCAACGGTTGGGGAGTGCGGGCCCGCAACCCACGGGTGGTCCGGGTCACCCGGCCCTTCCCCCGAGCCAGGACGTCACCGCCGAGAACGGCGAGGCTGAGCAGTACCAGGATCATCGAGAGCGACGAGGCCACGGGAATGTTGTAGCTGCGTTGTGATTGGAAGAAGATCTCGGTTGTCAGGGTCTGGTAGCGGAGGACCTCGAAGGCCCCGTACTCGGCCAGCAGAGCCAATGACACCAGCACGCATCCACCGAGCAACGCGGCCCGCGCCTGGTTGAGGGTGACCCGGAAGAACACTTCCCAGCGCGACAGGCCCAGGGAACGAGCCACCTCCTCCTGGCCGGGATCGGCCCCGCGGAACGAGGCGGCCACCGGCAGGTAGGCCAGGGGGTAGAGGGCCAGGGTCATGACCAGCGAGGCGCCGAGATACCCGTGCACGGCGGGAGCGACGGACACCCAGCCGAAGCTGGTTACGAAGTCGGGGATGGCCACGGGCAGGACGACCAGGACGGCCCAGACATGTCGGCCGGGCAGGTCGGTCTTTTCGACCAGCCAGGCGGCGGCCGTCCCGATCACCGCGCAGCACAACGTCACGGTGACGGCGAGCTTGACCGTGTTCCACACCAGCGTCAGGGTGAATTGGCGAAAGACCAGACGTTCGATCTGCGACCACCCGGTCTGGGCCGCCTCGACCACCAGATAGACGAGCGGCAGGGCCAGCAGGAGCGCCACCAGGATGGCGCACGCCCACAGAAGGCGCGAACCCCGGGATCGTCCCGCCACCGGCGTCGGAGCCGGCGCGCTGGGCTCGAGTCCGGCTTCGGCAACCGCCGTCAGCGCCACGTTCGGTCCACGCCGCTATTCGAGGCCGGCCTGTTGGAGCAGGGCGGTGGCAGTGGATCCGTCGCCGAGCTCGGCGATGGTCAGCGGCGCCGGCATCAGCGTGTCGAAGGGCCGGAGAGGCTGGGCGGTGGTGACCCCGGACCCCAGGGGATACTCGAAGCTGTCGCTGTGGGCCAGGATCTCCTGACCCTGACGGCTGACCAGGAAGGCCAGAAACTGTTGGTCGGCGCTCTTGTGGGTGCTGGTGTTGATGATCCCCGCACCGGAAACATCGATGACGTAGCCGGGATCCCGGGGAGCGAAGGTGGCGATGGCCGAATGCATGGCGTCGGCACCGACCTCGGCCCGCTGGCGGTACCAGTAGTAGTGGTTGATCACCCCGAGCTCCACGTGGCCCTCGTTGACCTCGTTCGTGAGGGTCTCGTTGTCGGGGAAGATATTGCTCCCCGCGTTGGCCTTCATCGCGGCCAGCCATCTCGTCGCCGCCTCCGTGCCATGGGCCTTTTGGATGGACACGACAATGGGGAAGAAGTCGGACTCTCCTTGGGCCAGACCGATCTTTCCCTTCCATCGGGGATCGGCCAGATCCATGATCGAGGCGGGGAGCTCAGCGCGGGTGAGCTCGCTGGTGTTGTAGACCATCACGCTGACCCGGGCCGAGACGCCGACCCACTTCCCTTGGGGCGAGCTGTACTTCGCCGGAACCGCCGCCAGGGTGGACGGGTCCACGGGCGACAGGCGGCCCCTCTCCTGCAGGGTCTCCAGGGCCGGGGAATTCTCGGTGTAGATGACATCGGCCGGCGATGCCGAACCTTCGGTGAGGATCTGGTTGGCCAGCACGTCCTCGTCGTCGTTTCGGACCTTCACGGTGATCCCGGTCTTCTTCTCGAAGGCCGCCACCAGTGCGTTGGTGGTCTGCTCATGCTGGCCGCTGTAGAGGGTGATGGTCTGGGCCGAGGAACCGCCCGACGGGTTCGAGCTACACGCAGAAGCGAGCACCGCCAGGCCGAGGAGGACGCCCGCCCCGGCCAGCCCCAGCCTCGGACGCCCCTGCCCTGCTTTGGTGCGCATAAGCCCAAAGCTTAGGTACCCCTAACTATTGGCGTCAAGCGCCCTTGTGTCCTGGGGGTCCTGCGGTGGCCGGCGGCTTGGATATCGCCGCCTTGATGACGACCTGTCACCCGTTCGATCCCGGCTGCCCCCGACTCAACTGGGCGTGCGCGATACCAGCAGAACATGTCAATTCGGAGCACGAGTAGCCATTGACGTCGATTCGTCGTTGCTCGAAGAGCCGCTCACCATCGCCCAGCAGAACGGGCGCCATCGCCACGTGCATCTCGTCGACGAGCCCAGCATCGAGGAAGGCCCGGATGGTGGCCGGGCCTCCACCAAGAGCGACGTCTTGACCTTCGGCGGCCCGAATTGCCATGTCAAGAACCTCTCGCGGTGTGGCATCAACGAAGTGGAACGTCGTGCCGTTGCCCATGGCCAGTTGAGCCCGCCGATGGTGAGTGAGCACGAACACATCGTGGCCGAAGGGAGGATCCTCTCCCCACCACCCGCGCCAGGACTCATCGGGCCAGGCGCCTCGGATCGGGCCGAACATGTTGCGGCCCATGATGGTGGCACCGATCCCGGTCGAACGGGCGCGGAAGAGATCGTCATTGATGCCGGACTCGCCGCCGTCCTGACCGAGCATGGCTCGCCCGGATCTGGTCCGGAAGATCCATTCGTGGAGCCGTCGGCCTCCTTCGCCGAGCGGTTCCTCCAGACGCTGATTCGGACCGGCACCGTACCCGTCGAGCGAAATCGTGAAGTTGTGCACGCGTAGGCGAGGCATGCGGCCTCCTTTTGAATCCTGGGTCGTCGGCGCCGCGGTCCTGGTCCTGGTCGGCATCCGGTCTCCCGGCAAAAGCGCCCTCCGCAAAAGCGCCCTCGGCAGGACTCGAACCTGCGCACACGGCTCCGGAGGCCGATGCTCTATCCGCTGAGCTACGAGGGCGGGTGACCGGTGGGGAGCGTGCTCGGATCGGCGGGACGCTCCCCCTACGGAGTGCCAACTGTAGTGCGAGCACCGGGGACCCAACCTCGGGCCACATGGCCGGTGGCTCGGGAGGACGTATCCTCGCTCCTAGATGTCGACCCCAGATCACCTCGCCGAAGCCGTCAGCCGCGCCGTGAGCGCCGTCGCCCGAAAGGACGCGCTCGAGATCGACGTCGATCCGGCGTCGGTCCACCTCGAGCGCCCGGCCCGCCGGGAGCACGGCGACTGGTCGACCAACGTCGCCCTGGTCACAGCCAAGAAGGCCGGGACCAACCCGCGGGCCCTGGCCGCGTCCCTGGTGGCGGCGCTCGACGCCGCCCGCCCGCCCCACGTCATCGACATCGACATCGCCGGGCCGGGCTTCATCAATTTCAAGCTGGACGAGGGGTGGCTGCACGATGCCCTGTCCGAGCTCCTGGCCGAGGGGGAGGACGGCTACGCCCGGCCCGATGTGGGTCACGGCGAGCGGGTCCAGGTCGAGTTCATCTCGGCCAACCCGACCGGACCGATCCATGTGGGCAACGGGTGGTGGGGTAGCTACGGCGACTCCCTGGCCCGGGTGTTGGCCCGCTCGGGGTACCAGGTGAGCCGCGAGTACTACGTGAACGACACCGGCGGGCAGATCAGGACCCTCGGCGAGAGTCTGTTGGCCCGCGTCCGCGGGGAGCCGGTACCCGAAGGCGGCTACCAGGGCGAGTACGTGACCGAACTGGCCGCCACCTACGACGGACCCGACGACGTGACGGCTGCAGGTCGGTGGGCGGCAGCCGGGATCCTCGAGCACATCCGGGCGTCACTGGCCTCGGTGGGCATCGTCTTCGACGAGTGGTACAGCCAGGCCTCCATCGAGGAGAGTGGCGCCGTCGACAAGACCATCGCCGTCCTGGCCGACAAAGGTCTGGTCTTCGAGCAGGACGGCGCCACCTGGTTCCGGGCCACCGAGCTCGGTGACAGCCGCGACCGGGTCCTGCGCAAGTCGAACGGTGACGCCACCTACCTGGCCGGCGACCTGGCCTACCACCGCGACAAATTCCTCGTCCGGGGATTCGACCGGGTCATCGACGTGTTCGGCGCCGACCATCACGGCCAGGTGGCCAGCCTGAAGGCGGGCGTCGAGGCCCTGGGCGT
>CAWIOU010000017.1:0-3257 GCA_963837805.1 uncultured Acidimicrobiaceae bacterium
CTTGGCGATGGTCAGGTGCTTCCGTTCTCGTCCTGACCTCGTCCTACAGGGGCGCGTGCCCATACGGGGTGAACGCGTACACGTTGCCGTTGGCATTGCCGACATAGACGGCACCGTCCACGATGACGGGCGGGGCGGTGATGGCACCGCCAGTGTCGAACTCCCAGGCTTGGAGCCCATAGGGTCGGATGGCTTGGACCTGACCGTTGGCACAGGTGACGAACACGGCGTCGGTGACCGCCGCGATCCCGACGACCGCGGATCCGTAGTTGTTGACGGACTGGACCGCCCCGGCACCGGCCGACAGACCGGTCAGCGCCCCGTTGGACGACCCGACGAAGACCTCATTCGGAAACTCGTTGACCACCGGGCTGGCCGTGATCGGCGCCTGACGGTGTCATAGGTCCAGTGGGTACTTCCCGTCGTCTCCGAGAGGGCGTAGAGACTGTCGTCGGCAGAGCCCACGAAGATCGACCCGTCCACGATGACGGGAGACGATTCGAGGGCGCCCCCGGCGGCGAAGGTCCAAAGCAGAGATCCATCACTGGAGGAGATGGCTCACCATCGTCCCGTCGGCCCCGGGTCGACGGCGACCGCCGACGTTGCCGGGCCGGGGAGGCTGGAGGACCAGGAGAGCGCCCCGGTGGACTCGGCAAAGGCGGTCACCGCTCCAGCGGCGCCGTCGGACGAGGAGACGTAGACGAGACCGCCGGGAAACAACAGGCGCGTCCGCGTTCCCCGTCAGGCTGGCCGTCCAGCGCAGCGCCCCGGCCGTCGTGAGGGCGACAACGGATCCATCGGCAGTGCCCACCATCAACCTGCCCGAGCTTGGGATCGATGGTGGGTGCTCCGTCGATGGGCTCTCCGGAGGGATCCTGCCAAGTCCACAAGGTGGTCCCGGTGTGGACGTCGACGGCCATGACCTGTCCGGCGCTGTCGCCTTCGTAGGCGACGCCACTGGCCACGGCGGCCGACGTCCCGATGGCGGACCCGCCGATGGCGTCCCACGCCGGGTCGACGCCACTGTTGCCGCCGTTGAAGAAGATGTCGCCGTAGCTCTTGTCGTTGGCGGCGAATCCACTGTGGCCGGGGTCATTGCCGGGGTCGTCCCACGAATTGGTGATGTAGACGGGAACCGAAGCCCTCCTGGCCGACGTCTGGCCGGTGGCCAAGAGCGACGATTTGCCGAAGGCGGCAAAGGCCGGAACGGTGACGGAATGAGCGGCGAGGTTGCCGGTGGCCCCCGCCTTGATCGACGCGAGTGTGGAACCCCGGAGACTGATGGCGACCGACTCGTTGGGCGAGAACCCGCCACCGCTGATGGACACGGTTCGTCCGGCGCCGACATAGAACTGGGTTGCCGACACTCGGCCCGAGGTCGTCTTGAGAACGGCGAACTGGGATTGATTTGTCGTTGTGCTGGCCTGACCTGCCTTTTCGTGTGCGGTTGCCGTCACCAGGTAGCTACCGCCGTATGCCGGGACAGGAAGATGGAACGACCAGGTCGTGGCGGGCTGCCCGGGCGAAGCGAGGGTGACGGGATTTCCGATCGGGCTCGCCGACCATGAGTTGGTCGCCTTGTCCCACCAAGTCCCTCCGACGCCGCCGGACTCGATGGCCACATCCACCGCTGACAATGCGGTAGGTCCGCCGGCCGTGCCGGTGATGACGATGCTTCCATTCGGGTTGGTGACCGAGGCTCCGTAGGCGGGTGACGTGACGGACGCCGCCGGAAGCGTCGGTCCGTTGCCGCCGCCGATCGAGAAGTCATAAAGAAGCCCGTCAGTCGAGGCGATGAGGACGTCGTTGTAGCTCACCGCCGGAGACGACACGATGTAACCACCGGTCTGGTAGTTGTAGAGGACCGCCCCGATGGCGAGGGACAGGGCATGGAAGGAGCCGCCGAGGTCGGCGCAGAATACGACCCCGTTGTTGCTGTTCCCGGCCACGGCGACCGAGGAGAGCACTTCGGTGCCGGTCGGGTCGCTGTACGTCCAGCGCGTCGCGCCGCTCACCGCGTTGAGATCGATCACTCCCCCGAGGCGCCCGAACACCAGATTGGTCCCGTCGAGCACGGCGGTCATCGCCCTGTCTCGGTCGCCGTCCCCACCGGCGGCCGGTTGAAGACATGGCTCCAGAGCTTGGCTCCCGTCGTCAGATCGAGGGCGTAGATGGTCCCGTACTTGCTGGGGACGTAGGCGACACCGTCCGCGAAGCCGTTGGTTCCGGCGAAGAGATCGTCGCTCCGGCGGCCATGTCGTAGTCACCCGGCGTCGGGCCCTGGAATCGCCAAACCTCCTTACCGTTGCGGGCATTGATCGCATACTCGGCACTGTCCAGGTCCGACGTCCCGACCAGGATGAGCGGGTTCCCTTTGGCATCGACACCGTAGGAGAGGGGTGCCCACGAGCCGGTGACTGTGGGATAGGAGTCGAATTGCCATTGGACAGCGCAGTTGCTGGCCGCGATCGACATCACCGGTCCTGATGCACCTCCGATGTCCAGCTGGGCGACGGAGATCGACGGCTTGCCCCCAGGTGGTTGGGCCGCCGTGATTGACGACTCCAAGGCACCGCGTGACACCACGGAGCATTCGGTTGCACCGGTGGTTAGGTCCAGTTTGTAGAGCTTGGCGGGATTCGACGTCGCCACCCAGATGGCACCGTTGCTGACCACCGGCGTGGCCAGAAGTCCCCGCCCAGCGACCGTCCCCACACCGGAGCCGCGGCGCCGACCTTGAAGGCGAACATGTCTCCACTGGCGGTCCCGATGAATGTCAACATGCCCAGGCTCGAGTTACTGACGACCGGCGAATCCAGCGAAGCTGCGTAGATGCTTGTCGCCCACCGGACTCCAAGCTTGTTGACGTTGGTGGCGGCGAGCGACGTGTTGGTGGTGAAGCCGGACAGTCCACTATCGCGATGGAGCTGGGCCCAGTCGAACGTCGAACTGTTGGGTGGTCCTCCGCCGGCCTCGGCGGCCATCGTCGTGTTCCCGGTGGCGCTCGCTCGAGCCGTACCCGGGAGGAGGAAACCCACCAGAATCACTGCCAGCAACGAGAATCCGATGAGCCGCACGACGCCTCGGCCGGCGCCGTCTGCGCTACCTCTGTGCGAATCCGCCATGATGTCGCCTCCCTGTGAAACTGAAATACCGGAAGCGAGTCGGGAATCGTCCAGCACTTGACCGTGCCGCCATTTCCGGTCACGAACACCTCGCCGTTGACGACCATGGGCGAGGGGAGAGCGTCGTAGCCA
>CAWIOU010000018.1:0-143071 GCA_963837805.1 uncultured Acidimicrobiaceae bacterium
ACCCATGGACCTTGTTGACACGGAGATCCCCCAGATGAAGTGAGCCCCCGAGGCAGTGTGGAGCTGTTCACACACCCACACAGCCACCGGGAGGCTCGTCATGCACCGTAATGCTCCACTCACGCCAGAAGGCCGACTCCGCCTCTGTAACTTGATCGAGGACGGATGGACGGTGGCCTCGGCCGCCGAGTCGATGCGGATCTCCCGCCAAACCGCCCACAAGTGGTGGCGGCGCTATCAGGACGCAGGGATTGCTGGCCTGGAGGACCGCTCCAGCCGGCCCCGACGCAGCCCGACCAAGACCCCGGACCGCATGGAGCGCCGGATCGTCGAGTTGCGGCGGCGCCACCAGCTCGGGCCGGCCCGCTTGGCCCCGAGGGTCGACATGCCCGCTTCGACCTTTCACCGGGTCCTCCAGCGGCACGGGGTGAGCCGGCTCTCCGACCTCGACCGCAAAGGCGGCCGGATCATCCGCCGGATCGAGACGACCCATCCGGGCGAGCTGGTCCACATCGACGTGAAGAAGCAGGCCAAAATCCCGAAAGGCGGCGGTTGGCGGACGAACGGGAGGAAGGGGAAGCTGAAGAACGGCCAGGCTGGTCGACCCCGCCTCGGCTACGGCTACATCCATTCGGCCATCGATGCCTACAGCCGCCTGGCCTACTCCGAGATCCACACCGACGAACGAGCCACTACGGCCATCGCCTTCTGGCGTCGAGCCCGGGAGTTCTTCGCCAGCTACGGCATCACCGTCGATCGGGTGCTCTCGGACAACGGGAGCTGCTACCGGGCCAAGGACTTCACCGCCGAGCTCGTCTCTGCCGGCATCAAACAGCGGTTCACCAGGCCCTACCGCCCTCAGACCAATGGAAAAGTCGAACGCTTCAACCGGACCCTTCAGAACGAATGGGCCTATGCGCGCCCCTATCGCTCAGAAGCAGCCAGGACCCGGGCGCTGGACACCTGGCTCCACATGTACAACCATCATCGGCACCACACGGCCATCGGAGGACCACCCGTCAGTCGTGTCAACAACCTGGTTGGGCAGAACATCTAGGTCCCCGAAACTGTCGGGACGACTTGCCACACTGGGACCATGAATGCGTTCACCCCCATCGAGTGGCACGACTTCTTTGTCGGGTCCATGGGAGCATCCGCTGCACTCACCGGCCTCCTTTTCGTGGCCATTTCGATCAACCTCGAGCAGATACTCAAGTTTCCCAATCTGCCGGGGAAGGCGGCGGGAAGCCTCGGGGTCTTGGTGTGCGCCCTGGTTGTCGCGTGCTTCGGGCTGGCTCCGGGTCAGGGTACTCAGGCCTTCGGGATAGAGGTCGCAGCGGCAGGGGCGGTGGTTACGTTCCAGGCGATTTGGGTCTCTGCCCGTCAGCCGGGAGTGGAGGGCGACGGATTGGCTTGGCGAGTGGAGCGGGTGCTCACTCTTCTCCTACCCGGAGTGGCTTTCCTCGGGGGAGGGTTGAGTCTGGTCGCGGGAGGCGGGGGCGGACTCTATTGGATACTGGCCGCCACGGTCCTGGCGTTTGTGGTATCGGCTCTCAACGCCTGGGTGCTGCTCGTCGAGGTCCTGCGTTAGGCAACGGGCCTTGGGCCAGATCCACCCGTGGCGTTCACGGGCCGCCAACGCCTAGGGTGCAAGTGGCGGGTCCAGTCAAGGGAGGCGACGATGGCCATCGAACTGGCACATCGATACGAGAACATCAGCGCCAAAGCGTATGAACACCCGGCTGACCGAGCAGCCACATCGGCTCTCCACTCTGTTCCCCTCCTTGACAAGGTCATCAAGCGACTGACGGATCTGGGTCATGAGCGGCGTCTCCGCCAGATCGTGATGGGCAATGCCGTTCGAATCGGCGATGAACAGATGCCTCAATTGTGGGCGGATTATGTACGCTGCAGCTCGGTCCTGGATCTCCCGATCACCCCGGATCTCTACGTCACCAATGACCCGGTCGTGAATGCCATGACCATCGGGGCGAAGACGCCGATCGTCATTGTGCGATCGTCATTGGTTGGTTCCTACACGACCAATGAGACCGAGACCGTTCTTGCCCACGAACTGGGCCATGTCCTTTCGGAGCACTATTACTACACAACGGCGCTGGTCCTGCTCAAGCAATTCATCGAGGGCGCTCTCCCGAGGTCACTTCTTCTTGGACTCCCCGTACGGACGATGTATCTGGCCCTTCTCGAGTGGGCACGCGCAGCAGAGCTCTCCGCCGACCGGGCAGCCGCGCTCGTCATGGTCGATCCGCTGGAGCCGTGTCAGGTACTGATGCGAATTGCCGGTGGGGCACTACCGGGAATGAGTTTCGACGCGTTCCTCAAGCAGGCCAACGACTATGAGGGTGAGGACGATCTGTTCTCTCGACACTCTCGGTTCTGGGTTGAGTTGAGTCTCACCCATCCCATCGCAGTCCGAAGGGTCAAGGAGATCATTGAGTGGGTCCAATCCGGCGACTACAACCGGATCGTTGACGGCGAATATCCCCGGCGCGGCCAGGAACCGGCGCCATCAGTCGAATTCGCTGCCGCCGTGGCGCACTATCGCGAGCGATTTTCCCGCTTTCTCGATCGAACTGCAGGCAGCGTTCAGGATCTCGGGAAGCAACTCGGCGATTGGCTCAAAAGACAGCCTGCCGAGGAAAGCGATGCCAACAGCACCTTCGGCGACGACTGACTCGTGGAGTGACGCGCCCGCCCCGGGTTGCCCGGTGCCGAAGGTTCACGAGGGCCTGGGCAGGCCTACCTTCCAGTGTTCTGCCTGACGGTCGAATTCTTCGATCGCCTTGGCCAGGTCAGCCTGTGCATCGCTGACCCCGACAGGGGCATTGTTGAGGTGGGCGAAGCCGCTCCGGGCCTCACCTCGGATCAGCTTGAGCTTCATGGGCCGAAGGTAACCTCATGGCCGATCAGAAGGGTGGACACCCCGCGAACAGCGCCTTTGCGGGCTGTGGAAGCGTTCGGGGTGTCGGCTCGCTGTCCAACCGCCATCACCGAACCAAGGTAGGCCGGGCCCGGAACGCAGTCGGCGGAAACTTTGCTCGACGGAGCCCGGCACTGATGAACCTAACACGTCGCCATGGCCTCGGATAGGGGGTCATGAGAAACCTCGGGGCCCAGCGATCGATCCCGCCGGGTCGATTCGCGAGCAATCAGCCCCCCTGGTTTGCATACAGTTGGCGGTATGTCGTCGAGGCTCGACAAGAGCTGGCTGGTTTCAGCAAGCCATCAGACACGCGATGGCAGCCGCTGTGTCGATATTTTCTCACGGCCCAACGGCACATTCGGCTTCGAGGAGTTTCGCCGGGACCCAGAGGACATGGGCGCTTGGACTCCGATCGGCTATTTCTCGGGACGCGAGTACCGGACAGAGGCCAGCGCACTCGAAGCTGCCCGTCGATTGATCCCCTGGGCAACGACCGTCTTCGGTTCCTCACTGTGACCCGCAACGTGACGTAGGCACCGCATGCCTCTCGGACCCATCGCCGGATCCGATCACGTAAGCCGTGATGTCGGACGGTGGCCATCTCATCACCGGAGCGGCCCACAGCGGGGCGCTCCAGTAGTAAACCTTGCATCCCGTGACCATGGGTACACTCACAGTGGTCAAATGAGCCGGTGCGGCCCACGCCGATTGACCAGGGATCTGTTTGCACTTACCGTCCCAAGTGTCGGCTGGCGACGGTGCCGACTTCGACATCTCCTTCGCTTCAGGGTCCCATGGACCGAGTTATCGGACCCGAGAGCGTTCCGGCAAGCCGGAGCTCACCGTCATCCTGGAGGGAAACATGTTCCCCACAACCATGATTCGAGCGCGGGGGCGGCGGGCCAACGGGAGCAGCCGGCGTCACCTCCGGTCAGGCCCGGTTCGAGCATCGGTCGCCGTCCCGATGGCACTGGTTGTTCTCGTGGCTACCCATGTCGCCTGGACCTCGACCGGAGCCGCGAGTGCGGCGGCGATAGGCGGATCGAACACCACGGGGCTGGCGTCCACAAGGATTTCGTTGCTGCCTTTGTCGAAGGCTTACGGACCCTGGGAGTGGTACCGATCGTGTGAGTCCGTTCCCAGCACGAAGATCCCACCGACGGCCGCCAGCGGGTGCCAACACGGTGACCCGACCTTCGGCTCGTTCGTCTTGAACGGAGACCTCTGGAACCTCGCCTCCACGGCAAGCGGAGATGCGACCATGACCGTCAACTCGAGCGGTGTTCTGACGGCAAAAGCGGCATTCCCCTCGGCTCCCCGGCGATCGGGTACGACATGGGTGCTCGGCTACCCAAACGTCTCCTACGGCGTCGAACCCCAGGCACCGCGGGATTCTCCGCCGCCCTCTCCGAAGCTCCCCCTTCCCGTGAAGGTCAGCGCGCTTCCCACCGACCTGCTGGCTACGGCCGACTCCTGGGTGATTGGCTCGTCCTCGGTGCGTTTCGACTTCGCCTATGACCTCTGGCTCGAGCCACAACTCGCCGTACAGACTCCCAGGGCCGGGACGATCGAACTCATGATCTGGACGTACGACAGCGGTGCCACCTCGCTGCCTCCCGGCTACAAGGGCCAAGTGTCGATGAACGATGCGGTGAACGGCAAGGGCCAGTCGGCGAAATGGGGCCTCTACGTTTCGAATGGCGACAAGTCGGCCCCAACTCAGACCACGGTCGACCTCGTGCTGACAAACCAAGTCAACGCGGCAACGGTGAGCGTTGACCTCAACAACGCCATCCGGTTGGCAGAATCTGCTCTGAAGAAGTACGACCCCGCTCACTGGTCGTCGTTTGCCGGCTACTACCTGGACAGCATTCCCCTGGGATCCGAGTTCGGTGCTCCGGTCGGGAAATCGGGTTCGAGCCCCCTGCTTTGGTCCATGGACGACTACTTCCTGAGCCTGGGATCGAAGCTGCCCTAAGGATTTCTGCTGGGTGAGTGAGGTTCTTCGCGCAGAGCGTGACCTCACTTTCGTGAGCGTGCTCGGATGCCTACTCTCTCAGCGTGACGAGTCGGCGGGATCTCGATGCGCTTCTGGACGAGATGGAGCCCGAGTACGCCCGGGCTACGACGCCTCTCGAGCAGACCAATACCGTGGCCACCGCCGCGCTTCGGTGTGCCTACCTGCTTGCCGACACGCTCGACGCCACCATTGCTCGGGTCGGCGATCTCGACCGGGCCGAGCTCCACCAGCAACTGGCGGAGCTCCGGGCGGAGATCGCCAGCCTCTCCGAACGGGTCGAGTTGCTCATGAACGGCGGCCGGAAGCGCCGCCCTTCCCGGAGATAGGTCGGGTAGCACCGCCCTTCGAGCGGGGAGGGACCGCAATAGCGGTTCCGGATCGGGTTGTCAGCCGGCCATGTCCTGCCAGACGATGGACGAGATGGCATTCACGGTCTGGATGCCGTAGTCCTCGGTAGCGTTACCGTTGGTCAGAACTCCGATGAGGTAGTTGCGTCCGTCACCACTGACCCATCCCTCGGTGTTGATCTGCCATCCGTCGATGATGGCGAAGCCGTTCTTCAATGCGACCGTGACTCCCGGAGGTACACCGCCGGTGGCGCCCCAGTCCTGGCTCGGAGTGATGTTCTCCATGAGGTTCAACACGTAGGAACGTGACGAGTCGGTGAGCACGCTGTTCGGCTCGACCAGCAGCCTCATCATGTCGAGTCGGTCCATGGCGGTCGTGGTCGTGGCTCCCCAGATGCCGTTGGTAGCGGGGACGGTGGATGTCATACCCGCTTCACGCTCGAGGTTCCCCACGGCGGCAGGGCCGAGCTCTCCCCACAGCGTGTCGGCGGCGCTGTCCAGACTGTCTTCGATCATGGGGACGGCCAGCGACTGCTCGGTCGGGCTGAGGGCACGGCCTTGCGCCTGCGCCTCGCTCAGGAGCGTGGCCAGGATGTCGACCTTCAGCGTGCTGGCCGTGCTCTCGATCACTCCAGTACGGAACTGGAGGATCTGGTTCGAATCGAGGTCTTCGACGGCGACCGTCACATTGTCCGATCGGCCCGCCGCGTATGCGGCGATGGCCGGGATCATCGATGCGCGAAGATCCGGTCCGTAGGCGATCCAGTAGCCGCCAGGCCGGCCGGCGATTCCCACCGCCGGTGCGCCCCGAGGCGTGCCACCATCGGACCCCTCGAACGGGGCGTCGCCGAAGGAGAACACCCCGCCGTCGGCGGCCACCAGCCAGTAGCCGTCCCCGCTCGGGGTGGGGGCGATGCCCACCACCGGGGCGTTGAGCACCTGGCCCCCGGTGGAGCCGTGGAAGCCGGCGTCGCCGAAGGAGAACACCCCGCCGTCGGCGGCCACCAGCCAGTAGCCGTCACCGCTCGGGGTGGGGGCGATGCCCACCACCGGGGCGTTGAGCACCTGGCCCCCGGTGGAGCCGTGGAAGCCGGCGTCGCCGAAGGAGAACACCCCGCCGTCGGCGGCCACCAGCCAGTAGCCGTCACCGCTCGGGGTGGGGGCGATGCCCACCACCGGGGCGTTGAGCACCTGGCCTCCGGTGGAGCCGTGGAAGCCGGCGTCGCCGAAGGAGAACACCCCGCCGTCGGCGGCCACCAGCCAGTAGCCGTCACCGCTCGGGGTGGGGGCGATGCCCACCACCGGGGCGTTGAGCACCTGGCCTCCGGTGGAGCCGTGGAAGCCGGCGTCGCCGAAGGAGAACACCCCGCCGTCGGCGGCCACCAGCCAGTAGCCGTCACCGCTCGGGGTGGGGGCGATGCCCACGACGCCGGCGGCCAGGCCGTGGAGGACCGTCCCCGGGACTGCACTCGAGGCTGTCCCGAATGCGGTGACGGCATTGGGACCCGCTATCCCCACCCTCGCCTCGATGCTCCTTCCGGACGGGGCTAGACCCCCGGCGGTAGCCGCCCCGGCCACGGCCAGCAGGCAGGCGCCGGCGAGGAGCGAGACCACCACGACCGTGAGCAGAGACCTCGCTCGGGACCGGGCGATCTTCAGTGCCATCTCCGAAGGGTACTGGGTGCCCGATCCGGGGGAATGTGTCGTGGCGAACTCCGAGGACACGCCGGACCAGGTCGATCGATCCGCCCTGCACGAGCCAAGTTCGTGACGCGAACCGAAACAGTATTCACAGCTTACTGCCAGGTTCATTTGTTAGAAGGGAGGCCCGCCCGGGCCGGCTCGACCGGTTCCGCCACTGTGTCGTCGGCCCGGGCACTTCCAGATCAGGATGAGGCCCAGAGTCGGGTCGCACGTCGGCTCTCATTGCGGTGGCCTTCTTGCGCCGTGGCGCTCTGCCGCCGTCGGGTCGTTGCTGCGCTTTTCGACAAGGCGACGAACTCATCAACCGCTTCGGTGGGTGGGAAGACCGAGGCCACTACCCCGATCAGCAAATCCCCCCTTCGAGGCCTCCCGATAGGTAACCGCGGTCGGAACAGTATCCAGTGCTCGTCTGAATCAGTCGGTAGCATGGCACGGGCCACGATTGTGGGGGGGGGGACGATACTTTTGCCGCTATCCGAAAACGGTGCCATCCGGGAGAGAGACGACGTAGCCAAGCGGAGCGGCTTTTGCCCGTTGGGTCCCCGGATCGACCGGCAGCATACGTTGGTTCTCGTCGACGCTCAGAACCCGCATCGTTCGTTCAAGCTGTCTTCTCTGGCCTCTTGAACCGTACCTCTTCGTTCGAGCTATCGAGTGTCCAGTACAACCAAGGTTGATCTTCAAAGCGACTCGTCGGAACAGGCCACCGGGTTGTCTCGCGGGCATTGGGGCATCTCCGACGTCCTAGGGTTGGCTTGGGTCGTCGTCGCGGGGGCGTTGGTACTCATACCCGCACTTGCGCATGGGACCTCGTTGGGGCCATACGACATTCTTCAGAACGGCGGCCTCAACAAGATCCCTAACGCCGAGGTCCACAACCCAACGCTCCTTGACCAGATTCGACTCTTTATCCCGTGGACGAATCTGGTCTGGACTCAGGTCCATCAAGGTCACCTTCCCCTATGGAATCCGTACAGCGTGCTCGGGATGCCCCTCGCATTCAACTGGGAGTCGGCCCCCCTCGGCATTCCCGCGTTGGTCGGATACCTGTTCCCCGTCCGACTCGCTTACACGGCCCAAATTGTCGTCACCATCGTGGTGGCGGGTTCGGGCGTCTACGTGCTCGGGAAGGTGCTCCGTCTGGGCGCGCTCGGTAGCGCCATGGCAGCGGTCGTCTTCGAATTGAGCGGCCCATTCATCGGGTATCTCGGGTGGCCGCTGTCCTCGGTCATGTCCTGGGCCGGCTGGCTTTTTGCCGCCGTGGTCCTGGTCCTGCGGGGCGACAAGAGGGCTCCCGCGATCGTGCTCCTCGCCGCAGTGACTGCCTTCGCCATCTATGCAGGCGATCCCGAGGGTGTGCTCTTGCTCGCACTGTCGGCAGCCGTCTTCGCATTGGCCATGCTCCTGCTCCGACTACCCGCACTCGGAGGATCAGGTCCCATTGTCCGGCCTGCCATCGACTTGGCGCTTTCGGTGCTCGCAGGCACCGCTCTTGCCGCGCCACTCATCCTGCCAGGCCTCGAACTTGCGAAGGGGTCCAACCGCACAGTAGTGGGTCCGGCCTTGTTGCCCAAAGGCCTGCCCCCCAATGAGTTCATCCACCTCATCTTCCAGGGCTTCGACGGCCTCCCTTTGTTGCACAGCCAATGGTTCGGACTCTCCGCCTATGAGGCCACCTGCCTCTATGTCGGCGTGATCGTGCTCGTGCTGGCGGCGATGGCGCTTGTTCTGCGCTGGAGGCAACCGGAGGTGCGCGCCATTGCTTTGGTGGCGGTGGTCATGGGACTGCTCGTGTTCGTACCCCCACTCGTGTCCGCCCTGGACAATGCCGGCGCCCGCATCTACTGGATATTCGCGATGACGCCGATGGTTCTTGCCGTCGCCGTTCTCTCCGGCATTGGGATGGACATCCTGGTCCGGTCTCACGGTGAGCAGAACGTCAGGCGTGCGCTTGCCATCGGATTCGCTTCCATGGCGGTGGTTCTCGGGATCATCTGGCTTGTGGCCAGACGAGGGCTCACTCCGTTACAGGTGACCATCCGCTCAGACAGCTTCGTCTGGCCCACCATCGCGGTGATTGCCGGGCTGGTGGTTGTGTGGATGCTGGCAAGACCCACGCGGACTCGGACGCGCCTGCTCTCACCGTCCGTCCGTGTCGGGACTGTCGCTGGGTCGCTGCTCCTACTTGTGGAGACCGGCTTCCTTGCAGCTTCGGGTGCGCCGCTTCTGTCGTCCAGCTCAAACTACCCAACCTCGACTCCGGAGGTCACAGCTCTGAAGCGTGCTGTTGGCCCTGCGATCGTGGGTTTTGGAGGTTCGCCTACCTTCTCTTTGAGGGCGGGAATCACGACAAATGCCAACCTTCTCTATGACATCCAGGAGTTCGCAACCTACGACCCGATGACGCCCCGGGCATACTTTTCGCTGCGTAAAGCGCACGATTCGGGGGTGGCCGAGCACGAAGACATATTCGGTCCGGTGATCACCTCATCGCAAGCCGCTCGACTTTACGGGATCAGTTATTTGCTTGAGCCGGCTGGGGTCCCCGGCCCTAAGGGCTCCGTCTTCGATCGCAAGATAGGTAGCGAGGACTTGTATCGGGTGCCGGGTGCGGCAGCTGCCACCCTCGTGGCCATGCGACCGAATGGGTCGTTGCCCGAAAAATACGCTCGTGGCACACCCGTCACCGTGGATCATCCGAGCCCGAATAGCTGGAGAATGGTTACAACCACTGCTGCTTCGGACGTCCTCCGCCTGAGGCTCTCGAACGTACCGGGTTGGCACGCAACCATTGACGGCAATCCCGTCGAACTCCGTCAGTTTGCAGGCGTAATGTTGGAACTCCGAGTGCCCCCTGGCCGACATCTGGTCGAGCTGCGGTATTGGCCGAATACCTTCACCATCGGGACCGTCCTGGCCATCGGTAGCGTCTTCGGCCTAGCGATTGCCCTGATCTTCTCTCGGATTCGAGCCCGAAGCCGCGGCGCCCCAAAAGAGAACGCCACTTGACTCGAGTAACCGTCCCCATCGGCTCTGATGGACGAGGGAGATGACGAAGTCCGGCAACAGGTCAATCTGACGATCTGGGTAACGCTGGGCTCCGCCTCTACCAGAAACGGGTCCGGCCGGCTCGAGATCCATTTGGACCTGGTTGACAAGCCATTGATTCCTCGATGAAGCTTTGTGACCGGCTAACGGCCGGATGAAGCTGCCCGAGAGGGTGGCGAGGGGGGTTTGCAGGTTGATCCGCGACGAAGTCCCAGAGCCGGCACCCACCTCTGGTTCTCCGCGTCGACTCACCTTTGAAGAAACCTACTCTCAGAGGCGCAACAGCCTGAACTTTCTCCGGCTGGTGATGTGCCTGACGGTGATCGTCTCGCACAGCATCACTCTTGGCGGCTTCGGTGACGAATGGATTTTCGGACGGACCACGCTCGCCCTCCCCACCCTCTACGGCTTCTTCGCCCTGAGCGGGTTTCTCATCGCTGGCTCAGCCACCAAGAACCATGTTGGTCGCTATCTTTGGCAGCGATTCCTGCGAATCATGCCCGGCTACTGGGTCTGCATAATCGTCACGGCGTTCGTCATCGGAGCGCTGGCGTGGAGTTATGAACCTCACTCGGCGTCTTGCAACATCTCCTCCTGCTACTACTTCATTCCTCGTGCCGGTCCGTTCGACTACGTCTATCACAATTGGTTCTTAGCAACGAAGCAAGTCCATATCGGACGGACACCACTGGGCGGTCCGGTGCCATACTTTTGGAACAACTCCGTGTGGACTCTGCTTCCTGAGGTGTTTTGCTACTTGCTTCTCGGCGGCTTGGCTGGCCTAAGGCTTCTCCGCAAACGCGGCGTCGTGGTGGGACTGGCATGCGCCGTGTGGCTTCTTGAGATTGTGATCGCCTGGCGGGGACCGGCAAACAATGTCTCCTACATTTTCGGACCTTTCATCCTGACTCGGACCTTCTTGTTCGGAGTCATAACCCTCACTCCGGTATTTCTGGCCGGAACTATCCTTTATCTCTACCGCGACAAGGTGTGGGACTCGGGGTGGCTCGCATTGGGCTTCGTTGTGGTGTTCGTAGCCGGCGCATGGCTTCCCTTCTTTGGTCAAGAAGTGAGTCGCTTCAACCACTATCTTCCCGGCTCGACCAGCGTGATGGCGCCGGCGCTCGCGTATCCGCTTCTCTGGCTGGGCATCCACCTTCCGTCTCCGTTCCAAAGAGTCGGGCGCGCAACGACTACTCGTATGGTGTGTACATCTATAGCTGGCCCGTCGGGCAGATTCTCGCGATCTGGGGCGTACAACGGTGGGGCTACGTGGCCTATACCCTGTCAGCGATAGCTGGCACCATGTTCTTCGCCGTCCTCAGCTGGCATTTGATCGAGAAGCACGCGCTCGAGACTCAAGAAGGTCGATCCGAAGGCTATCTTCACGTCCTCGACGCGGAGGCTGAATGAACGCGCCGGCGGCGCGGTGAGGTCGTCTGGGGATTGACAGCAAAGAACATTCGATCGACGCTGAATGATTCCGGAGAGGCCGCCGAGGCTATTGGAGAAGGGCTACTGCATGGCAACGTGTACCCATCAGAAACGGTTCCAGGTGATCCCATCACCTATCACACATGTAGCCCTTCGCAGGCGTTCGTGTACCTGCGAATCTCGAAGCTCGATCGGGAGCGCGTGATCATCACCCGAGATGGTCGAACGGGCTCCGGGGAGGAAGCCACACGTGTCGTCGACCATCCCGATATGACGATGGAGTGGCTCGGATGACCGAACGAAACGGTGGGCGCGTCAAGTGCCACGGGTGGTGACCGGATGACGGCCACTGAAGCGACGGCGGCGCCCATAGATCAGCGCGTCAAAGACGTTGGTGGCGCTCGAACTGCTCGCTGGCTACCTGACGCGTGCGGCATCGCGTGGCTGGTCGTGGCTGCGGTCGCCATCCTGACGCCGGCGCTGGCCCACGGGACGTCGCTCGGGCCATACGACTGGCTGGCCCGTTATGGCCTGTCCAAACAGCCGGGCGTGGTGATCCACGACATCCACGGCGACCAGATCCTTCAGATGATTCCGTGGACACAACTGGCGTGGACCCAGGTCCACCATGCCCAGCTTCCGCTGTGGAATCCCTACACCGCGTTGGGCATGCCGCTCGCCTTCAATTGGCAATCGGCAACGTTCAGCCTGCCGGCTCTTGTCGGGTATCTGGTACCGCTCCGGCTTGCCTTCACCGCGCAGGTATTGACGACGCTGATCGTGGCGGGCAGCGGAGCCTACGTCCTGGGACGGCTCATGAGACTCAGCGTCCTGGCGGCCACCTTTGCGGGAACCGTCTTCGAACTGAGCGGTGCTTTCGTGTTCTGGTTGGGCTGGCCCATCGGATCGGTCCTGTCGTGGGCGGGTTGGTTGTTCGCCGCCGTTCTCCTGATCACACGCGGAACCCGCCGGGTGCCCAGCATTGTGCTCTTCTCAGTGGCGCTGGCATTCGCGGTCTACGGGGGACAACCCGACGCGCTCACGTTGCTGATCCTGTCCGTCTTCCTCTTCGCAGTGGCCGTGTTGATCCTGCGAGTGCCGAAGCTGGGGGGCTCGGGCCCGATTCTGAAGCCACTCTTCGACCTGGCCGTCGCCAGTGTCGCCGGACTTGCCCTGGCCGCCCCCCTGGCCCTACCGGGCTATCAGGTCGCGGCCGTGGCGATCCGAACGTTCGAAGGTTCGACATTTGGTCGTCAAGTGGCCTGGACGTACCAGGACTTGGGCCATCTGGCCTTCCAGGGATTGGACGGCGTGGCCACCCAACTCAACCCGATCTACCTCGGGATCATCGTGGTGATCCTGGCCCTCGCCGGTGCCTGGTTCAAGAGGCGAGAGTCGCCGGCGATTGCTCTGATCGTTGTGGCCGTCGTCATGGGGGCGATTGCGTTCGTCCAACCTGTCGAAAACCTCTTGCACCTCATTCCCGGACTCCAGGCGGTCCGTTGGTACCGGTCGGTGGTCCTGATGGTCCTCTCGGTGTCCGTCCTGGCCGGCCTGGGGATGGACCTCCTGGTCCGCTCGTTCAGGGTTCGTCCGGTGCTCCGGTGGTTGGGCTCTCGCATTTCTGTTGGCAAGCGTGCGCGCTGCTCGTATTCTGGGCCGTGGGCTACCACAAGCTCCCTCGGGCCCAGGCCTGGGCGAGAAGCCTCGGATTCCGGTGGTCGCTGGTCGAGTTGGCCATCGGCGCTGGTGGGCGTCGGCATGTTGGCATTGGTGGCGAAGAAGAGCACGCCTGGGGATGTCAGAGCCGACACGGTCGCCCGGGTAGTGGGCGCGGGGTTCTTGGTCTGTGCGACCGCCTTCCTGGTGGCGAGCGGCGAGCCGCTGTGGCACTCGACCTCGTCCTACGGGACGGCAACGCCCGCAGAAGACCTCCCTCCAGCGAGCGGTGGGTACGTCGCTCGTCGGGCTGGGATCCAAGAAATGCTTTCTCGCTCCCGGCCAGGGCATCCATCCGAACGCCAACGTCTTGCTCGACATCCGGGAGCTGGCTGCCTACGACCCGATGCTGCCGCGTGCCTATTTCGAGTCCTGGACAGCAGTGAGCGGCAAGAAGATCGACACCGCCGGCTATCCATTCATCTCGACATACTGCCCAGGCATCTCGACAGTTGGCTCTTGCTCGGGTCTACGGGGTGGGGTACGTCCTCGAGCCCCACAACGTGAGGGGGCCGGAGGGTGCGATCTTCGATCGGCGGATCGGTAACGAGCGCCTCTACCGCATTCCCGACACCGGAGAAGCCACGCTGTCACCCATCGGAGCCGGCGGCCGACTTCCGGCGATCACGGCGCCCGGGACGGTGCTCCCGGTCATCCATCCTGACCCCGCCTCGTGGAAGCTGGTCACGGACGGAGCTGGGGGGCCCTCAGGTACTCCGACTGCGCCTGACCGACGTCCCCGGATGGCATGCCACCATCGACGGGCGCCCGCTCCCGCTGACCACCTTCGCCGGGGTGATGCTCCAAGCGAGGGTCCCGCCCGGCCGACACACCGTCGAACTCCACTATTGGCCGGCCACATTCACTTCGGGCATCGTGCTGGCCGCTATCGCCGCCTTCGGGTTGGTCGTGGCGCTGGTGGTCGATGGCCTTCGCCGCCGACGTGCTTCGGCCTGCGCCTGACCCTGCCTGATGCCTCTTCCCCGACCTACGATGAGGCCGATGGTGCGAGGGATCGAGGCGCGGGTCCGTAGCGATCTGTCTGGCGCTGCCCGGTGCCAGCGAGAAGGTCAGCCACGGCGCCCCGGCGTTCTTCGCCGGAAGGCAGTTCGTCATGCTCTGGCCCCACGGTCACCACGACAACCGATTCCCACACCTCTGGTGCGCCGCACCCGCCGGTGCTCAGGAAGGGTTCATCGCTATGCAGCCGGAACGAATGTTCCGGCCCCCGTATGTGGGTGGACGTGGGTGGATCGGGGTACGCCTCGACGGCCAGGTGGACTGGGATCAGGTGGAGATGCTGTGCGAGGAGGCGTTTCGCTCTGTGGCCTCGAAGAAACTGGTAGCCCTGCTCGAATCGAGGCCTTGACTGACCTCGCAGCCAACGCTCTGTGCACGGATCATGCCGCAGTGAGTGGCCATGTGAGGCGCGCAGTTTCGAAACTACCTGTTGGGAGGTATATTTCCTGCATGCGGTATTTGTGGATTGGGGCAGTCGTAAGTATCGCGCTGTTCGGAGCCGCCTGTTCGGGACCTGCCGACAAAACCACGACCCGCACCACCGTCCACCACCGTCACCATCACAAGACCACGACGACGACGACGACGACCAAGTCCTCTTCGGCTCCGACCACCAAGTTGGCGTCCACGCCCAAAGATCGACTGGCCTGCTCCTCGTTCGCCGCACTCGGCAAGGATGTCGGCAAGAGCCACGCAGTGATCGTCAGGGCATTCAAGAAGATGTTCCGTCGGATGAAGCACTCGACGAATCCCGAGCTCCGCAAGGACGCCCACCAGGCGGCGAAGGGACTCCTCCTACACAATGTCAAGAAGTTCAAGCACGAGTTCACTGGTCTCTATTTGTTGTGCTACTCCATTCAGGTCGGCACGCCCAGCTCCTGAACATTGGGAGGGCGAAGTTCCTCAGATCATCGACCGGTGTTGCCTCCGCCTGGCGAAGATGTCAGCCGACGTGGCCAGATCGACCTGCACCTGTCGTTGATTCTCGAGCAGCTCATCGGCCCACAGCATCTGGAGCGTCTTTCGGAGCAGATCGCCCCGCCGCCGGGCGCGAGCGTCGTCGAAGGCCTGCTGGAGCACATCGTGCAGGGTCCCGTCGTGAACCGGCGGCGCATCCACCGAATCCCGCCGATCGGTGAGCACGTCGGCGAACTCCTCATACCAGCGATGACTGGAAGCAAAGGAGTCACGGAGGACCGCTCCGGCGATGGCGACCGATTCGAGCTCGGGCTGACCGGGTCCGGAAGGCAGTTCCGGCAATGTGGCGAGAGTGAACGCGGCCAGGCGGATCCGGTTCGAGCCGGTGAACAGCTTGGCGACCGTCTCGACCGGTACCACCTTGGCCCCCCGCTCGGTCAGGAATTGGCGGAAGGCGTCATCGAGCCGCAGATACGCACCCTGCGAGGCACGTTGACCGGACTCGGTGTCCACCTGGCCCTTGGTGACCGTCAACTGATCCACGGCATCGGCCAGGTACCCGGAGCTGGCCACGAACGCATCGGACAGGGCGCGCCCGAGTGCCGCCGTGGCCCCCCGCGGCCAGAAGAGCAGCCCCACCACGATGCTCACGGCACAGCCGATGGCCACGTCCTCGATTCTGGTCAGCCCCACCTTCCAGCCGCTGGGGACGATGATGTTGAACAGGATGACCACCACTACGGTGAACGCGGCCTGCCCGGCGGCGAACGAGATCATCGAGGGGGCGACACCCGACAGGAGTACGGCCAGCGGGAGGAGCACCCACAACAAGGCGGTATCGCTACCGACTCCGACCATGATGGCCGACCCGATCACGAAACCGATCGCCGTCCCCCCGACGGCCCGGAGGGCGGTGGCCCCGGTCCCCAGGGCATTGGACCGAAGCACCGAGAGCGTTCCGAGGACGACCCAGAAGCCATGTTCGACGTCGGTCACCTCCACGACGGCGACGGCCAGGGCCAATCCGACCGCTCCGCGCACTGCATTGCGGAACCACACCGAACGGAACGAGAGATGCGAGATGGTTCGCCTCCCGAGCAAACGGGACGGAGCTGTATCGATGGCGCCCAATCCCCGGCCGGAGACCACGGGGGCGCCCGCGGCCTCGAGGGCCGCGTCGGCCACCATGGCGGTGGCGATCCCGAGGGCACGGGCCCGAAAGCTCGGATCCAACGAGTTGGCGATGGAGCCGGGCGCGTTTGGTGGCCCTGCCTCGATCATCACGCCGGTGTCGGATTCGGCATCGATCAGTGTCGACACCTCGGCGTCGAGGACCGAGGTGACGAGCTCGTCGAGCCGCCGGGTGGACTCCTGGAGGGACCGGATGAGGACCGGGTCACTGACCGGATGGGCGTTGCCGTCGCAGATGAGTGAAGCGCTCATTCGCAGGGTTTCGCACGCCGACAGGAGGAGCGGAAGCACCGCCGACGGCTCCGGGGGGAGAGTCTGGACCACTGGCGCCGTCGTGTTGTCGGCCACCCACTCGACCCGGCCGACCAGCTTGGCCACGGCCACCGCTCCGGCGGCGGCGCCGGTGGGAGGATAGGGCGTACCGGCAAACTGGTCCCGGAGCCGCGACAGCTGGGTCTTGACCACTCCCTGTGCCTCGAGGTCCTCCCGCCCCTCTGCCTGCGCACAGACCACGGCGGCCACGGCGGCCACGGTGGCCGACAGGCGCCGACGGAGTTCGTCGTGCCACGGCGTCGGCCAGATCAACATGCACGCCGGTATGGAGAAGATGGACGCCACGACCCAGCCCACAAGCCTGGGACCGACGGACGAGGCCGGCTGGGCCACTGCGACCGGCAGCACGAAGAGCAGAAGCGCGGCCGTCGATCCCGTCGCCGCCGGTGGTGAGAGGATCCCCGCGAAAAGCACGGCGAACCCGACCACGGCCATGGCCACGACGGCTGCCACCTTGTGTGTCGAGACCACCGTCCCGAGGGTGATGAAGCAGACTCCGACGACGAACAGTCCCCCGTAGGAGCCGAGTCGGGTCCGGGGTCGCCCGTGGAAGTCGACCAGCAGCAGGAGGGAGAACGCTCCGAAGGCGCCGAAGAGGCTCGTCTGCGAGTTGGTGAAGGCCAGGTGGGTGAGGCCGAACACCACTGGGATCACCACAGCGGCACGCACCGAGCGCTTGACGGCAAGGTAGCCCGGGTCCCGTGCACTGATCCAGGTGGACAGCTCCGACCACCGCCGACGGAAGCCCGCCGGAACGACGGCCTCCTCCATCAGATCCGCCCTGTGGAACTGGGGGGGCAGTCGTCGGACATATCGCTGGTGAAACTACCCCGCCACATGGATTCCCGCCGTCGGCCATCGAAGTCGTCAGAGGACCGTCCGACCCTGCCAGGATTGCCGGATGCGCCCGTTCGGCCTTGCCCTGTGGACGACCCTCTGCCTCCTGGTCGGTGGGGGAATGGTCGCCGGCTGCGGAGGGAGCCCGACGACGGCCACCACGACGACCACGAGCCGTCCGCCCGTCCGCACCGCGACCATCACGACCGGGAGCGGACCGGCAAGCAGGTACAACTGCGCCTTCAACGTGAACACCGATGCCTTCACCGGTGCCTTCGCTACCGCCTCTGCCATCGGGTGGGAGGCCAACCAGCAGGGCGTCGTCACCTGCCTCGGGGGGACGTTCCTGATCCAGGACGGGTTCTACCGTGACTATGGCTTCGGCATCTACGACGGGGCTCCGACCACCTGGACGGACGCTGACGGGTATCTCCCCGCGCAGATCACCACCTTCAAGCGCTCGGGTGCCACCGTCACGATCACCGAGTTCGCCGACCGGCTGGTCCTCGGGGGCCACGCCTTCGTCGCCGTCTACAGCAGGGTGGCCATCCATAACCCCACCGACCACACCGTGATGGAAGCACCCGATGCCACCGCGGGCATGGTTTCCCTTTCCTCGGCGCCGGACGCCGTCAAGGCGCACGCGTCGGTCGAGCACGACTACGTCGTGGCCGCCGACCGGTTCGGGAACTCCTATCCCTGGCCCAGCGCTCTGGCCCTGGCGAACGCCGGGACCTTCGATCAGCATTTCGACCACATGCGGGACTTCTGGAACCACCAGTTGGCCGGCATCGCCCACATCGACGTTCCCGATACCGCCTTGGACGATGCCTATCGGAGCGGCTTCATCGACACCGAAATCGCCCGGAGCGGCGACCAGATCCACACTGGCGTCAACGGCTACGAGTCCGAGTACAGCCACGACGTCATCGGCATCCTCGCCAACCTCTTCACCCAAGGTGAGTTCGCCGACGCTCATGCGCTCCTGCTCGAGGCGCGCACGGTGGTCGGATCCGCAGGCCAGTACAACGACGGGATATGGACCTACCCGTGGCTGTGGGCCACCTATCTGCTGAAGACCGGGGATCTTCCCTTCGTGAAGGAGAACTTCGGGTCCGACGGTCCCAAGGGTGCGGCCCAGCCCAGCATCGAACAAGCCGCCCACACGATCGCGGCCGATCGGACCGGCCCGTCGGGCATCATGGAGGCGACCGAGGACATCGACTTCGAGGGCTATTGGACCATCGATAACTACGAGGCGATGTTGGGTCTGGCCGCATACCGGTACATCGCCACGAGAGTCGGCGATGCGACCGAGGCCAGATGGGCCGACCAGCAGTACGACAGCCTGCTGGCGGCGACGAACCAGACGCTCGACGCGACGATCCACCGATATGGGCTGGACTACCTGCCCTGTTCGATGGTGCAGCCCAACAGCGCCAACACCTGCGCCGATCCCGAGGACGCGAACTGGGTCTCACCGTTCGGCCGTTGGGCATGGGATGGCTCCCTCTTCGGCGCGTCGCTCGGCGGGCCGGGAATCACCCTCATCGACGCCACCTACGCTCACGGCTTCCAGCAACTGGTGGGGCACCTCCCGAAGGACACCTTCGGCGGGTTCCCATCCGACTACTACTCGAGTGGATACAACGCCGGCGATGGGATCACCGGCCTGGCCAGCAGCCACTACCGGGACCAGGGCATCCTGAGTTACGAGTTCATGCTCCGGAACAGCCAGAGCGGACCGAACTCGTGGTGGGAGAGCTCGACGGCGCCATCTGCGAACACTCCGTGGCGGGGGAGTCATCCGGGGGCCGGGCAAGGTTCGTCCCCCACGCGTGGGGCATGGCACAGGCGAACACCGTCCTGTTGGATTCTCTGGTGGCCCAGCGTTCGGACGGCACGCTGATCGTCGGCCGTGGGATTCCCGCCTCATGGCTCGTCCGGGGGTCGTCGATCTCCGTCTCGAACTTCCCGACGGGCCAGAACCGGAGACTGAGCCTCACCATCACATCCACCGGTCGGTCGGTATCACTCGTCCTCGGTGGACAACGACCCACCGGACAGGTGCTCCTGCAGCTCCCCGCATTCACCGATGACCTCGCCGCCAGCTCGGCCGGCACCATCGATCAGAAGACGGGAACGGTGACATTGGCGCCGACCGCCCGGCGGGTCACGGTCACGCTTCGCACGCCCGTAGCCCACTAGGGCAGGGGCGGCAAGCAAGCGGTTGTCGGTGCCCTGCCGTGCAACGGAGGTGGGCCCGGCTGTATATTGCCCCCATGCGTTCCTTCTGGATTGGCGGCATCGTCGTGTTGGGTCTGCTCGCTGCAGGCTGCAGTACATCCGGAAGCGGCGCCGGTACGACGACCACAAAGGCCAAAGCACATACCTCCACAACCGTCGGGACCGGGCCCATCACGCCGACTGCGAAGGACAAGAAGGCGTGCGCCGCCATCAGCGAACTCAAGACTTCGGCGGCGTCGGGGCAGAAGCTCACCACGGCCGAGCTCAAGAGCACGATCACCACGGTGCGGAAGGCCCACAACACCCAACTTCGCCGCCGGGCGAAGGCGTGGGCCCTGGCCATTCTCCACAAGCACACGGCCACATCCACGAAGGACGAGGCGAAGATCGAGGCCATCTGCACTCGGATGGGCCTCACCACCTAAGACAGGCCTCACCACCTAAGGCAACGACTGTCCCCGTCCGCTGCCGGGCCCCCTGGCGGGCAAGGGCTACACCGGTTTCCTGCCGGCGATCACATGGATCTGCGCGGCTACCCAGCGATACGGATCGGTAGATGCCGCCCGCGTCTCGGCGTCGAGGAGCGCCGACAGTTCCTCGTCGGGCGGCAGTCCCATCGTGGTGGGCACGGCGTCGTTGAAGATGCGGACGCCGTACCACCCGGTCATCTCCAGACCGACGGCGGCCAGATCGGCTTCGAGGTCCTCGAGCCGGTCGGCCCGGGCGGCCACTCCCAACTCGTTGACGTACCCACGGGAACCGAACGCAGCCAGGGCTCCCTGCCAGTCGCGCCGCAGGCCCGGGCGCATGGCCAGCGCGTGGGCGTTCCGCACCGTGATCGACAGCTTCCCGCCCGCCGTCATGCGGGACGCCAACGAGCGGAGGGCGACGGCGCGGTCTTCGAGGTACATGAGGAGCCCATGGGCGCACACCAGGTCGAACCGCCTCTGGCCGAGAAGCGCGTCGAGCCCCTCGAGGCGACCCTGGAGGAGCTCGATCTCGAGTCCGGCCGACGCCGCCGATGCCGCGAAGATCCCGAGGAGCTCCGACGAGGGGTCGACGCCGGTCACCGTGCACCCTCGAGCGGCCAGGCGGAGACCTTGCGTTCCCTGCCCGCAGCCGACGTCCAGAACCCTCGTGCCCGCTTCGACCTGAGCGCTGAGCTGCCGCGTGATCACTTCCTGGCGGACCACATTGCGGAGGTCGCCGAGCCGTTCGATCCATCGGGCTTCGCCGGCCTCGAACCCGCCCACCGGAACGCGTCCCTGGTGCTACTGGCCGGGGAGGCCACCGCCCGACTTGGGGATGGTGCTCCCGGTCGGACCGGGGTCGGTGACCGGAGGCGCCGCCGCGGGGGGCGCACCGCCGGGTTCGGGCTCGACATGGGCCTGGGGAACGGCACCTCCGGCCGGGACCGCCGTCGGGTCAGGGGAGACGGTCACCGGGGCACCACCGGCCTCCAACGTGTCGAGCTGGTCCATGATGGCGGCCACCTTGGCTTCGCTGTCGGGCTGAGGCCGCCCCCGCTCGCTCAGGAAGACGTAGGCACCGAGCTCGCGCAGGTGATGGTCGACCTGCTTCCCCGCCTGCATCTCCTGCAACTTGACCTGCCCCTGCTGCACCCCGGTCTGGGCCTTGTCGGCCAGGACCGTGGCCTGAGCCTTCACCTTGTCCATCAGTCCCATGGCATGGCCTCCCTGATTCTGCCGGCGCCTGACGGGCTCCCGGGCCATTCGCTTCCTGCCAACTGTTCTACTCGATCGGACCCGGTGATGGTCCTGCGGCTCGACCGGCTGCCGACGTCAGGCCAGGCTCGGTTGCCGCGGCACCTCGACCCGGCGACCGGACCGGGACGATCGGAACCGCGCCGCGATGGCCCAGGGGACGTGCAACAGCCCGTCGACGACGAGCACCGATCCCACACCCACCCCGATGCCACCGAGCGCGTCAGTGGGGTAGTGCCAGCGCAGCACGACCACCGCCATGCTGACCCCGATGGTGGCCACGGCCGCGACCACCGCCATCGCCGGCCTCAGCAGCCTGGGCATGACCAAGGTGAAGGCCGTGGCCAAGGCCGCCACCGCGGCGACCGTCCCCGATGGGTACGACGTGCCGCCGGCGATGCCGATGTGCCGCCCGACGAGCGGTTTGGCCAGGTCCTGCACGACGAGGACGGCGACCAGGGGCGCCGACGCACAGGCGATGGCCCGGACCCAGTCACGCAGGAGCCCGATGGCGAACACGATGACCACGCCGGCGACGAGTGCCGTCAACGAGCCGAGCGTCACCAGGTCGTGTGCCCACCGGGAGGCGGAGTCGGCCGGGAGGGCCCGGTAACCCCACACGTCGAGCCGGTTGGGCCAGGGCCGGTGGACGAACGCGTAGCCGGCCAGGGCGGACAGTCCCAGCAGCGCCGTCCCGACCACCACCTCGGCCGCGGTCCCAATTGGAGAGGCGCCCCGGGGCCCCCGCCGCCCGCTCCCTGATGATCGCGGCGCGGCCATGGGTCAAGAGTACGGCCCCCTGGCCCACTCTTCTGCGCGGCTGAGGTCAAAGCCCAGGTCAGCGGATCGAGGTTGACGACGAACGGCGGGGGCAACGGGGGCAGGGGCCCGTCGCCCGATCGCCGGTACCGTACAATCGCTGGTCCATGGATGCGGATCCCCGTCCGGGGAGGGCCCTGACACGTGCACCCGCACCGGTAGGGCCGTGACGACCGCCGGTGTCCGCACGGCAGAACCGCCGCCGGGCGCCCCGTCGCCGGCGGATCTGCAGGAAGCGCGGGTCGATCGGACGGCATCGGGCGGGTCCGCCGTCCCCAGCCACCGGGTGCGGGCCGTGGTCGTGGCCGGCTGCGCCTACCTGCTGCTGGCCGTCCTGCTCTGGTGGCATGTGTGGAGCGGCCACCCGACGTCGACGACCACCTGCGGCTGCGGCGACAGCTCGCTGTTCACCTGGTTCATCGAATGGCCCGCCTATGCCATCCGCCACGGGCTGAGCCCGTTCTACTCCACCGCCGTCGGGTTTCCCGGCGGGGTGAACCTGCCCGCCAACACCAGTGTCCTCGCCGTCGGGGTGGTGCTGGCCCCGGTCACCTGGCTCTTCGGGCCGATTGCCTCCTTGAACGTGGCCCTGACCCTGGCTCCGGCCCTTTCGGCCCTGGCCATGTTCGTCCTCCTACAGCGCTGGGTGACCTGGTCGCCGGCATCGTTCTTCGGAGGCCTGTTCTACGGGTTCTCTCCCTTCGTCCTGGTCAGTCTCACCGACGCCCACCTGATGCTCGGGATGGCCCTCGTCCCGCCGCTGGTCGTGGCCTGCCTGGACGAGCTGCTGATCCGACGGCGTCGTCGTCCGGTACGGGTCGGGGTGGTGCTCGGGCTGTTGGTCACCCTCCAGTTCTTCATCGGCACCGAGGTCCTGGTGATCATGGCCATCACCGCGGTGATCGGCGTCGGCGTCATCGTCGTCGCTGCCGCCCTCCGGCATCCGGCCGAGCTCAGGGGCGGCGTTCACCACGCCGCGGTGGGTTTGATCGCCGCCGCGGCCACGGCCGGCGTCCTGCTCGCCTACCCGATGTGGTTCGCCTTGGCCGGTCCCGGCCCACCTCTCCGGTGCGGTGTGGCCCAACATCCGACCGGCATTCCATGGCACGGTGCTCCGGGAGTTCATCCTCCCCGCCCCGGCCCTCTCGACCGGGTTCTTCGGGTCGGCGATGAGCCGGGTGGTGGGCGGGAGTCAGGGCCCCGTCCTGTCCTCCCAGTACATCGGGATCGGGACCCTGGTCGTCATCGTCGTCGGCACCGCGGTCTGGCGCCGCGACCGGAAGCTGTGGCTGTTCGGGGCCATGGCCCTCGTGTCGGGCGTGCTGTCCCTCGGTGCGAAACCCACGGTTCCCCTTCCCTGGCAGGTGTTCGCCCGGGCTCCCCTTCTCGAGAACATCTCGTCGAGCCGCTTCGTGCTCGTCACCTACCTGTGCATCGCCGTGTCGTTGGCGGTGATCGTCGACCACTGCCGCACGGCGGTGATGGAGTGGGACCCGGCGGCCGGCCAACGCCCGGCCCCGGCGGTCGACCGCCGGGCGGCGGCACCGGGCGGCCGCGGTGGCGGGGGTCGCCGTCGCCGCCGTGGCCCTGGTGCCGTCCGCCGTCTACCTGGCCAGGAGCCTTCCCTTCACCACCCAGCCGGTGCGCTTGCCCACCTGGTTCAAGACCGTGGCCCCGCACCTCAACCAGAGCCAGGTGCTGCTGGTCCTCCCGGCTCCCTTCGGGGTGACCCAGGCCTCCATGACCTGGCAGGCGGTCGACAGGATGTCCTTCTCCATGGCCGGACAGGGAGGGCCGGCCGGCATCGTCGAACGGGCCGGTTCCGAGCGGGCCGGCCAGGTGGCCATCGCCGACGCCACCTTCTTCTTCAGTCCCTCCCAGACCATCACCGCGGCCGGAGCGCTGGCGACCAGGCACGCCCTCCTCGGCTGGGGAGTCACCACGGTGGTGATCCCCGACCAGCCCGGGCTGCCGGCCTACGAGCGCATCCGCTCGGTGACCCATGCCGCGGCCCTGATGACCGCGGCGACCGGCACCCGTCCCGTCCATCAGGCCGACGCCTGGGTGTGGACCGGCGTCGACCGCGCCGGGCCGTGGTCACCTCCGTCCACCGCCGCGCTGTCCCGGTGCACGGCCGGCCTGGGCTACGACGGCGAGCCCGCCGTGGACGCCGCCACCTCCTGTGTCCTGGCCGCCCTCCCCGATCGCTGACCCCACCCGGTCGCCCGCCGGACCCGGTCTGCTAGACAGCTCGGGATGGTCGACTCCGACACACCGAGACGGGCGTTGGTCACCGGCGCCACCCGCGGCATCGGCAAAGCCACCGCCGCGGCCCTGGCCGCATCCGGATGGGACGTGGCCTTCACCGGTCGCACGGTGCGGGAGGGCGAGGGACGGGACGGGTCCGACACCGGCGAGGGCCGGCCGCTGCCCGGCAGCCTCGAGTCGACGGCCGAGCTGGTGGAGCGGGAACGGGTCGACGCGCCCTTCCCCTCCAAGCCGACCTCCGCGACCAGACCGCCCTCCGCGGCGCGGTCGACCGGGTGGTGGCCGAGTGGGGTGGCGTGGATCTTCTCGTCAACAACGCCGTCGACACCGGGCCCGGGAGCATGGTCCCGATCGTCGAACTGACCGTCGCTCAGCTGGAGACCAAGCTGGCCGCCAACGTGGTCGCCAATCTGGTCCTGGTCCAGGCCGTCCTGCCCGGGATGTTGGAACGGGGCCGGGGCACCATCGTCGACGTGACCTCGCACACGGCCACCGCCGACCCGCCCGGCCCGGTGGGTGAGGGCGGCTGGGGCCTGGCCTACGCCGCGTCGAAGGCCGCCTTCCACCGGTTCGCACCGCTGCTGGCGGTGGAGTTGGGCCATCGGGGCATCAGGGCCTACAACGTCGATCCCGGCTACGTCGACACCGAGCGCCAACAGGTCAATGCCGCCGCCCTGGGACTGGTGGGCCGTTACTCGGGTGCCCCTCCGTCGGTGCCCGCCGCCGCCATCGCCTGGCTGGTCGACCACCCCGACGCGGTGGCCAACGGGCAGACGGTCAAGGCCCTCAAGACGGCGCTCACCCATCAGCTCCATCCCGACTGGCGGGACCCAAGCCGGCTGAGGAAGCCGGACCGGATCGCTCAGCCCGGCGCGGCGACCGGTTGACCGCCCTGGTCCCCGGGGTCGTCCTGGCTCCGGCGGCCGGATGAGCCCACCTCCACCGGGGCGCCGGGGGCCAGACGGCCCGTCCCGGTCAGCCGGGCCCGGGAGCTGACCACATGGCAGAGCTCGATGAGCGACTCCCCGTCGGCCTCGCTCGACGGGACCAGGGTTCCCCCCATCCGCCAGCCGGACCCTTCGGAGGACCGACACGACCGCACGGTGAAGCCCACCCGGACCACCCGGATGTTGCCGTCGACGCCGGGCAGGTCCATCCGGAGACCTACCTCGGTACCCGCCTCGATGGGCCGGGGACCGAGCAGCCCGGCTCCGCCGGGCGTGAGATCGACGACCCGGACGAGCGTCCCGTCGACGACGCCGGCCACTTCCACCGGCACCCGGAAGTGGTGGCGGATCTGGCGGCGCCGGGTGACCCGTCGGAGGGCGGCGCCGACCACGAACAGTTCCCAACCGGCGAAGAACAACCCGGCCGCCAGGGCCAGCCCGCGGAGCGGTGGAAGGGGGAGGAGACCGGCCACGGCCAGGACGCGGGCCACGGCGGCGGCGAGCAGCACCGAGGCGACCACCAGCACCAGGCGGAGCTGGCGGGCCGCCGGCCAGCCGCCCCCGTCGATCCCGTCCTTCGGGGTCACCTTGAACGAGGTGCGGAACGGGTGCACCAGCACGAAGGAGGCCCGGGTGAAGATCTCGGTGGTCAGGAGATTGGTGTAGGCCCCGTCCCACAGGCTGGCCTGTCCCCGGCACAACAGCGCCGACCCGCCCAGGTCGAGGGCGATCCACGGCAGCCAGAACACGCCGAACTGCCACAGGGTGGCGTGGAGCGGGAGGCGGCCGCTGACCAGCATGGCCACCAGGACGGCGAGCATGGCCAGGCGTTGGAGGGGGACGAAGTAGGCCAGCAGGGACGACAGGTAGCTGGCCCGTTGCTTGAGGGTCAACCGGGGGGCGATGAGTGGGTTCTCGGGGGTCCGCAGCACCGAGAGGTTGCCCCGGGCCCATCGGTCCCGCTGGAGGAGGAAGGTGGCCAGATCGTGAGGAGCGAGCCCCTGCACCAGCGTCTCGTCGTGGTAGCGGGTGCGCCAGCCCTGCCCGTGCAATCTGATCGTGGTGTGGAAGTCCTCGGCCACCGTCTCGGTGGCGATCCCCCCGATTCCCTCCAGGGCCTGGCGCCGGATGACGGCGGCGGAACCGCACCAGAAGGCCCCGTCATGACGGTCCTTCCCCGGCATGATCACCTCGAAGAACATGCTCTGATCGTGCCGGCCGGTCTCGAAGTGCTGGAACGAATCGTGATTGCCGAAGTCGTGCGGCGTCTGGACCAGCGCCACCGAAGGATCGTCGAAATAGCCCACGGTGGCGTCGAGGATGTCCGGCTGCGGGACGTGGTCGGCGTCGAGGATGAGCAGCAGCTGACCGCTGGTGTGATCGAGGGCGCTGTTGATATTGCCGGCCTTGGCATGTTCGTTGTCGGGCCGGGTCAGGTAGCGAGCTCCGAACCGTCCGGCCAGCCTGCGGACATCGTCACGGCGACCGTCGTCGAGGACCCAGGTGGTGTGGGGGTAGGCGATCCGGTCGCACCCGACCAGTGTCGCCCCGAGCACGTCCAAGCCCTCGTCGTAGGTGCAGACGAACACGTCGACGCTCGGACGCCAACCGATGGCCGGCCGACGGGAGCGCGGGATCCGCCACGCCAGGAAGGCAAAGGAGGCCAGCAGGGCAAATCCGAACACCTCGCACGCCAGGAGGACGACGAACATCACCGGTTGGGCGCCGCGCCAGGTATCGGTCACCCTCCAGGCGAGGTAGGCGATGCCCCACACCAGGGCGACCGACGCCACCAGCCTGACCACCAGGCGATCGTCCCGGTAGTCCGGCGACTCCTCCGGCGCCGTCTTCCTCATGGCCAACTATCGACAGACGACCGGCAACACTTGAGGTGCGGGGCCGACCACGGCCCGGCAACAGAACCGGGGCCGACCCCTCGGCCGGGGGAGCGGTCAGTGCAGGACGCTGACCAGGTCGATGATCACGAGGGACAGCACCATCCCCCCGACCACCACATAGAGCGCGGTGAACGCCCATCGCTGCCGGTGGTCGGCCAGCCAGAACCGCCGGATGCCCAGATAGTCGAAGGTCAGGGCCAGGATCCCGATGGGGATGCCGATGGCCGGGCCCACGCCCTTGGCTACCCCGATGGCCGGCAGTACCACCGGCAGCACGATGTAGCTGAGGAGACAGCGCAGGGCCGAGAGGAAGATGGAGGCACTGAAGATCCGGTGGGTCTCCGACTCGTCGATGGGCCCCCGGTCGTCCGGCACCCGGAGCAGGCGGCGCATGACCTCGTCCGGCCTCGACCGGGCCGGAGCCGCGCTCGGCCCATTGGTTGCGACGGCCACCTGGTCCACGTGGCCATGGTACAGCCGCCCGTCCGGCGGCCACCATCGGCGGGGACCACCGGGCCGGCGTCCGGCCGATGGGATCCGGGGGTCAGCCGCCCGTCTGCGGCGGCTGGTCGTTCGGGCAGTCGCCCGCCGGCCCGAACCGGGCCTCGACCTTGGTCCACGAGCCGGTGATCCATCCCGGCGCCGGAGGGGGGAGGTGGAACATCGGCGACAGCTCCGAGGTCACCGCGGCACCGAGCACCGCGGCGCCGGCCGGGCACAGGTGGGTGTTGTCGGTCTTGCGGGCCCGGACCCAGCCGCCGCCGACGGTGGGCAGCCAGGTCGAGTAGCGGCCGTCGACCTCGAGGGCGGAGGCGATGGGCAGGTAGGTGATCCGGCCCGGATACCGCGCCGGCAGCTTCGACACGATGCGGTCGAACGCCCGCCGGTTGGCCTCGGCCGCCGCCTCGGCCTGTTGACGCTGGACCGGATCGATGATGGCGTCGTTCGGCCCCACCTTCGGGAACTGGATGACGGCGATGCCGTCGACGCCGTCACCCGGGGCCAGCAGCACGCCGATGGCCTCGGTGAGCCGCCGCCGGTAGGCGACCGGGTGCGCCTCGGCGTAGGCGTTGTCCCACGACCACATCATGAGGATGACCTCGGGATGGTCCAGGGCGACGGCGGCGGCCAGGTCCGATTGGAAATGGGTGTCATTGAAGAGGCCCCATCCGGCGATGGCATGTTGGCTCACCGCCACATCGCCGGTCGCCTCCATGGCCGCCTGGATGCCGGCCTCACCGTCGTACATGACACTGTCGCCGATGGTCATGACCCGCAGGGGATCCGAGGGGGACAGGACCCGCCCGGCGGGGAGGGCGATCGGCGGCGGCAGGAGGTGGGGGACCGCGGTGGGCGAGACGACCCGGACCACCGAGGACCCGCGCCCGATGGCCGCCGGTGCCGCCGTCGGTGCCGTGCTGAGGAGGAGGGCGGCCACGGTCACCGCTACCGCCGGCACCATGACGCCGAGGAACGTCCATCCCTTCCACCGGTGCCGCCGGAACGGACGCTCGAGCAGGTAGAAGCTGGCCGTGGCCGCGGCCAGGGTGGCGGCCAGTCGCGCCGTCATGAGCCCGGCCCCGTCGAGCCCGGTGGTGACGTCGGTCATCAGCACGTAGACCGGCCAGTGCCAGAGATAGATCCCGTAGGAGATCCCGCCGATCCAGCGGAGCGGCCCGACCGACAGGACCCGGCCGAGTCCACCGGCATCGGTTTGGGCCACTCCGGCGATCACCGTCGCCGCCAGCAGCCCGGCCACCACCAGTCCGCCCCGGAACATCCAGGCCGACGGATTCCCGTGGTCGTCGCCGGCGGTGACCCACAGCACACCGAGGGCGACGGCGGCCACCGGGGCCAGCACATGGAGCAGACGCCGGACGCCCGGGGTGTGGTCCGGCTTCCCGGTGACGACGAGGGCGAGGGCGGCGCCGATCAGCAGCTCGAAGGCGCGGGTGTCGGTCCCGTAGTAGATGCGGGACAGATTGGCCACCGGGTTGCCGTCGTAGAGCACGACCATCGTCACCGCCGATGCGGTGGCCAGGGCCACGGTGCACCAGAACGCCGCCGGTCTCGGGAGCCCCCGTGACCCGGTCCGCGAATGCCGGGACCGGCGATGGGCCGCGCCGCGCCCGCCGAGGCGGAGACCGGCCAGGACCAGCAGGGGCCACACCAGGTAGAACTGCTCCTCGATGGCCAGGGACCAGGTGTGGCGCAGCGTCGAGGGAACCTCGAACTGGGCGAAGTAGGACTGGTGGGTCAGGATGAGGTGCCAGTTCGCATAGTAGAAGAGCGTGGCCAACCCGTCCGATTTGAAGGTGGATTCGACGATGTTGGGACCACCGAGGCGCGAGTAGACGGACAGCACCACCAGCAGGAGCATGACCGCGGGCAGGAGCCGTTTGGCCCGCCGGAACCAGAACGAGCGCAGGCCGATGGTCTGGCGGCTGTTCCACTCGCCGACCAGCAACCCGGTGATCAGGAACCCCGAGAGCACGAAGAAGAAGTCGACTCCGAGGTAGCCGCCGTCAGCCCAGTGGAAGCCGAAGTGGTAGGCCACCACCCCGGCCACGGCCAGCGCCCGCAGTCCGTCGAGGGCGGGCATGTAGTGGTGACTGCCCGAGACGGGGGGCAGCTCGACCGGGATGGCCTCGGGGTTGTCCTCGGTGGCCAGCACGTCGACGGTGATGCCGGGTCCGTCGGGGGACTCACGACCGGTCGGCGCCACCGAGACTCCCTCCATCCATCCATGCTGGCACGCGGTCACCGGGGGAGAGGTCCGCGTCGGCCCGACAGTGCGATCCCGCGTCCGGGGATGCAGCCTGTATCGTCGCCCGGGATGAGCGAGGTCCGGTGACCCCAGACAGAGGCCGGTCGCCGGCGAGCATGTGGTCGGTCACCAGGCCCGACGGCACCGTGGCCACCGGTTGGGTCCTCCTCCCGCTCAGGCTCTTCCTGGGTTTCACCTTCCTCTTCGCCGGACTCCAGAAGCTGGCCAATCCCCAGTTCCTCGAGAACGCCAGCCCGACGTCGATCCACGCCCAACTGGTCGGCGCCGCCCGCTCCAGTCCCATCCACGCCCTGATCTCGCACCTGGTGCCCATCGCCTCGACGGTGGGTGTGGTCATCGCCCTGGGCGAGGTGGCCATCGGCCTCGGCGTGCTGGTCGGTCTGCTGACCCGGGTGGCGGCGGTGGCCGGCATGGCGTTGTCATTCGGGCTCTTCCTCACCGTGAGCTTCCACTCGTCGCCGTATTTCACCGGTTCCGACATCGTCTTCTTCTTCGCCTGGACCCCGTTGGCCCTCGCCGGGGCGGCGGGCGCCCCGGCCCTCGACACCTGGATGGCCGCCCGTCAACCGGGTCCGGCCCCCGGCCAGGATGTGCTGTCGCGTCGGGCCGTCGTGTCCGCCGGAGCGGTCACCGGCATCGTGGCCGCCACCGTCCTGGTGGCCAGCGGCGTCGCTGCCGCCGTGGGCCGGGCGGTCGGGGGCACCTCGACCTCCACCTCGGCCGGCGGAACCGGTGTCCTGCCCGGGGCCGGGGCGGACACGACCACCCCGACCACCGCCCCGTCGGGGACGCCGACGACGGCGGCGCCGCCGGGAACCGCCATCGGCCCGGCCTCCGATGTTCCCGTCGGCGGATCGGCCACCTTCACCGATCCGGCCACCGGCGACCCCGGCCTGGTTATCCAAAGGCCCGCCGGGACGTTCGCGGCCTTCGACGCGGTGTGCCCCCACGCCGGATGCACGGTGGCCTACCAGCGGTCGGCCGGGCTCATCGCCTGCCCCTGCCACGGGTCCGAGTTCGACGCCAGCACCGGATCGGTGCTGCAGGGTCCGGCCACCCGGGGCCTGACTCCGATCAAAGCGATCAAGGGCGCCAACGGCGACCTCTACGTCGTGTGAAACGCAGGTCGTGTGAGCGTCGTCACCGCGACGGCGCCGGGGCGACGGCGACCGGTCCGGCCCTCCCGATGGTCGGGATCCGTTCGGGTACCATGGCCCGGTTGTCGTCGGTAGGCGGCATCGTCCGCCCATGACCCCCGCCGTCCCTGTGCCGACAGGCACCTCGAGCCCCGATGGGGTGGACGGGTCCGCCGACAGGACCGCCTGGGTATCCTCGGTTCCCTTCTTCGGCGCCCACCTCGTCCCGCTGGCCGGCTTCTTCGTGGTGGTCAGCTGGGAGGACTGGGTCCTCTGCGCCGTCCTCTACCTGAGCCGGATGTTCTTCATCACCGCCGGGTACCACCGGTACTTCTCCCACCGCAGCTACCGCATGGGCCGTCCGGCCCAGTTCGTGATGGCCTTCGGCGGGACCACCGCCGTCCAGAAGGGCCCGCTGTGGTGGGCCGGCCACCATCGGATCCATCACCGCTACACCGACCTCGACGACGATGTGCACTCACCCCGTGACGGGTTCTGGTGGAGCCACGTGGGTTGGATCCTCTCGACCAGGTACAAGCAGCCGGACCTGACTGCCATCAAGGACTTCGCCGCCTTCCCCGAGCTGCGGTTCATCGAACGCGCCTCGTGGATCGGGCCGTGGTTGCTCGGCGCCGCCTGCTTCCTCATCGGTGGATGGGGAGGCCTGGTCATCGGTTTCTTCCTGTCCACCGTCCTGCTCTGGCACGGCACCTTCCTGGTCAACTCGATGGCCCACCTGATGGGCCGGCGGCGGTTCGCCACCCCCGATACCAGCCGCAACTCGATGCTGATCGCGTTGATCACCGGGGGAGAGGGGTGGCACAACAACCACCACTACCTGCCGGCCTCGGCCCGTCAGGGCTTCACCTGGTGGGAGATCGACCCCACCTGGTACGCGCTGCGCGCCCTGGCCGCCCTCCGCATCGTCCGCGACCTGAAGGACCCTCCGGCCCGGCTGCTCGATCAGGCCCGCGTGCGCGACGGCGCCTTCGACATCGGCATGTTCCGCTCCTACTGGGAGCGGGCGGCCAAGGTGACCGGCGAACGTATCGCCGATCTGAGTGCGCGGCCGTTGGCGCCGTCTCCCGAGGCCCACGAGGCTCCGGATCCGGTGACCGAACCGTCCCCGGCCGCCGACCCGATGCCGGCGGGGGAGACCGGTGAGCCGCTGTCCCATCTGTCCGCGCTGATCTCACGGGTGCTCGAGTCGGCCGACCAGCTGGCCGCCTCGACCCGCCGGACCCGCAAGGGATCCAAGGTGACCTCGCCGGAGCAGGGATCGCCCGACCCGCTGTCGGAATGAACCGTCCGGAGTCGGCACGGTCGTCATCGGTCGCCGCCTTCGCATCGGCGGCCCTGTGGATCGTCGATCTGGACGGCGTCATCTGGTTGTCCGGCGAACCCATCGGCGATGTCCTGCGGGCCATCGAGGCCCTCCGGTCCCGGGGCACGAGGGTGGTCTTCGCCACCAACAATTCGGCTCCCACCACGGCCGAACTGTTGGCCCGCCTCGACGCCTTCGGTGTGACCTCGTCCCCGGCCGATCTGGCCACCTCGGCCGGTGCCGCCGCCTCACTGGTCGACCCCGGCCAGTCGGTCCGGGTGCTGGCCGAAGGCGGGGTGCTCGAGGCGCTCGAGACCCGCGGGGTCTCCGTCGCCCAGGGCGAGCGGGCCGACGCCGCCATCGTGGGGTGGACCCGTTCGTTCGATTTCGACAGCCTGGCCGCCACCGCCGTCGGCGGCCCGGGCCTCGGGGCGCCTGGTGGGCACCAACGAGGACCCCACCCACCCCACACCGGCCGGTCTGATGCCCGGCGCCGGGGCGCTCCTGGCCGCCGTGGCCACGGCTTCGGGCGTCCAGCCCCAGATCGCCGGGAAGCCCCACGAGCCGATGGCCGACCTGATGAAGTCCCAATTCGGGTTCGAGGACGGTGACCGATCGGTGGTCATGATCGGGGACCAACCCCGCACCGACGGGAAGCTGGCCCAGCGACTGGCCATCCCCTTCGGTCTGGTCGATTCCGGGGTCACCCCGCCGGGAGCGGATGGATTCGAGGTTCCGGTGGCCGCCCGGTACCCCGACTTCGTCACCATGGTCGGCGCCGCCCTCGGGTGACCCGGCGAATGCCCCTTTCTGCGGGCGGGCCCGCCGGGTAGGGTGAACGCATGGCCAACAAGGACGCATTCCAGCGGTATCTCGACGCCGGCATCGCCTTCACCAACATGACCCGGGCCCGGGCCGAGGAACTCGTGCAGGAGTTGGTGCAGAGCGGGGAATGCCAGAGCAGCGAGGCACGGGCCAGGGTGGACGAGCTCATCGAGCGCACCCGTAAGGGCCGTGAGGCATTCGTCTCCCAGGTGCGCCACGAGGTCGCCAACCAACTGGACAGCATGGGCATCACCAATGTCGAGGATCTGGCCAAGCAGGTGGCGTCACTCCTGTCCCGCACCGCGGAAGCCGGGAGGGCGGCGACGGCCACGGCCAAGAAGGCGGCCAAGAAGTCTCCGGCCAAGAAGAAGGCGACGACGAAGAAGGCGCCGGCCAAGAAGTCTCCGGCCAAGAAGGCCAGCGCCAAGAAGGCAGCCGCCAAGAAGTCTCCGGCCAAGAAGGCAACGGCCAAGAAGGCGGCCAAGAAGGCTCCGGCCAAGAAGGCACCGGCCAAGAAGTCGGCGGCACCGTCCACCGGCTCCGGGTCGACCGGCTGACACGGCCGACGCGGCGGCGCCTCGATCGGGCTCTGGTCGAGCGGGGCCTGGTGGCCAGTCGCCCTCAAGCCGCGGACCTGATCGAGCGAGGAGCGGTGCTGGTTTCCGGATCCGTGGCCGACAAAGCGGCCCGTCTGGTGGGAGCCGACGAGCCCATCCAGTTGGCCGCCCCACCCCCGCGGTTCGTCAGTCGGGGCGGCGAGAAGTTGGACGCCGCCCTCCTGCGTTTCGCCATCGACCCGACCGGACTGCGGGCTCTCGATGCCGGCGCATCGACGGGCGGGTTCACCGACTGCCTGCTGCAGGCCGGGGCGGCATCGGTGGTGGCGGTCGACGTGGGCCGGGGCCAGCTCCACGAGCGGCTGCGGCGGGACAACCGGGTGACCAGCGTCGAACGCCTGGACATCCGCGACGTGTCGCTGACCACCGTCGGTGGGTCGCCGGTCGATCTGGTCACCGCCGATCTCTCGTTCATCTCGCTGACCCGGGTCGTCCCGGTACTGGTGGGCGAGGTGGCCGCCGCCGGGGCGCCGATCGTGGTCCTGGTCAAGCCCCAGTTCGAGGCGGGTCGGGCCGAGGCCTCTCGCGGGAAGGGCGTCATACGCGACCCCGCCGTCCACCACCGGACCCTCGGGGAGGTGACAGGCGCGCTCCAGGCGGCCGGAGCAGCCATCATGGGGGTCATGCCCTCACCGATCACCGGGTCTGCCGGAAACGTCGAGTTCCTCGTCCATGCCCGGGCACCGATGGCGGACGCCGGCGACGCATCACCACGGCCGGAGGTCGAGGCCATGGTGGACGGCGCCGTCGCCGAGGCCCACGATCTCGAGCCGAGGGGGTAGCTATCAAATGGCTCTGATCGCCTTCTACACCCACCCCGACCGTCCCGAAGCCGCCTCGTTGGCCGAGCTCACCGCCGGATGGCTGGCCGACCACGGCCACCGGTCGATCCCGGCCCTCGATGCCGACGGCTCGGTGTCCATCGACGGCGCCGATCTGGTGGTCAGCCTGGGCGGTGACGGCACCCTGCTGCGCGCCGTGGTCGCCGCCCTCGATACCGGGATCCCGGTGCTGGGCGTCAACATCGGCCGGCTCGGCTACCTCACCCTGGTGGAGCCGAAGGATCTCGAGAGCGCGCTGGCCGCCTTCTTGGACGGCACCCACCAGGTCGAGGAGCGGATGACCCTCGAGGTGAACGTGACCGGGCCCGACGGCCGGCCGCTGGCCCGGCGCATGGCCCTCAACGAGGCCACCGTGGAGAAGACGGTGCCCGGGCACACCGTCCGCATCGCCACCCTGATCGACGACCGCCCCTTCGTGACCTACGCCACCGACGGCCTCCTGGTGTCGACGCCCACCGGATCCACTGCCTACAACCTCTCGGCCCGGGGTCCCGTCCTCTCCCCGCGCCTGCGGGCCATCGTGGTGACCCCGGTCTCCCCCCACATGCTCTTCGACCGCCCCCTGGTCCTCGACCCCATGGAGCGGCTGCGGCTGGAGGTGCTCGAGCCCCGTGCCGCCGTGCTGGTGGTCGACGGTGTCACCGTCTGCACGCTCGATCCCGGTGCCATCGTCGACTGCCGGGAAGGTGATCAGCCGGCTCGGCTGCTCACGTTCGGCACCCGGGACTTCCATGCCATCCTGCGGGCCAAGTTCCACTTGGCCGATCGATAGGGGCGCCGGCGCCGGTGGGTCCCACCTTGGTCGAGCTCCGGGTCCGCAACCTCGGGGTCATCGACGATGTCACCGTGGCCCTCGGCCCGGGGATGACCGCGCTCACCGGTGAGACGGGTGCCGGCAAGACGCTGCTGGTGGAGGCGATCGGCCTGCTGCTCGGCGGACGCGCCGACCCGTCGATGGTACGGGCCGGAGCCGACGAGGCCGTGGTCGAGGGCCGATTCGCGGGTCTGCCCCGACCTGCTCCGCCGGAGGGGTACGACGACGGTGGCGAGGGTGACGACGGCGAGATGGACGGCGAGAGCGAGATGGTGCTGGCGCGATCGGTGGTCCGCGGTGGCCGTTCCAAGGCGTGGATCGACGGCCGGATGGCCTCGATCAGCGCCCTCACCGAGGCCGCCACCGGCCTCATCGAATTGCACGGGCAGCATCAGCACCGATCCCTCGTGCACACCGACGCCCAGCGGGCCGCCCTCGACGCCTTCGGCGACATCGACCTCCGCGCCCTCGAGTCGGCGCGCCTCGAGCTGAAGCGGCTGAGCCAGGAGTCCGCCGACCTCGGCGGCGACGCCCGGCAGCGGGCCCGCGAGGCCGATCTGCTCGCCTATCAGCTCGACGAGATCGAGGCCGCGGCCATCGAGGACGCCGACGAGGACACCCGACTCGAGGAGGAGGAGGACCGGCTGTCGGCCGCGTCCTCGTACCGGCAGGCGGCGGCCGACGCCCTGTCGTCACTGTCGGGCCTGGATGACGGGAGCGCGGCTGGACCGTCTGGCCGAGGCCGCCGGCTCCCTGGCCGGTCGCCCACCGCTGGCCGCCCTCGAGTCGCGGTTGCGATCGACCATGGCCGACCTGTCCGATCTCGGCACCGATCTTCGTACCGTGGTCGAGACCTGGGACGACGATCCCGAGCGTCTCGAGGGGATCCGCACTCGCCGCCAGATGCTCCACGAGCTCGAACGAAAGTACGGGACCGACCTCGAAGAGGTGCTGTCCTTCGCGGCCGACGCCCGGGAGCGCGCCGCCGGCATCGAGTTCCAGGAGCAACGGGCTGCGGCACTCGACAAGGAGATCGCCGCCGCCCGCTCCGTGCTCGGGGAGGCCGAGGCCGAGGTGGCGTCGGCACGGCGGGAGGCGGCGCCCCGGATGGCGGCCCAGATCCAGGCCACACTGCAGGAGCTGGCCATGCCCTCGGCCCGGTTCGCCGTCGACGTCGACGGGGACGGGCCTGCCGATCAGGTGTGCTTCCTGCTGGGGGCCAATGCCGGAGAACCCCTGCAACCGCTGGCCAAAGCTGCCTCCGGCGGCGAGCTGGCCCGGACGATGCTGGCCATCCGGCTGGCCATCACCGACATCCAGGGCGTGATGGTGTTCGACGAAGTCGATGCCGGGGTCGGGGGAGCGGCGGCAACCTCGGTGGGCACCGCCCTGGCCGATCTCGGTCACCACGCCCAGGTGCTCGTGGTGACCCACCTGGCCCAGGTGGCCGCGCAAGCCGACCGGCAGGTGGAGGTGCGCAAGTCCGAACGCTCCGGTCGCACCCGGACCGAGGTGACGGTGCTCGACACCGACGGCAGGATCGTCGAGCTCAGCCGGATGCTGTCGGGCAGTCCGGGCAGCGCGTCCGCCCGACGCCACGCCCGTGAGTTGCTCGAGGCGCGACCGGCCACGGTCGTCCCGAGCTGAGCCGTTCCGACAGGAGGGTCCGCACGACGGGGCGTCCGGTTCCGCTAGCCTCATCAGGTGCCCGACATGGATGGCCCGCCGGAACCCCTCGGGGAACACACGACGGCCGGTCCACCTCTCCGCACCAGTGCCGAGGGCCGCTCCGTCCACGAAGGGAACGGGACCGGCGAGGTCGGGCGCAGGGCCACCAAGTACATCTTCTTCACCGGCGGGGTGTCGTCGTCCTTGGGGAAGGGCCTCACCGCGTCGTCACTCGGGCGGCTGCTCAAGTGCCGAGGCCTCCGGGTCACCATGTGCAAGCTCGACCCGTACATCAACGTCGACCCGGGCACGATGAACCCCTTCGAGCACGGCGAGGTCTTCGTCACCGAGGACGGTGGCGAGACCGATCTCGACCTCGGCCACTACGAGCGGTTCATCGACGAGAACCTGCACAAGGGATCCAACGCCACCACCGGCAGGATCTACTCGTCGGTCATCGCCAAGGAGCGTCGGGGTGACTACCTGGGGAAGACGGTCCAGGTCATCCCCCACGTCACCGACGAGATCAAGAAGTGCGTCCGGGCCCTCGGCACCGAGGACGTGGACGTGGTCATCGTCGAGATCGGCGGCACCGTCGGCGACATCGAGATCGTGCCCTTCATCGAGGCCATCCGCCAGTTCCGGCGGGACGTCGGACGCGACAACGTCTGCTACGTCCACCTGACCCTGGTTCCCTACCTCGGTCCCTCCGGCGAGCAGAAGACCAAGCCCACCCAGCACTCGGTCACCGAGTTGCGCAGTCGGGGGATCCAGCCCGATGTCATCGTGTGCCGGTCGGACCGGATGATCTCCGACGACCTCAAGCGCAAGATCTCCCTCCTCTGCGACGTCCCCATCGAGGCGGTGGTCTCGGCTGTCGACGCCGACAACATCTACCAGATCCCACTCGTCCTCCACGAGGAGGGGCTCGACCGCTACATCCTCCGTCTGCTCCAGTTCGACGAGACCTCCCACCCCATCGACCTCACCGACTGGGAGCGACTGGTCAGCCAGGTCGACGCCGCCGTCCGACCGGTGCGCATCGGGATCATCGGCAAGTACATCGACCTGCCCGACGCCTATCTCTCGGTGGTCGAGTCGCTGCGCCACGCCGGTTTCCACCACGGGGCCAAGGTGCAGATCGAATGGATCCAGGCGGCCACCGTTCCCGATCTCCTCCTCCATGACGGCCTGCGGGGTTTCGACGGGCTGGTCATCCCCGGCGGGTTCGGAGAGCGGGGCGTGGAGGGAAAGATCGCCGCCGCCCACTACGCCCGCGAGCACGACCTCCCGCTCCTCGGTCTGTGCCTCGGACTGCAGGTCATGATCATCGAAGTGGCCCGCACCCTGGCCCAGCTGGAGGGAGCCAACTCGAGAGAATTCGACGCCACCACCCGCTACCCGGTGGTCGATCTGATGGACGAGCAGCACGAGGTGGAGGACAAGGGCGGGACCATGCGGCTCGGCTCGTACGGAGCCCGGCTCGAGCCGGGCTCGCAGGTGGCCCGGGCCTACGGGACCGAGATGGTGTGGGAGCGCCACCGGCACCGCTACGAGGTCAATCCCCGCTTCCGTTCCCGGCTCGAAGAGGCCGGGCTCCGGTGTTCGGGAGTCTCACCCGACGGTCGGCTGGTCGAGTTCATCGAGCTCCCCGGCCATCCCTTCTGGGTGGGCACCCAGGCCCATCCGGAGTTCAAGAGCCGACCCACCCAACCCCATCCCCTGTTCCGCGAGCTGGTCGGTGCCGCCCTGGTCCGCGCCGAGGGCCGGGACCCGCGTCTGATCGACATCGGTGCCGTCGGCTGACCGGCCACCCACCGGGGACGAACCGAGCCTGATCGACCGCGATCTCCCGCAGTTCCACCAGACCGGTGAAGAGGTGATCCACCGGGGGTGGGCCATCACCGTGACCCGGGCCTTCTTCACCGACCCCGACGGCGTGGCCTTCGACCGGGACGTGATCCGCCATCCCGGTGCGGTGGCGGTCGTGGCCATCACCGATTGGGACACGGTGGTCCTGGTCCACCAGTACCGTGCCGCGGTCGGCCGGTGGCTCCTCGAGCTGCCCGCCGGCACCCTCGACGTCGAGGGCGAGCCGGCAGCGGCGGCGGCCAACCGCGAGCTGGCCGAGGAGGTCGGCTACCGGGCCACCGAGCTACACTGCTCACCCGGTGCGCGATCACACCCGGGTTCTGCGACGAATTCGCCAGCATCTTCGCTGGCCACCGGTCTCACCGCGGTACCCGTCGACCGTCAGGGGATCGAGGAGGGGTTCATGCGAGTCGTCGAGGTACCACTGAGCCGGTTCGACGACCTGGTGGACGACGGGACCATCGTCGATGCGGCCACCATCCTCGGGGTGGGCCTGGCCCGTCGTCGCCTCGGTGCCCCGCGGTGAAGGCCCGGGCGTGAGCGCCGGCCCATGAGCCAGCCCCTGTCGACCGGCGCCGAGGAGTACCTGTCCTGGCTGGCCGTCGAGAAGGGAAGGTCGCGGAACACCCTCACCGCCTACCGCCGCGGACATCGCCGTCTGGGAGGAGTGGGCCCGCGCCGCCGGCCTCGACCCGCTCGAAGCCGGCACCGAGGTCATCGAGCTCCATCTGGCCGAGTTACGCAGCCAGGGACGGAACCCGGCGTCGATGGCCCGGTCCATCACCGCACTCCGCGGGCTGTTCCGGTTCCTGGTGGGGGAGGGCACCATCGAGGCCGACCCCACCGCCGACCTGCGCTCACCCCGTCTGCCCCGTCGGCTCCCCAAGGCCCTCGAGGAGAGCCAGGTGGTGGCACTGCTCGATTCGGTCAGCGGCACCGGTCCGGCCGATCTGCGCGACCGGGCGCTCCTCGAGCTGCTCTACGGGACGGGGGCCCGGATCTCCGAGGCGGTCGGCCTGTCCCTGGCCGACCTCCAGGGGGACGACGGTCTCCTCCGGGTGTTCGGGAAGGGATCCAAGGAACGGCTCGTCCCGCTGGGAGGGCCGGCCCGGGCGGCCGTCCACGCCTGGCTCTCGCCCGCCGGCCGGCCCCGGATGGTTCCCGAGCACTGGCGCCGGCGCTCGGATGCCGAGGCGGTGTTCATCAACACACGGGGCGGGCGCCTCAGCCGGCAGGGGGCATGGGCCATCGTGACCCACCACGCCGACCGGGTCGGGCTCGGTGCCCTGGTCAGCCCCCACGTACTGCGGCATTCGTGTGCCAGCCACATGCTGGCCCACGGGGCCGACATCCGGGTCGTCCAGGAGCTGCTCGGCCACGTCTCCATCGCCACCACCCAGCTCTACACCAAGCTCAGCCAGGACCACCTGCGGGCCTCCTATGAACGGGCCCACCCGCGGGCCGGACTGCCCCAGCTCAAGTAGGATCTTCCCCGTGCCACCGGATGCCCCCACCATCGACTACCGACAGCTGCTCGAGGTCGAGCGCCGCCAACTCCAGTCGGAGTTGTCCGAGCTCGGCTTCGGCGAGGGTGGCGGCCTCGACTACGACCCCAATTTCGCCGACTCCAGCCAGGTGACCGCCGAGCGGGGCGAGGCGGTGGTCCTGGCCGGCCAGTTGCGGGAGACCCTGGACGAGGTGGCCCTGGCCATCGGTCGCCTCGAGGACGGCAGCTACGGCCGCTGCGAGGTGTGCGGAGTGGCCGTCGAGCCGGCCCGGCTCGAGGCGATGCCGGCGACCCGATTCTGTATCAATCACGCCAGCCGTCCCTGAGCGGGGCCGGGCGCTGATGGGCTACGGGGGCTACGGCCCAGGGGCCGGGGGATCCGGTCGGCCCAGGAGACGGAACCCGCCCAGTCAGCGCACCCTGATCATCGGGGGCATCGGCGTCATCCTGTTCGCCGTCCTCATCGCCACCAACCGGATCACCCGGTTCGAGATCATCTATTTTCTGGTCCTGGTCCCGTCGATCATCATCCACGAGATCTCCCACGGCGTGGTGGCCCTGATCTTCGGGGACGACACCGCCAAACGGGCCGGCCGGCTGACGCTCAACCCGGTCAAACACATCGACCCGGTCGGGACACTGCTGGTCCCGGCCGTCCTCTCCCTCTCCGGCCTCGGGGCCTACGGGTGGGCCAAGCCCGTCCCGGTCAGCACCAACCGGCTGCGCAGCCCGCGCAACCAGACCGTGATCGTCTCGCTGGTCGGTCCGCTCACCAATTTCGCCCTGGCCGCGGTACTCGGAGCGATCTTCGTGGCCATCACCCCGCTGGCCGTCCGCCAGGTGGTCGGCACCGGTTTGTTCTACCCGCCGACGCTGCTCGAGCAGGTCCTCTTCATCGGGGGTTGGCCAATGTGATCCTCGGCGTCTTCAACCTCATCCCGTGCCCGCCGCTGGACGGGGCCGCCGTGCTCGAACGCTTCATCCCGGCCCGCTGGCTGCCCGACTACTACCAGCTCCAGCCGTTCTTGATGTTCCTGCCCTTCATCCTCATCCTCCTCTTCCGGAACCAGTGGTCGGAACTGATCGGCCACGTCGTCAGCTGGTGGGCGGGCCTGCTGGGGTGAGGCCGCGAACGCGGGCTGGCCGGGGCCGGCCCGGACCCGCCCGACCCGCAGGTTCCGCCACCACCGGAACCTGCGCCCACCCATCGCCGTGACCGCGACCCGCGAGGCGGCCGTGGCCGCTCCGCCCACCGCCGACGCCACCGCTGGCGGCGCCCGACGACGGACCGCCGCCGACTGGCTCCGCACCCACCGGGCCATCGTCATCCTGCTCCTGGTCCCATTGGCCGTCTTCGGCGTGGCCCAGGCGTTCGGCTGGGTCTTCCTCGACGGGGACAACTTCCTGCAGAACTTCCCCATGCGGGTACTGGTGGGCCGCAGCATCGAGCACGGAGAGCTGCCGCTGTGGAACCCGTACCTGTTCAGCGGGACACCGCTGCTCGGGGGCTTCAACGCCGGGGCGGCCTACCCGGCCACCTGGCTGATGGCCATCCTCCCCGTCTTCACCGCCTGGACCCTCAACCTGACCCTGGCCTACGACGTCGCCCTGGCCGGGATGTACCTGTTCCTGCGCCGGCAGTCGATCTCGACCACGGGGGCGGCCTTCGGAGCAGCCACCTTCGCCTTCGCCGGCTACATGACGGCCCAGATCGTGCACATCGACCTGATCGAGGGGGCGGCGTGGCTGCCGTGGACGTTGGTGGCCATCCACGCCCTGACCGAGCGAGCCGGGCCCGGGTCCGCAGTCGGAGGAGGAGCGGGCCGGCCACCGGCGGGCGGACCGGATGTGGGTCGCCCTGCTCGCCGTCTCCCTCGGCCTGTCCCTGCTGACCGGATCGGCCGAGGCCATCATCGACGCCAGCGTGCTGGTGGCCATCTACGCGGTGGGACGCCTGATCACGCATGGGCCATCTCACCAGGGCCAACGCCCGTGACCTGGCCACCTCGCTGCTGGCCATCGTCGCCGGGGTGGCCGGCGGCCTCGTCCTCGGCGCCGCCCAGTGGCTGCCCGGCCTCGAGTTCCTCTCCCAGTCGCAGCGGGCCGCGCCCAGCTACGCCTTCTTCACCAGCGGCCAGCTCCCCGGGCAGCTGGTGACCCTGCTCGCCTCCCCGTTCGTGCTCGGGACCAACGGTGCCTACGCCGGCGAGTACAACTTCGAGGAGGTGACCAGCTACGTCGGGATCCTGGCCCTCATCGCCGCCTGCTCCCTCCTCCTCAAACGCAACCGGGGCCGACCCGAAGCCCGCCAGTGGCGGATCTGGTACCTCATCGCCGCCGTCGGCCTGCTGTCGGCGTTGGGCAGCCAGACGCCCTTCGACCACCTCCTCTACCTCATCCCCGGCATCAAGAGCGAACGACTGATCAATCGCAATCTGCTGCTGGTCGACTTCTCGCTGGCCGTCCTGCTGGCCTGGTGGGTCCACCTCCTGTTCGACGGCAGGAGCGAGACCGGCTCGGAGACCGCGCCCACCCTGCGGGAGCGGTGGCGGTCGGGACCGCGGGCGGAGATCGTGGTCCCCTGCCTGCCCCTCGCCCTCATCGGGGCCGTCTGCCTCCTCCTGTGGGTGTGGGGCCCGGGGCTCCAGCACCTGTTCCATACCGTGTTCGTGTTCAGCACGGTCGCCCGGCTGCGGGTCTCCGCTCTGGTCACGGCCATGGCGGTGATCGCGGCGGCGGCCACATGGATCGTGCTCGTCCAACGCCGGCTCTCCTCCCGCCGGCTCCGGCGACTCCTCGCCGTCGTGCTGGTCGTCGATCTGGTCGTGTTCAACGCGTTCGTCATCCGTCCGCCCACCACCGAGGCCAAGGCGCAGGCCCACGGTCCGATGTCGGCCTCGCTCCAGGCCCACACCGGCGACGGTCGTTTCATCATCTACGACCCCGACCAATTCGAAACCGGCCAGCTCTACGCCATGGGCCAGACCGACCTCAACATCTTCGCCGGGCTGCCCAGCGCCCAGGGCTACACGGCGCTGACCGACGGCGCCTACTTCGACCTGACCGGCGCCCACTTCCAGGAGGACCTCGATCCTTCCACCCTGGCCGGCGACACCTGGGACCAGCTCAACGTCTCCACCCTGCTGTCACTGCCGGGCTACTTCGTCACCCCGCTCCCGTCCCCCGCCCCGGGGCCGACGGTTCCCTATGCCGACGCCGTCCGGTTCCCGGGCAACATCGCCGTCTACAACTCCTCGCCCGCCCCGGTGGCCACTTCCCACGACCTCACCCGGGGAGTGAGCCGGACCTGGTACTTCGGCGGGGCGTTGACGGTGGACAGGCTGGCCGTCCCGCTGCTCGCCGGGGTCCCGGGCGCTCTGCGGGTGGGCCTGGTGGCCGTCACCGGCGGGGTCCGCTGGCTACCGTCCACCGACATCACCCCGACCCGGTCGAAGGGGCAGACCTCGCTCGACTTCGACCCCGCCGCACCGGTGCGGGCCGCCGGGCTGGTCGTCGAGCCGGTGGGGGGCGGGCACTCGACGGTCGGGACCCCGACTGCGGTCACCGCCGAGGCCGGGGCCGTCGCGCTCGACGGCCGGATGCAGTTCGGCGTGGTCCCACCCCACTGGGCCTTCACCGGCCTGATCGGCTCCTTCGCCGTCTTCCGCAACACCGAGGCCCGGGGCTGGGCCTGGGTCAGTTCCCCCGGCGGGGGCCCGGCGGCGGCCGGGAGCTCGGCCACCACCCGGGCCTCCAGCGAGAACGGGGACCAGCAGGTCGCCGTGCACGCCACCTCGTCGGTCGTGCTCGACCGCAGCGAGTCGTGGAACCCGGGCTGGCGGGCCACCGTGCAGCCCGTCTCGGCGTCGCCCCTCCACCCCGCCACCGGGACGGCCCGGAACGTGACCGTGCACAAGGTCGGCGTCACCCAGGGAGTCGATCTCCCGCACGCCGGCGACTATCTGGTCTCGTTCACCTACGCCCCCCGGTCGACCGCGGTCGGACTGATCGTGTCGGCGGTGGGCGGGTTGGGGCTGATCCTGTGGGCCGCTCTCGAGTTGGCGGCCGGGCGGCGCCGGCGCCGAAGGAGCCGCGCCGGGAAGGAGCGGGCCGGCGGGCTCAGCCCGGGGTGAGGAGCCCGATGGCCAGCGCCGCCCGCCGGTAGGTGGCCGAGGCGGTGGTCCGGGCCTTGTCGGCCCCCTTGGCCAGGATGGCGGTGACCCCGCCCGGGTCGGCGGCCAGGGCCGTCCGGCGCTCCCGGACCGGCCGGAGCAGCTCGATCAGGGCCTCGGCCACGTCCCGCTTGAGGTCGCCGTACCCCTGGTAGGAAGTCGCCACCTCGGCCGGTGACCGGCCGGTGGACACGGCCAGCAGCTCCAACAGGTTGGACACGCCCGGCTTGGCCTCGGGGTCGTACCTGACCTCGCCGTCGGTGTCGGTGACCGCCCGCTTCACCTTGCGCTCGATGTCGGCCGGCTCGTCGAGCATGAGGACGGTCCCGAGCGGGGAGTTCACCGACTTGGACATCTTGTGCTCGGGGTGCTGGAGGTCCATGACCCGGGCGGCGGTGGCCGGGATGGCGGCTTCGGGGACCACCAGGGTGGGACCGAACCGGTGGTTGAACCGCAGCGCCACCTGACGGGCGAGCTCGAGGTGTTGGCGCTGATCGTCGCCCACCGGCACCCGCTCGGCGTCGTAGAGGAGGATGTCGGCACTCTGGAGGACCGGGTAGGTGAACAACCCGACCCGGACCGAATCCTTCCCCGCGCTCTTCTCCTTGAACTGGGTCATCCGCCGCAGCTCGCCCATGGTGGCCGTGCATTCGAGCAGCCACAGCATCTGCACGTGCTCGGTCACGTGGCTCTGCACGAACAACGTGCACTGTTCGGGGTCGAGGCCGGCGGCCAGGAGGTCGAGCGCCGTCTCGAAGGTCCGGGCCCGCAGCTCGTCCGGATCGATGTCGAGGGTCAGGGCGTGCAGATCGACGATGCAGTAGAGGGCGTCGTGGACGTACTGGTCGGCCACCCAATTGCGGATGGCCCCGAGGTAATTCCCCACATGGAGTTCGCCGCTGGGCTGCAGACCGGAGAGAACGCGGGACATGGGGGGTCATCGTAGGTCGCGTCCGGGCCACGGCCGGGACGTCCACGGGAGCACGGTGCACGAGATGGTCGTCGCCAGCCGGTATCGTCGGATGGCGTGTCCGCCAACGTGTCCACCCCCGCCTTCGAGGGACCGGTCGACCTCCTCCTCCAGCTGGTCAGCAACCACGAGGTGGAGATCTTCGACATCCCCCTGGCCTCGGTGGTCGACGCCTTCGTGGCCGAGGTGGCCACCTGGGAGGCGGTCGACCTCCAGACCCTGTCGGAATTCCTGGTCATCGCGGCCCTGCTCATCGAGCTCAAGTCGCGCCGGCTGCTTCCCGGGCCCGACGATGTGGATCCCGACGAGGAGCTGATCGGTTGGGAGGAGCGGGACCTGCTCATGGCCCGACTCCTCGAGTGCCAGGCCTACGCGGCGGCCGCCGACGGGTTCGCCGTGCTCATGGAACAGGCCGCCCGCTCGGTCCCCCGGACGGCCGGGATCGACGACGACCTGGCCGTCGGGGCCCCCGACCTGCTCGAGGGAGTGACGCCCGACCAGGTGGCCGCGGCCTTCCTGCGGGCCACCGCCGAACGGCCGGTGCCCACGGTCGACCTCTACCACGTGACCGTCGACTCGGTCACGGTCGCCGATGCCGTGGCCGACCTCGAGCTCCGCCTGCCGGTGATGGGCCGGGCCACCTTCCGGGCCCTCACCGGTCACCTGACCACCCGCATCGAGATCATCGTGCGGTTCCTCGCCCTCCTCGAACTGTGCAAGCGGGGGCGGGTCGCCCTCGACCAGGGCCACACCTTCGGGGACCTCGAGGTGGAGTGGATGTCCGACGCCGGCCAGCCGGTGTCGGTCGGTGTCGGCCCCTACGACGAGTACGAGGGCTGAGGACGATGCTGTCGCCGGAGGCCAGGGCCATCGATGCCGTCCTGATCGTGGCCGTCGAACCGGTGTCACCGGGTCTGCTGGCCGAGCTGCTCGAGCTGCCGGTGGAGCAGGTCGAGGGCTTCTGCGACGAGCTGGCCGAAGCGTGCCGGACCGAGGGCCGGGGGTTCGAGGTGGTCCGGATCGCCGGCGGCTACCGCATCCAGACCCACCCCGATCTGGCCTCCCACGTCGAGAAGTTCGCCAACGTGGGCGTGTCCTCCCGGCTGTCGGCCGCCGCCCTCGAGACCCTGGCCATCGTGGCCTACAAGCAGCCGGTGTCGCGGGCCCAGATCGCCGCCCTGCGCGGGGTCAACGTCGACGGGGTGGTCCGCCTCCTCGAACACCGCGGCTACATCGCCGCCGTCGGGCGGGCTCCCGGTCCGGGCCAGGCCGTCCTCTACGCCACCACCGACGCCTTCCTCGAGCGGCTCGGACTCGACCGTCTCGATCAGCTGCCGCCGGTCGAGGACCTGCTCCCCGGGCCCGAGGCCGTGGCCGAGCTCGAGGAGCAGATGCGCCCGGTGGGGGATGGCTGACGGTCCCCCTGCACCCCTGTCCACCGGAGAGCGGCTGCAGAAGGTGTTGGCCCGGGTCGGTGTCGGCTCCCGGCGGGTGTGCGAAGGACTGATCCTCGACGGCCGGGTGACGGTCAACGGCGAGGTGCCGGTGCTCGGCCGCCGGGTGGAGCCGTCGGTCGACCGGGTGGAGCTCGACGGGGTGCCGCTCCCCGTGCAACCCGGGCTCGTCCACTACCTGCTCAACAAACCGGCCGGGGTGGTCAGCACCGCCGAGGACACCCACGGCCGACCGGTGGTGGTCTCCCTGGTGCCCGAGGACCCGCGGGTGTTCCCGGTCGGGCGCCTGGACATGGACTCCGAGGGCCTGATCCTCCTCACCAACGACGGTGACCTGACCCACCGGCTCACCCACCCCTCGTTCGGGGTCCCGAAGGAGTACCTCGTCGAGGTGGAAGGTGAACCCACGGCCGGCGAGGTCAGCCGGCTCCGCCGGGGGGTGGATCTCGACGACGGCCCCACGGCGCCGGCACGGGTGGCGGTGGTGGCCCCGACCCTGCTGCGCATCGTCATCCACGAGGGTCGCAACCGTCAGGTCCGGCGGATGTGCGAGGCGGTGGGTCACCCGGTCCTCCGCCTGGTCAGGACCCGCATCGGGCCGATCGCCGATCCCTCGCTGAGCCCGGGGACGTACCGTCCCCTCTCCTTCGACGAGGTGCGCAGCCTGGCCGCGGCCGCCCTACCGGTGGACCCGGCAGGCCCGGGTGGCGGGGGAGCAGGCCCGTCCGAGGCCGGTGACTAACATGCCTGGCTGATGCCACCGACCGTCCGAGCCGTGCGCGGCGCAACCACTGTCGACCGCGACACCCCCGAGGCCATCACCGAGCGGGTGGTCGCCCTGCTCGGGCAGATCCTCGACCGCAACGACCTGGTCGAGGACGACATCATCTCCATTCTGTTCACCGCCACCGAGGACATCGTGTCCACGTTCCCGGCCACGGCCGCCCGATCCATGGGACTGGGGGCGGTTCCGCTGATCTGTGCCCGCGAGCTGGCCATCACCGGGTCGGTCGACCACTGCATCCGGGTCATGCTGCACGTGACCACCGAGCACTCCCGGGACCAGATCCACCACGTCTATCTCGAGGGGGCTCAGGGACTCCGTGACGACCTCCCCGACTGAGGATCCGGGGGGAGGTGGGGCAGCCGAGCCGGTCGGCGGAGGGCGCCTCCGCACCCCGGGCCGAGCCATGATCTTCGGAACCGGGCTCATCGGGGGATCGGTGGGTATGGCCCTGCGCAACCAGGGATGGTGGGTGAGCGGGGTGGATACCGCCGACGACGTGGCCGCCCGGGCCGTCGAGGTGGGCGCCCTGTCCGACGTGGGCGTCGACCACCGGGCCGACCTGGTGGTGGTGGCCACCCCGGTCCATGCCGCCGGCAAGATCATCGCCGGCATCCTGGCCTCGCCCGAGTGGAGCCCGAATGCGGTCATCACCGATGTGGGGGGTGTGAAGGGTCCGCTGCTGGCCACCATCGACCATCCCTACTTCGTCGGCGGCCACCCCATGGCCGGATCGGAGCAGGTCGGCCTGGACGGGGCCTCGGCCGAGCTCTTCGTGGGCGCCACCTGGGTCCTGACCCCGACCGAGGTGACCGACCCGGCGGCCTACGCCCTGGTCCGCAATGTGCTGGCCGACCTCGGGGCCAACGTGGTGGCCCTGGCCCCGTTCCAGCACGACGCCCTGGTGGCGGTGGTGTCCCACGTCCCCCACCTGACCGCGGCCACCCTCATGGACCTGGCCGCCGGCCTCGGCGAGGAGCATGCCGCGCTCCTCCAGCTGGCGGCGGGCGGGTTCCGGGACATGACCCGGATCGCCGCCGGCAATCCGGCCATCTGGCTCGATATCTGCGAGGACAATGCCGGAGCCATCATCGAGACCCTCGACCTGCTCATCGACGCCCTCGGGGCCATGCGCCGCCGGGTGGCCGAGCACGATCACGAATCGCTGCTCGCCGTGCTGAAGCGGGCGTCCGACGCCCGTCGGGCCCTCAGCCAGCGGGCCCCTCTGCCCGAGGAGCTGGTCGAGGTACGCATCCCGGTGCCCGACCGGACCGGGATGATCGCCGAGATCACCGTCCTCGTCACCGAGCTCGGCATCAACATCGTCGACCTGGAGATCGCCCATTCGGTGGCCGGCAACCAGGGGGTCATGGTGGTGGTGGTGGACCAGCTGTCGGCGCCCACCCTCCTGGCCACGTTGTCGGGCCGGGGCTACCGGGCCACCAGCACCCCGGTGGGTCCGATCCCGTGACCGGGCCCCCGACGACCGGCCCCGGTGCGCCGGACGCGGCCGCCGGCACCATCACGGTCCGCGGGGGCGTAGCCCTGACCGGCACCCTCGAGGTCCCCGGGGACAAGTCCATCTCCCACCGGGCGCTGCTCCTCGCCGCCCTGGGCGAGGGCACCTCGACCATTGCCGGCCTTTCGCCGGGGGACGACGTGGTCCGCACCCGGACGGCCATCGAGGCCCTCGGGGCCGGGGTGGAGGACGACGGCCCGACCGTGGTCGTCCACGGGGGCCGTTCGCGGTTGCAGGCCCCGGCCCACGATCTCGATCTGGGCAACTCGGGGACGGGCATGCGCCTGCTGGCCGGCATCGCCGCCACGCTGGCCGGGACCACCACCCTGACCGGGGACGATTCGCTGCGGGGCCGGCCCATGGACCGGGTCGCCGATCCGCTGACCAGGATGGGGGCACGGGTGACCGGCCGCGGCGAGCAGGTCCTCCCACCGGTGGCCGTCACCGGGGGCCCGCTGCAGGGCATCACCTACACCCCGCCGGTGGCCAGCGCCCAGGTCAAGTCGGCCATCCTGCTGGCCGGCCTGGCCGCCGACGGCGAGACGGTGGTGGCCGAGCCGGTGGCCACCAGGGCCTACACCGAGGAGATGCTGGCCGCCGCCGGCGCCGCCGTCTCCATCGAGTCGGTCGGGGTCGGCCGGGTGATACGGATCGGTCGGAGCAGCCTCAGCTGCGGTGCCTACACCGTGCCCGGCGATCCCAGCCAGGCCGCCTTCTGGCTGGTGGGGAGCGTGATCATCCCCGGCAGTCTGGTGACGGTGGTCGGTCTCGACCTCAGCATCGAGCGGCTCGGGTTCGTCGGGGTGCTCCGGCGGATGGGGGCGACCATCGAGGTCGAGGAGTCCGGCAACGGCACCGGGTCGCTGACCGCCTACTACGCCCTCCTGCACGGCACCACCGTGGAGGCCGCGGAGATCCCCTCGCTCGACGAGGTGCCCATCCTGGCCGTGGCCGCGGCCTCCGCCGTCGGCACCACCCGGTTCTCCGACGTCGGCGAGCTGCGGGTGAAGGAATCCGATCGCCTGGCCGGGACCGCCGAACTGGTGGGGGCGTTCGGCGGGGAGGCCCGGGTCGAAGGCGACGATCTGGTGGTCGAGGGAGGCGGCGGCCCGCTGCGGCCGGGACGGGTGGATGCCCGGGGGGACCACCGCGTGGCCATGGCCGCCGCCGTGGCCGCCGCCGCCTGCCCGGCCGTGGGCGACCTCACCACCATCGCCGGATGGGAATCGGTGGGGACGAGCTATCCGGGCTTCTCCGACGACCTGTCCACGCTCAGGACGGGCTCGGCGGGCTCATGAGCGCTCCGGGCACCAGCGTCGCCGCCCATCCGGTGATTGCCATCGACGGGCCGGCCGGGTCCGGCAAGTCCACGCTGTCCCGGGCCCTGGCCGCCCGCCTGGGGGTCGACCGCCTGGACACCGGGGCCATGTACCGGGCGGTGGCCTGGGCCGCGCTCGACCGCCACCTCGATCCGGGCGACCGGGAGGCCGTGGCCGAGCTGGCCCGGTCCCTCGTGCTCACCGTCGGCGAGCGGGTCGAAGTGGACGGAACCGATGTCACCGACGCCATCCGCGGACCCGAGGTGAATGGGGCGGTGTCGGTGGTGGCCGCCAATGCCGGCGTGCGGTCGGTGCTGGTCGGGCGCCAGCGTCAATGGGTGGCCCAACGGGGGGGCGGGGTCGTCGAAGGCCGGGACATCGGCTCGGTCGTCTTCCCCGATGCCGAGGTCAAGATCTATCTGACCGCCTCCCCCGACGAGCGGGCCCGACGGAGGCCGGAGGAGGGTTCCGACGCCCTCTCCCGGCGCGACCGGCTCGACAGCACCAGGTCGGTGTCGCCCCTGGGGGTGGCCGAGGGTGCTCGGGTGGTCGACACCACCGGGCGCAAGGTCGAGGACATCGTGGACGAGGTGGTGACATGGCTGTGAGCCAGACGACCGAGGCCGACGACGGCCACGAGCCGGCCGCGGCCGAGATGCGGGTGGACACCCGGTTCACCCCCATCTACCGGTTCCTGCGGGTCCTCGTCCACGGCCTCAACCGGCTCTTCTTCCGGACGACGGTCGAAGGGTCCGACTTGGTCCCCGACACCGGCCCGGTGATCATCGCCCCGGTACACCGTTCCTTCATCGACTTCTTCGTGGCTTCCGAGGTCACCGACCGGAAGCTGCACTACATGGCCAAGGACAGTCTGTGGAAGAGCGGGCTGCTGGCCCGGATCCTCCCCGCCGTCGGCGCCTTCCCGGTGCACCGGGAGTCGGCTGACCGGGAGGCGCTCCGCCGCGCCCAGCAGGTGCTCGAAGCAGGGGAGGTGCTGATCCTCTTTCCCGAGGGCGAACGCCGGTCCGGGCCGGTGGTGGAGGATCTGCACGAGGGCGTCGCCTTCCTGGCCGCTCGCACCGGGGCCACGGTGATCCCGGTCGGGATCGGTGGTTCGGCCTCGGTGATGCCCAAGGGGAAACGTCTGCCCCGGCCCCGGCACATCCACCTGGTGGTGGGCGAGCCCATCGCGCCCCCGGCCCGTACCGGCGGGGGCCGCATCTCGAGGAGCCGGATCCATCAGCTGACCGACGCGCTGACCGAGTCGATCCAGGCCCTCTACGACCGGTCGGTGGCCGTCACCAAACGCTACTGAGGCGACTGAACCGGTCGGGTCGACCGCGCCCGCGTCGGGTCAGGCCCGCTGGCGGTTCTCCTTCATGACCCGGAGCCAGGTGGTCCCGATCACCCGCCCGTACTGCAGCCCGAAAATCAGGTTGCCGCCCTTCTTCGAGGTGCCCGACGCCCGCGGATGCCACACCGTGGGCTGCTGGGTGATCCGCCAGCCCCGGTTCGAAGCGGTGATCACCACTTCGGCCGTCTGGTACTGGTCCTGGATCAGGTGGGGGGCGATGTCGTTGAGCAACTCGATCTTGAAGGCCCGGTAGCCGTTGGAGGAATCGGTCAGGTCCTGGTGCGAGATGCCGTTCAGGATGGATGCGTAGAGGTGCACACCGGCCTGGCGGAACCGGTCGGTGGTGTGGTCGACCCCGAGCCGGCGGGAGGCGATGACGAAATCCGACTCGTCATCCAGCAGGGGCTGCACCATCGACGCCAGCTCGGCGGGATCGTTCTGGCCGTCGGCGTCGAGGGTGACGACGTAGCGGACGCCGTAGGACGCGGCCAGCTCGTAGCCGAGCTTGAGCGCCGCTCCCTGTCCCAGGTTCACCGGGAGGATGCAGGTGTACACGCCGGCATCGAGGGCCACACCGGCCGTGTTGTCGGTGCCGCCGTCCACGATGACCAGCGTCGACACCTCGACGTCCCCGACCATGGTGGGCATGGCCTTGAGCACGTCGCCGATGTTCTGCTCTTCCTGATAGGCGGCGATGAGGCCCAGGATGGGACCGAACCGGGCGTTCGGATACCGCTCGGCGAAGTCGGCCTTCGCCCGGTCGAGAGCGAACTTCTGGAGCTCGGCCACCCGTTTGCGCCCCCGCGAGTCGGGACGGGTGATCCATCGGTGCCGTTGGGTGGGGGACATCAGATCACGAACTTGGGGTTGTCGAAGACGGCCCGGATCCTGGCCTCGAAATGCGCCAGGGGCTCGGTGGGGTAGTCCGGGTCGAAGCTGTTCTGGTCCCACTCGTCGGCGAACTGCTCGGCCAACTCGAACCAGGGTTCCTCCCGGTACCGCTCCCGCATGTCGGGGTCCAGGTCGAAGTGGTGGTAGTAGTGGCGGCCCTGGAAGTCCTGGTGGGCGGCGATGGCCGCCGTGACCTCGGAGCGGACGTAGGGGCGCAGGATCTCGGCGGCGATGCGGGGGTGGTTGGGCACGCAGACCGCCTTGCCGATGTCGTGGCACAGGGAGGCCACCACCATCTCGTCGTCGGCACCGGCCCGCTCGGCCCGGGTGGCGGTCTGCAGGCAGTGGGTCAGCTGGTCGACGGCGAACCCGTCGTAGACGTCGGACAACGACTCGAGCATCGCCAGGACCCGGTCGGCGACCCGGGTCTGGTTCTTCATCGTCTCGGTGCCGATCACCATCCACTCGTCACGGGTCGAGACGTCCATCCGGGTGAACGAGGTCTGAGCAGCCGTCGATGTCGTCATGGCGTCATTCTCGCACCAAATCGCGCCCTTTGGCACCTGTGTTCAGCCGGCCAGCTGTTCGAGCACGTCGGAGGCCGCAGTGTCGCGGTCCTCGGACAGCGCCCGGGTCCCCGCTTCCCCGCCGTTGGCATCGGCGCCGGGCGCAGGACCGACGGGCACGCCGTTGACCAGGCACAGCGCGGCCTCGAGGCCCCGCAGCAGCTCGCGCAGCTCGGGCGGCGGCGGGAAGTACTCCTCTTCGACGGTGACCGGTGACCGCTGCACCCCGTGGACCGGATTGAGCCGCTCGACCACCGCGTCGACCAGGGCCTCGGGCGCCGACGCCCCGGCGGTGACCCCGACGGTGCCGACCAGGTCGTCGGGCAGCTCGGAGGCGTCGTTGACCCGGACCACCCGGGGACAGCCGAAGGCCACCGCCACCTGTTCGAGGGCCACGGTATTGGACGAGTTCTCCGAACCGATGACCACCACGGCGTCGACCTGGCCGGCCACCGCCTTGAGCGCCGCCTGCCGGTTGGTGGTGGCGAAGCAGAGATCGCTGCGATTGGGCATCCACAGATCGGGGAACCGCTCCCGGGCCCGATCCACGATCCCGGCCCACTCGTCGTGGCTGAGGGTGGTCTGGGCCAACAGGGCCACCATGGGTCCGGCGCCGTCCTCGTGGTCGAGGTCGAGCTCGTCCACGTCGCCGACCCGCTCGAGCAGGCGCACCGACTCGGGGGCCACGGCCATGGTGCCCACCGCCTCCTCGTGGCCGTGATGGCCGACGTAGAGGATGGTGTACCCCTTGCGGGCCCGGACCTTGAGCTCGTGATGGACCTTGGTCACCAGCGGGCAGACGGCATCGACCACCACCCGGCCCTGGGTCCGGGCGGAGGTGACCACCCCGGGTGCGGAGCCGTGGGCCGACAGCATGAGCGGGGCGCCGGCGGGCACCTCGTCGACATCGTCCACGAAGACGACCCCCCGGGCCCGGAATTGGTCCACCACGTGACGGTTGTGGACGATCTCGTGGTAGCAGTAGACCGGTGGCTCGAAGACCCGGACCATCCAGGCCAGGGCCTTGATCGCTTTCTCCACCCCGGCACAGAAACCCCGCGGCTCGGCGAGCAGCACTCGATCGACGGGCACCACCTCAGGCTACCGGCGCCCGTGACACCGCCGGACCGGCCGCCGGGACCGGCCCGGGTGCCGCCTGGGGGACCGGAGGGACCGGGTAGCCTGGGAGGATGTCGGCGCCCAGAGTGACGACGGCACCCAAGGTCGTGGCCGTCTCCGAATCATCAGCGGCCGACCTGTCCGGCCTGCGCCCCGGGGACGAGATCCTCCTCCTCAACGGCCGCTCGCCCCGCGACGTGATCGAGTACAGCCTGCTGGTGGACGAGCCCGACCTCGATCTCGTCGTCCGTCGCCGGGGGACCCCGGAGCCGTTCACCATCCAGGTGGCCAAGGAGGCCGGACAACCCCTCGGTGCCGAGGTGTCCTCGGCTGTCTTCGACCGGGTGCGGACGTGTGACAACCACTGTGAGTTCTGCTTCATCCACCAGCTCCCGAAGGGGATGCGGCGCAGCCTGTCCCTGAAGGACGACGACTACCGTCTGTCCTTCCTGTACGGAAACTTCACCACCCTCACCCGCTTCACGGAGATGGACCTGGAGCGGGTGCTCACCGAACGGCTCAGCCCGCTGTTCGTGTCGATCCATTCCACCGATCCCGACATCCGGGCCGACCTGTTGCGCAACCGCCGCGGTGCCACCAGCCTGAGATGGCTGCAGGCGCTGCTCGAAGGGGGCATCGAGGTGCACGGCCAGGTGGTGGTCTGTCCCGGCCGCAACGACGGCGAGATACTCCACGACACCCTGGCCGGCGTGCTCGACCGCTACCCGACCCTGGCCACCGTGGCCTGCGTGCCCCTCGGGGTGAGCCGCTTCTCCCACGAACCGGCCATGCGGCCCCACACCGTGGAGGAGGCGGCCGCGGTCTGCGACGCGGTGGAGCTGTGGCAGGACACGTTCCTGACCGCCATCGGGAGGCGGATGGTGTTCGCGGCCGACGAGTACTACCTGATGGCCGGCCGGCCCTTCCCGCCGGCCCACACCTACGAGGGCTTCCCCCAGCACGAGAACGGCCTCGGCATGGCCCGCGCCTTCGAAGCCGCCTTCGGCGGGGACGAGCGGGCGGCACTCGGCGTGCGTCCCGGGTTCTTCGCCGCCGTGGACGGTGCTCCGGCCACCGGCTACCGGGCAACCCGGTCGGTTGTCACGTCCGGACCGGGCCCGGGGACAGCCCCGGTCGCCGTCCTGACGGGGGAGTACGGCGCCCTGGTCCTCGGTCCGCTGCTCGACTCCCTCGGCCGCGACGACATCCGGCTGGTGCCGGTGGCCAACCGGTTCTTCGGCGGCAACATCGGCGTCTCCGGCCTCCTCACCGGGTCCGACCTCGTCGACGTACTCAACGGCCAGCCCGAGGGGCACCGGTACCTGTTGCCCGACGCCTGCCTTTCGGAAGGCCGGTTCCTCGACGACCTGACCATCGCCGATCTGCCCAGGCCGGTCGAGGTCGTCCCCACCGACGGTCTCTCACTGCGACGGGCGCTCGACGGTCCGGTCCCGTCGACCGTCGACCCGGTGTCGGGCTGCTCGACACCGTCCACGACACCGGCCCGGGTGCCGGTCAGCCTGGGAGCAGCCCCCCGATGACCGCCGCCGTAGCCGAAGAGGTCGGAACGGGGCGCCAGCGGCCACTGGTGGTCATCGCCGGACGGCCCAACGTCGGCAAGTCGACGTTGGTCAATCGCATCGTGGGCCGTCGGGCCGCCGTCGTCGAGGAGCGTCCCGGGGTCACCCGCGACCGCAAGGAACTCGATGCGGAGTGGTGCGGACATCCCTTCACGGTGGTGGACACCGGTGGGTGGCTCTCCTCCGCCGACCCGCTCGACGCCCAAGTCAGTGCGCAGGCCGAGCGGGCCATCGCCGAGGCCGATGTGGTCCTGTTGGTGGTGGACGTGACCGTCGGTGTCATCGATGAGGACATGGCCGTCGCCCGGGTGCTCAAGCGGTCAGGGCGTCCGGTGCGGGTGGTGGTCAACAAGGTGGACTCGTCGCAGCGCGAAGCCGACGCCTGGGACGCCATGGCCCTGGGCCTCGGCGACCCCTGGCCGATCAGCGCACTGCACGGGCGGGGGACCGGGGACCTTCTCGACGATGTGGTGAGTTTGCTGCCGGCATCCCGGTCGTCGGGCGACGGCCCCGGCCAACCCGGCACGGACCTCGACGATCATGGGCCCGAGGGTGCCCCCGATGCCGGGTCGATCCCGAGGGTGGCCCTGGTCGGGCGACCCAACGTCGGCAAGTCCACCCTGTTCAACCGGCTGGTCGGTGACGAGCGGTCGGTCACCCACGACGCCCCCGGTACCACCAGGGACGCGGTGGACACCGTGGTCAAGACACCCGACGGGACGGTCTGCTTCGTCGACACTGCCGGGATGCGGCGCAAGTCGCGGACCGAACGAGGCACCGAGTACTTCTCGGTGCTCCGTGCCCTCGACGCGCTGGATCGGGCCGACATCGCCCTACTCATCATCGACGCCACGGCCGGGGTCACCCATCAGGACCAACGGCTGGCAGAACGGATCGGTGCCGCCGGCTGTCCCACCGTCGTCGTACTCAACAAGTGGGAGCTGATCGCCACCGAGGACCGCGACGACATCCTGATCGACATCGGCGACCGGCTCGCCTTCTTGGGCGACGCGCCGGTCCTCAAGATCAGCGCCCTGTCCGGATTGGGAGTGCACAACATCCTTCCCGCGGTGGCCGCGGCCGAAGAGGCCTACCACTCGAGGATCCCGACCGGGGAGCTCAACCGGGCGCTCAAGTCGATCCAGATGGCCCACCCGCCCGTCGGCGCCAAGATCCAGTACGCGGTGCAAGGCGCCAACGACCCGCCCACGTTCACGCTGTTCACCAACGGTCGGCTGCAGCCGACCTACCTCCGCTATGTCGAACGCGGGCTGCGCGAGCGCTTCGAACTGGGTCCGACGCCGATCAAGCTGCGGGTCCGGGCCAAGGGTGCGAACGGCGGTGGGGGTCGGCGCCGATGATCCGCTTCCACGGCTGCCGATCAGGTGGCGCCCTCAGAGGAAGGGCGAACCGTGCCCTGGTGTGAGCAGTGCGACCAGCGCCTGACCGAGGAGGAGTTGACCGAGGACGGGAAGTGTCCCGACTGCGACTCGGTGCCCCTCGAGCACCGCAAGTCTCCCTGGTACTTCAAGTTCATGCTGGTGGCGAGCGTCGTCTACCTGGGATACCGGGCCTTTCAAGGTGTGACCTGGGTGGTCCATCACGTCTAGGGCCTCGGCGGACGGACCGCAGGTGGTGGCGGTCGTCGGGGACGATTCGGGGTTCAGGGGCGAAACTACCTATGATCATGCCGATGACAGTCCTGCGTGGCCCAGAGTGACCCCGGCTGTGGATCTCAGCGGTGCCGATCTGACTGACGCCAACCTCTCGGGGGTGGACCTCCAGGGTCGGAACCTGGCTGGTGCGGCGTTGACCGGTGCCGATCTGACCGGTGCCAATCTTCGCGACACCAATCTGACCGACGCCGATCTGTCGGGCGCTCTGCTCAGCGGGACCGAGTTGACCGGTGCCGATTTGAGCGGTGCCGATCTGGGCAACGCCAACCTGCGGTTCCGCAACCTGGCCCAGACCACATTGACCGGTGCCAATCTGATCGATGCCGATCTGTCTGGTGCCTACCTCGGTGAAGCCGACTTGTCAGGTGCAGACCTGAAGCACGCCAGGCTGAGCGGTACCGATCTGAGCCGGGCCGATCTGACCGGCGCCAACCTGGCCCACGCCAACCTTTCGGGTGCATTCCTGATCGGCGCCGACCTCACCGATGCCGACCTGTCCGATGCCGACCTCGGCCGGGCCAACCTGTCCGACGCCAACCTGTCCGGCACCAACCTCACCGACGCCAACCTGGGGAAGGTCGACCTGACCGAAGTCGATCTCTCCGGGGCCGACCTCACCGGGGCCAACCTGGGCAAGGCCAACCTCACCGACGCCGACCTGTCCGACGCCGATCTGGGCAAGGCCAACCTGACCGACGCCGACCTGTCGGGGGCCGACCTGTCCAATGCTCGCCTCGGCAAGGTCAATCTGACCGACGTCGATCTCTCGGGAGCCGACCTCACCGGGGCCAAACTGAACGGTGCTGATCTCACCGGTGCCGACCTCACCGGCACCGTCCTCACCGACGCCGACCTCGGCAAGGCCAACCTGACCGAGGCCAGCCTCACCGGCACCATCCTCACCGACGCCAATCTGGGCAAGGCCAATCTCACCGATGCCGAACTCTCCGGGGCGGTCTTGACCGATGCCAACCTCTCCGGCGCCGACCTGTCCGGAGCCAACGTCACCGACGTGACCTGGTAGGGCAGCGAGCGAATTTGACGGCCCGGGCGGGCCTGCCGGCTGGTTCCTGTCTCCGCCTACCGTGTCGGTCGCGGTTCTCCGACCGGCTGGAACTGGACGGAGGGATAGATGCGGGCCACCTCTCCGATGGCCGACCGAACGGCGCCGTCCCTGTCGTAGGCGTGTGCCTCGACGGTCACGGTGATCGTCCGCTCGTCGCCAGAGAAGCGGATCACCCTGTTGGCCGACTTCTGCACGTCGGTCAGGAACCGCCTGGAGCGCTCATCGAGCGGATGCTGGACGATCACGTCGACCTCGAAGTGCATGGTGGGACCGTAGCGAACGTATGTTCGTAATTCAAGTGGTCTGCCTGAAGTTTGCTTCCGGCTGCTTGTTCGGTTCTTCACCGGTGTGGGGTCGTCCCGGATCGAGCTCGTCGGCGTGGAGGGCGTCAGGGCCGAGGGTGCCGGAGACCTCCGATCGGAACCAGGGACAATCGCTTCGCCGTGAAACTCTGGACGTTGGCCTGTGAACTCCTCGGGCTAAGTCGTCGAAGCTTCGTGGACCCGCTCGAGTACCCCGACCGCCCACGACCGCAGTTCGGCTGACCGTGGGTCGTCATGGCCGGCGATCAGTAGCAGCACGACGCCCTGGGGATCGACGCCGGTGTCCTTCGCCCTCGAGACGACTTCGACGAGATTCTCGCCAGCCCGCATGACATCTTCTGCCGCCCGAGCCAAATCAGATTCGATGCTCACTCTCGCTGCCCCCTATGTCTTGCACCTGCATCCAACCCAACGGTCACCATGACCGTTCGATTCCGACGATACCCTCACGAATCGCCTCTGGAAACGCAGCAAACGTTCGTTTTGTCTACCTATCCAGCGCAAAGAGAAAGACTCCGGGCCGAGACCAACAGGAACCAATGGCTCCGTCGTGAGACTCGGGACCTAGCCGACTGGCTCGTTGACCAACTCCACCGGGCGACGGCCTGGATTTGCATGCCGAAGGGTTTCACGACTGCGGAGTGGGGCGGGGGAGGACCAGTGCTCGGGGAGTCGCCGCGGCTTGAGTAGGCTCTCGCAGGGTCACTTCAGATGCCTCGTTGGGAAGGTGTCAGCAGGTGACCATTTCTGGCCGGGACCTCAGCCGAAAGAATGGGGCTCTGACCAGGAGACGGGCTGTGGCGCAGCTTGGTTAGCGCGCTTGACTGGGGGTCAAGAGGTCCCGGGTTCAAATCCCGGCAGCCCGACGAAGTGGGTGGAGTTGCTTGCGGAATTGAACTCTCACCCGATTGTCAGCGGATCAGCGGGGTCGACGAGGTCGGAACCGGCCCCGACCACCAAAGGGTGCCGGGGTGTCGATCTGAATTTTGGGCAGGAACTCACTTCGCTTTTTCCATCGCTTCCGCTTGTGCCTGGTCGAAAAATGCCCGCGTGCTATAGCGAGTGCCGGCCACCGCTGCACAGGCGCCGATCAAATTGCTAGCTGCAACGAGAGTCTCCTCCCGGCTCTCTCCATCGAGGAGAAGGTCAAGGCGTGGCTTCGCAGCCGTGAGGTGAACTATGAACTTGTCCAGCTTTGCGATGCTCGACGCATTGGCGTCAGAGTCTCCCCGGCCCTGAGCAAGGCGAAGGATGATTGGACTCGTAGATCACGATTTGAGGCTCGCTAAGGAGATCCCTACCAGCCTCTCGGAGCTGCTCTCGACGGGACGTCCGTGAATCGTCCTTATGCTGTCGCCAACCAACCAGCGTGGTCACGGTGCCCGGTGTCGCGCCGATGGCGGCCGCGATTACTACTGGCCATTGAGACATGCGCCTTAGCCCAACAGGCTTGCTGAGAGGGCCGCGCCGGCGTCGCGCCCCATGCTCGGCGCGGTGTGGCCGTAGATGCCGAGAGTGATGCTGATATTCGAGTGGCCAGCGAGCTCCTGGACGACCTTCGGCTGAACCCCTGCCGCCAGCATGAGGGAAAATGCGGTGTGGTCCTGTAGGCGGGCCCTCGGCAAGCCGGAGGCTTCAACGAGGGCCTCGAAGCTCTTGGACACGTAGTCAGGGGAGTAGGGTTTTCCGAGCTCATCGGTGGACACGTAGCCGCCGTCCTGCCACGCCTCGCCCGCCTTGAGTCGCTCGGCCTCCTTCGGCCCATTCCGGACTCTGTGTGATTGAAAGGCGGAGTGCGAGCCGCCGTCGCAATTCCGGCGATGGTTCACAGTCCCGGACTGTTACGCTTATTCCCGTCGAGGGGTCGTCGGAGGTCCCACCGCCCGAGGTTCGTCCCAGGGGTGGTGGGATTTTCGCGGAGCCGGTGGTCCTGTGGACTTGCGGTAGACGAAGCTTCCAATGCCCACTGATGGCAGCTCGTGGGCCGCTCCATGACGCGACGGGGCGCCCTCGCACTTGCTGGAGCATGAGGTGGTGGTTATCACCAGGGCAGTTCACCGAGAGAGGCTAGAAGCCGTGTTTACGATGGCCACGTTGCGTTTCTCACGCGCCATGTGTTTGAAGCGCCTTTGACTGGCGATATCGTCGGCCCGCCAGGTGCTGTGTTTTCACGGCACCTGCACGTCCCGTGGCGGCGCCAATCTGCCTTAACGAAGTTTCGGTCGCGACATAGCAGTCAAAAAAGAGATCGTCACTGAGGACGCGGACAAGGTGTAAGGAGTAGGCGGCCGCAACGTGGTATTGGTCGAAGTACACCTCGTATTTGCCGATGACTGCGGTGCAAGTCGTCGAGCAGAACCAAGGAATGACATTGATATAGCGGGCACCTACGTGAAGGGCTGCAGCTTTCTCAGCCTGGATGTACCGCTGCCAGAATGGAGTGACGGGACCCGAACACTCTTGAACGTTCGTGGTGTGCCGTGAAAGGCACTGTGGGCCGCTCTGAGGCAGAACAGGGATGTTCCCGAGGACGACGACCCTGCTCGCAGGCACGTCGATCTGATGCATGGTCTCCTCCAGGCCGTCTTGCCACTGCCGTGGGGTGTAGACCCTGCCGTCGGGCTTACCCCGGCTCTCCTGGGTGACGATGACAAGGTCGGGGTGGACCCGATTGATGCGGTCCAGCGCAAACTTGTGCCACGCATCGCAGACGGTGTACACCCCTCCGCTCTGGCCGAAGCCGGTTGGATTCCCATACTGGAGGGTGTCGGCGGGACAGTATCCCTTGCCCAGGAAATAAAGCTTCCAGTGGTAGACGGTGGCGATCAGATTGAGGGCGTCGAACCACATGCCGGCATGAGAGTCGCCGTACAGGACCATCGTGTGAGTGGCCTTGTGATCGCCGAACACGCACGAAGGAATCCTGCTCTGGCCGGTCGTCGGCCAACAGCCCCGTCGCCGGGGACCTCCCCAGTCGGCGGCCACATCTGCCAGCTTGGGCGCCAGGTCTGGCGGCAGCGTCGTGATCCCGGTCGCCTTTCGTACCAGCGCGAGGACGGCGGCCTCCGAATTCGAGGACTTGGCGCTCGCCGAGGTGATCGCTCCGCTCGGGATCGGCGCCGGCTGGGGCGCAGCCACCGGTCCACCGTGGATGTCGAGCTCGACGGATGCCACCACCAAGGTCAGCACGATCAAGAGTACGCCGAGGCCGATCGGAGCCCATCGCCGACGTCGGAGGAAGCCGGCATGGCGTATTGGGTCCTCGACGATGCGGAAGGTGGCCACGGAAGCGACGAGGGCCACCAGCAGCCACACAACGTTCTGGCGGAACGGGAGGCTGGTTTTGCCGGCATCGTCGGCGGCGATGACCAGGAGTGGCCAGTGCCAGAGATAGATCGAGTACGAGAGCTTTCCCAGCCACTGGAGCGGTGCGACCCCCAGCAGTGACTCGGCTCCCCTCCGAGGGGCAGGCACGCCCCCGGCGATGACCAGCGCGGCCCCGACCACCGGGATCGCCACGAGCGATCCGGGGTAGGGGGTGTGACTGTTGAAAACGACGGCGGCCACGCCGATGGCGACCAGCCCCGACCAGGTCATCAAGGATGCAAAAGCCCTGGGCAACCCCAGGAGCTGCTTCGACCCCACGGCCACGAGGGCACCGAGCGCCAACTCCCAGGCGCGGGTGAACGGAGAGAAGTAGGCAACCGTCGGATTGGTGGCTGTCTGCAGGAGAGAGAGTGTGAATGAGGCAACGATGATGGCGCCGAGCACGATGATCAATCGGTTGCGAAGCGCGAGCCGGGTCCGGACGGCTGCGATCAGCAAGAAGATCGTGGGGTAGACGAGATAGAACTGCTCTTCGACGGCCAGCGACCAATAGTTCAGCAGCGGTGACGGTGGCTGCTGAGCAGTGAGGTAGTTCGTGCCCAGCGAGGCAAAGTGGAAGTTGGCGAGGAAGACAGCCGTCCAGCGGGCATCGGTTGCGGTCTGGGTCCCGTAGACGACCCCGAGCACCGCATAGGTGGCGACGAGGGTGACGACGATGACGAGGGTGGCGGCGGGGATGATCCGGCGGGCCCGGCGCCCGTAGAACGAGAGAAGCGAGGTGCGCCCGGACGAAACTCGTTCTCTGAGGAGCACACCGGTGATCACGAATCCGGAGATCACAAAGAAGACGTCGACGCCCACATAGCCTCCGCTGAGGCCGGTGACGCCGCCGTGGTACAGGACCACGAGGAGGATTGCTACCGCCCGGAGGCCTTCGACATCGGGCCGGAACTTACGGTCTCCAGGCGCAGAGCCCGAGTCGTCGCTGGACGGACCCAGCTCCGTCTCTGTGCTGGCAGTCGCTGCCATCGTCCGCCACCCCCGTTCGCCAGTAGGTATTTCAGCACAGATCACTTGACTTCGTGAGATCTGGGCTTTGTGAGCGGGGTCGTTCAAGTGTCAGGGCAACATCATCCAGGCCGTGGGCAACTTCTCCGCCTACACCAACAAGAAGGCTCCGATCGTCGCTGTGCTCAAGTTCTTCTACGGCCTGCAGGTCCCAACCGGGAGCGTCTACATGCTCAAGCCGAAGGGCAAGAAAGTGGTCAAGCTACTGGCCTGCACGAAGACCGGGGGCCTGTACAGCACCCCGTGCCTGGGGTCTCCCGAGCAGCACCTCGGCTCGGCTTCCGACACTCTCTACACCCAGGACACCGTCTACTTCACCGGTGCGGATCCGGCCATGGGACGCCGCTGAGGAGAGACCTCTCGGAGTCGTCTCTTAGGTCCCTTGCTCCCGGCCCGGCAGATGATCAGGCCACGACAAAGACGACCCGAGTCTCAACGTGGCGTCAGGTTGTGCACGCAGGCGTGTCCATCGCTGTTGCTGTTGGTCCCATCTGGGCACGTCGTGTCGTTCCAGACAACGCCGGCGAGGCGGCTGGTCAAGAGCACATCTGGTGGGCTGACACCGCTCGCGAAAAACTTACGGACTTCATAGCATCAATCGTTCCGCCTTGGGCCTAGCCACTCATTCGGCCGACTGGGCCCTCCTGTTCTATGGCGAGTGAAAGGGTGCGCGCCAATCCCCACCGGCGGGAAGGAATTGGCGCGAAACATCAGGTCGGATGTCGGGATGGCAGGGGGCCCACTCGACGACCTGACGCCACTTCGCATACCCACCGTTGTTCCGAATCAAACCTCCGAATTCCCTAGCCAGATGCCAAATGAGCCGGGTTGAGATTTCTAGGCACACGCTTCGTTCGTACCTGGTGCGGTCGACTGGCTATTTGACCAAAACCTTCCTGTCGGAACGAGGGCTCGAAGGCGGAACGGGCACGAGATCCAAACCGGGAGTGCCTCCGCCGTCCTGAACCGACGCGTTCCCCGTCTGATTGGCTGGGTCGTCTCGCAGGGTCACTTCGGTCAGCAATTAACCTGTCTGGCCCGCACCCACCAAGCAAGAGCGGAGCCTGACCACAGCGAGATCGGCAGACCGCCTTAACGATTGCTGAGAATGCCCTTAATGGTTGCTGAGAATCATCAAGGCACTCGACTGAAGCCCCGCATCACATCCGGTGCTAAAAGACATCAATTTTGGGGATGTCGCCCGAATCGCCCGTCTGTGAGGATTGGGGTCGGAAAGGCCTGGGGCGAGCAGAGGGGATGCGTTATGCGGGGTGCACGCGGGAAAAGTTGCCTGGCAGTCCAGAAATACAGACATGGACTCCGTGTGGTGTTCGCCTCCGTACTGGTCACAGTTCTGTCTCTTGGCGCCCTATCTGTGAGCCCGGCCAGCGCCAGTTCTGACTCTGCCGTGGCTCACCCCAACGCCGGACCGCCCAACAACTCCGCCTACAACTGGGTCGAACTACACCGCGACAGCCACCTGGGGGGGTACGCGAACAACAGCTCACTCTCTACATCGAATGTGGGATCGCTCGGTGTTCGCTGGGCGAAGAGCATGTACGGTTCCGCCCTTGCGTCTCCGGTCGTCAGTGCCACCACCTTGGGAATGATGGCGTATATCGGGACCGACAACGGATATGTCCTCGCTTTCAACGTCGCATCCGGTCAACTCGTATGGAGCCGGCCATTGGGTGGGGACGTCATCGCATCACCGGTGGTGAGCGACGGAGCCCTATGGATGGCAACTCAGAACCCCCCCAAGCTCTACAAGTTCAATCTCACCACCGGGGCCATCGAATGCTCCCTCGTCACTCCGAAGCAGTTCTTCTCGAGCTTCACGGCGGCCACGCCGCCAGGTGGAGAGCCGTCGATCTACGTGTCGAACTTGGATGACGGCATCACCTCGGGTCCCATCATGAGCATCGCTGCTAACAACTGCACAATCGAATGGAGCTTCAGCAAATATCTGTCGATCACCGGACCTTGGTCGCCGATCGCCTACGGTGTCGACGGAAAGGGCACGCCGCTCGTCCTCGACGGGTCCTCAAGTAGCGACGACACTGAATACGCAGTTAATGCGCTCACGGGGAAAGAGGTCTGGCACTTCCAGGCGCCAACCAATGGTGATTTTGACATCGGCGCCGGGGCCACCATCTCGCCGCCCGGAGTCAACGGGTTTGCTGATGGCGTGGCCTACGTGCCGAGCAAGTACGGAATTATCTATGCCCTCAATCTGACCACCGGTGCCAAACTCTGGAGCTACACCTTCAATGCGCGCCCGCCCACCGTCACCAGTGCCGCCGGACGGTCGACCGCGGCGCTCGACGGGACGAATCTGGTGTTCGGGCATCTCGGCGGCGTCGACGATCTCAATGCCGTCACCGGAGCTGTCCGCTGGAAGTACAACGACCCGACGGGCACCGAGGTGCTTTCGTCGGTGGCCATCGCCGGCAAAACCAATGCCGTCGTACTCTGCGCTGACGTGAGCGGTGCAATCCACGCCTTGAACCTCACCAACGGAACCGTCCTCTATAACTACCAAACCGGGGGCTACATCGTGTCCTCACCGGCCGTGAGCGACGGCGACGTGCTGATCGCCTCCTCTGACGGTCTCCTCTATGACTTCGCTGTCGGCGGCGGCAACAACGCCACACTTCCGACAGCATCGGTCACATCACCTGCCTTCGGATCCTCGGTGCCCAACCCAGGTGGCAGTGAAGTGATCTCCGGCACGGCTTCCGACCCCGTCGCTGTCAGCTCAGTCGATGTTGCCGTCGAGGCGGGCGGCGTCGGAGGAACCTGGTGGGACGCAGCGACTGGCAAGTGGGCACTGGGTCCGATCGCGAATTCCGCAACAATGGCGACTCCCGGTGAACCGACGACAGATTGGTCCTTCGACTTCCCGGTTCCGAAGTCGGGTCGCAGCTACCTTGTCAGCATCACCGCACACTCAAGCGGAGGACAAGCAAGTGCGGGATCGGACCAGTTTCAATTCGTTGTCCAGAGGGCCACCACCGGACCCCAGTTGGTGAGTTCCCAATCCGATGTCGCGGCGGGTGGGTCGCTCACCGTCGACGGTAACGGATTTACCCCCGGGGAGAACGTGTCGATCAGTCTCAGGGGGGTCCAGTTAAAGTCAGTCAAAGCAGGTACGACCGGCAGCTTCGTTACCAGTGTCTCGCTGCCCGAATACGCAGCGTTCGGTGAGTCTTCTCTTCTGGCAACCGGAGTCACTTCGAAGAGCCAGGCAAGTGCCCCGATCGACATCACCAATTTCGTGGGACGACCCAGGCCGCACCCAGGGTCACGGCGGATTCGAACCCAACGATGCCAGCTACAGCAACATCTTCGTCGTCTCTCCGAAAACGATCGGCCCGGCCTGGAACTCGATCGCCGGATCGGCCATTACCACCTCGGCCGCCGTCGCCGACGGAGTTGCTTACGTCGGCGACGCCTCAGGACAGCTCCTGGCCATCAATACCCACAACGGAGCCCTCCTGTGGACCTGGCAAGGCCCTTCAGGGAAGGCAATCGACGGAGCACCGACGGTCGACCCAGCCCTTGGACTGGTCATGGTCAGCTCGGCCAATGGCACCGTCGAGGCAGTAACGACAGCGGGGACCCCGGTCTGGTCGGCGAGCGTCGGTGGAGTCCCCAACGCACCCACCTTCGGTGCCGGTGAGGTCTATGTCTCGTCAAGTAACGGCTCGGCCGGCGCAGTGACTGCCTTGGTCGAATCCTCAGGGGCCACGACCTGGTCGCACACACTGACGAGCCCGGTGACCTCTGCATCAACTCTCGACACAACATCCAAACTTGTGATCGTGGGGGAGAGCAGCGGCGCGGTCACCGCCCTTTCGAGCAGCTCTGGTTCTACCAAATGGACGTTCACCGCTGGTGGTGCGGTGAATGTGACGCCCATGATCAATGCCGACGGGTCCGTCTACGTGGGATCAGCGAATGGAACGCTTTATGCCTTGGCTGAGTCAACCGGTGTTCAACGCTGGTCGCATTCCATCGGAAGCCCGATCACCGCCAGTCCGGCCGACTACCCCCCTACTCACCTGGTCTTTGTCGGCGCGTCGAACGGCACATTGACTGCGCTTTCTTCGACCAGCGGGAAGGTTCAGTCGATTCTGCGCTACGGATCGCCGATCGTGGGGATCGCCACCGTCTTGAAGGCTATCTTCCTCACTAGCGCAAACGGGGAACTCTCGTTTGCCCGCAATTATGGGCAAAAGGGAGCGGGCTTCAATACACAGGGCTCGATCACGACCCCGCCGGTGGTCGTGGATGGTGCCGCCTACGTCGGCAACTCCAACGGAGACTTCTATGCCGTCACTCCGTACGGAGCTGCGCCGTTCTAGAAACGACGGCTGGTTTGACGTCTAGGGGACCGTAGATTCGGGACAGACTCTCGGGGTCAACAGGTGCCGGGTTCCGAAAGCCCGGCGTGGAAGGGGTACAGTTGGGTGCCAAAGTCGGCGGGGCGTGGGTCGGCAGAGTATCGGCGTCGAAGTCGTAGCCAGCCGATTCGGACGACTCGTCGATTCTTGAAAACACCAGCGAGGTACGAGGGGCCCCCAATTTTGTGGTTGTCCGCTGATCCCCCGTCTGTGAGTATGGGCCGGTTGTACATGTCTGCGGTCAGCAGAGGGGAGACATCATGGTGGGGTGCGGCGGAGAAAGCGCTTGGCTGTTCAGAGGGGAAAGCATGGATTCAGTGTGTTGTTGGCTGTCTTTCTCGTCTCCGTCCTCTCTCTTGGTGTCCTAGCTGGGGTGAGCCCAGCGAGCGCCAGTTCCGACGCCGCTGTGGCTCACCCCAATGCTGGACCACCCAACAATTCCGCCTTCGACTGGCTCCAGCTGCATCGTGACAGGCATCACACCGGCTATGCGAGCAACAGCTCGCTCTCGTCATCGAATGTGGGATCGCTCGGTGTTCGTTGGGCCGCGAGCATGTACGGCTCCGCTTCTCTCGTTCTCCGGTCGTCGTCACCACCCGTTGGGAATGATGGCCTACGTCGGCACGACCGACGGTGACGTTCTCGCCTTCAAGGTCGGGACCGGTCAGCTGGTATGGGGCCGGTCACTAGGCGGGGACATCTTGGCGTCACCGGTTGTGAGCGACGGAGCTCTCTGGGTAGGGACTCAGGATCCCGCCAAACTGTACAAGTTCAATCTCACGACTGGTGCCACGCAATGCTCCCTGGTGACTTCCAAGCAGTTCTTCTCGAGCTTCACGGCGGCCACGCCGCCCGGGGGAAAGCCGTCAATCTACGTCTCCCATCTGGATAATGGCATCACTCTGGTCCGATTATGGGCATCGCTGCGTACAACTGCTCTGTCCAATGGAGCTTTTCTTCGTATCCCACAATTACCGGCCCGTGGTCGCCGATCGCCTATGGTGTCGACAAAAGGGCATCCCGCTGGTCCTGGTCGGGTCGTCCGGACTGACGACTCCGAGTACGCGATCAATGCGCTCACCGGTAAGGAGGTCTGGCGATTCCAGGCCCCAGCCACTGGCGACTACGACATGGCCGCCGGAGCGACCATCTCTGCACCCGGAACCAACGGCTTCGCGGACGGTGTCGCCTACGTCCCCAGCAAGTACGGGACCATCTACGCCCTCGATCTGACGACGGGAGCCAAGCTCTGGAGCCATGTCTTCAACCGGCCGCCGGTGGGGACGGCGACCGAGACAGGGGCGATCGACCGCCGCGCTCGACGGGACCAATCTGGTGTTCGGGCGCCTCGGGGGAGTGATCGATCTCAACGCGGTGACCGGAGCGACGCGCTGGACGTACAGCGACCCGACCGGCACCGAAGTGCTTTCCTCGGTCGCCGTGGCCGGGCACAGCAACAACGGGGTCGTATTCTGCGCCGACCTCGGCGGCTCCTTCCATGCCCTGTCCCTCGCCAGTGGGGCGGTCCTCTACAACTACCAGACCGGTGGTTACATCGTGTCGTCTCCGGCGGTGAGCGATAACGACGTCCTCATCGCCTCGACTGACGGGCTTCTTTATGACTTCTCGATCGGCGGCGGCAACGGACGCGACGCTTCCGGCGGCGTCCGTCACGTCACCCGCCTACGGAGCCTCGGTCACCAACCCGAATGGAAGCATCGTCATCACGGGCACGGCCGGCGGGCCTACCGCGTCTGTCAGCGGTGGATGTGGCCATCGAGTCCGGCGGCGTCGGAGGGACTTGGTGGGACAAGGCGACCAACTCGTGGTCGGCGAGCCCGATCGGAAATCCCGCCACCCTCGCTTCGCCCGGGCAGCCCGCCACGACCTGGTCGTTCCATCTTCCTGTCCCGGCATACGGCGGTAGCTACCTGGTGACGGCAACCGCACACGAAAAGGCAGGTCAGGCCAGCACAACGACAAATCAATCCCAGTTCGCCGTTCTGCAAGACGACCTCGGGCCCGAGATTGTCGGCAACCCAGTTCTATGTCGGCGCCGGACGAACCGTGTCCATCAGCGGTGGCGGGTTCTCGCCCAACGAGTCGGTCGCCATCAGTCTCCGGGGTTCCACACTCACGTCGATCAAAGCGGGGGCCACCGGCAACCTCGCCGCTCATTCCGTCACCGTTCCGGCCTTTGCCGCCTTCGGCGAATCGTCGCTCTTGGCCACCGGCCAGACGTCGGCCAGGAGGGCTTCGGTTCCCGTCTACATCACCAATTCGTGGGACGACCCCGGCAATGACCCCGGCCACAGTGGATTCGCCGCCAACGACAAGAGCTACGGCGACATCTTCTTCAACGGCGGCAACAGTGGCGTCGACCCGGCGTGGGACGCCATCGGCGGGTCCGCCATCGGGACGTCGGCCGCCGTGGCCAGTGGCGTCGCCTACGAAGGCGACAGCGCCGGACAGGTCATGGCCGTCGACGTCCACACCGGGACCACCTTGTGGACTTGGCAGGATCCCTCCGGAGAGCCCATCGACGGAGCACCCACCATCGATCCCAAGCTCGGGCAGGTCATGGTGGGCACTGCCGATGGATCCGTTGTCGCCCTCACGACGGCCGGGGCGCTGCGCTGGACGGCCAGCCTGACGGGGAGCGCGGACGCGCCTGTTGTTTCCGGCGGTCTCGTCTACGTCTCCTCGTCCGACGGCGCCGCTGGAGCGGTGACCGCCTTTGCCGAGTCCACCGGGGCGCTCTCCTGGTCCTCCAGCCTCCCCGGCCCGGCAACGTCGGCGGTCGCCGTCGACCCGACGGGGGGAGTGGTGGCGGTCGGTGGGACCGACGGGACGATGACGGCCCTCTCCTCCAGTGATGGATCTCTGCTTTGGACCTTCGCCGCCGGGGGCGCCCTCGAATCGTCTCCCGTCATCGTGGACGGGTCGATCTTCGTGGGCTCTGCCGACGACAGTCTCTACGCCCTCTCGGAGACGACGGGAAGTACCCGCTGGACCTATGACACCGGCGCGCCGATCACGGCCAGCCCGGTGGTCAACGAGTTTCCGAATGAGGTCTTCGTCGGGTCGTCCAACGGGGCGCTGACCGGTCTGTCGGCCGGTGGCGGGGCGGTCCAGTCCGTCAACAGCTACGGATCCGCGGTCGTCGGGATCGCGGCGGTCACCGACGCCGTGTTCGTCACCTGCGCCAACGGTCAGGTCCAAGCCATCCGACCCTATGGGCTCCAAGCCTGGGAGTTCGACACTGGCGGTGCCATCACCGCCCCGCCCGTCATCGTGGACGGTGCCGTCTATGTCGGCAATGCCAACGGCAACCTGTACGCGTTCACCCCGTATGGGCACGCGCCGCTGTAGGACGAGGTCAGGACGAGAACGGAAGCACCTGACCATCGCCAAGGGCCAAGACCTGGTCGCAGGCCGCAGCCACCTCGGGGTCGTTGGAGGCGATAACCACGGTGCGGTGCTGGTGCAGGAGCAGATCCAAGACGCGCCCCCGGCTGTCGGGGTCCAGCTCCGACGTGGGCTCATCACCGATCACCACCGGCGGCGATCCGGCCAGCGCTCGGGCCACGCCCACCCGCTGGCGCTGGCCACCCGAGAGTTCCTCCACCAGCCGATCGCCGGAAGCGGTGAGTCCCACATCGTCCAGGCTGGCCGCCACCAGGCGTGCGATTTCGGTCCGGGGCAGTCCACGGGTCTGCAGGGGCAACGCCACGTTCTCGGCCGCCGTCAGGCCGCCGACAAGGCCACCATGCTCGAGCACGAGTCCGATCTCGGAGCGACCGCTCCCTTGGTCAGGGCCGAAGGGCCGACCAGCGAACAGGACCCGGCCGCTGGTCGGGCGGATCAGGCCGGCCAACACCAGGACCAGCACCGTCTTGCCGGCACCCGAGGGCCCGGTCACCACCAGCGAGGTACCGGCATCGACAACCACGTCGACGCCGCGCAGGACACGGCGCCCGTCGAGCTCGAGGACCAGGCCCTCGCCCAGTAACAGGCCTCGGTCATCTGCCTCGCCCTCACTCACGTCGTCGGCCCGATCCGCCGCAGTTGCACGCCGTCTTCGCCACGCACCACCCGTACCAGTGAGCCGGGAGTCAGCACCTCGAGCACCTCAGGCGGAAGCTGCACCGAACCAGCACCGTCAATAACCGCGTACTCCTCCCCGCGGTGGCCCTCGGCTCCCACTCGACCGTCCCGGATGGTTGCCGTACGCGGGAGCGCCCGGGCCACCTGCGGGTCGTGGGTCACGATCACGACCGTCGTGCCCAAAGCGCTGTTGATGCGCTGCAGGAGCGCGATCACATCCCCGCTGGCGTCCGAGTCGAGCTGGCTGGTGGGTTCGTCGGCCAGCAACAGGCGCGGTGACGGGGCGACGGCCGCGGCCAATGCCACCAGTTGCTGGGTGCCGCGAGGGAGCTCGGCGACCGGGCGGCGCACCTCGCCTCCGACGCCCAGCACGTCCAGCAGCGCCTCGGGCTGCCACAACTGCGTCCTCCCTCTGGACCGGGCACCCTGCTGCGCGAACCTGATGTTCTGGATGGCGCTGGCGTAGGGAAGAAGGTTCGCACCCGTATCCTGCAGCACGTAGCCCACTTCGAGGGCGCGCAGGGCCTGAAGCTCCCGCGCCGGCGCCCGGGCCAGGTTTACCTCGCCGACCAGAACCTGACCGGCCGACGGACGCATCATGCCGGCCAGCAGGCGCAGAACGGTGGACTTACCCATACCCGAAGGGCCGAGGAGGGCGACCATCTCGCCGGCCTCGATGTCGAAGTCCACGCCTCGCAGGGCGACGATGTCCTCGTCAGCCTGCTCGTAGAGGTGCACGACGCCTCGCATGTGCGCGGAGACGCCACCCGTGCGCCCGTGCTCTTCCTCGTTGACTGGGGTCGAATGGACCGTCAACCGTCCTCCCTCCCGAGGTCGTCCGTGGTCACCTGTCGGACGATCCCCGTGGCCCCGATTATGACGGTGACGATCAGCACCAGCACGATCGCCGCCGCGGTGATGGTCACCGCCGCCCCGGGCACCGAGAAGTCCAGTGGGGGACCAGGCCCGAGGCCGACGAACTCGGGGACCGACGGCAGCGCCACCAACGCGGCGATCAGGCCGGAGACCGCTCCGAGGACCACGCCGGTGCCGAGGACGAGACCCTGCTCGGCCACCAGCCAGCGGCGCAGGATGGGACGGTCGAGACCGATGGCGAGCATCGACGCCAGCTCTGCTCGGCGGCGGCGGCCGGGGGCGACAGCGGCCAGCACCGTCGACCCGACCGCCAGCACGCCGGCGACGACGGCGGCCAGAAGAAAGGCCGTGTAGGCCAACGACATGCCGTCGTTGCCGAGCGTCTGCTCCCGAGCCACCGCAGATTCGGCACCGATGACCGATACCCCCGCCGCACGCAGTGCGCCGACGATCCCCGGCTGGGCATCGGCCGCCAGCCACACCTCCGTCGTGGTGTCGCGCATCGGCCCGGCCTGCAGTCGCTGGGCCAGGGCCAGGTCGACCATCGAAGCACCCGTGCCGACCCGCGGTAGCGCGGGGACGACGGCGACGGGCCGCACAGTGATGGTGCTGCCGTCGAGGCCGACACCCGGCACCGTCCCGTCGATCGCCTCCCCACCGACTTGATCGCGGGTGGTGACGGCCGGCAGTGCGGTCGGGACATCGGCCGGTCCGAAGCTGGCCGGGGCGCCGTCGGCATCGACGGTTGCCACCACCGACAGCTGAGCGGCCCGATGGTCGATGGTGACTCCGCCGCCGCCGCTCGTCCACCGCCCCGGCTCGGTCAACCCGGCCTCGATGGGGCGCCATGCACCATCGGGGCCCTGCCCGGACAGGCCGCGGATGGTCAAGGGCACCGTGGTCGTCTGGCCCGATTCGCCGGCGGTGGGCGTCCAGGCAATGGCGAGATCAACCAGACGGCACGAATCCGGGCAGCCGCCCGCGGTGGATGCCGTGTATTGATGCGCACCAGGCTCGAGCGCCCCGAGATCGAGCGTGGAGGTGGTCTGGTAGGCGTCGTCGAAGATGGTCGCTTGCAGTTCCGGGGCCGGCGTCACGGTACGGCGGAGGTCGGCGACGACCCGCAGGGCACCTCCCGACACCATCACCGGCGGGGCTGTACCGGGTACGAGCCGCCGGGCGATGGTTGCCGGTGTGGTTCCACCGAGGTCTGTCGGCCATGAGCCCACCGCAGCCAGTCGGCTGGCATCGATCGCCAACAGCGTGCCATCGGAAGCGTTTTCGACGACAACGGCCATGGCCTGGCGACCAGTCGGGTCGGCCCGACGCACGGCCGTCAGCAGGTCGGCGCCGGGGTGGACGTCCACGGTGAGCACCCGGCTGGCGCCCACCTCGAAGTTGGCCTGGAGGGATCGGTTGTGGGCGGCCACGCTCCAGCCCGCCACGGCGAACACGGCCAGACCGAGGCCCAGCGAGATCAGGACGATCTGCCGTGACAGTTCCCGACGGCGGGCCACCCGCCGCGTGGCCAGGCCGGTGGCCACCCATCGCGAATCGCGGGTGAGCGGCAGAGTCGGGCGGGCCATCAGCGGCAGGAGGCGTGCTCCGAGTACGCCGGCCCCGAAGGCGAGCAGGCCGGGGGCAAAGGCGGCCAGGGGGTCGGTATGGGACCCGCTGGCCACCCCTCCGGTAGCGACCTCCACGAATGCGATGACGGCCACGGCCACGACCACGGCATCCAGGGCCGCAGACCAGGTCGACGAGCCGGACACGCGCCGGCCGTCGCCTATCAACCGTCGCGCGCCGATGACGGTGGCCACCACGGCGGCCACGAAGGTGGCCACCGCGATACCCAGCGCGGGCAGGGTGAGGGAGGGCACCACGCCGTCCCCATAGAGGTGCGAGCCGGCCAGGCGCACCGCCAGCCAGGCACCGACCAGGCCGACGGGGAGGGAGATGCAAAGCAGGAGCACCGGTTCGAAGAGGGCCACCGATGCCGTGCCCGACCGTCGGAACCCCCGCAACTCGGCCAGGCGGACCTCGGGTTCCCGGGCCTCGGCCGTTCGTGCCGCCACGAAGTACAGGACCAGCAGGGCCAGCAGTACCAATTGGACGTCGACCACCGCGATGATGGTGGTCATGGTGTGCTGGTCGGCCGTCGACTGGGCCACGGCCCGGGCAAGACCCGAACTCACGTGGACGCCGTCGCTGCGGACCGCCTGGGCCGAGTAGTGGGCGAGCGCGTTGGTGAAGTCATCGATACCCGACACCGGAAGAGCCCCGCCCACCAGGGGTAGCTGGGCGGCATAGGAGATGGCTCGTGCCGGCATCGTGCCGGTGACCGTGGACTGGGCGGCGAAGACGTCGTCGAGTCGGGGCAATGATGGGGTCCCGGCCCCGAACCCGAAGGGGTTCTGGCCCCACCACTGGGGCGCCTGGCCGTTGTCGGCTCGGAAGACGGCGACTACCGACAGCCGGACTGGTGATGACCGGGGCGGGTTGAGGACCAGCGGCCGGCCTACCTTCAGCCCCAGGGCACGGGCGCTCCGGTCGCTCAGGGCGACTTGGCCCGGACGGCGCGGGCAGGTCCCCGAGATGACGTGCAGATAGCCGCAGACACCGGTCCGCGACACCACGTCGGTGACGAAGGGCTGGCCGTCACGAGTGGAGACGGTGGTGACTTCGACATCAGTGGACACGATGGGCGTTCCGAAGGCGGTCGCGCCCGACGGCGACTTCGGGACGGCCGAGGTCGCCCGGCGCAACGAGCGAAGAGGTTGGGACCCGGACGGGATGATGGTCAGTCCGGTTCCCGGGGCACCGGCCAGCAGTCGCGCGTCGAGGATCGACTGATCTGCCGCGTGCACGTAGATGGGCCCGCTGGCGGCCGCGAACACGGCGGCAGCACCCACCGCCACCATGACCGTTGACGACAGCGCCCGCCAGCGAAGGGCGGCCAGCACGAGACGGAGCCGGGAGAGGGTGGGTCGAACCTTCACGGCAACCCTGGAGTGGCGGGGCCGACAGGCGGGCGCAGCCACGCGGCACCTCGTCGGGTAGCAAAGGACATAGCGAGGGAAGCGATCCTAGCCCTGTCGCTCTTCCACCGACCTACACCGAGCCGTGCTCGGTGCGCATCCCGCGAACCGGCACAGAAGGCGCAGGTCTAACTTGATCCCATGATTCGGATCTCAGTCCAGGGGCAGGCATCGGACGGCGCAGGATGGCTGCATCTTGCCCGAACCGTCGAGGACTTCGGATTCGACACCCTCTACGTTGCCGACCACCCAGGTGCGTTGCCTTCGCCATTTCTATTCCTGGCCGCCGCTTCCTCGGTGACCCAGCACCTCAAACTGGGCACCTGTGTGGCCAATGCCGGGCTCTGGGATCCCTACGCCCTGGCCAGCGAAGTGGCGACGCTCGACGTCCTCTCAGACAGCAGAACCGTCCTCGGACTCGGTGCCGGCCACACCCCGTCCGAGTGGAGGATGCGGGGCACATCGATACCGTCGCCCTCGCGGCGGGTTGCTCGACTGATCGAGGTGGCCTCGGCGACCCGTTCGTTACTGGCCGGGGAGACCGTCACACTCTCCACTGAGTTCGTCAATCTGAACGCGGCATCCCTGGCGGGACCGGCCAATCGAGACATTCCGGTGCTGATTGGCGGTGCCGGATCGAAGGTCCTTCGTTTCGCTGCCGCGACGGCCGACATCGTCGGTGTCACGGGTTTGGGAAGGACGCTCGCCGACGGCCACCATCACGAGGTGGACTGGAGTGAGTCGGCGCTCGACCGGATGTTCGACCTGGTTCGCTCGGTCCCATCCCATTCCGGCCGGAGGCCAGCGGTCGAGGCCCTGGTGCAACATGTTGAGATCACTGACGATCCACTGGCGACGGCCACCGCGCTGCGAGCCGCCGTTCCGGGAGCGGCGCCGCGGGACCTCCTCAACTCGCCCTTCATCTGGTTGGGCTCAGCTGAATCCATCGCCACCGCTCTGGTTGCCTACGAGCACCGATGGGGGATCAACCGGTACGTCGTGCGATCTCGTTCACTCGCTCCGGCGACTTCGGTTCTGCAGCAATTGAGGTCGACGTGAGAAGGTCGGGATCGTCCAGCGTCGCCTCGGTTTGACCACATGGGCCTAGCCTACGGGGACGCCGCGGCCGCGGGGTCGTTACAGCTGACCGCCTCGGGTCGGCGGATCGAGACGGCGGCGGCGGCGATAGGACTCTTCGACCGTTCCCTGCACCAGGGCGACACCGAGCTCGATCTCATCGAGCTCGTTCGACATCCTCAGCTCGGCGGCGGCCTTCTGGCCGCTGATGAGAACCGATCGGAGACGGGAGGCCTGATCCTCCGGCAGGAGGAAGGACATCTCCACGATCAAGGTGGACACAGCTTCCGAAGCGTCCATGTCGCCCAGGAAGCACTAGTTGGCCCTGACCCATGGATCACAACCACACTGACAACGAAGTGACAACGGGAAGACACCTCATCCGACCCAAATTGACCACACAGGGCCTGACTACCCGCGGACCGGACCGATCACCTCACCTAGCATGACATCACCAGACCGCCCAGGCCCTGACGGCGGACAGCGGTCTGGGGGTCAAGAGGTCCCGGGTTCAAATCCCGGCAGTCCGACGTAAGTATCGGCAGGTCAAGGCCAGTTTCTCGGTCACCCGGGAGCTGGCCTTAACTGTTGGAAAAGTGCAGACTTCTGCCATTCTTCTGCCCGGAGGCTTCTGTGATCAACGAAGAGTTGGCGATTCCAAAGGTCGAGAGTTTCTCGTCTTGCTGGAGACCCTGGACCCCGTGGGCAGAACGTGCGTCTTCTGACGCGGCGGGGGGCTTTGAGCAGATCCGAAAGGAGGTCGATGGCTCCTTGCCGCTCATCAAGCAGATCGCAAATGATTGCGACCCGGAACTCGCTGAGCGGATCGATTGCGGACTCAACGCTGGATGGGGAATTCAGGTCACGAAATCAGCCACGGCGGAACTTCTCGGATACCTGAAGAAGGATGCCGAGGCTCGAAAGGAGATATTCACGCCGACAGGTCCAAAGCTTGCGATGTCCAACATGCATCCATGGGTACAGGGCGACGGCGGCGCAGCTTTGGGAGGACGGACACCATAGTGAGGCCGTGGCAACGGCCGCCTCGGCGATCTTTGACGTATATCTCCCCGCAAAGGTGGACATGCCAAAGGACACCGCGCCGGAGGCACTGATCGGAAGAGGCTTCAAGGGCAAGACGCCCTTCTTGGACATCCCAGGATTCGAGACACCAGGACACGACTGAACGAACGCCTACCGGCGGAGCTCTGAATCTTGGCTTAGAGCGCGCCGCCAATGGGTGAATCAGGCGCTTTGGCCTTGAGGGTCTCTGCAGCTATCGCGTGGCCACGAGGAGCCCGGCGGGCGTACCCCGGTCGCCGGCTAGGACAGCGAGCGACTCGGCCACGGAGGACAGGAAGAAGGTGGACTCCTTGCGGTCCAGCTCGAGGATGGCGGTGGCCGCAAGGTCGGAGGGAATGCGTCCCTGATCCCGCAAGGTGGTCACAGCCTGGGCGAGCTCAATCCGTCTGCTGGGTGAGTCGACTTCAGCCACCACCTTGTCGAACACCTCGTCGAGCACATCGACGTCGTCGTCCTGGATGGCTCCAATGGCGCTGTCCATCGTGGGTGTGAGGATCCCGAGGCGCAGCTGGAGTGACGTGTCGATCTCCGGCAAGTAGAGCAGCTCGTCGAAGAGCGACCGGAGTTCTTCGTCGTCGTCAATGCCCCGCAGGTCCGGAACCACCGCTTCACAGAGCTCGAAGGGAAGACAGTGGATCTCTGTTTCCTCGTTGTTCCCATAACAGCACCGTTTCGCCTTGGATCCGCTCCCACACGGGCAGGGCTCGTTGCGTCTGATCTTGGCCATGGCCACCTCCTCAGACCCCATTTTCACTACCGGGTGTGCCGCCGGGGTGGACCACTTCTGACCAGGCGAAAAGATCCACCGGTCGTTGTGTCGGACCGACATGATCCGGCTGCGCCCAACCCAACGAACCAGTGGAGGTCCCATGCTTGCACTCGAGCCGTCCGTCGTCGACGCTGTCTGGCAGTCTTTTGCCGCCTACCTGCCCAAACGGGGGGGGAAACCGACCACCCTCTGGGGTGCCATCGACCCCGGATCCCCGAGAGCTACTGCTTCGAGGCCATCTTGTTCCGGCTGGTCACCGGCTGTTCCTGGGACGTGGCAGGAAGGTTGGGCGAGGGAGGCGAGACCACCCTCCGGCGGCGCCGTGACGAGTGGGTGGCCACCGGTGCTTTCCAGCACCTGGTCGAAGGCCATCAACGCCTTCGACAAGATCATCGGCCTCGACCTCTCCAAGGTCTTACGCACTCGTTACTATAGGAGTGCAGAAGACCTTACGCAATCACCTATTTCGGACCCCCGCACAGTTAGTTTGCGGTGGTGGGAAGGAAAGTCGACGTGGACGAGCTCGTAGGAGCCGCCGAGATCGCCGCTCGCCTCGGATCGGATCGGACCGTTTATGTCCACGATCTGAGGCGCCGCCATCCCGACTTTCCGAAGCCGGTGGCCAATCTCAAGGCCGCTCTCGTGTGGTCCTGGCCCGACGTCGAGAAGTGGGCCCGGGCAACGGGGAGGCTGAAGTGATCCCCGAGTACGTCTCGGGACCGCTCCAGATCACGCTTATGGGACTTTGTACCCTTCCCGCTTCCGGTCCCGCGTTAGCCTAACGGTGTCGGGTCAGCGGCAGTAACTGGGAGGATTCCGCTCAACTGACCCGACGGGGTGGGGCAACCTGGCGGAGCGTTGCGAATCAGCTGGCCTCTAGGCACGATGCTTGTGCCCACACATACCCGCAGCGCGGCAATCTCCGGACTCAGTCTCCTGAAGAGCACCTCCTCCGCCGGATGCAGCGTAGGTCACTCGGACATTCCAGCTTTCGCAGCTTGGACATTCGGGGCTGGCGGTGAATACCACTGTTGGATCCCTCTGCCATCCAGCTCAGTCGTGTAACCCCCCATTCGGAGCATCGAACCGGCAACTCCCACCGTACCCCTATTGCCGTATTGCCGTGCCGGCGCTCAAGCCCAGGGCCCATCCCGTCGATACCCCTTCCGGCTGGGCCCGTCGAGCGATCGTCCGCCGATTCGCTCCGGGCCCGGCTGATTCTCCGCACCTGGCCCTCCACCTCGCCCGTTTCAGGGGCACAGGGACAAGCTGGGGCGGAAGAGCAGTGATCTAGGGACTCTTCCTATCTGGGCGAGAGTCCCAGGATCCCGGAACACAGTCCGCATCGAATGGATGGGGCGTCCCATTCGAAATCGCGATTCGTGACAGGGCCTTGGATGCTGAGTCCACAGAGGGTGCGCCCGGCCCGCACATCGTCCTCAATCGCGACCGCGTGGCTCTTTGCCCAGATCTTCCTTGGTTGTGGCTGAGCCCCCCTCCAGGTAACCGCTCGGTACCTGTCTCGTCTCGTCCCAAGCCTTGTAGTCGGTCACCATTGGGCCGACTCTACGCCCGGAGCGGCTCCGGAAACTCAGCCCCCATCAATCGAGGCCCGGTCGAGCGAGCGCTTCGTTGACCTCGGAAACGGGGATCCCAAGGATCGTCGCAGCGTCCTGAGGCGAGAGGCGGCGGACCAGTTCATGCAAGATGAGATCGCGCTGGTGTGGGAACTGGCGGCGCTTGTTCGGATCGTCGTTCATATGGTCGCCATAACCCGATAGTCGGCGGCGAGCTCATTGGCCCACTTCAGAGTGTTAGCGGGTCGCCCGGGCTTGCGGTCCCAGCCGGCAAGGAACCAGTCGACGGTCGACCGAATCCAGAGGGGCGTTGCCGCCAGCTCGTAGGCCGGCGCCGGGAAGCGACCCGATCCCCTGAGCTCGTGCAAGCGCTGGCGGGAGACGCCAAGGGCCTCGGTGACCTCGGTGGTCCCAAGAACCTCGGGGAAGTTGGACACCTCGAGCTCGGCGTGGAAGGTGTCTTCCTCGACTGCCTCGCTCCGAATGACGGGCCGGAGGGGCAGCCCAACCTTCTCGGCGTAGTTCAGGGCGAGATCGGTGCCCCGTTCCACGGCACGAGCGGCGGCGTCAGGGTCATCGTTCGTGGTCACGCTCAGCCGCACGTCCCACCCCCTCCCGTCACCGCCGACGGCAGCGAAGTGGTCAGTCAGCGCATCCTGCAGGTCACTGGATCCGCTCGAAGCCGCGCCGACTTTGTGACACGCCAAAGTTGTTCCGGGAACGTCGCGAGCCACTGAACAACCCGGCCCGAGGTCACCTTGGGCCCAAAGCGAGGCGAGGTCCCGGTGCTACCGAGACCAGTGGGTGGAGATTATCCTCAACATGTCGGGGGCCGATCACCGCTGGCCGTGGGGGAAGAGGCAGGATGTCGGAGGTAGTCGTGGGGTCTCACCAATCGACGTTGGAGCCGCCAGGCGAGCAGATGCTGCCGTCGGTCGACGAGTCGGGCACTGCTCCGGGGGATCGTCGATTCCGGCCTGACGTCGAGGGCCTCCGGGCGGTAGCCATTCTCCTCGTGGTGCTCTTCCGCGGGCGTACCGGCCCTATCCGGCGGCTATGTCGGAGTGGATGTCTTCTTTGTCATCTCCGGTTTCGTCATCACCGGTGTCCTGTTGCGGGAACGGGCTTCAACGGGGCGGACCTCTCTTGTCTCGTTCTACGGACGGCGCTGTCGCCGGATCATCCCAGCAGCGACATTGGTGATCATCGTTACGGTGGGATCGGCCTACTGGTTCCTCGGCGTTGCCGGGGGTATCCCGACCGCCACCGACGGACGGTGGGCGGCCGTCTTCCTGGCCAACTTCCATTTCATTGCGACCGGGACGAACTATCTGACCTCGCAGCAACCCCCGTCGCCCCTCCAGAATTTCTGGTCCCTCGCTGTGGAAGAGCAGTTCTACGTGGTCTATCCCACATTGTTCCTACTGGTGGCCGGAGCCAAGGTGCTCTCGTTTCGGTTGCGTCTGACCGTCTGCCTTATCGTGGTCATTGGCGTCTCCTTTGCCTACTCGGGCGTCGAGACTCACCACAATCCGATCGACGCCTACTTCTCACCCTTCACCCGGGCATGGGAGTTGGCCCTCGGTGCACTCGTTGCCGTGTGCACGCCATGGCTCCTGAAGGTGCCGAGGAGCCTGGCGGCCTGGGCAACCTGGCTCGGTCTTGGGGCCATCGCCCTTGCCGCCTGCACCTTCACCTCCGGGACCGCCTACCCCGGCTCACTGGTCGCCATCCCCGTGATCGGAGCAGCGCTGATCATTGCCGGCGGCATGAACGCCCAGGCCTTCGGAGCCGAGGCACTCTTGCGTCTCTCGCCTTTTCGCTGGTTGGGAAGACTCTCCTACTCGCTCTATCTGTGGCATTGGCCCATCCTGATCATCGCCGCAGAGTATGCGGGCAAGACGAGCCTCTCGGTCAAGGACAACCTGGGGTGGGTCGTGGTGGCCCTCATCGCCTCTGTGGTCACCTACCACCTCGTCGAGAACCCCGTACGGCACGCCAAATGGCTCTTACGGATCCGATGGTTGAGCATCGCCCTCGGCGTCGGACTGGTTGCAGTGACACTCGCCTCTATCGCCATCGAATCCGATCTCGCGGTCGGTACCGGACCAGAATCCGGCACGAACAGACCAGTGCTTGGACTCGCCAAAGGTCCCAACGTCCCACTCAGCACCGTCTTGGCCGCCGTCGCAGCCTCCGGCCACATCAAGGACTTGCCATCGAATCTGAACCCATCCTTGAGAGCGATGGTATCCAACCCGAAGGCGCACGTCGCTCCCGGGGAGTTCTTTGGCAGTTGTTCGCCCGAGCCATCCCAGACCACCGTGCCGGCCTGCACGTTTGGCGACCGCAAAGCAAGCCGCACGATGGTTCTCTACGGCGATTCACACGCCGGGATGTGGTTCCAAGCGCTGGATGGAATAGCTACCCGCGATCACTGGAGGCTCGTGATCCTTTTCAAGAATGGCTGTCCCGCCTCTCTCGTGTCCGTCGCTGATTTTGAGGGCTCCCGCGTGACGGCTTGCGACGAATGGCACCATTACGTCGTCGGCCGAATCAAACTGATCGGCCCTGAGCTTCTCATCGTCTCGCAGAATGAGAGATATGCCAGACCGGGCGGAAGCGAGTACACCGCGCAGCAGTGGCAACGATCCCTTGAATACACGCTTTCGGAGTTGTCGACGCCCAAGACCCGACAGGTTGTCATCGGAAATCTGGCGGTACCCTTGACCAGTGGTCCCAACTGTCTAGCTCGCCACGCAGACAACGTCCAGGCTTGTTCCCTACCACCGAAACCCGCCTTCACCGAATTTAATGAAGCGGAGAAAACGCGCAACAGAACGTGACGATGCGACATACATCGACGTTCTCCCTTGGTTCTGCACCAAAACCTGCAGTCCGGTGATTGGGAATGATGAGATTTATTGGGACGATCATGTAACGGTGGGGTATTCTCTCTTTCTTGAAGGTGCTCTCGCGAGATCCCTTGGTCTGTCGAAGTCCTGATCGTCGTCTGACCAATCAGGTTCTTCGGATCTGAGTGGGGTGTAGGGCATCCCCAGCGAAATGCAGGGGCCCTGCCAATCTGACGGTGTTCTACGCCTTCAGACTGGAGAGCCCCTGTGGAGTCAGAGTACGCGCATGTGCGAGCTTCTTGTGGGCTTGCCGGAAGTGAACGTCCTGGGCATCGATGACGTGGCCGGTGATCCGCTCCGGGTGCACATCGAGGGACGGTCGACGAGACCGGGATGTGCCGGCTGCGGAGTGTTCGCCCACGTGAAGGACCGACCGGTGGTCGAGCTGGTGGATCTGCCCTGCTCCGGGCGGGCCACCCGTCTGATCTGGCACAAGCACCGGTGGCGGTGTCCCGAGTCGTCGGCGACGACCTCGTGGATCGGCCAGGAGCTGCGCATCGGGTGCACCGCGCATGGCCATGAGTGACCGGGCCGGCCGCTGGGTCACCGAACAGGTCGGTCGCTACGCCCGCAGCGTCAACGAGATCGCCGTCGAGCTCGGGTGCGACTGGCACACGGTGAACGACACGGTCATTGCCTACGGCACCGCCCTGGTCGCTGACCCCGAGCGGTTCGGGACGGTGGAGGCACTCGGCCTCGACGAGGTGCTGTTCGCCCGGATCGGCAGCTGGCATCGCCAGGAGTTCTCCACCCAGATCGTGGACGTCGGAGTGGGGGCCAGCTGTTGGACGTGGTCCCCGGCCGATCGAGCGTTGAACCCATGGTGTGGCTGGCAAAACGGGGGAAGCCGTGGCGGGACCGGGTGCGGTTCGCCACCCTCGATCTGTCCGGCCCCTATCAGCAAGGTCTTCACCGTCATGGTGCCCGACGCCATCCAGGTGGCCGATCCATTTCATGTGGTGAAGCTGGCCAACACCAAGCTCGACGAGTGCCGGCGCCGGGTGCAGAACGAGACGATGGGACACCGCGGCCACAAGACCGATCCCCTCTACCGATGCCGGCGCCTTCTGACCAAGGCCGAGGAGCGTCTCGACGACAAGGGACGGGACAAGCTGATAGGGCTCTCTGAAGGCCGGCGACCCCAAAGGCGATGTCGCCACCGTGTGGAAGGCCAAGGAGGCGGTCCGCGAGCTCTACGCCCACCGTGGATCCCGACCTCGCTCTCCAGTGGGTGACCGAACTCAGCCGTGACCTCCAAGACAAGGACTATCCCGATCGAGGCCCGATCCCTGGGACGGACCCTGAAGCGATGGAAGCACCAGATCGCCGCCTGGCACGCCGCCCAAGTGAGCAACGGACCCACCGAGGCTGTCAACAACTTGATCAAGCGGGTGAAACGTGCCGCCTTCGGCTTCACCTCGTTCCGGAACTACAGGATCCGGTCACTGCTCTACGCTGGCAAGCCCAACTGGGATCTGCTCAGGAACGATTGAACCGGCCGTCATTCCGCGAACCACCGGACCCCACTGAAATCCGAAGAGCCACCAATCTTCTGATGCTTCAGCCCGAGAAACTTTCATAGGTCAGATCGAAAAGGTGCCGTCGGTCTGTAAACGCAGGAGATCAAATGTGATCAGAGATGGCCTATCCGACCATGCTCGGCCATGACCACCGACCATCCAAAATTCGATGCCTCCCACTGAGGTGATGAGGCGCAACCATCGCATTCATCCCCTGCCTCATTGCGGGGACCGTTCTTCGCCGAGTTCGGCTCGGTAGGAACCCATAGGGGGACGCTGGTTCGTCAACCGATTTGAAAATGTGATCGTCAGTTGCGGCACCCCGGTACGGCTGAGCTCGGTCATGAAGTTGTCCGCTTCCCAGTCGATGACCCAATTGAGGTCCGGCAGCCTCATTTCACTTCCGCAACACGATGAAAACTTGGCCCTCGGATCCGTCACCTGCTTGTTGACCGTTGCCGGTCATCTTCTTGGTGTTGATCGTGATGAGAAGCGCCCTCGGAGGTCGATCGGCCCTGGCGCCGTCGTCGTGCACCGTCAGCTGACCATCCGGAAGCAATCGCGCATCGTCTTGACCCGAGAAGTTCGTCGGGTACGGCGACAGTGTGAACTTCAAGCTCTGCGCTGTCGGGGTCCCCTCGAGCGGCCAGGTGATCGCTCAGCGCACGGCCCTTCTGTTGGTACCCGCAGCCAATGCGTCAGGGGGCGCTGGGTCAAGTCACCGGCGTGACGCGCCACCTCGCCTGTGAACTAGCATTGCCCGGGTTCAAGGGGAATGAGGGCGTCGTGACCATCCAGGACTTTCGTCGACTGGGCATACTCGGGTTGACAGTTATCGTCGCAGTCGGGCTGTTGGCGATCGCCGTCGGTTCCAAGGCAGCTGCAGCGGGAACGCCCCCGACCTACACGTGGCCCGAGGCGGCTCAAAATTCGTCGCTCACGGGCGTCTCAGCGGACCCATCGTTGAATACGTCCGACGCAGCAAACCTTGGAGTGCGGTGGATGACCAACGTTGGCTCCGAGGTCCTGAGCTCGCCCATCGTTGCCTACAACAGCACCTTGGGCGAAACACTCGTCTATGTGGCCACCACCGCAGGCTTGATAACCGCCTATGACCAGGCCACCGGGTTGCCGGTCTGGTCCGTCGACATGGGTGGCTACATTACGAGCACCCCGCTCGCCGAAGGGAACGACCGTGGGTGGCTCCTCAGGACAGTGGCCGGGTCTACAAGCTCGATGCGGCCAGGGGACCACCCAGTGCTCGGCCTCGTCCCCCTTGCCGACGCCGCTGTATTCGTCGCCGACCCTTGCCACGCCCGGCGGAAAGCCAACCCTCTATATCGGCGGAATCGACACGGCAAGGCTGATGGCTAGGTGGTGGCCATCGACGAGGCAACATGCCATGTCGACTTCACGTCGAGTCCGATCCCTAGTCCCGGGTACAGCGGCGTCTGGGACCTCATCAGCTACGCCGTGGACGCCACCGGTGAACCGCTCGTGCTCTTCGGCACCGCAGACGATGATTCTTCCCTCTATGCTATCGACGCCGTGACGGGGACATTGGTCTGGCGGTTCTCCACCGTCATCATCCAGGGTGACTACGACGTCGGTGCCGGCGTCACGGTGTCGGCCCCGGGCGTGAACGGGTTTGCTGACGGCGTCGCCTACGGCATGAGCAAGCTGGGATATGTCTTTGCTGTCGATTTGACCACTGGCGACCTCGTATGGCGGTACGACTTCGGGTCCCCGTCCCTCTCCACGGCAGCCCTCTCGGGGACCAACCTGGTGTTCGGCGACGGTGGAGGCGTCGTCTGCCTGAATGCCGTGACCGGTGCCCTGATCTGGCAGTCCTCGGCGGGTTCGAGTGTGCGTACCGACGGTTCGGTGGCCGTCGTGGGTCCCCCTGGTGATCAGATCGTGGCCTACGGAGACCTCGACGGCACGTTCCGCGTGCTCTCGCTGGCGACGGGAGCCCAGCTCTACAGCTACCAGACAGGTTCGTACATCGCCGGAGGGGTGGCCGAGACGGACGGCAACTTCATCGAGGCCGGGGCTGACGGCTTCCTGTACGATTTCGCCCCCGGCGGAGGCAATCCCCCCGCGCCCAGTACGGTCGTGACTTCGCCTTCGCCCTCCTCGACTATCGCCAATCCAGGTGGAGCCCTCACCGTCTCCGGGGCCGCGACTTCCGCCTCGTCCATCGGTGCCGTGGACGTCGCTGTTCAAGAAAATGGTGGGGGCGGGAAATGGTGGGACTCGGCCAGTGGAACCTGGACAGCCGAGCCCTACCCCAACAGTGCAACGCTCAGTGCGCCAGGCAGTCCCAGTACCGACTGGGCGATGACGGTGCCCACCACCAACGCCGGGGAAGGTCTGGTCGCGTACGCCAGCGCGATCGACAGCGACGGCGTGGCCGACATCTCGTCCGAGCAATCGCTGCCCACCTCGTCCCGCGACTCCTTCACCGTCCTGCCGAAGTCATCCTCACCGGTAGTCACCGTGGCCAGCCGCTGGGTAGCGATGGACGGAAAGTTTCAGGTGAGCGGCCACGGTTTCGGCCGCGGGGAGGCGGTGACCTTCGCCTTGAACGGCCTAGCCGTCGGAACGGCAACGGCGACCTCGAGCGGGCTGCTTCCTGCCAGACAGTTGACCGTCCCGGGCACGGACAGCTTCGGTCCGCAGACGCTGGTGGTCAGCGCAAAGACCTCGGGCAAGCCGGTGACAAGTACCTCGGTGTACGTGACCAATGCATGGAGCCAGTTCGGCGAAGGTCCGACCCATTCGAACACCGAACCCGACGACGCCGCCATCCTGCGCCACCTCTCGCTCTATGCGCCGGACTACATGGCTCCAGCCTGGACCTTCAATGTCGGTTCGACCATTTCCGGGTCAACCGACGTGGTGGATGGGTTGCCTACGTGGCCGACTCCCGAGGGGTGGTCTACGCCATCAACGTTCGGACCGGGGTGGAGAAGTGGTCAAGGGATGTATCGGGCACTTCCAAAATAGACACCACCCCGGCGGTCGTCGATGGTCTCGTCATCGTCGGCTCGGTGAATCAACGCCTCTATGCGCTGAACACGTCGACCGGCAAGGAGGTCTGGACCACTCTGACAAGGGGCGCCATCGAATCGTCGCCCGCCGCTGCTGGAACGACTCTCTACTTCGGTGATGACAGTGGTGATGTCTATGCGCTGACGGGTTCGACCGGCAAGGTGCTCTGGCGAGCCAAAGCGGTCGGCGCCGTCAAAGGCTCCACCTCGGTGGACACCGGCGCCGGCATCGTGGTGGTGGGCGACGCCAGCGGGGCGATCCGAGCGTTTGCCCTCGGAAATGGGGCCGCCCGCTGGGTATACGACACTGGTAGCCCGGTCACCACCGCTCCGATCGTGCTTGCCGGAACCGTCTATGTCGGTTCCCACAACGGGAACGAATACACGCTCAATGAAGGCACCGGTCACCTCCGCTGGAAATACCCGACCGGTGACCCGATCATTGCTTCCGCCTCGCTCAAGGCAAGCTTTGCCGCGACGCAGTTCCCAACGCTGGTCGTGCCCTCAGGAAACTCGCTGCTCCTCCTGTCCGGGGCATCGGGGGCACTCCAGAGCGAGATCGCGCAACCGGACACGATCGAAGGGACGGCTGGCACCCTGGACTTCACCGTATCCGAACTGGCCAACGGTGACATCGAGGGGGCCCGGACCCTGACCGGGGCCCCGCACGCCTGGTCCACCAGTGTTCCGACCGCACTGTCCTCGTCTCCCACCATCGTCAACGGCGAGGTGTTCGTGACCGGCAAGGACGGAACGGTCCAGTGTTGGACAGTGCCCGGGTCGCCGGCGGTGTGAATCCGGGCCTCCGAAACAGGCTTCCTTCTCGCCAGTCACCGAACTGGCGAGGGAGTGCGAATAGCGCTCTCGCAATGACACAGTGAAATCGCTCACGTCTAGTCTCTAACCAGTCACACTGAGTGGTTTCTCAACTTGTCGGAAGCGTCGAGAGACAATCCCGTAACGGATTGGCTCTCGCGAACGTTGATATGGTGCAGAGGTGGCTGCTTCGCCCTAAATGTTCGATGGTCGAAGACAATGTTGAAGTTGAAAGTTTCTTCCGGGCGCGCTGGCGGCGACTCAGCTATATTTTCAAAGAACGTGGGCTCGGCGCCACGCTAGCGAGGGGGTTGTCAAAGAATGTTCCAAAACAGACCTGAGGATTCGGCTCATCCAATCCGGTCACCTCGAATCATCGTCCCCAGGCGGCCCGTTCGGGGTCGCCTGCTCGCAATACTCACGTCGGCATTGGCCATGCTTGGTCTCGCATTCGTCCCCCTGCTGTCGACCGATGCGATGGCGGGGGCAGCCGTTCAGGCCTTCTCGATCTCGACCAACCCCCAGATCGTCCCCTCATTCAATTCCAAGATTCACTATTACACGATTCGATCCGCGGGCCATTCGAGTACGAAGGTCGTGACCACAGGATCGAAGCCAGTCACGGTCGGCGGAAAGCAATTCCAGAGGCCGGTCAACGTCTCGGTCCCACTCAGAACGGGACAATCGCTTCAAATCACTTACGCCGGCGTGTCGTACTACATGCGTTGCCTGCCGAGTGATTTTCCCGCCTATAGCGCAACGGTGCCCGGGCATCCGACTGCCGAGGGCTATCTCCTCACGCTGGGGAAATACACCGTCGCCTTCGACAACTCCGGCGTTCCGGTCTGGTGGCACACAGGTGTAGGTACACCATCCTTGACGGAGCCGAATTACGCGAATTCATCAACCCGAGCACAATCGCTTGGGGCACGGCCAGCGGCTCGTTCCAATTCGTTGGGCTCAACGGCCGGATCGAACACACAGTCGGTGGTGGACCGTTCCAGTTCGACACCCATGATTTCAAGGTACTTCCCAACGGGGACTATCTCGGATTTGAGAGGGTCAACGCCACTGCGAACCTTTCGTCGTGGGGGAAGGCGTCAAATTCTACAATCATCGACGATGTCATCGTCGAGATCAATCCAGCCGGGAAGATCATCTGGACCTGGAGTGCGGCGAGTCACATCAACGTCGCCACCGCGAACGTCAACTGGCGCGATCAGTATCCGGACGTGATCCATATGAACTCACTCTGGTACGACGGGCATGGTGGAATCGTCTTCAGCGCCCGGCATCTCGACGCGGTCTATCGGATTGACATGTCAACAGGAGCGATCACGTGGAAGCTGGCCGGAACTGCGACACCACAGAGCCTGAACATCCAGCCGTCGCCGTACCCGAGAAACTTCTCCGGCCAACACGACGCAGAGTTGCTCCCGGACGGCCAGCTCACCGTGCATGACGATGGCACAAGGGCCGACCGGCCGGCGAGGGGACTCCGATATTCCATCAATACGACAAAAAAGACGGCGACCATCCTCCAGCAGGTGACCGACTCGAGGTCCACGCCTGCAACATGTTGCGGAAGTGCGATCCGGCTTCCGTCCCTCGACTGGGTCATGTCATGGGGCGCCAACGACTACACAACCGAGCTCAGCCGCACCGGGGTGCCACAACTCACGATCACCTATCCGGGCATGTTCTCTTATAGGGCAGAGATCGTGGAAGCAACGGTCACTTCGATGATGCAGGGAATGAACGCCATGGTGGCCCCCCTGAGTTTGTGAGATAGAGGTTCTCATGAAGGGGCCAGACTTCAATCTCGCTGGGGTGACGTTGGGGCGGAAGAATCCGCTGGGCAAGGTGTCGGACCGCCTTCGATCTCCTTCACCAGATCCGCCCTGGCCTCATCGTTCTGCAGGGTCGGCGCGGGCTGTGCTTGGCGACCGACGGCGCCGTGTGAGCCGAAGGTTGTCGAAGACGACATGGACGTCGAGTATTCTTGGGAACCTGGAGGGCCCTCCCTGCGTTCCCTTTGAAGTCGAGTGACGGTCGGGCGGCCCCGCTTCATCGGCAACGAGGGTTGGGTGCGGTGGAGGGCGGATCACGTCTTCTCGTCAGAACTGAACACGAGAGACAGTCCAGGAGGGTTCAGATCAGAGCCCACCATGTCGACCAGCTTCTCCTCGAAGTGGGGGGGTCGTTGGAAGAGCTTGAAGGTGTCGACCTTCCGGTGTCGTATTGCAGCCGGTTCGGGGCCGGAGCACTACCTAAAGAGGTTCGCGTAATACCGCGCCGATCCCGATTCACAGCGTGAGGCCACAGTGGCGGAGGAATGCGAAGGCCAGCCTGGTCTCGTTGCCGATGCGACAGAGACCCTGGTCGACGATCTCCTCTGCCTCGCCGATCGTGTCCAGGCAGAGGTTGGCCAGCTCGCTGCTTTTCAGGTTGCCCCAGATCTGTTCGACCGGATTGAGGTCGGGGGCGTAGGCCGGGAGCCGTTCGACGACCAGCCATCTCCGTTGCTTCTTGAGGAAGGCCTGCATGGCCCGGCTGCGGTGGGACGGGAGCCCGTCCCAGATGAGGGTGACCTTGTCGCCGTCGAGGTGGCGGTGGAGCTCGATGAGGAACTCCATGAGCGATTCGTCGTTGTAGGCCCCGGGCTGCATGCCGAAGACAAGGGATGCGTCGGTGCCGTCGGGCCGGAAGCACAGAGCGGCCGACATCGACAGGCGCTTCCAGTTGAAGCGGTGGGTGAGGACCGGGGTCTGCCCCTTGGGTGCCCAGGTGGCCCTCACCGAGGGGAGGAGGCTGAACCCGCTCTCGTCCTGGAAGACGATCCACGCGTCCCTGGCCCTGGCGTTTTTTTTACCCTGGGCCAGCGGTCGTTGACCCACTGCTCGATGGCCTCGTCGTCCCTCTCGGCGGCCTTGCGGGCCGGCCGTTGTCGACTCCAGCCCATCCGGCGGAGCACCTTCCAGACGTGTCCGGGGTGGTAGTTCACGCCGGTGGTCTTCTCGATCACCTCGGCGACCCGGGCGAGCGTCCACAGATCGGTCGGATACCCATTGGCCTTCGGACCCTTCTGGAGTGCCCGTTCCACCTTGGCCAGGTCGGCGTCGGTCACCTTGCGAGGACGACCGGGCTGTCCGGTGCTTTTCAGGGCCCGCTTCCCCCGACCGACCACTGCTTGTGCCAGTCGGAGACCGTCTGGTGGGAGACCTCGAGCTCACGACCGATGTCGGCCTGGGAGACCCCTTTGGCGAACAGGTCGGCGGCCCGCATGCGGGTGGCCTCCATCGCCGTCGAAATCACGGCGTGGACGGACTCGGGGTGGCGCCTTGTTCGTGCTCGCTGCGCCGGCTGATGACGTGGAGCGTGGGCATGCACCAATTATTCCACTCTATAAAGCACTAGCGGGGTATTAGGCGAACCTCTTTAGGCCCGTCGCAAACAACTGTCAAGATCGCTCTTACTCGAATAGTAGGCAAGATCATAGCGCCCGAAATGAACCTGTTTGACCAGATGATACTGGTGTTTCAAGACGACCTTCTTTATTCCCGACCGCCCTGGGAAAGCATCGAACGTAGCATTTACAACCGGATGCTGGCGCAGAATTTCTCGCCCAACGACTGATTTGGCATTCAGTAGATTGGGCTCGTGAACACCCCACGGGTATCTTGCCTTCGATGGCGTGTGTGTCGCGATCGTCCTGTCTGTCAATCCTCGAATATCCAGGATCGGAAGGCCCAGCCGGACGAATCCCAGATAGCCGATTTCGCTCGTTGCAACGAGTTGCCCGGCGTGGAGGCAGCTGAGCTCCTTGGGAAGATTTTCCCTGATCGCAATCCGCGGTGCGAATGCGAAGTCGGGCGGAGTAGCCATGAGCGCTGCGTCGCTGACGCCACCCAACGACCAGACAGGGGCCCGAACCGATGTGAGCGGGAGAAAGAAGCCACAATGATGCAGATCGCTGCCAATGCCAATAAGAACCGGTTGGCGTGACTTCGGGTGAAGTGAGTCCTCAAACGCGAAGCCACGAACACCAGGCCGAGGATTTCGACAATGGTCAGGGGTAGGATGCCGACGGCCAGAAATCGCCCACCGGGCATCCAGTCCCCGCCCGATCTCAGGATGTAGAGCACCTGAGCGACCACGATGGCCGCAAGGTACGAACATCTTGGCGCCAGCTTAACGATACCGACCACTCCCAGGGCAAAGAATCCGAGTTCGACCACGAGTACGAACGCCGCCAGGGCGTGAGGAAACGTCGCCGGCGCCGCCCCATAGATGGGGGAAATCAGGTAGCCGAGGCCGTACGAGAATGCCCGTCCGAAGGACAAGTCCTTCGCGTAGTAGGTGTTCGAAGCGCGGAATTGAAATAGATCAGACCACCCAGCATCACGAGCGCAGTCCCGGCGACGGCGCCGCCGAACCAGACGATCCGCCGCCATACCTTGAGCGTTCGATCTTCAAGCACCAGACCCAGCACCGCCATACAGACCAGCGGTGCGAGCGAGTCGATCCGGGTCAGGACGAGAGCGAACGCAAACGCTGTGGATGAAACCTGGGATGTGGTGGGTCCGACAAGAACCAGCCGCCGGACCAGTGCCATCAGGAGCCACACCACCAAGGTCGTCTCGAGGGCATTCCCTGAAGCGAATGAGAGGATCCAACTGGTTCCCCATAGCGACGCAGGCGACTCGTTTGGACCAGCGGGGGATCGTGAGCCCATAGACAAGCAGGGAAGCCTCACGAAGGGCCAGCAGGCCGAAGACCAGCGAGGCAATCTTGAGTTTGAATAAGTCGTCCCCACCAGGGATGACATACGACAATACGGCTACCACGATGTCCAGCGGGCTCGTAAAGCCCTGGATGTACTGCCCTGGATTGAATACGAGTCCATTGCCACGGACAAGATTTGCGGCATAGCGGAGAGTGATGAATGGATCGTCGGCCGTGAATGCGAAGGTCCATAGGCTCGTAACCAGAAACGGCAAATCGAGGAATAGACCGACCTCTTTCAACGACGGGGGCCCCGGCGATGGTTGCCCTGACCCGTCAGTCCTCGGACCGGGCGGCGATTCATCGCGGTCGACACCTTGGCCCGAGTCCGTCCCGCCAAGATCGGTCCGGGTGGTGCTCATCGGCTGCCCCCCTTCATTTCGGTGTCGCGCACGGTACCAGCTCTATCCGTCGAGGGATCGACCAGGGTCGTCGGTCAAAGGAGTCCGCCGATCGTAGTTCTTGTCATGGCGACGCGCTGAGCGCAAGGGCGGTCGAACGTGGACGAACGACTGACGGTGGTCATCTCAAAGATTGCCGGCCGAGCGAGCCCGCTGCGCTTCGGGTGCTTCAGGGTCTCCGGATACGCGTTTCGGCACCTGCACTGCCGCCCCACCCCAAGCTCAAGGACAATTCTCTCTCCATCAGGGCCGGTCGTTGGTCAATTTTGGGGATCCACGGGACCCGAACTCAATCGGAGATCCTCGATCCGTCCCCCGCCGCCGCCGTGTAACGCCTCGCAGGAGGTCACGTTTCGACAGAGGGGAGACAGGCTCGTCCCTTCGAGCACCACTTGGGGGCTTCTTTGCATTCTGACCAGACCACGTACCCGGATTCGCCAGGCCGGCGCCACCACCACTACGCTTGAGAGTTGGCGTCAAAATGGCGCAGCATGATTTCTCAGATTCGTCATGGTTTTCCCGTTCCGCGTTCCGTGGGACGAGTCGGCAGGTCGGATCGTTCCTCTGCGGTGCGCCGGCTCAGCGTCACCGTGATGGCATCGGCGCTGACGGCCGCCAACCTGATCAGCCCTGCAGCCGCCGCTGCACAAGCGGGCCGGGTCACACCGGCGGTATCGCCGCCCACCTACTCATGGCCATTCCCGGGGCAGAACTCGTCGCTCACCGGCGTGTCGGCCGACCCTTCTCTCAGCACTTCGAATGCCGCCTCCTTGGGCGTGCACTGGATAACCAACGCGGGCTCCGAGGTCCTGGCTCTCCGATCGTGGCCTACAAATCCACACTGAGCCAGACGCTGGTCTATGTGACCACGACAGCGGGATTGGTGACCGCCTACAACCAGGCGACCGGCATGCCGGTGTGGTCGGTCAACATGGGCGGTTCCATGGTCAGCTCACCGCTTGCCGAAGGGAACAGCCTATGGGTGGCCATGCAGCACGGGGGCCGAATCTACAAACTTGACTCGGCCACTGGATCGGTGGAGTGCTCGGCCTCGTCCCCGCTCATATCTTCGAGTAATTCGTCGCCGGCGCTGGCCACCCCTCCGGGCGGCAAGCCGACCGTGTACATCGGAATCAACGACGTCGGTACGCAGAACGGGCCCGTCCTCGCCATCGATGAGGCCACCTGCGACATCGACTTCTCATCTCACCCCGAACCTGGCGCCGGCACCGGTGGCGTCTGGAGTTCATCAGCTATGCGGTGGATGCCACCGGTGAGCCATTGGTGCTGTTCGGCACCGCCGACCCTGACTCGGCCGTCTATGCCATCGATGCGGTCAGCGGAAAGCTGGTCTGGCGGTACACGGTCTACAACCCCCCACCGGGCAGCTACGACGTGGGTGCCGGTGTCGCGATCTCCCCCCGGGGTCGACGGGTTCGCCACGGGGTGGCGTCGCCCACACCAAGTACGGCGACGCTTACGCGCTTGACCTCACCACCGGGGCGCTCATCTGGCAGTACGATTTCGGGTCGCCCTCCATATCGACGGCCGCATTGTCAGGCACCAATCTGGTGTTCGGCGATGGCGGCGGAGCGATCGACCTCAACGCAGTCACCGGGGCGCTCGTCTGGCAGTAGTCTGGGGATTCGAGCACCCTCACCGATGGGGCCCCGGCCATCGTCGAGAGCCGCGGGCAGCCAGATCGTGGGCTTCGGAAACCTGGACGGCACCTTCCGAGTGCTCTCGATGGCCACCGGGGCCCAGCTCTACGGTTACCAGACGGGGACCTATCTGTCGGCAAGTGTGGCGGAGACGGACGGGAACCTCCTCCTCGCCGGGGCCGACGGGTTCGTCTACGACTCGCGCCAGGCGGGGGCAATCCGCCCGCTCCGACCACGTCGGTGACCTCGCCGGCGCCGTCGTCGACCATCCCCAACCCGAACGGTGCACTCACCATCTCGGGGACGGCGACCTCAGCCACCACCATCGGAGCGGTCGACGTGGCTGTACAGGAGAACGGCGGGGCGGGGCTGTGGTGGGACTCGACCAGCGGGACATGGGTGCAAGAGCCGTATCCCAACAGCAGCACGCTCGCAGCTCCCGGACAGTCCAGCACGAGCTGGTCGACGACGGTACCCACCACCCACGCCGGGGTGGGACTCAAGGTGTTCGCCAGCGCCGTGGACAGTGACGGGGTGGCCGACATCTCCTCCGAGCAGTCCCAACCCGCCGCCTCTCGGTCCTCGTTCACGGTCCGACCCAGTTCCTCCGCGCCGGTGATCACCCTGTCAAGCCCATGGGTGGCGATGGACGGCACCTTCGACGTGAGCGGCCACGGCTTCGGCCACGGCGAAGGAGTGAGTTTTACCCTGAACGGGATCACTGTGGGCTCGGCCACCTCCACCGCCACGGGCATCCTTGCCGCCAAGGCGTTCAAGGTGCCGGCCACAGACAACTTCGGACCCCAGACCCTTGTGGCCAGCGGCAAGATCAACGGCAAACCGGCGACGAGTGCCGCGCTGTATGTGACCAACTCCTGGAGCGAATACCGCGGGCGGGGCGGCCCACACGGGCAGCGAGCTCAATGATCAGGCCCTCAACCACCATCTGGGCCTCTTCCCGCCCGAACTATCTCGACCCGGCATGGAGCTTCAACGCCGGATCGGCTGTCGCCGGGTCAGTCGATCTGGTGGACGGTGTCGTCTACCTCGCCGACGCCCACGGTACGGTCGACGCCATCAACGTCATGACCGGCCTGCAGAAATGGTCGACGGATGTATCAGGCACGGCGAAGATCGACACCACCCCCACGGTAGTCGGGAACCTGGTCGTCGTCGGGTCGGTCAACCAGCGCCTCTACGCCCTCAACTCGACCACCGGCAAGGTTGTCTGGACAACGTTGCTGGGCGACGCCATCGAATCGTCCCCGTCGGCTGCAGGTGCCGAGATCTTCCTCGGTGCTGACAATGGTGACGTCTACTGTCTGCAGTCTTCGACCGGCAAGGTTCTCTGGACTGAAAAAGCCGCCGGCAAGGTGAAGGGCTCTCCTGCGGTCGATGCCGTCAAGGGGCTCGTGATCGTGGGAGACGGTACCGGCGTCATCCGGGCCTTCGCCATGACCACCGGGAAGCTTCAATGGGAGTACACCGCAGAAGGGAGGGACGGTCACTGCCAATCCAACCATCGCCGCCAGCACCGTCTACGTCGGTTCGAGCAATGGGAATGTGTACGCGTTGCACGAGGGTAACGGAACACTTCGCTGGGAGTATGCCACTGGAGGCCCGGTGACAGTGCCAGTCACGTTCCAGGGGGTGGATTTAGATCGTAGGGGCGGCCAAGACCTCGCTCCGCCTTCTGAGCGACACCACCGGAAAGGTGCTTCAATCGATTAGTGAGTCCGGAACCATCGTCGGAACAGCCGGCACAGGTCAACTTTCTTGCCTCGGAGAATCTTCCAACGGCGGTGTGAGAGGCGCGCCAGACCCGGCTCCGGCGATCCCGATGCGTGGCGCACCAGCTTGGCCACGACGCTGTCTTCGTCACCCACGGTTGTGAAACGGGGAAGTGTTCGCGACCGGCAATGACGGCACGGTTCAGTGCTGGACGATTCCCGGCTTCCCCGCGGTATAGCTTTGACGCTTCAAGCAAGAGGGGGCGGACCGTCGCCGGTCGCTGGCGATGTGATCGGGGTAGCGGTGGAGTTGGGTGCGCTGACGGGACAATCGGCCCCGTGCTGCAGGTCACAGGCAGCAGATGGATATCCAGTCCGAGTAATCGTCTCGGGCATTGTTCGGCGCTCGGACGGGGAGCGGCATCCCCAAACCGGTGGCCGACCCTCCGACCGTCTAGAGTCCATAGCCAGATGGGTGGGCGCATGATCGGCTCTGGTGCGTCGGATCCTGGGGGTGCGAGGGCGCCGGGGTTCACGCCGTGGTGGCTGGACTTGCTGGGCCTGGCATGGGTTGTGACTGCCGCTGTGGCCGTCTTGCTCCCTGCGCTCCTCCACGGTGCGTCCCTTGGGCCGTACGGACTGATCTACCAGTTGGGGTTGGCTCGTCAGAACGCCATCGGCGTCCGCAATCCGTTCGGTGCCGGCACCGTCGCCGAGATGATCCCGTGGACATGGCTCGGCGTGATCGGCAACCCCATCATCGACGACTTCCACTTGGAACCCTTGGCCTCGTACTACCTCATGAACTGGCAGTCCGCCTGCCGTTCAGGCTTCCCGCGCCTGTGGCTCCTGCTCCCGATGCCGGCCTTGCCTACACGGTGCAGATCCTTGCCACCTGGTGATCGCGGCGCCGGTGTCTACGTGGCCGCCTCAGACTCGGCGTCCTGCTGCTCCTCCTCGCTCCACCGCGTCTTCGAACCTGGGCGCCTTCCGTCGGATGCTCGGTGCCGGTGGTTGCTGTTGGTGTGGTCGGGCTGGATCCTTGCCGCCACCATTCTCGTCCTCCGCGGGCGGAATCGGGCTCGATCCATCGCCTTCTTCAGTCTAGTGCTCGCGTGTGCGGTGTACGCGGGTCAGCCGGACACGCTCGTCCTCCTCACGTTTGTCCTCGCCGTCTTCGTGATCATCTTGGCGGTAGTGGGCTTTCCGCCCGGTGCCGGGACCAGAGTGCGTATCCGTCGGCTCGCTGATCTGGCGCTGGCCGCACTGGCCGGACTCGCGCTCAGTGCGCCGCTCCTCCTACCCGGCCTTCAGCTGTTATCCGCATCCAGTCGTGACGTCGGTGGTGGTGCGTTTTCCTCGAAGAAGGCCCTCCCGGTGAGTCAGCTCGTACCGATCATGATCCCGGGACTCAACGGATCTCCTGTTGGGTGGCAACGCAGCTACATTGGGACGGTCGCTGTCATTCTGGCGGCGGTGGGTTTTCTACGCTACCGGCGACGCCCGGAGGTGATTGCCGTCGGCGGGGTGGTTGCCGCTGCAGTGGTCTTGTGCTTTGTCCGACCTGTCGACTCCGTGCTCTATGCCAGCCCTTTCATTGGAGCCGTGCGGTGGGCGCGCTCAATGAGCTTCATCGAGCTCGGATTGGCCGTACTCGCCGGTGTGGGTATGGACGTGCTGATCCGCTGGTCCCGAAAACGCTCCCTGCACCGACTGGCGGGCATCCTATTTTCGGCGACCGCAGCCGGGGTGTTGCTCGTGTGGCTCACCCATCCCCGTGGAGACTCAATCCGAAGACAGAGCCTCCTCTGGGCCGGTGGAGGGGCACTGCTGGGGTTGGTTCTGATCGGCGTCCTCGAGGCGGTACGAAGGAGAAGCGTCAGGTTGGACGGAGGGCCGGGCCCGCAATCGGGATGTCGGGTGCTCCTCGATGCGGGACTGTGGGCAGGGGTACTGCTCTTCGCATTCCAAGCCTCGTTCCAGATCGTCGCGGGGACGACGCAGTGGTCGTCGATTGCGAAGCCGTTCCGTCCCACCCCAGCGGAGCGGCAGCTCGAACAAACCGTCGGACCCTCCACCGTAGGCCTCGGTGTCCGTGCGTGCCGATCGCACCACTCGCTCGGAATTCCCGCCAACGTGAACGTCGTCTTCGGCGTACACGAACTGGCCGCGTACGACCCGATGCTCCCTCGTTCCTACTACGAGGCATGGCTGTCCACCACCGGCCGGCAGGGGGGCTATCCCGGAACCTCCCGCTACTGCCCGGCTGTGACCTCGGCGGCGTTGGCCCGTCTCTATGGCGCGTCCTTCATCCTCGAACTCCACGGCGCTCCAGGGCCCGAGGGCGCGATCTTCGTCAAGGAAATCGGGGGTGAGGACCTCTATCGAGTTCCCGACGCAGGAGAAGCAACACTCGTCCCCGCACCATCCCCCGGTGGACTCCCATCCGACGCGCGCCGGAGGCACATTGGTGCCTGTTGGCCACACCAATCCAAGGGTGTGGCAGGTTCCGACGAACGGGACCACCCCGCAGATTCTCCGGCTGCGGTTGGTGGACGTTCCCGGCTGGCATGCCACGATCGACGGCAAGCCGCTCCAGCTGATCCGATTCGCGGGGGTGATGCTTCAGGCTCGCATCCCTCCGGGGCACCACACGATCGAACTGCAATACTGGCCGGACGCATTCACCGCCGGCATCGTGGTGGCCATGGTGACCGTCATCGCTCTTGTCCTCGCACTCGCCCTCGGACACCATCGACGGACACGGAAGGTGTCGTCTGTGCAGGACGAGGACAAGGATGAGATCCTGCCGGTTACAACTGACCGCCTCGGGTAGGCGGATCGAGACGGCGGCGGCGGCGATAGGACTCTTCGACCGTTCCCTGCACCAGCGCGACACCGAGCTCGATCTCATCGAGCTCGTTCGACAGCCTCAGCTCGGCGGCGGCCTTCTGGCCGCTAATGAGAACTGACCGGAGACGGGAGGCCTGATCCTCCGGCAGGAGGAAGGACATCTCCACGATCAAGGTGGACACAGCTTCCGAAGCGTCCATGTCGCCCAGGACCACCTCTTCGATGAGGAACTCGGAGTTGCGCAGCAACGCCTCGAATCGGTCCGCGGAGAGAACAGCGAATTGGGTGACAGGCACGGGGTCTCCTTCGATCTACGACGCATCTTGGGGCGCCCGTCAGGCCCCGTCAATTGCGACATCCACGATTCTTGACACGCCGTGTGAGACCCGGCACTCAGTGTGAGAATGTCGGGAACCAGAGGGGAAATGGGCTCCGATGCTCAGGCCCCGGGCCTCTGCTTCAGGACGCCTTGCGACGGCTGGGCGCCTTGGGCCGCTCTTTGGCGGTGATGCTGGTGGGGGACTTCGCTCCTGCCGTCTTCCGGCTCGGCGCCGCCTTCTTGGCCGCGGCGCGCTTCTTGGGGATCGAGGTCTTCGGACCGTTGGTCGAGCGCCCGGCGCGGTCGCCATCGGCCTTGACGGAAGCGATGCTGGCGCTGAGCACGTCCATGAGGTCGGCGACCTTGGTCGTCGGGACCTCCACCGAACCCACGACGATCTCGTTTCCCTGCCTCTTGGCTTCGACCAGTTCTTCGACCTTCTGGCGATGCGTGTCGTGATAGCGCTCGGGGTCCCACTCGGACTCCATCGATTCGAGGAGCAGCTTGGCCATCGAGACCTCCCGCTCGTTCACCTCACCGGCGTCGGGAAGGGCGGGAAGATCCTTGGTCGGGGATCGGATCTCATCGGAGAAGTACATCGTCTCCAGCTTGAGCACCTCGTCGTCGGGGCGGATGGCCACCGGGTACTCCTTGTTCCGCATCACCAGCGTGCCGATGGCCACCTTGTTCGAATCGCGCATCACCTGGCGAAGCAATGCGTAGGCCTTGCCGGCGGCCTCACCCTCGGGAGCCAGATAGTAGGTCGACCGGTAGAAGACCGGGTCGATCGCATCGAGGTCGACGAAGTCGGTGATCTCGATGAGCCTCGAACGCTCCGGCTCGGCGGCCGCCAACTCGTCATCGGTCAGGATCACGTATTCACCACCACCGAGGTCGAAGCCCTTGACGATCCTGCCCGCCTCGACTTCGTTGCCGGTCCGCTCGTTTACCTTCTTGTACCGGATCCGGTCCGAGGTACCCTCTTCGAGCTGGTTGAAATGGATGGCCTTGTCCTGCGTCGCCGGATACAGCCCGACGGGGACGTTAACCAGTCCGAAGTTGAGTGAGCCCTTCCAGATGGTTCGTGCCATACAGCTCCTTCGTCCAGGTCAGACCGGATCCGACACCCTGTCTCGGCCCCCCGAAAGGTTAGTTCGCTGGCTCTCTCGACCTCAAGAGGTCATTTGCCAGGGTCGATCCACATCGTGCGCGAGGACTTCCCCCGGCGATACAGGCCCACCAGGACGGATACGCCGGCCACCCACCTCAGCTGTCGATCTGCCTGAACTGCCAATTCTGGAGGTCGACCCGGTGCGCAGCGCAGGCCTCCACCTCGATCACGTTGCCTCGGTGATCCAGGAATTCACCTGTTCCTTCCACCTGTCGGTCGCAGGGGAGTGCACCACCCGTCACCGGATCGCGACACAACCGGAAGCACTGTCCCGGCTCGACGATGAATGCCGGAGCGTAGACATCGCCGCTGGCCGCCGGTCGGGACCTCAACGGGGCGACCGATGAAGCGTCCTGCTGTCCGGGGTCCCGGCCGGGCCCGGCCGACCGACGACCGGCACGGGCCCACCGAAGCACCAGCGCGACGAGGACCAAGGCCGCCACCGTGGCCGACACGGCGATGGCGAGAATCATGACTGGCACTTCTCGGCGGGTTCCCGCGGGGGAGGGGCCGGGCCGGGCGATGTCCTCGCTCGTGATCGCATCGGGCCGATCATCGCGCGCTTCTCGGCCCGGCCCGACCGGGGTCGGGCGGCCGCACTGCGCCGAAGTGACGATCAAGTGTCCAGACCGACCTGCCGATGCCATTCGCATGGAGGCAGACTCCGCTCAGCGGGCATCGGAACAGGTCGCCGCGCTGCTCCGCTCCCGATACCGCTGCGAGCGCTGCTACAAGAACTGCCAGGTGCCGTGCCGGTTCACCGGGTCCGAGTTCCGCCAGCTGGTCCGGGCCGTGCGAGCCATCTGCGAGGCCGAGTCGCACCAGGCCTGAGTCGACTCGACCGCTCGGGAAGGAACCGTCCTACACCGGGGGCCCCCCGGATGCCCCGGATTCGAAGCGCGCCGATAGGCTGCCCGGCTGATGGCTCCGTCCCGCTCGTCGTTCCCGTTCGATCTCCCGGCCAAGACGGCCACCTACCTGCGCGGCGGTCTGGAGAAGCCGCGCCGCCGACTGGTCAAGCTGCTGAAGCCCCGGGCCGTCTGTGCCGAAGTCGGCGTCTGGAAGGGGGACTTCTCGGCATCCCTCCTCCGTCATACCAACCCGCAGCGCCTCCACCTGATCGATCCCTGGGCCTTCGAGGAGAACCAGCCGCTGGCCTGGTACGGCGGCCTGGCGGCCCACTCGCAGGCCGACATGGACGCGATCTACGAACGCGTCACCGTCCGGTTCGAGCGAGAGATCGCCGAGGGCACCGTCGTGATCGACCGCGCCCCCTCCACCGAGGCGCTCGGACGACTCCCGGATTCGGGATTGGACTGGATCTACATCGACGGGAACCATCTCTACGAGTTCGTCCGCGATGATCTGGCCGCCGCCCTGCCCAAGCTCCGGCCCGGCGGGTACCTCGCCTGCGACGACTACGGTCATGCCGGTTGGTGGGAGGACGGTGTGCGCCGGGCCGTCGACGAATTCGTGGCCACGGCATCGGTCGAGGTGGTGGCCAACCTCGGCTCCCAGTTCGTCATGCGGAAACCGGTCGGAGAGCCGGAAACCGATGCAGAGTGACCGCTCGGCCACCGAGCGCGGCGTTGTCGGCCATTCACCCGAAAATCGTCACTTTTCGGGATACAGTGAGTGGTCCATCGGACGCGTGGGTTCGGTCGGGGGGGTGCACCGACCGGCTCCTGGGGGGAGAAATCATGGCTCACCATCTTCCACTTCGGCTCATGATCTGCGCTGCCCTCGCTGCCTCAGCCTCCCTGACTGCCGTCATCGCGCCCGGAGGTGCGGCAACGGCGGCCACCGTGCCCCTCACTGTCACCTGCACGACGCTTTCCGGCGGTGAATCGACCCAGCGGCTGTCCGGCTGCACGGGCAACGGAGCGATAGCCGCCGACGCCGGGGCCGCGCCCGCCCATGGGACGTCCGTTGTGGCCACCATGACCGTCACCTGGTCGAACAAGTTGAAGACCGCCGAGAAGTATCTGTACAAGGATCTCGTCGGGAAGGCCGACACCTGCAAGGCGAAAGCCAAGTACACGAAGAAATACCTGGTCACCGAGCACGGCACCGTTGCCCCCGCCGTGGAGGGCACCACCACCAAAGGCATGATCGGAGGGGCGATCAGGGCCAATGTGTGCGTCTACAAGCTGGCCGTGAAGCCCTATACCATCGTCGTCGTGAACCAGGGGAAGATCACGATCTGAGATGTCCTGAGCCGGCGGCACTCATGGATCGAATTCGACACCACCGGTGGTCGCACGCCCCGGGCACCCCGCGATGAAGCGCCAGGTCAGAAATATCCTGCCCTTCAGCGGCGGAAAGATATTGCGGTTCTCAGGCCGGTCACGGTCGTCGGGCTCTGCAGAGAACGAAGCGGGCAAGGCTCACGACGCCGTCGATGGGGAGGACGAGCTCCACCGGGCTCTCGGGCGTATCGCCGCCAACTGGTCGCTCGTCGAGATCGCGTCCGGCCTGGTCCTGATGAGCCTGGTCGGCAGCCGTGACGAGGCCCTGGCCAGGGCGGTGGTGGCCGGTCAGCGCGTCGAGAACGTCTGGGAGACCGTCGAGTCGCTGCTCGCCACCCACGGGACCGAGACCGAACAGGAGCTGGCCGAGTTCAAGACCTGGCGGCGGAGAGCCAACCGGGACCGGAGGCGGCGGAACGAAGCCATTCACAGTGCCTGGTCGCTGACGTCGGAGGCGGGTGGCCCGTCAGCGTGGGACGTGATGAGCCAGAGGGCCAAGCGCGGCGCCCGGGCCGATCTGTTCCCCGGGGGGGTCTCCGAGCTCGAGGAGCTGGCCCGGGACATCGCCGATCTCGAGGAACGCCTCACCATCGTCCATGCCAGCATCCTCGTGGTCATGGACCGCCAGGACCAGGCCCGCAGGGACGCCCGCTGAACCAATGGCCTCGGCCCACCGGTTCCTGACCCGACGCCTGACTCAGTTCCGGACCAACCGGTGGAGCTCGACGGCCCCCATGATCCCGCTCAGGTGGTGGGGCCCCAGGGAGTGACTGGGCAACGCGGCACCCGAGGCCACGTCGGTGGTGGCCACCACATCCCCGGGTCCGGCCGCTTTGGCGGCGCGGCTGGCCAGGTTGACCACGGGACCGAAGACGTCGCCGTCGCGGAGCATGACCTCCCCGCTGGCCAGACCCGCCCGCACCGGGGGGACGGTCGGATGGTCGTCGAACGCATCGGCCAGGTCGATGGCGATCGATGACGCCGTCAGCGGGTCGGGGGCGGTGTACATGATCTCGTCGCCGATCAGCTTGACGACCCGGCCGCCGCCCTCGGTGATGATCTCGCTGGCAATGTGCTCGAAATCATTGAGCGTCGCCCCCAGTTCGCTCATGTCGAGCTTCTCACCGAGCTCGGTCGAGCCCACCAGATCGACGAAGACCACGACGAGGTGGCGGATCTCGAATCCGACGTCGTCGGCGTCGGAGGTGGTCAGACGTCGGGCGATGAGCAGGTGCTGGCGCAACAGCGCGTCGAGGGCGGGCGCAACCAAGGGCAGCAACCCCGCCACCTCGACGTTGGCCCGGGCGACGCCCAACCCGACCGGGTCCTCGCGTTGGGCGGCCGGCGCCACATTGACCAGGAACGACGAGATCACCGCATCGGCGATGCGGGACATGGCCAGCCCGAAGACGCGTATCAGTTGCTCGCTGGCCTCCTCGCCGAAGACGGAGGTCACCTTGCCCATCCCCGATGCGAACGAGGCGAAGCCCTCGGTGAAGATGGGCACCTCCGGCTCGGGGTCGGGGATGCCCGCCGCCCGGGCCAGCGACCTCACCGCATGATCGGTGAGTCCCGACCGTTCCGCCACCTGCTCGAGCGTCAATGCCGTCCGGCCCCGGATGGCCAGCACCCCGGCCAGGGCGGGAAGCGTGTCCTTGAAGGTCACCAGCTCCTCGGGCGTGGCCCCCAGTTCGTCCACGAGATGCAGCAGGTCCAGACGCAGGTCAGCATCGGCCGCACCCGGGTCGTAGACCCCGAGGGCGACCAGGTTCTCCTCGTGCTCTTCCATCGTTGCACTGGTTACCACGCCGTCTCGCCGGCGCGGGTGATCGTCGTCGGCGGCACCGTGATCCGACCCTGGTGGTGGCACCACCGTCGGAGCCCCCATTGCTACGCTTCAGGCTCATGAGTGGACCCGGTCGACACGGGCGCGCCTCCGATCGTGTCAGTCAGGGCCCATCCCACATCCCAACCGAAGGTACCGAACGAGGACGCGTTGCGCAGCCTCGGCGAGCTGATCGACCACCAGGGCACATCGGCCGGCCGAGCCGGCGATCACGGAGCGAAGACGGGTGCCGGCGGGAGCGGCCCGCCCGTGGCCAACGAAGCAGGTCTGTCAGCCCTCGCCGAGGAGATGTCGCGAGCAGGCGGAGGGCGGGCAGGTCGCCGCCGGACCGCGCTCCACGCCAAACCGCGGCATCGGATCCGTCGGGTGGGCGTGATCGGACTGGTCGTGGTCCTCCTGATCGTGGCCGGAGGCGCCGGGTACACCTACTACCTCGCACATGATCTCAAGCGAGAGGAGGTGAAGGGCCTGACCGGAGCCCTGACCACCGGCAAGGAGGCGGGAACGGAGAACATCTTGATGGTGGGCTCGACCTCGCGGTGCGCCCTCACCGTGCAGAACCCGGCCTACGGGTTGTGCTCACAGGGTGTGAACGGTGTGAACAGCGACGTGATCATGATCCTCCACGTCGATCCGGCCAACCACCGGTTGGGACTCCTGTCGATTCCCCGGGACCTGTTCATCCCCAACGCCCGGAGCACCGGGGCCAACAAGGTCGACGCCGGTCTGTTCCAAGGGCTCACCCAACTGGTGTCCGCCGTCGAGGAGGACTTCGGAATACCCATCCAGCACACCGTCTCGCTCAACTTCGACCAGTTCGCCAACGTGGTGGACGCGCTCGGCGGCATCAACTTGGCCTTCCCGATGTCCGTCTTCGATGCATCGTCGGGGCTCAACGTGCAGGCCGCCACCTGCGTACACCTCAACGGCACCCAGGCCCTCGAAGTGGTCCGGGCCCGTCACCTCCAGTACAAGTCGGCCACCACCACGAGCACCTATGCCGAGGACTGGCCCCAGGAGTCACTCAGTGATCTGGCCCGGATCCGGCGGGACCACGAATTCCTCCGGGTGCTGGCCGCGGCGGTGGCCAAGCAGGGACTCGGCAATCCGATCGCCGACCTCAACCTCATCAACTCGGTGAAGGCCGACCTGACCTTCGACCAGACATGGCCGGCCACCGACATGGCCAACATGGTGCTCGACTTCCACACCGTCAATGTCAACTCGGTGCCGCAGCTCACACTGCCGGTCGAAGTGGTGACCGATCCGGCCGGACCCGGTGGGGGACTCGTCTACAAGGGCGGGGGCTACGGCGACGTCGAGTTCCCGACCCAGTCCCAGGACCAGAGCGCCATCGACCAGGTCCTCGGGATCGGTGCCGGCATCGACTCGATGAACGGCAATCCGCTGCCTGCCCGGTCGTCGGTATCGGTCTCGGTGGTCAATGGGACGGGAGCGTACAACCAGGCCTCCACCACGTCGGCCGCTCTCGCCGCCCTCGGGTTCCACATGGTGGGCGTGGGCGATGCCACACCCGCCGGCGACGTCGCCGAGACGGTCGTGTACTACGGATCCAGATCCGAAGCCGTCGAAGCCGACGCCCAGGCCGTCACCCGCTCGATGACCGGCTCGGTCATCATGGCCTACGACCCGAGCCAGGTGACCGACGGGGCCGATGTCACCGTGGTCACCGGCACCCAGTTCGCAGTGGACGCCCCGGTGGCCCCGCCGACATCCTCCACCGCCGCCGTGGGTGCTGCCGGCGCCTCCGCCCCGACGACGGCCCCGCCGTCACCGACCACGACCCCGACGACCTCCCCCGATGCCAGCGCCATCGCCGCACCGTCACCGACCACGTCCACGCTCGAGCCGTGGGACCCCCGGGCCTGCCCGCCGGGCGCCGCCCCGACGGCCCCGGTGGCCAATCCGACCTGACGACGGTCGCCCAGGAACGCTCACCTCCCACCGCGAACGCAGAGCCGATGGCGCTCAGGTGGGCCGGAGGGTGATCAACTCCCGGGCATTGTCGTAGAGGATCCGGCGACGGTCCTCGTCGTCGAAGTTCTTGAGCTCCGACAGGTAGGCCATCGGCTCGGGGAGGGCCTCGACGTGGGGCCAGTCCGACCCGAAGATGACCCGGTCGGTACCGATGCACTCGGCCACCTGGTACACGTCGTCCTCCCAGAAGGGATTGATCCACACGTGGCGCCGGAGCGTCTCGACCGGATCGTGCTTCCAGTAGCCGGGCATCTTGTTGGACGTCGACCGGATCTTCTTGATGAGGTCGGGGAGGTACTCGGCCCCGTTCTCCACCGACGCGATCCGGAGGTTCGGAAACCGCTCGAAGTGGTTCTCGAAGATGACCGTCAGCAGGTAGTCGCGGATGGCCTGTTCGATGGCGAACGACTTGATGGAGGGCTTCCACCCGCCGGTGAACGTGGCCCCGAACCCGTCGGCGGCGTATCCGTTGGACGAACCACCGCTGTCGGAGGCGTGGACGACCACGGTGATGCCGGCCTCGTTGGCCAGGCCCCAGAAAGCGTCGAACATCGGCTCGAACGGGTTCCGCCGACCGACCGCGGTGGTCGGTGCCGCCGGCCGCATGACCACCGTGCGGGCGCCGTGGTCGAGCGCCCAGGCCAGCTCCTCGGCGGCCCAGGCCGGATCGGCCAGGGTGAGGTAGGGGGCGGCGAAGATGCGCCCGCGGTAGTCGAAGGTCCAGTCCTCGACCAACCACCGGTTGAAGGCGCGGAACATGGCACAGACCGCCTCGGGGTCGTGGGCCAGCGGTTCCTCGTAGATCATCCCGAGTGTCGGGAAGAGCAGGCACCCGGCCATGCCCTGTTCGTCCAGGACGGCCAGGCGGGCCTCGGGCTCCCGATAGGCGGCCCGCACCGGTTCGCGGCGGGCCAGGAACTCCATCGGGTTCCGGCCCTCGGGGTTGCCCCGGAAGAAGTCGTGCATGGCCCCGGGGAGGGCTACCGGATCGAAGGTCGGGTTGGTGACGGCCCGGCTGACCCGCCCGCCGATGACGTGGTAGCGCCGGCCGTTGATCTCCGACCACTGGATCACCCTGGTCCCCAGGGCCGGATCGAGGTGCCTGGTGAAGGCGTCGAGTGCCTCGTAGTAGTGGTTGTCGGCATCGAAGACGGGATGACCGAGCTCCCCGACGTCACGCATCTGCTGCCTCCTCGCTGCTGGCCCCCGTCCGGGGGTGCCCGACCATCCTACCGAGCACCGGCAGGGCGGCTCCTCGGGCGTGTCGGTACGAACTTCAGTGGACCCGGCCGAGCTGCCAGTCCATCAGCGGCGTCGTGCTGAGCGCCTCGGGCGAGGTGGTGTAGGCCTCGACCAGCCACTGCGAGCCATGGCTCGGGGCCCATGCCGGCGACTGCGGTCGGATGGTCACCGTCTCCGAGTCGTGGGGCCCGAGGACCAGGTTGCCACCGTGATCGGGATACCAGAACCCGTCGGGATGGCCGCTGCCGATGGTCACCATGAAGTGCGGCGTCACCGCGCCCGAGGTCGTGTTGTGCACGGCCAGGGTCACCGCGTCGAGGGAGGTGGCGGCGTTGGAGGTGGCCACCGACCGCACGCTGAGCTGCAGGGGCGGTGACCAGAAGGCGAGGACCCCCGCACACACCGCGGCCACCGCCGGGACGATCGCCACCAGTCCGACCGGCATCCGGAGACGCCCCCGGGCCCCGGCCACCACGGCCCGGGGAGCCGGCGCCACCGACACGGCGGCGACGATGGCCGCCGGATAGAGGTCGGCCAGATAGGTCGAGAGACTGCGGGTGGCGACGAAGAAGGCCAGCGGGAGGAGGAGCAGCCAGATCCGCTTCATGGCCGGGTACCAGATGACCATGGCGGCCAGCTCGGCCCCCAGCACCAGGAGACCGGCCAGAGTCAGCAGGGGGAGCGAGACCCCGTGGGCGATCCCGTGGAGGACCAGCGTGACCAGCCCCTGACCGTCGGCGATCAGAGGTTGGAGGAAGGGGAGGAAGGTCCCCCGCGCCCAGGCGGCCGGGGACCAGATGACGAAGGGGATGTTCACGACGCCGAACACGCCGGCGACGATGGCCAGGTACGGCACCACCGTCCGCACCGGGTTCCGGCCGGACCTCCGTGCCTCGACGACGAGCCCCAGGGCGATGAAGGGGACGCAGAACCACGGGGTCTGCTTGATCGAACAGGCGAGGCCGAGGGCCACCGGGCCCATCCACCGGGCGACACCGGCGGACCGGCCGAGGCCGAATCGGTCCCAGCGCCAGACGGCCAGCACCAGGAAGGGCAGGAAGGCGGCATCGGTGCCCCCCGAGCTGAACACCCCGGTGAACGCGGGAGCCAGGAGGAGGAGGGGCGCGATCCATCGGATCGAGGTCGGGAGGAGAACGAAGATGATCACCCCGGTGACGATCCACGCCAACAGATCCATCCAGTCGACGACCTCGTGGTGGAACCCGAGGACCAGTGCCGGCATCTGGAGGAGGATCGAGCCGGCCGGATAGGAGACGTGGTCCACGTGGCCGCCGCTCACCGTGTAGGTCCAGAATTGCGCCGGGACCTTCAGCAGGCTGGCCAACGACCCGAGTGTGACGGTGTAGGGATCGATCCCGTGCATCAGGAGCCGGGCCCCGGCCTGGTCGAAGGCAGCCGAGTCCGTGCTGTAGAAGCGGCGGGCGTGGATCCCGATCCCCTCGTTGCCCAGGGTCGAGGCCACCACCGCTGCCAAAGCCGACAGCTGGATGACCGTGGAGCGTGGGCTTCCGACCAGCCAAACAGCGGCGAACCCCACGATTCCGGCCAGCACCAGGAGCGGCGCGGCCAGGCCACCGAACGACCATGCCGACCACGACCCCCAGAGCTGGAAGCCGCCGCTGATCACGCCCAGCCACACCAGACTCCACACGCAGCGTTCGGCCAGACCCGAGACTCCGGAGGTGCCGTTGGCTCCGGTGTCGGGCGCGGTGCCCAGCCGGGCCACCACCATCGCCGCGGAGTCGCCGAGCTCGGCCGCAGTGGCCGGCTCCTCCGACTCCGACGGCGTGATGATCATCTTCCACCTCCGGCACCAAGCCGATCGAAGTTGTGCCCGCACGCCGGACTCCCACCATCCGCCCCATGTCGACAGGACCCGGTCCACCCGGGGCCGGGTGCCGACCACGGTGATCCGGACTGCCAAACGTTAACGTCCGCGCGGGGCTCCCACGGGTCGGTCCCCGGTTGGTTGTCGTTCGCCCGCTTGCCGTAGCGTCGTCCGATGGCCATCTATCAGCTCGGAGATCTCGTCCCCACCGTCGACCCCCAGGCCTATGTCCATCCTGACGCCGTGGTCATCGGCGATGTGACGATCGGATCGGAGGCGTCGGTGTGGCCGGGCGCAGTGCTCCGCGGCGACTACGGCACGATCACCGTCGGCGCCCGCACCTCTGTGCAGGACGGGACGGTCATCCATGCCGGACCCGGGTTCCCGACGGTGGTCGGTGCCGGATGCGTGATCGGGCACCTGGCCCACCTCGAAGGCTGCGTCCTCGAGGACGAGTGTCTGGTCGGCTCGGGATCGGTGGTCCTCCACCACGCGCGGGTCCGCTCGGGGGCCACCGTCGGTGCCAACGCGGTGGTCCCCAACCGGATGGAAGTGCCGTCGGGAGCCCTGGCCCTGGGCGTTCCGGCCACCATCCGTCCCGATGGGTCCAACCTGGCCCTGATCCGGATCGCCGCAGCCGAATACGTCGCCAATGCCCACCGCTACCGGGAGGCCCTCGTCAGGCTCGACTGAGGTCGCCGGCCCCAGCCGCCGCCGGCAGCCGGTCCGGAACGGTGCACCGCCCATCCCCGACCGGCCGCGGTGGCGGGGCCAGAATCTGGGCATGGACGGGACCCTGACGTTCGAAGGCCAGACCGCCCCGGCCACCCGGGAGTCCATCGAGGCGCAGCTGGCGGCGGCGAAGCACTTCTGGCTCGATCTCGACGGGGTGGACGCCGAAGCCCGCGACCTGCTGCTCAATGTCTTCAAGATCCATCCGCTGGCCGTGGAGGATGCCCAGAAGTTCGGCCAGCGGCCCAAGCTCGAGGATTACAACGACTTCCTGTACATGGTCGTCCACGGGGCCGGTGCCGACCAGTCGTCGACCGACGAGGTCCACTTCATCCTGGCCGAGCACTTCGTGGTCACCGTCCACCACGGTGGATGCGCGGCCATGGAGAATGCCCGCCAGCGGTTCAGTCACCGGCCGGTCGATCTGCAGGCGCCGGGGGCCGCCCTGGTCTACCTGGTCATCGACCAGCTGGTCGACAGCTTCTTCCCCATGCTCAACGGGTTCGACAACCAGATCGACGAGCTGGAGGACGCCATCCTGGTCCAGCCCACCGATGCCCAGCTGGGCACCCTGTTCACCATGAAGCGCTCACTGATCGCCATTCGCAAGGTGATCACCCCGCAGCGCGACATGTTCGCCAGTATCTCCTCCGGGGTGGAGCAGCTGCCCGGCGTCACCGACGAGGGGCTGCGCTACATGCGCGACATCTACGATCACCTCATCCGGATCAGCGATCTGGTGGACGGGTACCGCGACCTGCTGAGCGGCGTCATGGACACCCACCTGTCCACGGTGTCCAACCGGCTCAACGTGGTCATGAAGCAGCTGACCATCATCGCCACGGTGTTCCTGCCCCTCAGCTTCCTCACCGGCTTCTTCGGCCAGAACTTCAGCTGGCTGGTGGCACACATCACCGGGAGGGTGCCCTTCATCGTCTTCGGGCTCGGCCTCGAGCTGGCGTCGGCGGCCGTCCTCCTCTACCTATTCCGAAAGCGTGGGTGGCTCGGAGGACCCACCGGCTGAACGCGACCGGGGTGCCCCGGCGGCCATGATGCCGGCCCGCGAGCGGAACGAGAGCACCGAGGCGACCGAGGCGCACGAGAGGATCGAGGCGGCTCCGAGGAAACTTCCCACCGAGGCCACCGACAGGGCCGATCCGATGGAGAGGATCGAGCCCGCCGATCCGATGGAGAGGATGGATCCGGCCGAGTTGATGGACAGGATCGAGTTGGTCGAATTGATCGACCACCGCGACCGTCCCTTCGAATCGTTCACCACAACAGTCTGGCCCTCCTGGCCGGGCTGCGTCCTCACGGCGTCGTGACCGGGTTCCCGGCGGTGTCGACGACATACCAGCGGCCACCGGCGTTGGTGAGACCCTGGCCGGTGGCCTGGCCCGGCCTCCGGTCCGGCGGCCACAGATAGAGCGGCCAGCCGTGGTAGGTGATCTGGGTCGTCCCGTCGGTGCGGGGCGCCGTGCCGAGCAGCCCGGGCTCGATACCCGGTCCCGCCACCGGTGCCGCCACCCCGGTGGGCAGGGTGAGCGGTGGCCACTGCACGGCGCAGATGCCGTAGCACCGGGAAGGAGTTCCCCGGTGGTCGGTGGCGTACAGGTAGAGGGTGATGCCCTGGCCGTCGACCAGGACCGGGCCGAGGCCTCCGACCGAGGCCACCTTGACCTCGTACTGCGGCCCGTGCTCGAGCACCGGCGGGCTGGTGGCGAAGGGCGTCGAGATGGCCGTCCCCGAAGCCACGCAGCCCGTCGACAGGACGGTGACCGTCAGCAGAGCGGCGACCGTCAGCCGGCGGGCGAGGGCGGTGGGGCCCCGACCGGCACCCACCGGGCCCGGGTTCACGGTGGTGGGCTCGGGTCGGTGAACGTCTCGAGGGCCGGAGCCGGATACGGTCCCGTCCCCGGTCGCCACCCGGCGGCCAGCTTCTGATCGGCGACGCCGCCTTCGGCCCACACGTGGCACGAGTCGCGGGCCCACGGGCTCCCGCCCCCGGAGAGGAGGTCGACCAGCCCGCCGGCGGCCACCTCCCGGGCGCGTCGGGAGGTCACCGCCTGGACCACCACCGGCCCGAGGGAGCGGGCCAGCTGCTCGAGATGGGTGCAACCCTTCGGCCCCGCGAACCGGGCCTGCACCTCGCGGGTGTAGCCACGGGTCACGCTGAGGCCTTCCAGTTGACGGAACGCACCGACGATCCCCGGGCACTCGGCGTGGGGGAAGGTGTCCATCCGGGCCCGGGCCTCGGTGATGGTCATGTCGGCGATCCGCACACTGACCCGGAGCTCCATCTCGTGCACCGTGGCGATCGATGCCCCGTCGTCGGCCCAGGGTCGTGTGTCACGGAGCCGGCCGACGATCACCAGCTCCTCACCGACCTCGAAAGCCTCGTACTCGATGGCCCGGCGGTGCAGCGGCACCGGGTCAGCCGGCACCTCGGCGTTCGTCACCGAGGCGCGGGGAGGTCGACGATGTCGTAGGACCAGACCTCGCTGTGGACACCGACCGGTGGGGGATCGGTCTCCGACCCCGGGGCCGGAGAAGGCGCGTCCGTGGATGTCGTCCCGCGGTGACCGTGGGCGAAGGCGGGCGATGACACCCACACGTTGAAGGACTCCTCGTCACGCCACCGGGTGAGCACCAGCCACACGTCCCGGCTGTCGTTGGGCTGGAGGAGCTCGAACCCCTCGAATCCCTCGGCATCGTCGACGGCTCCCGCCCGTTTGGCGAACCTCCGGGCCAACTCGTCCCCGGAGCCCTCCCGGACGGTGATGGCGTTGATCTTCACGACGGTCATGACCCGATCATTGCCCGACCGACGACCGGGTCCAAATCAGGCATCCGGAGGCGGTGGTCAGCGCACGTCACACGCACGTAATTACGGTTGTGTGATACCGTGAATACGCAGGTTGACCGTAAGGTTTTGCTTCACGGTGAACCTCTGATCGAGGTGGAGGAAGAGAAATGGTCACCGACAGGGTCGACGCGGCATCGGAGGGAGGGCCTCCCGAGGTCCCGGGCGAGGGATTCCGGGGTGCCCAGGTCTGCACGCTGGTGGGCATCACCTACCGGCAGCTGGACTACTGGGCCCGGACCGACCTGCTCCGTCCGTCGATCACCGACGCCACCGGCAGCGGGAGCCAGCGCCGTTACTCCTACCGCGACGTCCTCGAGCTGAAGGTGATCAAGCGCCTGCTCGATGCCGGTCTCAAACTCCAGCAGGCCCGCCAGGCCGTCGAGTGCCTCCGGGGCGAACTGGGTGGCGAACTGGCCTCCTCCCAATTGGTCCTCGTGGGGAGCCGGTCGGTGCTGGCCCATTCGGACGGCGACATCGTGGATCTCCTGGCCGGGGGCCAAGGGGTGTTCAACATCCTGCCGCTGTCCGGCGTCGTCTCCGAGCTCGAGGCGGCCATCGTCGGCCTCCACAGCACGGACACCGCGGCCACCGATACCGGGCCACGCCCTCGGGGTCATCCGGCGGCGGACTACCTGTCGTCGGCCGAGGCCGCCGAGCGTTGAGCCCGACGCCCGGTCCGGAATCGAATCCGCTTCTCACCGTGACCCGGTTCGCCCACGAGTCCGAGCGGCGGTTCGCGCGGATCCTCGACTTCTACGGAGTCCTGTGGGAGTACGAGCCGGTCGAGTTCGCGCTCGACTGGGACGAGGACGGTCGCCCGATGGCCGGCTTCCGTCCTGATTTCTGGCTTCCCGAGCCCGGGCTCTTCGTCGAGGTCACCACCCTCAACCAACGGCTGGTGACCAAAAAGAACGGGAAGGTCCGCCGGTTGGGCCAGCTCTATCCCGAGGTCCGGGTCACCCTCTTGTACCAGCGGGACACCCTGGCCCTCCTGGCCAAGTACGGCCTGGCCGGCGAGAGCGGTTCCCATACCGGTATCGCCCGCACCGCCTGAACACGTGCCCCGGTAGCCTCGTGGACGTGGCCGACACCCCGACGGCGCTCGGTGAACAGTCGCCTGCGACCAGCGCCGTTCCGCTCCTGCACACCGCGCTGATCGACGCCCACCGGAGGCTGGGGGCACGACTGGTCGAGTTCGGCGGCTGGGAGATGCCCCTCTCCTACGGCGAGGGCACCCTGTCCGAGCACCGCGCCTGCCGCCACGATGCGGTGGTCTTCGACGTGAGCCATCTGGGCACGGTGAGGGTCGAGGGCGCCGGTGCCTTCGATCGGCTGCAGGGCGCACTGGCCAACGACCTGCGCCGGATCGGGCCGGGACGGGCCCAGTACACCCACCTCCTCGACGATACCGACGGGTCGGTGGTCGACGACATCATCGTCTGGTGGCTGTCCGACGAGGTGTTCGACGTGATGCCCAACGCATCGAACACCCGCCGGGTCGAAGAGGCCATCGGCGGTGAGGACACCACCCGGACCCGCTGTGTCATCGCCGTCCAGGGCCCACACGCTCGGACCCGGCTGGCCACCGTGGCCCCCGATGCCGCCGCCGTACCCCGTTTCGGGGTCGCCCCGTTCGTCTGGGAGGGGGTGCCGTGCGTGGCCGCGGGAACCGGCTACACGGGCGAGGACGGCGTCGAGTGTGCCGTACCCGCCGACGCCGCCGACGCCCTGTGGACGGCCCTGCTCGGCAGCGGCATCAAGCCCGCCGGCCTGGGGGCGCGTGACACCCTGCGCCTGGAGGCCGCCCTGCCCCTGCACGGCCACGAGCTCGGCCCGGGTATCACGCCGCTGCAGGCCGGTCTGGGCTGGGTCGTCGGCTGGGACAAGCCCGCCTTCCGCGGTCGTGCCGCCCTGGCCGCCGAACGGGAACGGGGGGTGGCCCGCCGGTTGGTCGGGTTGGCCACCGAGGGGCGCCAGCCCCCGCGCCGGGGATCGGCGCTCAGCCAGGACGGCCGGCCGGCCGGGACGGTGACCAGTGGAAACTTCTCCCCGATGCTCGAGCACGGGATCGCCCTGGCCCTCGTCGGGTCCGAGTTCGGTCCCGAGCCGTCGATGGTCTTCGAGATCGAGCAGCGGGGCCGGTCGATCCCGGCCACCGTGGTCACCACTCCCTTCACCCGACCCGGCCAGTGGGCATCGGGGCGCTGACGGGCGGGCCCGGCCGCATTGGGCCTCAGGCCCCGTCCTCAACTAGAACCAGGAAGACAGCACTGGAGGAGACGCCCCGTGGGCACCTATATCCCGCATACCGATGACGAGGTCGAGCGCATGTTGGCCTTCCTCGGCCTCTCCTCGGTCGACGAGCTCTTCGACGTGGTGCCCGAGGCGCTCCGGCTCCAGCACGGTCTCGAATTGTCCGCCGGCGTGGGGGAGCCCGACGTACTCGCGGCCATGGAGGGGTACGCCGACCGGAACCGGGCCCGCTCCGACCGCCTGGTCTGCTTCGCCGGCGGCGGCGCCTACGACCACGAAATCCCTTCGGTGACCCGGGCCCTGGCCGGGCGCTCCGAGTTCGTCACCTCCTATACGCCCTACCAGCCCGAAGTGGCCCAGGGGGTCCTGCAGGCCATCTTCGAGTACCAGACCATGGTGGCCCGGCTGACCGGGCTGCCGGTGGCCAACGCCTCGCTGTACGACGGCGGCAGTGCCGCCGTCGAGGCCGTCAACCTGGGCGTGGCCGCCTCGGGCCGCGGCACGGTGTGGGTGTCGGCCGGCATCCATCCCCACTGGCGCCAGATGCTGGCCACCTGTGCCGCCGGGACCGGGCACCGGCTGGTGACGGTCCCGCTGGCCGACGGACTCACCGCCTGGCCGGGCACCGAACGGGAGCAGGACGATGCACCCGGTGTCGTCATGGTCGGCTACCCGAACTACCTCGGATGCATCGAGGACCTGGCGGCCGCCCGGGCCCTGTGCGATCGGACCGGCGCCATGCTGGTGGTCGGGGCCGATCCGGTGGCGGCCGGCCTCCTCAAGTCGGCCGGACAGTGGGGCGCCGACGTGGTGGTGGGGGAGGGTCAGGTCTTCGGGACCACGCTCGGGTTCGGCGGCCCCTACCTCGGACTGTTCGCCTGCACCTCCGACCACGTGCGCCGTCTGCCCGGCCGCCTGGTCGGGGAGACCGTCGACGTCGAGGGCCGGCGGGCCTACGTGACCACGCTACGGGCCCGAGAACAGGACATCCGTCGCGAGAAGGCCACCTCCAACGTCTGCACCAACCAGACCCTGATGGCGGTGACCGCGGCCATCCAGCTCGGGTGGCTGGGCACCGGCGGCCTGGTGGAGCTGGCCCGCCGGTGCGCCCAGGCCACCAGGTACACCCGTGATGCGCTGCTCTCCCTCGATCGGGTGGAACCGTACGCCGGGGCCCCGGTCCTCCGCGAGTTCGCCCTCCGGCTCCCGATCCCCGCCTCCACGGTCATCGACCGGATGGCCGATGCCGGCTTCCTGGCCGGCATCACGTTGGGCGAGGCATTCGACGACGGGGAGCACGGGCTGCTCGTCTCGGTGACCGAGCGCCGGACCCGGGACGAGATCGACGCCTACGTGACCGCCCTGGCCAAGGCGGTGGCCTGATGACCGAGACCGCCGCCACACCGGCCCGAGGAGCCGCCGGGGGCAAGGCCGACAGCGCACCCCTGTTGGGCAGGGCGAGCGAGCCCACACTCTTCGAACTCTCCCATTCGGGCCGCCACGCCTGGTCGTTCCGGACCACCGGCGTCCCCGAGGTCCCCCTCGACCGGTTGGTCCCCGATGGCCATCTCCGCGAGGACCCGGTCCTGCTGCCCGAGGTATCCGAGCGCGACCTGGTGGGCCACTTCACCCGGCTCTCCCACCGGCAGTTCTCGGTGGACCTCGGCGCCTACCCGCTCGGTTCCTGCACCATGAAGTACAACCCGAAGGTGTGCGACACGGTGGCCGGTCTGCCCGGCCTGGCCGGGGTCCACCCGGGGGCGCCGGCCTCGCTCACCCAGGGGTGGCTCGGGCTCATGGTCGAGCTGGAGGAGATCCTCTGCGAGATCACCGGGATGGCCGCCGCCACCTTGCAGCCGGCCGCCGGCGCCGCCGGTGAGCTGACCGGGCTGCTCCTGATGCGGGCCTGGCACCAGGCCAACGGGTCCGACCGGCACAAGGTGATCATCCCCGACTCGGCCCACGGGACCAATCCGGCGTCGGTCACCCTCGGCGGCTACGAGGTGGTCACCGTCCCGAGCGACGAACGGGGCTGCGTCGACATGGCCGCATTGGCCGAGGTGCTGGACGATGACGTGGCCGGCATCATGCTGACCAACCCCAACACGCTGGGGCTGTTCGAAGAGGACATCGCCGCCATCGCCGCCGCCGTCCACCAGGTGGGAGGGCTCCTTTACTACGACGGGGCCAATCTCAACGCCATCCTCGGGGTCGTACGTCCCGGCGACATGGGATTCGACATCGTCCACATGAATCTTCACAAGACGTTCGCCACCCCCCACGGGGGAGGGGGGCCCGGAGCCGGACCGGTGGCCGTCTCGGAGCGCCTGGTCCCGTTCCTGCCCGGACCGCGGGCGGTGCGGCTGGAGTCGGACGACCAGACCCCGGTGTTCGGATGGGCCAACCCACCCCGGTCGATCGGACGGATGCACACCTGGCACGGAAACGCCCTCGTCCTGGCCCGGGCCCTGGCCTACATCCTGGTCAACGGAGGAGACGGACTCCGGCAGATCGCCGAGACCGCGGTCCTCAACGCCAACTGGATCCGCCGACGACTGACCGGCACCTACGACGTCCCGTTCAACCGGCCGTGCATGCACGAGACAGTGCTCTCGGTCCGTTCCCTCAAACAGGCCCACGGGGTCCGGGCCCTCGACGTGGCCAAGCGCCTCCTCGAGGAGGGGTTCCACTCGCCGACGGTCTACTTCCCACTGATCGTCGAGGAGGCGCTCATGATCGAGCCGACGGAAACGGAGAGCCCCCAGACCCTGGAGGCCATGGCCCAGTCGCTCGAACGCATCGCCGAGGAGGCCGCCACCCACCCTGACGGCTGGCTGGCCGAGTTCCCCCGCAACACACCGGTCCGGCGGGTGGACGAGGCCCGGGCCGCCCGCAACCTGATCCCCACGTTCGACGCCCGGCCCTGATCACGACGGACGCATCCTGTGGACGGCATCTTCACCACCAAGTTCGTCGATCCCTACCTCCGGTTCCACAAGTACATCTACGAACGGACCGACGGGCGGGTCGGGAAGCACAGCAACCGGGTCCCGGCCTTGTTGTTGACCACCACCGGCCGGAGGACCGGCCAGGCCCGGACCCACGGACTGACCTATTGCCGCGACCGGGGTGATTACATCGTGGTCGCCTCCAACGGCGGGAGTCAGCGACCGCCGGCCTGGCTGTTGAACCTCCAGGCCGAACCCCGGGTCACCATCCGGGTGGGTCGCCGGGTGATGTCGGCCACGGCCAGGGTGGCCACACCGGAGGAGCAGGCCCAGCTGTGGCCGTTGGTCAACCGCACCAACCGGGGGATGTCCCGCATCTTCCACCCCGGGGTCCTCGGCCGCTACGACGTCTACCAGCGCCACACCACACGGAAGATCCCGGTCGTGATCATCACCACCGCACGACCACCTACCGGCCCCGACGATGGGGTACCCGACCGCCCGTCTTGCTGACCGGCGCCGTGCCGGCCACCGGGGGCGCTCAGTCGAGGAGGTCGGGCTGCTCCCGCACGATCCGTTCGAACAGCGGCTGGAAGCTGAACCAGCCGGCCACGTGCGATCCCACCTGACGGCTGGTCAACTTGGCCATCTCGGCGTCGATGAGCACCGGCTCGCCGGCCGAGGAGGCCAGGAGCTGGGCCTGGCACGAACGCTCCATGGTGATGAACCACCACACCGCTTCGTCGACCGAATGGCCGACGGTCAGGAGGCCGTGGTTGCGGAGGATGGCGGCCTTGTTGTCGGCCAGCGCGTGGGCGATGCGCTTCCCCTCCTCGATGTCGAGCACCACGCCGGTGTAGTCGTCGAACACCGCATGGTCGTCGTAGAAGGCACAGACGTCCTGGGTGATCGGATCGAGCGTGCGGCCCAGGGCCGACCACGACTTCCCGTAGATCGAGTGTGAGTGGGCGGCGGCCACCACGTCGGGGCGGGCGGCGTGGATCTGGGAGTGGATGGCGAACGCCGCCCCATTGACCGGCATGTCCCCCTCGACCACCTCGCCCTCGTGGTTGACCAGGATGAGATCGGAGACCCGGATGTGGCCGAAGTGCATGCCGAAGGGATTCACCCAGAAGTGGTCGAGGCGTTCGGGGTCGCGGGCGGTGATGTGCCCGGCCACGCCCTCGTCGAAGCCGAACTTGGAGAAGAGCCGGAACCCTGCGGCCAGGCGCTGCTTGCGGTGGAGCCGCTCCTGGTCGAGCGAATCGAACGCCGCGTTGGCTGGGAACTTCACGATCTCGGGCACCGATGCCTCCCTCTCTCACCTCGGGGGTCCCGCCACTGGCTTCCCCGCGGCAGAACGCTGTCCGCCATCCTAGGCGGAGGGACGTCGGACCGGTGGTCTGGCACCGGGGGAGGGGTCGGGTGGAACCGGACCACGGAGGCCGATCGGAAGCGCTCCGCCGGTCGGATAACAGTCACCGGCCTGGAGCTAGGCGGCGGAACCCAGCTCGACAGGCTGGCGACTGCTGCTTCACAGATTAGCGCTCCGCAACATGTATTGCACGCAACGCCTATTGCTCCTCGTGGGCCTGGTGCTGGTCCTTGCGGATCAAGCCCACGTATCGCGAGATCAGCTGCCGGGAGACCCCCCAGGACTTGCTGAGGGCGTTGATCGACATCCCGTCATCCAAGCCCGCGGCCACCAGCGAGATCCTCGACACGTTGCGGCACCTCTCGAACTCGTCGAGGGCCACCATGATCGACTCCCGGGTCTCCGCCGCCCGGGCCTTGTCCAGAACCATCTCGACGGTATCGCCCTCCTCGAGACTGCGTTTCGCCTTGGCGTACTGACCTCGCACGAACACCAGCTGGGCGGCGAGATCGTCCAGCGCCACCATCAGCCGGTCGAGGTCGCCGATGGCCTGCGTCCGGCTTCCGCTCCACCGGCCCTGCCCACTTCCTGTCTTCCCGGTATCCGCCATATGCAGATATTAGGGAGTAGGCGCAGGCAATTGACGTCGGGATCAAAAGGGCGACCATGAATCGGTGGATGGATGCCCTGCCTCAGGTGTCGATGGCCGCCCGAAGGGCGGACAGCCCATCGCGGTTGAGGGAATACCAGACCCACTTCCCCCGACGGTCGCCCTGGATGAGACCTGCCTCGCTCAAGACCTTCAGATGATGGGAGATGGTCGGTTGGCTCTTGCCCAGGGGGCCGACGAAGTCACAGACGCAGACCTCTCCCGAGGATGAGGCGGCCACCATGCTCAGGATCCCGAGTCGCACCGGGTCCGACAACGCGGTGAACCCGTTGGCCAACCGCGTGGCGTCGGATGGGTCGAGGGGGGCGGTGAGTACCGACGGGCAGCACGGGTCTGCCGTTGGCACCGCTGTCGTGGAGCGCGATCTGATCACCGGACCCGGGCCTCCCGTTGTCCCATTGACCTTTGTCAATGCATCGATCATAATCGATTGATCAGCAGTCATCAATGCACCCCGGAGGTCCAACCCGTGTCCAGGCTCCAGCTCGCCCTCAACGTGGCCGACATCGACGAAGCGGTCGACTTCTATTCCAAGCTGTTCGCCACCCAACCGGCCAAGCGCCGCCCCGGTTACGCCAACTTCGCCATCGACGCCCCTCCTTTGAAGCTGGTCCTCATCGAGTCCTCCGAAGCTGGCAACCATGGGGCGGCAGGGGCGCTCAACCACCTCGGGATCGAAGTGGACACGCCCGGGGAAGTCAGGGCCGCCACCCGACGCCTGGCCGACGTCGGCCTGGAGCCCGACGTGCACGAAGGCACGACGTGTTGCTATGCCGTTCAGGACAAGGCCTGGGTGAGGGACCCCGACGGCGCGCCGTGGGAGGTGTACACGGTGCTCGCCGACGCCTCGGACGCCGACGGGCTCGGCTGTTCCGCCTCGCTGCCGGTCGGTTCGGACGCCGACACACCCGGTTCGTGTTGCTGAGGGACACGGGAACACGCGGTCGGCGGGGACGGGAATGACCGAGCCGGCCCTCTGGCGCCGTCTCGTCGCCGAGTTCCTCGGCAGCGCGTTCCTGGCTGCCGTGGTCATCGGCTCCGGGATCGCCGCTCAACAACTGTCTCCGGGCAACCCCGGTCTCGAACTGTTCGAGAACGCGGCGGCCACCGCGGCCGGCCTCTACACCATCATCCTGATGTTCGGTCCCGTCTCCGGAGGGCACTTCAACCCGGTGGTCTCGTTGGTCGATGCACTGTTCGGGGGAGTGGGCTGGCGATCTGCCGTGGCCTACATCCCGGTGCAGGTTGCCGGATGTGTCGCCGGTGCGGTGATCGCCAATCTGATGTTCTCGAAGGCAGCCGTCAGCCTCTCCACCCATGACCGGGCGTCGCCGGCCCACTTCTTGTCCGAGATCGTGGCCACCGTGGGATTGATCCTGGTCATCTTCTCGTTGGCCCGAAGTGGCCGGTCCCGGAGTGCACCGGCAGCCGTCGGCGCCTATATCGGGGCGGCCTACTTCTTCACCAGCTCGACCAGCTTCGCCAACCCGGCCATCACCGTCGGACGGATGTTCTCGAACACGTTCGCCGGCATCGCCCCGGCGTCCGTGCCCAGCTTCATCGTCGCCCAGGTCGTGGGGGGCGCCGTCGCCGTTGTCATCATCAAGGTGCTGTATCCCGATATCACCGCCGCCGAGGCCTCCGACATCATGGTGCCGCACCACCTGGCGATGTCCTCAACATCGACGGACAACCCATGACCCACAAGCCGGTCGTGCTCTTCCTGTGCGTCCACAACGCCGGCCGGAGCCTGGCCGCACGTGTGCTCCTCGATCACTACGCGCAGGGTCGGGTCGTGGTCGAATCGGCCGGTTCCGAGCCGGGACCCGGCCTCAACCCCTCGATCGTCTCGATCCTCACCGAACGCGGGCTGGATCCCTCCCGAGAATTCCCCAAGGCGCTCGCCGACGACTCCGTCCGGGCGGCTGATGTCGTGGTGACCATGGGCTGTGGCGATACCTGCCCCGTGTACCCCGGCAAGCGCTACGTCGATTGGGAACTCGACGATCCGGCGGGGAGATCGGTCGAGGAAGTCCGACCGATCGTCGACGAGATCGACCGTCGGGTCCGGGCCCTGTTGGCCGAACTTCTCCCTTGAATCTCACCTTGCCACAGGTTGACCACCGCCCGACCTTGCGGCGCCCTCCATCTTGAACCTGAGGCGCCGACCGCGCTTGGCGCTGGGTCGTCTTCGGAGCATGACCCGTTGGGCGCCGGGTCGGGCCACGTCCGCCTCTCGAAATCCGAAGCTCCGATAGAAGGCGACATTCCGCTTCTCACAATGCAGCACCACTTCGGTCATGGAGTCATCGGCCCGGGCCAGGAACGCGCCGAGCAATTGACCCCCGGAGCCCCTCCGCGCCGGTACGGCCCCGAGGAAGTCGATTCGCCATCGCCGGACCCTGGGGTCGGGGAGCCGTGCCGTCAGCGCCAACTCGTCCCGGTAGGCGTGGATGGCGCGCCAGGTCGTCACCAACCAGCGGGCGATCACGATCGCCAGCCCGATTTTCACCAGGAGACCGCCGTGCTCGCCGGTGAAGACCACCACCAGCCACAGCGGGAGCAGCAGGATCGCACTGGTGATGGCCACCAGGACCAGCCCCACCAGGGTGGCCGTCGAGGCTCCGAACAATTCGAGAATCAGCGATTGCCGCTCTTTCGCCTGGAAGGCCACCGACCACAACAGAACGGCCCGGTCGTCGGCGGTGGCCATGATCCGGCCGCTCGCCCACCGATAGGCAACCTGCATCGACAACCCGCGGAAGAGCTCGACCCCTCCGAGCAGCGGCCGGTCCTCGTACTGGGCAAAGGCCATCACCAGCACCGCCAGTTGCCGGGGGAGCCGGGAGAGCGACATCCTCATACGGACCAATCGGCGAAGTCGGTCCGCAAGTTGAGGCCAGGATGGGCCTGCTCTCCAGCCATGTCAGGCCGGCCGGCTGTGCGATCCGACGTCGCTAGAACCGCCTCGGAACCCAACCGTCGCCGGCGTTTCACCGGTCACCGGCCGGACCCGTCGATGATCCCCGCCGGATCAGCTCGGGCTGGTGGGCCGCGGGGGAGAAATGGCCGGTGAGCCGGTGGTCTCAGACCTCAGGCTCAACCTTAGCTTTACTTGACATAATATACATTATCGGCGTTGTCACCCTGCGTACCCGGACTCCGATCCCTCTCCCTCGACGCGGGATCCACTCTCCAGCCGGGTGGTTCCGACTGGCGACAACGACGGTCCAGGGCTCGACCCGACTCCGGCATGGAGGGCGCAGCGGGCGACTGTGCCGCCGCTGGATCGCCTCGGGCACCCAGTTGGCGGTCAGACCTGGGCTCCCGACGGCGGTGCCGACCGCCGGAACCGCGGCCGACCGCAATTCCCCCGGGCACCGCTCCATTGCCATTTCCGTCACGGTGACGTAACTATCGGATGATCGGTTCCGGTGGACCTGAGTCCGGCTCGTTCTGGAGCACGGACGGCTTCTCTCAGACTCGAGCTGCGGTCATCTCCGTGCCTGTCTGTGCCGCGCGTCAGTCAGCCAGCCGCTTCCGGCCGATGAGCCAGTAGAAGAGCGAATTCCCCGGGTTGGCGATGATGGCCAGATGCCAGAACCGTTTGCTGCCCCGGAGGCTCTCCTCGGAGCGCTGCTTGAGGTCCCGCCAGGCGAACGTGGCCACCACGAGGTCGATGGCCACGATGACAGCCAGGACAATCGGTCGCCGACTTCGTTCCATCCCCGGAGTATGCCACCAGCCTCCATTGTCGACCTCTAAAGAAGCCGGGCCGAGGGGTCGATCATTCCGGCATGGACGTTGCCACCCAGTCGCATCCGGTCCTCACGTTTCCAACCTGCAGCCGGCGTCCGGTACCACCGACCGGTACCGGCACCGCGGAGATCGCCAAGATCCCGGGAGCGGACAGCCCGATCCTCCGCGAGCTCCGTCGCATCACCAAGCGCCAGGAGAAGCGATGGAAGCGCGCACGGCCCCGCGCCACGGTGTTCCGGCATCGCACCATCTGAACGGCGGATTCACTCCCTGACCGGTTCCACGACCATTCCCACCAGATCACGCGCCGCGTCGCAGAGATGGTCGAAGGCCTCCTTGTACGCCTTGGCTCCCGAAGCCCGGGCCAGGTCGGCATCGACATCCTCGATCGCAGTCTCGAGCCGGTACAGGCGGTCGTGGAGCTTGGCCAACTCCGACTCGGCCACCACCACCTGCCCCGGCGGGACACCCAGTGCGTCGCCTCGGGCCCGGGCTTCGTAGGCGCGCTGTCGGTGCGAACGGCAGCAGAACCGGCGGGGACGGCCGGGCCCGGGACTCTGAGCCACCGGGCGATGGCACCACTCGCACCGATCGCCGTCGGCCGATTTCGTCACGGTGACGACAGTACCGGTGCCGGTACGACCGCGGGTGCATGCGGCCCGGGCGGCGCCGATGCCACCAGTCGGTGCTGGCGGCCTCCTTACCGGGGGTCGAGGGCGACGACCGGGATGGCCCGGTCGGTCTTCTCCTCGTACTCGGCGAACCCCGGGTAGCGGCTCGCCTGCACGGCATAGACACGGGCCCGCTCCTCGTCCTCGACCGGGGTGGCCACCACGTCGAGGGTGTCGGTGCCGACCTCGATGGTGACGTCCGGATTCGCAACCAGGTTGTAGAACCAGTCCGGGTTGGTCGGCGCCCCGGCTTTGGAGGCGAAGACATACCGCCGGCCACCCTCGTCCAGATACATCATCGGATTCACCCGCGTCTTCCCCGACTTGGCGCCGACCGTGGTCAGCAGGAGCATCGGTGCCCCTTCGAATCCGCCACCGAGCTTGCCCCCGTTGGCCCGGAACTCCTCGATGATCTTCGTGTTGAAATCGTTCGCCTCGGCCATGACCTGCTCCTCTCATCGGGGTCTCGTCCACAGTGGTCCGGTCGGTCCCGTCGGTCAGGACGGACCGGCCGTGATTTCCGTCATCCTATGAGGGGACCCCGGGAGGGCGATCGCCCCGTCGCCACCACTCCCCCGTCGCCACCACTCCCCCGCCGTCCTCGCGCCCCGGGCCGACCTGCCGAGTATCCGGACCCCCGGGGTGATGGCGCGACCGGTCCGATCCGGCGGTAGCCTCGCGACGGAGCACCGCGATGGAATTCGACCCCGACGATCCGATCCTCGACGATCTGTCCTTCGACGATCTGTACGACGACGAAGCCTTCTTCCGCACCTGCGGGAAGTGCGGGGCCCGCACCACGCCGCGGTGGTCGGAATCAGCCTGCCTCGAGGAAGCCCGCCGGTACGGGTGGCGCCGGGTGGCCGCGTCGGAGCGGCCCGGGGCACGGAGGATGGATCTGTGTGGCCGGTGTGCGGACGAGGCCGGATTCGGACCGCCCATGGCCCGCTGGGGCTACTGACCGGCCTCGCCGACCGGGTCCACCCGGTCATGGGCGGGACCTGATCCGGTCACCGTCCAGGGGTGCCGGTCGCCGTCGATGACCGTGACCAGTTCACTGAGGCCGGCCCGCTCGGTGGCGCGTGCCTTCCGTCCCGGGGCCCCGGGGCTCCCGATGTTGACCCAACCGAGGGTCTGCTCGTGCTCGGACAGCCCGAACAGGGTCCGGACCGGCTCGGTGTCCAGCACCGCCGCGCTCTTCCACACCGCGCCGAAACCGAGGGCCACGGCAGCGAGCACGATGGCGTAGCCGGTGCACGACGCCGAGGCGACCTGTTCCCACACCGGCACGTTGGACGAGGGATCAGGTGAGGCGATCACCGCCACCGTGCACGGGGCGGCGAAGGCCTTCCCCCGCATCTTGGCCACGGCGGCCTCGGGGACGTCCGGGCCCCGCACCAGGTGGAGACCGGCCACCAGGGCGTCGCCCAGCCGGTCCCGACCCGGTCCGTTGAGCACGGCGAACCGCCATGGTTGGAGCCCGCCGTGATCGGGGACGGTGGTGGCCGTCTCGAGTATCCGGGCCAGGGCCTGGTCGTCGGGTGGCGAGCCGTCACGCGCCGGTTCGGCGCGGGGCGCGGCCAGCGCCTCGATCCGCAGTCCGGTGGCGGCACCCTCACCCGCGGTGGTGGTCACGTCCTGGTGCCTCCCCTTCTCCGTCGGCTCTGGTTTCGGTGGTCCACCGAGCGTAGATGCTCAGCCGTCAACCGTTACCCGCGGTCGAGCACGCCCCGGTCGGGCTCCTCACCCTCCGGACGTCTGTTGCTCGGAGGAGGACGACCCCAGCGTGGCCACGACCTTCTTCCGGGCCCGGCCCCGGTAGAGGCCGATGGTGACCTGCTGACCCGGCTTGTCGGACTGGATGGCCGTCCCCAGCTGATCGGCGCTGGTGATCGCCTTTCCGTCCAGGGACACGATCACGTCGCCCTGCCGCAGACCGGCGATGTCGGCCGGGGAGCCGCTGGTCACCTGGAGGACGACCGCACCCTGGGTGGGGACGAAGTTGTAGGCGTTCCGTACCTGGCTGGTGAGCGTCTCGATCTCGACACCCAGGTACCCGGCGCCGCTCGGGCTGGAGCTGCCGATCGACTTGTTCCGCAGTTCGGGCAGGAGCTGGGTGATCTTGTTGGCCGGGATGGCGAACCCGATGTCCTGGGCCTGCGACGTGCCCTCGGTGTTGGAGGCCACCGCGGTATTCATCCCGATGACCATCCCCGAGCTGTCGACCAGCGGGCCGCCCGAGTTCCCCGGGTTGATAGCGGCGTCGGTCTGGATCATGTTGGTGAGGGTCTCGGTGCTGGTGCCCGTCGAGTCGCTGGCCTGGACGGTCCGGCCCTTGGCCGAGATGATCCCCTGGGTCACCGTTGGGGTACCGGCCGAGAGCCCGAGGGCGTTGCCGATGGCCACCACCGCGTCGCCCACCTGGGTGCGGTCAGAATCGCCGTAGGTCACCGTGGGCAGGTCGGACTGGTTCTGGATCTGCAGGAGGGCCACGTCATTGACCGGGTCGGTGTCGATGAGGGTGGCCGGCAGCGCCTTGAGACTGCCGTACAGGGTGACCGTGATATCGGTGGCGCCGGCGATCACATGGTTGTTGGTGACCACCTCCCCGTCGGAGGTGATGATCATCCCGGTGCCCTGGTCCTCCTGGACGCCACTCCCGCCGCCGAAGATCGACTGCGACGCCGGCTCGGGGGATTTGGCGTCGATGGAGACGACCGAGGGAAGCACCCTGTCCAGTACCGACTCGATGTTGGTGGTGCCGTTGAGGAGGGCGGGACCGGCCGAGATGACCTTCACCGTCGTCGATCCCCCGCCCCTTCCGACCAGGGCCACGATCCCGCCGCCGACCAGCGCGCCGACCAGCGCCGCGGCCAACGCCACCGGCAGCCACGTCCGACCCGGTGACCGCCGGGCTCCATCGGAGCCGTCCCCAACTGCCGGGACGACCGGCCCCACCGGGGTGATCGGGCCCCACACCGGAACCGTCGACGTGGTCGGCCGGACGCTCAGCACCAACGGGCTCGGATCATGCTCGGGACGACGAGCCTCGGCGCCGCCGCCGGCCGGTTGTTCCTGCCAGTGCGGTGGGAGGAAGGCGGTGGACCCAGCCGGGCCCGCCGGGGCCGGGGCTTCCTCGACCCCGTCGTCCCCCGCCCCGGGGTCGTCGCCTTCGGAACGTTCCATCACCTGACTCCTCGAACGGCGGCATTCCGCCGGTTGGCGCCTCTGTCGTGGTCGGACCACCGTCCGGAGATATCGGTCATCGTACGATGGTGGATGAGCGTGAAACGAGCATTTCAGGGGGTTCTTAGCCCCTTCTTAGCCACCCCGCTCGGATCTTTTTCGCGTGCCGGGCGGTGACGGCAGTAGCCTGTCGCCCGGTATGGCCCATCGCATCGAAGTCGAACTCACCAGCCAGACCGGCGATTCCACCTGGACGTGGCGCGCCGCCGGCGCCAAGCAGCCACGGGGTACGGTCGACGGAGCACTGGTTCCGGAGGGTTCGGCCGTCGGATCGGTGCTCCGGGCCGAGGTGGAGACCACCTTGGACGGAACCACGGTGACCGCGCTGTTGGCTCCGAAAGGCAAGAGCGAGCCCCGGCCGGTCGAGCGGATCGAGATCCTCGGCACCCCGCAGCGCGGGCCGGACGTCAACGTCGTCCTCGCCTCCAAGTCCAAGCGCCGCCGGGACGAAGGATCGGACGGGCCGCGGGAAGGTACCCGCCGACCCCGCAGTGCGAGCTCGGATCGCAACGGTCGCGGCGATGGCGACAAGCGCGGACGCGGCGATGGTGCTCGGCGCGAGCGCAGCGATGCCGGTGGGCCCGGTGAGCCCGGCGCCGATGGCGGTTCCCGACGGCGGTCGGGCCCGGCCCGGCCCGGTGGCCGTGAGTCGGGTGGGCGCGACAATCCGCGTCGGTTGGCCACGTCGACCACCTACCGCAACGCGGCCCTGGCCACCCTCAAGCCGGAACAGCTCCCGGTGGCCGAACAACTCCTTCGGGGCGGCATCCCGTCGGTCCGCCAGGCCATCGAGGAGCAGAACACCCGGGCCCGGGCCGAGAGCAGACCCGAGGTCACCCCCGGCCCCCTGCTGGCCATGGCCGAGCAGCTTCTCCCGGTGCTCAACCTGGCCACGTGGAAGGACCGGGCCTCGGTGGCCCGCGCCGCGGGCAAGGACGTTCCCCTCCGCGAGCTCCGGTCGATCGTGGCCTCGTCGTCGACGGTGACGCTCGACGAGGAGGGCGGCGAGATGGCCGCAGCCCTGCGCACTTCCTTGACCGAGCGGGTCACCGCCCTGCGCGAACGCTGGATCGAGCGGATCTCCGGCGCGCTCGACGACGGACGGGTGATCGATGCCGTTCGGGCCTCCATCCGACCCCCGGAGCCGGCGGCCCGGCTCACTTCCGAGCTGGCCGTCCGGTTGGCCGAGGCCGCCGGGCGGGCCATGTCGACCGAGACACCACCGGCGGAATGGCTGGCTCTCCTCGAGGTGGTGGTCGACTCGCCGGTCCGCCGGACGGTCAAGCCGGCCGGTCTGCCCGCCGGGGCCGACGAGGAATTGTTGGCCGCCGCCCGAAAGGCATCCGGCTACGTCCCCAAATTGGCCCGACTGATGGGGATCCCCATCCCGCCGCCGCCCGGTCCCCGTCGGCCGGTCCCGGCCCGGTCGTCGCCCGGCCGTCGGGCATCCTGATCAGTCGACCTCCCGGTACATGGTCAGCAGGCGGGCCTTGAACCCCGCCGATTCGTAGAAGTTCTTCGCCTCCCGGTCACCGGGCAGGGCGGTGCCGTCCACTCCCCGGCAACCCCGGGCCTCCAGCCAGGACAGCGCGGTGTCCAGCAACAGCCGCCCGAGCCCCACTCCCCTTGCTCCGGGTTCGACGTAGCAGGCGTCGAGCACTCCCCGCGGCCCGAGGTCGCCGGCCTGCTCGACATGACAGACCCCGAATCCGGTGATCACGTCGTCGATGGTGCCCACCGACACCAGGGCGCTTCGGTCAGCCAGGAGTTCCTCCAGCCGCCCGCGGCTCCCATCGACGGAGGGAGGGCGGCCGTCGGCGCCGACCAGGAGCGAGCCGCCCCGGTGGGCGGTCACCGCCTCCAGCAGCTCCTTGCCCATCTCCAGCAGACGGGGCCCATCGGCTCCGGTCGCCGGCCGCACGCCCTCCATCATCCAACCGGCGCCCGCCGGGCGCCGGTGGCGGCCCTAGGACCGCTCATCGAGGAGTTGGTCGACCCGGTTGAGGATCGTCCGCCGTCCCCGGGTGGATGCCTCGTAGGCGCGCACCGACACCAGCTCGACCCGGTTGAGTCCGTCGAGGCGCTGGACCACCTGGGACGCCGAGAGGGTGTCGAAGCCGGGGATGGACAGCGTCGACACCTCGGGGACGTGCCCGTTGCCGGCCCGGGGTGGCTGCGGGGCCAGAGGTTGCCGCGGGGTGGTGACCCGGGTCCCGCCGGCCCCACCCGCCTGGGCGGTGCCGGCCGGCCGGGAGCGAGGGGCTCCCGGAGCAGTCGGCTTGTGGAACAGGCCCCCCGACCGCCGGCGGAACTCGTCGGTCCCCGCCCTCACCGCGAACTGGCCGACGGCGCGGGCGGACGACACCCGGACACCCAGCCGGTCGCGGCCGCGTGCCGCCAGCTTCGGGAGCTCCTCGACCACCGACACGGCGATGCCCGTCGGGATGAAGACCAGCACGTCGAGGATGCGTTCGTTCAGTGGCGGGGCGTCGGATCGTGCATCACGCGAATCGGCCATGGTCGGCTCCTGTCACACGCAGTCGCGGCAGAGCATCTTCTTCCGGTCCGCCAGCTGGTTCGGATGCTTGACCAAGAAGCACGATCGGCACACGAACTCGCCCGGTTGCTTGGGCAGCACCCGCTCCACGCCGTCACCCGTGCGGTCCTCGGGCTCGGGTGTGTCCTCGTCGTCCTCGACCTCCTCGACGACCAGTCGCTCCTTCAGGATGGTGTCCAGGCTGGCCTCGACGTCTTCGTCGTCGGGCTCCTCCTCGTCATCCTCGTCCGACTCGTCCCCGGCCTTGGTGGCGACCTTGGCCCCCACCTCGGGGACGGCGACGGCCTCGTCCTCCTCCTCTTCGACCACGACGACATCGGCGTCGTCGTCCTCGTCGGGAAGGGCCAGGCCGTCTTCGGCAATCAGGTCGTCGTCGACCAGCTCATCGAGCTCTCCCTCGATGAGATCGTCGGGTCCTTCGACTTCGTCGAGTTCTGGTGACATCTCGGTCCTTCAGTGGTGAGTTGGGCGGGAGCATAGACGGTCCCGTGCCGTCACCGTTCACCAGCGGCGCCTGCCCCGGCCGACGGCCCGGTTTGGCCAGGCCGCTCCGATCGTCGGTCCGTTCGGGATGGGCCTTCCGCATCGGCTGTGTCGGCGGATCGGTGCGGCCCGGTTGCTTCAGGCGGCAGGACCCAGGGGTCTTTGGCACCATTTCCCCGCGACCTCCGACTGGCGCCGCCGGTTGCGGGAAAATGTTTTCTACTCGATCCCCTGGGCCTCCCTCCGCCTCTCACAGCATCCCCCCCTCGAGTTGCACCCTCCGATCGATATCGTCGGGAACATCTTGAGGGGCGACTGGGACTGGGCGAACGATAGGCCACCGACACCGCTGGTCGTCAAATGAAATTCACCGGGCATCACCTGGGAGTTTGGGCAACCTCCCAGGTCAGGGGTTTGCAGGATTTCCGACCGCCGACATCGAATTTCTCTTTCCCTCGGCGCGGCGCTCCGCGTGCAGTCGCTCGAGGTCCTCGGATCCGAAATCGACGTGCGCCATGGCCTCGGCCAACAGGCGGTGGCCGGCCTGGTCGGCGATCAGCCGGTGCATCTCGTGAGCCACCCAGCGGTAACTCGGATGACCTTGTGGCCCGGAGCGGAGCTCGATGAGATGCATCGCCTCGCGGGCGTTCATCTGCATGGTGTAGCGGATGCGGTAGGCCAGGGCGACGGCGTAGGCCGCCTGTGCCGGGAACGACGGCGTCAGCACCTCGGCGAGCTCGCGGGACCGCTCCAGCGACGCCACGTACCGGTCCTCCAAGCCGGCTTCGGCGACCACGTCGGGGACGTCGTACCCCAAGCCGACGCCGAGGGACTGCCATTCGATGGTCAGCATCCGGTGGCGCTGCAGGTCGCGGAAGGCGCCGTAGTCGGTGACCACGTCGAAGCGGTAGCCGGTCCGCTCGAAGGCCCGACCCGGGCGGTGTCTCCGGTTGCTGCGTTCGCCCACGTAGGCCCGCAGCAGCGACCGCCGCTCCTCGGCGCCGAGGAGGTCGACACGACGCCGCACCTCCTCCTCCGGACGGTCGGTGAGTGGGGCGCAGATGGCCGTGATGACCTTCGACTCGCCGTCGGGATCGAAATCGAGCAAGGTCACCGACGGGCGACCGGATGGCCCGGTGGGCGGGGTCTCGTCCGCCGCCACCAGATCGGGGAAGAGGCGTTCGACCATTTCGCCCGTCTCCCGCCGGGTGGTGTCGAGGTACTCGGACCACGCGCCCCCCCGGTCGGGGCGGTCGACCCGCTGCAGGAACGACGGGATGACCTTGCGCAGCTCCTCGAGCATCAGGTCGGCATACTGACGGGCCTCGGGGAGCGGATGCGAGCGCATCCGGAGGAGCAGCATCTCGTAGGACTGGCCGGTCCCGTAGATGCCCACGTTGGACAGCGAGGCGGCCGGCAGGAGGCCCCGGAGGGCATCGAGGGCCTTGGCCCGGACCGCCTGGCGGTGGACGAAGTCGGAGTCGCCGGCCTGGCGGGGATGGCGGATCCCGAGCCACGCCTTGGCCGCCTCGAGCAACTCGCCGTAGGTGTCGAACATCCTGTCCATGTCGCCCACGTACCGGGCCCCGAGCGGCGAGTCGAGGAGACCGGGATCGCGGTAGTAGCGGTAGTGGCCGGTGGTCAGGCGCTGGTTGTAGGCGATGTACCGGGTCGACTGCTCGAGGTAGGCCATCAGCCGGCCCCACTCCAGCACCTTGGTCAGGACGTTGGACGCCTGCTCGCAGGCCAGATGGACCCCGCCCAGCTGGGCCACGGAGTCGTCGCCGTACTCGAAGAAGACCTTCTCGTAGAGCTCCTCGGCCCGGGTGACCCCGACGGTGGCGTCGACGGTGGCGTCCCCGCTGATGTCCAGCTCGCCCACGAACTCGTCGAGGAACAGCCGCCGCAGGCTCTTCGAGGACCGCGAGTAGCGGGCGAACAACGCTCCTTTGACCACTTCGGGCAGGTTGACCAGGGCGAAGACCGGCTGGTCGAGATTGGTGACATACCGGCGGAGAATGTCTGCCTCGTCAGCGCTGAAGGTCTCCACGGCGTAGGGGAACATGCCCGGATCACACTACGACGGCACCGGCGGGTCAGGCGCGGACCCCAGTGACGCCGGGTCGTCGGCGCCCACCACCCCCCGCCGCAGGAGGGCCACGGCCAGCTGGGCGGCCTCCCGGGTCCCCGGCTCGGGGGCCACCTGGGCCAGCTGGCGCACCAGGTCGATCACCTGGCGGACGTTGCGGACGAAGTCCCCGGGCGCGATGTCGGTCTCCCGGAGGACCGAATCGAGGGTCGCCCCCTTGGCCCAGGCGATCACCGCCCGGGCCAGACCGGGGTCGGGGCGCCGGGTCCTCCGCAGGCCGACCCGCCGTTCGTCGGCCCGGAGCCCGGCGGCCAGGCCGTCCAGCCGGGCCAGCCGGTCGACCACCCGCGACTGGCGCGGTGCGGGGTTGTCGTCGCCGGCCCGGCGGGCCTCGAAGGTGAAGGCGGAGACCACCCCGGCCAGCAGCGCCGGGTCGAGCCCGTCGAGCAGCCCGTGACGGAGGGCCTCGGTCACCAGCAGGTCCGACTCGTGGTAGATCGATCCGAGGGCGTGCCCGGCCTCGGTCATCCGCCAACCCTCGATGAAATCCCGATCCTCGAGGACGGCCAGCCGCCGGTCGAGCTGGGCCGAGAGGGACACCGAGCCCTCCGGGGCCTGCCACTGACCGTAGGAGGCGGCCAGCAACCGGTGGGCCTCGTCCCGGGTCCACCGGCGGACCAGGTTCACGGCCAGGTTGTAGGTGGGATGGAACGACGAGACGAGATCGGGGGGCGGCGCCACCGCGGTCCGGGCCACCAGGCTGAACGGCGTGGCCGGCGACCAGAGCACGAAGGCATGGCCCACGGTATCGATCCCCCGACGGCCGGCCCGCCCGGTCAACTGCCGGTATTCGCCCGATGTCAGGGCCGAGGTGTCCGCCCCCCGGAATTTGGCGAACCGCTCCACCACCACCGTCCGGGCCGGCATGTTGATACCGAGGGCCAGGGTCTCGGTGGCGAAGACCACCTTCAGCAGGCCCTCGGAGAAGCACTGCTCCACCGCCTGGCGGAAGGCGGGCACCAGCCCGGCGTGATGGGGGGCGATCCCCGCCTCCAGGGCCGCCGACCACGGTCCGTAGCCCAGGGTGGCCAGGTCGTCGTCGTCGAGCCGGTCCACCGCCTCCTCGGTCAGCCGGCGGATCCGCTGCCGTTCCTCGGGCGTGGTCAGCCGGATGCCGTCCTGCAGGCACTGCCGGGTGGCGTCGTCGCAGGCGGCCCTCGAGAAGATGAAGGTGATGGCGGGCAGCATGTCCTCGGCGGCGAGGTACTCGACCACCTGGGTGCGCCGGGGTACCCGGTGGCGGTGGCCCGGGTTCCGGCGGCGGCGCTCGTCGAGGACGGCACCGTCGGGGTTGGCCTTCCCGCCCCGGAGCAGCGGCAGCACGGTCAGCCGATCGCTGCCCCGCTGGGCGATGGCGTAGTGATGATGGAGGGTCACCGGCCGGTGGGTCTCCACGATCACCCTGGTGGTGCCGCGCACCGAGGTGAGCCAGGCCCCGAAGTCGGTGGCATTGCTGACCGTGGCCGAGAGACTCACGAAACGCACCTCGGGCGGGGCCAGGACCAGCACCTCCTCCCAGACCGAACCCCGGTAGGGATCCTGGAGGTAGTGGACCTCGTCGAGGATGACCACGGCCAGATCGTCGAGGAGCGGGGAACGGGCGAAGATCATGTTGCGGAGGACCTCGGTGGTCATCACCACCATCGGCGCCCCGGCCTGATGGGACACATCCCCGGTCAGCAGCCCCACCCGGTCCTCGCCGTAGCGCAGGGACAGTTCGGCGAATTTCTGGTTGGACAGGGCCTTGATCGGCGTCGTGTAGAAGGCCTTGCCCCCCGCCCTCACCGCCCGGGCGGCGGCGTACTCGGCGATCAGGGTCTTGCCCGATCCGGTGGGGGCGGACACCAGCACCGACTCCCCCCGGTCGATGGCGTCCATCGACCGTCGCTGGAACCCGTCGAGAGGAAAGGACAGGTCCGCCTCGAAGTGTTCCCGGAACCCCTCCCCCACCTGGTCACCGGCATCCTGGGCGGTCCCCCGGATGCCTCCGGGGGTCATCGCCCGAGGAGCTTCCCGATGACGATCGACATCTCGTAGAAGAGGTACATGGGAATGGCCAGGGCCATCATCGAGAAGGGGTCGGAGCTGGGGGTGACCACCCCGGCCACCACGACGATCCCCACGATGGCCCAGCGCCGCCAGGACGAGAGCTTCTTCGGGGTGAGCACGCCGGCGATCTCGAGGGATACCAGGAGGACCGGGAACTCGAAGGTGAGACCGAACACGGTCATCAGGAGCACGATCAGGCTGAGGTACTTGGTCGGGTCGAGGATCTCGGTCAGCGACGGACCCCCGATGTTCTTGAGCCACGCCAGTGCGTGGGGGAAGGTGATGTAGGCCACCACACAGCCCAGCGCGAACAGGAGGATCGAGGCCACGATGAAGGGGATGGCGTAGCGCTTCTCGTTCCGGTTCAGCCCCGGGGTCACGAACCGCCAGAACTCCCACAACAGCACCGGTGCGGCCAGGGCCATCCCCCCGTAGGCGGCGATCTTCACCCGCAGGGCGAGCCCGTCCAGCGGTCCGGTGATGTAGAAGCCGCAGCGGCGGGGTGAGATCTGGCAGTAGGGATGGCTGAGGAACGAGAGGATCCACGGGTAGAGCAGGAAGGCCGCCGTACCGGTGATGAGGAAGGCGACCACGCACACCAGTACCCGCGACCGCAGTTCGGTCAGGTGCTCGACCAGCGTCATGGAGTCGGGCTGGGGGCGGGCCTCGCTCCGTCGCTTCAGTGAGATGGCCATGGTTCTCGCGTTCGAACTGATCCGTGGGACGCCCGAAGGGCCGACCGGGTCAGTTCATCCCGGGGTCGTCGGGAACGGCCCTGCCTGACGACCGGACCTGGTGGACGATTCCGCCGGGATCTGAGATCAGCACCCCAGGGACGCCCGGCGGCTCTTCGGAGGCATGCACGGTCCCCGCCGGTCGATTGGGACCGGCCGACGGTTGCACGGCATCTCCGTGCACGTCAGGAACTTCGGAGCCGTTGACCGTCCCGGATGTCGTGCCGTTGTCGGCACCGTTGGTGTCAGCCGAGTTGGCACTGTGGGAGTCGGCCAGGGTGTCGAGGAACGACAACGGGGACCGGACGGCGTGGGTGATGGTGTCGGTCGAGGGGAGGTCGGGGAAGGTGCCCCGCACCTCGCCCTCCAGCCGCTCGCGGAACTTGCGGAAGTCGCCCCACAGCCCACCGATCTGCTTGGCCACCTTCGGGAGTTTGTCGGGACCGAGGACGACGAGGGCCACCACCAGGATGACCAGCACTTTCGCCGGGCTGAGAAAGGGCATGGCATCGAGTGTACCGGCGTCCGGCACCGATTTGCGCCTCGGCCACCCGGCCGGTCCCGGGTCGCTCACCCGGGCGGCGAGACCGGAGGTCCGCGGACCGGCGAGGAAGGGCGGCGGGGTGATCGCCTCGGACCCAGGGCCACCGCCACCATGAGCACCACCAGGACCACCGCCACCGCCGACAGGAGCACGATCCAGCTGAGATCGCTGAGGGGCCACACCACGAACGCCATCTTGCCGACGATCAGATTGCCGGAGATGGGGCCGAAGTAACGGCTGTCCTCCGAGTTGGTGCGGTTGTCGCCCATCACGAAGTACTCCCCGGCTGGGACCGTGTAGGGATGGGCGAGACTGAAGGCATAGGGAACGGGGCTGGGCGAGGTGGTCGGGAGCGGTCGGGGCAGCCAGGGTTCGGCCAGTCGCTTCCCGTTGATGTCGACCCGCCCGTGGACCGACGAGATGATGTCCCCGGGAAGCCCGATGACCCGCTTCACCAGGTCGGAGTAGTCGGCCCGTTCCAGGGGCGGGCGGCGGAAGACCACGATGTCGCCCCGGTCGACGCCGTGGAGGTCGTAGCTGAGCTTGTCGACCACGATGCGGTCGCCGACCTGCAGGGTCGGGAGCATCGATCCCGACGGGATGAAGAACATCTGGGCCACCCAGGTGCGCACACCCACGGCCAGCAGCAGCGCCACGGCGATGACCACCAGCCATTCGATCCACCACCGCCGCGACCGGGGCGCAACGATGGACGCGCCACCCTCGAGGTCGCCCACATCCAGACTGGGCACGGGGATCGGGGCCCGCAGTGCCGTGGCCACCGAGAGGGCGGGCGGCAGGGTTGGACGCGAGATGTCGGATTGCACCAGGTCGCGAGGCTACTCCACGGGCCCCGCCCGACCGCCTCCCTAGAGGCCCTTGATGTGGCTCAGCGGCCAGACCACGGCGACCGCCCGCCCGACGATCAGCGACTTCGGGATCGGCCCGAAATACCTGCTGTCCTCGGAATCGGTCCGGTTGTCGCCCATCACGTAGTACTCGCCGGCCGGGATCTTGACCGGGCCGGGCAGGTCGAACTGGGGATGGGCGTCTCCGGGGAGGGCGCCGGTGTAGCTGTCGGGCCCGGGCGGGAGCCAGGGCTCGTCCAACCGCTTCCCGTTGATGTAGACGTGGCCGCCCCGGGACGAGATGGTCTCCCCGGGCAGGCCGATCACCCGCTTGACCAGATCGGCGTATTCCTGGTCCTCGAGGGGGGGCCGGGCGAACACCACGATGTCCCCGCGGTGGATGCTGTGGACGTCGTAGCTCAACTTGTTGACGATGATCCGGTCGCCGATCTGGAGCGTCGGGTACATCGAGAGCGACGGGATCGAGAACGACTGGACCACGTAGGTCCGGAGCACCAGGGTGCACAGGAGCACGGCGATCAGGATGATCGCCCACTCGATCACCGTCCGGTAGCCGCGGCGACCCAGCGGTTCCGGCGTGACCTGGTCGCCGCCCTCGTCGAGGAGCAGGCCAGATCCAGTCGCAGAGGTCAGATCGCCGGTGGGTTGACTCACAACCAGAGGACGCTAGTTCACGCCGGGTCGACGGAGGCGTCGAGGTCGGGCTCCGGCCTCTGCCCGAGGCTGGTCACAGGCCGGCAATGAGCTTCTCGACCCGCTCGTCCTTCGACTTGAAGGGATCCTTGAGGAGCACGGTGCGCTGGGCCTGATCGTTGAGTTTCAGGTGCACCCAGTCCACCGTGAAGTCCCGACGACGCTCCTTGGCCTTCTTCACGAACTCGCCCCGGAGGCGGGCCCGGGTGGTCTGGGGCGGGACGGACATGGCCGTGACGATGTCGGCGTCGTCGCAGATCCGATCGAGCTGGTCGTGGCGCTGCAGGCGGTAGTAGAGGCCCCGGGTCCGGTCCACGTCGTGGTACTGGAGGTCGAGCAGCGACACCGCCGGGCTGTGAGCGAGAGCCCGTGCCGTTCGCGGTAGCGGTCGATCAGGCGGTACTTGGCCACCCAGTCGCACTCCCGGTGCAGTGACAACGGGTCCGACTCGAGCCCTTTCAGGCAGTGTTCCCACATGTCGAGGGCCTGATCCTCCTGGGGCGACAGGCCCTGCCGATCGCGGTAGCGGATGGCCCGCTGGAGGTACTCGCCCTGGATGTCCAGCGCGCTCATCTCCCGTCCGTTGGCCAGGCGGACCGGTCGCCGGCAGGTGATGTCGTGGCTGATCTCCCGGATGGCCCGGATCGGGTTCTCCAGGGTCAGGTCCCGCATCACCGTCGAAGGATCCTCGAGCATCCGCAGCACGATGCTGGTGGCGCCGACCTTGAGGAAGGTGGCGTACTCGCTCATGTTGGAGTCGCCCACGATGACGTGGAGCCGCCGGTACTTCTCGGCGTCGGCGTGCGGCTCGTCCCGGGTGTTGATGATGGGCCGGCTCCGGGTGGTGGCCGAGGACACTCCTCCCAGATGTGCTCGGCCCGCTGACTCAGGCAGAAGACGGCCCCCCGGGCCGTCTGCAGGACCTTCCCGGCACCGGCATAGGCCTGCCGGCTCACCAGGAACGGGATCAGCACCTCGGTGTAGTGGGCGAAGTCGTCCCGCCGGCTGGTCAGATAGTTCTCGTGGCAGCCGTAGGAGTTGCCGGCCGAGTCGGTGTTGTTCTTGAACAGGTAGATGTCCCCGCGGATGCCCTCCTCCCGCAGGCGGGCCTCGGCCCCCTCCACCAGCGACGAGAGGATCCACTCCCCGCCTTGTCGTGCACGACGAGCTCGGCGATGGCGTCGCACTCCGGGGTGGCGTACTCGGGGTGGCTGCCGACGTCGAGATAGAGCCGGGCACCGTTCTCGAGGAAGACATTGGAGGAGCGGCCCCAGCTGACCACCCGCCGGAAGAGGTAGCGGGCCACCTCGTCAGGACTCAAGCGTCTCTGCCCGCGAGGGTGCAGGTCACCCCGTATTCGTTCTCCAAGCCGTAGATACGCTTGTCCATCACCCTCACGGTACCGTGGAGACAGCCCACATCCACGTACCCGCAGTTGGCGGCCGTGGCCGGCGACCTGGTTCGCTCAGCCCAGCAGGTTCTCCAGTTCGACGTCCATCAGCCTGCGGAAGGCCCTTCTCCCGTTGCCCTGGGCCAGAACGGCCACCTCGAGATCCGAACCTCCGAGGGTCTGGTCGGGACCCGAGAGCGAGTTCACCGCCGCCCGCAGCGCCTCGGGGAGGGCCCAGTCCGCGCCCACTGCTCCTCGAGCCGCTGGGCGATGGCCTCGGTCTCCCCACCCAGCACGGCGTAGCGGTCCTCGTCGGTGATGGTCCCTCGTAGGCGATGTGGTACAGCTGGTGCGGTCGCAGCCCGGCGCCCAGCTCGGCCACCAGGATCTCCACCTCGAGCGGCTTCATCTCATGGGTGAACACCTGGCCGAGATACTGGGCGTAGAGGTTGGCCAGCGAACGGGCGTCCACATCCTCGCGGCTGTAGGCATAGCCCTTGGTGTCGGCGTGGCGGATACCCGAGACCCGCAACTGGTCGTACTCGTTGTACTTGCCCACGCCGCCGAAGGCGATCCGGTCATAGATCTCGCTGATCTTGTGGAGGGACCGGGAGGGATTCTCGGCCACGATGGCGATCCCCATGTCGTAGACGGTGGCGATGAGCGACCGCCCCCGGGCGATGCCCTTCTGGGCGTACTCCGCCCGGTCCTTCATCACCTGTTCGGGGGCGACGTAGTAGGGCATGGTCATGGCTGCCGGCCCTCCGTCCTGCGCCGCTCGATAAGGGCGGCGAACCGCTCGGCCACCTCGTCCTCGGGCACGGGGCGAAACCTCGGCGGTGACGGTGGCCACCAGCGAACAGATCCCCCTGATCAGGTCGGGACCACCGGTGGCGAACTCCTCGTCGGCCGCCTCGTAGAGACTCGATGGCCAGCTCCACAGCATGGTCGCGGGCCTCCCCGTCCGGTAGCGAGCTTGATGGTCGTCCGCGCACGCGGACACCGGACCCGGTCGCGTTGTGCTCGATCTCCTCGTAGTGGCCCCCGGTGACGTCATAGGTGAAGATGCGGCCGGTGCCGCGGGCCAGGTCGTACCCGGCGAACAGCGGGACCACCGCCAGCCCCTGCATGGCCATGGGGAAGGTGCTCCCTGTACGATCTGCCCCAGCTGGTTGGCCTTCCCCTCGAGGCTCAGCACCACACCTTCGACCTTCTCGTAGTGCTCGAGCTGGGTCTGGAAGAGCCGGACCATCTTGACCGCCGGCCCGGCGGCGCCGGCGATGGCCACCGCCGAGTAACGGCGGCGGGAAAGACCTTCTCCATGGCCCGGTGGGCGATGACATGGCCCTCGGTGGCCCGCCGGTCGCCGGCCATCACAATGCCGTCGGCGAACCGAAGGGCCACGACCGTGGTGCCGTGCCGGAACTCGCTGCCCACCGCGCCCGACCCGGGCGTGGCCCCGGCGTGCCCGGCCGCCATCGTCGAGCGCATGGGGACCTGCAGCCGGCGCATCAGACCGGCGAAGTCCGGGCCGGGGTCGTCGGTTGTCGAAAACAGCGGCAGCGTCACCGGGGCTACTCGCCGCCCTTCTGCACGTAGTTGCGCACGAATTCCTCGGCGTCGTCCTCGAGCACCTCGTCGATTCCGTCCAGGAGATTCGCCAGTTTCGCCTTCGATGCGTTCACCGGCTGCCGACGCCGCGAAAAACACCTTCATCACCGCTTGGGCCCGCTCGGTCGTCGT
>CAWIOU010000019.1:0-121650 GCA_963837805.1 uncultured Acidimicrobiaceae bacterium
GTGATTAATAAAGCGCCACAGTAAACAGCAGCACCATCCATACTCATTGCGCACTCAGTCATTGAACCTTCGAGCGTCCGGACCGGACGCAGACGCACACGCCGACTACCCCACTCCGAGGGCCGGAGACCGGCGGGCCGTCACCCGGCAGTACCAGTAATGACAGAGGAAGCAGTGACAACAGGAGGCTGTGGCATGACCGGACAGATGGCAGGTCCAAGTATCTTCTCCCTCGAATTGGTCGGACTCGTGATCGGGGTCTCGATGATCGTGGGGGCCGTCGATCTGATCCGGAAACCGGGGTGGGCCTGGAAACGGGCCGAGGAGAGCAAGGCCGCGTACCTCGTCCTCGTCCTGCTCCTGCCGCTGGTCGGGTTGGGCATGTACCTCTACTCCGCCCGGCCCAAGGTGGCCCCGATCGCCGCCGCCGGGCGGGCGGCCAGCCTTCCCTTCGAACGCTTCGGCGAGGATGCCGACCACAAGCACCGGGAGGAGCAGCGCGAGGACGGTTGGCCGGCCGGGACGGTCGCCCCTCCCATCGGGTTCGGCAGCTTCGGCGCCACCACGGTCAGCAACGGCCAGATCCTGTTGGTGGAGGCCCCGCGGGCGCTGACGGCGTCGGACGACGGTCCCGAGCCGGACCGCCCCGAGCCCGTCGAGGTCAGCGGCACTTTCTTCAGCACCGGGAGCGTGGCCACCCGGACACTCCGGTCGCCGGTCGGGCTGGCCCGTACCTACCGTCCCAAGCAGCGGACCAGCCTGGCCGTGCCCGAGGAGACCCGGGCGACGGTCCCCGCCGGGTGGAAGGCGGATCCCACCGGCCGGCACCAGTTCCGCTACTGGGACGGGCTCCAGTGGACCGAGAACGTGGCCGACGCCGGTGAGCAGTCGAGGGACTCGGTCAGCGCCTAGCTGTTCTACTCCCGAGCCATTCGGCCTACCGGGTCCGGGTGACCAGTCGGCTCAACCGGGCCACCAGCACCTCGAGCACGACCTCGCCGGGCAGGAGGGTGGTGCCCCGGAGCTCCACGTCCGCGGCGGCCAGGAGCTGGATGGCCCGCCCGATCCGGGCCGTCCCGAGGCGCCGAGTCTGGGCCAGGGCCTTCTTGGCCGGGTAGGCGCTGCGCAGGCCGAGGATCTGGGCCGCCTCCTCGGCCGAGATGCCACCGGCACCGTCCAGCCGGAGGATCTGGCGGTAGTGGCGGTGGAGATTGGCCATCACCACCAGCGGGTGGGAGTCACCCGCCCCCAGCATGCGGCGGAGCACGTGCAGGGCCTGGGCCGTGTCGCCGCTGTCGATGGCGTCGGTGAGGTCCCAGGGGGCGAGCGATCCGGCCTCGCCCAGGAAGGGCTCGAGGTCGGCCACGGCGACCGTGGCCCCGGCCCCGTAGGCGGAGGCCAGGGTCTCGAGCAGGCCCTCGAGGCGGCCCACGTCGCCGCCCAGATGCTCGGACAGGCGGGCCACCGCCGGACCGTCGAGCCGGACCGGCGCCCCCGACAGGTGGTCGGCCAGCCACTGGGACCGGGCCTTGGTGCCCCGTCCGACGGTCGAGTCGACCACGGCCCCGACCGTGCCGACCACCTTGGTCAGGGACTGGGGGACGGTCCCGCCCCCGCCCACCAGGATCAGGGCCGTGGTCGGCAACGGGTCCTCGAGGTAGGCGGCCAGGCGCTTGGCATCGGAGGCGTTGAGCTGTCCGGCTTCGCGCACCACCACGATCCGGCGTTCGACCAGGAAGGGAGGGGTCGTGCAGGCGTCGATGACCGCCCCCACGTCGAACTGGTCCGCCCCGGGTCCTCCGAACTCCTCGACCATCAGCGACGGATCCCCACCGTCCACCAGCTGATCGCAGAGGGTATGGGCGGCCTGAGCGGTGAGGGACGGGTCGTCCCCCTTGACCAGGTAGACCGGACGTGCCGCCGCCGCCGGGGGCGCCGACGCGACGGCCTCGGCCAGGCGGGCCGCGCTCACCGGCCGCTCCTCACGACGGCACCGCCGGGGCGACGGGGACCTGCCGGGCGGCGTTGACCGCGGCCATGACCGAGCACACCTGGCGGTGGGCGGCCACGTCGTGCACCCGCATGATCCGGCACCCGAGGGCGGCGCCGAGGGCGGTGGCCGCCATGGAGGCCGCCGACCGCTCGTCGATCCCGAGGTCGAGCACCTTCCCGAGGAACGTCTTGTTCGAGGCCGACAGCAACAGCGGATAGCCGAGCCCGGCGAGCCGGTCCGAGGCCCGCAGGAGGGTCAGCGACTGCTCGGCCGTCTTGCCCAGGTCGAGGCCGGCGTCGACGATGACCCGGTCCGGAGTGATCCCGGCGGCCTGCGCCCACGCCCCGCGCTCGACCAGGAACGAGGAGACCGACTCGACCACGTCGTCGTAGACGGGATCGGGATCGGGGATGCGGGGCCCGAGCCGGATGTGGGTGGCCACCACCGTGGCCCCGGCGGCGGCGGCGGCGGGGAGGTACCCCGGATCGGCGAAGCCGCTGATGTCGTTGCCGACCACGGCGCCGGCGGCATAGGCCTCGGCCGCCACCGTGGCCCGCCAGGTGTCGGCCGAGAGCGGGATGTCGAAGCGGGCCCGGAGGGCGGCGACGGCCGGAACCACCCGGTCGAGCTCCTCGTCCTCACCGACCGCCGGACCGGGCCCGGCCTTCACCCCGCCCACGTCGAGCAGATCGGCACCGTCCTCCACCAGCCGCTCGGCCCGCCGGAGGAGCTCGTCGAGGGCGTAGGTGGCTCCCTGGTCGTAGAAGGAGTCGGGGGTGCGGTTGAGAATGCCCATCACCAGGGCCCGGTCGCCGATGTCGAAGGTCCGGTCGCCGAGGGTCAGGACGGTCGCGTGCACCACGGTGACGCTATCCGCCGGTTACGGCCGGGGGTTCAGAACAGGCGGGAGGCCAGTTCCTTGCGGTACCCGGTGGCCCGCGGGTCGTCGGGCCCGAGGGTCTCCAACAGGTCGAGGAACTCCTGGCGGGCGTCGGGGTCGTCACGGACCCGGTCGAGGAGGCCGCTCAGGAGGTCGTCGACGTTCACCCGGTCGACGTCGACCTGTTGGGTGGCGAGCCTGGCCTCGGCGAGGAGCCGTCTCGTCTCCGGCGTCTCGGGGATGCGGCCAAGCAGGGCGATGGCCTCCTCCTGTCCCCCTCCGGCGATCAACATGGCGGCCAGCGCCTCGATGGCCCCCGGATGATCGGGCTGGAGCTCGAGCGCCCTGCGCAACGGCTCCTCCGATCCGGCCCGCACCCCCTCGTCGACCAGGAGGTCGGCCTCGGACGGGGTGGGCGTCAGCCGGGCCACGAATTCGGCCACCGCCGCCTCGGGCTGGGCGCCGATGAAGGCGTCGACGACCTTGCCGTCCCGGATGGCGAAGACGGCCGGGATCGACTGCACCTGGAAGCTGGCCGAGATGGCCGGATTTTCGTCGACATTGACCTTGACCAGGGCAACCGCCCCTTCCGTGGCATCGACCACCTTTTCGATGACCGGCCCGAGGGTCCGGCACGGGCCGCACCAGGGAGCCCACAGGTCGACGACCACCGGGAGCTCCGAGGAGCGGCGGAGAACCTCGTCTTCGAACGTTGCATCGGTCACCTCGAGCATCGTCATCACGATACCGGGAGACGTATCCCGACCGGGCACAACGGAGGTCTGCTCCGGTCCCCGACCCCAGGGCGGGTAGCGTCGTAAGGCATGACGGCAGGGTCTTCGGACACGGATGTCGATATCGAGGGCATCGACCGCGAAGCGGTCACCGGGTGGATGAGCGCGGCGGTGGCCGGGTCGGAACCGCCCTTCACCTTCGAGCTGATCGCCGGCGGTCGGTCCAACCTGACCTACCGGGTCACCGACGGGGCCGGCCACGCGTTCGCCCTGCGCCGGCCGCCGGTCAGCCACGTCCTCCCCACCGCGCACGACATGAAACGCGAGTACACGGTGATCAGCGCGCTGGGAGGCACCGGGGTCCCCGTCCCCCGGACCCTCGGTCTGTGCACCGACGACACGGTGAACGGCGCCCCCTTCTACGTGATGTCCTTCGTCGAGGGTCACATCGTGCGCGACGAGCGGGCCGCCGGACAGCTCTCCGAAGCGGCCCGGTCTCGGGCCGGTGAGTCCCTCATCGACACCCTGGCCAAACTCCACGCCGTCGACATCGACCAGGTCGGCCTCGGGGACTTCGCCCGCCGCGACGGCTACATCGAGCGCCAGCTCAAGCGCTGGCACGGTCAGTTCACCCAGTCGACCGTGGACGGCCGGCCGGGACCGGCCGTCGTCGATCGCGTCCACCAGCTCCTGGCCGCCCGCATCCCCGAGCAGCAGGGTGTGGTCATCGTCCACGGTGACTACCGCCTGGACAACACCGTGCTCGACGACGACGGCAACGTGGCCGCCATCCTGGATTGGGAGATCTGCACACTGGGCGACCCGCTGGCCGATCTCGGCCTGCTGCTGGTCTACTGGACCGAGCCCGGGGACGGCGATCCGGCGCTCGTCGGGGTCGCCCCCACCGCCGTCCCCGGATTCTCCACCCGGGCCGACCTCATGGCCCGGTACGCCCGGCTGACGGGGCGGGATGTGTCGGAGATCGCCTACTACCGGGCGTTCGGCTTCTGGAAGCTGGCCTGCATCCTCCAAGGCGTGCATGCGCGCTACGCCGGAGGGGCGGCGGCCGGCGACCGATCCGGAGCCGACCAGTTCGCGGCCACCGTCGGTCGGCTGGGCGAACGGGCGCTGGCCGAAGTGGAGTCACTGTGAACGACCACGACCCCTCGACGCTCTACCGGATGGATCCACAGTGGGGGGAGCCGGTCGGCGACCGGCTCGACCGCCCGGTGATGGTGATCGGCCTCGAAGGCTGGGTCGACGCCGGGCTGGGGGCGTCGGCGGCCATCGCCCAGCTCCTCGAATCCTCGCCCACCACCGCGGTGGCCGAATTCGACACCGAGCTGCTCATCGACCAACGGGCCCGCCGACCCATCGCCCGTCTGGAGGACGGCGTGACCACCGAGCTCACCTGGCCGGCCATCACCATCGTGGCCGGCAAGGACCGGGTGGGCGCCGACATCCTCTACCTGACCGGTCCCGAACCGGACTTCCGGTGGCCCACCTTCATCAAGGCCGTGGTGGCACTGGCCAAGGGATTGCAGGTGCGGACGGTCGTCGGGCTGGGTGCGTTCCCGGCGCCGACTCCCCACACCCGACCGGTCCGGCTGGCTTCGACCGTTCCGCCCCAGTCGGTGGATCTGGCCGGGCGGGTGGGCACCGTGCACGGGACCCTCGAGGTGCCCGCCGGCGTCCAGGCCGCCCTCGAGGTGTCGCTGGGATCGGCGGGGATACCGGTGATCGGCCTGTGGGCCCGGGTCCCCCACTACGTGTCGGCCATGCCCTACCCCGAGGCCAGCGCCGTCCTCATCGAGGGGCTGTGTGCCGTCACCGGCACCGTGCTCGACAGCTCGTCGCTGCGTGCCGCGGGCGAGGCCTCACGTCGGCAGGTGGACGAGCTCATCGGGGCCAACCCGGACCATCTGGAGATGGTCCGGCGCCTCGAGACCGCCCTCGACTCCGAAGAGGTCGACCCGGTCGGACTCGACGTCGACGTGCCCAGCGGGGACGAGATCGCAGCCGAGCTCGAGCAGTTCCTCAGAGGCGAAGGGCACTGAGGGACCGGATCACCGCCGGGGCCAGCGATCCCGGGTTGTGACTCCGGGTCACGTGCTCGGCGTAGATGGTGAACAGGACCATCAGTCCGACCACCACCACCAGCACCAGCCCGAGCACCATCCACGGACTCCTCCGGCGGCGGTCGCCGAGGGCCATCACCGGGTTCGGACCGGCCACCGGGCCCGGGCGCCGGGCGCCCTTGGTCGGTGTAGCCGCCGCGACGGTGAAGACGGGAAGCTCGGTGACGATCTGCCGCATCTCGTCGATGCTGGTCGCCGAGGCCAACTCGCCCAGCCTGACCTCGTATTCGTCGGTGCTCAGCAGGCCGCGTTCGGCGGCGTGGTCGAGCAGCAACCCGTAGCGGTTGCGATCCTCGTCGCTGACCCCGACCGGCTCCTCCCGGGACGGAGCGGGGTCCGCCGATCCGTTGGCCTGTCCGACGAACCCGGCCAGCGTGGCGTCCAGATCGTCCTGCCCGCCCAATTCGGGAACCGGCAACGCCCCCCAGTCGGTCGATGCCGGGAGCGGGTCGATCGGCCACGGGCGACCGTCGGCGGCGTCATCGGTCACCCCTGAATTGTGGGCCGGAGGACCCGGCTACGCAACTGATTCGGCGGGCCCGATGGTGGGTGGGGCGTCGGCCACCGGGATACCGTGGTCCATGGACGTCGACGGCGGCATCGGGTTCGATCCGAGCGGGGTGGTCGAATCGGCCCGGTTGGCCGAGCGGGTCGGCTACGACGGCATCTGGTCGGCCGAAGTCACCCACGATCCCTTCTTCCCGCTGGTCCTGGCGGCCGAGCACACCGAACGGATCATGCTCGGCACCGGAATCGCCGTGGCCTTCGCCCGCAATCCGATGAACCTGGCCATGATGGCCAACGATCTCCAGACACTGTCGAAGGGCCGGTTCATGCTCGGCCTCGGGTCCCAGATCAAGCCCCACATCGAGAAGCGGTTCTCCATGCCGTGGTCCCATCCCGCCCCCCGGATGCGCGAACTGATCCTGGCCGTCCGGGCCATCTGGGCCAGCTGGGCGGACGGGAGCAGGCTGGCCTTCCGGGGTGCGTTCTACCGCCATACCCTCATGACCCCGATGTTCGATCCGGGGCCCAATGCCTACGGCAACCCCCGGATCTTCCTGGCCGCCGTCGGGGAGAAGATGACCGAGGTGGCCGGGGAGGTGGCCGACGGCATGCTGGCCCACGGCTTCACCACCGAGCGCTACCTCCGCGAGGTGACCGTCCCCGCCCTGGAGCACGGCCTGGCCGCCTCCGGACGGGTCCGCTCCGACGTGCAGATCTCCTACCCGGGCATGGTGGTCACCGGCGCCGACGAGGCCGGGTTCGCGGCGGCGGCCAAGGCGGTCAAGACCCAGCTCGCCTTCTACGGGTCGACCCCGGCCTACCGGCCGGTGCTGGAGCTGCACGGCTGGGGCGATCTGCAGACCGAGCTCAACACCCTGTCCAAGCGCGGGTCGTGGGAGGCGATGGCCGATCTCGTCGACGACGAGATGCTCGCCACCTTCGCCGTGGTCGGCCCGATCGACGACATCGCCGGTCTCGTCCTCCAGCGGTTCGGGGGCCTCGTCGACCGGTTCAACTTCTACGCCCCCTATCCCATGGAGCCGGAACGGTGGGCCGAGGTCTTGACCGGCTTCCGCTAGGCGCTCGGTGGTCAGACGACGATGTTGACCAGCCTGGGCGCCCGCACCACGATCCGGCGGGGCTCGGCACCGGCCAGCGCCTCGATCACCGCCGGTGAGGCCAGGGCCAAGCTGGTGGCGTCTTCGTCGGTGATGTCGGGGGTGACCTCGATGCGGTCCTTCACCTTGCCGTTGACCTGGACGACCATGGTCACCGACGCCTCGACCACCAACTCGGGGTCGGCCACCGGCCACGAGCGGAGGTGGATGTGGTCGTCGTGACGCTGTTCCCACGCCTCGGCGGCCACGTGCGGGGTCATCGGGGCCAGGAGCAGCAACAAGGTGTCGACGGCCTCGCCGGCCACGTCGGCGTGCCCCCCGCCCCGGACGTAGGGCTGGACCAGGTTCACGAACTCCATGCACGCGGCCACCGCCGTGTTGTACGACCACCGTTCGAAATCGCGCGTCACCCGGTCGATCAACCGGTGGGTGGCCCGGCGGACGGCCAGATCCTCCTCGGTGAGCGGTCCGGACCGGGTGGCCGGGGCGCCATCGGGGTCGGGCACGGCCAGCCGCCACACCCGGTCGAGGTAGCGGCCGCACCCGTCGATCACGCTGTCGGTCTGGTCGCTCCAGTCCACGTCGTCGGCCGGGGGCCCGACGAAGAGGTGGAAGAGGCGGAGGGCGTCGGCCCCGACGGTGGTCAGGTAGCTCGACGGGGCCACGAGGTTGCCCTTGGACTTGGACATCTTGGTCCCGTCCATCCGGATCATCCCCTGGGCGTGGTAGCGGGCGAACGGCTCCCGCAGGCCTTCGGGGGCCAGGCCGACGTCGGCCAGGGCCTTGGTGTAGAAGCGGGCGTAGAGCAGATGGAGGATGGCGTGCTCGATGCCACCGATGTACTGGTCGACCGGCATCCAGTGGCCGGCGATGGCCGGATCGAAGGGCCGGTCCGCCGTCCACGGGTCGGTGAAGCGCAGGAAGTACCACGACGAGTCGACGAAGGTGTCCATGGTGTCGGTCTCGCGGGTGGCCGGACCGCCGCAGATCGGGCAGGTGGTGTGCAGGAATTCGGGGTTGGTGGCCAAGGGGGACTCGCCGGTGGGCAGGAACTCGACGTCGTCGGGGGCCAGGACCGGCAGTTGATCGGTGGGCACCGGGACGATGCCGTGGTCGGGGCAGTAGACGACCGGGATGGGGCAGCCCCAGAAGCGTTGGCGGGACACCAGCCAGTCGCGCAGGCGGTAGTTGACGGTCCGCTTGCCGATCCCCTCGGACTCGAGCCAGGCGATGGCCTTCTCCTTGGCGGTGGGGATGTCCAGTCCGTCGAGCCAGCGGCTGTTGATCTTCTCCCCGACCCCGGTGTAGGCCCGCCCCGGGCCGCCGTCGGGCCCGCCGTGCTCCTCCCATCCGTCGGGGGGCTTGACCGTCCGCACCACGGGCAGGCCGTAGGCCTGGGCGAAGTCCCAGTCGCGGTGGTCCTCGGCGGGCACGGCCATGATGGCGCCGGTGCCGTAGCCCATCAGCACGTAGTCGGCCACGTACACCGGCACCGGCTGGCCGGTGAAGGGGTTGACCACCGACGAGCCGGTGAAGGCCCCGCGCTTGGCCAGGCTGGCGGCACCGCTCTCCGACATGCGCTCGAGGTCGGTGCTGGCCGCGGCCCGGACCCGCAGGTCCTCGACCTCGGCCCGGTGCTCGAACGTGGTCAGGGCCTCGACCATCGGGTGCTCGGGGGCCACCACGGCATAGGTCATGCCGAACGAGGTGTCGGGCCGGGTGGTGAAGACCCGGAGCACCAATCGCTCCCGCCCGTCGGAGCCGTCGCGCCCCTCGACCACCAGGTCGTACTCGGCCCCCTCGGACCGTCCGATCCAGTTGCGCTGCATGGTCTTGACCCGCTCCGGCCAGTCCAGACCGTCCAGATCGGCCAGCAGCTCGTCGGCGTAGTCGGTGATCCGGAAGAACCACTGCTCGAGGTCGCGCTTGACCACCACGTCGCCGGAACGCTCACAGGTGCCGTCGGCCAGGACCTGCTCGTTGGCCAGCACGGTCTGGCAGCCCGGGCACCAGTTGACCGGAGCGTTGGCCCGGTAGGCCAGACCGGTCTCGAGCAGCTTGAGGAAGATGGCCTGGTTCCAGCGCATGTACGAGGGGTCGTGGCTGCGGATCTCGCGACGCCAGTCGTAGACAGCGCCGATCGAGATGATCGATTCCTTCAGCTCGGCGATACGGGCCTCGGTGAAGATGCGCGGGTGGGTACCGGTCTTGATGGCCGCGTTCTCCGCCGGCAGCCCGAAGGAGTCGAACCCGAACGGGGAGAGGACGGCCTCGCCCAGCATGGTCCGGTGACGGACCAGCAGGTCACCGAAGGTGTAGTTGCGGACATGGCCCATGTGGGCCGGACCCGAGGGGTAGGGGTACATGGTGAGCACGTACGAAGCCGGACGGGGATCGTCGGCGTCCACCTCGTAGGTGCCCTCGTCGGCCCAGCGCTGCTGCCACTTCTTCTCGACTTCGATGACGTCGTAGGCCCGGGCCATGGATCACGATCGTACCGGGGGCGGGGCGGCCCCCCGGGTGCTGGTCCCGGTGCGGCCGGTCCGGCCGAGGGTCAGACCCGGTGGGCGATCCCCGACAGGGCGCTCCCGACCTTGGCGATGGTGCCGCCGATGGCGGAGAACATCCGGTGCAGGTCGGTCGTGCTCGACGCCGGCGGAACGGTGATCGAGACCGGCTCGCCGTAGTGAGACAGGCCGACGGTGACCGTCACCTGCGACGAGGCCACTGAACCACCCGGGTTCCGGGCCGAAGCGCCGGTGGAGCCCAGCAGGCCGCCGACGGTGGCGTGACTCAGGTCCACCGACACCGAGATCCGGTGAATCAAGCCGTCGCTTCCCACCCACACCGTGACCGGAATGGTAGGGGCGCCCACGCGGGGCAACGCCTTGGCCACTGCCCGCATCGCCGCCGAGGGATGCCCGTGTTCGAGTCGGGCCACCACAGCGGCCACGGTGGCGGTAGTCCGGTATTCGGTGGCGGACTGGCCGTCGACCCGGGAGGTGCCGACCTCGGTCACCGGTCCGGTGACCGACCGGAGGGCACCGAGCAGGTCCGAAGGATCGGACAGGGCTTGGAGCGGCAGTGACCCGACCGACGGCGAACCCTTGGTGGCGGATCCGGCCGGCAGCTCGAACCAGCTCTTCCCGCCGGTGAGCGCGGTCAGGCTCGGGACGTGCACGTAGACGCTCGACCGGTCGGAGACGACGGTGACGGAGTCGTCGGCGCCCCCGGTGAGCGCAGCCAGGGACGGAACCGACACGGTCATCTGCCCGACCTGGCGGGACAGGTCGACCGAGCCGGATCCCGACAGGAGGGTGTCCACCGAGCCGGGGGCGTTCCCGGTCACCGACAGGGTGAAGGCGGCACTGCGGGCCGAGGCCGAGTCGGCTGCCGCACTGGACAGCGCTCCCTTCGCCACTCCGGCATGCGACGCGGCGCCGGCGCCGCCGGAGCCCCCGCCGAACAGTCCGAAGGCGACTGCCGTGACGGCCACCACCGAGGCCAGGATGACGGCGAGCACCGTTCGGCCGTACCAGGGCGAGGGCGGCGTCGGCCCGGGCCGTGGACCGTCGGCCGTGGCCAGGGTACCGCCCGGGGGAGGGCCCGCGGGCACCATGGAGCCCTCGTAGCTGACCAAATCGCCCATGTCGAACTGCCCCTTCTCTCCCCGGTTCCGGTGAGCCCCTCGGTCCATCCGGCTCGCCGGCTGCCCGCCGGCTCGGAGCGAGATAGTACCGACCATCCCGCCATTTGCATCGGCAGGGCTCCGGTCAGGTCACGGCTCAGACGGTCGGCTCGAGCCTGGCCGCCATCTCGCGGTAGCCGGTGACGGGGATGAGATGGATGCCGTCGAAGGCGTTCGACTCACGGATCTCGTCGATGAGATCGCCGGCGATCTCCACTCCCGCCGTCCGGTCGCGGTCGAGCATGGCGATGATCGACTCGGGCACCGCCAGCTCGGGGATCTCGGTGGACAGCTTTCTGGCCATGGTGGCCCCGGGCAGGACGATGACGCCGGCGAAGACGGGACCGGCGAACTCGACACTGGCCCGCCACTCGAGGAGGTCGCGGGCCGAAAAGCAGATCTGGGCGAAGAGGAAGTCGGCGTCGCGCTTCCAGGCGGGCACCGGTCGGAGGCCAGAGGCCACGCCGATGCGGATGGGCCCGGTCCCGAGGCCGGGTTGTTCGGCGAACCGGCGGGCTTCGGCGATCATGGTCCGGACCGAGAGATCGTCGGACCGGGCTCCCGTCTCGGGCCGGTCCCCGTAGACGAACAGGAACTCGTCGACCCCGTAGGCGGCGGCGGTGAGGAGGTCGCGTCGGAATCCGAGGATGTTCCGGTCACGGGCGTTGAGGCAGGCGATCGATCGGCCGCCCATGAGCTTGACCTCGTGGGCCACGGCGATGCTGGAGACCGTCGCCCGACCGATGTGGTTGTCAGGGATCAGGAAGGCACTGGCCACCCGGCTCATGACGCCGATCTGATGACGGACGTGCATGAGGTCGGGTCGTGTGGCCGGCTCGACCTCGCAGATGATCTCGAGCGCACCGGGGTCCATGCCCTTCACGATACGGCGGCCCGGGCCATCAGGGATTGAGGTAACGCCAGCGGTGGCCACCATCGTGGGTGGCGATCAGTCCTTCGCCGGTGCAGCCGTTCGGCGCATTGCAGGGGGGTATCCCGACGACGGCCCATCCATCCTGAGGCGAGAAGAAGTGCAGTCCCCAGGCTCCGCCCTTGGCGGGACCCGGTCCGGGATCGCTGGGCCACGCCGCCTCGGTGTCGACGGTCGTCCAGTGAGCGCCGGCATCGGTCGTCTCGACCAGGGAACGGCCCCAGGAGAGGAACCAGGCTCGCGGCGTGGCCGCCGAAAGGCTGGGGGGTGGCGCCATGGACACCGCAGAACCGGCGACCGGGACGGGGCGCGGCTGCCAGCTGTTGCCGCCGTCCGAGGTCACGAAGACAGCGGGTGAGGGGTCGAACCCGAAGACCACACCGATTCCGGGGTCGAAGAAGGTGGGCAACTGGTACTGGCCGTCGGAGGGGAGGCCGGATGCCGGGGTCCAGGTCCGACCGCCGTCGGTGGTCCGGTCGAGGGAGGTGCCGGGCGACGCGGTATTCACCAAGCCGCCGGATTCCTGAGCCCAGCCGTCACGCGTGTCGGTGAACACGATGGCGGCTCCGCCAAACGGGAGGGTGGAGACAGGCGACCAGCTCGCTCCCCCGTCGGCCGTCGAGAAGAACTGGTTGCCATCCGATGCGAATCCATGAAGAGGATCGACGAAGGTGAGCGAAAGATTGCCTCCGCACCCCTGGAGACAACCGGGCAGTGTGCTCGCCGTCCAGGTGCTCCCACCATCGGTGGACCGCAGGATCTCGTCGCCCCGATCCGCGCCGGCGGTTGACTGACCGGGCGGCACCACTCCCGGAACCCCCTGGGCGCCGACCCACACGTCGTCCGTACCGAGGCCGGTCACCGAGGTGACCCACTTGCCGGCTGCGTTGGACATCTGCGAAGGGGTCACGGTCCGCCAGGTCTGACCCTGGTCCGTCGAGAGGTAGAGGTCAGACACGTTGAGTGCCCAGCCGATCCCCGGACCGGCGGCGCCGATGGAGAGCACCATGCTGCGGGGCACACCGGTCGGGGCGTTCGTGGTGCGTTGTGGCCGCGCCGTGGGAGCGGCCGGCGACGGACGGACCGGTCGGCTCGAGGGGCCGGCCAGCAGGGACACCCCCAGCCCGGCGGCGAGGAGCACAGTCACGATCCCACCGATCGACCATCGGCGGCGGCGGCGGCGTCTGGCCTCCTCGAACAGAAGCTGCGCTTCGTCGACGACCGGCGACGGGACAGGCGCGTCGACCTTTGTCATCCCGGGCCTGGCAATGTCCGATCCATGGGTCTACTATGACTAGCACCATGATCTCTGTCAACATCGACCGCTCCGACCCCGTGCTCCTCCACGACCAGGTGGCGGCCGAGATTCGCAGAGCCATCGCCGAGGGCGAGGCGGGACCCGGCGAACGACTCCCTTTGGCCAAGGACCTGGCCGCCGTGCTCGGGGTCAACAAGAACACCGTTCTGCGGGCGCTCCACATCCTCCGGGACGAAGGGCTGCTCGATTTCCAACGAGGTCGGGGCATCACGGTGGCCGGCACTCCGGAGCGGAGTGCCGTCATCAACCGGGTTCGTGAATTGGTCGAGTTCTGCCGCACCCAGGGCTATCGCAGAGACGAAATCGTCGAGATGATCGAGGCGCTGCCTTGAGGGTGGCGAAAAGAACCAGCTGACGTCGCACCCTTGCGCGTGATGAGAATCGACACCCACTCGTATCCAGGGTCAATGCCCAGCTCAAGCTGCCCGCCACTGCTCCATGACCTTCATGCAGGCAAGCCCGTCGGCAAACGAAGGCGCGATCGGCTTACCGGTGAGCACCGAGTCTCGGATTGCCGCCGTCCATCCGGTCATGGCTTCAGCGTGGGGATCACCAGCCCGTAGCTCGAACTCGAGCTGCTCTGTGGATCCGTCGCTCTTGCGAACGACCACACGAGCGTCCCCGATGTTTTCGATCGCCCCCTCCGAACCGAGAATGACGATGCGAGGGGTAACCGAGACTCTTGCCGCAAACGAGGAGTTGATCGTCGCCGTGGCCCCTGAGCGAAGCTCGGCCCAACCGGCGAAGGCATCCTCAGCATCGCATCGGCGCATGGACCCATCGGCATCGGGACGCTCTGTGACGGTGATCCACGTTTCAGCTCCCGTGCGGGTGATGTCCCCAAGCAACCAACGGATGAGGTCGATGGCGTGGGACCCGAAGGCTCCGATCCAGCCTCCTCCTCGGGAGCGATCGAAGAGCCATCCCCACGTGCGCAGAGGGACGCGTGACGCCGACGTGTACGCGGTATAGGCGAAATGCTCCGGCGACCCGATGACACCCGAACCGATCAGCTTCGCCACGGTCAGACGAGCCGGTTGACAACGGAACTCAAAGTTCAAGAAGTTAGCGACCCCACTGGCCTCGGCAGCCTCGGTCATTGCGATCGCTTCGGCAACCGACGTGCCGAACGGCTTCTCACACAATACGGCGTGCCCAGCGTCGATCGCCCAGGTGACGTGGTCAGCATGCAGGAATGGCGGCGAATGAACCGCAATCAGGTCAACCCGCGAGCGACAGAGGGCATGCACGGATACCGGATCGTGGGCCGTGACGACATCGATGACCTCCCATCCAGACTCCTGGAACGCACCGGCCGCTACTCGGGCACCAAACCCAGTCCCGATGATGCCGACCCGCATCCTCCCGGTGCGGGTTCGAGGTTCTCGCTGGCTCTGATTCACGGGCAACCTCAACAGGATCGAAAGCTGTGCGTGTCGACTTCCATGTTGCATTCTGGTCACCAACGTCACTCGAATGCACGGCCGACCTGGTCATCAACCGGGCTCATCTGCGACCGATGTGCTCACGCCGAGCTGGCTCCTGACCGACTGGTTGACCAGAGACCAAACCATTTGTCAGCCTGCCTGTAGGGCAAACACATGTTCCCTCAGGAGGGCACGCAAATGGCAGCTAGGCACGATGGGCATCGCATCCAGCCTCGGCTACGATGACCCTTCCGCCGTGGTAGCTCAAATCAGCGTGGCTACTCCGATTGCTACTTGAAAGGAATCGCTCCGAGCAGAAGTAGGCTCGGAGCAGCTACGGGGGCGTAGCTCAGCTGGTAGAGCGCTTGACTGGCAGTCAAGAGGTTCGAGGGTTCGAGTCCCTTCGCCTCCACTCGAAATCCCAGGTCAGAGAGGGTCGACGGCCCAAAGAAGCATCCTCAGGATAGGCTCTGTAGCAACGAATGTAGCAACGGGCAAGAACTGAGGTGGGTGTGGGTGGCCGGACGAGCGGCGAACGGCGAGGGAAGCCTCTACCAGCGTAGATCCGACGGACGATGGGTCGGCGCTGTTCTGCTGGGCGACGACAGCGGGTCGAGCACAACGCAAAACCGTGAGTGCCAAGAGTCGGGCTGATGCTGTCAAGAAGTTACGAACTCTCCAACAGAATATCGATAACGGACTGCCAGCCCCTGATGACCGGCTCACCGTTACTGGTCTAATCGAACCTTGGCTCACCGAGGTGCTGCCACACCGGGTTGCGCCTGCGACTGTCGCCAACTACAAGTCTTTGTTCGATACACACATCAAGCCAGATCTCGGCCGGAAACGACTCACGAGCCTCCAGCCGGGTGACGTCCAGCGCTTCATCAACCAGAAGCTCGAAAGTGGTCTATCCGCTCGGACAGTGAGACACCTCAGGGGCCTCCGATGCGAACTCTGGAATTTGCCTATCGGCAGGGGAACGTGGGTCGCAATGTTGCAGCTATGACCGAGGGTCCACGCCAGAAGTCGGGTAGCGAGGGCCGTTCTCTTACCATTGAACAGGCTCGTTCACTTCTCGGTGTTGCAAAAGGGGATCGACTCGAAGCCCTTTACGTGCTCATGCTGTCCACGGGCATGCGCCCTGGAGAAGCATTTGGGCTGCCTTGGAGAAACGTGGACTTGTCCAATGGGAAGGTGAGCATCAAGCAAGCCCTCGTACGACAGAAGGGCGGGAGCGTGATCGGCGAAGGAAAGATCGGCGAGAAGGGCTGGAGAACGGTCCCGATTCCAAGTCCGGTTGTGAGAGCCCTCATTGATCATCGTGATCGGCAAGAAAAGGAGCGCATCGATGCGGGAGACGCCTGGGAAGACAACGGACTCGTGTTCTGCACACCTATCGGCACCCTTCTCGATCCGGACAATCACCGAAAGTCGTTCTCCAAACTCACCGAAAAGGCGGGACTCGGTCGGTGGCATCCTCATGAGCTGCGGCACTCGGCAACCTCGATCATGTTGGCGCAGGGAGTGCCTATCGATGTTGTATCGAAGACGGTTGGACATACGTCGATTCGGATTACCGCCGACGTATACGGCCATTTGCTCGAAGAACAGAAGGCACTTACAGCTAAGGCGATGGAGTCCGCTCTTTGGGGTTGAGCACTGATCCGCTCAGGCGGCGTCCTCACGTGATGGGCAAAGGCTCTTTTGCCGGCGAGGGGTGACGAAGGACCAACCGTGCAGGTTGCAACGGCTCACGGTTCCCAGGAAGCAACCTTTGTTGCCAAGTCTTCAAAGTGTCGGTCATACAATCGCTTGCGATGACCATTCGCCCCTGACGGGTGTGGAAATCCAAAGAGAGGCACCGTTCCGCTGACAAGGTCCCCCGATCCACCTCCCGGCGTAATAGCTCCGACACGGTATTCCCCAAAGGAACTACTACCGCTCCGGGCAGCATGGCGAGTTCGGCCGTGAGAACCTGATCAACGAAGGACGACAACAAAGGAAACTCGTCCGGTGACGGGGTGCCGCCGTAATTTCGCTGTTGATGAACGCCGGATAGAGGACAGCCGAAGTGCTGTGCAGCAACTTGGAGTGGCCGTCGAACAGTTCACCCGACGTCTCCAATCCGAGGTGGTGCGACAGTCCGATTCCGTCGAGCATCCAAATCAGATTGCTGCGCATCAGACCTGCAAAGGCCGCCACTCCCTTCGCTCGTCGGAGTACCTCGTCACCACCTATTCCTTCTGTCAGTGAGCGTTGAGCCTCCTGGCAAGCGAGGTACATCTGATGGCGGCCTGGCGTAATCCCGACGATGATGACGTGCGCTTCCTATTTATTCTGTCAGTCGGGCAGTACCTGATCGTGAGAGGTCCGGCTTCTGCCAACACAAGATCTGGTATCAGAACGTCGGCTTCCGACGTAATCGGCGACATGTGAGAAAGGACGGGTGCCATCTGGTCGAAACACCAGTCCCGGTCGACGAGGCCTCGGCCCCCAGTGCCGACCGGTCAAACATGATTCGCCTTGGGTCCCATAGGCGGGCAGCCTACGGGACCTGACCAGCAGCAAATCCAGTGCACACTCGATGCGCTCTAGTCCGTCACCTGAGGCGCAGAGCCTCTTCAAACGGTGTGGCCCATGCAACGGCTGGGTTGATCGGATCGCCCGATAGAGCTTCGATCCGAGGGTCCAGTGCCTCCATGCGCCACCGATCCGATTGTTTAATCGTCAATTCCTGCATCACGAAGGTACAACTTGATGCACAACGAGAACACTTCAGCCGCAATTACGGCATGAAACAGGTCGGTCCACTTTCCTTCTCGAGCAAAACCCCTGTGAATTGCAGAGCGTCGGACATAAAACTCTCGCATCCAGCGTCTGCGCCAAGGACCTTCGTCTCGGCTCGCTCGACCTGTCAGGCCAAAATTGTGCCATCGGGTGAATCCCGCTGCGAACTCGGAGAATAGACCCGTTATTTCGTCCGAAAGACCCTTTCCAATTGCTCCAGTCACACCGAACAAGCGCTCAAACGCAGCTCCCATCTGGACAAGATCGTCGAGAATCGTTGTTTGCTCGCTGAGCCGATTTGCCTGCAGGTAGGGCGGCAGCGCGAGCACCAATTTTTGGCCCAGCACAGACTCAGTCGAGATAGTCGTCGCCAGCGCATCCAAGAGCGATTGATCGATGTTGAGCTGATGCTGCGCAGATCCCGAGACGGGGACTGTCACCGAAATTCTTCAATCGGATATGTGTCCTGACGGCGCCCGTCTCGACGGCGCCTGAGACGTTTATGTATTTGACGTCAGATTGGAAGTGGTGAAAGTAGCCCTCACAGTGAGCATCACAGATCGGACTCAGTCCCTCAGTGATGTCATAGTAGCTATTGCTCATGATAAGAGCCGCTGAAAGACAGATGCGGTGCCGCCTCAGCGTTTCGTAATCCGATTCTGTAACTTCCAATGGCCCACGACCATCAATCCACATGAGGCAAGGTATGAATGGACTACCCCTAAGACCTCGATAGCAGTCCAGGATTCTCCGAGCTGCAGCGGTATAGGGCTGTGAGGGGTCGAGGCAGATCGGCGCTGGCGCCACCTCTACGTCACCGAACCTCACCGGATCACGAAGCCCGATCCAAGGCAGGAGATATAGATGTGCCTCGGTACTATCTGCGTCTCTGTTGAAGACGACTCTGCCACGCCGTTCTCCATGAGCCTCCAGACTCTCATTTGACTCACGCTCCATTGCCAACGACCTCCGCCATCAATTTCGGTGCGCACGCCTGGTGGAACTTGAATCTACCGTTCTGAAGATGGTCAAAGCCGGATGCTGGGAGATCGCTGACCAAGTGGTGTTAATCGATTCACGGCCGATCTAGACGTATTTGCCGCCTGGAGAAGTCCCATCGGAAAGCTCCGTCATTAACCGATGGGGGGCTCTTTAGAGTGCGAAACCGAGGTGGTTCGACGCTGGCCTGGGGTGTCCCCTACCGGCACTGGCACCCCCTATGCACCGGTTGGCCACGAGTTCAGGCAAGTCGCTCGATAATTTCTGATTGAAGAGTGGCACTGCCTCATTCCGGTCGATGTTGACATGAAACATGGTCCTATGCATAGTAGTTCTATGAGCATTCGCTTGCGAGGTCTGATGTGACCCTCCTCGACACACCGCCCCAAGCGTCGACGGCGGCCAATCCCGAGTTGCTGTTTCGGGAAGCCAAGCAGCGTCGCCGGCGACGATGGTTGGTTGCGGGAATCGTCGCAACGGCCCTATCGTTGCTCTTATCGATCGTGCTCCTCGGAAGAACAGGGACCGGGCAGACTCACTCACGGAACCGACCGTGCTCCAACCCCAGTAGGGAAGGTCAATCCTTTGCCAAAGCAGATGGTGATGGTGAGTCTCGGGTGGGGTAACAAAACCTCGAAGTGGTTTCCTCCGCATCCGGTCACGTGGTGCGGAAACTGACCTCTGGCGGTTGGCTCATTTGACGGGACAACTCAGCCGACCGTAAGCCCGGCTGGCACCGTCTATTTCGACCACGCTGGTCGAGCTGGAAGTCAACCCAGTGAACAGATCTGGAGTATTCCCCTCTCGGGCGGTCCAAGTACGTTCGTCGCCGACGGGCACACTCCGGTAGTCAGTCCCAACGGCGCCTTCCTGGCCTATTTAACGTGGACGGCGCTGAACAACGCTCCCGCCTCGGTGGTGGTGATGACCATCGCCACCGGGGCGACAAACAAATGGATTTACTCGACCAATGTGCCCGAAATCAGTGATCTCTCTTGGGCCCCCGACTCCCAGTCGCTTGTCTTCACCACCTCGGCTCCCACCAGCACTTCATGGACCTACGGTGCCTGGTCCGTCCGGCTGCTCAGTCCCAACCGGTCACTCGATACGGCCCAGGCGATCCGACTCCTTCCGAATGCCTTCTGGGTCGGCTACGTGAACGCCAATCAGGCCATGGAAGTTCTTGTCCACCGGAACTTCCTTGATCAGGGAGACTGGTTTCAGCCCATCCTGATGGATGTGGCTTCGGGTCAGGTGATCAAGCGTCTGCCGGTGCTTGCCGGACAGTCAGAGTAGCCTCCAAACGGTAGCGGGCAATGGAAGATCGACCCAACTGGTCATTACGTCGCATTCATCAAACAGCGCAGCCTGCCGAACGGTGCAGGCGCTGTCACCGACCTTTACCGGTGGTCGATCGAGGGATCACCGAAACGCTCGACCAGTCGCCCAACAATCGTGAAGTCTGATGTATGGAGTCCGCTGGGTGCCGGCTCATAACCTTCGCACAGTTTGCGACAGCATCACCGTCCGAAAGCGACAATTCATCCCGGATTCGCAAATCTCGGATTCCCAGCTAGAGCTTCCTCAGGGTGCCACGATGACCGCGGTATGCCTGCCCCCGACCGGCACACACGAGTGGGATGGTGAATGGGAGGCCCAGCAGGCGAGGCCACGGCTGCGCTTTTCGACCGTGACCACACGCACGTCCGGGTGTCTGGTTAGCACCTGTGGCGGTACCGTGAGGATTTGGGGTGATATCAGCCGACCGTCACGTTGGTTGCGCCGACTCCTTCGAGCAACCTTATGGCCGCACGCTTTCCCCTGCCCCAGTCGGGTAGCGCCCACCACTCTCTTGGGGCGACTGTCAGCTCAGTCCCCGACGGTGGGGACACGTCCACCTTGACGGTGAGGGACGATCCCCATGAGAAGACAGTGACTCCCTTCTTGAACACGAGTACATCTGGGGCCGAGTCCCCTTCGAAAAGGGCATAGCCCTGTTGGGCAGCAAACTGCCTAAGAGCCAGGGAAACCTCGTCGGCAGGTTCATTCACGGTTCCGTGCACTGTTTCCATTCGGAGCAGCCTAAATGGCCGTCATGTTCAGCACAGTGGGCGGGTGTGGCCCTGGGCTGTCCCTCGCTGCCAGATCGGAGGGCAGTGCGACAGAATGACTGCACTGCCGAAGCGGCGCTTGACCGTCATTTCAAATGTGGATTCCCCCTGGAAATGGACGATTCGATCTGTAACGCTGGCTAGATGTTTGAGCGTTTCACCGACCAGTCGAGACGGGTCCTCGTCCTGGCCCAGGAGGAGGCCCGATTACTCAACCACAGCTACATCGGCACCGAGCACATACTCCTCGGACTGATCAGTGCTGAAGACGGAGTTGCTTCGCACGTGCTCACCGAACTGGGTGCAACCCTGGCGGTAATCCGAGACCGGGTGGAAAAGACTATTGGCCTCACCGCCGGACAAGGCACCGGATCACCTCCCTTCACCCCACGAGCGAAGAAGGTATTGGAGCTAGCTCTCAGGGAGTCGAACCAACTCGGACATACCAAAATCGGCACGGAGCACCTCCTCCTCGGTCTCATTCGGGAAGGGGAGGGCGTCGGCTGCCAGGCACTCGTGGGTCTCGGCGTCGAACTCAGCGAAGTACGTCAGCGAGTCATTCAACATCTTGCGGAGACTGAGGGCGGACAAGGATCCCAGGAGCCGTCTCGTCGGATTTCGACTCCAGTAGGGAGCAGATCAGCAAAGGTGGTCACTTGCTCGTTCTGCGGCCTCGCTCCCCCGGAGTCGGGTCAAATGATCACTGGCAGTAACGCCTTCATCTGCGAGAACTGCATACGGCGTTGGTATATGCGCCTCGGTCCCCCATCGAACACCGTTCTTCCCGGTCGGCACTCGACCCCATTGATTGCACCTCCCACCGGATTTGAGCCAAAAGGAGCAGACGAAGCACGGGCCCAGATCAGAACAGCATTTGCGGCCAGCCGCACACCCGGCGATGACGGCCGATCGGTTCCGGCGGTGGAGAAGGGCGGTGATCTCGGTCCGACCCTCGCTCTGGCCAACGAGCGTCACCGGGGCGTGATCGGCGACGGCCACGACGTCCTGGTCTCCGCCGACGAGATTCACTTCTACGATCAGGAACGGGCGCTCGTCTCGTTCTCCATATTGATGGGGCAGCGATTGCTGTTAGGGGGCCAGCAAGGTGAGGCCCTGTTGATCAACGGAGAATGGAAAATGGCTCGCTCGACCTTCTGTCGGCTGATGAACCTGGCCGGGATTGCGTGCCCTCCGGAAGCTGACTGAGCGATCTCGGCGGTGGACGGATGTTGTTATCCCCGATCACCGAGTGGCTGGTGTGAACGGCACCTGGCGGAGTCCCATGCAAAATCGAGTTCGTTAACGATGGGGGTGACGGAAAACCAAATCGAAGCTGCTTCTGCCATTGGCTGGAGTGTCCCTGCCAGGCCCGGCGTTCACATGGCGGCTGTAGACCGCCTCAGGCTGGCGGTTCCGTTGGTCCTCTGCGCTCAGGGCTAAAGCCCCATTTGGATTATGCCGACTCCTGGAAGGAGGGGGAGATGGATACAGCTAGGAGTCGGCGCAGATGACGAACGAACCCAATCAGACCAATGGATGGTGGTTGGCGTCGGACGGCAGGCGGTATCCGCCGGAACAACATCCTGATTACAGACCTCCAGAGCAGCCTGTAGCTCCTGACCTGTATCCGCTGGTCAGTCCTAGCGTTGCAGGTCTTCCGCTTTTGTCCCCAGGCCCTCCACAGCTGATCCCGCCTGGAATGCCTTCGGAACCCGGCCACTCGAACTGGAAATGGATAGTGGGAGCGGGAGTGGTGGTGGGAGCTTTGCTTCTCGTGGGTGGACTCGTGATGAGCCGAGGGTCCTCACGAAAGACCTCAGCTTCGCCCCCTCCCACGTCAAATACCGTCAATCCCATCCACGTTGCAGCAAGTCAATTCAAGCAATACGAATCTGAGTACGTTGCCAGCGTGCAGGCACCTGTCGCAGCCCTTACCGCCGACAACGCCGACATTACGAAAGAGGTTGATCGCATTTCGACCGACCAGACCACGTATCAGAACAATGAATTCGGCACAGGATGCAATGCCGCTGACTACACCAACTACTTGTCCTGTGTCTCACAGGAGCAGCAGACGGCTGCTGCTGCCCAAGCCGACGAGGCCGCCGCGATAGCGGCAGCGAAGAACGATCACAGTCAGGGAGAGGCTACCGATCAGCAAATGGAGAATGTCATCAGCACATTTGTGCAGCAACTTGATTCACTCGTCTGGTCCACATCAACGAGTCGTCAGGACGCAGCGCAGCTGGCTCAGAGTTTGACCAACCTCCGCACCGATTACGGCCAGGAGGCCACCGACCAACTCGATGGTCTCCCGCTCACCCAGGACAATCAGGCGATGAGCAATGACGGTTCCGACATTCAGACGGAAGCCATCAATCTGTCGACGGCGCTTGGGATACCGCCTCCTTCATCGCCCCCGACGACGTAGGGCCACCTGGGAGCGCCGTTCTCGCTCAGATGCCTAGCGATCCTGTCCGATGTTCATCAACTCTGCGTTGGTACCAACTTCCTGGTGGACAGGACCCGATCTTCCTTTTCGACCACTTGGCTCAGCTGGGCCGTACGGTCGACGGAGGGTTATTTGGAGACGCTGATGAGCACTGGCGAGAGCACGATGATTTGGGGATGGCCCTGCTGCGTGCGTTCCGCCATCCGGGATCACGCTATCGGACAGGCTGGCCAAGCGATCCGTGACGGCAATGTGATTATCCGCTTCAGCCTGCAGGCACCCGGAATCGACACCTGCCCGAGTCCCATCCGTCGTCAGGATCGTTAACGATGGGGGGGCCCACAGATGGCCAACACAACGTGGTCACCTATGCAGAGGCTTTGCCATCGATCACAACTGAGACGTCACGGACTTGGTTGATCGTTCTCGGCATCTTGAGGCAAGACTAAAGGGCAGCGGCAAACCGGCCGCCCACTCCCCGTCCTCCGTTCAAATGAGGGCCATGCGTCAAGAGGCGGGGCCACTCTCTATCAAAGTCTTGGGTGCGGATCCAGCCTCGGAAGATCCCACTGCCGTACAGGAATAGGCGGGCGTGCAAGTGACACCCTGCATGAGGTTCGTCACGCTTCCCTTCGGATTTGGACTAGGGATCTTCGACCAGTCGTGGCCGTTCCATGACTCGACCAAGGTCTGGATATCGGTGCCATTGAATGAGGACCCCACCGCAGTGCACAAGGCGGCACTTGCGCAAGCAACACTTGCGAAGGCCGTATGGTCCTTTCCCGGAGGTCCTGGCTGTTTCGTCCAATGAGATCCGTTCCAAGATTCGACCGATGTATTGCTCACGACAAGGCAACTGACCGCGGTCGGCGCAGGAGATTCCAACCGGAGAACCGAACGGAGCGGTGGCGGGACTGTGGATGATGGACCACGTTGTTCCGTTCCAGCTCTCAACAAACATACCGATCTCTGAACTACCCACAGCCTTGCAGTTTCGGGTACTCACACACGAGACGCTCTGAAGGTACGAACTGGGAACTCCCGTGGTTTGAACAGGGCTTGGAGTCGGCACGGTCTTCCACGTCGAGCCGTTCCATGACTCGGCAAGGCTTTCATCATCGTGACCACCCAGAGCCTGATAGCCCACTGCCATGCAGCTATTCGACGTCAGGCAGGAGACTCCGTTGAGGCCGGTCCTACCTCCGATGCCATTTGGGCTTGGAACAGTCTTCCAGACAGTCCCGTTCCACGACTCGACAAGAGTTTGAACGCCATCTGGGATGTTCGACGAGCCAACCGCAAAACACGAATCGGCGCTGGGGCACGAGACATCGTTGAGAACTGGGCCTTCTGCTCCCTTCGGCACTGGTGCGTTGGCGAGCGACCACTTCGTGCCGTTGAACCACTCGGCAATCGTCCCACCGGAAGTTCCGCCCACTGCCATGCATCTGGAGGCGCTGAAGCACGACACGCCATTCAGGGAGTTCCAGGTGGTACTCGGGTTCGGGCTCTTGACGATGGCCCACGAAGTCGTTGTTGCCCCTGCCGATCTAAGAGCTACGGCCGTAGCGCCGACCATCCCGATTACGAGAACAACGCTTGCGACGATTGGCGTCGGTGGTCTCCGGCACCTTTGACCTGCCAGCCCCAACAACCTCAGAATCGCACTCAAAGTGTTCCGCCTCCTCGCCGTTGATGCCATCGCTGCATTCGAAATGTAGCCGCTGCTTAAAGCGGGAAGCAGGACAAACACTCTAAGTGATGGCCAGAACACTCCCTGTCCGGAGTAGCCACCCGGAGATGGTTAAGAGATCACAAGCGTGATCACCGCAGTCGCCGACTGCCCTCCGTGCCTCTTCGCCTCACATACCCGCACGGTGAAATGGAAGGTCCCTTTCTGTGTCGGTGTCCCTGAGAGCAGCCCATAGCCCTTGAGGACCAGCCCCTTAGGCAGCGTCCCGGCTGATTTCACCACAGTCCACGAGTAGGGCGGAGTCCCGCCGATGGCTGAGAGTGTGACCGAGTAGTACTTCCCCGTCTTTCCACTCGGAAGTGTCGTGCTGGTTACATGAAGGCCCAGCACCTTCAGGGTGAAGCTCTGCGTGGCGTTGGGAGCGACTCCGTTCTTAGCCGTGAAGGTGATGTGGAAGGTGCCCGTCACAGTCGGCGTGCCGTGGAGCTTGCCCCCAGTGAAGGTCACGCCTTTGGGCAAGGCACCAGACTCAGAGACGGTTGGCAGCCGGCTAACCGGTAGTTTCGGAGTGAATGTGGCGGGTCAGCGATCCCATGCACGGGGCTCAATGCGGGAGAGCAGGCAGCCATGAGCGCTCATGGTGCAACCTGCATTCCGAACAACTGAAGTTCCGCTCCTGAATATTTCGGCAGCGCTCCCCGGTATACCCAGTGCGCAGCGATTCCGATTACGGGGCGGACTGGGAACCCTCAGGCTGTCACGGCGAACAGCTTTCAGGTCGCTGGTATGCCGTTGAGTCCGTGCTCGCTTTGGTCCGCCACAGTCGATCCGTGAGGAGTAGCACCGAGGTCATGGAGCGGGTCTCTTCGATAGACGACTTAACGATAGCCGGTTGTTGTCATCCACCGAAAAGGCTGTTAGCCAGACACTTAGGTGATGGCGACCCCGGTTGAGCCGCTGCCGACCTTCACCGTCTTCACCACCGCGTTGGTGGAGGTGTTGATCACGCTCACCACGTTGGAGCCGTTGGTAACGTAGGCGTCGTTCCCACTGGGGGTGATGGCGAGCCCGAATGGAAAGCCGCCGACCCTCACCGTCTTCACGACCGTGTTGGTGGAGGTGTTGATCACGCTCACGGTGTTGGAGTCGTTGGTCACATAGGCGTCGATTCCATTGGGGGTGATGGCGACCCCGGATGGCCCGGCTCCGACCTTCACCGTCTTCACCACCCGGTTGGTGGAGATCTTGATGACGCTCACGGTGTACGAGGCGAAGTTTCCGACGTAGGCGTCGCTCCCATTAGGGGTGATGGCGACCCCGAATGGCTGGATGCCGACCTTCACCGTCTTCACCACCGTGTTGGTTGAGGTGTTGATGACGCTCACGGTGTTGGAGTCGAGGTTGGTCACGTAGGCATCGTTCCCATTGGGGGTGATGGCGACCCAGATTGGGTAGCTGCCGACCCTCACCGTCTTCACCACCCCGTTGGTGGAGGTGTTGATGACGCTCACGGTGTCGGAACTGGCGTTGGTCACGTAGAGCGTCGCCCCCATTGGTGGCGACCCCGAATGGCTGGCTTCCGACCCTCACCGTCTTCACCACCGCGTTAGTGGAGGTGTTGATGACGCTCACGGTGTTCGAGAGTTCGTTGGTCACGTAGGCGTAAGAGATTGCCGAGGCAGCCGCATGTGGGGCTCCGACGGTCGTCAATGCAACGGCGACGAGTCCGGCTGCACCGACCGCAGTACCCAACCACATCGCCAGGCGGGACAATCGAGACCTAACGACCTGCGCCATGCCAACACCGCCTTTTCGCCGATGACCTCGCCAGGCCTTCAAGGACGTGGAACCCGAACGGAGGGACCCTAACCTATGGGGGCCGTCCTGTGCCGATGGCAACCTCGTCTAGTCCGAAAGGGCCTGGTTGCGGGGCACCTCCCGCCTTACCGACATCGGGCCGCTGGCTACGGAAGTGGTTCCGAAACCGTGCGCCCCTCGGCTGGGAGCCGATGGATGAAGAACCGGAGCCTGGTTCCGAATGAGTCACGACGGTGCGTCCAGCCGGATGGCGATCCCGGGCCAATCCGGCCAGTAGGCGGGATTCAGCTAGGCATGAGCGTCGGGCGATGCGCGGTGATGTACAGGGCTGCTGAGCAGGGACTTCCCAAAATCGCAGACAGGTCACGCAACATGGGGTCGGAAAAGATTAGACGCAGATTAGACACGGACGGCTATTTGTCACACCCGGTAAGTACCCTCCGATCACCGTCACCGTGACGGCGAAAGGAAGCTGCGCCATGACCCCCGAACTGTCCAATGATCTCACAGACATCAGCGCCCACGTCGAGCATGTTGCCATCAATAACCCGGCTGGGTCCGATCTCAATATTCTGGCCCACGCCATTCACAATCTCTCCAAGGTCATCGAGAGACTCGCAGACGGCTAGGTGTCGGAAGTGCCGGCCCCGGAGCGCAGGTGGCGGAACCCCGCTCGACGGGGCCGGCCGGCGAAGGCCATAGCTGCTCGACCACGATTATGAGGGACCATGACCACTTTGCTCTACGATGAGTCAACACTCACAGAGGGGTAGAGGCGATGCAGAAGCTGACGAGGATAGCCCTTCCGGTGGTCGTTATTGCGGCCGTGGCGTTGGTCGGCTTGTCTCCCGAAGCAAGTTCAGCCGCTACTTCTCAAGCCAGGACGAGGGTCACCTGCAGTTCGATAAGCGGTATCTTTCAGCCCGGTCAAAAGCTCACACTCAGTGGATGCACCGGTGCCACCGGCGGATCTGGAACAACTGCCGCCCCGTTCTTCACCCCAAGCACTATCCAATGGAAGAGCGGCGCCACGACGACGGTGACATTCAATCCGTGGGTGCAACTCCATGCGACCAGCACATGTCCTAACCAGACAGCGTTAAGGGATGGTCGTGTGAAGAGCACTACATTGAAGGGCATCACACTCCACTTCTGGGCAGACTTCTGCCTCCGTGGGAATCGCGTAAGTCTGGTGCCCGGAACGTTGATGGACTTCTAGTAACCGCAAGTGGATCCGCCGACTACGACGCCCCAGCCGGGCCCGGCGATGTTCACCGACCCGAGGGGCAATGGGTGGCGCTGCTCAATCACGGGGTTCCAGGTGATAGTTGCGATCGAATCATCATCTCGAGTTAGCGTTGTTGCCGGAGTCGACTCGTCACCGAGGACTGGCACCGACCCGTTTTCAATGGCCTCAGCCACGGTCATTCTGGTCCCTTCGACGGGAATCTCGAGTTCTATAAGTCCGGCGCTCAGGGCGCAATAAGCCGTCGCAGGGATTCCATCGCTCGCTGTCATTCCTGTAGAGACAACGCCGATGACCCGGCCAGCGACACTGATGACAGGGCCACCGCTCATCCCAGGCGGGTACAGCGCACCAGTGCGGAACGAAGGGAAGGTGACCAAAGAACTGTCACGTCGGGACTCGTGCACTTCCTCGATGCGCCCTCGTGAGGTGCAGAGTGCGACGGATCCGGTTGCTTTTGTTTCGACCGCCCTGCCGACCTCTATCTTGGGATACCCGACAGAAAGACAGTTCTCACCAAGCACGGGTGGCTCAAGGCCCAGCCGCATGATCCGAGGAGGCGCCACGTTCTCATGTAGCTCAGCAACCATGATCGCTACGTCTGACGAGGGCACTCGACCGCCGCGAAAAGCCATGCCTACGACCCAGCAAAATGTTAGGGATAGTTCACGGCCCGGCTGTAGACGATCGGGGAAGCCAACAGCCAGTCCTCCCTCTTTCATATTCATCAACGTTGTGTCGAGCCGTTACGAGGATCGGATGCCCTCGATCGACTTGGCCCACGACGAAGGCCGTGCCGAGGCCATTGGCAACGGGCCCGTACCCCGGACGATGTACAAGCGGTACAACCCCAGGCGCCATCAGCGCCCGCGCGTCTCCCTCTAGGGCAATGAAATCGCTCTCTGTGATTGAGATCGGAATTCCGGGAAGGGTGCCCTCAGGGGTCATAGATCGAATCGTAAACCCAAACATACGTTCGACGCTGAGCTACAACACGTCCTCGGGTTCGACGGCACGTCGCTACAGGGCAGATTGCGCCCGACCCGGAGATTGCTCGGCGATCACGCTGCAGACACCCCACCGCACAAGAGCCCTGCAAACCTCACACTGAGCGAGGCCGGCATCTATGGGCTCAGGAATCTCGTTGCCCAACGCAACGAAGCCCCGTGGTCGGTTGGCTCGGATTGAAAGTCCGTCGGGGGCGCGGCAGACGGGGCAACCGAAGTGGTCGAATCCGTCACTGTGCATGACAAAAGGTTATGGCGGCAATCGGTCAAACGGGTGGATTCCCGAGGTCGCCGGGCCCGGAACTCGGTGGCGGAACCCAGTTCGACGGGCCCCGGCCGGCGAAGGTTGCGGCCAGTGGGTAGCCCTGAGCGCAGGTCACTCTCTCGCCCTACCGTGGGCCCGTGGAGCACTACGCCAACTGCTTCAGCCTTCGCTCGGGGCACTGTTTTCGGATGATTCAGGCCGAGAATGGCACAGGGCATGCCCAGCGTTGCCCGTACGCTACGATCTGGCGTGGTCGGTGCAAGGACAACGCTGGCAAGTGGCATACGATCGTGGCCTGCGACGGTCACCGAGCCGACCTGAGCGAGGTCCGGAGGATCAGCGTGTTCTGGGCCGCTCCGCTCAGGGCTGCCCTGGATCGACGGACCATCGTTTCTTCATCGACAGAAAGACGGCGGCGAGGATGATGCCGGGGAGCCAGAAGAACCAATACCCGACGATCATGCCGAGCGATCACAACCACCTTGCACCAGTCGACAGGCCCGGCGAACGCGTGCGACCTGCACGACCGAATAGATGACAAACGCGAGCCCGCCCGCCAGCACAACTAGGAGGATCAGCCCCTGCTCCCCGAAGATGTCCGCTCCCATCGAGTCGAACAGTAGCCGGATCAGGGGCCGGTTCGCGGCTGGTAGTGCGGTCAGCCGTGCATCGTGTGAAGTAGCTGCGGAAAGTAGTTCGCCGCGAGACCGGTCAGAAAGCCGGCCGGGACACTCTGCAACTGATTCAGCGCCCACCCGATCACCGTCCTCGACGGTTCGGGCATCTTCGTGACGGCCCGAATCGTGTCCGACGGCGCCCCGAATCTGCGCCGCCTGGTCGCCTTCGATGCCGGGGGCACCGTCGTCGAGGAACCTGACGACGGCCGTCACGACGACCTCGATTTGCTGCCCTTCCTCGACGGTCAGCACGTAGTCGGGAAAGACGATCATCGCCGCCTGGCCCTGCACCACCGTCGCGTCCTGCGCGCTTCCGAACCCGATCCTGCTGCCAAAACCGCCCCTTGGACTGAATCCGTTGTCGAATCCGCTCACTTACTTGCCTCTCGTCCCCTCTGGCTTGACGCCTTGGTGCGCCGGGTCCGCGCCCCTCATGGCAAACGAACCCGGCTAGACAGAGCATCGACGCAGCTAGCGACGACCTTTAGAGCCGGGCCCGGAACTCGGTGGCGGAACCCAGCTCGACGGGCCCGGCTCGGGAAGGCTACAGCCCGTAATCTCGACGCCATGAACAAGCGCCAGCGATTCATCAACGCAGCCAGTCGAGCAGTCGCATCGGGATCGGGTCATCTCGGCGCACTAGGACACCTCGCTGAACGAGTACGGCCTCCCGTTGCCGCCGGGGCGGAAGATGTCCGACGAGGAGCACGAAGCTCTGGCCGACCGAATGGAGGAGCACGTCCGACTGGTGCTGGCCGGGCAACTCCCAGCCGACTCGCCCCCCGACTTCGTTCCGCCAGCGAGCGGCGAGAACGAGAAGGGTCAGCCATGGTGGTGGGGTCCCGACTTCGACGCCGACCAGGCCAAGAAGATCATGGACGCCGACCGAGACGAGAACGCCCCTTAGGCCGTACCGGAACCTACGTCTGTCTTTCGTCACCGGGATGCGCGTGGCGTTCGGAAGGAACCCCAAGGCAAGCGAACCGGATTGATGGCTGCGAGTTAGTCATACTCATTCAAGAGGCGGAGGACGTGCGTGGACGGGACGAAGTGGGAGAACTGAAGCGGCAATCCGGTACTGTCGTGGAAGTGTCCAGTGTTGATCCCGACGACTCGCACTGGACGGTGGGGAGGACCGGACAGACCTTCTCCAAGGTAGAGGCCACGCTGAGTAGCAATGACTGGTGCTCCAGACATACCGGCTCGGCTCAGTGACTGATAGAGCAGGACTTTGCTTGTTCGTGAGTGTTTCCTGACCTCAACGGGTACCCGTGGATCGCTGGCGATGATGCCAGCCAAGAGGACTGGCCTGTCATTGATTGTGTCTGGCAAGTCTATGTACCCCGGAATAACGAGGAAATCACCGGCGGAAATGTCTGTAGTGAATCCAGCCTCGTCGCACAGTTCACCTTCGTTGATGCCCATTCCGAGTGTGACCGGACCGACATGCCTCTTTATGCGTCGGCCGTCGAGAATGGCTAGGTCGACATCGGGATCGCTGGAAAAGACAGGTGGATCGACGAAGGAGAAGACCTGTCGTTGCTCGGACGCTAGATCGTCGGCGTAGTGATAGCCCTCTGCGGTTACCTCGTCGAGCGTCCATCCGATCCGCGTGGAATAGCGTGGATCAACAAGGTGACGGCATGTCACCAGCAGGTTGGCCCCGTCTGAACGTTGAACGAACGCTCCCGTACCGGAAGCCGTTCTGGTGCTGCCATCAGGAAGCGTGTAGGAGATTCTGAGCCTGAATGAAGCGTAGAGCTGAGCCGTTCGAAAACCTAGGTCCAACATAGGCCAGTCAGTCTGCCAGGCTCAGCAGGGTCGAAGTCGGTGCTGCTGCTGAATTGACGAGCAGCGTAAACGTCTGAGTATTAGTGCCGACCGAGTTCGTCACCTTGAAGGTCAGCGTGAATGTGCCCTTGGCGCTGGCCTTGCCGGTAAGCGTGTCGGTCCCACCGCCGGATGAAGTAAAGGTCACTCCGGTGGGAAGCTTGCCCGACGGACGGCAAAGGGCCGCCCATCGGGCGGCACTGTGGGAATCGGGGGGCGGAGCCGTTAAACTTGGGACTGTCAGTCCCGATCGGGAGTCGCCGCCCTGTTTACTCCGGACTGACTAGTAGCGTCGGTCCCCTTTTCCCCATCGGGGACCGACGCGCCCACCTTTGGCCTTTGGTGCACAACTCCGCTACGCCACTTATCCGCAGGTGCTCGGGTCCGACGAAGTTGCCCATGGATCAAGGTACGGCATACATGTGTCGATGGTGATGTGCACGGTTACCGGCGGTGCGCTTTCGGCGGGAACCGTGCGACTGGTGCCGTCGAGCCGAGTCGGGATGTCTTCGCTCCGGGCCTGTGCCCTATCTGTGCTCCGGGTGCCTGGCGTGCCCGTGGCAGTAGCCCTGGAGGCACTGCCCGCATCTGGTCTGCGAGATCTTGATACAGGTCGGGTTGGAGCACATGCCGCCACTCGCGCTGCTCCACGTCGATGTCTTCACCCCAGCCACAGTGGTGGTCGCCGACATGGACGAAGCCTACGCCCAGGGAGTCCATTGTCAACCCGACACTGTCCATTCATCCGAGCGCCTGAGCGCGTGTGACAGGCGGCTGGAACTTTGGAGCCGTGGATCACTACGCCGAGGCGTTCTGCCTGACCTCGGGATTGTGCTTCCGACTCATCCAGGCCGAAGATGGCACAGGGCACGCCCAGCACTGCCCCTACCTGACTGAATGGCGGGGACGCTTCAAGGACAATGCAGGCCGGTGGCACACGGTGGAGGCGTGCCAGGGCCACCGGGCGGGCCCCGACTCCGTCCAGCGGATCGGGTAGCTCACTGCGACGAGCGGGGTTGCCTTGTTACCTCGGCGTTGCACTCCCGACATCTGCTCGTCAGCCCGTCCCGCTTGCCCTTGTGCTTGCCGAACGCCTGCAGCGGGAGAACCCGAGTGCATCTGGTACATCGCTTCATGTTCGGAGGCAGCTCGACCTTCGACCGAACTCGACCGAGAGGGACGCGGACCGCTTTGCCATCAGCGTCTACCTCACCTGGGAATGGACGGCGTGGAGGCGACAGGTCTGCCTCAGCGTCATCGGCTGGACGGTATACAAACTCGTCCTCCAGCAACTTGAAGAACTCGTCGTCAGTCAGTACGCCCTTCCGCCGATTGCAGGGCTCGCAGGAGGGAACGATGTTTGAGATGTCGTTGGTTCCTCCCCTCGCCAAGGGCACCCGGTGCTCTCTCTGGAGCCTCTTACCGCCCTTGCCGCAGTAGTAGCAACGTCCGTCGTACATCTCTCGGATGAACCGCCACACGTCATCGCTCAGACCAGGGGCGGGGACTCGGTTGACAGGTGAACGACCGCGAGGGAGCGTCGGCGGCACCACGTCGGTCAGAACGACGCTGGAGCGGCCCTTCTGGATCGACCGAGAGAGCTGCTTGGCGTGCCGCTCGGCATCCTTACGCCGACGATGCTTCGTGGGGCACACGCGGTAGCGCCCGGCGTTGTCCCAGAGAATGTCGATGAACTCCTCGTAGGGCCTGAAGATGCGGCGACCCCGAGCTGAGAAGTAGGGGGTCCGCTTCTTCTTGCGGACCACCTTGACCTGCCATGACACCCCGCACTGGTGTCGACTCCAGTTTGGCTTCGCTCCACAGACGGCGCACGCCGCCACCTCAGCGATCCCTCGACCATCCGGGAACGGACAACTTGCCCTTGAAAGTGTGGCTACCGCCAAAGATCACGTCGCAAGGATACGGCCGCGTGTCGGGACCCGGTGGCCTCCGAGGGGTCAGGCCGTGAGGATCTGCGCCTGAGAAGCCGTCACATCCACGACCGGCCTCACCTTGTGGCGGTAGGCGGTTGCCAGCATCCGCACATCGTTATGACCGGCGAAGTCGGCCACTTCCCTGAAGGTGGGTCCCGGCATCAACCAGGAGTGAGATAGCCGTGTGGCGTAACTCGTTCGGGCTGAGGCCCACGATGCCGATCTGGACGCCGAGTTCGTCCACCGACCGTCGCAGGTTGGAGGGGTCGATGGGGGTGCCGATGTCCGTGGTGAACACCAGTCCGTGTTCTTCCCACGCAGGTGATGCCAGGCGCACCCGCTTCTGCTGTGCCTTGTAAGCCTTCAGCAGCGCGGTCAGCCCGTCCGGCATCTTCAAGGTGCGGTCGCCTCCTGCCTTGGGGTGTTCGATGGCAAAGGTGCCGTCAGGCAACCTCACTTGCGCCTGCTTCACGGTGAGCGTGCCAGCCTTCAGATCAACGGCAGACCACGGAAGGCCCAGCACTTCCCCAGGGCGAAGCCCCATCCAAACAGCGGTCAAGCCGCACCCTGGCGCGCTCGTTGCCCGCAGGTACTTCTCGAACCATGCGCCGGACAACTGGGCCACTTCCTCGAGCGACCCGGGCTCTTCGAACAGGTGGGTTGCGCCGGGCACGACGGCGAGCCGGCACGGGCAACAGAGATGGGTGGCCGCCACCCGATTGAGCTCGAGAACGTCGCGATCCGCCCCGCCCACGATCAGCAGGGTGGGGCAGCGTACGAGAGGAAGCCGAGCGTCAGCGAGGTCGGGGCAACCCCCGCGCGACACTACGGCTCGGACGGTGTTGCCCGGCGACCCGGCCGCCCACAACGCTGCGGCCGCGCCCGTGCTGGCGCCGAAGTAGCCCCGGGGCAGCCAGCCGAGCTGTCCCTGCCTGCGGATCCAATCGCTCGCGGCCAGCAGTCGACTAGCCAGAAGCTCGACATCAAAGACCTTTCGTCGGTCCGAAGCTTCGGCGGAGGTGAGGAGATCGAACAACAGCGTCCCGAGGCCCCGCGCGTGAAAGGTTCCGCGCCACCGCCAGGTTCCGAGGGCTGAGACGGCTGCTCCCACTTCCGTGGGCGAAGAGCACGAGACCCCGGGCGCCGGTCGGCACCTGCAGGAGTCCCTCCAACTCGCTACCGTCGATGGGGACCGTTACCGCTCGATCGAGGTCAAGTCCGAGAGCCGGATCGGCGGCTCCGCTTGCGTTCTGGCGAAGCAGTGCGGCGACCTCCTCGTCCGACGTCTGCCCGAAATCGCGGTACCAGAGCCCGACGGCCACGAAGTGAGGGGGGGTCACCAAACTCACGACCTGGTCGACCTCAGCCTGGAGTTCCTTGACCGTCTCCGAGGGGGCCACGGGCACCGCCAGGACGATGTGACGGGCTCCCCGGGCCCGGGCGATGCGCACGGCCGTGCGCGCTGTTGCCCCGGTAGCCAGCCCGTCGTCGACGATGACCACCGTGCGTCCCTCGATGGCGATGGGCGCCCGTCCGTCCCGATACCGTCTGACCCGGCGGGTCAGCTCTCGACGTTCGAGCGCTTCCACCTGGGTGATGTCCCGTTCTGTCAAACCCACCCGACGGACCAGGTCGGAGTCGAGCAGGCGAACGCCACCCTCTCCAATGGCCCCGAATCCGAGCTCGGCCTGGAACGGAAGGCCAAGTTTGCGGACCACGATGACGTCGAGCGGCGCCCGTAGGGCGCGGGCCACCTCGGCGGCCACCGGCACGCCTCCCCGGGGCAAGGCCAGCACGACCGGCTGTTCGTCCCGGAGGGGGGCTAGCAGTGCGGCTAGGCGCCGACCAGCGTCTTTCCGGTCGGCGAAGACCTTCTGCCTCTCGTTCGGCCCGACGACGGTCATCTCACAACCCCGTGGGGAACGTCTCGGCTGGCTCCCCCCGATCCCACAGGGCGGTTCGCTCGAGGGGCTCGAGGGCACGGGTGCGGTCCATATGGATGACGGCATCGAACTGCTGGGCTAGCTGGGCCTCGAAGTAGTGGCTCTGAAACTCGGTCTCCTGCCGGTAGATCACGCCGATGGCCCGCTCGAGCCGAGGGTGGCTCAGCGCGGCGTGAACGGGAAGGTCGGATGTGGACACACAGAACTGGGGAAGGCCAACGGCGTGCAGCAACGCCTCGTGGCTGTCGGGACGGGCGGGCCGGACCCGCTTACGCTGGGCCGGGGCGCCCCAGTCGTTGGCCGCGGTCACCCAGCCGTCGAAGGTGGTGAACCCGATCAACGCGGCATCACCTCCGTATCGCTGCCGTGCCAGCTGACCAACGTTGAGCTCGCCCCGAAGGCCCATCGCCGTGGCGCGAGCGTCACCCACCTGGGAATTGTGCTCCCACACGACCACCTTGGTGTTGTTCGACTGGCGGTCGAGATGTGAGATCAACGTGTCGAGGGTGCCAGCCATATGCTGGTCACGTAGGTTCCACGATGACACCTCGGCGCGGTACATCTGGTGGTAGTACTCCTCGGCGTCGCGGACCAGCGCGGATTCTGCTCGGCATAGAACTGCTCATCCTCGGCCACCCAACCGTCCCGCCGGAGGTAGAGCTCCGCTCGCCGCCGCAACTCCAAAAGTTGGGCCACCACCTCGTTCTCGCATGGGGCGGCCCCCTGGTAGACGACCGCATATCCGTACGCCTGACCCTCGAGACTCACATGGTCGAAGCACGAGTAGCGCCGCCGTGCCATTTGAGCCTCCCGCGGGATCGACCTCATCGAGGTACCCGATGACCGCCTCGATCGAGGTACGTAGACTGTAGAGGTCAAGTCCATAGAAGCGGGCCTTGGCAGCACGGTGGGTCTGAGCGTCGTTGCGGGCCCGGAGCCACTGCACGAAGCCCAACACATCCCGGTTTCGCCACATCCAGGTGGGAAAGCGGCGGAAGCCCCCAAGCGCGGCATCAGCATCCTTGTCGGACGACATGCCCATCACATACCTGTTGACCCGGTAGGCGTCTGGCCAATCCCCCTCGACGGCGACGACCGAAAAGCCGAGCTCGTCGATCAGGCGCCGGGTGATGCGGGCGCGCTCACGGTAGAACTCGTGGGTGCCGTGAGATGCCTCGCCGATCAGGACGAAGCGCCGGTCGCCGATGAGGGCGAGCAGCGAGTCATAATCCTCGGCCACGCCGATCACCGGCGACGCCGCCTGTCTGAGTGCTTGGGCCGACCGATCGACCAGCAAACTTGTGTCCATCAATCCACCATGATCGGCCAGACGCGGGCCGACTAGGGCATGAAGTCCCTAATCGCTCGCTGAGGGCGCATGGGCAAGAAATAGGGGATCCTGGCGGCTCAGTTGAGGTGACCCGATTGCAGCTGCTCCATGCTCTGGAACCAATTCCTCGACCAACTCGACATCCAGCGTCCGGCCCGGGTCAGCAGCGGCTCGTTCGGGTCAATAGCAACGTGTGACGGTGGTGTTCCAGAATGAGGCGCCACAAGAGCGGGTCAACTCCACCTTGGCGGCTTACCCACGTGCTTACTAGACCGTCACTATGGGACATCGAGACGGCACCGGAAGCCAACATTGCCGATATACGCCGTTTTCCTCCGTCATGATCTGAAGGCCCGGGGCTGCTTGCCCAAGCCCCAAGACGCGCCATAAGTGACCCAGTGCTCACGACCGTTGCCCGCCTGGGACCGGCCCGGTTGAGGCACCTCGCCCCAGGCCTGCAGGCACGGCCGGGAGCAGCTCGGCGAAGATCGATAACTACGCCAGCAGGGACTGATCCTTGGCCACCTGATGACCTTTGGCCCTGGCCAGTTGGCATCTCCGATGCTGAACTGAATTGGTGAGCCTGATGACCCAACCCGACGAGGCGATGCCCGGTCTGCGGGATCGTCACCGACGGCTGGCCCTAGCCATCGTGTGTCTCACGGCGCTGATCATCAACGTCGACAACACCATCCTCAACGTCGCGTTGCCGACGCTCGTACGGGATCTGCATGCCACGTCGAGCCAGCTCCAATGGATCGTGGACTCCTATGCCATGGTGTTCGCCGGCCTGCTGCTCGTGGGAGGGACGTTGGCTGACCGGTTCGGCCGCAAACGGCTTTTTCTGATCGGACTCACCGTATTCGCACTGGGGTCGATCGGCGCGGCCCTAGCCGGATCAGTGACGTCGCTAATCGGGTTCCGGGCCGTCATGGGTGCTGGTGCCGCACTCACGATCCCGACGTCGCTGGCGATCATCAACGACATCTTCCGTGATCCGGGCGAGAGGGCTCGCGCCATCGGTGTCTGGGCCGGCACGATCGGGCTCGGGATCGCCATCGGTCCCATCGCCGGTGGGCTTCTGTTGTCGAAGTTCTGGTGGGGGTCGATTTTCTTTGTCAACGTCCCGATCGTGTGCATCGGCTTCCTTGGGGCCACGCTGCTGGTTCCCGACTCGAAGAACCCGCACGTGCAGCGCCCCGATCCCGTCGGGGGCCGTGTTGTCGATCGCCGGCCTCGGACTGCTGCTCTGGGCGATCATCGAGGGCCCGACCCGGGGGTGGACGTCAGCGACCGTGCTGGGGGCAGGACTGGCCAGCCTCGTGGTGCTCGGTGGGTTCATCATCTGGGAGTCCTTCAGCACGCATCCCATGCTCAAGCTCGAGTTCTTCCGCAATCGCAGTTTTTCGGTCGCCCTCGCCTCAGAGTGCTTGGCCGTGTTCGGGCTTATGGGGGCACTGTTCCTGTCGACGCAGTTTCTGCAGTTCGACCTCGGGTTCTCACCCCTCCAGGCCGGCCTCCGGATCCTCCCGATTGCGGTCATGATCGTCGTCGGCGCTGCGGTGTCCCCCCTGGCGGCCCGCCTGGTGGGCATCAAGTTCACGGTAGCGGCCGGCCTCGTGTCGATCGCGGCCGGCCTCTGGCAGGTCTCGGCGTCATCGCGGTTCTGATACGACTTACGGCGACGTCGTCGTTGGGCTTGCTCCTGATCGGCCTCGGTGCCGGCCTCATGCTGCCGACCGCCACGAATTCGGTCATGGTCGGTCCCCCAGGGGGACTCGGGGATGGGGTCCGCCAGCAACACCGTGGCACTCCAGGTCGGCGGAGCGTTGGGTGTCGCAGTAATCGGCAGCGTGATGCTTACCCGCTACCAGGGCCACATGGCGGCAGTGTTGGCTGGCCGACACGTGCCTTCATCGGTCGCACAGACCATCTTCGGGTCCCTGGGCGCTGCCCTAGCGGTGGCAGTCCGCGTCGGAGGCTCGACCGGGTTCGGGCTGGCCCGCGCCGTGCACCGCTTTCATGAGCGGCAACGACGTGGCACTCACTGTGGGCGCTATCGTCGCCGTCGCCGCAGCCGTCCTCGTGCTCGTGGCGCTACCCTCGAACTGTCCTGCTACGCCGACACCTCCCGACGAGCCGGATCATTGAGCCCGGAGTAGGCATACCGTCTGGAACCCTGGCCGGAGCCGAATCCACCCGGGGTCGACTTCCTGCCGCTTCCAACCTGCCCCAATCGGCCGGGAAAAGACATGCCTTTTCGGACCTGAACGTAGTTGCTGCCGGGGCGATCGTAAGGTTCTGTCGGTTTGAGTCCAGGAGATGGACAGCCGGAGCGATCAGACGAGTGGTGCCGATAAGACCTGTGTCGATGATTGCGATGTCCACGGTGGTGCTCTCAGATCGACCTCAAACCTATCCCTACAGGGTTTACTCGCTGCTGTCAGGTGATCGTGGTCAGCGTGGAGTCCTGAGGCGCTCGAGTAGTCGTCAAAGAGGTGCGTTCAACCATGCCTTGATTCCTGCGGACCGGGCCTGATGGTGGCGGCAGTTGCAACCCTTTTGACCCTCAAGGCGTCGCGGTGAGCGAAAGCGAAGAACACCTCAAGAGCGGCCAGCGGGCATGTGGACGTAACGGCATCGACGGTCGCCAACATCGGGCCGGGGATCGACTTCTACTTCGCATTCGGGGTGATTGCTGTACTCGCCGGCGTCGCCGCGCCGCTTACAATCATCGCTGGAGGCGTCGCTGTCGTGCTCCTTGCCTTCACGGTGGCGGAATTCACCAAGGTGGAGCCGTCCGCTGGAAGTTTCATCACGTATGTGGAAACCGGCTTGGGGAGCGAGAGCCGGTGGTCACCACTGCGCTGCTCGTCATCGTCGGATACACGGTGGCCATCGCAGGGGTCTTTACCATGTCGGGCGGGGACGGCGGCCTTGACGCTCGCCCACTACACCTCGTGGCATCCCCACTGGTCCGCTCTCCTTCCTCCTGACAAGTGGCGCCATCTGGTTGACGATTCACGGCGTCAAACTGTCCACGACGTCCGTGGGGGCTGCTCGTGATCGTTGAGGTCGCGGTCATGGTTGCCGGTCTGCGCCGTCGTACTCGTCGATCAACGAGCTCACCTCTCTGCCATCCCGTCTCGATGGTCCCACCTCAGTGGTGGTTTGGCTGGCCTCCTCGGCCGGCTTCCCGCTGGCTCTTTACATGTTCATAGGCTGGGAGAACGGACCGGCGCTGGCCGAAGAGTGCCGGAATCCGAGAAAGGCCGTTCCGAAGGCTCTGGGACTTCTCCAGGGGCATCGCGGGCGCCCTGTTCGTCCTCTTCGCATACGCCACGGTCACCGGATTTGGCTACGACGTCTCCTCAATCGGTCGTTCGTCAGTGCCGTTCCTCACGGTGGCGGACCAGTACTTAGGGCGAGCGGCCGTTCTGGCCTGGATCGCCGGCATCGTCTCGGTGTTGGCCACGCTGGTTGCCGCCGCTAACTCCCAGTCACGAATGCTCTACGACGGCGGGCGTAACGGACTCCTTCCCGCGAAGCTTGGGCTTGTTCGTTCGAGTTCAAACACACCGTCGAACGCGTTGGTCATGTTTGTCGTGGGCTTCGGGATCATCGGCGTCTGGTGGATTTCCACCTGGCCAGTGGGAAGCACCGCCTCAATGGATCCCGTCGGTCTCTATGCCGAGTGCTCGACGACGGGCACGATCGTGATCCTGTTCGTCTATTCCCTGACGACGCTCTCTCTCCCGGTATTTATGTGGCGCCATCACCGGGGGTCATTTTCGATCTTCCGACATGTCGTATCCTGGTTCTCGGGTCGCTCACGCTCGTCGTGCCGTTTATCGAATTGCGTAACCCTGGCCAACCAGCGCCCTACAGCTCGTTCCCGTTTGTCGCACTCACGATCCTGGTTGCAGCGATCTTGATCGCCTGTGTCGTGGTCCACCGTCGTCCAGATACCGGTTCGCAGGAGGGTGCTTTCTCGGAGGCTGAGTGATGGTCGCTGGCGTCAACTCAGGCTCGATGCCACCCTGCCATTGGGAACCCGCGGCACCAGGGCCGCCGCTGTATCGAAGACTCGAATCACAGGACCCTCGAGGGCTTTTGGGTCAAACGCGCGAGGTTAAGTCAAGTTGCTGCCCCACCGATATCAGTTTCACGGCGGAAGTTGAGGAGTAGCGCGGTGGTGACCAATCTCCGGGTGCTGAAGCCTGCGGTCGACAAGATCCGTCACCTACTGCACGCAGCCCAAAGTGAACCAACTGAACCATAGGAAACGTCGCCAGTTCCACGGCCCGGTCGGCAACGTCGTGTTCCCCTGGAGCGTTTGTTCGGCCCACGCCCGCACCACCTCGTCGAGCACGTGCTGCCTATTCACGCCATTGCTCCTGCGGCCGATGTGGAGGGTGCGGACCGTTGGTGTGTAGGTCGCGAGACGGATGGCGGCTGGCTCTCTCCGACGAGATCGTCGATCACCTGCTGGCCACACTTCGGAGAGGCTTCAACGAACATCGTCCGTCATGCCCACCTTCTCGGGCCAGTGTGATCCTCAGTGTGGATACCGAGTCGTGTCGTCTGCAGATCCTCATTAGCTAATGGACTCGGTATTGATCACGTGCAGAATCAGGGTGGAGGCAACGGACTCGTCAACATGAGGAGACGGGCATAGAAGTTGCGGGGAAGCTTCGAGATCGAGACTCCCGGGGCCGACGGCACTCTGCAGATCTGGCAGATGCCCTTTGGTCGAGCGACATGACCAAGGCATTGCTGGGTGCGGAGCCCGAAGACCGGGGATTTCCCCCACATGTGGCATCGGGGCACCGGATAAGCGCCTCCGACCCGGCAGCGATAGAAGACAGGATCAGTGCTTTATCGCCCTGGGCGCGAGCATGCGCAACCCCAAATCAGTCGTGCGTATATTTGACGACGGAGGCGTCCGGCCCTGGGAAAAATAGGTCCTCATGGCCTGTATCCCCCCACCGCACGAGGTATGGAGGTTCCCCGGTCTCATGGCGAACCTCCAGGACTTCGCAGTCACGATCAGGCTCACCCATGCGATGCCCCTTGATGACAATCCTGTCTCCAGCCTTCGCTTGCATCTGGGCTCCCTTCATTGCTTAGAGGACTAATAGTCATGATCCACCCCCAGGTGAACCGTCACCAGGGTCTAAGGTCCCTGTCCCACCCACGTCGGGCTGGGACTATTTGCCCTAGGCTGGGGGTCGTCGCAGGGTCCCTGCTGGCATGGTGGGACGATTGAGAGTTTTCGACCAGTGGCAGCAGAGTTCCCACCTCCCCTGGGTTCGCTTGTTCGGTGGTCTGCTCCTCGTACTTGCTGGCGTGTAGGTCTTGGTGGCCGGCCCTCTGTTTCATCGGTTGTGACTGGACATCATCGGGGTAGCGATACTGACCCTCGGCGCCTTCTGCGTGCCAAATACCTCAACCGAAGCGCTGAAGTGGGACTTTCTTGGGAGGCTAGGGGCCGCGAAGAATGGCGGCGGTCATTACTTCGCTACGCCTCACTTAGTCGGCCAGTCGATCCGCGAAAGCCTATTCGAGGCACCCGGATGACATCTTTGGCACCAAGCCATTGCAGAGGGCACTAACCACGTGGCCGGTGCCGCTTTGGTCGGAGGCGCGCCGAGGTTCGTCGCTCGACATGGATAGTGGAAACCGTTTCGTCTGACACGTCGTCGGCAATTGGGTGACGAAACTGGGTTGGCGTGTAAGACGATCCATCAGATCCTCTCGATGATGGTCCCGGTGGCCAGGGCACCACCACAGCACATGGAGATGAGGGCCAACTGCTTGTCGCTGCGCTCTAGCTCATGGAGCGCCGTGGTGATGAGTCGTGCACCCGTCGACCCTACCGGGTGGCCGAGTGCGATCGCCCCGCCGTTGACATTCATTTTGTCCCAGTCGGCTTTGTGGACCTTGCCCCACGACATGACCACCGAAGCAAGTGCCTCATTGACCTCGAAGATGTCGATGTCGGCCATGGTCATCCTCGCCTTGCGGAGGACGTTCGCGGTGGCCGAGATAGGACCGTCAAGGAGCAAGTAGGGGTCGGAGCCGACCAGGGTCTGGGCAACGATTCGGGCCCGTGGACGCAGGCCGCTGTCCGCGGCCTTTGCGTCGGACATCCACAGTACGGCGGCGGCACCGTCGGAAATCTGGGAGCAGTTGCCGGCGGTGTGCATCCCATTGGGAAGCACCGGGGTGAGTCCGGACAGCCCCTCATGTGTCGTTTCCCGAACGCCTTGGTCCTTGGTGATGAGAGTTCGCTCCCCGGTAGGACCGTCGGCCCCGACGACCGGCGCCTCGAGGGGAACGATCTCCCGGTCGAACCGACCCTCGGCTACGGCCAGCCCAGCCTTGCGCTGCGACTCGAACCCCAGCCAGTCAACATCTTCACGGGTGATGCCGTACTTCTGGGCGATCCGCTCGGCGGCGCTGAACTGATCAGGCATGTCCCAGGGGAAGTCCGGAGGCGTCATCGCCCCGGGACCGTTGAAGACATTGGCCCCGAGCCTGACTCGGCTCATAGCCTCGACACCACACGCGATCCCGGCCTCGATGGCACCGGCTCCGATGAGGTTGGCCACAAAGTGGTTCGCCTGTTGGGCCGAACCGCACTGGCAGTCGACCGTGGTGGCGGCCGTCTCGTACGGCAGGCCTTGGCTCAGCCAAGCGGTCCGGGTCACGTTCGAGGCCTGCTCTCCGGCCTGGGTCACGCACCCTCCGACGACCTGCTCTACTTCCGCGGGTCGATACCGGCTCGCTTGATCAGCTCCACCTGGACGTTGCCCAGCAATTCGGCAGCATGGAAACCGGCCATCCAGCCGTTGCGCTTCCCGATCGGGGTGCGTACTGCTTCGATGATCACGGGTTGGGCCATGGTGGATCCCTTCTGAGGCGTCGTTCTGGTGGTCGTTGGTTGAATGCGAAATGATCGAAGCAGGTCCAACCGGTGCAACCCCGGCCTCCGACGAGTGCCCACGCATCAACTGAGGCCGCCTCGATCCTCTGGTGGTCGGCCGGATCGGTCACCCCGGAGGTCACCACTTGGAGCGTTCCCTTGGATTGCGGTGCCAGCGCCATCAGCCCGACGACCCGGGACCCGTACTGGAGGCCTGCATCTGCTCGAGCAGCTCCTGGGTTTCGGTCAACGATGCCGTGATGATTTGCTTGGCCACTTCCAGAAGATCGAAGAGCAGCGGCTCGGTGACCGAGTAGTAGACGTTCGCCCCCACCTTCCGGACCTGGATGAGGTTGGCCCGGCGCATGATGCCGAGCTGTTGGGAGAGGTGCGATGCCTCGATGCCGACCTCAGGGATGAGCTCGCTGACCGGTCGCTCACCGTCCCGGAGGACCTCGAGGATGCGGATCCGCGCCGGGTGCCCGAGGGTCTTGAAGAACTCCGCTTTCACCTGGTAGATCGGGGTACTCATCGGTGTCGCATCTCCTGTCATGGTCACGGCCTCACGCTTCCCGAGAGACAGGGCCATGAACTCGAGTGGTGCCGGTCGCCCGGCTCAATCCCTTCAAGCTTAATGAATTGATGAATCTGGCAATTGACCACCATCAGAGGTCGTTCCCCGCATAGGAAAGGTTGAAGCTCTTGTTGGCCAGCGGGAAGTCAGGGACGATCGTGTCGGTCAGGCACACCGGGAGTGCCGGCCAGTTGAGGAAGGACGGATCGACCACCTTGACCCTGACCACCCGGCCCTCTCCGTCGAGCTCCACCCGATGCACCACAGCCCCCCGCCAGCCCTCGGCGATACCCACCCCTCCCTCCGAAGGCTGCGCACCGCTGCGGTTCTCGATCCAGGTCACCACCTCGAGGGCATCGCTGCGCTCGATGAGGTCGGCCAGGAGCGACAGCGATGCCCGGACCTCGTCCACCCGGATGCGAAATCGGGCCAGCACGTCTCCGCCCGAATGCACTGTCAGCGAAAACCCGTCCCCTAGGTCGGCAAGGGGATGGGCTGACCCGGGCGTCGAAGGCCAGTCCCGACGCCCGGCCGACGACACCGATGACCCCGAGGTCTCGGGCGTGGGCCTTATCGAGGGTCGCCGTCCCCGTGAACCGCTCCATGACGAGGGCGCTCGAGGTGACCAGCTCGACCAGCTCCTCGAAGCGCTGACCGATCTCGGCCAGCTCGGCCTCGGAGGGGAGGCGGAGCACACGGGCGCCTCCCGGCACGACGCCACCCCGCAGGAGGCGGTGACCGGTGACGGCCTGGTTCAGGCGCAGAAGGTTCTCGCGAAGGGTGAGCGCCCAGGCCTGGGCGATCCCGAACCCGACGTCGTTGCACAGCGCACCGATGTCGGCAACATGGTTGTAGAGACGTTCGAGTTCCAACAGCGCACACCGCAGGAGCTGGCGCGTCCTCCGGCACCTGGGTCTGCCGGGCGTCCTCCACGGCCAGGCAGTAGGCCAGCCCGTGCCCGACGGCGGTGTCCCCGAGATCCGCTCAGCGATCTCGAGGCCGGCGGCGACGTCTTTTCCCTGGCACAGCCGTTCGATCCCCTTGTGGACGAACCACAGCCGGGCCTTCATCCGCAGGATGGTCTCCCCCACCACCCAGAAGCGGAAATGCCCGGGCTCGATGAGCCCGGCGTGCACCGGTCCGACCGGGATCTCGTACACACCGGTGCCTTCGACCGGGATGAACGGGAACGATCCGGCGTCGGCGACCATCGGGGGGACGTCGCCCGATCCGTGGCGCATCGGATGCCAGCCCTCCGGCCAGTGCTGATGGAGCACCAGGCGCCGGGGTTGGGGGTGGTCGACGGGCTCGATCCCGAAGAGGTCGGAAAGCTCGCGCTCGAACCGGGAGGCGGGAAACGAGAGCCCGGCCAGGGAGGGCACCTGGCGGCCGCGACCGGTCGATGGGTACATGGAGCTCGACACGGCTGTCGGGCGGGCCGCCGGTGAACAGGTAGACGGCGCGCATCGACACTCCGTCGTCGTGTCCGGACACAAGGGCGAGCCGCATCCCGTCGGCGAACAGGGACGTGGCCACGTCCACCAGGTCGCCGCTCTGCACGGCGGCGGCGACCCGGTGATGACCCACCTGGCGAAGGGGCTCGGACAGCGTCGGCGGGAAGGCTCATGTGGCCACCACATGGGCCGCGGCGCTCGAGCAACCCGGACAGCGGCCAGGCGAACACGCCGATGAGGCCACAGATCACCAAACCGCCGACCAGGGGCGCGGCCACCCAGCCGGGTGGAGGTGCCTGGACGACCGCTGTCCCCGAAGGACCGAGGAGCATGTGGCGGGCATGACCGACGACGGCGACGAAGATCACCACCATGGCCACGATCGCCGCCACCGCGGCCCAGCCCAGCCCCACCTCGAACTCAGCTCGGGCCATGAGCAGCTCGCTGCTGAACAGGCTGAAGGGCGGGAGCCCGAGCAGGGCCACGAGCCCGATGCCGAACACCCCACCGAGCGCGGGCGTCGGGCCAGCAGCGCCCGCACCCCGTCGATCTGGCTGGTTCCCTCGGCTGCCATGATCTCGCCGGAGGTCAGGAACAACACGCTCTTGGCCAGGCCGTGGCCGAGGATGTGGAGCAACACCGCGGCGATGGCGAGCGGGATGCCCGCCGCCGCGCCGAGGGCGATGAGCCCCATGTGCTCGATGCTGTGGTAGGCGAGCATCCGCTTGTAGTCGCGTTGGGTGAGCAGCAGCGAGGCGGCCATGGCCAACGACAGGAGGGCCACGATGACGAGCAACCCCCGGGCGAACCCGGGCCCACGGCCAGGTCCACCACCGCCTTGAACCGCAGGATGGCGTAGAAGGCCACGGTGAGCAGCACGCCGGACATCAGGGCGGAGATCGGAGCCGGTGCCTGGCTGTGGGCGTCGGGCAGCCAGCTGTGCATCGGGGCCAGGCCCACCTTGGTCCCATATCCCAGGACCAGCAGGGCGAAGGCCAGCCGCATCACCGACGGGTCGAGGTGTCGGGCGTGGGCCATGAGTGACGTCCAGTCGAGGGCGTCGGCCGAGTGGCCACCGGCGTGCAACGCGGCCAGGTAGACGAGCACCGTGCCCAGAAAGGCCAAGGCGATGCCCACCGAGCAGATCACGATGTACTTCCACGAGGCTTCGAGGGCCCCCTTGGTCCGGCGGTGGCCGACCAGGAAGGTGGTGACGATGGTGGTGGCTTCTATGGCCACCCACAGCACGCCGACGTTGGCAGCCAGGACGGCGAGCAGCATGGCGGCCACGAACGCCTGGACCAGCACGCCGTAGGTGGTGGCTCGCCGTTGTGTGCTCTGTCCGTTGGCCAGCTCGAGGGCGACGGTGCGGATCCCGATCCACGAGGCCAACAGGGCGATGGCCCCGATGACCACGACCATGAACGCACTCAGGGCGTCGGCCCGCAGCACACCCCCCGCCCCGGTCAGCGGACCGGTCCGGACCACCCGCACCGCCGCCCAGATGCCGAGGCCCAGGGCGGCACCGTTTGTGCCGACCCGGCCCACCCGAGTATCGGCCGTCCCCTGCCGGCGGCACGACCGCTGCCGCCGAGGAGGGGAAGGACGAGGATGCAGACCAGGACCATCAGTCGTGCAGCTCGGTGAGTTCGTCGAGGTCGAGGTCGCCGAACTCGGAGCGCAGGCGCTGGGCCAGCACCATGAGGACGACCACCCCCAACAGCACGTCGAGGGAGACGCCCATCTCGATCAGGAAGGGAACGCCAGCCGTGCATAGGAAGGCCACCATGGCGATCCCGTTGTCGATCATGAGCAATCCGACCATCTGGAAGATGGGCCGGCGCCTGGCGACCAGGACGAAATAGCCGAGGAGGGCGGTGGCCGACACCCACTGGGACCAGCGCACCGGTGGTACTCGCCCACGAAGTGGGCCACGCCCCGGGCGGCGGCGAAGGCGAGCACGATGAGCACGGCGGAGGCGACCAGCGAGGCAGGGACGTTGACCAGTGGCCTGCGTCTCGCGGGTGAGGGCCCCGCCGCCGGCTCGCTGCCGAGCAGGACGCGGGATGGCGATGCCCTTGACGGCCAGGACGACGGCCGCGGTGGCGATCAGGCCGGCGTCGCTCAGGTGGACGCCGAGCACGAGGACCACAAGGCCGAGGGCGACGCCCTGGAGGGCGACGACTCGGATGACCGATCGGACCGAGCTCAGCCACACCACGGTCACCGCGCAGACCAGCACCGCGCCGACCGCCAGCGTAAGGGTCGAGGTGAACGGCGACCCGTTCATGGCACCACCAGGGCCGAGAGGACGGCCAGCACCGAGAGCACGAAGGCCCCGGCCAACAGTTCGGGGACCCGGAAGAGGCGGAGCTTGGCCACCGTCACCTCGAAGACGGCGAGGCGCGATCCCGAGGGCGGCGACCTTGGCCACGGTCGTCGCCAGACCCAGCGGCAGATGGTGGCGACCCGGTGCCGTGGCGATGCCCCAAGGGACGAAGAGATCGGCGAATAGCGCCATCAGCAGAGCCAGGCGCATCGACTCACCCAGCTTGATGAGCGCCAGATCCGTGCCCGAGTACTCGAGGACCATCGCCTCGTGGATCATGGTCAGCTCCAGATGGGTGCTCGGATTGTCGACGGGGAGGCGACCGCTCTCGGCCACGATCACGATCACGAATGCCACCAGCGCCAACAGCCGTTCCGGGGTGGCCAGCCACAGGGGATGGGCGAGGGAGCGGGTGATGATGGCGGGCAGGTTGGAGGAGTGGGCGGGCACCGACAGGGCCAGAATGGCGACCAGCAGGGCCGGCTCGGACAGGGCCCCGATGGTCATGGCCCGGCTGGCCCCCATGCCTCCGAAGGCGGTCCCCGAGTCGAGGGCCCCGAGGGCCAGGGCGACCGAGCCGAGCAACAGCATGAAGACGACGGCGAAGAGGTCGCCAGACCACCCAAAGGCGGGATCGGTGGCGAGCAACGGAGCGATGACGGCCACCACCACGGTGCTGCCGACCAAGACCAACGGGGCCAGGGGGAAGATCCAACTCGTCTCGTCGGAGGTGGTCCGCTCCCGCCAGGCCAGCTTCCTGAGGTCGTAGAGGGGTTGGCGGACCGGGGGACCGACCCGGCCTTCCAGGCGGCAGCGCACTGTGCGCATCAGCCCGACCAACAGCGGTCCCCCGACCAGCACTCCCGCCACCTGGAGCATTGAGACCGCCACCATCGAAGCGGTCGGCCAGCTCGTCTTCATCCGACCACCACCAGCACCACGACGAGGGCCACCAGTCCGAAGGCCAGGTAACGGTGCGATACTGCCGTTGGGCACCCGCCGGGCCAGGGCCCCCCACCGCCCGAGGCCCACGGAGGCGGGGCGGTAGGCGTGTCGCTCGAAGGCGTCGTCGAGCGAGGTGTGGAATGTAGCGGCCTCGACGTAGTACCGGGACTCGGCCGCATGGCTCACGTCGAGATCGTGGGCCGGCTGGAGCACGTCCTCGAACACCCGGGTCAGCGGCTCACCGAACGAGGTGGCCGTGTACTCCATGGCTGCCGTCTGGAGCTCCCGGCCGCACCCCCACGCCTCGGTGCGCCGAACCGGGGTGCGCTGGAGCACCCGTCGAGCCCCGGCGACCAGGGTGACGGCAACGACCAGCGCCAGAGCCAGGAGGCCGGGGGCGAGCGCACCGTGGACGCTGGCCAGACCCACCTGCCAGCCGCCCAACAGGGGGTCGGGGATGCGGGACTCGGTGACGCTGCGGGCGGCGCTCGACCACGGCCGGGACGACCAGGAAGGGGGCCACGCCGAACACCAGGCAGAGCGTGGCCAGGACGCCGGCCCCGAGCCACATCGACGGGCCGACCTCGTGTGCCTCGGCCGCCCCGGTGCTCCGGGGTTGCCCGAGTAGCCCGATGCCGGCGGCCTTGACGACCGTGAGGGCGGTCAGCCCACCGGTGAGGGCAAGGGCGCCTACCCCGATGGGCATGGCCACCGCGATGGCGGGATCGGAGGAGGGAAGGCCGTGCAACATGGCCTGGAGCAGGAGCCATTCGCTCACGAAGCCGCAGAGCGGCGGGCATGGCGGCCATGGCCAGGCCGCCGACCAGGAAGATGCTGCCCGTCATCGGCATGCGCCGCAGGAGCCCTCCGATCCGGTCGAGGTCCCTGGTGCCTGTCGCCTGCTGGAGCGAGCTTGCCGACAAGAACAGCGATCCCTTGAAGACGGCGTGGAAGACCACGTGCAGGAGGGCGGCGACCAGCGCTAGGAGGGCCAGTGTCCGGTGCCCGGTCGAGGCGAACAGGCCCGAGGCGCCGACCCCGAGCAGCATCAGCCCCACGTTGTCGGTGGTCGAATAGGCCAGCAGCCGCTTCAGGTCGCTGCTGGTCGCCGAGTGCAGGGATCCGAACAGGGCCGACAGCGCGCCGAGGGTCATGACCAGAAGCCACCACCATGTCGGTCCCCCGCCGAGCAGCCCGTCGCCGACCCGGACGATGCCGTAGATCCCGAGGTTGACCATGGCCGCCGACATCAGGGCGGACACCGGACCCGGGGCTTCGGGGTGGGCCCGGGGCAGCCACACGTGAAGAGGCGCCATGCCGGCCTTCGAGCCGAAGCCGACCACCGCCAGCACGAAGGCGCTGCCCCGCACCCAGGCGGGCAGGTGCGCCGACCTGGCGGCAATGGCGGCGAACGACTGGCTCGCCGCGTGGGCGGCCAGGAGGACCAGGCCGACCAGCAGGGCGGCGGCGCCGAACTGGGTCATCACCGCGTACCACTGGCCGGCCGAGCCCACCTCCGAGCGCCGCCGATGATCGACGAGGACGAGCAGGAGCGAGGTGACGGCCATCAACTCCCACAGGAACAGGAATGTGGTCACGTTCGACGCCGCCGGGACCAGCAACAGGGTGGTGACGAACAGCGGGAGGAGGCACGACGCTGTCCGGCTGGAAAGGCCATGACCGTGGTAACCGAGGCGGAAGACCATGGCGCAGATCCCGACGACGGCGCTGACGGCGACGAACATCGCACCGAAGCGGTCGAGGCACCATCAAGAGACCGCTGAAGGGCAGCAACGTTGCAGTGTGCACGACGGCCACGTCTCCGGTGTGGAGCACCGCGGTGGCCATGACCAATCCACAGGCGCAGGGAGCGATGGTGAGCGCGACCGCAGACATGCATCCTGATCCTCGGTGGCGCCATCGCCCCGACAGCAGAGGCGGACAGTCCGACCAGCGCGGTCGAGGACGAGCAGGTCGGACGTCATGTACCGGCCAGGCCCCGTAGCGCGGTGATGATCGTCTGGGGGTCCGGGGGGCAGCCGGGAATCTCGAGGTCGACCGGCACCACGTCGGCCACTGCTCCTTCGACGCCGTAGGCGTCGCGGAACACCCCGCAGTTGCGGGCGCAGTCGCCGAGCGCCACCACCACCCGCGGTCGGGGCACGGCCTCGAAGGTCTTGCGCAGGGGGTCGGCCATGTTGCGGGTGACCGGCCCGGTGACGAGCAGGCCGTCGGCGTGCCGGGGTGACGCCTCGAGCCGCATCCCGAAACGCTCGGCGTCGTAGACCGGAGAGAAGATCGAGGCGATCTCTAGCTCACAGCCGTTGCACGACCCGGCGTCCACGTGGCGGAGCTGCAAGGAGCCCCGGTTGCGTCGGGCCGCCTCCTGGATCGGCGGCGCCCCGGGGTCGGCCGGAGGCAGGGCGACAGGCCTGGCCCGCAATCGTCGGACCAGCCCAGTTAGTCGCATGATTGACAGATATATCAATCAATGATTATGTGAGTTGTCAAATCACCACACTCTGCGACGGATTCATGCCTGCCGGCGGGTGCCGGTAATGGCCGCAGCACGGACGGCCCCAGAACTGTGGCTGAGGCACATCGCAAGAAGGAGGCAGCAAGTGAGCACGACGGCGACAACGCCCACAAGGAACAAATCGCTCCTGGAATGGGTCGAGGAGTGGACGGCCATCCTCACCCCCGCTGGCGTGGAGTGGTGCGACGGGTCCGACGCCCAGTACGAGGCGCAGTGCCGGCGCCTGGTGGAGTCGGGCACGTTCATCCCGCTCAACCCCGAGTTGCGGCCGGACAGCTTCCTCTGCCGGTCCGACCCGGGCGATGTCGCCCGGGTGGAGGACCGGACCTTCATCTGTTGCGGGAAGCCTGAGGACGCCGGTCCCACCAACAACTGGATCGAGCCGGTGGTCATCCGCGCCGAGCTGCTCGACCTGTATCGGGGAGCGATGCGAGGTCGGACCCTCTATGTCATCCCGTTCTCGATGGGGCCGCTCGGCAGCCCTATCGCCCATATCGGCGTGCAGCTGACCGACTCGGCCTACGTCGCCGCCTCGATGCGCATCATGACTCGTATGGGCACCGCCGCCCTTGATGTGCTCGGGGAGACCGGCGAGTTCGTGCGGTGCCTGCATTCGGTCGGACACCCTCTCGCCCCGGGCGAAGCGGATGTTCCTTGGCCCTGCGATCCCGATCGGAAGTACATCGTCCACTTCCCCGAGACTCGGGAGATCTGGTCGTACGGCTCCGGCTACGGAGGGAACGCGCTCCTGGGCAAAAAGTGCTTCGCCCTGCGCATCGCCTCGACCATGGCCCGGGACGAGGGTTGGCTGGCCGAACACATGCTCATCCTCAAGCTGACCAATCCACGAGGCGAGAGCCGTTTCATCGCGGCCGCCTTCCCGAGCGCTTGCGGCAAGACCAACCTGGCCATGGTGGTTCCCACTATCCCCGGATGGAAGGCCGAGACCATCGGTGACGATATCTGCTGGATGAAGTTCGATGCCGAGGGCCACCTCCGGGCCATCAACCCGGAGTTCGGGATGTTCGGCGTGGCGCCAGGCACGGGGATGAGACCAATCCCATCGCCATACGGGCGCTCGCTGGCGGCACCATCTTCACCAACGTCGCCTTGACCGACGACGGTGACGTCTGGTGGGAGGGCCTCACCCCCGAACCACCGGACCACCTCACGGACTGGCGCGGGGACGACTGGACGCCAACGAGCACGAGCCCGGCCGCTCATCCCAACAGTCGTTTCACAACCCCGCTCTCCCAGGTCCCGACCATGGCGCCCGAATGGGAGGACCCGAACGGCGTGCCCATTTCGGCCATTCTGTTCGGCGGTCGCCGGGAATCGGTCGTCCCCCTGGTCACCGAATCGTTCGACTGGGCCCACGGGGTGTTCCTCGGGTCGATCATGGCGAGTGAAACGACAGCCGCCGCGGCCGGTGCCACCGGGCGCCTGCGCCGCGATCCCTTTGCCATGCTCCCTTTCTGTGGGTACAACATGGCTGACTACTTCGCCCACTGGCTCCGCATCGGAGAGATGGCACCGAACCCGGAACTGCTCCCAAGCTCTTCTACGTGAACTGGTTCCGGAAGGACGCTGAAGGTCGTTTTATCTGGCCAGGCTATGGCGACAACGCCCGGGTTCTGGCTTGGATCTTCGATCGGTGCGAGGGGACGGTCGATGCCACCGACACGCCGATCGGATTGCTACCCGAACGGGACGACCTGAATATCGACGGACTGGAGATCGATCCGAGCGCCCTCGCAGAGCTGCTCGTCGGCGAGGCTTCCGCCTGGCGCAACGAGGTACCACTCATCGAAGCGCACTTTGCCCAATTTGGTGAGCGACTTCCTGACGAATTACGCCATCAGCTCACGACCCTGGAACAACGGCTCGGCTAATCACAGTTGAATAGCGCGTCGAGTGCATCGGCACAACGAGAGCGTCGCATGCGATGAGTTGAAGCATCGTCAACGCGTCGCTGTGTCCGAGCCGAGCCTGCGCCTTAATCAGTTTGACCTCGTCAACAAGATGTGTGGGCACCCGTGTCGCAATCGGTGCACTGCCAGGTTTGAGACACCAACAAATCCGGTAGTTGCCGAAAATGACTGGTATCAACAGGAGAGCGGGTAAACGCTCGAGTTAGGGTCCAAAGACCCTGTCCACGGTCCGCCCCAGACGTCACAGTATTCAAAGGGCGTTGGTGTCCAAAGAAGCATTGTGACCGCAGGCGAGAGGAGTCGGCACCGTGGAGTTCACCCCGTACAGCCCCGACATGGAGTTCACCGACATCGGGCACCCGGTCTTTGATTGCGACTTCCACTTCTACGAAACCGCCGAGTCCTTCACCCGCTACCTGCCCAAGGAGTACTCGGGGCTGTTGCGTCTGGCGAACATCGACGGGCGCACGAAGATGATCGTCCGGGGCCGGGTGTCCAATTACATCCCCAATCCTACGTTCGAGGTCGTGGCCGCACCGGGCTCGGGCTTCGAGTACTTCTCTGGCCGCAACGTGGAGGGCAAGAGTTTCCGCGAGATCGTGAAGCCCATGCGGGCCATCCCCGAATTCACCGACCGCGACGCACGGATGGCACTCATCGACCGTATGCACATCCAGGCGATCGTGAATTTTCCCACCCTCGCCTCGACGATCGAGGTCAACTTCATGGACGACCCGGTCGCCACCCAGATCTTGATTCACGCCTTCAACGAGTGGATGTACGACGACTGGGGCTTCGACTTCGGCGGTCGTATTTACTCCACCCCGGTCATGAACCTGGCCACCGCCGAAGGAGCGGTGAGTGAGCTCGAGTGGGCACTCGAGCGTGGTGCCAAGACTGTACTCGTCCGCCCGGCGCCCGTGGCTGGGTATCGGGGGTCGAAGTCGCCGTTCCTTCCCGAGCTCGATCCCTTCTGGGCCCGGGTCCAGGAATCCGGCATCCCGGTCATGTTCCACGCCTCGGACTCCGGTTACGCGAAGTACTCGAACGACTGGACCGGCGCGGACCGTGAGATGCGTCCGTTCGAGTACAACCTGTTCGAGTCGATGTCCCAGACCCACCGGCCGATCATGGACACAGTCTTTTCGGCCGTCGGTCACGGGATGCTGTCGCGGTTCCCGAACGTGCGGATCGCCACCATTGAGTGCGGCAGTGCATGGATCACTCCGGTGGTAGATACGATGAAGATCCAGTATGGGAAGACACCGCAGCTATTCGCCGAGCATCCCCTCGACGTGCTCAAGCGGTCGCTCTACATCGCCCCGTACTGGGAGGACCCGCTCGAGCCGCTCGCCGACGCGATCGGGTTCGATCACATCCTCTTCAACTCGGACTGGCCCCATCCCGAAGGGATCGCCGATCCGAACGAGTACGCCGTGTACATCCGTGATGAGCTGGGCTTGCCCGACGCCGACGTCGCCAAGGTGATGGGTGAGAACATGTTCGCCCTCATGGGCGTAGCCGCCTGAGGTACTCGGAGCGAAGGGCCCTTGTCCACCGGGCCCGATTCCCTGACTGAAATTCTGTGATGACACCCTCGCCAACTCTGGAGGAAGGCAATCCATCGAACTGGTAGGCCCTGCAAGTGTCTAGCGTGAAGCGCCGCCGCCGCGCCCCGTCAATGATTCTTTTCGAACCCCTACACTCAGAAATCACTTTCCGAGGAAGAGATCCTCATCCTCACGGAATGTGAAATGGGGCCCGGTCTCCAAAATCTTCAACACCCAACGCACCCGATCGGACTGGCCCGCTTGCCCTCTCTTGACGATCATCCGTTCATCGGTCCTTGCGCCCATGATGACCCCCTTCGTCGGTTCTTCAACTACTTAGATGGTGAGCCTGAAATCGTCCATTCCGAAGGGCCAAAAGTCACATCCTGCCCCGACAAAAGATCGAGATCCCGACATGGGGCCTTTGGTCCTCCTATTTGCGGAGGCCCCCTCCGCTCACAATCTTTGTAATCGGGGGTCAGTGTCGCTCGGCAAGGGTGGTGCATAGTTCAGCAATGGTCGAAATTGGCGATGACACCCCAGACCTGGTGGGTTCCACCCGTGACCCTGCTTTCCTTCGATCGGTCCGACCGCTTCTCCAGCTGTACGCGGCGTATTTCCGGTCGGAGGTGAGGGTTCGATCGCCTCCCAGAACGCGGGCCTTTCCTCGTGGTTGGCAACCATTCGGGAGGTCAGATGCCACCTGACATCCCTGTCCTCTTGACTGCATCGTGGCGCGAACGAGGTGAAGACGAACCCATCTATGCCCTTTTCCATCAGTTCTTGCTTGGGATCCCCGGCGTAGGCCGCTTGTTGAGGCGTGCCGGCGCAATCGATGCCGGGCCAATCGCACGCGGAGGCGATCCTCCGCGGCAATGGGATCCTCATCGACTATCCCGGCGGCGACTATGAGGTCTTCCGACCCTGGTGGCAACGCAACCGCATCGAATTGGGGGGCGCCTCGGCTTCATCCGACTTGCCCTGCGCACACAGGTTCCGATCATTCCCGCCGTCTCCGTGGGCTCCCACGAGACGCTCGTAGTGCTCAGTCGAGGAGAGGGCGTGGCCAATCACCTCGGAATCGACCGGTTGTTCCGCATAAAGGTCATGCCGCTTGTCTTCGGGCCGCCTTTCGGGATCGTTCCGGGCGGGATCCCGACATGGCCACTTCCTGCAAAGATCACCGTAGAGCTGGGCGAACCGATTCACTGGCCTGAACACGGCGCTAATGCTGCTCACGACGATGCGATCGTACGTAAGTGCTACGACGAGGTAACCGCGGCCATGCAGGCCACACTTGACTGCCTCGCGGCAGAGCGCCGCTTTCCGATCCTTGGATAGCCGGATGCAGATGCGTCGGCGTGATCCAGCAGACGCCACTGGTCCAGATTGACCTGTTTCTTCGCCCACGGAATGCCGATCCGGACGACGGGTATCGTCCCTCAGTCGTTCCGGTTGTCGTCCGCGCCCGCCGACTCGGCGACCGATCGCGCCCAGGGGTAGTCTGGTTTGCCGGTCGGTGATCGCAGGATCTCGTTGACGACGATGACTACCTTCGGCACCTTGTATCCGGTCAACTGGCTGCGCTCGTAGCGTCGTAGCGCTTCGGTGTCGATTCGGCATCCGGGGCTGGGCTGCACCAATGCAACGACTTGCTCGCCGAAGCGGTTGTCGGGCATGCCGACCACGATTGCGTCGCGGATATCCGGGTGGCCCTTCAAGACCGCCTCCACCTCGTCGGGAAAGACCTTTTCACCCCCCGTATTGATGCACAATGACCCGCGCCCCAGCACGGTGATGGTCCCGTCACTCAGTACTGACGCCAAATCTCCGGGTAGCGCCCAGCGCTGCCCACCCAGCTCAACGAAAGTCGCTGCCGACTTGGCTGCATCACCGAGGTAGCCGATGGGAACGTGGCCCCCCCTTGGCCAGGCGCCCGATAGCTCCAGAGCCAGGCCGGACCGGGTGGAGATCGTCATCGAACACGTCAGTCCGGTCGTCCACATGGAGTCGAGGCGGCCCGAATGGATCCCCAGGCGGCGTCTCGCCGCCAACCTGTCCCGTTTCCGAAGCACCGAATCGATCGGCCACGACTCGGCCGGGCAGAAGCCGGCTCAGCTGGGCCTTTGTGGACGGCGACAGCAAGGCACCGCCTGAGCCCACGGCCATGAGCGAGGAGAGGTCGTAGCGGCCCGGTTCGGCCGCCAGCACGTCGAGAAGTGGGCGGGCCATAGCATCGCCAACGACAGCGATCACGTTGACCGATTCGGATTCTACGAGTTGCCACACCTCCGAAGGATCGAAGATGCCTCTCTCGAGGGTGACGATTTCTCCTCCGCCGAACAGAGTGGAGAACGCCAACCAGTGACCGGCCGAATGAATGAACGGCGGAATGGCAAGAGCGGTCATGCCGGGACGCAGGATCCGTTCAGCAAGCTCACCGGGAGTAGCAATGTAATTTCCCAGAGACAGGAGGTCACCACCGCCCATGGCCGCGAAGAAGATATCGTCGTGCCGCCAGAGAACCCCCTTTGGCATTCCCGTCGTTCCTCCGGTGTAGACGCAGTACAGATCATCGGACCGCCGCGGAGGGAAGTCACGCGTGCCCGGGGCCGACTCCAGTGCCGCCTCGTAGTGACAGGCGATGTCCGAGGGGTCGCTGCCGTCAAGAACCTCCAGCATTCCGCGTGTGTCTTGCATGGCACCGAGTGCGCCGGTCACCGCTGGGGCGAATCGACTGTGGAAGATCAGACCCGCAAGTGCCGCATCCCGGTAGATGTATTTCAGTTCACTCGATATGTAGCGATAGTTCACGTTGATCGGCACGGCACGGATCTTGAAGCAGGCCAGCATGACCTCGATGTACTCGGTTCCATTGACCAGCTGGATGCCGATGTGATCTCCAGGACCAATGCCGACACCCTCGAAATAGTGGGCAAGACGATTGGATCGTCGGTCCAAATCGAGGTACGTGAGTCGTCGCGCGCCAGACACCATGGCGGTCTCGGCCCCCACCTGATCAACCACGCTCTCAAAGAGATCGGCAAGATTGAACTCCACGACCCTCCTCTGTTACCGATTGGCCATTCCAGACGGCCTTCAACGTGAGTACAGGAGGTAGTATCTCAGGTGGCGAGCCCGCCGGAGCGTGTGCGCCGCAGTGAGGAAGGACACCCATGGGGGAGGCCAAGCTTGACGCTGGGGCCGGTGACCGGAGTGGCGAAACGGGCGAGGGAACGATCGACGCGACGATCAAAGTTGCCTATCCGTCCGCCGTCGATCGCATCACGGGACCGATCCGAGCCGCGGCCGGCTTTCTCCGTCGCCGAGCCTTGATCCGGGCCACCCGGGCCATACCACGCACCTTCTTGTTCCTCGGATCCGCCATGTTGCGCGGCGAGGTGGCCGACTCACTCCCCGCGCCGCACCTGTCCGTCGGCCTCGCCGCTCAGGTGGCAATGGACGAGGCTCTCCTGGCTGTGGCCATGACGCCTCGGCGGTTACCGCTCTCCGGGGACTATGCGAGAGTGGCGGCCGAGCTCGCCGACGCCGACGACCTTTACGCCCGGCATGGATGGATCGGAGACCCTCGCTCGTATCATCGGCGGCCGACACCCCTTTCCGATGGTGACATTGGGAACCGCAGGGGCTGGGCGATGGGCTTCGGCTACGACCGGCTGAGTTGGGAAAGCGGTTTCGAACCCCATCAGGGCGAGCCCGGCGGCGATCGGTGGATGGCGTTCGGACCGAACCAAACCGCCTCAGCTGTCGTCCTCCGTCACCCTGGTGGCCCTCGACCGTGGGTGATCGCTGTGCACGGCTTCTGTATGGGGTTTCCGTTCATGGACTTCCAGGGTCTTCACGTCGCACGGATCCATCGCGAGCTCGGAATGAACGTTGTGATGCCCGTGCTGCCGTTGCACGGCGGACGCCGCGTCACCCTGATCAGTGGGGAGCCATTCCTCTCCTTCGAGTTGATGAATGCGGTTCATGGCCTGACCCAAACAGTGTGGGACATCCGACGACTGCTTCACTGGGTCCACGATCAGGGGGCGCCTTCGATCAGTCTCTATGGGGTTTCGCTCGGTGCCTACGTCGTGTCTCTGTTGGCCGGGATAGAAGAAGGCGTTGACTCAGTAGTGGCCGGCATCCCTGTATCGGACTTCCCAGAGCTCTTCCACCACCACAGCCCTCGCCACATCCGGGCCAGGTCGATCGAGCACAAGATCATGGGAGGTGCCGCTCAGAACGTTTACCGAGTCGTGTCACCTCTGAGTTTCGAAGCGCAGATCCCAACGAGTCGCCGCTTCATCTTCGCGGGTTACGGTGACCGGGTGGCCCGTCCCGACCAGGCCCAGCGCCTCTGGGAGCACTGGGACAGGCCCCGCATCTCGTGGTATGCGGGCAATCACGTCGGCTACCTCTGGTCTAAGCAGGTATCCGATTTTTTGGTTGATTCGCTGCGCAAGGGTTCTATGTTCTCCCCTCCACGATCGTGAGGGGCTGAACCATGGAGACGATGGCGGCCCTCGACGCCAAGTTTCTCTATTCCGAGACCCCTACAACCCACATGCACACGATCAAAGTGGCGGTGGCGGACGCGTCGGACGTTCCGGGTGGTTTCTCCTATGACAACTTGACCGAGGTCCTCCGGCAGCTTCTCGTCCGACTGCCGGCTTTTCGCAGACGGGTCATTTCTGTGCCGGGAGGCCTGGACCACCCCGTGTGGATAGAGGATCCTGAGTTCGAGCTGAGGCACCACCTCACTCGGATGGAGCTTCCCGACCCGGGCAACGATCGCCAGCTCGCCACTGCGGTGGCCGCGTTCGCAAGTAAACCATTGGCAAGGGATAGACCACTCTGGGAACTACTTGTCATTGAGGGTTTGGCCAATGAACGCGTCGCAGCCGTGGTGAAGATCCACCATGCAGTGGCCGATGGTTCGGCCGCGGTCGCAATGCTTCGAAATGCTGTACAAGGTGTCGCCGCGGCGGCCACCGAACCCATCGACGACCCATGGCATCCCGAGCCAATTTCCACGAGGCGACGACTGCTATCGATGGCCGCACACGACCATGTCACCCGCTGGAAAGGTCTGCCTCGCCTGGTGAGGCAGACAATTAGGCAGACCAATGCCTCTGAGCACCGGCGTCGAGCCTTCTCTCCCAGACCGCCGCTCCCGCTCCACCACATCCCCAAGACATCCTTCAATGTTTCCATTACGTCCGAGCGGACCTTCGCCATGACCAACTTGCCGCTCCGAGACCTTAAGGCGATCCGGCAGACAACCGGAACCACATTGAACGATGTCTACCTCGCTCTATGTGGAGGTGCTCTTCGGCGCTACCTATCAGATCGTGACGAGCTACCCGATCGTCCGCTCGTAGCCAGCATCCCTGTGTCTACCGATCCTGATAGCGCCCGTCTGTCGGGAAACCGAGTCGACAATCTCTACGTCTTCATTGGTACTGAGATCGCCGACCCGCTTAGGCGCCTCAAGCAAATCCATGAGGGGATGGAAGCCTCCAAGGAGGTGCGGGGACTGCTCGGTCATGACGGCCTTGCGCAACGAGCCGACGTTGTCCCGCCTCAGATCTACCACTCGAATTGTCAGGATGTGGGGCCGCTCACACATCGCCGACCGAGTGAACCCGCCGCTCAATGTGATTCTTTCCAATGTGGCTGGACCAAGAGACAGAATCTTCTTCGGCCGCGCTCAGCTAGAGGGACTTTACTCGGCGGGACCGATCCTAGAGGGGATCGGCCTGAACATCACTGCGTGGAGTTACGCGGACGCACTGGGTGTCTCCGCTCTCGCGTGCCCGACAAGTGTTGCCGATCCGTGGGCGATCATCGCTGCCCTCCACGACTCGCTGGATGAGCTTCGGATCGCGATCGATGGAAACGCGTAGTGTCCGAATACGGATCTGTGAGTGCCGAATGTGGCGGTGGGTGCCAAAATCATCCGTGAGCGTGACCAGGGGCTATTCGTACCTAGTTGCGTCAGCAACAATGTGGGAAATCGAGACCGATAGCGTGGGAAATGGTCCCGAACAGAGCGCAGTTGACCCAGGCCAACCGAGTTGTGTCGGTAGCCCACCCGCCAAGCAACCAACCAACCAACGACGACGACGACGACGACGACGACCGAACCAAACCAACGAAGTACTCTCCTGCGACTTCTTCACCGTGGATACCGTCCTCCTGAAGAGGCTCTACGCCCTCTTCTTCATCGAGCTGAGTGAGGGGTCGGAATCGCCAATCTGACGAGATTCTCAGGAACGATCCCTCCCCGTGTCGCAAGCCATCTACTGGGTCCGCCGAAGCCCCAAGGCAATTGAGCGTGGGTTGATCAGTGCGATACGGCGCAACGATTGGGGCCTACCTCCAAGGTACGTAGGGCAGCCAGCGAGTCACTCACGCGGCCCATGTTGGCGTCGATGATCCTCGCGTAGTTGGGAGGCCGTTCGACTGAGCGAGACGCCGCCCACTCGATAAACGTGGACCGGTCGAACGAGAGTGCCGCAAGGTCCCTCCGTAAGTCACCCAGCAATGCCCCGACCGGCTCATCGGGCCGGACAACGATCGCGTCCCCGTAGTGACCGGGCAGCACCAGGACTTCGTCAGGAAGGATAATCAAGGACTCATGGAGCGAGGTGTAGAGATCATCCGCGAACTCTGCGGCCCGGTCCACCAGGTCGGGACGACCGACGCTCTCGATGAACAGGGTGTCGCCGGTGAGGGCAGCTCGGTCGCTCGCCACATAGACAGTGGATCCCCGGGTGTGCCCCGGGGTGTGCAGTGCAACCACCGAGAGCCCATTCCCACCGGGCAGTTCAAATCGGTCACCGTCAGCGATGGGCTCGTAGGCGAACTCGAAGTTGTCCGCTGGATTGAGGTGGAGCGAAGCCCCGGTGATGCCAGCGAGCGCCCGAGCACCGCTCAAATGATCAGCGTGGAGGTGCGTGTCGAAGACTCTCCCGATGATCCATCCGTGCTCGTCGGCGAGCCGTGTGTAGATGTCCGTGTCAACTGAAGGGTCGATGACGAATGCTCGATCGGCAGACCCCACCACATAGGAAAGACACCCCTTACCCCGTCGGCGGACCTGCACGATTCGCAGGTCGAAGAACTCAATGGTGACGGAATCGTAGGTTTGCCCCCACGCATTCATGCCGCCAGAAAGGTTGCCTACTTGTCGACCCGACCGGCTGAGCGTTTTGGCTGCCAGGGTTGACCGGCTGCCAGAGCCACAGACCGTCACCACTTCACGGTCGGTCGGCACTTCGTCGATCCGGGCGGACACCTGCCCGATAGGGATGTTCACCGCCGTTGGAATCGACCATTCGTAGAATTCAGCCGGCTCTCGCACATCGACCAGAAAGAACTCTGCCGACGTCCCGAGCCGAGCTGCAACCTCGGATGCTTCCACGTTTCGGTACATTCAAGTCCTCCGTTCGGGACAACAATGGCTGCCGCTCGTCGCCCCTCAATGTCCTTTGTGCCTAGATCTTCGAACTTTCCATCAAATGGCCATTGAACATGCAGCCGACGTTGGTACTCGTCAAGAATGGAAAACCGCGCCAAACTCGAAGGGAACAAATCCGATCGTAACGGCGCCATGGCTCTGCTACTCGGCAATGGTGGCTTTCCCAGCTCCCTCCTGGGCTCGGGTCCATGCCAGCCACGTCTGATAGCCGCCGTCGAGGTTCCGGGCGACTATTCCAAGCTCTTGCATCAACGCCGTGGCGGTATGTCCCCGCTGGCCCACCTGGCAGTAGACCACGACCGGCCCGTGACCAAGCGATGCGAGATTGTCGCGGAGCGAGTCGATCGGAAGATTGACGGATCCTTCGATTGCCCCGGCCGCATGTTCCTCCGCAGTCCGCACATCGATCACCGGCCATCCCTTCTCGACGAGCTGTCCCAACTCTTGTGGGTCGACAATGTCGCATTCCCCGCTCAGCACGTTCTCCGCCATATAGCCGAGGAGGTTGACGGGATCCTTTGCAGAAGAAAAGGGGGGGCGTAGGCCAATTCGAGATCGGCGAGCTGATCGGCGGTGAGGCCACCTGCCATCGCTGCGGCGATCACGTCGATTCGCTTGTCGACGCCGTTCCGTCCGACGATCTGGGCCCCGAGGATCGTTCCATCACCCGGATCGAAGATCAGCTTCGCAGACATGCGAGTCGCCCCAGGGTAGTACGACAGCGTGATCGAAGGGGTGCGAATGGATCGCCCGGAACGGGAGACCAGCGGCCCTCAATCGCCGTTCGTTCCACCCGACGGTGGCAGCCACGATGTCAAAGACCTTCACGATGGCTGTACCTAGGGACGGCACGGTGCGCGAGGGACGGCCAGCGATGTGGTCGGCCACCCTCCGCCCCTGTCGGTTGGCCACATTGGCCAACACGATGAGGGACTTGGCGTGTGAGACGGCATCTGGTTTCTCGACGGCGTCACCCACGGCATAGATGTCGGGGGCGCTGGTCTGGTTGTCCTCATTCACGGAAATACCGCCACTCGGCCCAATGGCGAGCCCGGCCCCCTCGGCCAATTGAATATCCGGCCTGACGCCGATCGCACCGACAGCAATCTCTGCGTCAATCACGCGTCCGTTGCTCAGCTTGACCGATTGCTCCTCGACGGACTCCACGGATAACCCTGTTTCGACCGCTACACCGTGGGCCTCCAGTTCGTCGCGTACAAGGATGGCCAGCTCAGGATCGAGTGGGGCAAGCACCTGGGGCGTGGCCTCGACGATGGTGACTTCGAGGCCCTGCCCGACAAGATTCTCCGCCATCTCCAAGCCGATGAACCCGGCGCCTATCACGACGGCCGTCTTCCCAGCTACGTCGACATCGGTTGCCAGGCGGGCAGCATCCTCGACGGTCCGCAACGTCCGAACTCGGTCGTAACCGGGGATGGGCGGCCGCACCGGGGCTGCTCCCGTACTGAGGACCAGGTTGTCGTAGGCCACGACGTCTTCTTGACCGCTGATGGTTGACTGGGTGCGGACCGTCCCCGTTGCCCTGTCGATGGCCACCACTTCCTGGTTGACCCTCACATCGAGTCGGAAGCGGTCGAAGAGCTGTCGGGGGTCTGAGAGGTGAGATCCTCCTCCTCCTCGATGAGGCCACCGACGAAATAGGGCAGGCCACAGTTGGCGAAGGACACGTGCCCCGAACGCTCGAGGATGGTGATCGGGACCTCAGCGTCGAGACGCCGGAGCCGGGTAGCGGTGGACATCCCTCCGGCCACGCCACCCACGATGACCACTCCATTGTTCCGGCCGACGAGTCCTTTCTTCATCGGGTGAACCACGATCCCCCCTTGCCCGGCGATGTCGTCCGACACCGGCCACGATCATCGCTCGGCAGAACGCCCGGGACCTGTCCGACATGGGCCCTGCAGCCTCTCCCGTACGGCCGACCGCAATTCCTACATGAAGAAGGTCTGCGCATACCCCATAGGGTATCATCGGTGGCTGTCCCCGCAATGGCGCCGCGCACTCCCCGGAGTGCAGTTCTCGCACTGAACTGGGCACATCGAGTCCACCAGGCTTCCCCCAGAAGACCCAAAATGAGGAGAGAACGTGCAATTACCCGATGAGGTGGTCGAGGACCTTCGGAAGCGGCTACGCCGGGCTGGAGGTCAGGTGCAGGCCGTAGAGACCATGCTCGCTGAAGGTCGTGAGTGTCGTGACATCGTGACGCAGCTCAGTGCCGCGAACAAGGCGCTCGAGCAGGTGGGCTTCCGGCTGATCGCCAGCGGGCTGACCTACTGCCTCGAGCATCCCGAGAAGGCGGCCGAGTCCGGCTATCCGCTCGATGAAGTTCAGCGCCTCTTCACCAAGCTGGCATGAGCTTCGGATGACGATCGTCATGCTTATTCGCCCTATCCGATTCGAGGGATGGAGGAGGCCGACCATGACTAGCCATGAGTGGGACGATCGCTACAGCGGCGAGGACCTGGTGTGGACGAACGCACCCAATCAATTCCTTGTTGCCGAAACTCTCGATCTCCGCCCGGGACGCGCGGTGGATGTGGCCTGCGGGGAGGGCCGCAACGCCATCTGGCTCGCGGAGCAGGGCTGGGAGGTGACTGGCGTCGATTTCTCACCAGTCGGACTGGCCAAGGCCGAACGGCTTGCCGACCAACGCGGCGTGAAGGTCATCTGGGTTGAGTCCGCCGTACAGGACTGGACTCCGCCTCGAGAGGGGTTCGACCTCGTCGCCATGCTGTACCTTCAGCTCCCATGGCCGACGCGGCAGGAGGCTCTCAGCCGAGCCGCACGGGCAGTAGCCCCCGGAGGGAAGCTCGTGGTCGTGGCCCACGACCTGGAAAATTTGGCCCATGGATACGGGGGGCCACAGGACCCCGACGTCCTCTACCAGGTGAGTGAGGCGACCGATCTGGTGATCGATGGGGGCCTGAACGTCGGGAGGTCCGAGCGGGCGGTCCGGTCCGTGGATACGGACTCGGGCCGTCGAGAGGCCCTCGATACCGTCGTCACAGCCTGGCGACCGGCCCGTGCTCGATCCTCCCCAGACTCGACGAAACCGTCGCCGCCCGCCCCAGGCTGAACGCTCGATGGAGCAGCGGCCAGGGAATGCCTTGCGCACGCGGCGGACCTGCGGTTTCGTCGGATCAATGAGGACGAATTACCCTAGTCAAGCCTTGATGACATGACCACAATGGGGTCATGACCAAACGGATCGTGATGCTCGGTGGGGGAACGGGGGGACCCTGGGTGCCAACCGCATGCGGCATCACCTTCCCCCGGAGGAGGTTGAGATCGTGGTCGTGGACCAGAATGACGATCACGTCTACCAGCCAGGGTTGCTCTTCGTCCCGTTCGGGTTGACCCACGTCGACGAGATCGTCCGCTCTCGTGGCCAGCAGCTCCACAAGGGCATCGACTTCCGCCAAGTTCCGATCGAGAGCGTTGACATCGATGCCGACACCGTGCATCTGGGCGACGGTACTGCGCTGGACTACGACGTTCTGGTCGTGGCCTCGGGATCCACGTTGGTCAAAGAGGAGACCGAAGGACTGACCGGACCCGGCTGGATGGAGAAGGTCTTCACATTCTATGACGTAGCGGGCGCGGCGGCCCTCCACGATGCACTCGAGGGGTTCGATGGAGGTCGTGTGGTGGTCAACGTCGTGGACATGCCCATCAAGTGCCCGGTCGCTCCTCTTGAATTCTGCTTCCTAGCTGACTGGTACTTCCAGCAGACTGGCCTTCGTGATCGGGTCGAATTGACGTACGTGACCCCGCTGGACGGTGCCTTCACAAAGCCGGTCGCATCGAGGGCCTTGGCCGGGCTGCTCGAGGAAAAGGGGGTCGCCATCGTGACCGAGTTCAACACCGGGGAGGTCGACGGATCGGGCGGACGACTCGTCGCCTACGACGGGCGCGAGGTGGCGTTCGATCTGGCCGTGGTCGTGCCGTTGCACGGCGGGGCCGGTTTTGTGGCGAAATCCCCGGGCCTGGGGGACGAGTTGGGCTTTGTGCCCGTGGATGAACACACCCTGCAATCGACTGCCAAACCCAACATCTTCGCCATTGGTGACGCCGCGGGCGTCACGTCCAAGGCGGGATCGGTCACCCATTTCGAGGGCGAGGTACTGGTCGAGAACGTCAAGCGCTATCTGGCCGACGAGCCTCTCGACGTGAGTTTCGATGGGCACACCAACTGCTTCATCGAAACAGGGTTCGGGAAGGCACTGCTCATCGACTTCAACTACGACACCGAGCCACTCCCTGGGCACTTCCCGACCGCGGTCGGGCTGCCATTGTTGAAGGAGTCGCGGTTGAACCACTTGGGCAAGCTGATGTTCCAGCCTCTCTACTGGCACAGCTTGCTGCCCGGTCGCGACCTTCCCGGTGTCGGCGCGGCAATGCCCACGAGGGGCAAGCACTTCCGGGACACGGCGTGAGCGCCGATGCACCCGTAGATTCACCAGAAGAGGAGAGGACCATGCCCACCGCTATATACGCCGGATCGGCGGTTGCCGTCAATGAGGAGGGGTTCTTCGAGGACCCGGGCCAGTGGACCGAGGCGATGGCTCCCGAAATCGCCAAGGAGCAGGGCATCGACGACCTCACCGAATCGCACTGGCAGATCATCAAGTTCATGCGCGGCGAGTACGCCAACAAGGGGACGGGACCGACTGTTCGGGTCCTCGGCAAGACATCAGGAGTCTCAATCAAGGAGCTCTACCAACTGTTTCCGAAGGGTCCGGCCAAAACAGCCGCCAAGATCGCCGGAATCCCCAAGCCGCGTGGCTGCATCTAAGCGCTCGCTACCGTCGTCCACTATAGAAAGGTCCATCATGAGTGACACGATCGAAAAGGTGTCGATCATCGTCTCGAAGGGCTCTCTGGAAGGGGTCTATCCGGCGCTGATCATGGCCAATGGTGCTCGCGCCGAGGGGATCGAAGCCAACCTCTTCTTCACGTTCTTCGGCCTTGATGTCGTCCACCGGAGCACGATCGATCACATCAAGGTGGCCACGGTCGGCAATCCCGGTCTCCACCTCGCCACCATCGCGGGCGGCCTGCCGGGTGTGTCGTCGGTCATGACCCACTATCTCGAGAAGAAGATGGAAAGACTTGATATTCCCCCCATTCCCGAGTTCGTCGAGATGATCGCCGACACCGGAGCGGGGATCTACGCGTGCAAGGCATCGACGGACCTGTTCGAACTGACCAAGGAGGAACTGATCGATCAGGTCATGGACATCATCACCGTCGGTGAGTTCTACGCCATGGCCGCAGGCGGCGAGATCATCTTCACCTAGGCAGAGAAACATTGACGAGGCAGGGATCCGCAGAAGGGCAGGCCACCCTTCATGATCCCAGCCATGACCATCGGAGTAGAACTATGGCACTTTCTGACGGGGCGATCCCAGGGGCGGCCCTCCGGGTCGGAGGGGCAAGCGTGCCGATCATCGGCTCGGCGCGCGATCTACGTCTGCGGAATCACTCCGTATGACACCACCCATCTCGGTCATGCGGCTACGTTCGTTTGGACCGATCTCGCCGCCCGGGTCATGCGCTTGACCGGCACCCATGTCGACATGTGCCGCAACGTGACTGACGTGGACGACCACCTCCTGGCCGAGGCCAGGGCCAGCGGTGTCCCGTGGCGCTCCTTGGCGACCCAACAGACCTATCGGTTCGAGCGCGATATGTCGGACCTGGGGATCGCTCGCCCGGCCTATGAACCAAGCAGCCACGACTACGTCGACGACGTCATCCGTCTCGCCCTAGAGCTCTATCGCACAGGGGGCAGCATACGAACGGGATGGTTCGGTCTTTTTCCGTGGGGAGAAGGTCTGCGAGGCCGCAGGTCTCGATTCCAGCGACGCGACCATCTGCTGCGGCGAAGATGTCGGGCTCGTCGCGACGCCCGAGTGAACGAGGCGGCCGAGAACGCGCTCGACGTGGCCATCTGGCAATGCTCTTCCGATCACGAGCCGGCGTGGCCGAGCCCATGGTGGGACGGCCGACCCGGATGGCACGCCGAGTGCGCCGCCATGGCCCTCTCGACATTCGGTCCGACGGTCGACCTGCACGGGGGTGGGGCTGACCTCCGGTTCCCGCACCATGCCTACGAGTCGGCGCTGGCCGAGGCGTTCACCGGTGCATCGCCCTTCGCCCGCTCCTGGATGCACGTGGGCACAGTCATGACCGGGGGGCAGAAGATGGCCAAGTCCACCGGAAACCTGGTCTTCATCCACGATCTCCTCCAGCGTTGGCCGGCAGCTGCCATCCGCTACCTGGTGCTCTCTAGGTCCTGGCAGGACGACTGGGAGTTCGAGGACGTCGCTCTCGACGACGCCACCCGACACCTCGACGACATGTGGAAGGGTTCCACGACGCCCGTCGAACGGGAGGTCACCCGGCGGAGGATCGTCGCAGCGCTTCTTGACGAACCTCGACGTACCGACGGCTCTCGCCATCGCCAGGGAGGCCGGGGGTCAGGTGCTTACCGAGCTGCTCGACTTCTTGGGCCTACGGGACACCACCACCTGGGAGTGACGAAGCTGGAGGCGGCCTTGTACGGAATATTCATGCCCGTGGTCTGATCTGCGAGTCCGGCGTCGATAGGTCACGACCGGCCATCGGGGCGCGTATCAGAGCCGGCAAATCCTCCTGGCCTGTGGGTGCCAACAATATCATCCGGGTGCCTTGATCAGGACTTTCGCGAATCAACCTGAGACGACGAAACTGGGCCATGGCCCTGTCGTTTCTCTACCTCGCATTCGTCGGATTCCTCCAGTTGGTGCCCCTTTGGTCACCGCGACAGCGAGGAGTTGGCCGTTGAAGTCGTCATGCTCCGACACGAGGTTGCCGTACTTCGTCGCCAGGCGGTCCGACCGGCCCTCCAGCCTCACGATCGAGCCCTGCTCGCCGGACTGAGTCGGCTGCTTGATCGCCGGCGTCGAGGCCGGTCCTTCGTGCAACCCGAGACCCTGCTCCGATGGCACAGGGACCTGGTCCGCCGGAAATGGATCTAGCCCACCGCCCGGGTCGACCGAGCATCCCCGCCGGCACGGTGGCGATCATCCTCCGGCTGGCCGAGGAGAATCCCACCTGGGGCTACCGCCGGATCCAGGGTGAACTGGCAAGGATGGGGGTGGCCTTGGCCCCCTCCAGCGTCTGGGCCATCCTGCAACGGCACAACGTCGATCCATCACCGATGCGGACGGGGCCCAGCTGGAAAGAGTTCCTTCGAAGCCAGGCGACATCTGCGCTGGCCTGCGACTTCTTCACCGTCGACACGGTGCCACTGAAGCGGCTCTACGTGCTGTTCTTCATCGAGCTCGACACCCGACGGGTGTACGTGACGGGGATCACCGCTCACCCGACGGGAGCGTGGGCTGTCCAGCAGGCACGCAACCCCACCATGGCGCTCACCGACCGGGCTCAACCCGTCAAGTTCCTGATCCGAGACCGAGACACCAAGTTCACCTCGAGCTTCGACGAGGTCTTCCGGGCCGAAGGCATCCGGATCATCCGCACCCCGGTGAGGGCACCTCGAGCCAACGCCTTCGCCGAGCGCTTCGTCGACACGGCACGCCGCTAGTGTCTGGACCGGATGTTGATCTTTGGTCGTCTTCATCTGGAGCGCGTGCTGGCCGAATACGCCGTCCACTACAACCACCACCGCCCGCATCGCGGCTCTCGATCAGCAGGCTCCACTATCGGTGGGGACGCGTCCGGCGTCGATCGGAGATCCAGACCTCGACCGATTATGGAAAACCGACAAGCTCGGTGGTCTCATCCACGAATACGAACTCGCAGCGTGAGGGCTTTGGATGGCCTTTTCGGCACCCATAGGCGCTGACCGAACTCTTGGCCCACCCTCGCAGGATCGTTCAACTCGGCTCGCGTGCTCGGGAGCATGTTCTCGAGAGCTTCGTAGGAGACAAGGCACTTGCTTCTGTTTGCCCAGCTGATGGCCGAACTGTCCGAGTAGACGAGTGGGCTGCCTCTTGCTTTGGAAGTCCCCGGCGGACCGGTGACGCCATCGCGATCTTGTGAGTCGCGCCGGGTGCTGCTCAGAGACTCAGCACGGGTCTTGCTCTCGGCCCGGCGAGGTCAGGCCTCGGTAAGCCTCCAGGGGCTGAATGTCACCATCGATGATTCTGTTGATCATGCTGCAAATCGGCAGCTCGAGACGGTGCCGATCGGCCAGCTCGAGCGCCACGGTCGCGGTGTGCACACCCTCGGCGACCATATGCATCTCTCCCAGGATGTCCTCGAGTTGTCGTCCCTTGCCAAGCTGTTCACCCACGGCGCGGTTGCGGCTGTAGGGACTCATGCAGGTGGCTATCAGATCTCCCATGCCCGCCAGGCCTGCGAAGGTGGCCGGTTGAGCACCCAAGGCTACACCGAGGCGGGTCAGCTCGGCCAACCCTCGGGATATGACGGCCGCACGCGTATTGTCCCCGACACCGAGCCCCTCCCCAATTCCTGCCGCGATGGCGATGATGTTTTTGAGCGCGCCACCCATCTCGCAGCCGACGACGTCGTCGTTCAGGTAGACCCGGAATACGCCTCGAGTGAACACCGCCTGGAGGGCACTGGCCACTTCCAGGTCATCGGTTGCGATAACCGTGGCCGCAGCTTTGCCCGTCATGATCTCCAGTGCGATGTTCGGTCCAGTCAGTGCCGCCACAGGGTGCCCGGGGACCACTTGCCTAATCACCTCGGTCATCCGCAGGAGAGAACCGCGTTCGAGGCCCTTGGACAGACTGATTACTGGTATCCAGTGACGGATGCACCCGACGGCCTGTTCGAGCACACACCGGAAGCCGGAGGTCGGCACGCCTACGACCAGAAGGTCAGCATCGCACACGGCCTCCTTGAGGTCGGCGGTGGCCGACAGTGCGGGAGCCAATCCGAGACCGGGTAGGTACGCCGGGTTGACGTGCTCAGTGTTGATGGACCTGGCCACCTCAGGGTTACGTGCCCAAAGGACCGTGTCGTGCCTTGGTGCCACCAGGGACGCCATCGTCGTGCCCCAAGAGCCTGCTCCAAGCACAGCGATCCTCATCGACGATCAGTCATGTCCATGTCGAGCAGGTCGACCCCGGAATGGATACGACCAGCCGTTCGATCGGTCGAGGGAGGAAGGCCCCGACCGGCCATCCATGGAATCAGACGGGCCGATCCCACCGATCCTCCGGAGCGTCGCCTACCTCTGATTCCGCCCTTGGGAGGGGTTCCAGCCTCCGAGGATCCAACTGTTGGGGTGCGTACGGTCATCTCAGCGGGAGAGCACGACTTTCAGCGCTCCGGTGTCGGCGGCTCGGGCGAACACGTCGTAGGCCTCATCCATCTGCCCCAGACTGAATCGGTGGCTTACGAATTGCGCAGCCTCGATCTGTCGAGCTGTCACAAGCCTCAAGAGAGTTGGTGTGGAATAGGTGTCCACCAGACCGGTGGTGATGGTCACGTCGCGGATCCACAATGACTCGAGGTGGAGGGTAGCCGGCTGGCCGTGGACTCCGATATTGGCCACGTGACCACCGGGCCTTACCAGTTCGGTGCACATTTCAAACGAGTCGGGGACACCAACCGCCTCGATGGCCACATCGGCGCCGAGGCCACCGGTCAGCGCTTGGACCATAGCGACGGCGTCTTGGTGCCCATTGTTGATCGTCACATCGGCGCCGAATCGCTTGGCGGCTTCGAGGCGGGCATCGGCGAGGTCGACAGCCACCACGTGGCCTGGTGAGAAGAGCTTGGCGCCGAGGATGGCCGACAAGCCGATCGGGCCAGCTCCCACCACGACCACCGTGTCACCCGGTTGCACCTGGCCGTTGAGCACCCCGACTTCGTAGGAGGTGGGGAGAATATCTGCCAGCATCAGGATCTCCTCGTCGCTCGCTCCGACCGGCACTGGATAGGTCGACGTATCGGCGAAGGGGATCCGGACGAACTCCGCCTGGGTGCCATCGATCAGGTGCCCGAGGATCCATCCGCCTCCCCCCAGGCACTGGCCATAGCGGCCTTCTCGGCAGAAGCGGCAGCGCCCGCACGATGAGATACACGAAACCAGGACTCGTTCACCGTGGACGACGCTCTTGACCCCCGCGCCGATCTCAACGACAGTCCCGACAGCCTCATGGCCCAGGATGCGCCCGCCGGCGACCTCGGGGACGTCGCCTTTCAGGATGTGCAGGTCGGTACCACAGATGGTGGTGGCATCGACTCGGACGATGACGTCGGTGTCGTCCTGGATCGTCGGGTCGGGAACCTCCTTCCACGACTTCGAGCCCGGTCCTTCGTAGACGAGCGCCTTCATGGTGGCCTCCTTGTGAACGCCTCAGACCTCTAGCATGGAACCCAGCATCGGTATTGGCTAGGGCCAAAGGTCACACCGAGTCCCGCACACAACCGTCGAGTCGTGGGAATGCCGGGGGCCCGACACCTGCCGGTCACAGAAAGGTCAGGGCGTATGAACGTTCTTCGTGATTCCGATTGCCAGGTGGCAGGGACCGATCTTCACCCCCATCTGACTAAGGACCCGGGTGTCGTCAAGCCTTGCCCCCTGGCACGATGTGGCGACATCGACGTTCTGGAACCCGCGTCTTCCGGGCCAACCCCGAGTCTGACCCCATGCGGATCGTCTCGCTCGAGGAAATCACCAAGCATCTGGGCGCACTGCCGGACGAAGAGCCACGGGTCGTTGTATCGGGCAATTTCGCCACGCCAGCGAGCCTCGTCCACGCCCTGGGGGCCTCACGCGAGCGGTGTCGCATGTTCGCCATCAACGCCCAGACGGGTTGGCCCCAGCGCCCCGGTCTCATCAACGAGACTCCATTCGTCGGGCCCGGAATGCGCCATGATCCTTTGCTCGACTACCTGCCGATGCGCCTGTCACTAGTTCCCCGACTGTTCGACACCTCGCGGCCAGTCGACGCTGTTCTCATCCATACCACGGTCCCCCGTGGCGGCAAGGTCTCGCTCGGGATCGAGGTCAACATTCTTCCTGCGGCCATCGAGCGGGCGCGTGCGCGGGGCGGACTGATCATTGCCCAGTTGAATCCGAACATGCCTTACACATTTGGCGACGGCGAGCTATCGGTCGACTGGATCGACTTCGCAGTCGAACTCGATGAACCACTCCGAACAGCTCCGTCTCGGCGGATCTGCGAGACAGACAGGAGAATCGGTGAGCAGGTCGCTCGCTTCGCCGATGACGGGGCCACGTTGCAGCTCGGCATTGGGAAGATTCCGGACGTCGCTGCAGGTGAGCTCGTTGCTCGTCGAGATCTCGGTATCTGGTCCGAAATGATCAGCGATGGCGTCCTAGCCCTCGAGCGGGCCGGTTCTCTTGATCTGGGCCGATACCTTCAGACGTCGTTTCTGTCTGGGTCGTCGGAGCTCTATGAGTGGGCCGACGCCAATCCCCGGCTACAGATGGTACGGACCGAGGTCATCAATGACCCAGCACGCATAGCCCGCAATCCGGCCATGGTCTCTGTCAACATGGCTCTGCAGGTCGATCTCTTCGCCCAAGCCAATGCCAGCTTCGTCGGTGGGGTAGTTCACTCAGGCTTCGGCGGCCAAGCAGATTTCGTCATCGGTGCCCTTCACTCGCCAGGCGGGCACGCGGTGGTCGCCGTGCACTCGTGGCACGAAAAGACAGACGCCTCATCCGTTCTTCCGGTCCTCATCAATCCGGTCACGTCGTTTCAGCACTCGGCCATCGTCAGCGACCAAGGGTGTGCCGAGATCTTCGGCCGATCACAGCAAGCGCAGGCCCGACTGATCGTAGAAAATGTGGCCGATCCTCGGGCCCGCGACGAGCTTCTGGAGGCGGCTGGTACGCTCAGCCGTCTTCGGGCATAAAGTTGGCCCCAGAGCAAGATCGTCCAGGCGGTGCTCCGATCCGCAGATGGCTATGGTGCACGGGACCGCTTGGGTGCTGCCTCCGTCGTGCTCCCGTCGACCGAGTGGATTCCTAACTCCTAGCGACAATGGCTGCCAGGTCGACGAGTCGACTCGCATAGCCCGACTCGTTGTCGTACCAGCCGAGAACCTTGACGAGGTGTTCATGGGCCATGGTGAGATCCGAGTCGAAGATGCACGAGTAGGGAGATCCAACGATGTCCGAAGAGACGAGGGGTTCTTCCGAGTACTCGAGCAGCCCGGACAACCGACCGGACTCGGCGGCCGCCCGGTAGGCGTCCTTGATCTCGGTGACGGTGGGCGTGTCCCGTACGTTGGCGACCAGATCGGTAATCGATGCGTCGGGTACTGGAACTCGGAGCGCCAAGCCGTCCAGCGCTCCGGCCACGCTGGGAAGCACCAAACCGGTGGCGCGCGCCGCGCCAGTCGTGGTCGGCACGATGTTGATGGCCGCGCCTCGTGACCGTCGGGGGTCTTTGTGGAGAGCGTCGACCAGACTCTGATCACCGGTATAGGCGTGAACGGTCGTCATGAACCCATCCTCGATTCCGAATGCGTCATCGAGGACCTTGGCCAGGACGGCGAGGCAATTCGTGGTGCAGGACGCGTTCGAAACGATGAAGTGCCGCTCCGGGTCGAACTGCTCTTCATTCACCCCGACCACCAAGGTTGCGTCGGCGTCTGGGGAGGGAGCAGAGATCACGACTCGGGTTGCGCCCGCTTCGAGGTGAGCTGACGCCTTCTCGCGGCTGGTGTACCTGCCGGTCGACTCGATGACCACGTCAACCCCGAGCTCACCCCAAGGGAGGGCCTTCGGCTCGGATTCTCCGAGTATCGCGATCCGGCGCGAGCCGACGACCAAGGCGCCATCATCGACCCAGACGGGTTCGGGAAATCGTCCGTGCACAGAATCACGAGCGAATAGTCGGGCAAGTGCCTCCGGCGAGCCGAGATCGTTGATCGCAACAATCTCGATCTCATGCGAGGAAGAGAGTGTCGAACGTAAGAACGACCGTCCGGTCCGTCCAAAGCCGTTGATTGCCAATCGCACCGTCATCAAAGCTCCTCCGTGGATTCTCTATCAACCTTCTTGCTCAAGGGTGCCGGACACGCTCCAATCCAGGTAGGGCCAAACGTCCCACACTTTTCCGTCGCGTCTTCGAAAGTCCCATGGAACGAAAATTCAGACTTTCAACGCATGCGTGAGCCTGCCGGGGCCCCGATCGGGTCAGGCATGTGCCGCGCACGAATCCGATGCGGTTGCAACATCGCACGTCACCGAACGTTGTGGGCGGACGGTGAAAGCCCAACTGCGCCGCAAGGATGGAGTGAGCTGGATCTTGTGCGGAACAAGGTGGGGCGACGGGCAGCAGCGAACCGGTCGACGCCCCGGATAGCCGGACTCGTGCCGGGCCAGGAGAATCATCTTGCAGTGCAGAATCTGCCTGCGGTGGGGATCACGCTAAGGGGCTGTTGGCGGGCAACGAAGCCTTCGACCCGAAACCTCCGAGTGTGTGATGGAGATGTAGTGCTCGTGGGGCCCCTTGACCCAGGGGTCACCTACGGAGTCGCGGGCTCTCTCGGCCCACGGGTTGGCCGCATCTGTAATGTCTTCGGCAAATCCGCGCACTTCGACGACCCAACCTTCACGAGTGTCGGGGTCGATTTGCTCGACCTCGAATGCCACGTGGGCGAGTGATGCGTAGGTCAGCTTCACTCCTGGCTCCGTCCTGATGGCAATGATGCGCTCGGAAATGGCATAGTTGACGGGAAAGATCTCCGGTCGACCATCGCGAACGATAGCGAGTCGGCCCAAATCTTGACTCTGAAGAAGTTCGAAGCACTCCTCCTCGCCGATATTGTCTAACTGTCGCTGCCGATCCGGCGGGCCGGCGACCGGTTCTATGGGCCCAGGTTGCGAGGCGCTGTGAGCGTTTCCCTTCATCGGATCCATCATGCCACGTGGCTTCGTGCCGTCTGGCCTTCAAATGCATACGCCCTTTCCGCAGCGTGATCCCGTTCGGTCGTGGGGGCCTTTCACCGACATCAGCACCGAACGTGGTAGCTCAGCGAGCAATGGCGGCCGTCGTCGGTCGTAACGGCCGCTAAGTCCCACCACGGATTGAGCAGTCCAGATGAGACGAACCGATAGACGGAAGATCCGCGGGTCTGCATCAGCGCCAGCCTGGTTTGGATTGCAGACGAGGAGAAACAGATTGTAGCAACAGAGCCCGGACGCAGTATTTGCGACGGCGTAAGTCGACGCCGCGACAGCGAAGGGCCAAAAGGTCCGTCAGCGCCCCTGGCTAAGATCAGCATTCGGTGCCCCCACGAACCGAAGGCAGTAGGAGCGAGTCCCATGAGCGAGATCGACGCAGCCGGCCAGGACGATGAGCACCCTGACGGCTCAGACAATGGGGAACCTGCGTCGGACGGGGTGCAAGAGGGCGCACACTCTGCGGGCGGAGATTCGCTGAATGAGATCGACGAGATTGTTGATCATTGGTCCCAGCTGCGCCAAGAGTCTGCCGACGAGCAAGCTCATGCTGAAATCGAACGGGAGCACTTCCTGCAAGAGTTTCGAGCCATCACATCGTCAGTCATACGGCCGACGATGGATACGGCACTTGAACGGCTTCGAAAGGATGGAGGCGGCGGTCTGATCGAAGAAGGCGGGCCGGAGAGCCGGCGCAAGCCCCGGGTGACTCTCTGGATGTCGATGAAAGGTGAGATAGCGGGCTCTCCTCGTCAGGACCTGAACCCGTTTTTACAACTCGACGCCGACCCGGTGCAGCGGCAGATCGATGTTTGGGAAGGTGACATGGTCGAAAATCAAGGCACCAGCAGGGCAACGTCTCCATGGGCATTGTCTGAGGTCACAGAGGAAGCTGTCATGGGGAGAATCGTCGCCATCCTTCGACGCGCCGGTACCCATGGTGTGGGCCAGTAGGCGTTTCAGGCCCGACCAAGGGCATTCGTGGTGCGGCCGGAAATCTCGGCTGATCCAAACGCTCGCCCCCAGTGTCAGAGAGATCGACATGCCGCGGGAGGCGTTGCGCAAGTCACGTGCAGGGAGTATCAAAGCGGCCGTGCTGACGATCCTCAGACGCATTTACATCCTGTCGGTGCCAAGAACCTCATCCACGTCATGCGACCAGGCGATACTCGTGGATTACTCCGCCAAGCCGATCTGTCCCTTTGAGTCGTGAAGGATCGATGTTCTCTGGTCCTGCGGCGGCCAAGCCCTAGGCCTGAGGCGGTAGCTGACCCAGTGATCGATGAGGCCTATGACAGTTGTAGTGCTCGAGATACTCGTGGACGACGCCTTCGAGATGTCGACGGCCGAAGATGATCAGCCGATCCTGACATTCGCGACGGACGGTCCCCACGAATCGCTCAGCGAAGGCATTGGCGCTAGGTGCCCGGATAGCGGACTGGGGGTTCAGCGAGGGAGGGCACGGGAGACCAGGTTGACGAGCCCGCGGCGGACGGGGTGGGCCTGCTCCACCCGCAGGCGGTTCAAGGCGTCCTGCATCGTCTCGACGACCTCCGTAGCGCATCGGTCGACGATGTCTGCGTCCTCCGCCATCTCGGGTCCGAGGTCGTGCCACTCGATGGGTGGTAGGAACTCGACGGTCACCGACGAGGGAAGGGGCGGCGGCGGAGTGATCGCCGTGGTCAGCCCGAACGGTCCCAGAAGGATCGGGAAGACCTTGATGTGGGAAGCACTAAGGCCGAGTGCCCGGGCGATGGTCTCCCCGCGGGAGATGACGATCACCGCGTCGTGGCTCCCGTGGGCCACCACCGGCACGATGGGCACCCGGGCGCGGAGCGCGAGTCGGATGAAGCCGGTCCGCCCTCCGAAGTCGATGGTGTTGCGATCCAGCCACGGTCGGCAGGCTTCCCAGTCCCCACCCGGGTAGTCGAGTACGAGTGCTCCAGCATCCAGGGCGGCTTCGGCTTCGGCACTCGACGCCGGGATGGCACCTATGCGACGCAGGAACGGCCCGATCACGGGGAGGGCGAAGAGGAGGTCATAAGTGAGGCTGTAGGCGGGATGTGCGGTTCCGCGGCGGTCGACGATAGAGAGCGCGGTGACCCAGACCTCCGGCATGTAGAAGAGCCCGCAGTGGTTGCCGACGACTAACGCCGGTCCGTCGGCGGGGAGGTGCTCGAGACCTCGCACTTCCGGCGAGAAGTACCGGGTGTAGACACGGACCAGCCCCTGTGCTCGCTCGATGTACGCGGGATCTCGGTGCAGGGCCCCTGGGGCGTGCTCACGTTCAAGGCGGCGGGCCAGCGCCGCACCTGGTCTGCGGACTCGGCAAGCCCGCTGTCGGGATCTGGTCATCATCTTGTCGTCCGGGTGGGTGAGCCCTCCATCGTCCATAGCCCCGTTCTCGCGCCGAATTCAGGACACGAACAGGGCCATTCGGCCCGAGTCGGGCCCGCCGGCGACCGTGTGCCAACTGCCGGGTGGACGAGATGTGACTTTCGCCTCTCGCCATCCGGGTCGGAAAAGGCGGAGGATGAAGGTCAGAGGGACTCCAGTCGAAAGGTGAGGAACGTGGTTGAGCCGAAGGACATGAGGCACAAGATCGAGCGGGTGATCGAGCGGGCACAGGACGAGTTGATGGGCGCCAGCCGTGAGTTGGCCAGTGGCATCAGCAGGGAGACGGAGCGGCTCGTCCCGCCGGTTTCGAACGACATCGAGCGCCTGGTCGATGAGGTGTTCGACTTCGCCGAGCGGGTGGTCAAGGGCCAACGGAAGATGGTCGGTGACGTGGTCAAGACCATCAACGAGCAGACAGACCGGGCGGCTCAGGCAGGCCGGACCGCCACGCAGCGGGTCACCAAGAAGGGGGCCACGAAAAAGAGACCCGTGAAGAAGGGGACGGCGGTGAGAAAGGCAACCGGTACAAGGGCCGCAGGTAGAAAGGCCGTAGCCAAGAAGACCGTGGCCAAAGCGTCACCGACAGCAAAGAAGGCACCCGCGAAACGTGGGTCAGCCAAGCGGTAGGTTCAAATGGCCGAGAGGATGGAAGAGGAGCGGGTAGAGGGCGGGCACGGTCAGCCGGATCCGGCATTTCCGGTCGAGCAGGTAACTATCCACGGGCAGCAGATCGCCTATCGGCGCAGCGGCGAGGGGCCTGCTCTCCTCTTCCTGCACGGGATAGCGGGCAGTTCGCAGACATGGGTCCCCGTCATGGAGCTACTCCGGGCGGAGTACACCATGATCGCGCCGGACTTTCTCGGCCACGGACATTCGGCCAAGCCGATGGGAGACTATTCGCTCGGCAACTTCGCCAGTTCCATTCGTGACCTCCTGCAGATCTTGGACATCGATCGGGTCACCGTGGTCGGCCAGTCGTTCGGGGGCGGTGTGGCCATGCAGTTCGCCTACCAGTTCCCCGACCAGTGCGAGCGCCTGGTGCTGGTGGACGCCGGTGGCCTCGGGCGCGAGGTGAGCTGGGTGCTCCGCATGGTCACCCTCCCCGGCGTCGAATACGTGATGCCGGCCCTGTTCCCACCCTTTGCACACGGATGGGGGGATGCCGTCGCCCGCCTCGGGCATCGTCTGGGCTTGCGGAATGCGCAAGCGGTCGAGATCTGGCGTTCCTACCGCTCACTGACCGATGCTGACAGCCGCCGCGCCTTCCTGCGAACCATGCGATCGGTGATCGAGCCGGGCGGTCAGTCGGTCAATGCGATGGACCGCCTCTACCTGGCCGAGCAGACGCCGACTCTCATCGTGTGGGGAGGAAAGGACAGGATCATCCCCCTCTCCCATGCCTACCAGGCGCTTGAGGCGATGCCCAACAGTCGGTTGGAGATACTTCCCAACGCAGGCCATTTTCCCCAGGCAGAGGAGCCCGCCAGGTTCGTCGAGGTCCTGAGAGACTTCTTGCACACCACCGAGCCGGGCAAGTTCACCCCAAGAGAGAGACGAGAACGGCTCCGTCGGGGTCCGTCTGGCTCCTCATCCGAGCCCCAGCCGATCGCAGAGTGACCACCGAGCCGTAGTTCGGTTCGGGACCCAGGTCGATGTAGAAGTGGAGTGGCATCGGCTAAGGGTGGCCTTCGACGATCACGATGGCAGTCGAATCTTCCTTGAGACCTCATATCGGGGCGGTCACCCTAGTCACGTACACCTGGCGAGTGTGAAGCTCGATGAAGAAGAGGACGTGGAGCCTGTTCAGGAGCAACGGTACCCACGGTGAAGACGTCGCAGGCCAGCATCGTCGTGGCCCGGCTTTGAGGGACTCACCCGATGTCGGCCGGTTCTGTTCGGGAAGGGGTCGAGGCCGTGACGTGGAGAATGTTCCAGACGCTGGTTGGCGCCAAACAACACCCACCCTCGCCAGCTCCCAGTGGATCCGGCGATAGCCCCACGTCGGGTTCTCTCGGGCCAAACGAACCACTACTTGGACGGTCCCTAAGATCCGGTTGGTTCCCCGTCGGATGGCTGAACGGCGCATCCGCAGGCCATCCGGCAATGGGTAGCATGAATGAGATCGATAGGAGCGGAAGCCGCTGCGTGTGCCATGGGAGCCACGGCCCAGGTCAGCTTGCGCTCGGGAACTGTTGAGCATGTGCGGAGGCGGCCATGGGCTTTCAGCCTTGTCGGCCTGTTGCCCTCCTCGACAATAGGCCTCATCATGGGGCGAGACAGAGCCCGAGGGAGAAGAGGATGTCTGGGACGACCGAAGCAGACCGGGGCAATGGCAAACATGTCGGGGGAGCGGTCAGGGTGAGTGTATGACTCCCACAACTTTCAAATTCGGGCTCTCTCGAGCGCGAGGTCAAGCTGGGAGTCCGCCTCGACTTTGTGCTCCCTGATTTGACCATGGGCAAGCTCGTCGCGACGAGTGAGCGGCTGATCGAACAGGAAATGCGCACCGCCTACTTCGACACTTCGGATTTCCGGTTGTGGCGACGGGGAATCTCGCTTCGTCATCGCACAGGTGAAGAGCCGGGTGTGGAGACCTGGACCGCAAAACTTCCTAGTCTCAGTGAGGGACCGACGCTCGATCGGATGGAACTCTCCTGGTCCGGCCCCCGGGAGTCGGTGCCGGACCGAGGCTGCCCGCCTCTTTCAAGGAATAATTCGCAGCTCACCGCTCCATCAAATCGTCGAGTTGGTCACGACGAGGCGGCGCCATCTCCTGAGTGACCTCGCAGGTGCATCAAGGGGCGAACTCGATGACGACACGGTCACCGTGGTTGGCGGTATGAGAGATGGTCTCCGCTTTCGTCAGATCGAACTGGAGCTCGGAACCGGAGGGGAAGTGCTGGTCGGCCCCGTCGTGAAGGAGCTCACCGCCGCCGGCGCTCAATTGGGTGGTGAGCAGAAGTTGGCCAAGGCGGTCGACCTTCCGGCTCGATCGCCTCAGTGTCCGGGGCTGAAGATCCACAAGGAATCCCGGATCGGGGACATCGCAACGGGCTGCATTGCCACGGCCTTGGATCGCCTTCTCGATAACGACCTCCTTATCCGCTTCGACCCATCGGAGCCCCCGGTGGAAGGAGTACATCAAGCTCGAGTCGCCAGCCGGCGGCTACGCTCAGATCTGAAGTTGCTCGGCATGGCGCTTGACCCCGAGTGGTTGGCCCAGGTACGCACGGATCTCAAATGGCTGGGCGAGATACTCGGATAGCGTGCGTGACGCAGACGTGCTCGCGCGGCTGTTCGACGGAGAGGGTGATGGTTCGTCGTTTGACGCCGACGGACGGATCCAGCTTCGATCGAATCTGGGGAAGCAACGACGTAGACACTGTCGGGAGCTGAGTGGGGCGCTCTCGAGCGCTCGGTATTTGGACTTGCTCGATCAGCTCGACACAGCCGCCAGACTTCTCCCGGTCGGCGGAGCCATTCAAGGCAAGCGTCCGCTGAGTCGCTCAGCGCTCATTGACCGGTCAGCGGCGAAGGTCCTTCCAAAGCTGGTGGGAAAGCGCTGGCGATCCCTCCGCCGCGCAGTGAGAAAGGCCGGTCGTCACCCGAGCGATCATGAGCTACATGGGATGAGAATTTGGGCGAAGGAACTTCGATACGCAGCGGAGATGGCGACTCCGGTGATCGGAAAGGCAGCCCGCCGCAGCGCCGTCGCGGCGGAGGAAGCTCAAACTGTCCTTGGTGAGCACCACGATTCGGTGACCGCCGAGTCCTGGCTCCGTGGCCAGGCGATGAACGGTACGAACGCAACGAGTTATTCTGCCGGGCGGCTCGCAGCTGAGCAGGATCGATTGGCGCGGCGGCTCAGGCACCAGTGGCGACAGGTGTTCCACGAGCTCGATCAGAAACGCCTCCGGCGTTGGTGTTAGGAGTATTCACTCGGGAGTCCGCGGCCCTGACGGTATGTCGGGTGGAAGCCTTGGCCCGGCCACCCAGGAGTCATCGATATGGATGTGGTGTCCGCACTGGCCGGACCCATGAGGGATTTGACCCAACGACACCCTCCCGAAGGAGAACTAGTGGGCACTAGCCAGTGCCTAGCCCGCCCGACCGGCTGGCCGATGGACATCGCCAAGGAATCTGTAGCTCCTGTGTAGACAGTCGGCTGAAATCGTGGGTGAGGCTATCCCAGGGTGCTACTCATGACCGAGTTGCCCTCGTCGACGACTAGCCCGTCGCTCATTTCGACGATGCGGTGTGCGTGGGCAGCGACATCGGATGCGTGTGTCACCATGATGGCCTAGTGCGTGCGCTTTCTCCTTGTTTCGCTTCGAGAGGGGGGCATCGGGCCCGCCTGGTTGCAGTGGAACTGCCGGCTGTGCCGTCGGTCGGTCGCTGGTGATTGACATCTGATCTCCTATTCAAATAGCAGCGGCATTTGTGCTCGTGCCGGATTCATCTCTTCTCCTTATTGACTCTGACCTAGATCAGATCGTTCAGTAGGGCACAAGGTCCCTTAAAAGCAACGCCGATACCGCGAGAGTGGGCGCCTAAACCCCAGACCCGGGAAGGGATCTGGAGAAGGCAAGGGATCCTGGGACCTTTGGCCCTGTGCGGCGGCTCGCTCCGGCGGGATGATGAGTTCTTGGGGTGCCAGCGTTCGGCGGTCTAGTGAATCGAGGGAGTCATGGCATTGGTGCACCGGCACATGGGGGGTTGCCCTGCTTTTGGTTGGCCGAGAAATCGGAAGCAACCGTTGGCGGGGGCCAGGAATGCCTTCGCGTGGAGACAATCCACGACGGGAACATGCTGGTAGTGAGTGCTTCGCCGATTCGTCGGCGCTTGGCTGGAAGGTTGTGACTGTCGTGAACGAAGTCAAGTCTCGGTGGGGGTCGTCCGGATGTGAGGCTATTTTGCTCAGCGATCCACCCGATTGCGGTCGACAATGCGAGGAACGATTGGCTTGGAAGCGGGATGTCGCACTTGAGATCTCGGTTGATGTCGATCGGTTTCCGGCGACCGTCCGATTTGCAGGGATGCTCGACGCAGACACGGCAGAGAACCTGACGGCACTGTTGGCTGAGTTGATCGGCGAGGGATTCGTTGACTTCGAGCTGCAGACATCTTCGCTTTGTATACCAGACGAAGGTGGGATGAAAGCGTTGACTTGCCTCCGACACCAGTTACGAAAGGCGGGTGGCAACCTTACTTGGGACGGATTGACACTGAACCACCCCTTCCTGGCCAGGAGCGCCCTGTGCACCGAAGTGTCCCGTTAGGGTCACGGCGTGGGGATTGTTCGAGGCCGGGTCGAACGAAGTGGCGGGTGCATGAGCAGGCGATGGGGAACCCTGGTGATATGCGCAGCGCTCTTACTCGGCGCTGTCACGACACTGGCGCTGTTCCAGAGGTCAGCGGACCACGCAACTCGCGGTCGGGAACGAGTGGTGATCTTCGGTGACTCACTGACCTATCAGGCAGAGCCGTATTTCAACCTTTTGGTGCAAGCCGGCGGAAAGGCAGCGGTGAGCGATTTTGCATTCGGTGGAACCGCCGTTTGCGACTGGTTACCGAAGATGCGTGCGGTGGCAAATTCGCAACGCCCCAGGTGGCCGTGCTCGAGTTCGCCGGCAACAGTTTTACTTCGTGCATGGACGGCTGCGTGGCGGGGTCCCACGCAGCGGTGAGCCGGTACTGCTCCAACCTGTCGGTGGCCATTCAGGTCTTTGTGACCGCCGGGACGCACGTCTTCCTCGACGGTGCGCCAATCGACTACCAACAATGGGTTACCCATGATCCGCACTGGAAAGATCTGGACAACGCCATCGCCGCCTTGGCGGAGAAATACCCCGGACAGGTGACCTATGTGGATGCGGGCAGAGCCGTCGAAGGTCCCGACCAGTCGTACGTATGGACCCTGCCGTGCCTGTACTTTGAGCCATGCACGGGACCAAGGATTGCCGGTGTCAGAACCAACGTGGTCCGATCCCCGGACGGAACTCACTTCTGTGTCGGCCAGAGTGGCAACGCCGTGGGCCAGGTCGAGGGTTGTCGAAGCTACAGCTCCGGGGCCTTCCGGTTCGCCGCGGCGATGGCCGGCCCGGTCATAGCGTGGCTCCACCTCTGACGATGGCAAACGGCACCCCTTCCGACGGATGCGTTGTCAGTGTTGCTCCGAGCCGAGGTCGGTGCATCGCCCCGGTCGCCGTGATGGGATTGTCTTTCTTAAGGTCGACGGTGTGAAAGTCATCGAGGTGTTCGCCGACATCTGGTGCCCGTTTGCGCATGTCGGGCTGCGCTGCGTTGTCGAACGCAGGGCTCAATTGAAGCGTGAAGACGCTGTCCTGCTCGTGCGTGCGTGGCCTCTCGAACTCGTGAACAAAGCGGCCCTCGATCCCAAGAACACTGCCCACCACGTTCAAGAGCTCCGGCGTCAAGTGGTCCCTGATCTATTTCAACGGTTCGATCTGAATCACTTTCCGACGAGCACGCTTCCGGCTCTGGCCTGGGTCCACGCCGCTTACAAAATGGATATGAGACGGGGTGAGGCAGTGAGCCTTGCCCTCAGAAATGCCCTCTTTGAGGACGGTGTCGATATTTCCGATCCTGATGAGCTCTCGGACATCGTTCGCGCCGAGGGGGTCGGTTCATTCGACTCCAATGATGAGGCGGCAGTCCTGGCGGATTGGCACGAAGGAACAGAACGAGGGGTCAAGGGTTCTCCGCATTTCTTCTGCGGAGATGCGGATGCGTTCTGTCCATCGCTCGTTATCTTCAAGGACGGAACGGGTCACCTCGAGGCAGAGCAACATATGGAAGTTCTGGATGCGTTCCTCGCAGGTTGCTTCAGCGAGTGAGGCCCGGCATTTGACAGAGCCGGCCGACCATTGCGACGGCCTCCCTGCTGGTGATGTTTCTTGGGGGGAAGTCGTTCTTCAGGAGGTCCAGTTGACCAGTACGTCCGGGGGGCGGGCTTTCGGGTCGAATTACTTCTGCACAATGACCGGCCAGAGCCACCCACTTGACCCGCTGCCGCGATCGGATCAGCGAATGGGCACCTGCCAGATCAATAGCGTGCCCCCGGCATCGGGCGTCTCGACGTCGAATGTTCCGTACAGCTTCTCTGCCCGGCGTTTCATATTGACCAGTCCGTGGCCTCCAGCTCGCTTCCCGCCCCGATCGAGGCCAAGTCCATTATCGAAGATCTCCAGATGACACGCCTCGGAGTTAACGCTGAGCATCACGCTGGCCCGTGAGGCTTGAGCGTGTCGACCGACGTTCGTTAAAGCCTCTCGAAGAGTGGCCAACAGGTGCTCGACGATCTCGTCAGAGAGAGCCGCATCGACGGGACCATCGATTGAGGTGCTGATTTCGAAGCCGACAACCGGGGTCAGTTCTTCGACGAGTCCAAGGATGGAGGCTCGTGGACCTCGGCTCGTGTTGTCGAGTCCCAGTTCGAAGATCGTGGTCCGCACCTGGCGGATGGTGTCGTCGATGTCGGCAATCGCCTGAGACAACCGGTCGGCTTCTGGAGAAGTCACCGTTCCGGCGATGCTCTGGAGGGTGAGTCCCACCGCAAAGAGCCGCTGGATTACCGTGTCGTGGAGGTCCCGAGCCAACCTGTCCCGCTCGTCGAAGACAGCCACGTCCTGCACCCGCTGGTGAAGCCGGGTGTTCTCGATGGCGATACCGGCGGCGATGGCCAAGGCTCCCACGAGTGCCTCGTCATCGCTGGTGAACTCGGACCATCCGATCTTGTCGGTCAGATAGAGATTTCCGTAGACCTCGTCTCGAACCTTGATGGGCACGCCCAGGAACGTACTCATCGGTGGATGCCCGGGTGGGAAGCCAAAGCTCTTTGGGTGTGTCCCTATCTCGGATACCCGGAGTGGCTTGGGGTCCGAAATGAGTAGACCCAGCACGCCACGCCCGGTTGGGTGGGCACCGATCTCTTCTTCCTGCTCTGTGGTCAGCCCCGCCGTGATGAACTCAATCAGCGCAGTACGATCCTCGTTAAGGACCCCGAGCGCCCCATAGCGGGCATTGGTCATGGAGAGGGCTTCTTCGATGACATGGCGAAGCAGGACCGGGAGTTCGAGATCGGCCTCAACCAGGAGCGTGGCTTCGAGAACCCGCCGCAACTTAGCTGGATCCTCGATGGAGTGGTAAGGCATTCGAGCCTCTCGATGGAACTGCTCAGGGCCATTTCTTGGCCACAGTTAATCACCAGAGAATCAGGAATGCTAGGGAAAGGGCGGCAGCATGATTCTTGTTGAAGCAAGATCCTGAAGGGGTGACCGTCTGCACTATTCGGGGGTCGCTTGCCTCGCTCGATGTGACATCGGCGTGAACACCCTGCCGCTTGCTGATCGATTTCAGGACTTGAGCCGCATTCACTCGATGCGGTGACCCGAGACTCCTGACAGGTCGATTCGGAAGTAGTGATCAGCTGACTGCCCGATTGCCCAGGGTTCGGGGAGTGCGCCCTCAAGCTCCAACCGACCGAGCGTCTCGGCGTCTCTGACATGAAGCGCCTGTCCCACCGCCATGACCGTCCAGCCCGAGCGATTGTTTGGATCATAGGAATCGGCCTGGAATGCCGTTACCGCACCGTCCGTTGCGTTGGACAGCGAGGACCCGGCCATGGCCCCGAAGATGACCGAATCACCGGTGAGTGTGTAGTTCACGGGAAAGATGACGGGAAGGGCGTTCAGTGTCAAGGCGACCCGCCCGATAGGAACCCTCGCCAGGAGCCCAAGACACTCTTGCTTTGATAGCGTCTGGATTGCCACGTCATTACCTTCCAAGAGCCCAAGCTTCAGTATTGAACGGATCGGAACTCGGACATAGGGCCATTGGTCCCATTGGCCCCATTGGGCAGGGTGGTCAAGAACACAGACACCCTACTCACTTCATCAAGTCAAGGAATGAGGCTGAGCCACAGCGGCTGCTGCCCCTCGGCAACGAATCTTCCGATCCACGCTGCCGCCGCAACTTTGGCCACGCTTCGAATCTAAGCCGACTTCGCCTGTGTCAATAGGGCCAAGAGGCCCGAAATGTCCATTGCCTGGGGCCGAACAATGGGACCAAGGACCCTGGCAACTGAGCGGGCATCCGGGTGACGATGTCTGCGAGGCCACGAAGCTCAGCAGCTTCCTGGTTTAGAGCTGATCGGAGGCGTTGCTATGGCGATCTTGTGTCTGTTGGCAATATGGACGTTCTACTTCTGGGTGGTTCAAAAGTACCTCCGAAGGTCAGTTGCTGGAATCAAGGCCGGGGACCTCAATGTCGAATCCCGGATCCGCCGTCCTCGTGTGCAGATTCCCGACACTGTGCCGTCCGAGTGGATCGAGGCGTACGGGGCGGAGAACGATGTCTGATCTGACCAGTCCGGCCTGGACAGGGCAGTTCGAAACATGGCAGGAGATGGAGCGGGCGCTGAGCATCGTTCATGTAGCTGGGATGGAGTTGATCGCCGAAATCAAGACCGACGGCGAACAGTCCGAGAGTGCGGCTCGACACAGATTCGAGGAGGCGCTAATGAGCTTCCACAGTGTTCTCGAAATACTCGGGATCTTGCCGACACTTTCGATCAATGCGCTCATGAGACCTGAGTAGCACATGATCAGCGACGAAAGAAAGCACGAGTACCGCCGGATCAAGCACTCGGTGTTTGTTTGGTCACAAACTCATCCCGACATCAAAGGAATCGCCGTCGTCGGTTCATGGGCTCGAAGAGAGGCTCAGATGGTTTCGCACCTCGACCTCTTGGTGCTGACGCCCGACACGAAGCGCTACATCACCTCCAATAGCTGGATCTGCCATGCACTCCCGAGTTCGGGCGTGATCGTTGGGGCACAGACCTTGGGGTCCCTGACCGAACTCCAGGTGCGACTCCCATCGGGTCTGATCATCGACTTTGGGTTCGTTCCACCGTCGTGGTTCTCGATCAATCCGGTCGATCCGGCAGCCGCTCAACTTGTACGTGACGGTTGCCTTCCTCTGGCCGATCCCGAAAGCATGATTGAGCGATTCATTGAATCCGTGTCAACGGGTGTTTGGTGAATAGGGACTTCACCCGGGGGTTGGACAGTTCGAACGTTCTCACGACGAACTGGGCGGCCTTGTCGGTACGATCCGGTTGCACGCAGTTTCCGCCGCTTCTCAGTAGAACAAGCGTCCCGGCTTCATTTCAAGGACAGTTGCCACGGAAAGCACTCAGGATGAGCCTCCAGATGACGATGATCCGAACAAGGTCAAGTGGCTTCCGCCAAGGGGACGACAATGAGCGATGTCAACCAGAATGAGGAACCTCAGGTTGGACGGGAGGATCAGACGCCCCTGAGTTCGCTGGATCCGAGAAATCGATTCGCACATGGGAGCAGCGCCGTCAGAGAGCGGTGACTCGCTTCCAGAACACAACTCCCCTCATGCTTCGAAGCGGACTTCGGCACCGTTGCCTGGCTTGATCAGGGACAGTGGGCTGTGGGTGCTGGATTTGGGTGATTGGTGCCGTCGTGCTGATCATTCTCCTCATTGTCGCACTCTCAGCACTGCCTTCGGGGCCAAGTCATCACGGCGCCTCAGAAGCCGTCCGGACGATCTCAGCTCTTGGACATCATCCCCTGACGGATACGCTGTTCTGAGCTAGTTTCACGGTCTCATGGCTGAGCCCGACTATCCGATTGATGCGATCGACTTCTCGACCCCTGGGCGATGGCGACAAGGTGGTAGCCATCGAATCGTGGACCGAAGGCGATACCGAGATGGTCACCGTCGTGTTCACGGACGGAGAGATCGAGAGCATGCCTATGACCAAAGCCGAAGCTTGTGCCAAGGCTGAACGTTGCTTCGGGCTCGACGTGCTGACTGAGATCAAGGAGAACGGGGTCTCGTATCGGTGGACCCGACTTCCACCCTGCGAATAGCCAAAGCACTCGATCGTCTTGCCCTGCCCACGCCGAGCCAACGGAAATCCGATGACACCGCCCAGTCGAGTCCACATTCAGAGATCACCAAGATTCGAAAGTGTTGAGAAATGAGTAGAGCGCTTGTCTTCGTGGGTGGCCTCGCCGCCCCCGGAAACGAATGGCCTCTCACTCCGATCCGGCGCCGTGCTCGTGAGAAGGGGTGGCGAACCAAGTACTTCAACGAGCGATTGATACTTGGGCCACTTACTAGCTCGGCGGAACGCCTGGTCAAGCTGATCGAGAACCTGGCCGAGACTCACGACACCATCGTTGTAATCGGGCACTCCATGGGGGGCCTCGTCGCAGAGCACGCAGCGGCGCTGGGAGCGCCCATCGACGCCGTCGTCACTATTGCTACTCCCCACCAGGGCCACTTCCTCTCCCGTTTCGGACCGTTGCCGGTTATGAGGGAGATGGGGACGAACAGTGCATATCTGAGAAGCGTGGAGGCGATTCCTGGCCCACGCCCACCGATTCTGGTGGTTACAGCGGCGAAAGACAGATTGGTTCCAAGAAGCGCATCACGACCGAACAGGCCGCACACTCTCCTAGAGGCACCGAACGTCGGGCACCTGGGCGTGATCTTTGATCAGGGCACAGCCGACGTTATCTTGGAGTGGGCCGAAGTTCGCATAAGAGAGACTGCCTGATGACAACTGATGGGCGCACTCAGATTAGGGAAGCTGACTTCTAGGTGTCCGGTGGTTTGAGCGTCCAGGCTGCCACGGTCAAGGGAGGCAGGCGGTCCGCAGTGCGCACCGGTTGGTAACCGGCTGCTCGAAGGCGTTCTTCGAAGTGCTCAATCACTGCCGTCTGATCAGCGAGCCGCCAATCAAAGATGGGATCGCCTACGTCGTGACGGGATGTGAACTCGTGGAGGATGGGGGCGGAATCCACCATCACAAATGTCACGTACCAACGGCCTTCTGACGACATCAGTTCCGCTCGGGTCGCCGAATAGTGGAACTTTAGCTCCATGTCCACGTCCCCTTTCGGACGCACTACACCCGCTCGCAGGGCATTACGGTCGAACGAGAAAACGCCCGTCCCACAGATCGGCGGGGATCGGGCGCTTCTCACTTTGTATTCCTGAGTTTGAACTGCCGAGGGGACTCAACGGAGCATCCGGTGCTTCGGCCGTTGCAACGCTCACACTGCGAGCCGCTTGCCTTTGGGCATTGAGCCTGCCCCCCGTACAACTCCTTGCAGCCCACTCTCAGGATGGGCAACCTTTGCTACATCGCATAAGCGCCTCCTTCGGGATCCTTCTCGCTTCTGCTTCGATCCCTACTACCGATCCTACGCCGAGGTGCGATCCCCATTAGGGCCGAAAGTCCCAAATCGCAGCGCTGAAGAGCGGACTCATCCATGCCAGGGAAGGGCCTAGCGGGAGTGCGCAACTACGGACCGAGCATCCACCTGGTCAGAACGACGCCGTACGATCGTGACCTTGCACTTGATCGACGTTCGGACGATTATGGCCCTAAGGCATTGAAGAAGGGAGCCAACGATGCAAGCGAAGGTTGGAGATCAGATTGTGATCGGCGGCCATCGGGTAGGTCAGCCCGATCGCAACTGCGAAGTGTTGGAGATTAGACACCCAAACGGTGAGCCGCCTTACACGGTCAGGTGGGGCGACACGGGGAATGAGGGCCTCTTCTTTCCGGGTCCTGATGCTTCCGTGATCCCGCCCAAGGGCAAGCAGTCGAAGCGGTAGGTGATCCCGCAGTTGCAGACATTTCGGTGCTTAATGGATTGCCGTTCTAGGTATCCCACGGCCGTATCTGTCAAGCGGCTCGAGTTAATTCGAGTTCCGCTCGGTGGCCCCAAGCGGTGCCTTCGTCGTAAGCGATGCGGCTGACCAGACAGCCGTGGAGGATGCCCACCAGCCGGTTACCCAGGTGCCGGAGTGCCGCGTGGTGGGTGTCTCCAGCAGCCCTTCGGTAGTCGTAGAAGGCCCGGGCTCCCGGTGAGGAGTTCATCGATGTGAAGGCCCACTGATAGACGGCGTCGGCCAGCCGCTTGTTCCGTGCGTAGCGGGCCAACACGATCCGCTTGGTGCCCGATGCTCGGGTGATGGGTGACGTGCCGGCGTAGTTTTTGCGAGACTTAGCGGTGGCATACCTGTTCGGCTCATCGCCGAATTCGCCGAGCACCCGGGCGCTGAGGATGGTCCCAAGTCCTGGCTGGATCGGACCACCTCGGCATCCGGGTGTTGCTCAAAATGGGCTTCGAGCTCCTGAGCCAGCTCGGCCACCTGGGCGTTCATGGTGGCGATCACGGCCACCGTGGCCGAGACCGAGGACCCCAGGGCCGTGGCCACAAGGGCTTCCCCAATGCGGTCCCTGGAGAGGCCGGTTGCGTATTGTTGGCCGAGGCTCATCTCTGGCTTTCGGTGCTCGCGATGTCGGCCAGCAGATCAGCCACGACCTGGGGTTGATCGTGCTGAGGCCAGTGCGAAGCGCCTGGCACGACGTGAAGAGACGGGTCGGTGAACAGCCCGGCGATCTCGCGTGCCAGGGACGGGCTCAGGTAGCAATCTGCTTCGCCAAAGATGATCGAGACAGGAACGTCCAAATCACCGAGTGCTCCACTGTCGATGAGCGCGTCCTGCTCGTTCAGAGAATCGAACAGAGTGGCCGTCCACGCGCGAACAGCTGCGAGGGCATCGGGCTGATCGGCGCTGCCGAAGAACTGCGGCAGGATTGAATTTATGGCAACGCCGTCGGGGTCGAGGGCATCCATACCCCAACGATCAGCGGTGAACTGCAGTAGCCAGAGACGCTGCGCGTCATCGTTGATCATGGCATCGGCGAGTGGGATCAGGGCTGGATCGGCAAGTAGGCGGATCATCTCCGGAAGCTTGAAGGAAGGCGAATGGCCAAAGAACGTGTTGAGAAGCACAAGATGGGCGACCCGTTGGGGGTGCGCGACGGCGAACGCAACGGCATCGGGTCCGGACGCGTCGTGACCGACGAGCACGGCGCGGGCAATGCCCAGCTCGTCGAGCACAGCCGCCAATTCGGACCCGAGTTCCTCAGGGGCGAATCCGGCGGTATCCGAGCGATCGGACCGACCATATCCGAGCCAGTCGAAGGCGACAGCCCGCCTCGGGGACAAATGGTGTAACAGCTTGTCGTAGATCCGGTGATCGTCGGGAAAACCGTGCATCAGGACGATCGCCGGCTCCTCACCGGGATAGTCGAGGACGTAAAGCGAGCCACCTTCGTGGCTCACGGAGTGCTTGGTGACTGCAACATCGGTTTTGGACACAATTGTCTCCTTTTACGAAGCGTCATCGTTGGCAAGCGATGACTGCGTTATGCAGTTGTCGACTTCTAGCGATTCACGATCCGCACACGGCTTCCGCCGGGGCCAGCTCTGTTGGCGGCAGGCTGAGAACGTGGTCGGGCCTCGCGACCTCCGAATCCTGGCGGGGCCGAGCTGGAAGAAATGCGAATGCCACGACAGCCCCGGCGATGGCGACACCACCCGCGACTCGACATCCACCAGCCATGCTGTAGAGAAACGCATTCGTGGCGGAGTGGGCGAGCCCCTGCGCCGCCGGGACGAAACCGAGCCTCGAGAGAGCGCGTGAGGCGATGATCGCCCCGCCGACCGAGCCTTTGGCGCTTGAGACCGCATGAGCAGGCAAGGATGGGGGGAGCGTCGCCCCAAGTCGGGTCGTATACAGCGACGTTGCGACGCTGCCGATGACGGCGACGCCGAGCGTGCCGCCGAAGAGCCGCGTGGCGTCGTTCACCGCTGAGCCCACCCCGGCCTTCGCCACAGGAACCGCACCCATGATCGCCTCGGTAGCCGGTGCGCTGGTAAGCCCCATCCCGGAACCGAGGAGGAGCATCTGGCAAACGATCACACCATAGGAGGTGGATCCCGACGCAGTCGAGGTCCAGAGGAGACCGGCCGCGAACACGAGGAGCCCGGTCCCTACGACCGCCTTGTTGCCGATCCGCACGGCGAGCTTCGTGCCAACGACCGACGTAACCGCCACAGAACCAGCCACCGGCAGAATCCGCACTCCGGTTCCTAGCGGAGTGAAGTCCTTCACGAACTGGAACATCTGCGTGATCAGGAAGATGAAGCCGGAAAGGGCGAAGAAGGAAACCGCGACCGACGCGCTCGCTGCGGTGAACCGCGGGTTTCTGAAGAGGGCCACGTCCATCAGGGGGTGTTCGAGCCGCCGCTCGACGATCACAAACACGACAAGCAAGCCTCCACCAAGGAGCATGCTCGCGACGGAGGCCGCGGAACCCCATCCCCAGTCTGGAGCCTGGATCAGGCCAAAAATGAGGACGGCCATCCCTGCCGTGGACAAAGCCAAGCCGCGCCAGTCAATGGGCGGCGTACTCGGATCCCGCGAGGTCGGCACTGCCACGGCCACCAGGGCCGCGATCGCACCCGCGATGATGGCCATGAACACGAAGATGCTTCCCCACCAAAATCGCTCCAGGAGCCATCCGCCGACGATCGGACCCGTGGCGATGCCAACCCCGGTGGTGGCACCCCACAGCCCGATGGCCACGGCGCGTTCCCCGCGCTCGGTGAAGACGTTGACCAGCAGCGAGAGCGTCGACGGGAACATGAACGCGGCACCGAGCCCCATGACGGCCCGGGCGGCCACGAGCTCGGCCGTTGTCCCTGAGCCAGCTCCCGCCAAACTTCCCAGAGCGAACACCGCCAACCCGATGAGCAGCGTGCCCTTGCGGCCCAACCGATCGCTCAGACTCCCTGCAGCCAGAATCAACGCGGCGAACACCAGGTTGTAGGCGTCGACGACCCACTGGAGCTGGGTGGAAGAGGCCCCCAAGCGCCGCACGAGCGTGGGCAAGCCGACGTTCACGATCGTGACGTCGACACTGATCACGAAGGCGGCCAGGCACAAAGCGAGCAGGATCAGGCGGCGTTCGCGCATGCTTTCCCCTTTTTCCGTGTTGAGCAATTGGTTCTCAATGGATTGTGGACTCGTAGTGGTTGTCGAAAAAGGGGGAACTCGCGAACTCACAGTTCGGATGGTCCGAACAATGGCGAAAACCAGGTCTGCGGCGTTTCGTCAGCAAGTGGAGTTGTGTCAGCTCGAAGCGGACGTCGCGGTCGCGACCGAGCTGCAATTCGCCCGGCGACCGAGCGTCTACGCATCAGTGCGCCGAGCGTCAGTGAAGTTGGTCCGGCACCTCGGGCAGAGACACACCGTTGTGCACCCAGACGACCCCCCGGTTACCATCACCGGCCTTGCGGCTTACGCCGGGTGGCGCAAGTGGTCGGCCTGAGTGTGCCATCCGGGTGGGACGTCACCAGTAAGCGTCACATGGACGAATCGAGATACGGCACTTGTTCGGGCCTGATTCGGGTTCCACTGCAGGGTGAAGGGCACGAGCTGTGTGGGCTCGACGGGCCGGACAATGGTCTCATTATGGGCTGAGGCAAAAGAGGAGATCAGAAAGACCCAGTCAACTTCTGACTGGTCAACCCATCGAACTGCCGCCAAGTCAGTGTCGGCGAGTTCGACAGTTGGCGGCGAGATGCCCGCCGCGTCGAGGGCTTGACGCTGGCTCAGCGCCCAGGCGGGGAAAAGGGCCTCTGGTGCAGTACCGAGAACGTCGAAGGCGAGCTCGGAAAGGGCGATCGTGTCGTTTGCAGCCAAGCGGTGGCTCGGCCGGAGACCGACCAAGAGCGTCTCGGCGCAAAATACGTCTGCGGCGATCCCTTCGGGTTCGGGGATGAGACCGCATGTCAGCGCCACGTCGATCTCGCCGTCACGGAGCGCGTCGGCAAGATTGGGCAGCCACATCCGCTGAAGTTGCACCGTCACCTCCGGGAAATCGTTTGCAAACAGTCCGATGAGGTGGGGAGCGAGGGTATTGGCAACCGGCGGGGTGATACCAATCCGCAGCGTGCCGGCGTCTCCGGCAGCGTAGCGACGGACCGCTGCCTCTGCGGCGGAGACCTCTTCGAGAATGATTGTCGACCTTGCAAGGAAGTCGGCGCCCGCATTCGTTAGCGCGACGCGGCGGGTGCTGCGCGTGAGCAGCGGAGCACCGAGTTCTCGTTCGAGGCGCCGGATCAACTCGCTGAGGGTTGGAGGTGCGATGTGCAGTCGCTCGGCAGCGCGACCGAAGTGCAACTCGGTGGCTACAGCAACGAACGCCTCGAGCTGTCGTAGCTCCACAGGGTGATGATACTGCGGCCTGGTCTTGCCTTGCCTGACCGTGGCTTGGCACGTCAGCCGATTCTTCGTTCGGACCGACTGGTGTATTCGCAGGTTGCCCCTTTTTCTGCGGCGCGTCGATGTCCTAAAACGTAAACCATGCCCCGACCCCCTCAGGTCCTCCTCACACCATGAACGCTCCCCGCAGCGACGCACCCACGGCCCCACCCGAGCTCGTGGCAGGAGGACCCGGCGTCTCGAGGTCTTCCTCGAGCCTGACTCGGGTCGGGCTGACCGAGAAGCTCGCCGTCGCCAGCGCCCGTCGGCCCGGGCGCACGCTCGTCATCTGGGCGACCGTCGTGGTCGTGGCGCTCGTTCTCGTCGGAACCTCGCTCAAGGGCTTGACGACGAGCGCCCACGTTGTGGGGACAACGGAGTCCAGCCAAGCTCAGGCCCTGTATGACCAAGTCGTCGGCTCGTCCACTGACCGCAAGCCGACCGATGTCATCGTCTTGAGCTCGAAGACCTCCACGGTGAGTGCCCCGGCCTTCCAGGGCGTCGTGTCGCGACTGCTGACCGAGGTCCGCACCAGTCCGGGGGTGACCAATGTGGTCACCGATCTCAGCCCGGGGAGTCCGTTCGTATCGTCCAACCAGCACGCGGCACTGATCGAGCTTCGCGTCGCTAGCGACGCCGAGATCAAGCCCGTGGTAAAGGCTGTGCACGCGGCCGGGGCTGGTGTGGGCGTCTCCGCTGCGGTGACAGGTGAACACACTGTCGGAAACGACTTTACGATCCAGTCCGCGAGCGATCTCAAGCACGGCGAGTTGGACTTTGGAGTCCCGGTCTCACTTGTAGTCCTGTTGCTCGTGTTCGGCGCTGTGATCGCCGGCTTGATGCCGGTCCTCCTGGCCATCGTCTCCATCGTGGTCGGTCTCGGAATCACAGCTCTGCTCGCCCAAGAGTTCAGCCTCTCCACCTTCATCGTCAACATCATGACCGGGATGGGTCTCGCCCTCGGGATCGACTACTCGCTGTTCATCCTGTCCCGATTCCGCGAGGAGCAAAGAAAAGGACTCGACAAAGACGCCGCCATAGCAAGGGCCGGCGCCACCGCCAGCCGGGCCGTACTATTCAGCGGAACTACGTTCGTCATCGCCTTACTGGGAATGTTCGTGTTCATCCATGGGATCGGAGCTCGGCTCTTCGGTTTCCAACAGGTCAGCTTCGTCGATGCCTGGATCCCCCTGTTCTTGTTCTCGGTGCTGTTCGCCTTGTCCATGGACTACCAGGTCTTCCTCATGAGCCGCATCAAGGAGCGCTACGACCAGACCGGCTCGATGCAAGGAGCGGTCGCCAGCGGCGTCGTTTCCACGGCCCGGATCATCACCGGGGCAGCACTCATCATCGTTGCGGTGTTCGCTGGCTTTGCCCGGGGACAACTCGTTCAGTTCCAGCAGATGGGCTTCGGGATAGCGGTCGCCCTGTTGCTCGATGCCACGCTGATCCGCATGGTCATCTTGCCGAGCATGCTGAGTCTCCTGGACCGGCGCAGTTGGTACCTGCCCCGCTGGCTCGGTTGGCTTTCCCACCTCCTGGTGGAGTCACCCGAATTCGGTTCGGCTGATGGTTCTGAGCGGCCCACGGTTCTTGCGGCATCCACACACGATCCGTCGACCTACGAGATGGTCTCATCATGAACATGCAAGACTCCGTTGCTGCACTAGGACTCCCGCGGTCGTGCTCGACTAGGCCATCGGGGATGGCCATCGAGATCGTAGAAACCGGTGCCGGGGTTGACGAAGGAACTACGTGCGTCGCGATTCTCGGTGGAGCCTCCGCATGGCTTAGACCTTGCGGGGTGTTCCAGTGGCTCGAGCGTTTTCCCGAGGACCTTCTTCTCACGTCCGTTTCCAACCAGGAGCTGCACTTGATGTTGGAAGGCGCAAGATGACGATGCACCCTTGGATGTTGGAGAAGATGACAGCCAGCCGAATGGCTGATCGAGAAGCGGAAGCGACCGCTTATCGCAGGGCGATGCGTCCAGCAATGGCGAAATCCGCCACGAGGCGCAGACGCAGGTTCGTTGTCACTCGCAAGGCTGGCCGCATCCTTCTCTCGATCGGATGCCGGCTTGCCGGTCCCGAGACTGCAGTCACCGGCGAAACGCAATCGTGCTCGATTCGCCTCCAACAAAGTCGTTGATCCAGCAGGGAGACAGATATATGACCCAAGCCCCTCACGAGGCGCAGCAAAACCGTCCACGAGCGTTTCCCGGGCTCAAAGTCATTCCCGCTCACGCAGAGCATGGCTGCGGCCAGCTCCCGGCGCCCTCGCCGCACTCTCGCCATCTGGCGTCTCTTGGTCCCGGTGGCTCTGGTGCTCGCCGGAACGTCGTTAGATGTCACCGTGGTCAGCTCCAAGAGCTCGACGAGCGCGCCGGCGTGGGTGTCAGCGGCGAGGCACAGGGCGGCCACCGGCCCAGGAGAGGCCCGATGACGTCCGACCTGGACGAACAACCAAATCTTTCAACACTCCGAAGGGACACAACACCATGACACGCACCGCTCATCGCGACAAAAGATCAGATCTCTCTCATAGACGCCGGCCCATAGTCCCTAGCCGCTTTCGGCTCAAGGTCGTTGCAGCAATGACAGTGATCGCCCTGATCGCCACAGTCGCGACCACGCTCACTGTCACAGCACTGGCATCCTCAGCACCGGCCTCTTCAGCACCGGCCTCTACGAAGCTGGTGTGGATCCCACGCGCCGGCTACCGAATCGCCGCTTATGTTCAACCCGGTCGCGGTCCTGCGATCGTGCTCTGCCACGGGTTCCCGGACAACCACCATCTGTACGACGGCGTCGTGCCGCTGCTCAAGGGACATAAGGTAGTCACCTTCGATTTCCTCGGCTGGGGACGGTCGAGCAAACCGGCCCACTATTCCTACACGTTTGCCGGTCAGGAACAGGATCTCAACGCGGTGATCCAAGGTCTCCACCTTGGCCGCGTGGTCCTGGTGGCGCACGACGCCAGCGTGCCGGCAGTGCTCAATTGGGCTCTTGATCACCCAGGTCGTGTCGCTTCGATGATCCTCTCCAACGGCTTCTATGCGCCAGTGCCTGGGTCAGGGCCGCCCGCTCTTGCCGGCATCCTCGCGCTGGGTCAGTGGCCGATCACGGCTTCGCTCGGACCGCTTCCCGCGGGCACCGCGTTCGGGCTCAACACTCTGATGAACGGGCTGTCCAGCGATCCTGGTCTTCTGAGTGATCTGCTCGCTTGGCAGGAGTCCGCCTTCGACGGCAACCGCACGATCGCCCGGAAGTTCAATCCCCTCTTCACCGAGCAGTTCCTTGCGAATCCCAGCACTCTGGGACCGCTACGTTCATTTGCGGGCAACCTGTTCTCGGCGGTCACCTACGACGGGACTCGAGTGCCGAGCCTGAAGTCCCTCGACGTTCCTGTCCACATCGTCTGGGGAGCCGAGGATCCGAACCTCAATCTCAACGTCGCCGACGCGCTGCATCAGGAAATTCCGGACAGCACGCTTACCGTCCTCCACAATGCGCACCACAACCTGATGCTGGACGACCCAACACAATTTGCAGCAATAGTCAGATCCGCGGCCTCATGACCGCCTGGCTCGCTTTCGGCATCGCTGGACTCGCTTTGACGGTCGGCGGGGTCTCGCTCGGGTTGACCATCTATCAACTGCGGAGTCAGCGAGATCGTGACAATCGTGACTTGTGAGTGCCCGAAGGGCTGGCGCCATCTTCGATCAGTGTCGAAACCTAGTCGAACACTACAACCGCGAACGACCCCATCGCGGGCTCGACCTTGTTGCGCCGCAAAGAACGAAAGATGTCTCGCCGCTCACCATCGACGACTCGATCGGACGCGGGGATCTGTTGGGTGGCCTGATTCACGAGTACTACCGAAGAGCGGCGTCGGTCGCTGCGATCGAGGCACCCAGCTTCGATCAAGCCATCGGAGATCTTCGAAATGGGAATTGGTCGCGCCCCGGGAAAGATCGGTTTGCTCGGAGTGCTCCGGAGTCGCTCCTCGTGCGCCCATAGGAACGATGCTCGGCCAGACTCAGGACACCGATTCTGCGGTGGTGGCACCCTACAGGTGCACGGTCCACGGGATTCCGTACCACACGTACCACGACCAGTGACGACATAGCCCTCGTCCTCCAAGACCACTTTGCAGTCCTGTTCGAAGCTCTCCATCGCATGAGACTATCGAGCGAACGTCCCCGTCTCCGGTGGCGGCCCCGACCCGCTCAGCCGACGCCTTTCTGGTCCGTGCGAGCGGCGGTTCTAGCCCGCCCTGGCCACCCGTGTCCTTCTCTCCTTCTTGTCTAATTTCCTGGGGCCTTTCCTGGCGTCCCCATGTATCAACTCCACCGGAACGGCTTGGGATTCTGACCGACTCGATCGTGACTCAATCGTGACTCAAATTCTCAACAGGTTCTCAGGGACTTCTCACGGGGATTCGAGAACTCGCAGGTCACAGCGCTGTAGCTCACTCCACCTCACCCGACAATCGCACATAGCGGAATCCCGCCTACTGGCCGGATTGGCCCGGGATCGCCATCCGGCTGGACGCACCGTCGTGACTCATTCGGAACCAGGCTCCGGTTCTTCATCCATCGGCTCCCAGCCGAGGGGCGCACGGTTTCGGAACCACTTCCGTAGCCAGCGGCCCGATGTCGGTAAGGCGGGAGGTGCCCCGCAACCAGGCCCTTTCGGACTAGACGAGGTTGCCATCGGCACAGGACGCCCCCCATAGGTTAGGGTCCCTCCGTTCGGGTTCCACGTCCTTGAAGGCCTGGCGAGGTCATCGGCGAAAGGCGGTGTTGGCATGGCGCAGGTCGTTAGGTCTCGATTGTCCCGCCTGGCGATGTGGTTGGGTACTGCGGTCGGTGCAGCCGGACTCGTCGCCGTTGCATTGACGACCGTCGGAGCCCCACATGCGGCTGCCTCGGCAATCTCTTACGCCTACGTGACCAACGAACTCTCGAACACCGTGAGCGTCATCAACACCTCCACTAACGCGGTGGTGAAGACGGTGAGGGTCGGAAGCCAGCCATTCGGGGTCGCTATCACCCCCAATGGGAGCGACGCATACGTGACCAACGCCAGTTCCGACACCGTGAGCGTCATCAACACCTCCACCAACGCGGTGGTGAAGACGGTGAGGGTCGGCAGCTACCCAATCTGGGTCGCCATCACCCCCAATGGGAACGATGCCTACGTGACCAACCTCGACTCCAACACCGTGAGCGTCATCAACACCTCAACCAACGCGGTGGTGAAGACGGTGAAGGTCGGCATCCAGCCATTCGGGGTCGCCATCACCCCTAATGGGAGCGACGCCTACGTCGGAAACTTCGCCTCGTACACCGTGAGCGTCATCAAGATCTCCACCAACCGGGTGGTGAAGACGGTGAAGGTCGGAGCCGGGCCATCCGGGGTCGCCATCACCCCCAATGGGAGCGACGCCTACGTAGCCGACCAGTTTCTGAACGTCATCAAGACTTCCACCAATACGGTCGTGAAGACGCTGAAGCTCAGTAGCGGCGGGTCATCTGAGATCGCCGTCACCCCCAATGGAATCGACGCCTATGTGACCAACGACTCCAACACCGTGAGCGTGATCAACACCTCCACCAACACGGTCGTGAAGACGGTGAGGGTCGGCGGCTTTCCATTCGGGCTCGCCATCACCCCCAGTGGGAACGACGCCTACGTTACCAACGGCTCCAACGTGGTGAGCGTGATCAACACCTCCACCAACGCGGTGGTGAAGACGGTGAAGGTCGGCAGCGGCTCAACCGGGGTCGCCATCACCTAAGTGTCTGGCTAACAGCCTTTTCGGTGGATGACAACAACCGGCTATCGTTCAAGTCGTCGATCGAAGAGACCCGCTCCATGACCTCGGTGCTACTCCTCACGGATCGACTGTGGCGGACCAAAGCGAGCACGGACTCAACGGCATACCAGCGACCTGAAAGCTGTTCGCCGTGACAGCCTGAGGGTTCCCAGTCCGCCCCGTAATCGGAATCGCTGCGCACTGGGTATACCGGGGAGCGCTGCCGAAATATTCAGGAGCGGGACTTCAGTTGCTTGGCACGCAGGTTGCACCATGAGCACTCATGGCTGCCTGCTCTCCCGCATTGAGCCCTGTGCATGGGATCGCTGACCCGGGACCGATTACCACAGTGAACGAACTGGGCGAAGGGCCCGTGATCTGCAGGACCTCCTCAGAAACCCCAACGTTTGCGTTGAACAATCCGCAGGCGACATAGGAGCCCACCCCGAGACCGGTCGGTGCGGGTCCGCATGTGGCCGTCGTGCCTGCACCAAGGCCACTTTGGGCTGCAGCTGCGACCTCGAGGCTGGCTAACGTGATTTGCGACACTGGGGGGACGGTTGAGGAACTCGTTGACGTGGAGGTTGTTGGTGGCACCGTCGTAGCTGCAGGAAGTGTCGTAGACGTAGTCGTCGTCGTGCTTGGTGCTTGGGGTGTGGTCGTTGATGGTCCTGCTGCGATGGGAACGATCACCCCACCCGACGAACCTCCAAAGAAGCCACGAGCCTCCTGCCCGGTGGAGGATTGAGTTTGACCGCTGAGTTGCAGGTTTAACCGCGTGTACTGCCCCTGAACTGGGTCGGACAGGGTAATGGTTACCGGTGTGTAGGAGATCTTTCCCTGACCGCAATTGGGAAGACAGTCGTCCCCTCCTCCATGCCGTGTCCGACAGCACTGGTTTTGTTCCACGACGACCATGTGAGGCTCACGATCCGACCTGCCTGCGAAAACCCTGAGGCAAGCTCCGTCGGTTGAATGACGCCGTACGTGCTCGCCGGGTAGACCACGTGGATCACCAGGATCGGCCCTGATGCCGCCGGCACGGTTGTTTTCGTGCCTCCTTGCGACCCGGTGTATCCCGTCCCCTGAACGGGGTTGGTTGTGCCGCCAAACGTTTCGGAGAGGTTGGTGAATTGGCGATCTATGACGTGCGCCAATCGCACAGTTACCGGAACAACGCGGCCATTGACCGAGGCAGTCCCATGTCCAACTGCGAGGGTGGCTGACCATTGGGTCCAGGCCAGATCGCGGAGTTCTGCGTTAGGCCTTGCTAGCGCCGTCGGCTTGATGGTGCCATAGGGAGAACTAGCAACCGGGTGGATCACCAATACCGCTGACGCATTTGTGTGCACCACGATGACGGTTGTGGTCGAGCATGCCGCACAGAACAGTGCCAGTGCCGCGAGGAGAGCTACGAGCCTCTTGACGGGTTTACGTTCCGCCATACTGGGACGTGCCAATCGACTCGTCATCTTCCGCCCTCGTTCCTTTGCAACCCGTTGAGTCTGCATAGCAGAAATAAGGAAAGACTGCGCCCAGTTGGAGTGGCCGTCGTGGATAACTCCGGATCTTGTTCCCTTTTGGCTTTGAAATCTCTAGGTGGCAAATGCTCGACCCGATATTGTCAGTTGCAACACTCACCGCTTCCCACTACGGTCAGTCGGGCAGCAGCGGCCATGGACCTCGGTTTTAGCTCATAGGCATTTTTGATGAGCCAACGCCTTCTGTAGGTGGAACCTCGGCGAGTGTTGGCGGTAGGCGGAAGGCGGTCTGGTGGGACACGAGAGTAGGGCAGGAACTCGCACGCTACATCGGGCCTCGGTGGTGGGAATTTGCCAGCGGGGTGATGCTTGCGCTCGGGTCGAGGGCGCACAGTGACGGCGTGAATAGAACCAGCCAGCCTCAAGACGGGTGGAATGGGACGGTCAGGCAGCCTCTCACCGACGGTCGGTCTGCGGCAGCGACAGTCCATTCGTGAGACAACGATGAAGCTCTAAGTACCCGGCGAGGAGGCTGGCGGACATGGTGCGTCGAATGGCGGTTCTGTTTGTTGCGTGCTCGGTGATCGGTATTTCGGTTCCAGCGGTCGTTGTGGGGGCCGGTACCTCGACGAGAGTGAGCAATGTGTCGGGAGGCGGGGTCAGCTTCTTCGCGTGGCCTGGAGTTTCACGTGGTGAGTCAACAGGCCGGTCCCCTGGACCGTTGGCCACGACAGCGGGCGGTTGCACCGACTCCAACGCGTTGTGCCTGCAGAACGGATGGGTCGGTGTCAACTGGAGCGGCGGAACGGGTTGCACCTGGGCAACGACTGAGAACTGGGGCGACGGAACGTCTGATAAATTCACCTACCAAAGCACTGCGACGACTAGCCATACATACCGAGCACCAGGGCTCTACACCTTTCAGGCCAGTTGGACGGGTACCCCGAGCGGCTGCGAGTCCGGCTCCGGCAGTGCCCTGTTTGAGGTTCCCCAAGACGCAACTCTGACTCCCGCGGCACAGGAGATCCGCAGCCCCGACATTTTGCCCACGTCCTGTGACTGTGGCAGTTGGCCCATTAATAGCGATACCGGCTCGTTCTGGCACACCTTCACAGACCTTTCCGTGCCCGGAAACGGGATGTCCCTCGACCTGACGAGAACATACTCGTCGCTCAACGCTGACGCCCTAGGTCCTCTGGGTTATGGCTGGACTGACTCATACAACATGGCATTGTCCTTTGATTCATCGGGGAGCGCCACCGTGCACGAGGAGAATGGCAGCCTTGTCACGGCCCAACTAAGCGGGACCAGCTATGTGTTCCCGTCGTTCGTGTTGGCCACTCTCGTCAAGAATATCGACGGCACGTACACCTTCACACGCCGCGACAAATCGGAGTATGCATTCTCGCCCACTGGAGAGCTAACGAAGGAAATCGACCGGAACGGGTATATCACGCAGCTCGCCTACAACACTGCCGGGCAGCTCATCTCGGTGACCGACCCAGCAGGTCGTTCGATCACCTTCTCATACGGGCCTAATGGGCTTATCGCTTCAGTCACTGATCCGACCGGCCAAAAGGTTGCCTTCACCTACAACTCAGCTCTTGACTTAATCGCGGCAACAAACGTTGGGGGCAAGTCGTGGATCTTCACCTACAACCCAAGCCACCTGCTTCTCACGATGACCGATCCCCGAGGGGGCGTGACATCTAACACTTTCGACTCGTTGGAGCGAGTGATTTCCCAATCTGACCCTTTGGGGAACGTAACCAGCTACGCCTACTCGGGAGCAGCCGGCTCAGGAACTAGTACGACGGCCGTCACCGATCCGAGAGGCGAGAAAACTGATTTCCAGTACTCAAACAACGAGCTGATCTCGACCACCCACGGGGTGGGCACTCCCCAACAGGCAACGTGGACCTACACCTACGATCCGAAGACGCTCGGGGAGACTTCGGTCATCGATCCCAATGGCCACACCACGACCTCCACCTACGACAGCTCCGGCAATGTCCTGAGCATGACTGATCCCCTGGGGCGCACGACGACGGCGACCTACAACGCGGATAACGAGCCGCTCACCGTGACCGACCCGATAGGCGTTACCACGAGCTACGCCTACGACCCTTCGGGAAACTTGTTGTCCAAGACCACAGGGACGAGGACGACGTCGTTCACGTACGGCGATGCCTTGCACCCTGGTGAGGTGACTGCCTACAAAGACCCGGAAGATCAAACCACCAGGCTCGCCTACGACGCGCACGGCGATCTGATTTCGGTCACCGATCCCCTCGGACACCAGTCAAAGGCCACCTACGACTCCCTGGGCCGCAGACTGACCGCCACCTCTCCAAAAGGAGCCGTCACCACCAAGACCTACGACGCTTTCGGGGACGTGCTCACCGTGACCGATCCCCTCGGACACAAGACGACCAACACCTACGACGCTGATCAGAATCTGCTCTCAACCAAGGACCCCGTCGGCAACACGACATCCTATGTCTACGATCTGGACAATGAGCTGACCAAGGCGACTCGTCCCGGCAACAGATCAACGACGAACACCTACGACGCCGACGGAAACGTGACATCCACCACCGATGCTGGCGGGCACGTGACCACCAATACCTATGACCCGCTGAACCGGCTGGCCTCGACGAGGGACCCACTCGGTCATGTGACCAGGTATACCTACGACCTGGCCGGCAACCGCACGGTTCTGACCAACGCATCTGGGCAGACGACGACCTCCACCTACGATGCCGACAATGAACTGACCGGGCTGTCCTATTCAGACGGTATGACACCGTCGGTTTCGTATTCCTACGACGCCGACGGAAGAAGGACGTCGATGACGGATGGAACCGGGACCACCTCGTATACCTACGACGAGTTCGGACAACTGACCACGACCACCGATGGGGCCGGCGTGTCCACGAAGTATAAGTACGACCCAAATGGGCAGCTCACGTCCCTCACCTACCCGAATGGGAAAGCCGTCACCCAGGGCTTCGATGCCGCCGGCGATCTGACCTCGGTCACCGACTGGCTCGGGCACACGACCAAGTTCACCTACGACGCCGATGGGAACCCGACCACCCAGAAGGTGCCTTCCACGACGCCGGTCACCGACACCACCGCGTACAACGCTGCGGACCAGATCGCCTCGATGACTGATAAGGCTGGGACAACAACCTTGCAAGGGTTCACCTATACCCGCAACGCCAACTCCCTTGTGGCCTCGGTGACGCCCTCGGGCCAGGCAACCCAGGCGTATTCGTATGACGCCCTCAACGAAGTGACTAAGGACGGCACGGGCTCGTACTCCTACACCGCCGCCGGCAGCCTGACGGCCTTGCTCGGCACCAAGCCGTTGACCTACAACGCCGCCGACCAGCTCACCTCGTCGAAGGTCGGCACGTTGACCACCTCGTACGGCTACGACCATCAAGGGGACCAGGTGTCGGCGACACCATCGACCGGGACCTCCTCCGGTTACACCTACGACCAAGCCGGTGACATGACCGGGTTCAGCCATGGGACGACGACGGCCTCCTACGCCTACAACGGGGACGGTCTCCGGATGTCCAAGCCCGTCAAGGGCGTAAAGACCAACTTCGGCTGGGATCTTCAATCCAGTACACCGCTGCTGCTGTCCGACAAGTCGACCAGCTACATCTACGGGCCCGGTGGTCTGCCGATCGAGAGCATCTCGACAGCGGGAACGGTGACCTACTACCACCACGACCAGCTCGGCAGTACCACACTGTTGACCTCGGCTACCGGGGCCAAGGTGTCGACCTACACCTATGACTCGTACGGCCTCATCGCCAAGATGACCGGTACGTCCACGAACCCGCTGCTGTTCGCTAGCCAGTACCGGGATGCTGAGTCGGGTCTGTACTACCTCCAGGCCCGCTACTACGACCCGAGCACCGGCCAGTTCATGAGTGTGGACCCGGCGCTGAGCGTGACCGGGCAACCGTATTCATACGCCGATGGGGACCCAGTCAATCTTGCGGATCCGACGGGGAGGATGGGATTGGGAATCGTTGACCGCGCTGTTGGGTGGGCTGTGACATCGGCCACTGGGTATGGGATCGACAAGGCTGGCCACTGGGGTCTGCCAATGGTCAATCAATATCTGGCTGCGCAAGGTCCCCCGGCAGAAGCGTTTGCTGGATTCTCGCAAACGGCATTAGCGCTCGATTCCGTGTCAACTGGATTGGCGGAGATCTGGGGTGGCGAAGTGATCGCACCTCTCGTTGCATGGAACGCGGATCTGTTGTCCCAGCTAGTAACCCAATCTGGTGGTCCGTCTTGGCTCGCAAATGCTTTGAATGAAGTTCCGGATATCGCGGGGCAGGCGCAGGATTGGCTTCTGATGAACGGTGTGACGGATCTCACTGATGGATTGAATCAGGCAGGCGTGGCTGGTTCGTATTTCGCGGACGCAACCTGGCAGGAGTATCAATCGTCCAACCGGCGCGGGCAGTGTCTGCGCCCGCTTCTGGAGGTATGTGTACGGCGCCGGGAACAGGGTCGTCCTCAGGTCCTTTCATCGGCTGGGGGAGCTAGATCCGGTCCATGGTGGCCCCGGATTCCGCTGCGACGGCCTCCTCGATACACCTGAGTGAGCTGACATGCGCCCGACGGAAGAGGCGGCGCGCTTCCGCAAGCCCCCGCCCCTCGCCGCCTTCCCCCCGTTCGGGCGGCGGCCCGGCCGGCCGCTTGCGGCGCTTTTGGGGTCGCCCCGGGCCCTGTCTCCCTCTCTCCCCCAACTGATCAGCACGAGAGAGCAAGGGGGCGCACCCGAAACGACCCCAAACCGCCGCGCACCGGGGAGGCCGGGGCGACAGGCCGGCCGGCCAGGCCAGCGGGGCGGCGGGGCGGCAGGGCAGCCACCCGAACGGGGAGAGGGGGCGAGAGGGAGCAGGGGGGCTAAGGGTTTGGCCCAGATCGGATGCCAAAATCCCCAGTTTGCGGCATCTCGCGTATCGTCCTCGACCAGCCACGTCGTCCTCCGACGGAGGGACGACGGCTTTGCTCGCCCCTGACTTCAGGTATTGATTCACTCACGATGGTGGAGAACTCGCCATCCCAATCCTGTTAGGCGTGGGCACCGCCCGTGCCAAAAAGAGCGTCGCATCGCATCCTCAATGCTCCTCAGACCCTCGTTCATCGCGAGTGAGATGACGGTCGAGCGGAGCCCCCAACCAGTTTGGGTCACCAGATCACTCATGCTCTCCACGTGATGCCGACGATCGGCGCGTTGAGATGCTGGCCCCCCATGGACCCGAAGAAGTCGGGCTGGACCCCGGGCGGGGCGAAGGAGAAGACGCCGCCGTCGGAGGCCACCTCGATGTAGCCGCCGTCATGGGGGTCCCAGGTGATGCCGACGATCGGCGCGTTGAGATGCCGGCCTCCCATGGAACCGTAGAAGTCGGCTGGGACCCCGGGCGGGGCGAAGGAGAAGACCCCACCGTCGGAGGCCACCTCGATGTAGCCGCCGTCATGGGGGTCCCAGGTGATGCCGACGATCGGGGCGTTGAGATGCCGGCCGCCCATGGAGCCGTAGAAGTCGGCCTGGACCCCGGGCGGGGCGAAGGAGAAGACCCCGCCGTCGGAGGCCACCTCGATGTAGCCGCCGTCATGGGGATCCCAGGTGATGCCGACGATCGGCGCGTTGAGATGCTGGCCTCCCATGGAACCGTAGAAGTCGGCTGGGACCCCGGGCGGGGCGAAGGAGAAGACCCCGCCGTCGGAGGCCACCTCGATGTAGCCGCCGTCATGAGGGATCCCAGGTGATGCCGACGATCGGCGCGTTGAGATGCCGGCCTCCCATGGAACCGTAGAAGTCGGCTGGGACTCCGGGCGGGGCGAAGGAGAAGACGCCGCCGTCGGAGGCCACCTCGATGTAGCCGCCGTCATGAGGGTCCCAGGTGATGCCGACGATCGGCGCGTTGAGATGCTGGCCCCCCATGGACCCGAAGAAGTCGGGCTGGACCCCGGGCGGGGCGAAGGAGAAGACTCCGCCGTCGGAGGCCACCTCCTGGTAACCGCTCGCTGGTGAGGGCGTCGTGAGGACGAGCGGACCCAGCAAATCGACCACGCCAACGGCGGTGCAATACCCAGGGGCATTGCAGAAGATGCCGCTGAGCTCACTCCCCGAAGTGGGGTTTGGGTCATACGACCAAGAATGACCGTCGAACTCCAAAAGGTAGCTGATGCCAAAATCGGGCCCGAATGAAGGGTCATATCCGGTTGCACTGCAGTAGATGCCGGAAGTGCAGGACACGCTTACCAGTATCTTCCCGTTCAGAAGACCGGCATAAGAGGTCGTCCACGTCGAACCATTCCACTTCTCAACTACGGCGCCAGACTGACTATCGCCTGTGGATGGCTGATCGTATTCGCCGACCGCTGTACAGTCGTTTGTCGCCGCGCATGAAATGTCGATCAAAGCTGTGTCGTCGCCTGCGATCGGGGGTCCTCCTAGTTCGAACCAGCCGTTTTTCCACATCTCCGCTACCGGCGATTCGTTGCTCCTATTCAACCCAACGGCAACGCAGGTCGGCGGAGAGCTGCCCGAGACGCACGAGATCGAACTGAGAACTGCGAGTGCCAATGGTTGGCGTTCGATGACTCCTTTGGACCCGTTCCAGACTTCGGTCAAGCCGCTCCCGTTCGAATACTGTCCGACGGCAACACAGTTAGACGGTGACGTGCAGGACACATCAGTCAGAAACCCGTTGGCCGGGGGACCAGACAGTAGCGTCCACGTGCTTCCATTCCATTCCTCGACTCCTGGGTTCAAGGAACGGCCTTCGCCAACTGCGATACAGAACGACGCAGATGGACACGAGATCCCATAGTCATTGAAACTGGGAGCGGAGGTGTCAATCGTCCACCTAGACCCAGATGATTGCTCAATCAGGCCATCACCGACCGCAATGCAGTGCGTCGGTTGCGAGCAGGACACGTCAGCCAGACCCGTTCCCGTTTCAGTCGATGGATTGGGAACAAATGCCCAGTCGTTCAATTGGGTTGCACCAGAGGGGATCGAGGCTCCGACGACGAGTATCCCGGCTGATAGCGGAAGCAACGCCGCAATACAAAGAATTCATCAGTGAACGCCTTCGCATCAGGATCCGCCTCCGCCTTTGGCCTGTCCTCGCCTCGCAAGCTTCTCGCGACCTCTGATGACTGTCAATCGGTAGTAGGTGTTCGACGCGGCAGCCATCGACCCTTTTACCGGCGTGGCCGGCGATGGGCGACGTATTCGCATGTCGAGAACACCTAAGCCTCGATCCACCGAAATCCCAGTGGTGAACTGGCCATCTGAGGGCTGACCATACGCGGAAAATGCCCCCTGCCTTGGGAAGATGTGACTTGCGACAGTACGCATCATCCCCAAGCAGAAAGGCATCTTTCCGGTGCACACAGAATCCCACAATCCGACGCGCCTTGCCGTGACCTTCGACGACGACCGGGCGGTGGCCGGAGCGGGCCTGGCGCTGGTGGCCGTGCTGTCCGAGCGGTTGGACCTTGTGGCCTGGGCCGACGAGATGGTCGAACTCGGCGACCGTCCCGGGCACGCTCGTCCCGGCCGCAAAGTCGCCACGCTGGTCCACGCCATGGTGGCCGGGGCCGAGTGCATCGACGACTGCGACGTGCTGCGTTCAGGATCGACGCATCGCGTGCTCGGACACGACGTGATGGCCCCGTCCACCCTCGGCACGTTCCTCCGGTCCTTCACCTTCGGTCATGTCCGCCAGCTCGATTCCTTTTCTGAGCAGATGCTCACCGGAGCCTGGGACTTCGGTGCCGGCCCGGGCGATGCTCCGATGACCATCGACATCGACTCCACCATCCAGCAGGTCTATGGAAAGCAGAAACAAGGGGCGGCCTATGGCTACACCGGTGTGCTCGGCGAGCACCCGCTGGTCGCCACCCGGGCCGACACCGGGGAGGTGCTCCACCTCCGCCAACGGAAGGGCTCGGCCGGATCGGGCCGGGGAGCACCACGGTTCGTGCGGGAGACCATCGGCCGGGTGCGACGGGCCGGTGCCGCCGGTCAGCTCACCCTGCGGGCCGACTCGGGGTTCTACTCCAAGCACGTAGTGCAAGCGTGCCGAGACCACGACGTCTGCTACTCCATCACCGCCACCCTGAACAAAGCCGTGGTCAGGGCCATCGAGGCCGTCCCCGAGGACAGCTGGTCGGACATCGACTACACGATCGGCGGCCAGGCCCAGGTGGCTGAGTGCGCCTATGGCGATGGGCACCGGCTGATCATCCGGCGCACCAGGCTGGTCGGCAAGCAGGCCCAGCTCTTCCCCTCCTGGAGACACCACGCGTTCATCACCGATCGGGAAGGGACCGCCGTCCTCCTCGATGCCGATCATCGCCACCACGCCGTGGTCGAGTTGGTCATCCGGGACCTGAAGGACGGGGCCGGGATGGCCCACTGCCCATCGGGAACCTTCACCGCCAACGCCGCCTGGGCCGTGCTCGCCACACTGGCCCACAACATGATTCGCTGGCTGGCTGCCCTGGGGCTCGAGCACAAGGGCACCGTGGTGGCGAAGACCATCAGACAGAAGTACATCGTGGTGCCGGGGAGGCTCACCCACCGGTCGAGACGGACACAGCTCCATCTGCCGACCCGCTGGCCATGGGCGACCGAGTGGATCGACTGCTTCGACCGCTTGCGGGCCCTGTCGCTTCGCACCTGATCGATCGCCAACGGAGTGGCCCCACCACGGTCCCGCCACTCCCAGTTCGATCGCCGCCGCTCACCCTCTGGTCGGCCACGTCCTGATTGCCGGAGAGGTCACGCAACGACTCCGCTGGAATCAATCACCGGCCTGAAATCACGAACTCGCCGATTCAGCCCTGCGGTTCGGTGGATCGAGGTTTAGCGGGTGTCTTTTCACCCTGTCCGCCACCTACTCTGAAGTCAGTTGACGCAAGGCGCCCACCCTGCCTAGCGTTCGGAGAGTCGATTCTGGGGCTGTACAGCAGGACCTGCCCCGAGGGATCCGACGAAAGGGCGGGTTCATGCGTTCTGGCGGAGCAGTTGGGAGTTGTAAGCGCCGATACGGCAAGCTGGTCGTCTCAGTCTCCATAACGGGCCTGTTGTTGGGGTCGTCTGCCGGTGTCGCTTTGGCTGCCACAGGCTCGGTCCAGCTCAGGTCGCGTCGCCGATGGCGGACGCAAACGCCACCAGTGCCCCAACGCCCGATCTAGCTGCCACCTACGAAGCTGTGATTAAGGCTGACAAGCCCATTTCGTTTTGGCCGCTTGACGATCCATCCGGATCGACCACGGCTCATGATCTGACCGGGCCAAATACGGGATCAGTCCAGGGTGGTGTCATTCCTGGTGGCGCCACTGGGCCGATGGCCGAGCGCGATGTCCTTTGACGGCGGCAATTGTTCGGGTGTCTCACTAGACGGAGGCGCTGGAACTCTCCAGCCGGCCAATAGCATCACCATCGAAATGTGGGCTCAGTCAAATAGTGACAGCAGTGGCATCCTCTATCGAGATCGGTATTTCGGATTGCAACTTGAACCGACCGGCTTTGGGATTTACCTTAACGGAGGCTCGTCGGGACCTTCCCCAGAGTCAGCGAATCCGCTGCGCGATGGTTTATGGCACTATCTGGTTGGAACCTATAACGGCTCTGATGCAGCTCTCTATGTCGACGGTGCCTCGGTTGCAACCGTCCCTGGATCGGGCCCCATCTTCTGGGACGGAGGCCAGATAGCGATCGGCAGAGACGGTGACGCTTGCGACGGAGTCATTTCTAGCTTCAAAGGCAACATAGCCATGGCGGCTGTCTACGCCAACGCCCTAAGCCCGAGCCAGATTCAGGCGCACTTCCGTGCCTCGGGTCGGAGTCTGCCGACCGTCCCCCAGACCACCGGCGGCGGCATCCCCGGCGATAACCACACCTCGTGTTCGGGCTGCCCGGTCAACACCGCCACCGGGGAGTTCCACCAGACCTTCACCGACCTGTCCGTCCCCGGTCGAGGTGTACCCCTCGGTTTCACCCGCACCTACTCGACCAACCTTGCCGCACACAACTCTCCCTTCGGCTACGGCTGGGCCGACTCTTACGGGATGACGCTGTCCAAGAACACGGTCACTGGTGACGTGACGGTCAACCAGGCCAATGGCTCGGCGGTCACGTTCATTCCGGCCGGTGGGGGACCTTCAGCGGCCCATCGAACGACTTCGCCACCTTGAGTCAGAACACCACCACCAAGGCCTACACCTACGGCCGGGCGACGGGTGAGTCCTACGTGTTCGACAGCGCTGGTCACCTGATCAAACAGCTCGACCGCAACGGCTACGCCACCACCCTCGCCTACACGGGGGTCAACCTCACCAAGGTGACCGATCCGGCCGGACGGACCCTCACCTTTACCTACGGCACCAACGGCAAAGTGGCCTCGGTCACCGACCCGGTGGGGCGGAAGGTCGCCTACGTCTACAACACCGTAGGCGACCTGACCGGGGTCACCAATGTCGCCGGAGGCAAGTGGGCCTTCACCTACAACACGACCCACCGCATGCTGACCATGACCGACCCACGGGGCGGCAAATCGACCAACACGTATGACGGCTCGGGCCGGGACACCTCGTCGATCAACCCGATGAAACGCACCACCACCTTCGCTTACGCCGGCACCGTCGGGGGGACCGAGTCGACCACGGAGACCGACGCCCGGGGGGACAAGACAGTCTGGAACTACCAGAATCTGGAGCTCACTTCGAAGACCGTCGGTCTGGAACCGCGTCGGCTGCAACGACCAGCTACACCTACGACCCGGTGACCCTGGGATTGGCGTCGGTCACTGACCCCAATGGGAATACCACCACCTCTGTCTATGACAGTGCGGGCAACCTGCTCTCGACCACCGATCCGTTGAGACAGACCACCAGCCATACCTACAACCGCTTCGGTGAGGTCACTTCGATGACTGACGCCAACGGGGTCACGATCACCAACAATTTCGATAGCAAGGGAAACCTGCTCTCCACCTCCACGCCGATCGGCAACTCGAAGGCAAAGACTACGTACACCTACAGCACCACCAAGCCCGGTGACGTGGTCTCGGTGACAACCCGGACGCCAAGACTTCGAGGTATACCTACGACGCCTACGGGGACCGGGTCTCTTCCACCGATCCGCTGGGCAACAAGACCGCCGCTACCTACAACGTGATCGGAGAGCGGACGTCTGCGACCTCCCTCTCGGACACAAGACCACCTATTCCTACGATGCCTTCGGGAATCCTCTTGTCACAAAGGATGCCCTCGGACACAAGACCACGAACTCCTACGACGCCGACCAGAACCTGGTCAGCGCGACCGACGCTAAGGGGGACATCACCGCCAAGACCTACGACGCCGACAACGAGGTGCTCTCGACCAATGTGACCAACCCGGCGCATGTGACGTCGAGTTCGCAGTCCACCACCTACGACACGGCGGGCAACGTGGCCAAGCAGATCAACGGAGTGGGGAAGGCGACGACCTACACCTACGACCCCCTCAACCGGCAGGTGACGAGCACCGATCCCCTCGGCCGGGCCACCACCTACGCCTACGACCTGGCCGGCAACCGGATCTCGGTGACCGATCCCCTCGGCCGGGTCACCACCACCACCTACGACGCCGACAATGAACCGCTCACGGTCACCTACTCCGACGGCACCACCCACGGCGTCACCTACACCTACGACGCCGACGGGCAGCGGACCTCGATGACCGACGGGACCGGGTCCACGACCTATACCTACGACGCCCTCCACCTACTGACCGGGGACACCCAGGGAGATGGCCAGGTCATCGCCTATGCCTACGACCTGGCCGGCAACCTGACCCGCCTCACCTACCCGGGGGGGCACACCGTGACCCGGAGCTACGACGCCGCCAGCCGACTCACCTCGGTGACCGACTGGCTTGGGCACAAGACCACCTTCGCCTACGACGGTGACTCCAATCTGGTCAAACAGTCCGATCCCAACGGAGTGACAGTCACAAACATCTTCGACAAGGCCGACCGGCTCACAGGCACCAAGGACAGCCACGGGACGACCGTCCTGCTCAATCTGGCCAACACCCGTGACAGCCTGGGGCAGGTCACCGCCGAGAACACCACCAAGTACGCCTATGACGGGTCGGACCGGCTCACCTCATCGACACTTGGTCCCTCTCCACTCAGCTACAACTCGGCCAGCCAGCTCACAGGTCAAGGGACCTCCGCCCTCTCCTACGACGCGGCCAGCGAGCTGACTTCGATGAAGGTCGGGACAGCCACCACCACTTATGCCTACGACGCCCTCGGCGAGCGCACGACCGCAACCCCACCGTCCGAGCCGATCACCACTTACCGTTACGATCAAGCAGGGCGCTTGGTCGGCTTCACCCGGGGCACGACCGCCGCCTCGTACGCCTACAACGGCGACGGCCTTCGGATGACAAAGAAGGTCGGCACGACGACCACGCCGTTCGCCTGGGACCAGTCCGGGGGCCTACCCCTCATCATTCAGGCCGGTGCTACCAGCTACGTGGCCGGACCGGGCGGGCTACCTATCGAGCAGGTGAGCGGCACCACCGTCGACTACTACGGCCACGACCAGCTCGGCTCCACCCGGCTGCTCACCAACGCCACCGGGGCGGTGGTCTCCACCTACACCTTCACCCCCTACGGTGCGGTGACCTCGCACACCGGGACGACCACCCCGTTCGGGTATGCGGGCCAGTACACGGACGCGGAATCAGGACTGCAGTATCTCCGGAACCGCTACTACGACCCGAAGACGGCGCAGTTCATGAGTGTGGATCCACTGAGCCGCCAGACCGAGAGGCGTACGGGTACGGCCAGGACAATCCTGTCAACCGCCTCGATCCAACGGGACTCGATGCGTGCAGCTCATATTCGGAGCAGTACCTATGCGAGGCCACACTGCAGTTCTGTTCGACCAGTGATACGACAGGTAGCTGCGTTCAAGTGGGACAGAATGTCGTGGACGAGTACAACCGGATTGACGCTCTCCTCCAGAAGACCTATTCAGAGTGTCAGGATGCGAGCAACACTTCAGGACTGAACTCCCTCGCTGCCAATGCAGCGCTCTATCGCAATGCTGAATCGGAACTGCGGACCATCTACCAGGTAATCAATAACCAAGCCCTTCCAAATATCTCCGGCGGCGGCGGCCCATGCGAGGCGGGGCAGGACAATTGTCAAACCATTTTCAATTCTGCGGACAGTACTTCTTCTGCATCAGACGCAAACTCTGTCTCCCAGGATGCTCCCGATGCGGAAGGGGCTGCACAAGACGGGATCTCAGAGTATACGAACGCATCGGGGACTTTTTGGGGGGACGTGGGGAATCTCATTTCCGACCTACCTTTTTGAGGGTAATCGACGTAGGCACTCTCGACTGAAATGGGTATCAGCTCTTGGAGAGGTCCACCGCCAAGCCCCCCTCTCTCTCCCCCCTTCCCCCCCTCCGCCCCTCCCCGCTCGGTGGCCGCCCCGCCCGGCCTTGCCTCGTTGCCCCGCCCGGCCTCGCCTCCCTGCCTGTCCTCCCCGTTTGGGTGGCCGCCCCGCTGGCCCGTTGCCCTGCCGGCCTGGCCTCCCGGCTGCGCGGCGCTTTTGGCCCGTTTTGTGTGCGCCGCCTTGCTCTCTCCCAACTGATCAGCACCGTGTCCACGACAGGATTTGAACCTGGGACACCTCCGGCTAACGACATGACTCAGTCATTCAGTCCAGGGGGCTTGGCCGGTGGTCAAGGCTCTGGCGTTGGCGGCCTGATTCAGAGAGTACTTTCTGGCTTCTGACCTTCGGATCGACCTCTGAGCCTCGGGGAGAAATTCCAAAATGACGCGGGGGTCATCTCAGATGATGGGGAAGTTGAGGGTACCCCCACCCTTCCTGGCCAACTGTTCGGTTGCCAGCAGATCGTTCGCGAACGTGTCGGAATCTTCTTTCCCTCGGTGGGATCTATGTTGGTACACCTCCGGATCAATGATCAACGGAAGTGGTGGCCACTGTGCAGGGAATGTCAGCGCCACAGCGAGTGAACTATTTGCACAAGTTAGTCCAGTGTACACCCTATGCACGAATCATCGTAAAGAAAAATGCGCGATTTTGTTGTATTACGCCGAAATCGCGATCATGGTCGACGCCCATTGCTGCAGGCGGCAGACTAGATACAGACACACAATCAACGGGAGGTAATCCGCTATGACCTATCTACTCCACCACCGCCGAGGTGACCGGGTGTTCTCAACTGACTACAAGTTCCGTCTGCCACGGATCCCGGTCACGAACGAGCAGTATGAACGGTTCCTGGCCATGCCTAGCCCACGCTATCTATCGGACCTGAAGTCGATCTAACACAGGCAGTGAGGCAGGCACTACACAGGCTTGACCAGGGCTAAACAGACTAAACAGACTAAACAGACAGATTGGCCCATCTCGGCCACAGACCACATACACCAACACACTAGATAGATATATTTGTTAGTAGTCATATAGTCTGTTTAGTTTGTTTAGTGCAGGTCAAGCTTGTTTAGTTGTCTGTTTAGCGTCTGTTTCGATCTATCAAGGATGCCCCCGCCCATCCCAGCTGGCCTGGTTTCCCATCGACCGTGAACCGGCGTGGACTGGCTCCAATGTGATTGATGATGTCATACAGTTTTTGGATACGCTTATCATTCTGCGCTAGTGGTTCCATATCACCTTTCACATTAGCCAACCACCATGTATATTCTGATCGCACTTCACTACGGAGCAAATCGCCACCAGTAAATGAAACGCATTCTTGAATGAATTCCGATTGCATCGATTGGCCAGCGATGTCGACATCTCTTAGCTCGCGAACTGATTCCGGAAGCGCGATCACGCTTCCATCGTCTTCACTCAACCAACCAGCTGTGCCACGAAGACACCACATCAGAATGCCGCTTAAATCCTCTCGCAAATCTTCTTCGTACCATCCGCCACTATCCATTACCGGCAATCGCGTGGTGAATGGAACGTACCTTCGATACATGCCTTCGGTATCGTTGTCGAAGTTCGGTGCGGTGTTGGAAGTGAATAACAATGTGTGTGTCGGAACCCATCGCTGGTCGGCCATTCGCATCTCGTGTGCGATCAGCGAATCACCACCACTCAAGGTCTTGAGTAGTGCGACATCCAAAGCTTCGGTTCGCATCTCTTGAACGATCGCGAGCCGGGTGCCGTTTAGTTCCATCATCCATTGTGTGTGCCGGTCCTGGCCCTCGCTGAAGTCCTTCGATGAGAAGTGCCGTGCGTAGCTTCCAAGGGCGTCACCGAGCGACCGGGAGGTCGTTCCCTTGCCCCCACCGCTGGCCCCGACCAGCTGCAGGAAGACCTGGGGCTTGATCTTCTCGGAATCACCAACCAGTGATGCACCAATCTGTTTTTGGAAACACCAGGCCATTTCCGTATCGCCGTCGAACAGATCCAAAATGTGTTGATCCCACATCTCATTGTGTTGCCCATGTTCGTACGATGCATTACAGCACCTGGTTATGTAGTGCTCGCGCTCATCATCGATCAGGGTTAGCGTTTCAAGATTCACGATTCCATTTTGCACACCAAGCAGCCACGGTTCACGGTCGAACACTTCGGCACCGATTGCTAGATCCGATCGCAACAGCGTTTTGATACTGCTGATCAGTGATGCGGTGTAGTTGTTTGGCCAACGCTGCAAGATGATTTCCTTCAGTGCTGTGCTTAGTTCCTCCACCCGTTCTGGTGCCCATACTCCACTCGGATGCTTCACCCACCACTTACCGACATCCTGCCGCCAGAGGAACTGCCCTTTCAGTTCCTCATAAGCGACAGCGTTAATAACTCCGTGCAGGTGAAGTGACTGTTCTTCTTCGTCTTCGTCACTCATGATTGATTACCGGTTTTCGAAGTTCCACGGAGCGTTCGCGTTTGTGTTCCTTCACTGTTCGTTCCCACCGTTCTACCCATTCGTTTACCGGTGGCGTTGACGCTGCAGGTTGGTTGATCGGTTTCACTTCTGGATCCGGCCCGTTGCTTTGCCATAACGAATGATCACCTTACGATCCCACCAGCGACGGCTGCGCTTCCCTCGTGTTTCAACGCGGGCCGGTTGGGGGAAGTCAGACTGCTTCACCAGCTGGTCGATCCTTGCCACGGTCACACCTAACAGCTGTGCCACCTCTGGCCTGCCTACTTCCTTCGCTCTGGTCATGGTTCCATCCCTTCTGTTGTTTCTGTACTATCCCAGTGTCCCACTTTCGTACTTCGGACCTAAACCCATGGCAGAAACTTGCCTGTGACCAGCACGAACGGTGCATTTATTCCACGAGCGCGATTCCATCCATACAGCAGAATAACCGGCCCAACTTGAGACCGGTTCATCCATTCAGCATTCGTTAGCGATTAGCATTCCACTATGGAAGTTCCACCTAGCTATCCCCACGGATTGAGCGATGCCGATCTGCACGAGGCCATAGAACACATTGCTTCGGGATTGACATCCAACGTGAATGACGTTCAGCGCACGGTACCGTTACTTCAGTTGGGAGAGACTGAACTACTCATCCGAACCACTGACCGTATGGGCACCGCTGTTGACGAATTCAAAACAGCATCTGACAAAGCAGCTACTCGTCTGCTTTGGGCTACTGCTGCACTCGTGGTGCTGACGGTTGCCCTACTGGTCGCCACCATCGTCCTAATCGGACGTGCGCACTAAGCATCGATCCCCTGAAGCGTTCCGCTGATCTGTGCCGGGTCACCTTCCAATGAAACGACATGGCGACCGTTGCCGAAGTTGGATACCTCGTGGCTCTTGTCGATGGGACGAACCATCACACGTACACCAGCGGCCTGCAGATAGCGCCTGCGGGCCACAGCATCCAGTGATGACCAAACGTCCCGCACCAGCTGACCGGTGGCCACCTCACGCACCTCAGTAGGTGCTGACGGCAGTCCCTGCAGACGCTTCCTCTCTGCCAGCAGCGCGAGGTGTTCGGGTGATCCATGATCGTCAATGTCCATGGCCCGAATCTCTGCCTCAACCTCTGCTATCTCTTCCTCGGTTCCATCACCGGCGATGGTCTGCAGTTCCATCACCTGTGTGCGTCCGAAGGCATCCCCTGCGAACCACTCATCGACCCAAGCATCCAAGGTGTTCTGATTGACTCCGTTTCTGCACTGCTTCACCCGGCATCGGTAGTAGTGGGTCACGTGTCCCTTGTTGGTGGATACGGTCCGGTACATCGGACCATCACACACTGCACAGCGCACGGTGGATGGACTAAGCAGCACACCATCCAGATTGGTGGGTCCACGCCGGTTGGGGTTATCCAACACCCGCTGCAGTTGCTCCCACTCACCCGCTGGGATGATGCCTTCGTGATGATGCACTGTCTTGCCTTCGGTGGTGGTGCGCTTGCCCTTCAAGCTGGTTGACCGGAGGATGTCCCCCACTGACTTCGGATACCAACGCTTGCCATTCTGCGATGGCTTTGGTGCGTCGGACTCATCCAACCAGTCAGCGATGGACTGCAAGCTATCTCCGTGCAATGCGCGGCGAATCATCTCTTTGATGGTTGGCACCAGTTCCGGCACCGGTTGCAGTGTCTTGTGGTACTTGTCACCCACTGGCTCAAATCCCCATGGGACTCGACCGTAGAACCCACCATTCTCAACCACCACCTCCCTGGCATCCGCATAGCGCTTGGTGATCATGGCCAGTTCCATTTCGGCAACCGCAGCGAGGATGTTCCACACGAACCCATCGACAGGGTTAGCGGTTGGCCATTGCAGGTTCTGAGACAGGATCACGATTCGCTTACCGTGCTCGACTGCCCATTCCTTCACCTTGGCAATGTCGATGGCATTCCGTCCCAGTCGATCCATGGCGTTCACCACGATTCCGTCATACTGCGAAACCTTCGATGGATCGGTGAGCCATGGCCCTAGCTCTGGTCGCTTCCAAGGTGACTTGCCGCCGCTCACGTTGCGGTCAGCAGCTAGGGCCACCACCTCATGACCGTTGGACTCTGCCCACTCTCTGGCCACCTCGTCATCACGCTCAACACGTGAGGCCTGGTCACCCTTCAGCTTGCTCACTCTCGCCACGATCAGCGCTCGCATGGATCCTCCCTGGCTGCCGAAGCCACCAGTCTAGTCGTGGAACCCATATAGCTTCAAGACAT
>CAWIOU010000020.1:0-358067 GCA_963837805.1 uncultured Acidimicrobiaceae bacterium
CTGGGCGGGCGGGCCCGACCACCGCGTCATCGACCTCATTTTGTTACGGTTCCCGACGACGTTCCCCGGACACGAGTTGCCGTCCCTGCTTGCGATCGGGCTGTGAGTGGGCGACGGCAGGGATGGGTATGAGCAACAGACTTCGGGTGGACAGGCGGATCGGCGGCACCGCTCGATTCCGGTCCGGTTCGGGTTCCGCAACCGGCGGGGCCGACGTGGCGTGGGCCACAGGCACGCCGTGCAAGGGGGTCGTCGTTCCGTGTTGTTGTTGATCCTCCTGCCGTTGGTGCTCCTCTGGTGGCTCGTTGCTGTCCATCGCAACCGGATCGGCTTCGCCAGGCTCTCCGTCCGCGGCGCCCTTGTCCTGGCGTTCCTGGCCTACGAGCTGCTGGTCCTGGGCGTCACCGAGGTGACCAGCATCGACCACCGGTTCACCGCTGGATCGGTCGCCGTGGCCTGGGGCAGCGTGTCGGTGGTGCTCCTCGTGGCAACGAGGAGACCCATTCTGGCCTTCGCCGCCGACGTGCGGGACCGCGGGATCCGGCGCTTCCAGTTTCGGGAGTCGCTCACGGCCCTCAGCATCGAGGACCGCATCTGGCTCGTCGTCGTGGTGGCGGTCTTCGGGACCCTCGTGGCCGTGGGATCGCGCTACCTCCCCAGCAACTCCGACTCGCTGGTCTACCACCTACACGCGTCGAGCACTGGATCCAGAACCGAAGCGTCGCCCCGTTCGCCACCCACTACCTGCCCCAGGTGGGCTTCGCTCCGTTGGCGGAGTACAACCTGGCCCTGCTTCACCTTTTGGCCGGGACGGACCGGTTCGACGCCAGCGTGGCCCTGACGGCCGCCGCCATCAGCGTGGTGGGGGTCTCCGAGCTGGCCCGGCTCCTCGGCGCCTCGCGTTCGGTCCAGATCGTGGCCGCCGTGGTGTGCGCCACCATCCCGTCCGGCGTCCTGCTGGCCACCAGCACCGAGAACGACTACTTCGCCGCCGCCATCGGTATCGGGCTCTTGGTCATCGCGGCCTCGTTCTCTGCCGATGCCGGTTGGCCACCGAGAGCAGTGGCCTTGGGGGTGGCAACCGGTCTGGCCTACATGACAAAAGCGAGCATCCCGTTGATGCTGGGACCCGCTGCGCTCCTCCTGGTCATCGTGGCCTTCACCCGCCTGCGGCGCTCGCTCGGCAGGGAGGACCTGCTTCGGCGGGCCGTCGCCCTCCTCGCCGTCGCCGGCGTCACTGCGCTGGTCGTCGTCGGTCCGTTCACGGTGCAAAACGTGGAGCTGTCCGGATCACCGTTCGGGCCGGCATCCTCCACGGCAGCCATCTCGCCGTTCACGCTGCAGGCCGGAGCGGCCAACGTGGTCCGGAGCGTCGCCAACAACTTCCATATCGGGAATGGCTCATCGGGACCGGAGTTCTACGTCGCCAAAGTTGTCCTCGGGGGCCTGTCCCACGTGTTCGACGTGTTCCAGGTCGACCAGAACGACACCCGCTACAGCGTGACCCCGGGTTACAACGCCTTCACCGTACGGGACTACTCGGAGACACAGCGGACCGAGACCTTCGGCGCCAATCCCTGGGATGTGGTCCTTCTGGTGGGGTCGCTGGTCGTGCTGGCGGCGACCGTCAAGAAGGGGACGAGGCGCTTCCGAATCACTCTGCTGCTGGCCCTGGGACTCTCCGCCGGCTACCTCCTCTTCACAATCATCGCCAAGTGGGGAATTTGGGACGCCCGGTACAGCCTCCCGCTGCTCGTGGCCTGGACCGCAGTGATCGCCGTTGCCCTGTCGCGGTGCTCGATCTGGGTCACACGGATCGTTCTCTTGGTGCTCGTGGTGGCCTGCCTGCCGCAACTGTTGGACAGCAACACGCGACCGCTGGTCCCCTCCGCGTCCTACGACGCCGCCTACGACTCCTCGTACCTCGAGCCCTACTTCGCGTCCTGCTGCAAGAAGACCGCAGGTGAAGAAGCACGGGCCTATGAAGCGGTCAGCACCGCCCTGGCCCAGTCGACATGCGAGAAGGCCGGCATCGGGAACTTCATCGAGTTTGAGTACCCGCTCTGGGCCGGACTGAAATACAACCGCTGGCGCGGCGAACTGAACGACTTCGACGTCCGCAACCAGACCACAAAGTTGGAAGCTGACTACCGCCCGTGTGCACTTGTCACTCAGGTGGGCAGTCGGCACCGGACGCCGAACAACGGGACGGTCAACCTCCTGTTCAAGAACCTGGCGCTGTCGATCAAGGCCGGGGACGCGACGACCGTGCGGACCAGCATGCCGCGGTTCACGAGCGAGGTCCCCGATACCTGGATCTTCCCCGGAGGCGGGTGGTCGTTGGCCGGCTACGGACACGATCCAGTGCTGAACCAACAGGCAACGCTCTACCTGTCCAGTACCACCGCCCATGCGGTCTCGGTGCAGCTCCGCTTCGCCGGTGACAGGGGCAGCCATCCCTCGCTGGCGGTGGCCGGACCGGACGGGGAGGTCGTCCCCTCGGAGGCCGCCGTAGGCATCCGGGCCACGATCGACCTCCATCCCGGGATGAACCGGGTCACCTTGTCGGCGCCCACCACCGAGGCCGGTCGAAACAAGGTGGTGCTCGCTGCGGTGTCGGTCGGTCCCATCATGTCCTGAACCGAGCAACGGGGCTCGTCAGTACCGGCGTTTCGCGGGCCACGGTGCCGCACGCACGTCCGCCAATCGTGGGAGGATTCGCCGGTGGACAACCCGCCCGCCCCACCCGTCGGCCCCGTCAATCTCTCCGCGCCGTCGACAGACCGCGGACATCGACGGGACCAGCTGTTCGGCGCGGCCCGGGAAGCCACCGGCTTCATGCCCGACGACGAGGGGGAGGCCCTCTACCTGGCCGCCCTGCGGGCCGGCGCGTCCTTCGACGGGGCCACGTTCGTCGAGATCGGGGCCTGGTGCGGCAAGTCGAGCGTCTACCTCGGCGCCGCCGCCGAAGCCACCGACGCCGTCCTGTTCAGCCTCGACCACCATCACGGCTCCGAGGAGAACCAGGCCGGCTGGGAACACCACGACAGCACGCTGATCGACCCCGACACCGGGCGGATCGACACCCTTCCCCACTGGCGTCGCACCGTGATCGGCGCCGGGCTGGAGGAGTCGGTGGTCGGCATCGTCGGCGACTCCCCCATCGTTTCGTCCCACTGGTCGACACCGCTGGCCTTCTGCTTCATCGACGGTGGGCCACGGCGAAGAACCGGCGTGGGCCGACTACCGGGGCTGGGCGCCGAAGGTGATGGAGGACGGATGGCTGGCCATCCACGACGTGTTCCCCGACCCGGCCGACGGCGGCCGTCCCCCCTACGACATCTGGCGGGCGGCCCTCGACTCGGGCCAATTCGTCGAGGACGGCGAGTGCGGCTCGTTGCGGATCGTCAGGCGCCTCTGAACGCGGCGCTCAGGACGGCCCGGCCTGACCCGGTGCCCGCATGGCCGGCTCGGCGGGGGCATCGGGGGCCGGCTCGGTGAGATCGAGGTGGCTGGGGAGACCCTCGCCCCGGAAGATCCCCGACGCCGGGGTCGTGCGGCTGAGGGCGTCAGCGGCCAGGACCATGGCCCCGGCCGTGTAGGACGAGCGCTCCAGCGGAGGGTAGGTCGCCTCCTCGGGATAGACCATGCCCGTCCAGTAGGAGCCGTCCTCGTTGCGCAGCGCCTGCACCCACGAGAGGAGCCGGAGCGCCATCTCGTCCATGCCCAGGGCGTCGAGGGCCAGCACGCACTCGGCGGTCTCGGCCGCCGTCACCCACTCACCGGTCGACACGCACCGGACGCCCCGGCCCTCCATGACGAAGGTGTCCCACGAGCCGGCCATGCGGCGCCGGGCCGCCTCACCGCTGAGCGCACCGGAGAGGACCGGGTAGTACCAGTCCATGGCGAACTCCACCTTCGGGGCGAAGGCATCGGGTTGATGGGCCAGCGCATGGGCCAGCCGACCGGCGGCCAACTCCCAGTCCGGACGCTCGTGTCCGAGACGCTCGGCGCAGGCGATGGCGCAACGAAGGCTGTGGTAGATGGACGACGACCCGGTCAGCAGGGCGTACTCCTCGAGGAATCCCGAAGGGTCGAGCGACCAGTGGATGGCCCCGTCGAGCCGCTGCCACCGGAGCACGAAGTCGACCCCGGCCTCCAGCGCCGGCCACAGCTCCTCGAGGGCGTCGATCCCACCGGTGGAGACATAGCGGTGCCACGCCCCGGTGGCCAGGTAGGCGCACACGTTGGTGTCGAGCCGGGCATCCTTGATCCCCGTGGCCAGGTAGTAGTTGAACCAGCTGCCGTCGGGGAGCTGGGTGTCGACCAGCCACTGGTAGGCCCGGTCGGCCTGCTCGTCCAGGCCGACCGCGGTGAGGGCCATGGCCGCCTCGACATGGTTCCAGGGGTCGCAGTGCCCACCGGGGAACCACGGGATCATCCCGTCGGGCCGCTGGAGGGCGGCGATGGCCTGGCCGGTGGCCACCACCTCACCGGCGGTCATCACGCCGGGAACTTCGGGGATCGATCTCATGCCACCGCCATTTCGGGGACCGCCGACATCGGTTTCTCGAGATAGACGACCAGGCTCTTGCCGACCAGCGGGTTGAGCACCCGGTCGGCGTAGCGGGTCACCCGGGGGGCCTTCTCGATGTCCCACACCAGCAACCGGTGATAGGTCGAGACCGCCGGATGGCGGTCGTTGGTCGGGCCCACCAGGCAGCGGAGCCACCAGTAGGGGGCGTGGAGGCCGTGGGCATGGTGGCGTCCCACCGCCCGCAGGCCCGTGCCCTGGAGACGGTCGACCAACTGGCTCTGGCGGTAGATCCGGACATGACCGCCGGGCACGTTGTGGTAGTCGTCGGACAGCGCCCAGTTGACGAACTCGGGGCCGCAGCGGGGAACCGTCACCGCCATCGAACCGCCCGGGCGGAGCACTCGGGCCAGCTCGGCGATGGCCGCCTCGTCGTCGGGGATGTGCTCGAGGACCTCGGAGGCGATCACCCGGTCGAAGGACCCGTCGGCGAAGGGCAGCCCGAGGGCGTCGCCTTGCGCCGCCCCCACCCGGGCCGCCTCCACGTCGAGCTCGCCGGCCACCCCCATGGCCCCGAAGGTGTCCCGGACCTTGCGGACCTCGTCGGCGCCGGCATCCAGCGCCACCACCTGCGCCCCCAGCCGGGCGGCCTGAAAGGCGTGGCGGCCGAAACCGCAGCCCAGGTCGAGGAGACGGTCACCCGGCCGGACCCCGAGCTTCGAGTAGTCGACAGTCAACATGGCAGGCTCTCCGTACGTCGGTGGGGGTTGTGTTCGGCCATCAGGCCCCGGTACTCGGCCGCCGTCCCGGCCGCCGTCACCTGCCAGGTGAACCGGCCGAGCACACGTTGGCGGCCGGCGGCCCCGAGACGGCGGCGCAGCTCGTCGTCGTCGAGCAGGCGGCCGATGGCCAGGGCCAGCGCCCCCGGGTCGTCCGGTTCGACCAGCAGCCCGGTGACCCCGTCGGTGCCGACCACCTCGGGCAGCGCCCCACCGGTGGTGGCCACCAGGGCCACGCCGCAGGCCATGGCCTCGATGGCCGGCAGCGAGAACCCCTCGTACAGGGAGGGCACCACCGCCACCTGGGCCCGGGCGTAGTTCCGGGCCAGCTCGTCGTCGCTGATGCCGGTGACGCACCGGACGATCGGGGCCAGGTCGAGTCGCTTGATGGCCTTGGCCACCCGCCCGTCGGGGCGCGGATTGCCGATGACCACCAACTCGATATCCCGTTCGGTGCGGAGTTTGGCCACCGCCTCGAGCAGCGGCACCAGCCCCTTCATGGGGACGTCGGACGAGGAGGTCACCATGATCCGCCCCGGGACCGGCACCTCGTCGTCACGGGGACGGAAGACCGTGTGGTCGACCCCGACCGGCACCACGGTCATCCGGTCGAGGGACACACCCATCTGGGAGGCGATGTCGGCTTTGGACGATTCGGAGACGGTGACCACCCTCGGCAGGGCACGGGCCACCTTGACCTGCATGCGCAGGAAGCCGAACCACCGGCGCTGGGTGAACTGCTGCCACGGGTTGGTGGCGTGGCTGAGGGCCAGCTGCCGGTCGACGGTGATCGGGTGGTGGAGGGTGGTCAGCACCGGCCAGCCGTCGTCGATCATGCCCATGATCCCGTTGCCCAGGCACTGGTTGTCGTGGACCAGGTCGAACTCCTCGAGCCGGTCGGCCAGGAGGCGTCGGACCCTCAAGCTGAACGTCCAGGGCTCGGGGAACCCGGCCGTGCACATCACGCCGAACTCGAGCGCCGCGATCGACGGGGGTTGGCAGTTGCGGAACTCCCGCAGCTTGGGGATCCGGAAGGGATCGGGGTCGCGGTAGAGATCCAGGCCCGGGACCGGTGTGAACCCCACCCCCTCGTCCACTTCCGGCCAGGGCTGGCCGGCGAACACCTCGACCGAATGTCCGAGGGCGACCAGCTCACGGGTCAGGTGCCGGGTATAGACCCCCTGGCCGCCGCAGCGCGGGTTGCCCCGGTAGACCAGGAAGGCGATGCGGAGCCCGCCCGGGGCCGGAGGGCGGGGGGCGATGCGCTCTGGAACTGGTGGCGGGGTGGCGGGACCCTTGATCTTGTGCCGTTTGAGCCCGAAGCTAGGCATGGACAACCGAGGCGAGCAGGCACATGGAAGCCAAATACTCTCCCGGCCAGGCACTTCGGCGCAAACTGGGCGCCATTACCCCCGGCCACAGGGCCGCGGCGGCCGGCAAACGGCCACTCCCGGCGGTCAAACGGTCACCCCCAGCCATCCGAGCACGGTGAGGATGACCAGCAGCGAGGCGAAGGCGCCCACCGTGATCACCGTGACCAGGCCGACCGACCGGGCCAGCCGGCCGTTGGCGGCGGCGCCCAGCAAGCGGCGCCGGTTGGCCAGGACCAGGATGAAGACCAGCGTGATGGGCGTGAGCACACCCTCGAGGACCTGGGTGTTGATGATCAGGCTGAACAGGTTGCCGGGGACCAGCACCACCCCGGCGCCGATGATGATCTGCGCGGTGAACAGGCCCAGGAACAGCGGGGCCTGACGGAAGCTCTTGGACACCGACCGCTCCACCCCCACCGCTTCGGCCACCGCGTACGACGTCGACAACGGCACCACGGCGGCGGCCAGCGCCGACGCTCCCAGCAGTCCGATGCCGAACAGGGTCTCGGCACCGGCGCCGGCCAACGGGGCCAGGGCCTTGGCCGCGTCGGCGGCCGAGCTGAGGGGTCCGGTTCCACCGATCACCGCCGCGGTGGCGATGATGATGCACATGGACACGATGTCGGAGAGGATGGCCCCGCTCACCGCATCGACACGTTCGTACTTGTACTCCTCGGGTCCGATACCCCGGTCGACCACGGCGCCGGCCGTGTACAGCTGGATGTAGGGGGTGATGGTGGTGCCGATCAGCGCCACCGCCACCAACAGGAAGGCCTTGGACCCGATGATGTGGGGAATGAAGGTGTTGGCCGCCACCGCCTTCCAGTCGGGGTGCCCGAGGATCATGGCGATCGGGTAGCTGATGAAGGCCAGGGTCAACAGCAGGAAGACCCGCTCGGCGTAGCGGTAGGAGCCGACGATGACCAACATCCAGATGGCCACCGCGGCGATGGGCACCGATATGTACCGGGACACCCCGAAGAGCTCGAAGGCGGTGCCGATGCCGGCGAACTCGGTCACCACCAGCCCGACGTTGGCGATGGCGAAGGCCAGGACGGCAAAGGCCGAGAGGCGCAAGGAGAACTGCTCGCGGATCAGCGCGGCCAGGCCCTTCCCGGTGTGGGCGGACAGCCGGGCCACCATCTCCTGGATGCAGACGTAGCCCACGGTGACCAGCACCATGAAGAACAGGGGGCGGTAGCCGAACTGGGCCCCGGCCGACGCGTAGGTGGCCACCCCGCCGGCGTCGTTGCCGGCATTGGCGGCGATGAGCCCGGGCCCGGCGGCGGCGAGGTAGATGACGAATCCCCGGATCCACCGGTTGCCCATCATCCTGGCGGGCGTGCCGATCACTCGGGGCTCGGTGGTCAAGGGCCTGCCGTCCTCACTGCAGCAGTCGGGGGAAGTGGATCCGGCCGCGCTCGGGCATGAGCGCGTCGATCACGTCGTCGGCCAGGATCCGGCCCACCGGCCGGTCGTCGTCGTCGACCACCACCACCGACATGCGGCGGGCGTCGATCAACCGCTCGGCCACCTCGCGCACGGCGGCGTGGATCCCGACCGTGACCGGCTCGGCCTCGCCCACCAGGTCACCGAGGAGGGTGTCGGCCGGATTGATGAGGAGCTGCAGCAGGGGCAGGTCCCAGACCATGCGTCCCTGGTGGTCGACCAGGGCGACGGCATCGAGCTCCTCGGGACAGTCGTCGTGACCGGCCAGCCGGGCGGCCAGGGAGGCGACCGACTCCGACGTCTCGGCCACCAGGAAGGCGGTGGTCATGAAGCCCCCGGCCTCGTCCTCGGGGTAGCCCAGCAGGTTGACCAGGTCGGCCACCTTGTCCTCGGGCATCACGGCCATGACCTCGGCCCGCTCCTCGCTGGTGAGGTCGCGCAGCGCGTCCACCGCCTCGTCGGGCTCCATGGCCCCGAGCAGCTCGGCGGCCCGGGCGGGCTCGGCCTCGCGGAGCAGCGAGGCCAGTTCCTCGGGGTCCATCTCCTCGAGGGCGTCGGCCGCCTCCTCGGGGGTCAACGAGTCGAGCAGGCGCTGGCGCTCGGGCCTCATCAGATCCTCGAGGAGATCGGCCAGCTCGCCGGGACGGAGGCGCTCGAGTCCTTCGTTGGTGGTGCGGAGGCGTACCTCGGGCGCCTCCCCCTGCTCGGTCTCGCCGAAAGGCTGGATGGCGCCCCAGTCGATGACCCGGTCGGGGGTCGGGGTGTGCCGCCACCGGGCCGGTCCCAGCCGGCGGAGGAGGCTCTGGGTCGAGATGTCCACGCCGACCAGGCAGTACCGGCCGTACAGGGGGGCCAGGTAGAGGTCGGCGGCCCGGATGACCTGGACGCCGTCCACGTCCACCAGCTGGTGGTCGAGGACCTGGTCGGCGAGTGTCACCTCGCCCGGACGCGGCGCGAAGTCGGTGAGGTCGAGGCGGGCCGTCTTGAGGCGGACCTGGGTGTGTTCGATGGTGTCGATGGTCGAGGCGTCGACGAAGGCCAGGCGCCGCCCGACCCTCACCACCAACCCGGTCACCGGCGGGTAGGTCTCGTCGCCGGTCCACCGGCAGACGATGTCGACCAGACGGCCGATTTCCGCACCCCCCTGGTTGCGCACGGGCCGGCCCACCACGCCGGCCAGGGACACCACCGCGTCCCGGATGGCCCGGTTGGCCAGCAGTCGTTGGCTGCGATGCCGGAGGCGGGGGCGCACCGAGTGGGCGCGGCCCACGGCGGTCGCCGCCGACCGGTCGGCGGGCGCGCCCGATCCACCTTCGTCGGGGGGATCGGGTCGGTCACGGGTGGGCACTGGCGGCCAGCGGTGGAAGAGTCGGACCATCGGACACCTCGGGTCTCGATTCGTGCAGCACCCTCATCGCCGGACGCGCCCCGGGCACATCGGCCAGAACCGGGCTCGGGTCGTCGGAAGGGTCGGGGCTGCGTGATGGACGGACGAACGGAGGACAACCTCCCCGTCGATGCGGGCCGCACGGACCGCGCCAGCCGGCGATCGCACATCGCCGGCCCGGCCGGTCCGGGTTCAGCCCTGGGCGCGGATCAGACGGCGCCTAGGGGAGGTTGTGGCACTGCACCCGGTTTACTGGGGGGTTCGCCGCGATTCATCGGCCACACCTCCCTTCCCGTGCAACAGGGGGCACGCACCCGGGTGGTCGCGCCCAGCCCGACCATTGTAACCGGCGGAAGGATGGGCAGGTCCAGGCCCGAAAACCGCGTGCCGGCGGAGGCTGTCGAGCGGTCCCGCGGGGAAGACGGGGGGTAGTCTCGGGCCATGGACCTCAGCTATCCCGTCGAGACCGAGCCCTTCCGAGCCGAGATCCGGACGTGGCTGACCGACAACCTTCCCGACGGCTGGGGGAGCCCCGGGTTCAGCATGACCCGGGACGAGAAGAAGGCGTTCAACCGCGAGTGGACGAAGAAGCTCTTCGCCGGAGGGTGGATCTGCGCCTCATGGCCGAAGGAGTACGGCGGCAAGGGTCTCTCCCTGATGGACTCGGTGGTACTCAACGAGGAATTCGCGCGGGCCGAGGCGCCGCTCCGGGCCGACTTCTTCGGCGACACGCTGGTGGGGCCGACCATCCTGCAGTGGGGTACCGAGGAGCAGAAGAAGCACTTCATCCCCGGCATCCTCGACGGCTCCATCTCGTGGTGCCAGGGGTTCTCCGAACCCGACGCCGGCAGCGACCTGGCCTCGTTGAAGACGCGGGCCGAGCTCGACGGCGACGAATGGGTGATCAACGGGCAGAAGGTGTGGACCACCCAGGCACAGTTCGCCGACTACATCTTCCTGCTGGCCCGCACCGATCCCGACGCGCCCAAGCACGCCGGCATCTCCTACCTGCTGGTCCCGATGAAGCAGTCCGGCATCGAGGTGCGGCCCATCGCGCAGGTGGACGGCAGCGCCGACTTCAACGAGATCTTCTTCACCAATGCCCGCTGCCCCCGAGAGAACGTGGTCGGAGGCGAGAACAACGGCTGGAAGGTGGCCATGACCACCCTGGGCTTCGAGCGGGGATCCTCGGCCACCACCGGCCACCGGCGGTTCGCACGCGAGCTCGACCAGATCATCGAGACGGCCAGGAAGAACGGGCGGGCGTCGGACCCACTGGTCCGTCAGCGACTGGCCAAGGCGTGGACCAACGTCAAGATCATGGAGATCAACGGCTTCCGCTCGCTCACCGACTCGCTCAACGGCACCCATCACATGGCCGCCCTGGGCGCCTGCAACAAGATGTTCTGGTCCGAGCACCATCAGCAGACCATGGACCTGGCCATGGACATCCTCGGGCTCGACGGACAGATCCTCACCGGTGACCCGAGCGACATCGTCGACGTCCGGATCAAGCGGGGGCGGGACGACTACCCGGTGAGCGACCTGCAGGCCTCGTACTTCTTCTCCCGCTCGGAGACCATCTGGGGCGGGACGGCCGAGATCCAGCGCAACATCGTCGGCGAGCGGGTGCTCGGCCTCCCCAAGGAGCCGAAACCGGTGGCCGCCGCCAGTTGAATTCTCTTCGACGTCGAGGGTCGCTACTGCGCCGGCGTCGTCACTTGGCCAAAGGAAGGCGAGTCCGGAGGATCGGGTCTTCCGGAACGGCAAGCCCAAATAAGTGGAGTTCCATCCACCTTGTCCGTCGCGGAGTCTGCCAGGCGTACAGCGAGAGACCCCCGGTCGCATGCCGGGGGTCTCTCGCAACTACCTGGTTATAGAGCAGGATTCAGACGGTGAAGTTTCCCATGTTCTTCACACTGAGAGTATGGGGAGCCGCGGTCAACGTGTACGCGCACGCATACCCCGTAAACGTCCCTCCGCGCATTCCAACCGCCGTGCCGCCGGCCGTGCCCGTGTTGACGTGCCCAGACTCGTGGTACTTGCCGGCCTTGGTTTTGCCCGCAACCGCCGGGCAGTTGTTGGTCACCGCTGTGTACGTGTAGGTCGTCTTGGAGGTCTTGTGGCTCCCCCAGGTGACGGTCTTGGTCGAGACGACGTTCGTACCGTGGGCCGGCGAGACCCCAGCGTCAGCGGCAATCGCTCCGGTACCCGTGCAGTGGGTCAACGTCTGGCTGGTCGCGCTCCCGGTGAGGCTCGTGCACGTCACCTTGAGTGGTGTTGTGGCACTCGCGACGCCAACGGGAATTGCGGCCGCAGCCACCACTGCTGATCCGGCCATTGCAGCACAGACCAAGAGTCGAATAGGAAGATGACGTTTCATTTGTGTTCCCCCCGGGAATTTGTCAGTGAAGCCATTCGACTTCACGCAATTGACAATACTCACTCGGCAAGGTGACGTGCAGGTCTTGGCGTAAGGTTGTTGAAACCGCCAGGTTGTGGCGCCCTCGTCCAACGTAGGGCTCGACATCCGCGACCCCTACCTCGATCTCGTGGGCCTTCCCATCCCGTGCGTCTGAGAGCGACCTCGTGCCGGCACATGCGTAGTGGGTCAGCCATCGCCGCAGTGTGTCCTGCAGGGTCGAGTCGCTCTCCTCCTTTGCGTGAAGGGCTCCCGGGGCCCTACCTGATACTGCCTTAGAGGCGATTGGCGACGGCCGGCGTCAGCAGAGGAGATTGACACCCGGATCGCAGCTGGACGACACTCGATAGCTGTCCGAGCAGTGAGCCGGAGCACAACCGGAAGGGCGAATGCGAACGGTGGCGTTGAGACGGCTGCAGGATCGACTGGCCGCCAACCGTGACGCCATGCGCTCAGCCCGGACCCGGGCCCTGCAGCGCACCGTGCGACTGGTGCCCGCACCTCGCCGATTCGTGCTCGAAGAGGCGCTCGGCCGCCTCCCGCCGGGCCGGTACCCCGTCGACAAGGAGCCTCCACCGGTGAAGCCGGGACGGGTCACCGGGCTACCCGACTTCATCGGTGTCGGTGCCCAACGCTGCGGGTCGACGTGGTGGTTCCTGCTCCTCGAGTCCCAGCCGGCCATCCATTACGAGCCCGGTGTCCGCAAGGAGCGCCACTTCTTCGATCGCTTCTATGACTCGACACCTTCACCGGCGGACATCGAGTTGTACCGCAGGTGGTTCCCCCGCTCCCCGGGGAAGCTGGCCGGCGAGTGGACCGCGTGCTACATGCACCATTTCTGGGTACCGCCGCTCATCGCCAGCGTCGCCCCGGACGCCAAGCTGCTGGTCATGCTGCGCGATCCGATCGACCGTTTCCGCTCCGGCCTGACCTGGGAGCTCCACTACGGCTCGCTCCCCCGCTTCAGCTATGTCGACGACGCGTTCGCCCGCGGACTGTACGGGGCGCAGCTCGAGCGGCTCCGCGCCGCGGTCGACCCGTCGAAGATCTTGGTCCTCCAGTACGAGCAGTGCCTGGCCGACCCCGGTGCCCAACTCCGGCGCACACTCGAGTTCCTGGGTGTCGACGACCGGCCCCGGCTCGTCGACCGCCAGATCAATGTGACCGAGGGGCCGAAGGTGGCGATGCCACCCCACGTCCGCGAGGAACTGGTGGCCCGCTACGCGCCCGATGTCCGCGCCCTGGTGTCGATGGTCCCCGACCTCGACCTCGATCTCTGGCCGGGAATAGCAACGGCTGGGTAACCCTTGAGCGGCCGCGCCTCAGGCCACGTTGGTTTCGACGTCCCTGACCGATTGCACCTCGATCTCGTGGGCCTCTTCCGAGGGAACGTCGCTGACCCGCTTGAGGCCGACCTGGTGGCGCCACATCAGCACGCCGGCGGCCAGGACGGTCGCCGAGGCCCCGGTGAGCAGGGCGACCCGGGGGCTGGCCCACTGGGCGATGGCACCGACCAGAGGGGCACCGATGGGCGTGGTCCCGAGGAAGGCCATGGCATAGAGGGCCATCACCCGGCCCCGCATGCTGGGGTCCGAGCTCAACTGGAGGGTGGCATTGGCGGTGGCGATGAAGCCGATGGACGCCGCCCCCATGAACACGATGAGGATCGACGCGGTGAGCAGCGTCGGGGCGAGGGCCACCGCGGCCAGCAGGCCACCGAACACAAGGGCGAGCACCTGCAACAGGCGCGGGGTCGGACGGGCCCGGTGGGCGGCGAGCAGGCCCCCGATGACGGCACCGAAGCCCATGCACGAGGTCAACAGCGAGTAGGCGCCGGCTCCGCCGTGGAAGGTGACCTTGGCCAGGACGGCCAGGGTGACCGTGAAGTTGTAGGCGAAGATGCCGATGAGGGCGATGGCCAACAGGGTGTTGCGCAGGCTCGGGGTACGCCAGACGTAGCGGAACCCCTCACGGACCTGCCCCTTGGCCCGGGGCACCCGCTGCGAGGGGTAGAGCTCCTTGCTCCGCATCATGGACAGGCCGATGAGCACGGCCACGTACGACGCCGCGTTCACAAAGAAGCAGACCCCCAGTCCGAACACCACGATCACCACACCGCCAATGGCCGGGCCGACCACTCGGGAGGCGTTCATCACCACCGTGTTGAGGCTCACCGCGTTGGGAAGATCGTCACGCCCCACCATCTCCATCACGAAGGTCTGGCGGGCCGGATTGTCGAACACGTTGACCACGCCGAGCATGACGGCCAGCAGATACACCTGCCAGAGCTGGACCGAGTGGGTGACCACCAGGACGCCGAGCACCAGGGCCAGCAGGCCGCCGGCGGTCTGGGTGGCATACAGGAGCCGGCGCTTGTTCATCCGGTCGGCCACCAGCCCTCCGAAGGGCCCGAACAGCAGCATGGGGAGGAACTGCAACCCGACCACGATCCCGAGGTCGACACTGCTGCCGGTGAGGTGGAGGACGAGCCAGGCCTGGGCCACCGTCTGCATCCAGGTGCCGGAAACCGAGATGAGCTGGGCCGTGAAGTAGAGCCGGTAGTTCCGGATCCGGAGGGAGCTGAAGGTCTGGCGGGCGGCGGTGCGGAGCGAGGTCATGATCCGTCCATCTCCACCAGCCGTTCGAGGAGCACGGTGAGAGCCCCGAGGAGCTCCCGCTCCTCCACCGGCAGGCGCTGCAGCTGCTGGGCCAGGTAGGCGTTCTTCATCGACCGGCTCTGACGGAGCACCCGGCGGCCGGCGCCGCTGACCGTCACCCGGGCCACCCGCCGATCGGATGGGTCGACCACCCTGGTCACGTAGCCCAACTCCTCGAGGCCGGCCACGATCCGGGTCATCGAGGGCGGTTGCACCGATTCGCGGGCGGCCAATTCGCCGAGGGTGGGCGAACCGAGCTTCTCGATACTGGCCAGGGCCGAGGACTGCGACTGGGAGAGCCCGGTGGAACCCTGCTGGCGGAGCCTGCGGTGCAGGCGGGTCACGGCCAACCGGAGACGCGAGGCCATCTCCACCTCGGCATGGTCGGCGGCGGTCAGCTGGGCATCGACCGCCGGCACGGAGGCATCGACCTCGGACGGTACGGGGGTTCCAACGACGCCACTACTCATGGCTCCAGTTTACTTAGTTAGGCAAACTAATGCAACCGGGACGGCGCCACCCGGCGGGCACTGCGTTCGCTCTCCGCCAGATCCCGGCTCAGAAGCTCGGGACGTACCCGCCGCGGCCCATCGACTCGCTTTCGAAAGGATCCACCGACTCGTCGACACCGCCGGTGACCTCGGTGACCCAGGGCAGCCGATCGCGCAGGATGCGGTCGACCCCGCCCTGGAGGGTCGAGGCGCTCACGGCGCACGAGCTGCACGCCCCCTGGAGCTGGACCTCGACCACACCGGTGACCACATCAGCCGAGATGAGGGCCAGATCGCCGCCGTCGGCCTGCACGGCCGGGCGCATGAGCTCGATGAGACTGTTGAGCTGGCCGAGCCGTTCGGCCCGTTCCTCGTCGCCCAGGACCTCCGCGATCCCGTCGACCGCGTCGACGACGCTGTCGGTAGCCCCGTCCTGGGCGGCATCCGGGTCGATCTGCTCACCGTCCACTGGGTGTCCTCTCCTCGTGATCCTCAGGGCCGTCCCGTGAAACGACGGCCCGTTTGCCCTCCCAGTCTGCCGCGTCGGGCCGGTGCGTCGAACATCCCCCTCGCCACCCGGGGCCCGGACCGAGGTTTCAGCGTCCATGACCTCACCACGCGATGTCCACGACCACGGGCGGTGGCGGTTACGATGCGTTGTGCCCATGGAGCGACCCGCCACTCCCCCGGGGCCGATCGGACTCGTCCTACCGACCTTCGCCCAAGACACGGTTCCGCCGTGGGCGGCGCCTCCCGGCCGATCCGGCGCCGGCCCCACCGACCCGATCGCCCACCTGGCCTCCGTCTGCGCGGATTCCGAGGAGCTGGGCGCCGATGCCCTGTGGGCCTGCGACCACCTGTTCTGGCATGGCCCATCGCTCGAGCCGATGACCGCGCTGGCCATTGCCGCCACCGCCACCGACACGGCCACGCTGGGAACGTGCGTGATCCAGCTCCCCCTGCGCCAGGCCCCCGTGGTGGCCAAGCAGGCGGCCAGTCTCCAGACCCTCACCCGCGGGAGGTTCGTCCTCGGCGTCGGTGTCGGAAGCCATGCCGGCGAATACGAACAGGCCGGCCTCGACTACCACGCTCGGGGTCGCCAGCTCGATGCCGGGATCGCCGAGCTCCGACGTTCGTGGGCCTCCGGACACGGCGTCACCGCCGGGGACACGTCGGCGACCGGACCCGAGCGGTACCGGCAACTCCCCGAACCGTCGGCCATCCCGGTCTGGGTGGGAGGCTCCTCCGAGGCCGCGCTGCGCCGGGCGGCGACGCTGGCCGACGGGTGGATGCCCCTGTTCCTGAACCCCACCGAGTACCGCGGGGCGATCGAGCGACTGGGCAAGGAGGTCGACCGGGCCGGCCGTGCTGCTCATGCGGTGACCCCGTCGATCGTGCTGTTCGTCTCCATCGACGACGATCCGATCGCTGCAGCCAGGCGGGGCACCGGCTGGATGGGCTCGCTGTACGGCATCCCGGCCAAGGCCTTCGAACGTCACATCGTCAGCGGGACCGCCGCCGAGGTCGCCGGGGTGGTCTCCGAGTTCCGCAATGCCGGGGCCGAGCACGTGGCCATCTATGTGACTGCAGACCAACCGTTGGAACAGTTCGAGCGCCTGATCGCCGCCCTGGCGACGGTCGGCGTGCCGGCTCGAGGATAACGAGGACACCGTGGACCGCACCGTATCCGTCGTCGGCACCGCCATGACCGCCATGAACCGGCGCGATCGCACGGCCGAGGACATGGCCAGCCAGGTGGTGGCCGACGCCCTGGCCGACGCCGGGGTGGACCCGGCCGACGTCAATCTGGTCGTGTTCGGCAACGCCACGGCCGGCAGACTGGTCGACCAGGGCTGCATCCGGGGCCAGACCTTCCTCCGCCGGTCGGGCCTGCGCCACGCCGGCGTCGTCAACGTGGACAACTCGTGTGCCGGCGGGGCGTCGGCCCTCCACCTGGCCACCATGGCCACCCTCGGCGGTTCCGGCACCGTACTGGCCGTCGGTGTCGAGAAGATGTGGACCGGCGACCGCACCGCCACTCTGGCCGGAATCGAGGACGGGGTCCCGCTGCTCGACCGGCTCCGGATGCACGAGGAACTCGAGAACCCGTCCGGGTCGGTCCTCATGGCCCTCAATGCCTCGTGGACCATCATCCAGATGGAGGAACGCGACGCCACGCTCGAGCAGTTCGCGGCGGCGGCGGTCAAGGCCAGGCGCCACGGTGCCCTCAATCCCACCGCCCAGTTCCAGTCCGAGGTCACCCTCGAGGAGGTACTCGAATCGCCGTCCATCGTGTGGCCCCTCACCCGGCTGATGTGCTCCTCGTTCACCGACGGCGGCGCCGCCGTGGTCCTGTCGACCGAGCCCCGGGCCGGGGCACCACGCATCCGGACCAGCACCATCCGGTCGGGCAACGGCGACATGGACTACCACGACCGCCTGGCCGAGGCGGCCGGAGTGGCCTGGGACGCAGCCGGGGTGGACCCCGCTGACGTCGATGTGGTCGAACTGCACGACGCCACCAGCGCCGAGGAGCTCTACGCCCTCGAGTCGTTGGGCTTCTTCAAGCCCGGCGACGCCGGGCCGGCCACGGTGGCCGGTGACACCACCATCGGCGGTGACGGGGTGACGGTCAACCCGAGCGGCGGACTGGTGGCCCGGGGCCACCCGCTCGGTGCCACCGGGATCGCCCAGGTGGTCGAGCTCGCCGGTCAGCTCCGGGCCACAGCTGGGCCGCGGCAGGTCGAAGGGGCCCGACTGGCGGTGGCGGCCAACACGGGTGGCATCATCGGTAAAGATGCAGCATTCATCGGAATCCACGTACTCGAGGCAGGTTGACCATGGTGACCACGGAGTCGAACCGAGCATGAGGTCTCTTCCCAGATGAAGGCGAGCCGCGGCGGAATCGTCACCGGGTGGGGCACGGCCCTGCCCGACAAGATCGTGACCAACGACGACCTGTCGGTGACCATGGACACCAATGACGCCTGGATCCAGGAGCGCACCGGCATCCGCGAACGGCGGATCGGCGGCACGACCTCCCAGCTGGCCATCGAGGCGGGCATCGCCGCGCTGGCCAGCGCCGGGCGGCGGCCGGACGAGATCGACAGCGTGATCCTGGCCACCACCACGCCCGACCAGATCGTGCCGGGCACCTCGGCCACCGTGCAGGACGGGATCGGCGTACCCGGCGGGGCCTTCGACGTCAACGCCGCGTGCTCGGGCTTCGTCTACGCCCTGGCCGTGGCCCACGGGATGCTGGCCATCGGAGCCGAGCGGTTGCTGGTCATCGGCTCGGAGACCCTGAGCCGGATCACCGACTGGGACGACCGGTCGGTGGCGGTACTGGTCGGCGACGGGGCCGGCGCCATCGTGTTGGAAGCGGTCGACGGGCCGGGCCAGCTCCTGTCGTGGAACCTCGGGGCCGACGGGTCTCTCCGTCACCTGCTCAAGTGCGACCACGGTGGCTTCCTCTACATGGACGGCAAGGAGATCTTCCGCAAGGCGGTACGGGTGGTGGTCGAGTCGGCCGAACAGGCCATCGCCGAGGCCGGGCTCACCCCGTCGGACATCGACCTGATGGTCCCCCATCAGGCCAACCTCCGGATCATCAACGCCGCCTGCCAACGCCTCGGGATCCCCGACGAGAAGGCGGTGGTGGTCATCGACCGGTACGGGAACACCTCGTCGGCGTCCATCCCTCTGGCTCTGGCCGATGCCCTGGAGACGGGCCGCCTCCAGGAGGGCCACCACGTGCTGCTCACCGGGTTCGGGGGTGGCATGACCTGGGCCAGTGCCGTGCTCCGCTGGGGCGGGTGAGCAAGGGCATGGCACCTGCCCTGGTGGTGCTGGCTGCCGGCATGGCCCGCCGGTACGGCGGATGCAAGCCACTGGCCCCGATCGGACCCAACGGCGAAGCGGTCATCGACCTGTTGGTCAGTGACGCCGTCTCGGTCGGCTTCGGCCAGATCGTGCTGGTCCTCCATCCCGAGTCCGGACCGTCGATCCGTTACCACGTCGAACGCTGCTGGCCCGACTCGGTCGACGTCGCCTTCGCCGAGCAGCCCCTGCCGCTGGGCACGGTGCACGCGGTGCTGGCGGCGAAGTCGGCCCTGGGCACCAAGGGGTCGTTCGCCGTCGCCAATGCCGATGACGTCTACGGCGAAGAGGCGATGGGGCTGCTGTCACGACAGCTCGCGTCCGGCGCCGACGAGCATGCGCTGATCGGGTACCAGCTCCGGTCCACGGTGGCGACCGACGACCCGGTCACCCGGGGCATCTGCGATGTGGATGCCAGCGGGCATCTGGTCGCCCTGACCGAGCGGCGGAAGGTGACCCGGCACGACAAGGGCCGGACCTTCACTTCCGAAGACGGTCGCGAACCGAAGGATCTCGAACCCGACCTTCCCGCCTCCGTCAACCTGTGGGGCTTCCAACCGGCCATCTGGAACGTGTTCGAGTCGGCCATGGCCGCATCCGGTCTGGACGAGGAGGCGCTGCTGGCCGAGGTGGCCGCCGGGGCCGAACCCCCCAAGGCCGAGGTCCTGCTGCCCGAGGTGGTCGCGGACATGGTGGCCGGCGGCGGCCTGCCCGTGCGGGTCATCACCACCGACGCCAAGCTGGTGGGCGTGACCCACGCCGCCGACCTCCCGGTGGTGAGCGCCGAGCTGGCCCGGCAGGTGGCCTGGGGCACCCGGCCCAGTCATCTCTTTCCGACGGTGCGCTGAGATCAGCGAAGGCGGTCCGCCGTCGAGACGACCTGCGGCACCAGCCACTGTGCCACCCACAGTGAGCTGTTCGGCGAGTAGTGCACGAGGTCGGGCCGCACGATGACGCCGTCCTCCGTCGGGCGACAGTGCGGGCTGGTCGGACACACACGGGAGGACAGGTCCACCAACCCGACCTGGCCCGGGTGTCGCACCGCCTCCTGGCGGAGCATGGCGTTCATCGAGCTGTACGCGGCCTGGCTGGGTACCGGGCCATTGGGGTTGCGCGAGACCGGCACCGGCTCGAGGAGCAGCACGACCTTCGCCCCCGTGGCCAGGAAGTCGGTGACCCGGGCGTCGATCCGCTGCTGCATCACCGCCTTCCACTGAGGGGTACCGGTAATGAGCGAACTGATTCCGGTCGGGCCGGTATCCACGATCGACTGCCGTTCCTCAATGCTCCCCCACAAGATGACGTCCGGCCTCAGGGCTTCGATAGCTGACGACTCGGCGCGGCGCGCCTTGGACAGGCAACGGTCCGTTTTGGCCTCGACGTTCACGTTATCGTCGTACACCGGCGCGATCTCACCGCTGACCACGCCACACCCGATCACGGCGCCGTTCTCGACCTGCACGCCGAGCGAGGACCCCACCGCGGTCAGGCCCGGGATCAACGTGCACGCCGTCGAGTCCCCGACCACCACCATCCGCAGGGTGTGCGCCTGGGCGGGCACAGTCGGGTGTGGGTCGCCCGACCGGTACAGCGAGCGCAACCGCGCCACCATCCGGTCGCTCGGCCGGTGGCAGTTCGATCCGGTCTTGGCGATGGCCAGGCTGCTGACCGCCCCCTGCGCCGTGCTCACCGCCGCGAACGTGCTCAGGAGCAAGGTGGCGGCGACGAGGCAGCCCCCCAGGGCGATGGTGGTCCCCCGGCGGGCGATCAGAGTCGCCGAGTGCCGGGCCGGGTTTTCGACGACCAGATAGGTACCGATGGACAGGGCCAGTGCCACCAGCACCAGGAGCACGTTGTCCAGGGTGGCCAGGGTGGGTACGCCCCGCCATTCGGTCGCCAGGATCAGGACCGGCCAGTGCCACAGGTAGAACGAGTACGAGACCAGCCCGAGCCACTGGAACGGCCGCAGCCCGAGGACGGCCTCGGCGCCCGCCGAGGGGCCGACGGTTCCCCCGGCGATGACCAGGCCGGCACCGATCACCGGAACGGCCACCAGCGAGCCGGGGTAGCTGGTGGCCGAGGTGAAGACGACGGCGGCGATGACGATGGCGGCGAGCCCGAGCCACGACAGGGCGGCCGCCACGGTGGCGGGCAGGCGTCGCAGGGTGCCCACCGACACGGCGATGAGCGCCCCGAGGGCGAGCTCCCAGGCCCGGGTGAACGGGGAGAAGAAGGCATTGATGGGATCAGAGGACGTCAAGGTGACCGAGAGCACGAACGAGCCCACGATGGTGGCGATCAGCAGGACGGACATCCGGATCCGGAACGAGGTGCGCACGAAGGTGGAGGCGACGAGGAGGAAGATCGTCGGATAGACCACGTAGAACTGTTCTTCGACAGCGAGTGACCAGAAGTTCTGGAGAGGCGATGGCGGGGTCTGGGAGGCCAGGTAGTTGGTCTCGGTGGCGATGAAGTGGAAGTTGACCAGAAACACCGACGCCCATTGACCGTCGACCGCGGTCTGGCGGCCGGAGACAGGCCCGAGCACCACATAGGCGGCCAAGACGGTCACGACGATCACCAGGCTGGCCGCCGGGATGATCCGCCGGACACGCCGGGCGTAGAAGGCGAGGATCGAGGTGCCTCCGGTCGATGCCCGCTCCCTCAACAGGACACCGGTGATCACGAATCCGGAGATGACGAAGAAGACGTCCACTCCGACGAAGCCGCCCCCCACCCCGGGGATGTGCGCGTGGTAGAGGACGACCAGCAGGATGGCCACCGCCCGGAGCCCTTGGATGTCGGGACGGAATCGGCGGTCCCCCGGAGCGGTACCGGCTTCATCGGCCGAGGCCTCCGGCCGGGGGTCGGTGGTCATGGCCACGGGCGGTGCCCCCTCATGATCACCAGCGCCGAGTCGATCAGCCGACCAGGCTCTGGCACAGGCGCGGCGGCGGGGTCGAGTCCGTCGCGTCCACCGACGACACGGCGGACGGCGTGCCCTGCGAGTGGATGACCCCGGGGCGAACGGAGACCGGTTCGACCTGGTCCACCGTCTTGGTGAGGAAGGTGAGACCGAGACCGTTGATGGTGATCTCGAGCAGATGCTTGACCGGATCGGTGACCACGACCACCTCGTCGGAGGCGCCCAGTTTGATCAGGGTGGGCAGGCCATAGGTGATGGGGCCCTTCTGGGGGATCAGGGTGAAACTGAGCTGGACCTTCCCTGGGAACCGGGACGGCGTGATCTTGGCCGACACCGTGCTCGTCCCGACCCGGAGCATGGGCATCCACTGGTTGCCGTGGGTCACGAGGTGGTCGGCCGTGACCCTGAAGGTGCGCTGGAAGGCGTGGCCGCGCTCGACGGCCAGCCAGGTCGTGCGGGTGAACTGCTGGCCCGGGATGGTCGAGTAGTTCTCGCCGTTGGAGATGTAGAGGCCGTCGCAGTCCCCGATCACGAAGAGCTCGCCCGCCGGCGCATACGCCGGGAGCTGGCTCCCCCGGTGCACTTCGGCACTCAGGGGGTGACCGGTGATGTCGCTGATGCTCTTCTGGGTCTGGACGAAGTTGAGGGCCTGGGTGGTCGTCCACTCCTCGTTGGGAACGATGGCGATGCCGATGTTGGCCACGATGGTGAACAGGGCGACCAACCCGATGACCGTGAACGTCCCGATCCGAATCCGCCGGCTCCGACCCTCCATCCGGCGCCAGATGTCGGCCAGGGCCACCGCGCTGGCCAGCACCAGGAAGGGTACGAAGTCAGCCAGGTAGCGGGGCGCGATATACCCCCAGAGCAACAGCGCGGCACCGGCCGAACCGGCGGCCAGCAGGGGGATCCGGGTGAGGGCGACCTTCCCGATCGGTCGCGGCCGGAACGCGGTCACCATGCCCCAACAACTCAGCAGGAAGAGGAGGGGCATCGACGAGGGCAAGCTGGCCGTCCGATACCGGCGGTCGAAGAGCACGCCGTTGACGGCGGTGGCCGGCCCGGCGGGCAGGGTGACGAAGGGGAAGACCGAGGTGAAGCGCAGGCCGTCGAGCCGGAGGTAGGCCAAGGCGTCACTCGGTATGAAGGCGATGCCTTCCTCGGAGTTGTGGTTGGAGGCCAGGAACTGGCGCCGGTAGGCGTTGACACTGGTCCAGACCTGGTCGGTCACCGGGAGGCCGAAGGGCACGCCGAACTTGAGGTAGTTGACGAAGCACCCGACCAACAAGGGCACCAGACCGGCGGCCAGCACCGGCACACACCACCGCTTGTTTTCCTGACCGCGACGGCCGAGGCCGAACCAGACGGCAATGAGAACGGCGCCGACCACGCAGGCCCAACCGGTGGTGAGCCGGTCGAGGTTGGCACACAGGATCAGCACGCCGGCCAACCACACGCGACCCCGCGAGGGCCGCTCGAGCACGCCGAGCAAGGCGAAGAGGCTGCCCACGGTCAGGCAGATGCTCCAGGCCAGGTCTTCGGCGAAGACGTAGGGCAGCGAGGCCAGGACCGTGAACACCGAGCCGACCATGACGGTGGCGATCAGCACGCCGAAGGCCGAGGCCTCGGCCTGTCCCATGGCCACCGGGCCACGGATGAGGAGGCGGACCCGCCACAGGAGCAACGAGGCGAACAGCGCGGTGAGCAGCCAGGCGGCCAGTAGGTAGGGCACGGTCAGACGGGTGTCGAGGCTGCTGGTGAAGGCCAGGATGGGCATGCGGATCAGGGAGGGGAACAGCCCGAAGTAGGTGTACTGACGGCCGTGGTGGACGAACGCCTCGATGCCGACCGCCCCGTTGGCCAGCCACAGATGCCCGTGGAACATGGCTCGGGCCTGGAGGTCGTAGAAGTTGTCCTCGTAGGCCGTCTTGCGGATGGGATCGGGGGCCTCCCACGCTCCCCATAGGATCCAGAGGAACGGGATGGCAGCCAGTACCGTCCCCACGATCGCCGCCGTGGTGAACCGCCGGCGGCCGGCCGCGTACGCCGGAGGGTCGGCGTCAGCCGCCTGGGTGGTGATCCGGTGACGCGGCGCGGTCGGCGGCGAGCCCTCCATCAGGTCGGTGCCCCCCGTCATCCCGCCGACCCCTGCCGAGCCGTCGATCTGTCCCCCATGCCGAGCGAGTGTAGCGAGAAGATTGCCGGTAATTCCGCCATCGAGACCCGACCCCGGCGCCTTCGGCCACCGCTTCGGCCGGGTGCCGCCCATGGCTCAACGACGACGAGACGGAGTAACTTGGAGCGGATGAGGCAGCGGGTGGTCCGACTCTGGCAGTTCGCCCGGACCCCCCAGGGGCTGAAGATGATCAAGTTCACCATGGTGTCGGTCATCTCCGCGGTGACGTCACTGGTGGTCCTGACCTTCGTCTACGGCGTGCTCCGGCTGTGGAGTGAAGTGCCGAGCACACTCTTCGCCAATCTGACGGCGGGCGTCCCCTCCTACATCCTCAACCGACGGTGGGTGTGGGGGAAGACCGGGAAGTCACACCTACTGAAGGAGATCCTTCCGTTTGCGGTCATCTCCGTCACCGGAATCGGATTCGCCCTGTTCACCGCGTCCCAGGCCCACCAGTTTGCCGACAGTCACCACCTCCACCACCTGGTTCGGACCGTGCTCATCGTCGGCACCAATATCGCCTCGTTCGGGATCCTGTGGGTGTTCAAGTTCCTGATCCTGAACCGACTGTTCGCTCAGATCCCCGACGTCGACGAGGTGGCCGCCGAGGTCTGAATCCCGACCGTGGCCGGGCCGGGACGTGCGGAATCAGGCTCCGACCCCTCAATTTTGATGACGGTCCCCGGGCCAGGTTGCCGTAGCTGTGGGCGGACAGAATCGAGTAACCTGGCCACCGGTAGCGATTGCCGAAACGCCGTGTCATGCAGTTGCGCAAAGGGGGCGTAGTGACCGCAGAGAATATGACGCGGGAAGGCCTGGCACGCCAGAGGCCGGCCTCGTTCGGGTCCCTCGATCCTGCCGGATCCCGGTGCAGGCACGGGAAGGCGCGCCCGGGTGACCACTGAGCCACGGAACGACACCGAGGTGCCCGTTCTCGACATCGACCGCCTCGAACGACAGGTCGATGAACTCCATTCGATCTACCAGGCGGCCACGCCATACCCGCACATCGTTCTCGACAGCTTCCTCGAGCCCGGGGTGGCAGAGGCGGCAATCGCCGAATTCCCACCACTGGACCACGAACAGTGGAACAACTATCTGCACGCCAACGAGCGCAAGTTCAGCAACACCGATCCCGACACCTGGGGACCGACGCTGCGGGCCATCCTCGAAGAGCTCAATTCTCCCCGCTTCGTCAAGTTCATCGGCTCGCTGATCGGCATTGCCAACCTGGTCCCCGATCCGACGCTCGAAGGCGGCGGCCTGCACCAGTCGGGTACCGGCGGGTTCCTCAACATCCATGCCGACTTCACCGTGCATCCCCACAACCGCAAGTGGCAGCGCCGGGCGAACATCCTGCTCTATCTCAACGACAACTGGAAGCCCGAATACGGTGGCGATCTCGAGCTGTGGAGCGCCGACATGAAGGAGTGCGTGGAGCGGGTCACGCCGGTGGCCAACCGGGTGCTCGTCTTCACCACCGACGTCACCTCGTTCCACGGCCATCCCGAGCCGATGCGTTGTCCAGAGGGCGTGTCGCGACGATCGCTGGCGCTCTACTACTTCAGCATCGAAGACGATCCCCTGGTCCGCTCGACCGAGTACCGGGCCCGCCCGGGCGACGGCGCCCACTCGATCATGATCTATGCCGACAAGCAGATGCTCCGGGTCTATGACTGGGCCAAGCGGAACCTGGGCATCTCCGATCAGACCGCGAGCAAGATCCTCGGCTACCGCGACCGTCTCCGGCGAAGAGGCAACAAAGGGCCTAATGGCAGTCCCCACTATTGCCGCACCCACGGGGACGAACGAGCTCGCCGGCCAACCTTCGCCCTCCGGCCTGCAGGCTGTCCGCACCCCGGCCGAGCTGAGCCGTCGCCGATTCACCATCGCGGTGGTCGTCGCCATCGCGGTGATGGGCGTGCCCTTCCTGTACCTCCTGTGGGGGCTATGTGGGCAGCGGGCTCAATCCGCTCCGGGGGGTGCAGTACGACAACTTCTACGACCTGCAGGCCCGGGCCATGTTCCACGGACACCTGGACATTCCCAAGGGCCAGATGGGCATCGAGGCCTTCGGCCACGACGGCCGGTACTACACCTACTTCGGCATCTTCCCGTCGATCATCCGCATGCCCATCCTGCTGGTCACCAGCAGCGTTCGACGGCGACCTCACCGGTCCGTCGATCCTGCTGGCCTGGCTCACCACCGGGCTGTTCTCCTCGCTCATGCTGTGGCGCCTCCGGGTCCTGATGCGGGGAGCGGCCCTGGTCGGACGGCTCGAAGCTGTCGCCTACGGCATATTCATGGGCACGGTGATGGGTGGGTCGGTGCTCATCTTCCTGGCCGCGACGCCGTTCATCTACAACGAGGACTTCGCCTGGAGCGTCCCCCTCACCATCGGCAGCCTGTTCGCCATGATGGGTGTCATGGAGCGCCCGTCGTGGGGGCGGATCACGGCCACCGGCGTGCTCATCCTCTGTGCCAACCTGGACCGGACTCCAGCCGGCTACGCCTGCGTAATCGGTGCCTTCCTCATCGCCGGCTGGCTCGCCCTCGGGCTCGGCGGAGCGGACAAACGACGATGGGCATTCCCGATGGTCGCCGCCGGAGCCGTGCCGTTCGCGGTGGGCTGCGCCGTGACCTACGCCAAGTTCGGAATTCCGATCGGGTTGCCCATGGCCGACCAGGTGTGGGCATCGGTGAACGCCCATCGTCGCTACTTCCTGGCGGCCAACGGAGGGAAAGCCTTCAGCTTCAAGTTCCTCCCCAGCACGGTCGTCGCCTACCTGCAGCCAGCCGGCATCCACTTCTCGACCCTGTTCCCCTACATCTCCCCGCCCACCGCGCCCGCCGCCTGGCTGGACGGCGCGGTGATGGACCAGACGTATCCCACGGCCAGCATCCCGGCGACCATGCCCCTGTTGTTCCTCCTGAGCCTGTGGGGCACGGTGACCGCCTTCAGGCCGAAGGCACTAGGTCAGATCCGCCTGGCCCGGATCATTCTCATCGCCGGAGCGGCCGGCGCTTCCGGCGTGCTCCTGTGGGGATACATCTCCGAGCGGTACATGGCCGACTTCATGCCCTTCGTGATCGTGGCCGCCTCGGTGGGCCTTATCGATGTGATACGGCGTCTGTCCAAACGGAGCCGGCGAGCCCGCGGCTCGGCCCTGGCCGTCCTGGGTGTCCTGGCCGTCTACTGCGTGGTGGCCAATATCGCCATCTCGCTCTGGCCGGTGTCGGTGTGGACCCTCGGACAGGCCCAGCGGTTCGTCTCGGCGGAGAACGCCCTCAGTCTCACGTCGCTCGCCCCCACCGTGAAGCAGGGGACGAGCCTGCCCGACTGGGCTCCCGGTGGACAGCTCTTCATCGCCAACAACTGCTCCGGTCTCTACCTGGCCACCGGGAACTCGCTCAAGGACGACCCGGGTCAGTTGATCGAACACCTCACCTGGCTTCCGGTCGAACAGGACGCCGCCATCACCCACACCATCGGCTACTCGTTCAACGAGACCCCCAGCCATCTGACCGGACCGATCACCATTCTCACCTACGGATCCGCCAAGCTGGTTCTCGAACCGTCCGGGAAAGAAAACCAGTTCTACCTCGACATCGAGAATTCCGGCACCTCCATCAGCTGGCCGCCGGCCAGGTCCGGGGGGATCCCCGTTTCCTACCTCCACGCCCACAGCAAGCTCACCGTCGTCACCGATCCGAACCTCAACCAGATCGTGGTGTGGTGGGCCGGGAAGAAGGTCCTCGGCCACTACCTGGGCGGAACCGGGCCGGCCGTCGTCCGGGCCAGCGCGCACCCCCGTCTTCACCGCCACCGAGCTCCCGACTCCGGCGCCGAACATGACCCTGTGCCAGAGTCTCCTCCGGGGAAGTTGATGGACGAGCGCTGACGTGCCCCCGGCGACGCGACCCGGCGACGACCAGGTCACCGAGAACGGAGCACCCGGGCCGGCGGGATACTTCTCCTGCGTCGTCGACGACCATCCCCGGTTCCATCTGGATGCCCTCCGCTGGTTCGCGACGCTCACCGGCGTAGCCGGCGTCGACCCGGGCGACCTCCTGGTGCACGCGGTCGGCAACTCGGCCACGGACGCCCTCGAGCTGCTCAGAGCCCGAGGCGTCACGGTGCGCCCCATCGATCCCTTCGATCCACGCTCACCGCACTGCAACAAGATCTCCGGTGCGCTGCGTCTGGCTGAGGACGGGCGACCGGGGATGGTGGTCCTCTGCGACACGGACGTGGTCGTCCTCGAGGACCCCCGCCGGCTCGCTCTCCCTCCCGAGGCCATCGCCGGCAAGTTGGTCGATGCCCCGGTGCCCCCCTTCGAGGTCATCCTCGACATCTTCGCCGCTGCCGGGGTGGCGCCACCGCCGTCGGTGCCGCTGCCGTGGGGTACCGGACAGCGGACCGTGGTGGGCAACAGCAACGGCGGCCTCTACCTCGTCCCCGGCACCCTTCTTCCCCGGGTAGCCACCGCCTGGGCCGGTTGGGCCCGCTGGCTCCTCGACCGCTTGGACCTCTTCCAGCAATGGACCGTCTACATCGATCAAGTGGCGATGGCCATGGCCCTGGCGGACACCGGAACCGGGTCGACGCCGCTGGAGGTCCGCTGGAATACCCCGATCCACGATCCCGACCGCATCCCGGCCGGCGCCGCCGAGCCGTCGATCATCCACTATCACCAGCGGGTCGATCGAAACGGGCTGCTCCTCCTGACGGGAGTCCCGGCGGTGGACGGGCGGATCCGCATGGCCAACGACGCCATCGAAGAGGCGTGGGCCGGCGGATTCCCCGAATCGACCTATCAGGAGTGGCTTGACCTCATGGACGAGGAGGTAGCCGGGGCCACCGCCCAGCGCGGGCCTCGATCGGATCGCCCCATCGACCGTGCCCGGCGGTTCCTGTCGTCAGCACGGCGCAGCCGTTCCTGAGGGGGCCGGGTGAGGGCGAAGTGGAGTGGGTTACTCCCCGCTGGGCTGCTCGGGGGCGACCGGCTGCTCGGCCACCGGCTGCTGTGCGGGCTGCGCCGGAGACTCCGTCGGCAGCTCGGGAGCCGGTGCGGCCGGAGTGACGGCGTCCGGTCCGGCGGGAGCGGCGACGGCCAGTGCCGCCTTGTCCGCTCGCCGCATACGGAAGATGAGGTAGCCGGCGGCCACGAAGGCGATCAGAGCAATGAGGGCGGCGACGGCGCCTCGCTTGCGGTAGTGGCCCCTGCCGGCGATGACGGCCCATGAAACTCGGAACTGCGTGGATCGACACCGTCAGGTATTCAACCGCCACCAGCGCGGCAAGTATTCCGACAATCACCAGCAGGATCACACCGAGCCATTTCATGGGGGTGACTGTAGCAAAAAATGGGACGGTTGCCCGGGTTTTCCAGAGTAATCGGACCCGCCTCCACCCCCCGATCCAACTACTATCAGCGGATCATTCGGCACGCTCGGCGTTCGTTTCTCGGGGATACCGCACAGCGTGAGATTTGAGATCTATCGATGGGGCTATTTGGCGCAGATGCGACGAATGCGGCCGCCTCTTCCGGAGACCGAATTGATCGGATCGGAGCCGAAATGGGGTCATTGTTGCCGTCCTTGCTTCTGGACAAATGATCTAATGTGAGCTGCTTGCCAGCTCAACACGACCTTGCCCCTGCGGCTGAAGACGTGTCGCCGACCGTGGCCGATGGCCGCCCGACACGCGCCTGGGTGCGCGACCTGATCGGGGTCGGTTGGGTGGTGGCGGCGGCGATCGGGGTGATGGTCCCGGCCCTTCGTCACGGGCTCTCCCTCGGCGAGTACGACTGGCTCTCCCACTACGGGCTCCTCCAGCAACCCGGAGTCCTGCTGCACAACGGATTCGCCGGGGATCAGATCAACGAGATGATCCCGTGGACGACCCTGGCCTGGACCCAGGTCCACCACGGGCAGTTGCCCCTGTGGAATCCCTACAGCGCCCTCGGCATGCCGTTGGCCTTCAACTGGCAGTCAGCCACGTTCAGCCTCCCGAACCTGATCGGCTACCTCTTCCCCGTCCGGTTCATGTACACCGTCCAGGTACTCCTGACCCTCGTGATCACCGGCACCGGCGCCTACTTCTTGGGCCGGTTGCTCAAGCTCAGCGTCCTCGCCTGTGCGCTGGCGGGAACTGTCTTCGAACTCAGCGGGCCGTTCTTCGTCTGGCTCGGTTGGCCGATCGCATCGGTGGTGTCGTGGACCGGGTGGCTGTTCGCGGCGATCGTCCTGATCGTCCGCGGTCGCCATCAGCTTCGAGACATCGCCTTCTTCGCGGTGGCGTTCGCGTTTGCCATCTTCGCCGGCGAGCCGGACACCCTGGTCCTGCTGGTCATCGCCCTGGCCGTCTTCGCCCTGGTCCTGCTGGCCCTCCGGGTGAAGGAGACCGGTGGCTTCGCCCAGGTCTGGCGACCGTTCCGGAACCTGGTCATCGCCCTGGCCACGGGTACGTTCCTCGGCGCCCCCCTCCTCCTACCCGGTCTGCAGGTCGTGTCCGGATCCATCCGGAACACGGGCGGAAGCGCCCTCAACGCCCAGAGCGCCCTTTCGGTCAAGTATCTGTTCCGCACGACCTTCCCGTGGCTCATCGGCGCGCCGGCCATCCACGAGTACAAGTACATCGGTGTCATCGCCATCGTGTTGGCCCTGGCCGGTCTGGTCTTCCGCTACCGCCAACCGGAGGTCATGGCGCTGGGCGGCGTCCTGCTTGTCACCGCCGTGCTCGTCTTCGTACCCGCGGCCATCATCGTCGTCAACGCATTTCCCGGGCTCCACGCCGTTCGCCTCCCCCGGGCGTTGAATTTCTTCACCTTCACCATCGCCATGCTCTCCGGAGTCGGACTGCATGTCTTCATGCGGTCCCCGGGCAACAAGGCGGTGCTGAGGTTCATCGGCGCGGCCTTCGGCGCGGCCGGAGTTGCCCTGGTCGCCTTCTGGCTCACCGACGGGCACAACCTCTCGGGTGTGCAACACGCCATCCGGAACCGGGGCCTCAAATGGTTGCTGATCGGAGTCGTCGCCGGTCTGGCCGTCGTGGCCATCGATGTGATTGCCGGTCATTTCAAGTGGCGGCTCGGCCATGCGGAGGCCGGCGCCGACCGAGCCGACAATTCGGCGGGTCGCTATGGCCTGAGACTGTGGACCGGGCTGGTGCTGGTCGGAACCGAGACGATCTTCCTCATCCTCAGTGGCATGGGCCTGTGGACCTCCACCACCGCGCCCTTCACCCCCACCCCGGCCTCCGTTGCCCTCAAGCAAGCAGTGGGCTCCTCCCTCGTCGGGCTCGGGACCCCGCAGTGCCTGTTTCCCCCAGGCCTGGGAATCCCGGTGAACGACAACATCGTCTACGGAGTCCATGAGTTGGCCGTCTACGACCCGGTCGTCCCCCGCACCTACTACGTGGCGTGGAAGGAGAGTACGGGGAAGGAGCCGGGCCAGCCGTCTCTGTCCCACTACTGTCCCGGCGTGACCTCGGCGGTGATCGCCCGCATCTACGGGGTGAGCTTCGTCCTCGAACCGCACGGTGATCGCGGTCCCTACGGCGGGGTGTTCGACAAGGAGATCGGCGGTGAAGAGCTCTACCGCATCCCAGGGGCCTCGTCGGCCAACCTCGTACCGATGACCGCACGCCGACCAACTGCCGCCGGACACCGCCATCGGTACACCGGTACCGGTGTCACACCCGAATCCAGCATCGTGGCGGCTGACCACCCAGTCGAGTGGGGAACAAGTCCTTCGCCTCCACCTCACCAATGTCCCCGGATGGCATGCGACGATCGACGGCCGGCCCCTACCGCTGCGGCAGTACTCCCTGATCATGTTGCAGGCGGTGATTCCACCGGGACGCCATCTCATCGAGCTGAACTACTGGCCCGCTTCCTTCACCGAGGGAATCGTGCTCGCCGTGCTGGCCGTGGGTGGTCTGGTCCTGGCCGCCGTCGTCGGCTTCGTTCGGCGCCGGAGGGTGTAGTCGGCTTCCCCGCCCGTCACCGAACGTCGCAACTGGAAGTATCCGCCGCTCAACTCCCGGATATCAGGCCCCGGCAGACGGAGGTGGTCCCCTTGGCGGTTCCCACCACGTGCACGCTCACCGGCGAAGGGCCGGACGTGCCGGCCGACGCCGCCGAGGAGAGCCGGCCCGTGGCCAAGACCGGGCTTCCGACGACAATGGTGTGCTGGCGCGATGACACGGACAAGGCGCCGTGGGCCGACTTCAGCACTACCCGGTAGCTCCGGTTCGGCTCCATCCTGGTCGGCGCGCTGATGGCGGTGGTGCCCGCGGTCGTCAGGACGAATCGGACGTGATCGGCGCCCACCCGCATGACGGACACCGTGCTCGCACGATGGGATCCCACGGTGAACACGTTGAAACGCCTTCCGATCGCCGCAGCGGATCCGTGGATCGTGACATCCACGGCCCGGGTGGCGGAGCCCGCCTTTTCCAGATTCAACCAGCCCCGGATGCCGTTGGGGGTATAGATGTAGAGCCCGGTGCAGTCTCCCAGGATGAACAGGTGGCCGTTCGGCGCCGATTTGGGCAACTTCCCGCCCCGGGACACATACCCGGCCAATGGATGACCGGTCAGACCGCCGACGGACTTTTGGAACTTGACGAAACCAAGGGCCTGTTTGCTCGTCCACCAACCGGTCGGCGTGCTGGCGATGCCCATGTTGGCGACGATTCCGAAGAGGCCGAGGGCGGCGATGAGTCCCACTGCGATCCGTCGGGTCGCCGACCGGGCCCCATCCAGTCTGCGCCAGAGGTCGACCGCCCCGACTGCGCTTCCGAGCACCAGGAAGGGGACGAAATCGCCCAGGAACCGATTGTCCAGAAAGCCAAAGATCAGAATGGCGGCGCAGGGCGCGGCTGCCGCGATCAGAGGGATGACCGTGATCCGCGCCCTCAGGACCGCCCGCCGTCGCAATGCCGCGATCAAACCCACGATGGTGAGCAGGAAGAGGAGCGGCATCGATTCGGGCACACTGCTGACTTCCTGGGTCCCGAAGAGAGGTACGTTGCCCACCGCCCGGGCCGGATAGGTCGGGAGGGTGACGAATGGGAAGACCGGACTGAGGTTCAGCCCGTGGAATCCCAGGTAGGTGGCGATCGTGGTCGGCAGGTAACGAGCGCTGAAGTAGGAGCCCTTGATGTGTTTCAGGAACCGGTTGAAGTAGACCTGGTCGTGCAGCGGATAACCGTAGGGGATGCCGAACTTCGCCCAGCTGACCGCAGATGCGAACACCAGCGGAACGATGCCGGCGAGCAGGACGGGCCACCACCACCGCCGGTTGGCGTGCTCGCCGCGGCCGGAGGCGAACCAGGCCGACGCCAAGAGCGCGCCGATGACGCAGCCGTAGCCGCTGCTCCCCCGGGTCAAACTGGCGGCCAGAATCAGGGCGCCGGCCAACACCACCCGTTTCCACGAGGGTGCCTCCAAGATGCCGAGCAGAGCGAAGAGGCTCCCGATGGTGAGGGCCACGCTCCAGGCAATGTCCTCCGAGTACACCCAGGGGCTCGCGGCCAGATAGACCAGGACCGATCCACCCAGGATGGTGGCGACCAGTACGCCGTAGGTGGTCGCTTCCGCCCACCCCAGGGCCACCGGGCCTCTGACCAGCAGGCGTACCCGCCACAACAGCAATGCGCTGAAGACCCCGGTGACCACCCAGGACAACAGTATCGACGGTGCGGTGAGTCGCCCGTCCAGACTGTGGGTGAACAGGAGGATCGGCATACGCAACAACGAGGGGAACAGCCCGAAGTAGGTGTAGTGGTGCCCGTCGTGAATGAAGGTCTCCTGCCCGAAGGACCCGTTGGTCACATACAGGTGGCCGGCGAACATCGCACGGGCCTGCAGATCGTAGAAATTGCTCAACGAGTGGTTGGCCAGAACGGTCCGGAGGAGGCTGGGAGATCGATTCCAGAGGTCGGTCAGAATCCAAAGGTACGGGACCGCGACGACGACTCCTCCGACGGCCACGGCAATCGTGAATCTCCGACGATCGGCGTGAGAGGTGTCCGGCTCGACACCGACCACCGGCGCATCCGATTCGAGTGTCGCGGTCACAGTCACTTCTGAGATTCTTCTTTCTGGATGGGCCGTCCCAACGTTATCGCTACCCACTCCGACCACTGATCGCGCCGCACAGCAGGACTGTTCAGATGGCTCTCTGATAGACATGCAGAGTGAGGACAATCGTCTACGATCTGCTCGAGCGGCTCCGCGATGCAGACGAGTTGCCACAGCCGATCCTCGAGTTTGGAGCGGCGCGGGTCGCCAGCCAAGCCCACCTGCCCGCCATACGTTCGTTGTTTCCAGGCCGCGCCTTCAGTGGGAGTGATATGAGTCCGGGGCTCGGTGTCGATCAGCTTCACGATCTCCACAGCTTGGGCATCCGTGATCGGTCCATCGGTACCGCGCTGCTCATCGACACCATCGAGCACGTGCAGAATCCGAGGTTGGCCCTGGCCGAATTGCACCGTTGCCTGAAGGAGGACGGGGTCCTCCTCCTGACGTCGCATTTCTTCTTTCCGATCCATCAATTTCCGGCCGACTACTGGCGTTTCACCGCCCAAGGCATCACTGCCCTCCTCGATGAATTCGGCCGATCCCACTCCGGCGAAGTCGGACTCAAGCTCTTCCCTCACACGGTGGTCGGGTTGGCGGGCGGTCCGGCAGTCGACCCCGATCGCTGGCGACGGTTTGCCACTGCCGTCGATGACTGGCGGGCCAAAGGTGCCACCTCCTGGAAGGAGCGGGCGCTGAGCCTGCTCCCACCGGTCGTGGTCCAGCGAGGATACGAGCGGTACGCAAGGGCCGAGACCCATCACCCGGAGAAGCCGGCGGCCCACTGAACGAGGTCCGCGGTTCGGTCCCCGACGGCCCTAGCTTTCCGGCGAGGCGATCCGGTCCATCTGCCTTCGGGCCAGCGCACGAATCCGGAGGGGGACGTGGTCCTTCATCCGTTTGGACGAGGTGGCTCCGTTCGACCCGGTCCTGGCCGTCTTGCGGAAGTCGTCCAGGCAGTACCCGCCGTTCGGATAGGGGACGGCGTTGACGCCGGAGAAGTCGTAGAAGGTCGGCATCACCCCGAGGGGCATGAAATGGGCGATGAAGCTCATCCGGGTACGCGCCGGGTCCTCGATCATGGCCCCACCGTGCATGAGGTCGGCGTGCCAGATGAGAGCATCGCCTTTCTTGGCCATGAAGTACTCGGTCTTCAGCCCCCGCTCGTCGCATTCCTCGCGTATCCGGGCCAGGATCCGCCCGTAGGCCTCCATGTCGCCGTTGTGCCCCTTGGTGACGCCGTGGTGGAGGAGCTCGGGAACCCGGTGGCTCCCGGGCACGAACTGGAACTCGCCCGAATGGGGCTGCACGTCCTCGAGCGCCACCCACGAGGCCGCCATCGACATCGGCTCGGTCAGGGTGAGCGGACCCGTATCGATGTGGAGGGGTTCCTGCGAGCCCTTGCGCATCGACATCGACTGGAACGCGACCGGTGGGCGGTCGTAGATCTGGGTGAGGAAGCGGAGGACGGCGGGCGGGAAGATGATCTCCGCCGCCCGCGGGTAGTACCAGTGCAGGCAGCTCACCTTGGCCACCTCGTCGTAGAGCTCGCGTGACACCCGGTGCACCTTGCCCTGGTAGTACGCGCAGATCTTCGGGGGGGCCTCGTCCCAGGACCGCTCGAAGAACTCGAGGTAGTCGTCGATGACGGCGTCGTCGACCGCATCCGGAAGTACGACGAATCCCTCGTCGATGTACTGAGCGAGCAGCGCGGCATCGCCCTCGTCGACCAGACCCCGGGCCAGGCGCTCGGCGAGCACGTCGTGAGCGTCCCGCCGATCGACCCACAGGCCTCCGAACCGGCTGCGGAAGAGCGGGGGTTCGGCCGCTCCGTGGACTGGGACCTCGAGCTTCATCGACCACCCCTGCATTCATCCGAGAGCCGGGCGAACGCCCGCCCGGCGCCATACTGCCCCACCCCTCTCCTGATGTCGACCCCGCCACGGGGTCGCAGCGCCTTCCCGACCTCTTCGGACCTCGGCCGGCCGCTCCACAGGAGTGGCGCCGGCCCGGGTTCAGTCGCCCAGGAACCACCGAGTGGTGCGGGTGGCCATTCCCGCGGCCGAGCTCGACCGCATCGAATAGGCCATCCGTCGCAGCGCTCGTCGCCGCTGCTCGAGCGTCGTCAGAATATAGAAGCCGAGCATGATCAGGACCACGCCGACAAAGGCAACCGGTCGTATGTCGGCGCCGGTGAACGGCAATTGGGCGACGGCCACCGTGGACGTGGTCGAGGCGCTCGCCGCCGCCACCACCGCGGCGGCCGAGGTGGACGTGAACGGGAGCTCGGATGTCGGGGTCTCGGTGGTCGGCGTGTGGGGCGCCTTGGTGGTCGTGGTCGGAGGCTTGGTGGTCGTGGTGGTATGGGGCGGCTTGGTCGTCGTGGTGGTGGTGTTCGGCGCCCCGGTGGTCGTCGTGGTGTGGGGCGGCTTGGTCGTCGTGGTGGTGTTCGGATCGCAGTTGCGCCCGGTATGGATCGTCCGTTTGTGGCCGAACTGGAACAGCCACGGTGCGGGCCCGACGAGGGCGTCGGCCTGGATGACCCCGCAGAAGTGCTTCGGATAATTCACGGTGAGGATGCCCGAGGTACCCGTGGCCGTACCGACGAGCTTCTGACTGGGGATGTCAGGCTCATTGACGTAGAGCTGCCATTCGCAGAACGGCTTCTGCTTCGGGCACCACACCCGCAAGGGGACGGTCATGGTCACGACGTTGTAGTTGGGCCAGAACTTGATGACGGGGAAGTGGCCGACCGGGGCCGAGGCCGAAGCCGTACCGACGATGACAAAGGTCGACCCGAGCGCGATCAAAGCAGCGGCGACCGCCGCCAGCCATCGATTGACTCTCCTACCTCGAGTCTGCATTCGTCGCGGCCCTTAGTTGACGACTCGCCCCCGTTCGACAACTGCTGTGTCGGCGAAGGCTCACCGCTTTTGATTTCGTCCCAGTCTGTGAGCGCACCGCCGCAGTTCGATGATGCGCCGCCCGCGTTATGGTACACGTCGGTTTGCGTTTCTACCTGTCCGACAACAGGGAGAAAGGGCACGGCTACTCTCAGCGGTCGGGCCCGGCTGGAGGACCGGAACGAGGAAGCTCAGTTCCCCGATCGCTGGACGCGCGAAGCAGCGCCCTCCACCCGATCGAGCGTGGCCACCACCGCGTCCACCGCCTCGTCGACGGAGGTCCGGGGCTCGATGATCAGGTCGGGGGCATCCGGCACTTCGTAAGGATCGTCCACTCCCGTAAACGAACTGATGCTGCCCGTCGTTACCCGGGCGTACAGACCCTTGGCGTCCCGGGTGGCGCACAGGTCGACCGAGGCCTCCATGTAGATCTCCGCGAACGCCAATCCGGCCTGCCGGTGGACCCGGCGGGCAAATTCGCGGGATGCCGCATAGGGGCTGATGAGGGCGACGATGGCCACCAGGCCGGCGTCGGCGAACAGACAGGCCACCTCGGCGGTCCGCCGGGCATTCTCCTGGCGGGCCTCCCGGGTGAAGCCGAGGTCGGAATTGAGCCCGGTGCGGAGGTTGTCGCCGTCGAGCAGATAGGCACCCCGGCCGTCGAGGACGAGCCGCTTCTCGACGGCGGAGGCCAAGGTGGACTTGCCCGAGCCGGACAGGCCGGTCACCCACAAGGTCGCACCCCGGGACCGGAGGATCTCCGATCGTTCATCCGGAGCGACCTGCCCCTCGTGCCACGTCACGTTCGAAGAGGTCATTTGCCCGATCGCCACCCTCAGTCAGGGCCGAGCAGCATGCCGGCACCCACGGTCACATTGTTGTCCTCGGCCGCCAGGATGAACGATCCTGTCTGCCGATTGCGACGGTAGCTGTCGTAGAAGAGCGGCTGGGTGACCCTCAGGCTCAACCGCCCGACATCGTTGAGACCGAGCGACGACGTCGACTCGTCTCGGTGGAGGGTGTTGACATCGAGCCGGTAGTGGATGTCCTTCACCACCGCCCTGACCCACCGGGTGGTGTGCTTGAGGGCCAGGAAATCCCCGGGCGCCACCGGCCGTTCGTGCATCCAGCACACCATGGCGTCGAGGTCCTGGCCGACGGTCGGCTGATTGTGGGGGCGGCAGATGAGGTCGCCCCGCGAAACATCGAGATGGTCGTTCAGCCGGACGGTCACCGACATGGGCGGATAGGCCTCGTCGAGCTCCCCGTCGAAGCTGTCGATCCCGGCCACGGTGGTGGTGAGCCCCGACGGGAGGACCATGACCTCGTCCCCGGGCCGGAACACCCCGCCCACGACCTGGCCGGAGTAGCCCCGATAGTCGGGCTGGCTGGTGGCCTGAGGACGCACCACCCACTGGACGGGCAGCCGCGGGTCGATCAGATTGCGATCGGACGAGATGTAGACCTGCTCCAGGTGGTGGAGCAGCGATGCTCCCTCGTACCAGGGCATGTTCGCCGAGCGCTGGACGACGTTGTCGCCCTTGAGTGCCGAGATGGGGATGAAGCTCAGGTCGGCGACCTCGAGGCGGCTGGCGAAGGCGGCGAACTCCTCGCGGATCGAATCGAAGACGGCCTGGTCGTAGTCGACCAGATCCATCTTGTTGACGCACAGCAGTAGGTGCGGAACCCGGAGGAGCGAAGCCAGGAATGCATGCCGTCGGGTCTGTTCGACGATCCCCTTCCGGGCGTCGACGAGGACGATGGTGAGGTCGGCCGTCGAGTTCCCGGTGACCATGTTGCGGGTGTACTGAATGTGCCCGGGCGTGTCGGCGATGATGAATTTGCGGGCCGGGGTGGCGAAGTAGCGGTAGGCGACGTCGATGGTGATCCCCTGCTCGCGTTCGGCCTTGAGGCCGTCGGTCAGCAGGGCCAGGTCGGTGTACTCGTCGCCGCGCTGGCGGCTCACCCGCTCGACCGATTCGAGCTGGTCTTCGAAGATGGCCTTGGAGTCGTAGAGCATCCGCCCGATGAGCGTGCTCTTGCCGTCGTCCACCGAGCCGGCCGTGGCCAGGCGTAGGAGCTCCACTAGAAGTAGCCCTCCCGTTTGCGGTCTTCCATGGCCGCCTCACTGACCCGATCGTCAGCCCGGGTGGCACCCCGCTCGGTCAGGCGTGATGCCGCCACCTCGACGACGATCTCGTCGGCCGACGCCGCGGAGGACTCCACCGCGCCGGTACAGGTCATGTCGCCCACGGTCCGGTAGCGGACGGTGGCCTCGAACACCTCTTCGTCCTCCCGAGGGGTCACGTGGGGTCCGATGGCCAGGAGCATCCCGTCACGACGGAACACCTGCCGTCGGTGGGAGTAGTAGATGGAAGGGAGGTCGATGTCCTCGTCGGCGACGTACTGCCAGATGTCGAGCTCGGTCCAGTCCGACAGGGGGAACACCCGGATGTGCTCGCCGGCCCGGTGCCGTCCGTTGAACAGCGACCACAGCTCGGGTCGTTGGTTCTTCGGGTCCCACTGCCCGAACTCGTCACGGAACGAGAAGACCCGCTCCTTGGCCCTGGCCTTCTCCTCGTCCCTGCGGGCCCCGCCGAAGACGGCGTCGAATTTGTGCTCGGTGATGGCGTCCAAGAGGGTCCTGGTCTGGAGCCGGTTGCGGGACGGATCCGGTCCGGCCTCCTCGGTCACCCGGCCCGCATCGATCGACTCCTGCACCGAGGCCACCATCAGGGTGGCGCCCAGCTCAGCCACGGAACGGTCCCGGAATTCGAGCACCTCGGGGAAATTGTGGCCCGTGTCGATATGCATCACCGGGAACGGTATCCGGCCTGGCCAGAAGGCCTTTTGAGCCAGCCGGAGCATCACCACCGAGTCCTTGCCGCCCGAAAACAGCAGCACCGGCCGCTCGAACTCGGCCGCGACCTCCCGGATGATGTGGATCGACTGCGCTTCGATGTTCTGGAGCTGGGACAGCTGGTACTGACCTGAACCGCCCGTGCCCCAACCCCTATCCATGGTTTGCCAATCTAGTCGATCGCCTGCACATTGGTACAGGTCGTAGACTCAATTGCGAGGTGTGGCGACGGGCCGCGCATGATCCTGGCCTGCGTGGTGGGGTCACGGGAGACGACCATGGGGCCCAATGGACAAGGACGCCGGACGCCGCCGCCGGGCTCGGGCGTCCCTGCCCCCCCGCCGTCGGAAGCCCTTCCCGGTCCCCGCCACCGCGACCCCGGGGTGGAGGTCCGACCGGCCACCGACGCCGATGCGCCTGCCTGCGCCGCCCTCCACGCCGGCCAGATCAGCCAGGGGTTCCTCTCCGTCCTCGGGCCCGGTTTCCTGCGTCGCCTCTATCGCCGCATCAACCGCTCACCCCACTCCTTCCTGCTCATCGCAGCCGGCCGGGGGACGACCGCCGGCTTCATCGCCGGCTCGACCGACGTGGGCGCCCTGTACCGGAGCTTTGTCTGGCACGACGGGGTCCCGGCCGCCGTACAGGCGGCCGGACCCCTCGTCCTGGGATGGCGCCGGGTCCTGGACACCCTTGGGCACGCCACATCGGGCACCGGGGTGGGGCGCGGTCCCGAGCTCCTGGCCGTGGCCGTCGACCCGGCCTGGCAGGGCCGCGGGGTCGGGCGCATGCTGGTGGGGGCGTTCCTCGACGAGGCCGAGGCCCGTGGCCAGGACGCCGCCCATGTGGTGGTCGGGGCGGACAACCGCGGCGCCGTCGCCCTCTACGAGCGGGCCGGGTTCGTGACCGTGGAACGCTTCGAGCTCCATGCCGGCACCGAGTCCCTGCTCATGCAGTGGGACCGTCGATCCGGTCCGCCGCCGGCCGACGCCGGTCCGCGGTGAGCGGTCCCCTGATCGCCGCCGTCGCCCTGGTGGTCACGCTGGTGGTCACGCCCCTGATGATCGTGGTGGCCAGGCGTACGGGGATCGTCGACCGACCCGGGGCCCTCAAGCCGCAGACCAAGCCCGTCCCCTACCTGGGCGGCGTGGCGGTGCTCGCCGGAGCCGCCGTCGGCGTGGCGGCGGGCCGGCCGACCGTGATCGTGCCCCTGGCCGCCGCCCTCGTCCTGGGGGTGGCCGACGACCGGTTCGATCTGCCGGCGACGGTTCGCCTGGTCGGCCAGGCCGCCGTCGGTGTCGCCGTCGTGGTCACCTGCCCGGTCCATCTCCCGGCCGTGGCTGCCGCGCTCCTGCTTGCCGACGGTCACCATCCTGGTCATCAACGGCGTGAACCTGATCGACGGGCTCGACATGCTGGCCGCCGGGGTGGCCGCGGTGGCCGCCATCGGCTTCGCCCTCATGCTCCACGGTTCGGCCCGCCAGCTGGCCATCGCCCTCGGGGCGGCACTGGTCGGGTTCCTGGCCTACAACCGGCCGCCGGCCCGCATCTACCTGGGCGACGGAGGCTCCTACCTGCTGGGTACCGGGCTCACCGTGCTGCTGGCCGGATCGTGGGCGCCCGGTGTGGCCGTACCGGTGGGGACGGCGGCACTGGCCGTCGTGGCCATCCCGGTGGCCGAGTTGGCCTTCGCCGCCGCCCGGCGATGGCGCGGCCACTCCTCCCTCATGGCCGGCGACCGCGGCCATCCCTATGACCGCCTGGTGGATCGGGGCTGGAACCGGTCGGCCGCCAGCCTCGCCTATGTCGGGATGGAGGCGGTGCTGGTGGTCGGCGCCGTCGTGGCCGTGCATCTGGGGTCGATGGCGGCGGCGTTGGTCGTCGACATCGTCGCCGCCGTCCTGCTCGTGACGGCGGCCATGCTCACGGGTGCCCTCACCCCTGATCAGGAGAGCCGGACATGACCAGGATCTACCTCTCACCACCCGAAGTCGGCGCCGAGGAGCGGCGCATGCTTCTCGAGGCCTTCGACTCCAACTGGATCGCACCGGTGGGACCCGACATCGACGCCTTCGAGCGGGAGCTGGCCGACCGGGTGGGGGTGGACCACGCCGTGGCCCTCACCAGCGGAACGGCCGCCCTCCACCTCGGCCTGCAGCTGGTGGGCGTCGGACCGGGCGACGAGGTGCTCATCCCGTCGTTCACCTTCGTGGCCACGGCGGCGGCCGTCACCTACCTCGGCGCCCACCCCGTGTTCGTGGACTGCTCGTCGGCGAACTGGAACATCGATCCGGAGCTGGTGGCGCAGGAGTTGGCCGCCCGGGCCGAACAGGACCGGCTTCCGGCCGCCGTGGTCACGGTCGACCTTTACGGTCAGACCGCCGACTACGACACCCTCACCGCGCTGGGCGACCGGTACGGGATCCCGTTGATCGAGGATGCCGCCGAAGCCCTGGGCGCGTCCTACCGCGGCCGCCAGGCCGGATCATTCGGCCGCGCCGGGGTCTTCTCCTTCAACGGGAACAAGATCATCACCACCAGTGGCGGGGGCATGTTGGTCTCCGACTCGGCCGAGCTGATCGACCGGGCCCGCTTTCTGGCCACCCAGGCCCGCGACCCCTTCCCCCACTACGAGCATTCCGTCCTCGGGTACAACTACCGGCTGAGCAATCTGCTGGCCGCCCTGGGACGGGCCCAGCTCGGCGGCCTCGACAGCCGGATCGAGCGGCGACGCAGGATCAACGAGTCCTACCGTTCGGCGTTCGAGGGGGTGGCGGGCATCCAGCTGATGCCGATCGCCGACTACGGTGAGCCGAACTGGTGGCTCACCTGCATCCTGGTCGATCCGGCGGAATTCGGCGCCGACCGAGAGCAGATCCGGCTGGCCCTCGAGTCGGTGGACATCGAATCGCGCCCGACCTGGAAGCCGCTCCATCTCCAACCGGTCTTTGCCGGCGTTCCCACCGTCGGGGGTGCGGCGTGCGCGCGCGCATCTTCGATCGAGGGCTCTGCCTCCCGTCCGGATCGGCCCTGTCGGCGGGTCAGTTGGCACAGGTGGTCGACACCGTCCTGGCCCAAGGCCACCGGCCCTGACCTCGTAGGCGGGGGCGTCAAAGCCGACGCCTCCACCTCGAAATTCGGCTGAAACACCGGTGGATTCGGTCGTATGATTGGCGAATGGCACCGAAGGGGGGGTCCGGCGACCCGGGGGGAACGAGACCGCGCGCCCTCGCCTTCTATCTCCCCCAGTTCCATCCGATTCCCGAGAACGACGAATGGTGGGGCACCGGCTTCACCGAGTGGACCAACGTCACCAAAGCGCGGCCTTTCTTCCCCGGCCACTACCAGCCCCATGTCCCCGGTGAGTTCGGGTATTACGACCTGCGCATCCCCGAAGTGCGCGAGGCCCAGGCCGCGCTGGCCGCCGCCTACGGCATCTCCGGGTTCGTCTACTACCACTACTGGTTCCACGGGAAGCGCCTCCTCGAGCGGCCGATCGACGAGGTCCTGGCCTCGGGATCGCCGGACTTCCCCATCGCCTTCTGCTGGGCCAACGAGGAGTGGACCCGGAACTGGGACGCGCAGACGGGCCAGGTCCTCATGGGCCAGGAGTTCAGCGACGCGGACGACCTGGCCCATATCCGGTGGCTGGCCACCGCATTCGCCGACGACCGCTACATCAAAATCGACGGCCGGCCCCTCATGCTGATCTACCGGCCCGGGCAGCTCCCCGACCCCAGGCGGACGGCGGAGATCTGGCGCACCGAGGCCCAGCGGCTCGGGTTCCCCGACCTCTACCTCTGCTGGGTGGAGAGCTGGGGACCTCCGCCCGGCGGTCCCCAGGCCTTCGGCCTGGATGCCTCGGTCGGGTTCATGCCTCTGAGCGGCGACCGGGTCTTCGCCCCGTTCGAAGGCGTCCATGGCCACCGGATCCTCGACTACCGCTCGGCGTACGAGGCCTCCCTGCAGCGGTTGCCGCCCGCCTGGAAGCGGTTCCCCTCGGTGATGGTGGGCTGGGACAACACCGCTCGACGGCCACACGGGGCCACCATCTTCACCGGATCGACCCCCGAGGCCTACGAGCGCTGGTTGCGTCTGACCGTCGAATCGGTGAGCGATGTGCGCGAGGAAGAGAACTACCTGTTCATCGTGGCCTGGAACGAGTGGGCGGAGGGCAACCACCTCGAGCCCGACCAGCGCTACGGGCGGGCCTACCTCGAGGCGACCAAGGCGGTGCTGGTGGATCCGCCCCGGGCCACGGCCGGCAAGCCCGGGGAGCTGCGAGTGGTCTCGCCCGACGGCCAGACCAGGGCCTCGGACTTCGACTACGTCTATCCGTTCGAACACGAGAGCGCGGTGGCCAACGCCGCCGGTCTCATCGGCGACCTCAACCTCAGCAGGCGGAGCACCGTCGTCGACCTCGGGGCCGGCACCGCCGTGGTCAGTCATCCCCTGCGCATGGCCGGTATCAACTATCACGGGCTCGAGATCCATCCGGTGGCGGTCGACCTCATGCACGAGGCCGGCATCGAAGCCACCCGGTGCGACCTGTCCGATTTCGACGCCGTCCAGACCGTGCTCGACGACCTCGGGCACGTAGGGGCGATGACACTCCTCGACGTCATCGAGCACCTCACCCAGCCTCACGAGCTCCTGGCCCCGCTGTCGGCCTGGTCGCTGAAGCACGGGGAACCGCGCCTGGTGGTGTCCGTGCCCAACGTGGCCCACTTCGACCTGGGGCTGCGTCTGCTGTGCGGGCGCTGGACCTTGTCCGACACCGGTCTCCTCGACAGTACCCATCTGCGCTTCTTCACCGAGAAGACTCTGCAGCGGATGTTCGAGCGGTGCGGGTGGCGGGTGGTGGCCCGCAACGACTTCGTCAGCGTTCGCACCGATCAGTACGACGTCGGGCTCAACGACGGACTCCCGGTCGAGATGATCGGCGCTCTTCGTGCCCTGGCCGAGTCGTACAACCCGCACGCCGCCACCCAACAGTTCGTCTGGACCCTGGCCCCCTTCCCGGTCAGCGCCCCGCCCACCACCTACCTGGAGGCGATGGCCGAGCCCGAGGGCGACCCGGACCTGGACGCCGAGCCGAACGACAACCGTGCCGTCCGTGCCTACCTGGCCTCGGTCGGCCTCCTCTCCAGCGAGGTCAACCGCCGGGCCGCCAAGCAGCTCCAGTCCGGGTTGATGTGGCGCGGCAGGCGGGTCGTGCTGAAGAAGATCAGCAAGTCGCCACGTCTGTCGGCGTCCGTCGGGAAGCTGCGCGGTTGGCTCCGTTGAGGCATCCGTGACCGGGCCGACCGGACCATGGGTGCTGGTGGTCGGAATGCACCGCAGCGGGACGTCGGCCGTGACCGGCGCCCTCGGGGCGGTGGGTCTCAACCTGGTCCAAGCCGACGATCGGATGGACTGGCCCGAGAGCAACCCCGAACACTGGGAGAGCCTCTCGCTCGGCCTCCACAATGAGGATCTCCTGGTTCGGATGGACGGAGCCTGGGATGCCCCCCCGGACATCTATCCGGGTTGGGAGCGGAGCCCGGAGGTCCTGAGCGCGCCGGATCCCGCTCCGTTGTTGGCGGCCGCCTACCCGGCGACCGGCCCCAGCGTCTACAAGGACCCGCGGCTCTGCCTCCTCCTCCCCTACTGGCGGGAGGTGCTGCCCGCCCCGATCGCCGCCGTCCTGGTGTGGCGCTCTCCCATGGCCGTGGCCCGTTCCCTGAAGAAGCGGGACAGCCTGCCCCTGGCCGATGGGGTCGCCCTCTGGGAACGGTACAACCGGCGGGCCGTCACCGACCTCCACGGTGTCGACACCTACGTCCTCGACTACGAGTCCGTCGTCAACGACCGTGATCGGTCGATCGACGGGTTGACCACCTGGCTCAGCTCCCTCGAGCAGTTCGAGGGCGGCGTCGCCGAATGGGACGCCGCCGCCGCGGCCACGGTCATCGAGGGCGGGTTGCACCACCATCCCGGGGCCACGCCGGGTGACGCCGACACGCTCGTCCTGCCCGAGCAGCAGCAGCTGATGGATCTCCTGTCGGCGTTCGCCGGCGGGCACCGCCCGTTCCTGCCCGAGCCGCTGGGGCCCGAATCGGCATGGACCACGTCGCTCCTCCGGCTCCGCCGGGAACTGAGTGCGCCGAGGCGAGAGCTCGATGCCACCAAGGACCGGTTGCGGATCGCCCGCAAGGAGCTGGAGAGCACGAAGGCCGGCCTGGACAGCCTGCGCGCCTCGACCAGCTGGCGGGTGACCGGCCCTCTGCGCACGCTGACCACCACACTCGAGGGCCGGCGACGCGATCCGTCCGGCGGGTGAGTATCCGATGAACACCGGGGCGACCGCCCGCTCGGCGTTCCGGTTCCTCCCCCAGCCCGTGCAGACCCAGGTGCTTCGCCGGATGGGCCGGTACCCCCCGTGGGCGGACGGGCAGGCCCCCCGGCCGCCGGCCCCGGCATCGGGGATGACGGTCGGCCCTCCCGACTTCGTCGGAGTCGGGGTGTCGAAGTGCGGGACGTCGTGGTGGTTCAACCTCATCCTGGCCCATCCCGACATCCATGGACCGATCAAGAAGGAGCTCCTGTTCTTCAACCGCATCTTCTTCGAGCACCATCGGAGCGAGGACTGCCCCGACGAGGTGCTGGAGGCCTACCATCAGTGGTTCCCGCGGCCGCCCGGGACCAAGACCGGTGAATGGACACCTTCCTACATATTCTCCCACCGGCTCCCACCGATCCTGCGGCGCGCCGCCCCCGGCGCCAAGATCCTCGTCCTGCTTCGCGACCCGGTCGATCGCTACCAATCGGACATCTCCCGGCGCATGCCGCGCCGACGGCTCCGGAACGTCCGCTACCGGGGCCTCGTCCACGGTCTCTACGCCGCCGAGCTCGAACCGTGGGAGGCGGTGTTCTCTCCGTCGGAGATGCTGGTCATGCAGTACGAGGCCTGCGTCCGCCGCCCCGCCGAGCTCCTGGCCGCCACCTATCGGTTCCTCGGGCTGGACGACAGCTTCTGCCCGTCCGAGCTCCGGGAGCCGGTCAACAGGACCAGGACGAAACGCACGGTGGATGCCGGGTTCAGGCACCTCCTGGTCGAGAGCTACGAGCGCGACGTCACCGCCCTGGCCGCACGGTACCCCCAGATCGACCTCACCCTGTGGCCCAACTTCTCGCATCTGGCCGCCGGGTAGACCGCGCCCGCCGAGGTCGGCTTCAGCCCTCGACCCCGTCGCCTCCGGTGTTCCGCTCGCGCATCGGCTCGATCGGATAGCGGATGCCGAGCCGGCCGGTGGCCCCGTCGAACAGCCCGCGGGCGATGACCCCGAGCCGGCCCACCCGACCGCGCTCCTCACGCAGGACGGCTCTGGCCGTCAACTTGGCGAGGTTGCGCGGGTAGTGCCCGAGCCGCCGTTTGAGATGGAGGTTGACATAGAGCATGTTGCGGGCCTCGTAGTAGTACTTCCACAGCGGGACACCGTCACCCTGGCGGATGGCGTCGTGCTCGACGAGGGCCCCGTTGACCACCTGGCGCGGATAGCCGGCCTCGGGTATCCGCCACTGCAGGTACTCGGTGTCCTCGGCCCACCAGAACAGCTCCTTCATCGGAAGGCCGACCTCGTCGACGATGGCGCGGGACACCAGGAACCCGCACCACGACGGCCAGATCCCGTAGGGACCACCGTTCTCCCGCGACACCGGGAAGACGAACGCCGACTCCGGCTCCTGGCCGGCCACGGCCCACAGCCGCTCGAGGCACCACGGGTTGGGACGCATGTCGTCGTCGAGCACCCAGGCATGGCCGTAGCCCGAATCGAGGAACCTCCCGAGTCCCTGGTAGTACCCGCCGGCGGGCCCGGTGTTGACGTCCGAGCGCACCAGTTCGACGGCGGCCGAACCGACCGCGTCCAGCGATTCGCTGGCCACCGGCGGTCGGCTGGCGTTGTCGACCACCAGGACCGCCTCGGGCGGGACGGTCTGGCCGGCGATGGCCTGCAGGCACCGTTCCAGTGATTGGGGAGCGTTGTGGGTGAGGATCACGGCCATGATCCGCCGTTCGTCTCCTTCCACGTCCCTCCTCGTTCTCGCGGTCAGGGGTTCGGTTTCCGGGCCAGTATGAACCAACCCGTCTCATCGCGGGCGGCGTCGACCTCCATCCCCGTCTCGCTGAACCACGGGGCCAGCTCCTTCCAGACGTAGCGGTGCTCGACCGGGGCACTCAACCGGTCGAAGGTGTCGAGCACCAGGCTGCGGAAGGGCTTTCCCCGATAGGCGTCCATGGGCAGGCCGGCCAACCCGCCCACACCCCGCCGATCACCGTAGGCACCGGGCACGACGACCCCCCAGTACAGGCCGGCGGCGATGGGCACGCTCAGCAGCTTCAACAGCCGATGAGGCAGCCGCACGGTGCCCGTTCGCAGAGCGGCGGCCGCTCGGAGGGCCACGGCCCGGAGGCCGAACGTCGGGGGTCGGCTGTAGAGGTAGAGGAGTACCCGGCCGCCCGGGGCGAGGTGGGCGAGGAGGCGTTCGAACCCCTGGCGGGGATCGTCGAGGTGGTGGAGGACGCCCAGGCTCGAGATGAAATCGAAGCTGGCCGGGGCGAAGGGCGCGGTGCGCAGATCCGACTTGACCACCAGGACCGAGGGTATGCCGGCCAGGTTGCGGGCCGCCGCCTCCACCGCCGACGAGCCATCGAGCGCGGCGGTGGCACCGAGGTGTTCGGCCAGGAACCGGGTGTAACGGCCCTTCCCGCACCCGGCGTCCAATCCGACCTTCCCTTCCAGGCTGGCCAGATCGAGATCCCGGAAGTACACCTCGGCGAACCGCTGGTCCTCGTCGCGGACGTCATCGAAGTTGTTCCATTCGAATCCGAAGCTGGCGAAGGTCCGCTCGGTCGACCCGCCGGCCTCCACGTCCTGGGAGCAGTCGAGGTAGCCGTCGTGCATAGCGAACCGGTGACCGGCCGGGCAACACACCTCCCCGTTTCCGCCGGCTTCGTCCACCGGCGCACCACAGGTCGGGCAGCGAAGCCGCTCGATGATCTCCCTCGGTATCACTGCCGATCCCCTTCGGACGCACGACCCGCCGCCTACGGCGACGCCGGTGAACACTAGTTCGCTCCCGACCACCCCCCGATGCCCGCGGGCCCGATGTGGCGTCAGGACTGTCCGCCGCCCGCGTTCGGTAGCATGAGCAGCCGTGAGGGGGGTGTTCGACGACGGGGCGCACCGGAGCGGGGCCAGCGGCCCTTCCGGGAAGGGACCTTCGTGCCTGCCCATCTCCTGAGCGTGGTCCTGCCCACCCACAACCGGCCCGACCGGTTGGAACGGGCGGCGCAATCGGTCCTCTCCCAGCAGGGAGCCGAGATGGAGCTGGTGATCGTGGACGACGCCTCCTCCGACCGGACCACCGAGGTCGCCGAGCGGATGGCCGATGATCCGCGGGTCCAGCTCCTCCGCAATGCCACCTCCATCGGGCCGGGGGGCAGTCGCAACCGGGGCATCGCCGCGGCGCGCGGCGACCTGCTCGGGTTCTGTGACGATGACGACACCTGGCTGCCGGGGGCGGCGTCGGCCGTCACCGGCCGTTTCGATGCCGATGCCGAGGTCGGGGTGGTCACCTCCTGGCACGAGGTGGTCCACGACGAGACGGGCCGGACGGCATTGTTCCGGGGACCGGTGGGGTTCGGAGCCGAGCATCTCCTGTGGTTCGACCTCATCGCCATTCCCTTCGGCGTCGTCCGCCGGGCGATGTTCCCCGAGGACCTGGCCGTCGACCCCGGCCTCCCCTCGTGCGAGGACTGGGACCTCTGGCTCCGGTGCGCCCGGACCCGGCCGATGGCCACGATCCCACTGGCCCTGTACTCGTATCACCAGCACGGTGGCGGCCGGGTGACCCGGGAGGGCTCCGGACCGGTGCTCGGCCGGCAGGGCTTCCTCGACAAGCACGCGGCGGCAATGCCGGCCGCCTGCCGCATCTACCACCAGCTGGTGGTGGCCCAGCTCGGACGCGGGCGCACCGGGGTGCGGGAACAGGCGGTGGCCGACTCCGGCCAGCCGGCCTCGGCGGCAGTGGCTCTCTCGGTGCTGGTGGCCGGGGCCATGGCCGGAACCATCGGCGCCCGACGACGGGATCCCGGGCTCCCCGCACGTATGATGCGGGCACTGCTGGCCGGCGCGACCGCGGTGGACCGGGGGGAGACGACCTGCTGATGACTGCCTCCCGGCCGATCGTGATCGTCGGCGTCCCGCGCTCGGGAACGAGCTGGACGATGCGGGCGCTGGGCAGTGCCGAGGGCGCGGTCAGTGTCCTCGAGCCGGACAGCGAGGACAAGTGGCCGGCCGCCATCCACGCCAAGCGGAAGCTGGGGCGGTACCCCGTGCTCCGTCCCGGCGACGATGCTCCCGCTTACCGGGACCTCTGGTCCTGGACGTTCGGCGGAGCCCACGAGTCACGCCGGTCGGTGTGGGCCAGACATCTCCTCGGTCCCGGCGCCGAGGATCGGATCTACGACGGGCGACTCGACCCCCTCACCTGGTTGGCGTCCACCCTGGCCCGTGACCCGAGCCCGCACGGATCCAGGAACGCCGGGGCGCCCGGTCCGCGGGTCGTCGCCAAGTCGATCCATGCCCAATTGGCCGTGGAGTGGATCGGGTCCGAATTCGAGTGTGACGTCCTGTTCCTGCTCCGGCATCCGGCCAACGTCCTGGCCAGCTGGATGGAGGTCGATCTCAAGGACTCGCGCGTACTCGACCCTCGAGAACCGCCCCGACATCCGGTCGCGCTACCTCGAGCCCTGGGGTGTGCCCCTTCCCGGCGCCGACCCCATCGAACGGATGAGCTGGATGATCGGGTTGCTGCTGGCCGTGATCGAGGACACCTCGGCGCGGCATCCCGATTGGCACGTCCGCACCCACGAGCAGCTGTGCGCCGACCCGATCGCCGAGTTCCGGCGGCTCTTCGCCGACCTCGGGCTCCACTGGGGAAAGGCCAGTGAGGAATTCCTCCGGGACCACAACACCCCCGGCTCCGGCTTCATGGTGAAGCGGGTGGCGTCCGAGCTGCCCGACTCGTGGCAACGGCGTCTCGACGACGCGCAGGTGGCCACCCTGCGCCGGGTGCTCGGGTGGTTCCCGCTGACCACGTGGAGCGATCAGGACTTCGTCCGTAGCGCCAATCCGTAGCCCGCGGGTCGACACCTCCGGCCCTGTTCGGTCATCGGCCCGCCGTCACCGTCTTCAACTCGTCCAGCGACTCCCGCATGAGTTGCGCGAGGCCTCGCTGGTTGCCCTCCTCCACCCAGCGTTCGAAGGCGATCCGGAAGACGGCGATCCCCGCCTGGCCGGTGAGACTGGCGGCCGGCTCGTCGACACCCCGAAGGCGCAGCGCCTCGGCCAGTGCCGCGGCCAGTGACGCCAGTTTGATCAGCTCGCGCTCCCGGAGTTCGTCGCTGGCCGCGATGATGCGCTGTCGCCGCCGGGAGTAGGGTCGGCGCTCCTCGAAGAGGGTGCCGGCGGCGTCGAGCGCGGCGGCCACCGCGTCGATCGGTGGCGCCGATTCCGGTGCGTTGGCGACGCCGTTCACCAGGAGCTCCTGCAGCCTGCCGGCCCCGCCGAACAGGACCTCGCGCTTGTCGGTGAAGTAGCGGAAGAAGGTCCGTTCCGTCAGGCCGGCACGGGCCGCGATCTCGGCCACGGTGGTGTGTTCGAATCCACGCTCGCCGTAGAGGGCGAGGGCGGCCTCCTCCAGCCGGCCGCGACTGTCCGGCTCCCAGCGTCCCATGGCCCCATCCTAGTGGCCGGTGATGACAGCGACTGTCATCCCTGCTACGATGATGACAGCAACTGACATCGATCCGGCGAGCCTCTCGTCGAGGACCCATCGATCACCCGGAGGTAGCTCATGCGTGTTTTCGTCACCGGCGGGTCCGGCTGGATCGGCTCCGCCGTCATCCCCGAGCTCATCGTCGCCGGCCACCAGGTCATCGGACTGGCCCGCTCGGATGGTTCCGCCGCCGCCCTCACCACCGCCGGGGCCCAGGTCCACCGGGGCACGCTCGACGACCTCGACGTCCTGCGCAGTGCGGCTGCGGCATCCGATGCCGTGATCCATCTGGCCTTCAAGCACGAGATCGCCTTCTCCGGGGACTTCCTCGGTGCGGCCGAGGCCGACCGCGGCGCCGTCGAGACATTCGGCGAGGCCCTGTGCGGTTCTGACCGCCCCTTGGTCATCGCCTCGGGGTTGCTCGGGCTCCGACCGGGACATCTGGCGGCCGAGCAGGACGGCCACGGTCCCGACCCGGAGGCGGCCGGGTCGAGTGCGGGGCCGTCGATCCGGCGGGCCACGGCGGAGCTCGCCCTCTCGCTTGGTTCCCGCGGTGTCCGTTCGTCGATTGTCCGACTGGCTCCCACCGTCCACGGCGACGGGGACAACGGCTTCATGGCCGCCCTGGTCGGGATGGCCCGGGACACGGGCGTCTCGGGCTACGTCGGTGACGGCTCCAACCGTTGGCCCGCCGTGCACCGGGCCGACGCCGCCCGTCTCTTCCGCCTGGCGCTGGAGAAGGCTCCGGCCGGATCGACACTGCACGCGGTGGCCGACGAGGGTGTGCCCATCCGCCGGGTCGCCGAGGTCATCGGACGGCATCTCGACGTCCCCGTGACCGCCGTCTCCCCCGAGGATGCCGGCGAGCACTTCAGCTGGCTGGCCCACTTCATCGCCACCGACAGCCCGGCTTCGAGTGCGCTGACCCAGGAGCTCCTGGGATGGCACCCGACCGGTCCGGGGCTGATCGAGGATCTCGACCAGGGTCACTACTTCCGCACGGCGTCCCTCTGACGGCTCCGGCCGGCTCCCGTGGGCTCAGGTCCCGGCGCGGTCGCCGCCCTTCGGGAAGGGACGACGGAAGTGGACCACATAGCCGGCCCGGTCCAGCGGGAACATCTCGGCGACCTCCATCTCCGCGCTGCGGGCCAGGCGGTCGTACCCGTGGGAGGGGTAGCCGTACACGCTGACGCCTTTGGCGCCGTACCGGATCTTCCGCAGGCTCACCCTGACGCCGGGCGACGGGAACGAAGCGATCACATGGGGGGCGGCCCGTCCCATCCGTTGGAGGAGCTCGGCCGGCGTACCCACGTAGTCGAAGACGCCGAGGGCGACGGCGACGTCGTAGGCATCCACCTCGCCGATCTGCTCCCAGCCCCGCTGCTCGACCTCGATCAGGCTGGGGAACAACGCCGCCTGCTCCCGGGCCAGCTTGACCATGGCGTCGGCGGGGTCGATCCCGGTGACGTGGATGCCGGCCTCGGCGAGGGGGGCGAACAACGGACCGCTCCCGCATCCGACATCCAGCACCCGCTGGGCGCCGAGCCCGACCGACGTGTCGATGGCCAACCGAAGTCGGTCGAAGAGGGGTCCCCGCCCGAGCACCCTGGCCACCGGCTCGCTCGAATAGAAGGCGGCGAACCTGTCGGCCCGACGCTGGAAATAGGTCTGGAAATCACCGTTCGACATGACCACACGCCCTGCTTCCGTACCGGTTGAGAATTCGAGAGAACATGCCGGCGATCCTTCCACGCCCCACCAATTGCTTGGCCCCGGCCAGCGAACGGATCGACCTGGTACCCGGGAGCGAGGCTCCAAAATCATACGAGTGGTAATAGAGCACTGCGGGACCCTCGGCCGAGCGCAGGGCGGCGTCGACGGCCCCGGCCGGGAGGAGCCGCTGGTAGCTGCCACCTCCGATCGGGAACCGGTGGGCCGTGAGTACGGGGATCTCGCGGACCGGCGAACCCTCGCCGAGCCGGCTGGTGTCGGACACGTAGCCGAATCCGGCTTCGGCCAGTGTTTCGCGGTACCCCCTGAGGCCGAGCCCTTCGGGAATGTCGAACCGTGGCGAGCGAAAGCCCTGCACCGGTCGTTGGACCCGCTCCTCGATCATCTCCCGCCCCCGTCGCAACCACTCGAGGAGCCCGTCCCGGTCCTCGGGCATCCGACCATGGTCGGGCCCGTGGCTGGCGATCTCGTGGCCGCGGGCCAGCAGCTCCTCGAGCTCCGGTTGTACGGCGTCGGCATAGTCGCCCACCACGAACAAGGTCACCGAGGGATCGCCGTCCACCGACCCCAGCAGTCCGCCCAGGCCGGTCAGACCGCTGCGGGCATCCGCCGGGCGGGGGAACTCCTCGCCCAGGACGGCCATGCCGTCGTACCAGTCTTCGACATCGACGGTCAGGCGCACGTCGGTGGTCATGCCGCCGCCCCCACCACGGTGGCGTAGCTACCCCGCAGCCGCTCGATGACCTGCTCTTCGGAGAAGCGGTCCACCACCCACGCCCGGGACCGGGCACCGAGCTCCGAGCAACGGTCGGGCTCCTGCAACAGATCTTCGACCAGCGTGCCCAGCGCCCGCCGGTCACCGCGGGTGACCAGGAGCCCGAGGCTCGGGTCGATGACCTCCCGCATGCCCCGGATGTCGTAGGCGGCGACCGTCCGGCCCATGGCCGCCGCCTCCATGGCCACCCGGGGGATGCCCTCACGGTAGGAGGGCAGGACCACCACCGTGGCCGAGGCCAGATAGGGCCGCACGTCGTCGACCTCGCCGACGAACCTCACCGTGCCCGACGCCGAGGCCGCGGCCGTCTCCTCTTCGGTCAGGGCGTCGCGTTGGTCGTGCTCGGACGGGCCGACGTGCACGAAGTCGGCCTGGCCCGAGAGCGACGCGGCCAGACCGAGGAAGTCGAGGCAACCCTTCTCCCGCACCAAGCGGCCGATCATCATGACGATGGGCCGGTCCGACGGCAGGGCGGGCTCCACCGGTTGAAGAAACCGGTCCATGACGATCCCGTTGCCCACGTAGTCCAGCTTGCCACGACGGCAGATCCCGGCCGCCGGGAGGGCCGACTCGTCCTCCCGGCTCTGGACCAGGACCCTGGTCGCCCACGTGCAACACCACCGTTCGAAGCACCAGCCCAGGACGTTCGCCATCCTGCCGTTGTCCCCGAAGTACAGCGCCCCGTGGATCGTGTAGAGGGCCGGCGTACCGGCCAGCCTGGCCGCGGGCAGGCCGAGGAACGACGCTTTGGGGGTATGGGTCTGCACGAAATCGAATCGCTGTCGGCGCAGGTACCGCCACAGCCGGTGGAAGGCGGCGAAGTCGGAGAGCGCGAACTCGCGGCGGATGGGGACGACCTCGACGGCGATCCCTTCGGGGGGCTGGTCGTAGTCGTCCCCGCTGACCACCGTCCAGTCGATCTCAGGCATGGAGCGCAGCTGATTGGCCAGGAGCACCCGCGCCGTCAGCGAGGTCGTGACCACCCGGCACCCCCGTGTCCGCCGGCCGGAGTGCGGCCGTACGGCACTGGTTCTCGAAGCCATCACGTCCCCGGTCCCCTCCCTGGCGTCCGCGTGGCCGCCGGCCCCGGTTCGGACGGTCTGCTCCGTCGGTACTCGCCCAGGGAGGTCCACATTACAACGGCGACCGTACTGGACGGTGAATCGGAGGCCTCCGAACGGGTGCGATCGACTCCTGACGGCCAGGGACCTGTTACCGGCCCAGGCCTGGTACCCAGCGGTCCAACCACGCCTGCAGGGCCAGTACCGCCCACAGCTCGAGAGCGAGGTCGCGGCGTCCCCCGAGGTGCTGGTCCCAGGCCCGACGTATGGGTTCGGGGTCGAGGAGGCCCTGCTGGCGGAGCCGGCGTTCACCGATGAGCTCCTCGGCCCACGGCCGTAAGGGGCCGCGCAGCATCGGACCGATCGGGAAGCCGAACCCCATCTTCGGCCGCTCGATGAGCTCACGCGGGACATGGCGGTACAGCACCTGGCGCAGGATCCACTTGGTGGCACCGTCATGCAGCTTGGCCGACATGGGCAGCCTCCAGGCCAGCTCGAACACCGCCCGGTCGAGAAAGGGCACCCGGGTCTCGAGCGACGTCGCCATGGCTGCCCGGTCCAGCTTGGTCAGGATGTCGTCGGGGAGGTAGCCGATCAGGTCCAACCACAGCATCTGCTCGGTGATGCCGTCGAGCGCCGGCCACTCCGACGGCCGGGAGGCCATCGACACCGTGGGCCCGGCGCCGATGACCATCGATTCGGCATCATCCCAGTAGGACGCCAGCGACAGATAGGCCTCCTCCGGACCGGCTGCCGCCAACACCTTCCCCACCTTGGCCACCTTTGACGTCGCGTTCCTGATCTGCCGGTGTGGTGGCAGCACCGTCGCGGCGCGGGCCGCCCCTTCGATCAGGCCGGGGGGGACGCGGCCGAGGGCGGCACCGGCCATCCGCCGGGCCGACCCGGGTAGGACCGAGGACCGGCCCCACAGCCGCTCGAGCCAGGCGTGGCGGTTGTAGCCGGCGAACAGCTCGTCGCCGCCGTCGCCCGACAGGGCCACCGTCACCTGCGACCGGGCCAGCCTGCTGACCAGGTGCATAGGGACGGCGGAGATGTCGCCGAAGGGTTCGTCCCAGATGTCGGGCAGCAGGGGGAGGATCTCACCGGCATCGCGGTCGGTCACGTCGAGTGGCGTGTGATCCGTTCCGAGGTGGTCGGCCACCGCGGCGGCCTCGGCCGATTCGTCGAAGGCACGGTCGGCGAAGCCGACGGTGAAGGTGCGCACCGGCGTCGCGCTGTGTTGCTGCATCAGCGCCACGACCATGCTCGAGTCCACGCCGCCGGAGAGGAAGGCGCCAACCGGCACGTCGGCCACCATGCGGGCCGCCACCGAGTCGGACAGCACCGTCTCCAAGCGGTCGGCCATGGCCCCGGGGGTCCCCTCGAACGGCTGTCGACGGGCGTCTTCGACCGCGTGGCGCGCCGACCAGTAGGAGCGAGTCGGAAGGATGGCGCCGGTTCGGACGTCGGTGCCGACGGTGAGCAGGTGCCCGGGGAGCAGCTTGGACACCCGCCGGTAGATGGTGTGCGGCGCGGGCACGCAATTGTGGCGCAGGTAGAGCGCCACCGCGTCCCGGTCGATCTCGGCCTTGAACGCCGGCAGCAGGCAGAGGCTCTTCAGTTCGGAGGCGAAGGCCAGACGGTCCCCGACCCAGCCGTAGTAGAGCGGCTTCTCACCGAAGCGGTCACGGACCAGATGCAGCTGGCCGCGGTGCCGGTCCCACAGCGCCAGTGCGAACATGCCCTCCACCGCCTGGAGGGCCGAATCGAGACCCCACTCCTGGACCGCGCCCACCAGCACCTCGGTGTCGGAGCCGCCGCGGAAGGCCATCCCGGCAGCCACCAATCGCTTCCGGATCTCGCGGTAGTTGTAGAGCTCGCCGTTGTAGTCGAGTACCCATCGCCCATCCGGCGAGACCATGGGCTGGGAGCCCTCCGGTCCCAGCTCGACCACCGAGAGGCGTCGGTGACCGAAGGCCAGACCGTGGTCGGCGTCCAGCCAGTACCCCTCGGCGTCGGGTCCGCGGTGGGTCAGGGCCGCGGTCATGGCTTCCACCTGGCGGCCGAGGGCCTCCGCGCCGGTCCGTTGCTCCGGGTCGAAGAGCCCGGCGATCCCACACACCCGGTCAGTCCCCGCCCCGTAGCGGCCGGCACCGCCCGGCCAGGCCGCGGCCTCTCCCGGCGCCCCCTGGCTCGACCATGCCGCGATCATCGGCGGTGCCGCGCGTGGTGTCAAGCAGCGCCCCGGTACGGATGGTCGCCGCCGGCCGGCGCCGACCGTCGGGACCCGGGCCGGGCACGGAGGCCGGTAGTTGTGAGCCCGGTACCCGTGTGGCAACCTGCTGCGTGCCCCCGGCCCCGAGACGATGAGCCTTCGAGAACGCCTGCGGGAAGGTTTCGCCCGGCTGCCCCCGGGTCTCCGCCGCCCGGTGCTGCACGGGCTCGGGCGGTATGCCCCCTGGGAGGTCGGATTCGACTTCACCCCGCCGGCGCTCGGCCCGGGCGAGGAGACCGGTCCCCCGTCGTTCGTCGGCATCGGTGCCCAGAAGGCCGGGACCACCTGGTGGTACGACCTGATGCTCACCCACCCGGGCATCTCCTCCCGTCGGGACATCCACAAGGAACGGCACTTCTTCGATCGTTTCGGAGCGCAGTCGATGGGGCCATCGGACATCGACCGGTACCACGGGTGGTTCCCCCGGGCCACCGGGACGATGACCGGTGAATGGACCCCCGACTACCTCACCTTCCCGTGGGTGCCACCGCTGCTGCGGCAAGCGGCACCCGGCACCCGCCTGCTCCTGTTGGTCCGCGACCCGGTCGAGCGCTTCCGCTCCGGCCTCGACCACCTCGAGCGGATGGGTACGCCCCGGGACGGCACCGCCATCGCCGACGCCGTCCAGCGGGGGTTCTACTTCCGGGCCCTCGAGGTGTGGCTGGACGACTTCGCAGCCGACCAGTTGCTCGTGCTCCAGTACGAGCGGTGCGTGGCCGACCGCGCCGGTCAGCTGGACGCCACCTTCCGTCACCTCGGACTGCCGGTCCATCACCTCCCGGAGGCGGAGCGGCCGGCCCAGGCCCCGGCCGATCGGCGTCAGGTGCTCGACGACGACGTCCGGCGCCGGCTGATCTCGCTCTACGCCCCCGACGTGGCCGCCCTGGCCGCCGGGCATCCCGCCCTCGATCTGACCCTGTGGCCGAACTTCGCCTATCTGACCGGCTCCGCCGGGTCGGGACCCGGGCCGAACTCACCCACCCGGCGGCCGTAGCGGGGGTTCTCGCCCATCCGGCCGAGGGCGCCGTCCCAGAAGCCGTGGACGATGGCGGCGCGCTCGGCTCGGCTGCGGGCCGTCTGGAGCTGGCGGGCGGTGAAGGCCAGCTGCCAGCCGTACCAGCCCGGCCGACCGTGTCGACGGATCAGGGCGAACGAGTTCCGGGCGTGGTAATACGAGCGCCAGGCCTCGTCGTCGTCGATCGGGCGCCGGTGGCGTAATGCCCCCTCCCGACCCGACGAGGTCTGTTGTCCGGCCACCTGCCGGGCGGCGTCGTCGTCGACCAGCACCTCGAATCCCGCTTCGCGGACCCGGCAGAAGAAGTCGAAGTCCTCGAGCCCGAAGAACCATTCGGGATCGGGCAGCACGCCGGCATCGACAACCGACCTCGACACCAGGGTGGCGCCCCAGCAGGCCACGTCCACCGGCGTGAATCCGGTGTCGGAGCCGGGCGGCGGCACCAGGTTGACCGTGTGGGTTCCGCGCCCGACGAAGGTCCGGCCGTAGGCCACCAGGGCCCCGGTCGGAACTCCTCGGTCGTCGAGGTGCTCGGCCCGTCCCACCAAGTCGCCGAGTCGCGGTCGGGGCAGGTCGAACAGGCTGATGTCGTCCTCGCAGAGATAGGCCCAGCGGGTCGTCGGATCCGAGAACGCCTCGACCAGGCCGGTGCGGAAGCCGCCGGCCGGTCCGCGGTTGTCCGCCAACCTGACCATCCTGACCTTGGCCTCGAGGGCCGGGTCGTCCAGACCGCCGACACCATTGACCACCACGACGATCCGGTCGGGCGAGAGGCCCTCGACGTCGATCAGCGACCTGGTCACGTCGCCGGCCAGGCCCGGACGCATGTGGGTGAGCACGACGGCGGTGACCTGTCCGAGCGCCGACCGGGCGTCGTCGTCGAGCTCGGACTCGCGGCCGGGGTCCTCCTCTTCGATCATCGTGCCCTCACGGCGTTAGGCTAATCGCGCCGACGCTGGTGACCGGGCCTGGTGTTCAGCGCGCGCTCGCCGACAGTCGAACAGTCGAATGGGGATCCGGATGATGATGGCAGACGGCTTGCGGACCGGACGCCAGAAGGGGTCCGGGCCGGACCGTTGATCAGCGTTGTCGTCCCGGTCCGCAACGCCATGCCCTGGCTGGAAGCCCAGCTGCAGGCGCTCGTCGACCAGGAGTGCGACCAGCAATGGGAGGTGGTGGTGGTCGACAACGGATCCACCGATACCAGCGCCGCGGTGGGCCGGGTATGGGCCGACAGATATGACGCTGTCCGTCTCGTGGACGGCTCCCATGTGTCCGGACCGGGGGCGGCCCGGAACGCGGGCGTGCGATCGGCCGGTGGCGAGCTGCTGGCCTTCTGCGACGCCGACGATGTGGTCGGTGCCGGTTGGCTCTCGGCGTGTGCGGCCAAGCTCGGCGAGGCCGATGTGGTCGCCGGGGTATTCGATCTCGGTTCGCTCAACGGGCGGCCTGGCTCGCCTCTCCAGCCCGCCGCCACCCAGCAGCTCGGATTCCTGCCTGCCGGTCTCGGGGCCAACCTCGCCGTTCGGCGGAGCGCCTTCGACCAGGTCGGCGGGTTCGCCGAGGAGCTCCACGTCGGCGAGGACATCGACCTGTGCTGGCGCCTGCAGCTCCGGGGGTTCCGGTTCGCGGTGGCCACCGACGCCGTGGTGGCCAGGCGCGAGCGGCCCGGGTTCGCCCGGGCCTTCCGCCACGGGACGACCTACGGGCTCAGTGCGCCGGGGCTCTACCGGCGCTACCGCCCCGACGGCGCTCGGCCCGACCTGAGCGGTGCGGTCCGGTCGTGGCTCTGGTTGCTCACCCGGGCGCCCCTGCTCATCACCCGGGTCGACCTGCGCGACCAGTGGGCCCACGCCGCCGGGGTGCGCACCGGGAGGCTGCGGGGCTCGATCCGCCAACGGGTGCTGTTCCCCTGAACAGTCTTCCGGGACGCCGACGCAGTCGGCGTTCGACCGGTCAGTTCACCTGCCAGTCGGCTCCCACGTACACCGGCGACAGGACCATGACGCCTTCGGGCAGCTTCGGGAGATCCGGGCCCATGACGTCGAACGAGGTGACCGGCCTCCAGGCCAGCAGGGGCTTGCCCTTCCCCATCAGGTGGCCGGACATGGCCGGCCACAGGGAGTACCGACCATGGGCGAGGGGAACGTTGCGCAACCGGCAGCGAACCTCGAAGTCGCCGGCCGGGAACGACCCGCTGTAGCGGACGATGAACATCGGGAACGCGGTGCCCTGGGACACACCGATGAAGAAGTTGGCGTCGTAGGCCTCGGGTGAGTTCAGCGTGAGGCAGATGTCGAGGTCGCACTCGGATCGGATCTGGCCCCCGTCGGCCGCGCTGATGTCGGCCTTGAGGACCTGGATCACACCCTCGGTGGACGTGGCCAGGGCCGCGTTCTGTTCCACCGCGGACCGGTACTTGCTGACCACCTCCTTGGTGGGACCGGCGGCCAGCACCACCGCGTCGGCCAGCCAGAGGGCACGCTCGCACGACGCTTCGACCGAAGCCAGGTCGTGGGAGACATAGAGCAGGGTGGTGCCCTGCCGCACCACCTCGCCGATCCGGTTGAGGCATTTCTGCTGGAAGGTGGCGTCGCCGACCGAGAGGACCTCGTCGACCAGGAGCACGTCGGGCTCGAGAAAAGCGGCGATGGAGAAGCCGAGGCGCATCTGCATGCCCATCGAATAGAACTTGACCTGGCGATCGATGGCGTCGCTGAGGCCGGCGAACTCGACGATCTCGTCGAACCGCTGCCGGATCTTCTGGCGGCCCATGCCGAGGACGGCACCGTAGAGGAAGACGTTCTCCCGCCCCGACAGCTCGGGTTGGATGCCGCTGGTCACACTGAGCAGGGCGCCGATCCGCCCCTGCACGTCACACCGGCCGGCCGATTGGTAGGTGACCTGACTGATGATCTTCAACAGGGTCGTCTTGCCGGAGCCGTTGATGCCGATCAAGGCCATGGTCCCCCCGGGGGGACGTCCAGGTTCACGTCCTTCAGCACCCAGCGGTACTCGTGCCGGCCGCGCTGGCCGATCGAGTTCCCGAACCGCTTCATCTGGTCATAGAACTTGGGCACGGTCCGGTCGGCCCGGAACTTCTTCCAGACGTGCTCGACCTGGACGGATCCGTCAGGCAATGTCGGCAAAGTTCACCTCCAACCGCTTGAAGATCCGATAGCCGATGAGGAGGTAGAGGACCGACCCGAGCGCGGCCACGCCGACCAGCGACCACTCGGGCGACAGACCCAACAGCAAGGTGCGCCGGGCATTGTCGATGATCGGGCCCAGCGGGTTGATGAGGCCGTAGACGATCTGCAGGTTGATGTTGAAGCCACCCACCCAGTGGGCGGCGGTGACCACGTGGCCGTTCACCAGCACCCGGTGCACGTGGTGCCCGCCGGCGACGTGGTACGACGTCGGGATCTTCGAGAAGGGCCAGATCACCGGTGTGACGAACAGCCCGAGCGAGATGATCAGCGGGAGCAGCTGGAGCAGGTCACGCATCTGGACGATGATGCTCGAGATGGCCAGGGTGACCCCGGCGGCGAATGCCACCTCGATGACCATGAAGAGGGGAACCCACACGGTGGTCACGGCGGGAGCGCGCCCGTACAGAATGAACAGGATGGTCAGCGGGATCCATGAGATCACCGTGTTGAGCCCGCCGACCAGCATGGTCTCGAGGGGGAAGCACTCGCGGGGGAACTGGGTCTTGGCCAGCAGCGCCTTGTTGGTGAGCAGCGAACTCCCGCCGGTCCCGAGGGCGGCGGCGAAGAACCCCCAGCACAGGATGCCCACGAACGAGTAGAGGGCGTAGGGCACGCCCGGGATGACCAGTGACTTGACCTTGGAGAACACGATCACCAGGATGACCAGCATGGCCACCGGGGTGAGGACGGCCCACATCACCCCGAGGGTGGCCTGCTTGTACTGGGCGCGGAAGTCGCGTTCGGCGAGCGTGTAGATGATCTCACGATGGGCCCACAGCGTGCGGATGGAATCGATGAAACGCACCTTGTGGCGGTAGATGATCCCCGCAGGCGGCTCGTCGGGGACTGATGAGACATCGGTCACCACGAGCGCGTCGCTCCCGCTGGAATCCAGAGCTGTCATCGGCCGACACTACCCCCCTTGGCCCCTGACACAGGGCAAGTCACGATACATGCGTCATGGAACACGTGCGTCGCGACAGATTATCGCGGCACGGCCCGCAAGGGCCACGTCGGGAGGGATGGGGCACCGCTAACATCGGCGCGTGCCGGCACCGGGAGAGCCCAGGACATCCAGCTCAGCGGCCCGGTACCGGGTGCTGTTGGCCATCAAGAGCCTCGGCTTCGGCGGCGCCGAACGCCTGGTCGCCGACCTGGTGGCGGCCAGCGACTCACCGCGCTTCGACTACGAGGTCGCCTACGTCCTCGACGGCGAGGACGCGCTGGCCTCCACCATCGCCTCGGGCGGCACGCCGGTCCACCCGCTCGGGGCCGACGGCAACCTGGACCTCCGATGGTTGGTGGCCTTCCGCCGCCTCCTGGTCGACGGGTCCTTCGACATCGTCCACTTCCACCTTCCCTACACGGCGGCGCTGGGCCGGCTGGTGGTGGCCACCCTGCCCCGGCGTCGCCGGCCGGTGACCGTCTACACCGAGCACAGCCTGTGGAACAAGGTGGCCGTGTTGGTCAAGGCCCTCAACCGGACCACCGTCCGCTTCGACCGGGCCCTGGTGGCCGTGTCCCAGGCTGCCTTCGACTCACTCCCCCGCGCCCTGCGTCCACACGCCCGGGTGGTCGTCCACGGCGTCGACCTGGCCCGGTCGCGGTCGACGGTCGAGCGGCGCCGCCAGGTGCGGGAAGCAGTGCGCGGGGAGCTCGGGGTCCCCGCCGACGACCTGCTGGTGGTCACCGTGGCCAACCTCCGGTCGGAGAAGGGCTACGACGTGCTGCTCGACGCGGCCGGACTGTTGGCGGCGCGAGGGACACCGGTCCGGTTCGCGGCCGCCGGTCAGGGGGTCGAGGCCGACGCGCTGGCGGCCCGCCATCGCCGGTTGGGGCTGGGCGAGCGGTTCCGGTTCCTCGGCTATCGGAACGACACGCTCGAGCTGATGCTGGCCGCCGACATCGTCGTGCTCCCCTCCCATCAGGAGGGCTTGCCGCTCGTGCTGATGGAGGCGTCGAGCGTGGGTGCCCCGATCGTGGCCACCGCGGTCGGGGGCGTGCCCCAGCTGGTCATCGACGGCGTGAACGGCATGGTCGTGCCCCCGGGCCACCCGGTCCTGCTGGCCGACGCCATCGAGGCCGTGAGCTCGGACCCCGAGCTCCGGGACCGCCTCGGCCGCCAGGCCATGGCCGACAGCACCAGGTACGACATCGCCCGGGCCGCCACCGAGATCGAGGACATCTACCTCGCCATCGTCGACACCGGGTCCTGACCCGGAGCCGTCAGGAGGAGGCGGAGCCGCGCCGCGGACGGGCGAGCTCGGCGCGAAGGGCCTCGAGCCTCCCCCGACCGAATTCGGTGTCGGGCTCGAGGTAGTTGCCCTCGGCCCACTCGTTCCACGACTTGATGACCACGACCTGCTCGCCGGAGGGGTTGAGCGAGGCCAGCTCGATGGCCCGCCGCACGTGGCGCCCGAAGCGCTCCGGGGTCGACCCGGTGGCCACCTGCCCCCGGCGACCGAGACGGGGCGTGTTGTCCCAATTCGGGTAGACGCTGGGAAAGAGGCGGCCGCCGAGTCCGGGCGGTGGCCCGGCGGGATCGTCGGGATAGGGGTAGCGCATCGGGCCGTGGCCGAGCCCTCGCCCGAGAAGCCGTTCGCGCACCCAGGTGGTCTCGTCGCGACCGAAGGGGAACTGGTAGTGGACGGCGGCGTCGAAGCCGTCGCGGACATGGGACCGGTAGTCCGACTCGCCGAGCGACGCCACCAGGTAGAGGCCGCCCAGACCGGCATCGTGGGCCATCTTCTGCCAGCGGTCGACGAATCGGGCCGGTTGCGGGAGATGACCGGGCTGGTAGACGAACATCAACGGCCGGCCGGCGATCCTGATGTAGCGGGGGTCCTCGAATGCCGTCCGGAGGCGGGCGAAGTGCTCGATGTCGTCTTCGGGCCCCGGATAGGTCTGCTCGATCAGGATCCGATCGGGCGCCCCGTGCCAGATCCCCGACCAGCTCTGATTGGCCCACGCCACGCAGAAGGGAAAGTCGGGTGCGCCCGAGGCCACCACCTCGTCGAGCGGTCGCTGGAGGAGCTGGTGACCGGCGAACCAGTAGTGCCAATAGCAGAATCCGGTCACCCCGTGTCGCCGGGCCAGATCGGCCTGCGCCTCGCGGACTTCGGGCACCCGCAGGTCGTAGAAGCCGAGATCGGCCGGCAGGTGGGGCTGGACGTGGCCGCGGAAGAGGGGCACCGCCTTGGTGACGTTGGTCCATTCGGTGAACCCGCTCCCCCACCACCTGTCGTTCTCGGGGATCGGGTGGAACTGGGGGAGGTAGAGGGCGAGAACGTCCATCGCCGGTCATGTTACCGACGACCGCCCGTCCGACCGCGGTGACGGATCAGGCCGGGCGGTCGGGTCTCCCGGCCACCCGGCGGGCGAGATCGGCCACCTCCTGTTCGATGACCGCGCTCTGGAAGTGCTCCGCGAAGAGCGAGTGGGCCCTCGAGACCAACTCCTGGCGCAGCGGGAGGTCGCGCAGCAGGCGGGCGCAGGCATCGGCGAGTGCCGCGGCCGTGTCTCCCAACAGCAGGTGGACGCCGTCCACCGCGCCGAGCCCCTCGGCACCGAGCGGTGTGGACACCACCGGCACCTGCTGGGCGAACGCCTCGAGGATCTTGAGCCTGGTGCCGCTGCCGTAGCGGACCGGCACCACGACGACGTCGGCCCGGGCCAGCTCGGCCGCCATGTCGGGGACCCGACCGGTCACCGCCACGCCGGGGAGGATCGTCGAGGTCGTCGAGTTCGGGCGGGTGGTCCCCGACCAACCGGATCTCCACGTCGGGGACCTGTGCCCGCAGGGAGGGGCCGATCTCTCCGGCCAGCCACCGGGCGGCGTCGATGTTCGGAGGGTACCGGAGGAGGCCCTGGAACAGGACGGTCGGCGGCGTGCCCACCGTGGGTCGTCCGACCGGATGGGCGACGGCCGGATAGCCGTTGGCGATCACCGCCACCCGCTCGACGCCGGCAGCCCTGGCCCGTTCCGCATCGAGGAGGCTGCTCACCACCACCGCCGCGGTCCGTCGGCTGCTTCGCCGGTGGAGCCGGCGCCACCGCCGGACCTCGTCCTCGGAGACCGGCGGTGGCCGCGGCCCGCCGGACCCGCCCGACGGCACCGGCCGGGGGCGCCGAGGGACCGGACAGCCGGGCCAGGATCTTCTCGTCCTCCAGGTCGATGAGATCGAGGACGGTCGGCGCGAACACCGGCTGGCCGGCCAGTCCCCACGGGCGGGGCCCGAAGAACCAGACCAGGTCGTAGCGTCCGGACATGAACCGGGCGATGGCCCGTTGCACCTGGGCGCGGTCACGCCGGGGCAACCCGATCGGCGTTCCCGGCCGCAGGAGGGCGGGCACCAGGGCGAGAGCCGATGGCGGGCGGTTGTCGAAACCGACGCGCCCGACCTTGGCCAGGTCCTGCGAACCGTCCGGCGGGTCGAACTCGTCGCGGAACTTCGACACCACCGAGAAGAGCTCGGTCGGTCCGCAGCGCTGCAGGCCGCGCAGGATGATGGCCAACCGGATCCGTGAACCCGTGTTCTCCGGCCACGGGTACTCGCCGGCAATCACCAAGGTTCTCATCGACGTTCCTCAGGTCGGCGCGGCCGGGAATCCGCTGATGCTAGCTGAGCGGCGCAGGTTCTCTTTGACTGGTCGCCGGCGATCCGACTGGTAGGGTCTCGGCGCCGGGGAGGCCGGCAGCGGCAGGGGGCCCGCAGATGACGGAGCGCACAACCGTACCGATGGCCGAGGGAGGGGCGCCCGCATCGCCGCCCCTCGTCCTGCACATCGTCCCCACCACCACGGCGCGCGGTGCCCAGCGCGAGGCCCGGGCCCTGGCTGACGAGCTCGATGCCCCCGGGGTGCGCATCCATCGTGTCCTCAGCCTGTTCGAGGGACCGGCCGAGGTCAGGTCCGACTTCTCCCTCGGGCCGTCCGGGGGGAGCGCCCCCGGAGTCGGCTTCCGTCTCGGTCCGGCCCGCCGGTTGCGGTCGACCCTCGATCGCCTCGATCCTGCGGTCGTCGTGGCCCACGGCAGCGAGCCCCTCAAGTACGTGGTGGCGGCCTCGGTCGGGCGACGGCGACCGCTGGTGTACTACGCCATCGGGACCTACTCCGGTGCCGATCGCCGGATCCAGCTCGGGTTGTGGCGACGCCTGACCGGACGAGCCGACGTCGTCGCCGCCGAAGGCGACGAGGTCCTCGACGAGTGCGTCAACCGCTTCGGTGTGCCTCCGTCGCGGGTCGTCCTGGCCCCGAACGGTCGTGACCCCGCCGTCTTCCGTCCCCGGGCCGAGGATTCCGTCCCGGCGAGCGACACCCCGCCGGAGCCCCCGCTGGTGCTCTTCGTCGGTGCGCTCACCAGTGGCAAACGCCCCGACCGTTTCATCGAGGTGGTGGCCCGCCTGCGGATGCAGGGGACAGCGGTGCGGGCCGAGCTCATCGGCGACGGCCCCCTGCGTGACGCGGTGAGCGGGCCCGCCGCCGAGGCCGGGGTCGAGCTGCTCGGGTCGCGCTCGGACGTCGCCGAGCGGATGCGGCACGCCGATGTCATGGTCTTCTGCAGCCGACCGGCCGGTGAGGGGATGCCGGGCGTCCTCATCGAGGCGGGCCTGAGCGGGGTGCCGGTGGTGGCCACCTCGGTGCCCGGCGTCACCTCCATCGTGCGTGACGGCGAGACCGGGTTGGTGTGTCCGGTCGAGGATCTGGCGGCGATGGCGGCGGCCACGGCCAGACTGGTCGGGGACCCTGCACTCCGTTCGGCGATGGGTCGGGCGGCCCGGAAGCGGTGCGTGGACAATTTCAGCCTGGCCGCGGTGGCGGCGCGCTGGCTGGAGCTCATCGAGCCGATGGTGGTGGCCGATCGGTCCCGCCGGCACCACCGGTGACCGGCCGGCGGCTGACCCGGTGGGGCCGGGACGAAGGGTGGCGGCCGCGTTCTGCTATAGCCTCCGAAAAGATGACGAACAGGGAACCCGGGTGACCGCGCCGCCATCACGCAAGCAGCGGATCCCGCGCCCGGTCCGCAACGGGCTGGCCGACCCGCGCAGCCGGGCCGAGTGGGCGCTGCTCTACGCCTCCTCGGCGCTGAGCGCACGCCGGAATCCCGACTTCTCGGATCTGGAGCGCTTCTGCTTCTTCATCGGCTACTCCCGCAGCGGGCACACCCTGATCGGGACGACCCTCAACGCCCACCCCGAGGTGGTGATCTCGCACGAACTCGACGCGGTCAGGTACATCAGGCACGGGTTCCGCCGCTCGCAGCTGTTCTCGCTCATCCTCCAGCGGGACCAGCATTTCGGCACCATGGGCCGGACCTGGTCGGGCTACAAGTACGACATCCCCGATCAGTTCCAGGGTCGCTTCGTTCGCCTCCGGGTGCTCGGCGACAAGCGGGCCAGGTCCTCGGCGCTGCAGATCGCCGAGCGGCCCGAGCTGCTCGATCGGCTGCGGCGGGAGGCGGGCGTCCCCATCCGGGTGCTCCACGTCACCCGCAACCCGTTCGACAACATCGCCACCGAGGCGAGGCGGCACCAGATGTCCATCACCGACGCCACCGCCTGGTACGAGCAGATCTGTACCGCCGTGGGCCGGGTCCGGCCGCTCCTCGACCGGTCCGAGCTCCTGGACGTGCGGTACGAGGCGTTCGCGGCCGACCCCCGGGGATCGCTGGCCGAGATCTGCCGCTTCATCGGCGTCGAACCCGAGGCGTCCTACCTCGATGCCTGCGCGGCCATCGTGTGGCCGAGCACCAACCGGACCCGCGACGCCATCGAATGGACCGGGGACGAGCGACGCGGCGTCGAACGGCTGATCGAGCGATTCGAGCTGCTCGGCCCCTACACCTTCGAGGAGTAGCGACACCCGGCCGCAGTTCGCGCTCGACCGGTGCGGGCCCGGGCGCGGCTCCGCCGTCAGCCCAGGACTCACCTCGGGACCGGCGCCGGGGAGCCCGGGCCCCGGCGCCTCGCCCGCTCGGCGGCCAACTCGTTGGCCCGCCGCACCTGCAGTCGGGTCTTGCGCCGGAGTTCCCAGAGATACCGCGGCGGTGATCCCTTCGGCGCTCGCGGCACGCACAGGAGCACCAGCAGGAAGGGCAGCAGCATGACCCGTTCACGTTCGATCAGCCCGAGGTTCCCGAGGGCGGCGAACGTGTAGATGAAGGCGAAGCTGTAGACCGTGCACAGCATCAGGTACGGACGGGCGAAGGCGGCACGGGGGACGATTCGAAGGTTCCGGAGCGACTTGAGTATCAGCACGATGAGGATGGTGTTCTCGATGCCGGCCACCCGTTGGGCATTCCCGTGGGCCTTGATGATCAACGGGTTGAACAGGACCTCGTAGATATCCCGCGGATACGTGGCCAGATTGGTGGAGTAGGGAATGCCGCTGCTGCCGAATCCGGTGCCGACCCCCTGGTTGTTCTGGTGGGTCTGCTGCAGTGAGAGGGTCCCCCCTCCACCTCGCAGATAGTGGAGGGTGAGGTAGACGGAGATGAACAGGAGGGCGGAGAGGAACACGATGCCGAAGAACCGCCGGAGCCCACCCAGGTTCTGCCGGGCCGCCGCCGTCGGGAGCATCATGGCCACCGCGAAACCGCTCAGGACCAGCAGGAGCTCGTTGGGCCGGACGTAGTACCCGATGGTCACGCCGGGCACCAGCAGCGTGAAGCCCCCTCGCCTGCGGGCGAAGATCTTGGCGCCGCCGTAGGCGACCAGCCCGAGCGACAGCATCATGATCGATTCCTTGCTGACGTCCGCGGTCCAGAAGATCAACGAGGGCAGGAAGAACAGCATCAGCGCGTACCGGCGGTGCTCGGCGCCCTCGAAGGTCAGGGTGAAGGCCCGGTAGAAGAAGACGGTCCCCACCCACGACACCCAACTGAAGACCAGGAAGGTGGCGGCCAGGTTGACACCGACGATGGCCATCACGATGCCGGTGGCGATGCTCACCGATCCGTCATTGACGATCTGGCGCAGATTGGCCCCGGCCAGCGTGAAATCGAAGCGATGGAAATTGGGGGCCAGGATGGCGCCCTGGTGGGTGTACCGGGTCCAGTCGGCGATCCCGTGGTAGACGTTCTGGACGACGAAGATCTGGGCCGGCGCCGCCAACAGGTGGAGCACCAGGCCGATGGTCATGATCCTGACCAGCCACTCGCTGTGCTCGGCTTCGGCCACCCGCTTGATGATGAGCCGCCCCAGCCCGAACAGGACCACGGCCACGAGAATGGCGAGGACCGGCTGCGTGCCGACCTGGTTCGCGAACATCATCAGCCGCGGACCGGTGTACGCCTCAGGCCGGGGCGTGCGCCGGAGCGTCGGACGGCGTCGCGCCGTCGGGATCCGGGCCGAGTCCTCCGCTCGTCAGCTCCAACTGGTCGTCGGGCAGCTGACGCGGGTCGCGGTACTGCAGCCTGACGTTGGTCAGCACCACACCGAGAACCGGTGCCGACATGCGCCGGAGGAGGTCGCCGGACCGCCGGGCCTCGTCGAAGGTGGTCGTACCGCACTCCCCCACCACCAGGACCACGTCGACCATGTTCGACAGCGCTTCGACGTGGTGGACGGCCAGCAGGGGTGGCGCTTCGACGATGACCACGTCGGCCTGAGCCCGGGTGGCGCCCAGCACCGCCGGCATGCGGAGCACCAGCTGTCCGCTGTTCTCGATGAAGTGGCGCAGGTCGAGTCGGAACACCCGGTCGACCCACGAGGGCTCGAGCCTGGCCTCGACGTCCTCGGGCGTGATCTGGCCGGTGAGATTCCGGCCGCCGCCCCGGGGCGGGCCGGCGCCGAGCTCGCCGGTGCCGATGACCACGACCCGCTGACCGGCTTCGGCATAGGCGGCGGCGAGGTTGGCGGCCACCTGGGGGCGGGTGGGCTCGGTGCTGGGCGACACCACCATCACCACCTTGCGGGTGACCGGCGTCGGGAGCAGGTTCGGTTCGCCCGCCGCCGCCGGCTTCGGATCCGGCGTCGCTCTCGTCGCCGTCCTCGTGCACCGCCGTGGCGTCGACGAGATAGGTGTAGTCATTGGCCGGGATCACCCGGGAGGCGAGCGCCTCGAACAGGACCGACATGCGCAACATCCGGTAGGCCTCGGCGGCCGGCGATCCGGGATTGCTGACCACGTCCACACTGAGGCCGCGCCGGCCGATGGCCCGGAGCGCGGTGGGGATCTCCACCACCACCGGGTAGCCGAAGGTCGCCTCCGCCCGGGCCGAGGTCCGGAGGCGCTTGCTCAGGACCTCACGCATCAAGACGATCACCGCGGCCAGAACCACGCCGATCCCGAGGCCGATCAGGCCGCGTACCTTGCGGCTCTTGACCGGTCCGGCGGCCGACTTCTTTGGACGGTGTGCTTGACCGCGGTCAGAGCCGGGTGGACGATCTCGTAGCCCGACCCGCCCTTGGAGACCGCCGCCCGAGCGCACCCTCACATGGCTGGCGGCGATGCGGTTGAGCTCGACCCCGACCTGGTGGGCGTAGTCGTTGGCCAGCTTCTTGGCCCGTCTGGCGCTGGTGTTGTATGCGGTCAGGCTGACCGTGTTGGCGTTCTGGGCCTGCCTCTTCCCGGCACCCTTGGGGACGATGAGGGAGGCCTTGAGGTACGTGCTCAGGTGGGAGGGTCGGACGGAGCTCTTGCCGAAGAACAGCTTGGCCGTGGCCGCCTCGACCTTCGGTGCTGGTGGCGTAGAACACGATCTGCGAGCCGGTGACTCCGCCCCCGACCAGGGTGTTGCCGGCGGGCGGGGCGGCCCCGACGGTGGCGGTGGCCGACCACGGGTCGAGGATCTTCTTGGCGTGCTTCTTGCCGTGCCCGCTACTGACCGGGAGGGCAATGGCCACGATGAGGCCCACCAGGCCGAGCACCAGCAACAGCCGCCAGCTGCGGCGTAGGGCCCCCAGGTAGTCAATTGGCTCCATCGTTCTCCTACTCCCTGCCCAACGTAGGTGGCAATAATACACTCGGACTTACCCTTGTGAACAGCAGCAATAGCAGTCATTGGCAGTGGATTCACCGCTTTGTCCGCCCGCCAATCCTCAATATTGAGGATGATGGCGCCGACCCTTACCTGTACAGTCGACACACCTACGACCGAGAGTAGGGGCTACGACGTGCCGGCTCGGAGTTTGGTTGGTGCCATGGTCAGTAGTACCGAATGGGGGATCCCGCATCGCGGCAATGGCCGTGCCCACGTGCGGATCTTGACCCGCCAGCAACCCAAGAAAGCTGGTGGGTTTAGGTGGTTGTCCACGGGGCCGTTTCGGAGGTGTTCCGACCAGGGCGTCCGTCCGTCCGTCGCGATAGAGTTGGCGCGGGGCAATGGGGTCGACGTTGAGCCGGCGGCTTACTTGAGCAGGGGGGCTATCGGATGGTTCTGACGGTGCCAGATGACGAGTTCCCTCGGGAGCCGCAGAATGCTGGTGGATCCCCGTCGGGCGAACGGACCAGAACCAACGTCGCCATGCGGGCCAGTCGTATCCGCTCCCGCCTCGTGTTTACGCTGATCGACGCGTTCTGCATCTTCGCCGGATACGGCCTGGCCGAGATCGCCTATTACCGCGATAAAGCGCCGGGTCTCTACTGGCAGCATTTTGCGCCCTTCCTCGGTGTCGTCTTGGTCATCACCCTCGTGGCCAACCACGTCTACGGCCTGTACGGCCGCATGTGGCGCCACGCCGGTGCCGAGGAGGCCCGTCAGCTCGTGCTGTCGGCCGCCACCGTCGTGAGCCTCCTCATCGTGGCCTACCCGCTCGGGCGTATGGCTCGGGTCGAGCACGTTCCGGTCGCCGTCATCGTCGTCGGATGCATGTTCGCCACCGCGGGGATGGGGGTCCTCCGCTTCCACTCGAGGCTGTTCGCCTGGCAGCGCGGCTCCCGCCGGGTGGGGCTCCGGGTGGCCATCGTCGGCAGCCGCGACGCGGGTGCCGCCGCCATCCGGGAGATGCTGCGCAGCCCGGGGGCGGGCCTGGTCCCGGTGGCCGTGTTCGACGACGACGCCCGGGCCCACGGCCTCTCCATGCTGGGTGTGCCCGTGGTCGGCTCGATCGACGACATCGCCGACTCCGCCAGCCGCTACACCCTCCAGCAGGTCCTGCTGGCCATTCCCAACCCTCCACCGGAGTTGGTGCAGCGGGTGTTGCAGGCCTGCGAGACGGCCGGGCTGACCATGAAGGTGTTGCCGGTGGTGAGCGACCTGGTGGACGGCACGTCCCACATGGCTTCGCTCCGCCAGGCCCGCGAACCCCGGATCGAGGATCTCCTGGGCCGCACACCGGTGCCCATCGACCTCGACACGGTCCGTCGCTCGTTGGTCGGTCGCCGGGTGATGGTCACCGGGGCCGGGGGTTCGATCGGCTCGGAGATCTCCCGCCAGGTGGCCGAGCTCGAACCGGCCATGCTCGTGCTCCTCGATCACGACGAGACCCACCTCCACGACACCGCGGCCACGGTCATGACCGACTGCGAGCAGGCCCTGGTCGACATCAACGACCGCTCGGCGGTGGTCGCCGTCTTCGAGCGGTTCCGGCCCGAGGTGGTCTTCCACGCCGCCGCCCACAAGCACGTCCCGGTCCTCGAACATCACCCGATCGAGGCGGCCCAGACCAACGTGTTCGGGACCCTCAACGTGGTCGAGGCGGCCGTGAAGGTGGGCACCCAGCGCTTCGTGCAGATCTCCACCGACAAGGCCGTCCGCCCCTCCAGTGTCATGGGTGCGTCCAAGCGCCTGGCCGAGCAGGTCGTGCTGTCCCGCACTCCGATCGGCTCCTCCTACTGCACGGTCCGGTTCGGGAACGTGCTCGGCAGCCGGGGCAGCGTGATCCCGACCTTCTCCCGCCAGATCGCCAACGGTGGCCCGGTCACGGTCACCGATGCCAGGATGACCCGCTTCTTCATGAGCGTCGAGGAGGCGGTCCAGCTCGTCCTGGAGTCGTCGGTGCTGTCGGACGGCGGCGGGGAGGTCTTCATGCTCGAGATGGGCGAGCCCGTCCGGATCATCGAGTTGGCCGAGCGGATGATCCGCCTGTCGGGCTACGAGGTCGGGACCGACATCCCCATCCGCATCGTCGGTATCCGGCCCGGGGAGAAGCTCGACGAGGAGCTGCGCACGCCCGAGGAACAGGTACTGACCACCCACCACCCGTACATCAACCAGCTGATCCCGATCACGGCGCCGGCCGATGAATTCGCGGCCGACCTCGACGAGCTCCGACGGGCCGCCGGCCAACGCGACGCCGACGCGGTGCGCAAGCTCCTGTTCAGCGTGGCCACCCCGGGCGGAGCCGACACGCAGGAGGCGGAGGCCGGACGTGCGATCGACGGGGCCGCGGTGCCGGTGACGGCGGAATCGGCCAAACCGGGAGCCAGCTCCGAACAAGTCCCGGCATGAGCCGACGGCGGGGCGTGGGCCGGTGAGCCAGGGCCGCGGGCCGACCAGGCTCGTCGTCGTCGGACAGGGCTACGTGGGGCTGCCGCTCGCCCTCCGCGCCGTCGAGGTCGGCTACCACGTCGTCGGGTTCGATCTGGACGCTGAACGCATCAAGCTCCTGGCCGCGGGCAGCTCGTACATCGGGGACATCCCCGACGACCGGCTGGCCCGGGCCCTCGATTCGGGGCGCTTCGAGCCCACCGACGATCCCGACCGGCTGGCCGGATTCGACATCGCCGTCATCGACGTCCCCACCCCGCTGTACGAGGGGGTGCCCAATCTGTCCTTCGTCGAAGACGCCGCCGCCGTGGTGGCCCGCCACCTCGGCGCCGGAGCGCTGGTGGTCCTCGAGTCGACCAGTTACCCGGGGACCACCGAGGAGCTGGTGGCGCCCATCCTCGAGGAAGGGTCGGGACTGCTGGCCGGCAAGGACTTCCACCTCGGGTACAGCCCCGAACGCATCGACCCCGGCAACCGGACCTGGCGGCTCGAGAACACGCCCAAGGTGGTGTCGGGAGTCGACGAGGCATCCCTCCGGGCCGTACGAGGGTTCTACGACCGCATCGTCGAGCGCACCATCCCGGTGTCGGGGACCCGCGAGGCGGAGCTGACCAAGCTGCTCGAGAACACCTTCCGCCACGTCAACATCGCCCTGGTCAACGAATTGGCCATGTTCGCGGCGGACCTCGACATCGACGTGTGGGAGGCCATCGACGCGGCCTCCACCAAGCCGTTCGGCTACCTGCGGTTCACCCCCGGGCCCGGCGTCGGGGGTCACTGCCTCCCGATCGACCCGAGCTACCTGTCGTGGAAGGTTCGGAGCAGCCTGGGCCAGCCGTTCCGCTTCGTCGAACTGGCCAACGACGTCAACGAGCACATGCCCGACTACGTGGTGCGTCGCCTGATCCTGGCCCTCAACCGCATGGGCCGGGCCGTCAACGGCTCGCGGTTCCTGCTCCTCGGTGTGGCCTACAAGCGCAATACCGGTGACGCCCGCGAGGCGCCCGGGACGATCATCGCCAAGTCGCTGACCGAGATGGGTGCCGAGGTCAGGATGGTCGATCCCCACGTCGCCGGCCAGGACCTGCCGGGCCCGCTCGTCGAACTGACCGCCGGCGAGCTCCAGCGGGCCGACGCCGTCGTCATCGTCACCGATCACGACGCCTTCGACTTCGACCTGGTCCGCGATCACGCGGCCTACGTGCTCGACACCCGCAACCGGCTGGATGGTCCCACCGTCGAGCGGTTGTAGCCTGCCCCGGTGCACCGAGCCATGAGGTCCGAGCCATTCTCGTCGGCCGGGCAGCCCTCCCGCACTCCCAACGAGATCGGCCGCCGGTGAGGGTCGTCGTCACCGGTGGCGCCGGCTTCATCGGCGCCAACCTGTGCCGTGCCCTCCGCGCCGATCCCGACGTCGCGGACGTGGTGGCCCTCGACGATCTCTCGACCGGAAACCGCGCCAACCTCGAGACGCTCGGCGACGTCGAGCTCGTCGAAGGGTCGATCCTCGACGCCGGCCTGTTGGACCGGGTCTTCGACGGGGCCGACGCGGTGGTCCATCTGGCCGCCCGGCCGTCGGTCCCCCGGTCGCTGGCCGACCCGATGGCCAGCCACCTGACCAACGCCACCGGCACCATGGAGGTCCTGGAGGCGGCCCGGCGGGGGAGCCGGCCCCACGTGGTGATGGCCTCGTCGTCATCGGTCTACGGAGCCAACCCGGCGCTCCCCAAGCGCGAGGACATGGCCACCATGCCGGTCAGCCCCTACGCCGCCGGCAAGCTGGCCGCCGAGTCGGCCACGCTGGCCTACGGCCACTCCTTCGATCTCCCCGTCCTGGCCTTCCGCCTCTTCAATGTCTTCGGGCCGCTCCAGGAGCCCGACCATGCCTACGCCGCCGTGGTCCCCACCTTCGTGTCCTGCGCGCTCCGCGGGGATCCGCTCCCGGTCCACGGCGACGGGCGCCAGACCCGTGACTTCACCTATGTCGGGAGCGTGTCGTCGGTGTTGGCCGCGGCCGTCACCGGGAAGGTCACCGCTCCCCTGGCGGTCAACCTCGCCTTCGGCACCAGGGTGTCCCTGCTCGAGCTCATCGATGTCCTCGGGAAGGTGCTCGGAAGGGACCTCGAGCGCCACCACACCGAGCCCCGGAGCGGCGACGTACGCGACTCGCAGGCCGACCAGACCCGGGTACGGGCGATGTTCCCCGATGTCGAGCCGGTCGGTCTCGAAGAAGGACTGCGGGCCACGGTGGAATGGTTTCGAGCGGTCCGCTGAGCCCCGAGCACCAGGTGGTCGACGAGGAGGAGCTGGACGAAGAGGAGGTCCCGGCCCTCGCCGCCCCGGGCACGACCGAAGCGGTGGCCGGTCTCGTCCTGGTCGGCCTGTCGATCGTCGCCGGCATCGCCTTCCGGCTGCACCCGGGGGCCAACCGGGTCGACCGCCGGGGATTCGCGGCCATCGCCAAATCTCCCGACTCGACCGTCCTGCACCGGATCACCGACCTCGGGCTGCCGGCGGTGCTGGTGGCCCTCACGCTCCTCGCCGCCCTCGTCGTGGTCCGCCGCGACCGCTGGCGGGCGATGGCCTGTGTCGGCGGCCCTCTCCTGGTCGCCGTGTTGGTCGAGTACGGCTTCAAACCGCTGGTGGACCGGCACTACCTGGGCGTGCTCAGCTACCCCTCGGGCAACGTGGCCGACCTGGCTGCGGTGGCCACGGCACTGGCCGTCGCCGCGCCCCGTTGGATCCGTCCGGTGGTCATCGCCGCCGGTGCCGTCGCCGTCTGCCTGATGATGGTGGCCGTCATCGGGCTCCGCTGGCACTACCCCACCGACGCCCTGGCCGGTGCGGTCCTCGGGGTCGGCGTCGTCCTGTTGGTGGACGGAGCCGTCCATCTCGTGGTCGGACGAGCCCCGAATCACGCCTGAGCTCACCCGATCCGGACCTGCTGATTGAATCCTGCCTGTGCTCATCAAAGATGATGAGAACGGCCTTGCGCTTGTCGCCAGGACGGCTAGGATTGGGGATGCAGGGCAGGTCACCGCAGGGGCGCATTCCTGTGCCATGGGGACAAGCGGTCGGTGCATGGGGGTGGAATGGCAGTCGACGTACGAATCGCCGCAGAGCGGCCCGATCGGGTAGGCGTCCCGGCGCCGGGCACACTGGCCCGCGTGGACCTGAGGACGACCACCGCCGGCGAAGGCGAACGGGTGACATGCCACACCGGTGCCACCCACGACCTGGCCCTCCGCAGCATCCAGCAGACCGTCCGGGCCGACGACCGGGTCTGCCCCTACGGTCTCTCCCGGATTGCCATCGCCTTCGGTTCCGATGCCGCCGCAGTGACCCCGAAGACCCTGGGCGAGCGACTCGCCCGGGCCGTGGGCCAGGGTACGGGAGCGCCCAACCCGGGTGAACAGGCGGCCGTCCCCTCCACCATGGTGGTCACCGTGGACCGGCTGGTGGCCGATGACGTCATCCGGTCGAACGGCGGCGCCTCCGCCTCGTCGGTCAATGGGTCCGCCGGCGGCGGGCAGTCCGTCTCGGCCCCCGTCCTCCGACATCGGACCGTCGTCCGCTACTCCACGTGCCGACTGGCCGGCTACGGGACCCGACACGACGACAACCTGCCCACCCGCGGTGAGGGCGACCCGTCCGGGACCGTGCTGGTCGTCGACCCCGGGTCGTCGGGTGCCGCCGCACCGGGTCTGTCGGCGGTGGCCGCGTGCTCGCTGGCCGAGCGGCTCGGGTTCATCGCCGCGGTGACCTCGCTCTCCGCCAACGATCACCTCATCCTCGACGTCGCCGGGGTCGAGCCCGACCTGGTGGTCCTCGTGGTGGGCGCCGAACCGACCAACGAACCGTCGACGTGGACGTCGAGCACCTGGTCGGTTCCGGCCCAGGTGGCCGCGGGCTACACCTCCCTGGGGATCGACGTCCTGGCCGTCAGCGCCGGCGCCGGTGCCGGCGCGCTGGCCGCCTGTGTCGAACAGGGGGCTACCGCCCTGCCCGACATCGACGGTCTGCAGGCCGAGCTCTGTACCCTGATCGGCGACCAGAGCCCGGCCAAAGAGGACCCACGTCGCGTCCCGGCCCAGCTCGAGGCGCTCATGCAGCTGACGGCCAGCGAGCGGCGGGTGCTCTACTACCTCACCAAGGGGAAGTCGGCCCAGGACATCTCCGGCGACCTGGTCGTGTCCCTGGCCACGGTCCGCTCCCACATCCGCTCGATCCTGCGGAAGCTCGGCGTCCGATCCCAGCTGGCCGCGGTGGCCATTGCCAACAGCCGCGACCTCGAGGACGCCGTCGTCGTCGATGCCGTGATCGGCTGATCACCGGCCTCGGGGCTGGGCACCGATGACCGTCCGGGGCCGGCCGCCGACCGCCACCGCGGCCAGGGTGGGCGCCGTCCTGTTGGTCGGTCTCCTGGCCCTGGTGGTGCCGGCCACGGCCGGGGCCGGATCGCCCGACCACGGGGGACAGCGGGCAGCAGGCACGACCCTCCCGGGCACCTCGTGCCCCGCCTTCCCCGCCGACAACGTGTGGAACACCCCGGTGACCGGGCTTCCGGTGGCCAAGGAGAGCGCCACCTGGTTGGCGTCCATGGGGGCCGGGTCGACCGACCTCCATCCGGACTACGGACCGTCGGGCAACCCCAAGGAGCCCTACGGCATCCCGTGGCAGATCGTGCCGGCCGGTCAACCGCTCGTCCCCATCACCTTCCTCTACGCGTCGCAGAGCAATCACGGGCCCTACCCGCTGTCGGCTGCCACCCCGATCGAACAGGGATCGGACCGGCACGCCATCATGGTCAACCCGGCCACGTGCACCCTGTACGAGACGTGGGACACGGTCTACCGCGCCGGCGGGAAGTCGACGGCGGGTTCGGGGGCGATCTGGAACCTCAGATCGGACGCCCTCCGCCCGGCCGGTTGGACCTCGGCCGATGCCGCCGGCCTGCCCATCCTCCCCGGCCTGGTCAACCGCGACGAGGTCGCCGCCGGGGCCATGGACCATGCCATCCGGTTCACCGCCCAGTGCACACAGCGGGCCTATCTGTGGCCGGCTCGGCACCAGGCCGGTCAGGCCAATCCCCACTGTCCACCGATGGGAGCCCGCTTCCGCCTGAACGCCGGTTTCTCGCTTCCGGCCTCGAAATGCTCGTCCATGTGCCAGACCGTCGTGCGCACGATGAAGACCTACGGCCTGATCCTGGCCGACAACGGCAGCAACTGGTACTTCCAGGGCACCGCCGACCCCCGGTGGACCAGCACCGACGTCGAACAACTCAAGCAGATCCCGGCCGGTCAGTTCCGGGCGGTCGACGAGTCGTGCCTGATGGTCAAGGCCGGCTCGGGCCAGGCCTACCAGCCCGGCACCGCCCTGTACGCCGAGCACTGCGGCTGAGGTCGGTCCGGGCCGGCCTCAGCTCGAGCGGGCGGGCGGGATGAGTCCGTGGCGCCGGGCGAACCCCCGGACCTGCACCCGGCGGCGGCCGGCGAACCGGTGGATCTGGCGATAGACCCTGGCCGGCAGGCGCTCGGGCTCCACCCGCAGATCCGAAGTGTCGGCGGCCCGGATCTCTTCAGCCATCCTCAGGTAGGCGCGACGGCGGTAGTGGCGGATGTTGTCGGTGACGTCGTCCTCGGTGAGCACGAATGTGCGGACATCGCACACGGTGGCGTTGGGGAGCGGTCCGACCACCCGGTCGAGCGCCTCGTTCATGGCGCGGTGGCGGAGGTGGCGTCCCGGCTCCTTCGGGTTGTCGAGGGGCACCTCGGCCCCGTTGAGGAGGATCAGCCTGGCGCCCTCGGGCATGGACCGGGCCAGCCAACCGATGTTCTCCTCGAACCGGTCGACCGTGATGCCGCCGAGGAACTCGAACTCGTCGGCGAACCAGTCGAAGAACTCCCGCCCCATCCCGTCGCGCCCGAACCTGGCTTCCAGCATGGTCCTGAACTCGGGGTCGGTGGCATCGTGGTGGAACTGGTGCCAGGGCACGGTGAGTCCGAGCCCACGGTGCCGGTAGAGACCTTGGGTGTAGTCGGTCAGCACGCTGTAGACGAGCACGTCGTAGTCGGGCGCCACGACGGCGGGGGAACGGAACACCTGCTGGTCGAGGAACGGGATGCGGTCGACGAGGGCCTTCTGGTCGGCCGAGAGGCCGGACACCGACTGGCGGAGGAGCTCGGTGTGGCCCACGTGGATGAAGGCACCCGACGGTCCGACGTGCGAGAAGTCGGTGGCGATCCGGCCGCCGAGGAATTCGGCCGTCGTCGTCAGGTCGCAGCCGCCGACCATCAGGATCCTGTCGGGCTGGGAAGCGGGTGCACCCGACGCCGCGCCCCGGTCGCCCGGGCGGGCCGGGGAGGCCTCCGCGCCCCCGGCCTCGGTGATCCAGTCGACGGATGCCTCGAGCGTGGACACCACCTCCCCCACCGGGGTGAGGGTGGGCCGGCCCAGCTTCTCGTACAGCCACTGCTCGACGCCCATGTGCAGGACCCGGCAGGAGAATAGGAAATCGGACAACGTGCCGTCGTGGCGGGACAGTGAGTAGAAGCCGCAGATCCCGTAGTCGCCGTACCGGTCGCTGACTTGCACGTACCCGGTCTCGTAGCCGGGGTCGCCGAGCATCGACTCGAACGAGTGGCGGTTCGGCCTGCGCTTGGTGAAGTTGAGCTGATTGGTCCGGCTGACCAACTCGAACAACCGCTCGCTCTCCGATGCTGCGTCGTGGCCCACGCACGACCCGGATGGCACACGAGCGGAGGAACTCCTCATTGGAGTCCTCGGCCACCCGGCGGTCGGACAGCTTGCGTTCGAGGAGGCGGTACTGCTCGAGCCTGGTCCGTCCGGGATCCGCTTTGCCCGAGAGCCCGGGCCGGCCGAGGAGTTGCCCGATGATCTCGGGGCCGGCCGTCCGGATGCCGGGCACGGCGTGGCTCACCTCGGCCCGGTTGATGGCCAGGTCGTCGATGAACAGGACGTCGGCCGGCCGGAGTTGGGCGTCCTCGACGATCTGCGCCACCCGGGGGCCCTTCGGCGACCAGTCGATGCGGGCGAACACGAACTCGGCCCACAGCCCGTCCGCCTCGAGCCGGGCCCGGGCGTCGGCCTCGTCGTTCTTCGAGCAGATCGAGCTCACGATCCCCCGGCCGTTGAGGGTTCGGACCAGGTCGGCGACCGATGGATCGATGGTGACGGGTCCTTCGCTGAGCGTTCCGGCCCAGAGGGTGTCGTCGAGGTCCCAGACGACCAGCTTCACCGCATCCGAGCAATTCCTCGGTGGCCGGATCGCCCCAGGCCGTCCCCTTCGCCCCCCTGCTCAAGGTGTGCGCCCCATCGGGAAATGATCCCACAGCCCCTGGGTCCCCTCAACCGATCGACACCCCTGAGCCGTCGTCGACCGCCGGAGCGGAAGACTCAAAGAACGAGGTCACACGTGAATTCGGACGGAGCAGCGGCGTGGCGCCGGGGTAAGATGCGGCCCGTGGAAACGGGGCCCGGGTCAGCTGCGCTCACTCCGTCGCCACCCCGGCGGAGTGCACCCCAGCGGGCCCAGCTACGGCTCCGCCGTGGGGCCCGCGACATCCAGGAGCTGTGGGCCATCCGCCGGAGCGATCCGCCCTATCGCCGTCTGGCCGAGACCTTCGAGCTGCCCGATGGGAGCCGCCGGGTCTACTGCCACCACGTGCGCAAGACGGCCGGGACCAGCCTGTATCTGAGTTTCCTGGCTCTCGGGGGCGAGGATCCGATGGAGGTCTGGCGTCGCGTCACCACCTCCCGCCTGCCCAGGACGGTCAGCGGCCAGTACAGCTTCGCGTCCAACAACCGGCGACTCCTGGCCGAGGGCCGCTACTTCTACGGGCGGTCGCACCGCCCGGCGGCCGATCAGCCCCTTCCACCCCGGACCTTCACGGTGACCGTCCTGCGGGACCCGGTCGAGCGGGTTCACTCCCTGTTCGACTACCTGGTGGCCGGCGACCGGCCCGACACTCCCGGGCAGGTGGCCGACCGCGAGCGGACGGTGGCCGGCGCCGGGTTCGACGCCTTCTTGGAGCAGGTCACGCCGAGGGACCTCTTGAACCAGCTGACCATGTTCTCCTCCCGACTGGACGTGTCCGAGGCGGCCGATCGGATCGCGGCCTGCTCCTGTGTCTTCTTCGCCGAGGACTTCGCCGGGGGTCTGGCCCGGCTGGGGCAGCGGCTCGGGCTGTCCCTCTCCCCCCAGCGGGCCCGGGTGACGGCGACCCGGTCCTCGCTGTCCGATGCCCAGCGCGAACGGCTCCGGACCAGGCTGGAACCGGAGTACGAGCTCCTGGGCCGCCTCGCCGGGCGAGGCATCGCCGCGCCTCGGCCCGTTTGACCTCGGGCGCCGGCACCGGTCCCCCCGGGGCGCCGGCGGCGCCTCCGTCAGGAGAGCAAAACCCGCCCGTTGGTAGACTGAGGGGGAGGAGGACGCATGGACCGGACCCGCAGACTCGCCGTCAGCCTCGTGCTCACCGCGGCGCTGGTGGTAATCGAGCTCGGTTTCGGGATGGTCGCCCACTCGTCCGGTCTGGTGGCCGACGCCGGTCACAACCTGGCCGACGTGGGTGCCCTCGTTCTCTCACTGGTGGCGGTGCGCCTCGCCCTCCGGCCTCCCAGTGCGGCCCGGTCCTTCGGCAACCACCGGGCCACCATCCTGGCGGCACTGGCCAACGCCGCCCTCATTGCCGTCGTCACCGTGCTGATCGTGATCGACAGCGTCCACCGCTTCGGCCATCCCGAGCACGTCCGGGCCGGGCTGGTGATCGTGGTGGCCTCGGTCGGCCTGGTCGTGAACGGGCTGGCTGCCCTGGTCCTTCGCGACGGGTCCAACGATCTCAACATGCGGGCCGCCCTGCTGCACATGGCCGGCGACGCCCTGGCCTCCTTGGCCGTCGTGGCCGCCGCCGTCGTGCTGCTCTTCGTGCCCTCCGCCACCTGGCTCGACCCGGTGTCCGCCCTGGCGGTGGCGGCCGTCATCGTGTTCCAGACCCTTCGGGTCTTCCGGGCCAGCATCGCCGTCCTCCTCGAATCGACGCCTCCCGATCTCGATCTGGACCAGCTCACTGCGGCCATGTCCGGGGTGCCCGGAGTGGGCGAAGTCCACGACCTCCATGTCTGGAGCCTGTCCAGCGAGATGCGGGTGCTGTCCGCCCACATGGTTCTGACCGGCCATCCCACGCTCGAAGAGGCCCAGTCGGTCGGGGACCGGGTGAAGGCAACCATCGCCGGCCCCTTCGGGATCGCCCACACCACACTCGAACTGGAATGCGAGCGATGCAACGACGAGGACGATCCTTGCCGGATGGAGGCCGCCTCGGCCACCCGGCTCCCGGTCCATCGACACTGACCGATCGGCTCCCGATCCATCGGTGCCCGGACGCGACGCGGCCCCGAGTAACCGAGCGGCCGAAACCACCCAAGCTCCTCGGGGCCACGCACTTGGCAGACTCGGTCTCACCCGCGCCGAGCCGTGTCGGACGACTCTGCGGCAGGCACCGAACCGGTGCGCTCCGGAAGAGCGCTCCGGCCCGTCACCGGACCACCTTCTCGGTAACCTACGGCCCCACCTCTTCCTCCGATTCAGCCGCCCGGGGTACCTTTCGGCCCTTCCGTGCGACCTCCTCCAAGTTCCTGGCGGAGCTTCGGTGTCCCGAACAATTGACACTGTGATTGGCCGGCCGGCGAGGGTCAAGAGGCCCCCGCGAAATCCCTACCTTTTCCGCCACATTTCTGACGCTGTCCCCAGGTCCCGTGGAGATGTCCACCGTTCATCCCCAGTGGCGGGGTGGTGGCCGAGCGGGTCCGGGGCCGCCCCGCCGGCACCCCACGGGCCGACGGTGACCACCCCGGCGGCATGGCGACCGACAGCCTCGGATACCTCGTTGGTAGCCTGAGCGGTCCATGAGCCGGAGGATATGGACGTGATCCTCGACGACGCGCCGAGACGACGTGCCGTGGCCACGGCCCTGGCGGCGGTCGTGGTCGTGGCCGCCATCGTCACGACGGTGGGCACCCTGGCCACGGCAGCCGGGCCCGGTCCGGAGGGACCGTCGGGACCGAGTGCGGCCGACCGGCCCCCGGCCGATCCGGACCCGTTCTCCCCGGGGCTGGTCGTGTCCTCCCACCAGGACGAGTCCGATCCCGTCCTCTACCGGATCGACGACCGCTACTTCCTTCTGACCAGCGGGATCGGCGGTACGCCGGCGGTCAACGTCCCGGTGGCGTCGACCACCGACTTCGACGTGTGGGGCCCGGTCACCGACGCACTCCCCACCCTTCCCCACTGGGCCGTCCCCGGGTACACCTGGGCCCCCGACCTCCACCAGTTCGGAGCCACCTACGTCCTGTACTTCACGGCCATGGTCCGGGGCACGTCGCCGGCCATGGAGTGCATCGGGGACGCGGTCGGGTCCGCCCCCGACGGCCCGTTCCACGCCAGCAGGAGGCCGTTCATCTGCCAACGGGATCAGGGTGGCTCGATCGACCCCCGGGTGTTCACTGCGCCCGGCGGCACCAACTGGATGCTGTGGAAGTCCGACCAGAACATCGGGGGGTCGACCACCCCCACCAAGCTGTGGTCGCAACCGCTGACCGCCGACGGGCTGGGCCTCACCGGCCGGGCCGCCGACCTGATGGGCCCCGACGAGCCGTGGCAGGGCACCATCGTGGAGGCGCCGGACATGGTCGACGTCGGGGGTTCGTACTGGCTCTTCTACTCGGGGAACTGGTTCAACGAGGCGGCCTACGCCATCGGGGCCGCTCGGTGCAAGGGCCCGTCCGGCCCGTGTGCCGACCACTCCCCGCTCCCCCTGCTCAGCTCCGACGCCCAGGGGGAGGGACCCGGGGAGGAGTCGATGTTCGATGACCCGAGCGGGGTGTGGATGCTCTACACGCCGCGGCACTCCTCGGTGCCCCTGGCCGAGGTACCTCCGCGGCCGGTGGTCATCACCCGGATCGGTTTCGGCGTCCACGGTCCCTACCTGGCGGCCGGGGCCACTCCCCCGAGCCTCGATGTCCTCGGGCCGGGACTGCTCCGGTCAGCCCCGTAGCCGGCGCAGCTCGGCGGAGACGGCCTTGCCGTCGGCCTGACCCTTGGTCGCCTTCATGACCGCGCCGGTGAACAGACCGGCCAGCTTGTCCTCGCCCTGACGGTAGCGCTCCCATTCGTCGGGGTGGGCGGCCACCGCCTCGGCCACCGCCGAGGCCAGCGAGTCCTCGGACATGGCTTCGAACCCCTTGGCCGCGGCAATGGTCGCCGGATCGCCGCCCCCGGCGACCAGCAGCTCGCCGAGGACCGTCTTGGCCTGGGTGGCGGTCAGCGAGCCCGATGCCTCCATGGTCAAGAGAGCCACGTAGGAATCGGGGTCGAGAGCCCGGGCCGCGGCCGCGTCGTTGGCCGCCTCGTTGGCCGTGCGGGCCAGGGCCAGTGCCGGACGCACCCCGGCGGCCACCGCGGCGGTCACCAGGTCGTCCAGACCCAGGTCGACGACGGTGGCCACCTGGTCGACGTGGGCCACTGACGGGCCGTCCCCGCCGTCGGCCTCCCCGAGCAGCTCGATGAGCCGGGACCGCCGTACGGCGGGCATCACGCCCATGGTGTCGGAGACGGCCCGGAGCCACTCGGCGTCGGGTACCAGGGGGACCAGGTCGGGCTCGAGGAAGTACCGGTAGTCGTAGGCGTCCTCCTTCGACCGCAGGGTGACCGTGCGGCCTTCCCCCTCGTCCCAGTGGCGGGTCTGCTGGACAACCGGCTCTCCTGCTTCGAGCAGGTCGATCTGGCGGTCGGCCTCGTAGTCGATGGCCCGACCCAGCGAACGGACCGAGTTGAGGTTCTTGATCTCGCAGCGGGTCCCGAGCGCCTCGCCGGCCGAACGCCGCACCGACACGTTGGCGTCGACCCGCATCGAGCCCTCCTCCATCTTGCCGTCGGACGCGCCGGACGCCACCAGGATGGCCCGCAGCTCAGTGGCGTACGCCCTGGCCTGGTCGGAGGAGCGCATGTCCGGCCGGCTCACGATCTCGACCAACGGCACCCCGGACCGGTTGTAGTCGACCAGGGAGTAGTCGGCGCCGTGGATACGGCCCGACGCCCCGGCATGGGTGGTCTTGCCGGTGTCCTCCTCCATGTGGGCCCGTTCGATGCCGACCCTGGTGCCGTCGGGGAGGTCGAAGCTGACCGTCGACGTTGATCGGCTCGTCGTACTGGCTGATCTGGTAGTCCTTGGCCTGGTCGGGATAGAAATAGTTCTTGCGGTGGAAGGTCGATGGCCGGATCTCGCAGTTGAGGGCCGTGCCGATGGCCATGGCCAGCTCGACCGCCTTCTGGTTGAGGACGGGCAGCGAGCCGGGGAGCCCGAGGCAGACCGGGCACACGTTGGTGTTGGGCTGGTCGCCGAACATGTTCGGGCAGCCGCAGAAGAGCTTGGTGGCCGTCTTGAGCTCGCAGTGCACCTCGAGGCCGATGACCATCTCCCAGCCCGGCTTCACGACCGGACCCTCCCGGCCAGCACCGGAGGCGAGATGCCCGGCGCGGCCGCCTCCAACACCGCCGCCACCTTGAAGACGGTGCTCTCCGACAGCGCCGGGCCGAGCAGCTGCACCCCGACCGGAAGCCCGTCCTCCCCCGTACCGAAGGGGACGCTGATGGCCGGGTGGCCGGCCAGGTTGGACGGGATCGTGCACACATCCGAGAGGTACATGGTCAGGGGATCGCCGGTCTTGGCCCCGAGCGGGAAGGCGGTAGTCGGTGCAGTCGGTCCGAGCAGGACGTCGCACCGCCCGTAGGCCCTGGCGAACCCCTCGATGATCCTGGTCCGGACCCGAAGAGCCTGGTTGTAGTAGGCGTCCATGTAGCCGGCCGAGAGCACGTAGGTGCCGAGCATGATCCGGCGCTTCACCTCGGCCCCGAACCCGGCCGACCGGGTGGCGGTGTTCATGGCCACGTTGTCGTCGGCGTCGACCCGGAGTCCGTAGCGGACCCCGTCGTAGCGGGCCAGATTGGAGGAGGCCTCACCGGGGGCGATCAAGTAGTAGGCGGACAGGCCGAGGACCACCTCGGGCACCGACACCTCCACCACCCGGGCCCCGGCCACGGCGCAGGCCTCGGCCGCCTCGCCCACCCGGGCCACCACATCGGGGGCGGCCCCGTCGAGGAACTCGGTCAGCACGCCCACGGTCAGGCCGTCGACGCCGTCGTCGAGCACCGACAGGACCCGCGGGGTCGGACGGTTGAGCGAGGTGGTGTCGGCCGGGTCGTGCCCGCCGATCACGTCGAAGAGGAGGGCGGCGTCGGCCACCGTGGTGGCCAGGGGCCCGATCTGGTCGAGTGAGCTGGCGAAGGCGATCAGGCCGTAGCGGGAGACGGTGCCGTAGGTGGGTTTCATGCCCACCACCCCGCACAGGGCGGCCGGCTGGCGGATGGACCCCCCGGTGTCCGAGCCGAGGGCCAGCGCAGCGAAACCGGCGGCCACGGCGGCGGCCGACCCTCCCGACGAGCCCCCTGGCACCCGGCCGGTGTCGTGGGGGTTGCGGGTGGGCCCGAAGGCCGACCCCTCGGTAGACGATCCCATGGCGAACTCGTCCATGTTGGTCTTCCCGATCATGACCGCGCCGGCCCGCTGCAGGCTGGTCACCACCGTGGCGTCGTAGGGGGGCCGCCACCCCTCGAGGATGCGCGACGAGCAGGTGGTGGGGACGCCCCGGGTGCACAGGTTGTCCTTCAGGGCGACCGGGACTCCGGCCAGCGGTCCCGGGTCCTCGCCCCGGGCCACCTTCTCGTCGACCTCGGTGGCCTGGGCCCGGGCCTCCTCGGTGGTCACCAGGTTGAAGGCGTGGACCTCGGACTCACCTGCCTCGATGGCGGCCAGGTACCCGTCGAGGACGTCGCCGGCACGTCGGGCCCCGGAGCGGACGGCGCCGGCCAGGTCGGCCGCGGGGGCCGGGGAGCTCACGGGGCTTCGCCCAGGATGCGGGGCACCCTGAACCGGTGGTCCTCCACCGACGGCGCCTGGGCCAGCACCTCCTCGCGGTCGAGACACGGCACGACCTCGTCGGTCCGGAGGACATTGGTCACGGCCAGGGCGTGGGCGGTCGGCACCACGCCGGCCAGGTCGAGGGAGGAGACATCGGCCGCGTGGTCGAGCACCTGGGCCAGCTGACCGGTGAACAGGTCGAGCTCCTCCTCGGTCAGGTCGAGCCGGGCCAGGGCGGCCACATGGGCCACCTCGGCGCGGGTCAGGCGTTCGGGCCGGGCCATCAGGCGGATGCGGTACCCGGCCCGGAGAGGGCACCGAGGACGAACTCCACCACCTGCTTCTCGATCAGCGGGGCGTCCCAGTCGAGGGTGGCCACGTGGAAGCTGCGCTCGAGGTGGACCCGCTCGATCGACCCTCCCACCCCGGCCTCGAGGACGTCCCCCGACACGGGGTCGACGACATGGTCCTCCCGGCTGCTCAACAGGAGGGCCGGGCAGCGGATGTCGGCCAGCCGGGCCTTGACCGTGGCCACGCCCTCGAAGAGGGAGAGTACGGCGGCCAGCGGCGTGCCCGGGTAGGCGGCCTCGACCACACCCTCCTTGGCGATGTCCGAACCGATGCCGTCGATGACCTCGGTGCCCGCCTCGACGAGGCTCCGGATGCCGTCCAGGAACTCAGCATCAGGCGGTTCGACCAGCGGGTTGACCACCGCGATGCCGGCGATTTCGGGGTGCTGTTCGGCCAACCAGCAGGTCAGCGTCCCTCCCATCGACAGACCGGCGACCGCCACCCGCTCGCAGCGGGCAGCCAGCTCCTCATAGGCGGCCTCGGCCGCCGTCGACCAGTCCGCCCACCGGGTCGGCACCATGTCCTCAACGGCGGTGCCGTGGCCGGGGAGCAGCGGGAGCTCGACGGTGAGGCCGGCGGCGGCCACCGCCTCGGCCAGCGGTCGCATGGATTGGGGATTCCCGGTGAAGCCGTGGAGCACGAGGACCCCGTGGGAGCCACCTCGGAACGACCACGGTTCGGCACCAGGGATGATCGGAGCGGTCACGAGGGGGGATGCTACCAATGATGCTGTCCCTCTCTTCCGGAGGGGTCCGGCTCTCGACGGGTCGCCCCCGGTTCTCTCGAGGGGGGAACCTCGGACTCTCGAGGAGGGAACCTCTGGATGTTCCAATTCGAGAATCGGGGTTTTTATCGGCTACAGCCGATATATGGCCCGATCGGATATCGGCTGTGACCGATAGTTTGCCCAATTCGGCGAAGCAAACTCTGCAGCCTTTACCCGCTGCAGACGGCCCATCAGCGGCTCGGGGCCGGCCGGACCCGAAGGTGGCCGGGGTAGAGTTGCCGGCCAGACAGCCGACCGGACGGGCAAGGAGCAGCGCAGCGATGGCCACCTATCAGTTTCTGAGCGACGAATGGCTGGCCGAGGCCCGGGCCATCCGGGCCGAGTTCAACGGCAAGGGCGCGTCCATCGAGCACTCGATCAGGATGAACCTGGTCATCGGCATGGTCCCCTTCGGCGAAGGGACGGTGGAGGCCCACGTGGACACCAGCAGTGGTGAGCTGGTCCTCGACACCGGTCACATCGACCCGGTGGACCTCAAGGTGTCCCTGGACTACGACGTGGCCAAGGCCATCCTGGTGGAGGGCAACCCCCAGGCCGGGATCCAGGCCTTCATGTCGGGCAAGATCAAGGTCGAGGGAGACATCGCCAAGCTGATGGCCCTCCAATCGATCAGCCCCGACCCGGTGGCCGCCGAGATCGGTGCTCGCATCCTGGCCATGACCGCCTGAGGCGGGCTCCAGCTCCAGAACAGGCTCAACCACCGGCCCCATCCGGCCCGGCCGGCCCAACCGGCACCGCCGGCGCCCGCCCGTGGCCGGGGGTGTTGTGCATGAACAGCGCGCACACTCCGGCCAGCACGGCGCCGATGGCCCCCACCGCGTAGGCCCGGTGGAACGAGGCCAGGGAGCCCACCCCGCCGTGGCCCGAGGCCTGGACGGTGACCATCACCTGGATGCCGGCCACGATGCCGATCTGGGTGATCAACTGCTGCGCCGCGCTCATCACCCCGAGTTCGTCGGCCGCCACCTCGTTGGACGCCGACGCCGCCGTCGACGGGGTGGACAGGCCGTTGCCCACACCGGAGAGGGCCAGGGCGACCAGGATCACCACCAGGGACGGTTGGGCCCCGAGCTGGGTGAACACGACCATCGACAGGGTGAGGGCGACGGCGCCGGCCACCGTCGACAGCCGTTCCCCCACCTTGACGGCGGCGTAGCCGGCGATGGGCGCCACGATGGAGAACATCAGCGGCCGGGCCGTCGATACCAGTCCGGCCCTGGTCTCGCTGTAGCCGTAGACCCGTTCCATCAGGATGGGGAAGAGGAAGAAGCCCCCCATGTAGGAGAAGTTGACGAACGTCCTGGCTCCGAGCGGGAAGACGAAGTTCCGCATCCGGAAGTACCGCAGCGGGATCAGCGGCTGGGGAGCCCGGCGTTCGTGGAGCACGAAGGCCACGCCGGCCACGATGCTGAGGGCGAGGACGGCAAGGGTTCCCGGGGCGGCGAATCCCCAGGACGGTGCCACATTGAGCGCCAGCAGGCAGGCGGTGACCGAGACGGACAGGGTGAGCGACCCCGTCCAGTCGAGGTGGCGCCACGGGCTCGGCCGCTCCCTGGTGCCCACCCCGTCGACCGGCCCGGCTTCGGCCGGCTGCGAGTTGTCGCCGGAGGGCAGCACGATGAGGGCGAGCACGGCGGCGATGGCCATCAGGGGCAGTTCGCCCCAGAAGAGGGCGCGCCAGCCGAAGTACTGGATGATCGGTGCCCCGATGGTCACCCCGAGCACCGGGCCCCCGGCGCCCACCAGGGCCCACCAGCCCATGGCCTTGACCCGGTCCTCGTGGGAGAACACCTGGAGGACCAGGGCCATCGAGGCGGCGCCGGTGGCCGCGCCCTGGACGCCGTCGAACAGCCGGGCCGCGATGAGCACCCCGGCGGTCGGTGCCGAGGCGGTGAGCACGACGCTGACGGCGGCGCCCGACAGGCCCCACAGATAGAGCCGGCGGTAGCCCCGGAGATCGCCCAGCTTGCCCAGGATCGGAGCGGCCACCCCGAAGGCCAGCAGCGGCCCGGTGGACGTCCAGGTCAGGGTCGAGATCGTGGTGTGCAACTCGGCGGCCACCTTGGGAAGGGCCACCACGAAAACGGTGAAGGTGATGTTGACCGAGAGCAGCCCGGCCAGCACCGTCCACAGCACCCACCACTGGTACCGGTCGGAACCGGCCAGGCGGTGGTGGATCCGGTGGCGGAACAGGATGGGCCAGGGGACGACGATGCCGCCTTCGGCACCGGCGCCGGTGCCACTGAGCATGGCTTCGGCTTCGATCACCTCGTCGGCGTCGAACCCCTGGTCCCCTGCTGGTCCGCCGGGCCCTCCGACCCGCGACACCCCTCAGCCCACGAGCGGGTGCATCTGCGCCTGCAATTCCGCCACCGTCCAGCGGTCACCCTTTTCCAGAGTGTCGGTCATCGTCCACGGCCGGAAGAGTCGGATCTGCCCGCCCTGGATGAAGTACACCCGTCCGGTGGCCGGGCAGTCCTGGGTGGCCAGGTAGGCGACCAGGGGGGAGACGTTGGCCGGATCCCAGCTGTCGAAGACCGAAGCGTCGGCGGGGGCCTGCACGATGTCGGACAGGCCGGGGGTCTGCTCGGTCATCCGGGTGCGGGCCGCGGGGGCGATGGCGTTCACCCGCACCCCGTAGCGCACCAGCTCGTCGGCGGCGATGGTGGTGAAGGCCGCAATGCCGGCCTTGGCCGCTCCGTAGTTGGACTGGCCGGGGTTGCCCAGCAGCCCCGACGTCGACGAGGTGTTGATCACCGACGCCTTGATCTCGCGGCCGGCCTTGGTCTGTTCGCGCCAGTGGGCGGCCGCGTGCCGGGTGGGGACGAAATGACCCTTCAGGTGGACGTGGATGACCGAATCCCAGTCCGCCTCCGACATGTTGACCAGGACCCGGTCGCGCAGGATGCCGGCGTTGTTGACCAGCACGTGGACGTCGCCGAACGCCTCCAGGGCCGTGTCGATGAGCCGCTTCCCACCGTCCCAGTCGCAGACGTCGTCGGCGTTGGCCACCGCGGTGCCGCCGGCGGCGGTGATCTCGTCCACCACCTGCTGGGCCGCGGACCGGTCGTCACCGGAGCCGTCCACGGCGCCGCCGAGATCGTTGACCACCACACTGGCACCCTCGGACGCGAACAGGAGGGCGTGCTCGCGGCCGATCCCGCGACCGGCCCCGGTGATGACCGCGATGCGTCCGTCCAGTGCTCCCATGTGATCCACTTCCCCAATCTGGTGCCCGAATCCCTGCGGTCTCGTCCCGCCGACCCACCGCACCGTGGGTTGGCGGACTCTGCCCGACCACGTTGACAGGGCCCCGAGGCCCAGGTCAAACCGGCAGGGCATCCTCCGGCGCCCCGGAGGCCAGCCGGACCGGGCGGTCGACCCGCGACCCCAATCCGGCATCGACCACGGCGGCCACCATCGACCGGACCCGGGCCCTGTCGCCGGCCACCAGCATGTACTCGGTGTTGCGCAGGTGGGACACCGACCCCACCTTCTTCCCCGACGGGTCGTGGATGCCGATCCTCGCCCCCACGTAGCGGGCCGAGTCGAAGGCCAGGACCTCCACGTGCCCGCGGCCGGCGCACAGGTCGAGGAGCTCCTCGAAGGTGAGCCACGACTCGTTGTTGTAGGAGAGGATCACCACCTCGGCCCGGACGGCGGTGATCACCCGGCCCAGGGCGGCGGGCATCGACCGGCGGCCGTTGAACGCGCTGCGTGCCGCCGGGTCGCGGAGGTCCTCCCGTTTGCAGGCCACCCCGTAGTGGGAAGGGGCGTCCCAGGCCACGATGGTCTCCCACACGTGATAGTTCGAGTCGTACCGGTGCTGGTTGTAGGGAGGGTCCAGGTAGGCCAGGTCGACCGGGCCGAGACCGTCGCCACCGGCCAGAGCCCCGGCGTCGCCCCGCACGGCCCGGCCGGGGCCGGGCAGCAGGGCGGGGACCCGGAGAGTCAGCGGTTGGTGAGCCCGGGGCGCCCACTGCTTGAGATAGGCCATCTGCAGGCCGGTGGTCGAATCCACCCGGTCGGCCGCCTCCAACAGGCTGGTCAGCAGGATGGGCCAGAGATCGGTGCCACCGTGCTGGCGCTCGACGGCGTCGCGGATGGCGTCGATGCGGGCCCCGTTCTCCGGGCGGAAGTACCTCGACGCCTCGCAGAAGGTGGCCGTGACATACCCGGGCCGGCCTTCGAGGGCGTTGAGCTCGTCGACGGCATCGGCCGCCCGTTCGACCAGCGAGGGGTCGGCCCTCGGGTCGGCGGCCACGTAGCAGCGAGCCAGGACGTGGGCGAAGCGGGTGCAGTCCACCGCGGTCACCGCCATGCCCAAGCGCTTCCAGGCCTGGGCCACCCGGGTGGTCCCGCAGAACAGGTCGAGGCCGGTGCGCGCCCCCGATGCCTCGGCCAACAGCGTGAGAGCCGGGATCAACCGCCGTTTCGACCCCAGGTACTTGATCACCGGGACGGGGCGGGGTGGGCGCTCACCGGCGACCGAACCGGCGGAACCACCAGTTCGGGTCGCGGGCGTGGGCATGGAAGTGGTCGGGGATCTGGCGCATCACCCGGTCGAACGACCAGACCCCCTCGCCGAGTTGGATGTCGGCCACCCGGCCCAGCTGGGCGAGCATGTGGTCGACCTCGGCGTCGGGTGGCTGGTCGCCGTGGCGCTTCCAGACCACCATGGGCACGTCGCACACCTCGCAGGCCGCCACCCAGCACACGTCGTCCTCGTGGAACCACTCGGTGATCCGGGCCGCCTCGCACAGTTCGCACCCGTTGTCGGCGGCACTCACCGGGTGTACAGGTTGACGGTCGTTCCCGGGAGGACCGGGGTGCCGGCGGCCGGAGAGGTCGAGACGACCTTGTTCGACTTGGGCGGGCCGTAGGGGCCGCCGGCATGGAGCCCGCGTACCTCGAGGGCGTGGGTGGCCGAGGCCACCGAGTGGCCGACCAGGCTGGGCACGGGTACCGGCTGGGGACCGATCGAGACGGCCACGCTGACCGGGGAGCCGAAGGGCTGCGGCCCGGCAGTGGACGCGGGAGTGGTGCCGATGACCTGGCCGGCCGGGAAGGTGGAGTTGTACTCCCGGTTCTCGCTGGGTACGAAACCGGCCGCGGTCAGGGTGGCGGCGGCGGTGGCGTAGGTGGAGGTGGCGCCGGTGACCGCGGGGACGACCACCGGAGCGTGGCCCTTGGAGGTGATGACGGTCACCGTCGAGCCGTAGCGTGCGGTCTTCGTCGGCGAGGTCCCGATGACGGCCCCGGCCGGCACGGTCGAGCTGTACTGCTCCACCGAAGCGGGACAGACCCCCACCAGGTTGACCGACTTGAGGTCGGCCACCGCCTGCTGGCAGTCGGCCACCGAGACGATGTCGGGGATCTTCACCGGCGGCGGGCCGGCCGAGACGATCACGTCGATGGTCGAGCCCTGCTTGGCGGTGACCGGCTTGGCCTTCTTGCCGCCGGTGCTCGGGGCCGGGCTCTGCCGGAGGATGAGCCCGGCGCCCAGGGTGATGTTGTAGGCGTGGGCGGTGGTGTGGAGGACGAAGTGGTCTTTGGCCACGGCCTGATTGGCCTGGGCCAACGACTTGCCCACCAGCGAGGGGACGGGGTGGCTGGGCGTGAAGACCCCGCTGCGGGCGGCCAGGAACGCACCCCCGGCGATGAGGACGGCGACGACGGCGACGATGGCGGTGATCCACGGCCAGCGGCGCCGAGGCCTCAATCTGGGGCCTCTCCCCCTGGCCGTGGGGAGATGTTTCCCGTTTCGCCCCGGCTCCCCGACGGGGTCGGGCCGGCCCAGCTCGGTGAGGTCGAGATCGTCGGCACCCCGGGGACGCCCGACAGCCGGCCGGACGGGGGACTTGACCGTTCCCCCCGACGGGTCGTCCGAGACCGTCCCGGCCAGAGGCAGCGGCTCGGGGCTGGGCAGGGAAGCGGCCAGGGCTTCGAGCCGCACCCCGAACTGGGCGGCGTCGTAGCGCTCGGACGGCTCGGGCGCCGCCGCCCACACCAGCACATCGTTGAGGGGACCCAAGGCCTCGTGCTCCGGCAGCAGGACGCCCACCCGTGCCATCAGGGTGGCCACGGTGGTGTCACCGATAAAAGGGGCCTCACCGGTGACGCCCTCGTAGAGCACCAGGGCCAGGGCGTAGACATCGGCCTTCCCGTCGAGCACCCATCCCTCGACCTGTTCGGGGGCGGAGTAGCGGGCGGTGCCCAGGATGGCCCCGTCCGGCTCGGTCCACGATGCCTCGGCCAGCGCCCGGGCCAGGCCGAAGTCGGCGATCCGGAGGCGCCGGTCGCCGTCGAAGAGCAGGTTGGCGGGCTTGATGTCCCGGTGGACCAGTCCGCGGCGGTGGGCGTAGTCGAGCCCGGCGGCCGCCTCCAGTCCGACCTGGACGGCCTGTTCCGGTGAGAGCAGGACTCCGGTGTCGTACACCTGGCGCAGGCTGCCGCCGGCCAGGAACTCGAGGACCAGGTAGGGGACGCCGTCCTCCTCGCCCCAGTCGTAGACCTGGAGGATGTTGGGGTGGTTGAGGGCGGCTACGGCCTGGGCCTCGGCCCGGAAGCGCTTGAGGAAGGCGGTGTCACCGGCCAGTGCCGGGTGGAGCACCTTGATGGCCACCCGACGGTGGAGGGCGACGTCGTCAGCCAGATAGACGTGCGCGGACGCACCGGTGCCCAGGGCGGTGACCAGTCGGTAGCGGTCGCCGAGGACACGCCCGATGGAGTCGGTGATACTCGGCATGATTGTCGCTCCAGGCTAGCGAGTGAGCCCGCCCGAGCGGTGGAGGGTAGGTCGGGAATTCCGCCTTCTTTCCGGGGTTGGAACCAGGGCGGGGCCGTCCGGCCCACAACCCGAGGTCACGGCTGAATTCACACGGCCGGAAGCCAGCACGCGATGAGGACGGGGCCGGAGCCCCGTCCTCATCGGTACGGCGTGCCCGATGACTCGGGCGGTTGCTGATCGGCTCAGCCGAAGGTGGCCGAGGGTGTCGTGTTAGTGGTGATGGCGAGTGTCTTCTGAGGCGTCTTGCAAGCGGTAGCGATCGCAGTAACGGTCTTGACGGTGCGGGCGTTGGACTTGTCCCCCTTGCCCATGTTGGTGCCGAGGAAGGAACCAAAGCCTGCCTTGTTACCGGCCGAGGTGGCCGGGAGCGCGAAGGTCCCGTACGTATTGGCGCCGATCTTGACAGTTCCACCCTTCAGACTGGTGAAGTTGCTCACCGTCTGGTTGATCGCCGTGCTGGCCGTCCAGGTGGTCGTCAGGTTGGCGGTGACTGGGGTCGACGCAGCGACCAGTCCAGCGCACGTTGCCACCTTCTCGGACTTTGTGGTCGTGTTCTTGGTCGTGTCCTTGACGGTTCCCTTCACGGTGCCCTTGGTAATGGTGAGGCCCCCACCGGCTTTGACGCACTTGGTGAGGGTCGCCGTCACGGTGGTCGTCTCGGTGAACGATTTCCCGGCAGCCAGGGTGACTCCGGCATTGGAGATGGGCGTGCTGAAGCTGAGTGTCCCGGTTGTCGCACCGCAGGTGGCCGTCCCCGGTTCGTTTACAGCGGCTCCCGCAATGGACCCGGTGGCCGCCACGGCCCCGATCGGGACAATGGCAACGGCTGCCACCATCAGAAGTTTGCGAATCATGTATTGCTCCTTGGTTCTTCCATGTCTCCATGGATTTCGAAAGTCAGGTGACGTATGCCCCCCAACGCGAGATTCCTTCCGGAACGGCAAAAGCGCTCAGGCTCAGAACTCGGGTCCCCCCTTTCGTTCCACATCGCTCATCACCCCGGCCCTTGTGGGCGGGACTAGCAGCCCAACGAATGTCGTGCCCTGCAGATCCCCCTGCCGTCGCACGCCTTTGCCAACTCGCAAGTTGAACAATAAGGGGCGCGCACTCCGAGAGCAACCACTCGGGACTTTCGCTCATGCGCCCTGGTCCGGGGCCGATCACTCCCCGATGCCCGCCGGGGTGAACGATCGTTGGGGCGCGACAAGGACGGGGCCGGAGCCCCGTCCTTGTCGGTACGGCATGCCCGTACGGCACCCACCGCACGTCGGTGGACACCGGAAGGGTCAGGCGATGTTCAAGCTGCTCTCGAGCGGGTCGAACAAGGCGGTCTTGACCAGGTTGGTCTTCCCACCGAAGTTGGCCAGGAAGCCTGGCTTGGTCGCACCCGATGCCGTCACCAGCTTGGTGCCCGTCACCGAGCCCAGGCAAACCGTGAACGTCGTGGCTGCGTTGATGTACGTCGTCCCCGTGGACTGCTTGGTGACCTTGCCCTTGACCAGGTAACCGGTCTCCGATCCGTACACCTTGGACTTGGCGCACGTGGCGACGGCGACACTCGAAGTCGTGGACGTGTAGGTGACGCCGTTGACGGTGCCCGAGATGGTCTTGGCGTCGGCCTTCACGGCCGACGAGCCCGGTGGAGGCGTACCCGTTCCAGGAATCATAGCCGTACCCCGTGGTGTGTCCCTTGCAGGCCGGATAGTTCTTGACCGCTGCGGCGCTGCACTTGACGTTCGCGCTGGTGATGCTCAGGCCAGGCCCGGTTCCGGTGCAGGTGGTCTTACCCTTCGAGAACTTCTCTCCGGTCACCTTGGTGGTCGTGGTCTTGTTGAGGGTGACTGCACCGTTGGCAGACAGGCCCGGAGCGGCGAACGTGACCGTTCCGGCCGCGGCGCAATTGATGGTGGGGGCGGCCGCACCGGCAATACCCGGCGAACCCGCAACGGCTATGGCCCCAGCGCTCAGGCGGCATGGCGATCGCCGCAGCGACCAACAGCAACTTCCGAAACATGTAGTGCTCCTTGTTCTCCCATGTCTCCATGGGTTCGAAGTCAGGCGACTTGTGCCCCCCAACGTGAAATTCGTGCCGGATACCGCGCGAGAACCCGGAGCAGGATTTAGAAGCCCCTCGTGACGATTTGCTGAACGCTCAGGCCCGACAAGCCCGGATCAGCAAAATCGAAACGCTGTGGTGCGAACTCAGCCCCCTTGACGCGCACTCGCAACAGCCCAGCGATAGAGACCATAACGGTCGGTGGCACTCCAATCAAGGCAGGGGACCGGGTTACCTCGCGGTATCCGTGGGTCGGTCCCGGTCAGCGAGGACGGAATCCACAGGGCTAGGAGCCCTGACCGGGGAGTTCGCCGGTCTCGAGGAGCTCCCCGAACCCGTCACCGTCGACCATGGGGACGCCCAACTGCTCGGCCTTGGCCACCTTGGAGGCCCCGGGCCCCTCTCCGACGACCACGGCAAACGTCTTCTTCGACACTGATCCGGGCGACTTCCCGCCCCGGGCCAGGATGGAGGCCTCGGCTTCTTCCCGGGTCACCCTCCAGGGTCCCGGTAACCACCACCGACTTCCCGTCCAGGGTCTTGTGAAGGTCCCCGGCCGCACCGGGGCCGCCCGCCCCGGGCTCGGTCAGATTGACCCCGGCCAGCCGGAGCCGCTCGACCACCGACCGGTTGACCTCGGAGGCGAACCACCGAACCACGCTCGAGGCAATGACCGGTCCGACCCCGTCCACCGCTGCCAGGCTGGCCTCGTCGGCCGACAGGATGGCGTCGACGTCCCCCATCGCCCCGGCCAGGGCGATCGACCCGACCTGACCCAGGTGGCGGATGCCCAGTCCGATCAGCACCCGGTGCAGGGGCCGCCGCCGGGACTCGTCGATGGCGGCCAGGAGGTTGGCGATGGACACGGCCGCGAATCCCTCCAGGCCCTCGAACATGCCGGTGGTGAACGAGTAGAGGTCGGCGACGTCGTTGAGGAGTCCGTGGTCGATGAAGAGCTGCACCCGCTGCTCGCCGAGGCCCTCGATGTCCATGGCCGAACGCGAGGCGAAGTGGGCGATGCGCTGGACGCGCTGGCCCGGGCAGTCGAGGTTGGTGCAGAACGTGTCGCTCTCGCCCGGCAGGCGCTCGAGCGGGGCGCCGCAGCTCGGGCAGACGGTGGGAAATTTCCACTTCGGCTTACGCCGCCCGGTGGAGGCCCCGAGCACCGGCCCCACCACCTCGGGGATCACGTCGCCGGCCTTGCGCACGATCACCGTGTCCCCGGGCCGCACGTCCTTGGCCCGTACCTGGTCCTCGTTGTGGAGGGTGGCCAGCGAGACGGTGGAACCGCCGACGAAGACCGGCTCCAGGACCGCGAAGGGGGTGGCCTTCCCGGTGCGGCCGATCGACACGGCGATTGCGTTCAACCTGGTCGACCGCTCCTCGGGCGGGAATTTGTAGGCGATGGCCCACCGGGGTGCCCGGGAGGTGGCGCCGAGCTGACGCTGCAGGGTGAGATCGTCGACCTTGACGACCACTCCGTCGATCTCGTAGTCGAGCTCGTGACGGTGCTCCTCCCAACGACGGCAGAAGGCCAGTACCTCGTCGAGGCCGTGCACCAGCTGCCGCTCGGGATTGACCGGGAACCCGGTCCGGTCCAGCCAGGTCAGTGTGTCCCAGTGGGTGTCGGCCAGGGCGCCGGGCGATGGCGAGCTCGCCGCGTCGACGGCCGGCCGGCCGCCGGCCAACTGCAGCTCACCTACCTGGTAGGCCCAGAACGAGAGCGCCCGGCTGGCGGTGATCGACGAATCCTTCTGGCGGAGGGATCCGGCGGCGGAGTTCCGGGGGTTGACGAACAGCCGCTCTCCGGCCTCGGCCTGGCGGCGGTTGAGGTCGTCGAAGGCGGAGACCGGCATGTAGACCTCGCCGCGCACCTCGATCAAGTCCGGCACGATGCCGGCGGCGGGGTCGAGCTTCTTGGGGATGTCGGCGATGGTGGCCACGTTGGCGGTCACGTCCTCGCCGGTCGTCCCGTCCCCGCGGGTGGCCGCCTGCACGAATCTCCCTCCGCGGTAGGTCAGTGAGATGGCCAGCCCGTCGATCTTGAGCTCACAGACGAACGCGGTGTCGGCGGGGATCTGCTTGGCCAGCCGGTCGGCCCATCCATTGAGCTCCTCGGGAGTGAACGAGTTGTCCAGACTCATCATCGGCACCCGGTGGCGCACCGGGGCGAACAGGGCCGACGGCGGAGCCCCGACGGTCGAGGTGGGTGAATCAGGGACGACCAGGTCGGGGTGATCGGCTTCGATGGAACGCAGCTCGCGCACCAGGGCGTCGAAATCGGCATCGCTGATCTCGGGATCGTCGAGCCGGTTGTAGCGATCGTTGTGGTAGGCGATCTGGGCCCGTAGCGCTTCGGCGCGGGCCACCGGGTCGGAACCACCCGACCCGTTCCTCGTCGACGGATCCTGCCGCTTGGCGCTCACCGGGCGATCCCCGAGCCGACCACCGTGTCGGGTTGGTCGGGGTCGTAGAGGGCCACGGTCTGGCCGGGAGCGATGCGGCGCTGCCGGGTGACGAAGGTCAACGACAACCCGGGAGGGCCGGATCCGGGCGCGCCCACGGAGGTGCGGCGGACGGTGCCGGCGACCGGGCGCCCGTGGGCGCTGCACTGGGCGATGACGGGCACACCCTCCCCCGTGCCCTCTTCGTTTCGATCTTCCGCGTCCCCCACGATGTCGAGCGGATCGCCGTCGACCCAGGTGACGGTGTGGAGCTCGACTCCGGGAGCGAGTGGCGGCCTCAGCCGAGCCGAGTGAGATCCGCCGCGCCGGCACGTCGACGGCGGTCACGAAGCGGCGGTTGCCGTCGGGTCCGTGGCCCATGCCCCGCCGCTGGCCGACGGTCACCAACTCGACGCCTTCGATCGGGCCGAGGTCCTCCCCGCTGTCGTGATCGACCAGCCGGCCGGCGTGCAGCGGGAGGCGGGCCCCGAGGAATCCTTGCCGACCCTCGTCCGAACGGATGAAGCACACGTCTTGGCTGTCCGGCTTGGCCGCGGTGCGCAGACCGAGCCTCGCCGCCTCCTGGCGCACCTCGGCCTTGGTCATCTCCCCTACCGGGAACAGGGTGCGGGCCAGCTGGTCCTGGCCGAGCATGGCCAGCACATAGGACTGGTCCTTCAGGGGGTCCGCACCTCGGCACAGCCGGAAGTGTCCATCGGCGGTCTCCACACAGCGGGCATGGTGGCCGGTGGCCACCGCGTCGAAGCCCAGGGAGCGGGCCCGCTCGAGCAACCGGTCGAACTTGAGATGCCGGTTGCACTCGATGCACGGGTTGGGCGTCCGGCCCTCGGCGTGGCCCTGCACGTACGGATCGACGACCCGCTCCTCGAATTCGGTGGCGAAGTTGAAGACGTGATGGACCAGACCCAGCTGCTCGGCCACCCGTCTGGCGTCCTCCACGTCGGCCACCGAACAGCAGCCGGAATCGGACGAGCCGCCCCACAATTTCAACGTGGCCCCCACCACCCGGCCGGGACCGAGCCGCTCGGCGAGCAGCGCGGCGGCCACCGATGAATCGACACCTCCGGACATGGCCACCAGCACACGCATGGGTTCAGTCTCGCAGCTGCGAGACCGCGCCCGGCACGACGGTCAAGGCACGGTCGATGTCGGTGTCGGTGGTGGTCGTACCCAGTGAGAACCGGATCCCGCTGGCCGCCTCGTCACGGCCGAGCCCCATCGAGAGGAGCACATGGCTGGCTTCGACGGCGCCGCTCGAGCAGGCGGCGCCGGCGGACACCGCCACCCCGGCCTGGTCGAGCAGGACGACCAGGGCCTCGCTTTCGACACCGGCGAAACGGAGGTGGAGATGGCCGGCGACTTTCTGATCGCGCCGCCCGGTCTCGGCCGCTCCGGCCACCGAGGCGAGAAGACCATCACCCAGTCGATCGCGGCACGCCGTCACCCGCACCACCGCCTCGGCCCGCTCCGACACCGCGGCGGACAGCGCCGCAGCCATGGCCACGATGCCGGCCACGTTGTGGGTGCCGCTCCGCCGTTCACGCTCCTGGCCCCCACCGTGGATCACCGGAGAGACGGGAGTGCCGTGCCGCACGACCAGCGCGCCCACACCCTTCGGGCCACCGAACTTGTGGGCACTGACGGCCACCAGATCGATCCCCGCGGTGAGCGAGGCCACGTCGAGCCAGGTGACGGCCTGGGCGGCGTCGGAGTGCAGGACGGCTCCGGGGGAACGGGAACGGACCAACCGGGTCACCGCATCGAGGGGCTGGACGGTGCCGATCTCGTTGTTGACCGCCATCACGGACACCAGGCCCACCTCCGCCCCGCACGCCTCGGCCAGGGCGTCGAGGTCGACGATCCCGTCCTTGTCGGCCGGCACCTCCCGGAGCTCGGCTCCGGTGCGTCGGGCCAAGACCCGGCAGGTGTTGAGGACGGCGTGATGTTCGAAGCCCGTGCACACCAGGGCCGCAGGCGGGCGGGCGCCGGAACCGGCCGCCCAGGCCCCGGCGACGGCCAGGTTGTCGGCTTCGGTGGCACCGGCGGTGAACACCACCTCGCCGAGGTCGGCACCGAGCAGTTCGGCGATCTGCTCTCGGGCATCCTCCACCGCCACCCGGGCCCGCCGTGACTCGGCATGGCCCCCGGACGGGTTGCCGAAATCACCGGAGAGGTAGGGCAGCATGGCCTCGACCGCCTCGGGGCGCATCGGGGTGGTGGCCGCATGGTCGAGATAGGCACGGTCGGGCGCCATCAGGCGACCCAGACCGACTTGATGTTGCAGAATTCGTGCAGGCCGGGGGCCGACAATTCGCGACCGACACCCGAGCTCTTGATCCCGCCGAAGGGCAGTTCGGGCATGGAGACCACCATGCCGTTCACGAACACCTGGCCGGCCTGGAGCCCGACGACGAATTGCTGCTGCTCCTCGTCGTCGTTGGTCCACACACTCGAACCCAACCCGAACTCGGTGGCGTTGGCCAGGGCCAGTGCCTCGTCGGCGTCGGCCGCGGTGAACAGGAGGGCCACCGGCCCGAACACCTCTTCGGTCGCCACCCGCATCTCCGGGGTGATGCCGCTGATCACCGTGGGGCGGTAGAAGAACCCGGGATGGTCCGGCCCGCCGGGGCCGACGACCCGCTCACCACCGCACAGGATGGTGGCACCGTGGGCCCGGGCGTCCTCGACTTGGGCGGCGATGGTCTCACAGGCGGCCGCAGTGACCAGGGGGCCCACCTCGGTGGCCGGATCGAACGGATCACCCACGGACAGGGCCTCCATGGCGGCGACGAACCGGCGGGTGAACTGCTCGGCCACGGCATCGTGGACGATGAACCGCTTGGCCGAGATGCACGACTGGCCGGCGTTCTGCACCCGAGCCTCGCACACCCACCGCCACGGCCCTGTCCAGATCGGCCGAGGGGAGCACGATGAAGGGATCGCTGCCCCCGAGCTCGAGGACGATCTTCTTGCCTACCGCCCCGGCCTGGGCGGCCACCGCCCGACCGGCGCCGACGCTTCCGGTCAGGGTCACTGCGGCCACCCGGGGGTCGGCGATGATCGCCGGCACCTGGTCGGTGCCGATGAGCAGCGTCTGGAGGATCCCGTCGGGCGCACCGGCCCGACGGAACAGGTCCTCCAACAGCAATGCGGCCCGGGGTACGTTCGGCGCGTGCTTGAGGAGGCCGACATTGCCGGCCATCACCGCCGGTGCGATGAACCGGGTCACCTGCCACAGCGGGAAGTTCCAGGGCATGATGGCCAGCACGACGCCCAGGGGCTGGTAGGTGATCAGGCCCAGCGAGGCGTCCACCGGCACCTCCTGGTCGACGAGCATGGACTCGGCGTGCTCGGCGAACCACCGGAACCCGCTTGCGCATTTGGCCACCTCGCCCTTGGCCTGGGCGAAGGGCTTTCCCATCTCGGTGGTCACCAGGTGGGCGATGTCGGGCAGCTCCCCTTCGAGGAGCTCGGCCACCGTGGTCAAGAGGACCGAACGCTGGGCAAAGGTGGTGGCGGCCCACCTGGGCGCCGCCGCTGCGGCGGTGGCCAGCCGGGTCTCGACGGAGGCGGCATCGAGCGGCTCGAAGGACTGGAGCAGCTCCCCGTTGACCGGGTTGACGGTGGCGATGGGAGGGCCGGCATCGACGGGGGTCATGTCCCCAGTATCGCCGACCGCCCCCCGAGTCCGAACGGCGGAAGGCAGAGCGGCGACGACGGTCACACCCGCTCGACCAGAGCGGGGATCAGGCCTCGCTGCACCTTCCCGGTCGCCGTCCGGGGCAGTTCATCGAGCACCTCGTACTGTTTCGGCCGCTTGTACGGGGCCAGGCGGGCGGTGGCGTGGGCCCGTACCGCCTCGACCAGTTCCTTCACCGACCGGCTCCCCGTCGGCAGGGAGGGCACCAACGCCACACAGACCCGTTGACCCCACCGCTCGTCGGGCAGCCCGAACACGGCCAGGTCGCCGACACCGGCCACTTCGCACAGCACCGCCTCGACCTCGGCCGGGTAGACGTTCACGCCGCCGGTGATGACCAGGTCGTCGCGCCGCCCGTCGAGAAAGAGGTAGCCGTCATCGTCGATCCGACCGAGATCCCCGACGCTGAAGGATCCGTTCCTCCACGCGGCGGCCGTCTTGGCCTCGTCCTGCCAGTAGCGGAACCGGGCGAAGCGGGGAGCCCGGCACCAGATGGCCCCGTCCTCATCCACCGAGAGGGTGCGACCGGCGCGGGCCCGGCCGACCGTCCCCGGTCGTGCCATCCATTCCTCCGGCGAGCACACGGTGAACTGTCCCTCGGTCGATCCGTAGAACTCCCACAGCACACCGGGGCCCACCAGGTCGAGCGCCCGCTGCTTGAGCGCCGGCGGGCACGGCGACCCGGCGTGGACCAACAAGCGGAGCTCGTCGAACCGGTCGGTCCCCGCCTCCTGGCCATCCACCAGCCGGCTCAGCGCGGCCGGGGCCATGAACACCGTGGTGGGAACCGGCCCGTGGCCGCCCCGCAGGGCAGCGGTGGCCACCCGGGCGTCGTAGTGGCTCAGGATGACACAGGTGCCGCCACGGAGGAGCGTCCCGGCGGCGAACCGGATCGAGACCGAGTGGTACATGGGCGAGCACACCAGATGGACATCACCCGGCCCGAACGACCACAGGTCGGCCTCGTCGACGAACGCCGATTCCGCAGTGTCTGCACCCCACAGCCCCGACCACACACCCTTCGACCGGCCCGTGGTCCCCGAGGTGTAGTGCATCGGACGGGCCAGCGGATAGGGCGCCAGCGCCACCGGGGTTCCCCGGTCCAACCCGGCCAGGTGACCGGTGTCGGCAATCACCGCACCGGGCTGGCAGTCCTCGATCAACTCGTCCCGTTCGGTCGCGGTCAGGGTGGCGTTCAACAACACCGGGACGATGCCGACCCGGAGGGCGCCGAGGACGGCGCCGAGCAGCGCCGCCGACGAAGGGAGGCAGAACGCCACACGGTCGCCGGCGGCCAAGCCGGCTTCTTGAAGGGCACCCGCCGCTCGGCGCTGGGCTCCGTCGGCCGCTTCGGCGGTCAGTACCTCGACCGTGACCGGCCCGTTCACGGCAACTCCGGCGTGGGTATCACCGTGCTGCTCGGCGACGTCGGATCACCGAGGGCAATGAACACCACCGGGCGGACGGCGGCAATGACCGCCATCACCACGAACAGGATCACCGCTCCGAGGACGGTCACCGCCCGCACCCCGATGTGGTCGCCGATCCAGCCCTGGAGCACGGCACCGATCGGGTACACGATGCCCAGGCCGACCATGTAGATCCCGAGGATGCGCCCCCTGACTTCGGCCGGAGCCCGGATCTGGACCACCGTGTTGAGCCCGGACAACACCGCGATGTAGCCAGCACCGACGGCCAAGAACGTCACCATCGACCACCAGAGGGTGGGGGCCAGCCCGTAGGCCACCAGGAGCAGGGGGAGGACGAACAACGAGGTCTGGAGCATGGCCCGCCGGCCGAACCGCTCGGCCAGGGACGGAAGGGCAAGGGCACCGGTCACCGCCCCGATCCCCTGGGCGGTGACCAGCAGGGCGGTGGCCACCGGAGTGCTGACGCCGTGACGGTGCAGCACCCCCGACATGGCCGGCACCAGGGCGATGAACGGCGAGGCCAACAGGGCGACGATGGCGATGAGCTCCACCGCCGCCCGACAGCCCGGCTCGGACATTGCCGCCCGGGCCCCGATCACGATGCGGGGCCAGATTCCGACGGTGCCGCCGGCATTGATCGGCTTCGGCAAACTCACCAGCGTCAGCGCCACCACCACGGCGGCGAACGATGCCGCATTGATGGCGAAGACCACGGCATAGTCGTGTGACAGCAAGGCCAGCCCGGCCAGCGCCGGCCCGAGCACGCGACCCAGGTTGAACTGGGCCGAGGACAACGAAACGGCTCCGAGAAGGTCGTCCTGCGGCACCAGGTCCGGGACCATGGCCTGATAGGCGGGAAACCCGATGGCACCGGACGCTCCTCCGAGGAAGGAGAACAGCACCAGCACCCACGGGGGATCATGCCCGACGGCGGCCAGCGCGGCCAGGATGGCGGCGAAGGACATCTCGGCCAGGGTGGTGACGATCAACCACCGGCGACGGTCGAGCCGATCGGCCAACGCCCCACCCAACGGGGCCAACAGCCCGATGGGAATGAACCCGGCCGCCGCCACCAGGCCGGTCCAGGCCGGTTGACCGGTCCGGGCGAAGACCAGGATTCCGAGGGCGACCGTCTGCATCCACGTGCCGATGTTCGACACCAGTGCAGCCGACCAGATCAGCGCAAAGTTCCGCGACCGGAGAGGGCGGAGAGATGCCAGGGCCACTCGGGCGAGGTTACCGGGCCGGTGCCGGCGCCGCCGGCGGGCCCGGTCACGCCGGACACGGCCCCGGTCGACTACTTGTCGAGCCTGTGCTTGCGCCTTGGCCTCAGGGCGAACCACCAGATGCTGGCCATGGTGGCCAGCACCCCCAAGGCGGCCGCCGGTTTCACGATCTTGCGGGAGCGATCAGACATGGAATGACGTTACCCGGCCCACGCCCTCCGCCGTCAGCCCTCATCGGGCAGCGCGGAGCCGCACGTCCTTCGGCGCTCCCGAACCCTCGGCGGGAGCGGCCCGCTCCACCAGCCGGTCGAGGATGAACCGGGCCACCCACCCCGGTGAGTTGAAGCGGTCCTCTTCGACTGGACCCGGTGACGACGGCCACCGGACCGAGGTCGGCCCCGGTCCGGTTCACACCCGGCACGGCCTCATCCGTCGGTGGAGACGAAGACGTTCTTGACCTCGGTGTACGAAGCCAGCGCCTCGAGGCCGAGCTCGCGGCCGAAGCCCGACTGTTTCATCCCGCCGAAGCTGGTCTGGACGCGGACCGAGCTGTGCGAGTTCACCGAGAGGTTCCCCGACTCGATGGCCCGGGCCATCCGCAGGGCCCGGGCCCCGTCGCACGTCCAGATCGAACCGGACAGACCATAGGGGGTGTCGTTGGCCAACCTGACGGCGTCTTCCTCGTCCTCGAAGGGGATGACGGCGACGACCGGGCCGAAGATCTCCTCGCGGGCGAGGCGCCATTCGGGACGGGCGGGGGCCACCACGGTGGGCGGGAACCAGAAGCCGGGTCCCTCGGGTACGGCTCCGACCAGCAACGGTTCGACCGGACCGTCGTCGGGATCGCCCATCCCCGCGGCGAGGAAGCCCTCGACGGTGCGCCGGTGGGCCGCGGTCACCAGTGGTCCCATCCGCGTCGTCGGATCGGTCGGGTCGCCGACCGTCCACGCCCCGACGGCATCGGCCAACAGCGCCAGGTAACGATCGAACACCGATCGCTGGACGAGGACCCGGCTCCGGGCGCAGCAGTCCTGTCCGGCGTTGGCGAACACTCCACCGGGGGTGGCCGAAGCAGCTCGCTCGAGGTCGGCGTCGGCGAAGACGACCGATGCCGACTTCCCCCCGAGCTCGAGGGTGACCCGCTTGATCGTCCCTGACGCCCCGGCCATCACCTGGCGACCGACTTCGGTGGAACCGGTGAACGCCACCTTGGCCACATCGGGATGCTCGACGAGCCTGGTACCTACCGTCGTGCCCTTCCCCACCAACACCTGGAACACGCCTTCGGGGAGTCCGGCCTCCAGAGCCAGCTCGGCCAGGCGGAGGGCGGACAGCGGGGTGATCTCGGCCGGTTTGACCACGACGGTGTTGCCGGTGGCCAGGGCGGGACCGATCTTCCACGAGGTGATGGCGATGGGGAAGTTCCACGGCACGATGGCGGCCACCACCCCAAGTGGCTCATGGAAGGTCATGTCCACCCCTCCGGCCACCGGCACGGTGGCGCCGCGGTGCTTGTCCACCGCCCCTGCGTAGAAGTACAGGACCTCGGCGACCATGGCCACCTCGTCACGGCTCTCGGTGATGGGCTTGCCCACGTTGCTCGTCTCGAGCCCGGCCAGCTCCTCCCCGTGCTCCTCGACCTGGGCCGCGAACCTGCGCAGGAGACGGGCCCGGTCTGCCGGAGCCACCGATCGCCAGCGGCGACCGGCCCCGAGGGCCCGGGCCACCGCCCGGTCGGCCTCCTCCACTCCGGCCAGCGGGAGCTCGGCGATGGCCGTCTCGGTCGCCGGGTTGACCACCGTCGTGGTGTCGCTCATGAAGGTCCCCCGCTCTCTGGCCGGCCGTCGCTCGCTTCCCGACCGGCGCCTGCCGCCTCGACCAGGGCCTCGAACAGCCGACGGTCCCCGGTCTCCTCTGGATGCCATTGGACACCGACTACGAATCGGTAGCCGGGCAACTCGACCGCCTCGATGACGCCGTCACCGCTCCTGGCCGTCACCACCAGGTCGCGTCCCAGGTTGCCGACGGCCTGATGGTGGCAGCACAGCACCTCCAGCCGCTCACCGAGGAGACGGCGGACGGCGCTCCCCGGTTCGGTGACCACAGCGATAGCTCCGAACGCGCCGGGCCGCGGCTGGTGGTCGTTCGACCCCACCAGGTCGGGGAGCTGCTGCACCAGGTCGCCGCCCAGGTGGACGTTGAGGACCTGAATGCCGCGGCAGACCGCCAGTACGGGTAGGTCGGCCCGGAGGGCGGCATCCAACAGGGCCAGCTCGACGTCGTCGCGACGTTCGTTGATGCCACCGTTGCGCGGATCGGCTGCCCGTCCGTAGCGGGCGGCGTCGATGTCACCCCCACCGATCAGGACGAGCCCATCGAGGGCAGCCACCAGACCGTCGAGTCCGCCGCGGCAGGATGCGGCGGCGGGTGGCGGGATGAGCAGGGGTTGACCCCCCGCCGCCTCCAAGACGTCGAGGTATGGGCCGGGCACCAGTGCGGCGTCGCGCTCCCAGGCCCACCACGACGTGGTCTGCCGATAGGTCGAGACTCCGACCAGTGGACGCTGTCGGGCCTGCGACATGCCGGACAGTATCCCACCACCTCGGACCACCCGGACCCCCTCTCTCGCACCCGGATAAGGTCGGCGACGGAGCGGTTCCGGGTGCACGCCGGATGTCTGCGACGGGCAGGCCGCTGCTCGCCCCGATAGTCGACCGAACGGAGGACCTGATGGCTCGACTCGACGGCAAGGTCGCCGTGATCACCGGAGCCGGAAGCGGTATCGGCCGGGTGGCCGCATCGTTGTTCGCCGCCGAAGGGGCGAGGGTCGTGGTGGCCGACGTGGTTGCAGACCACGCCGAGGAAGCGGTCGTCGACATCGTGGCCGCCGGCGGCTCGGCCGTGGCGATGGTCGTCGATGTCTCGGACAGCCAGCAGTGCGACGCCATGGTTCGTGCCGCGGTCGACAACTATGGAGCGCTCGACGTGCTGTTCAACTGCGCCGGCATCTTTCCCGAGGACGACGGCGGCCTCCTCGACACTCCTCCCGACACGTGGCAGAGGGTGATGGAGGTCAACCTCAAGGGCGTGTGGCTCGGGTGTCGATCGGCAGTACCGGCCATGCTCGACTCCGGTGGAGGGTCGATCGTCAACGTCGCCTCGTTCGTCGCTCTTGTCGGTGCGGCTACCGCCCAGATGGCCTATACCTCGTCGAAGGGGGCGGTGCTGGCCATGACCCGCGAACTGGCCGTCGAATACGCCCGCCGCGGGATCCGGGCCAACTCGATATGCCCGGGCCCGATCGAGACGCCGTTGCTGGCCGAGCTCCTCGCCGATCCGGCCCGGCGTCAACGCCGACTGGTCCACATTCCCATCGGACGGTTCGGACGCCCCGACGAGATCGCCAAGGCGGCGCTCTTCCTGGCGTCGGACGATGCGTCGTTCGTCACCGGATCGGCCCTGGTGGTGGACGGCGGTATCACCGCGGCATACGTGACCCCGGAGTAGGGCTGGACTGGTCGACGAGGCTGGGTCAGAGTGCTGGGATGCTGACCTTGGAAACCCTGCCTCATCAGATCCAGTCGGGTGAAGTCGACACCGTCGTGGTGGCCTTCCCCGACCTCCAGGGCCGGCCGGTCGGAAAGCGGGTCACCGGCCCCTTCTTCGTGGACCATGTCATGCACCACGGGATCGAGGTGTGCGACTACCTGCTGGCCTGCGATGTCGACATGACCCCCCTGCCCGGCTACGAGTTCGCCAATTGGGAGACCGGCTACGGCGACCTCAACGCGGTGGTCGATCCCCGGACGGTGCGCCCGCTTCCCTGGCTGCCCGGGAGTGTGCTGGTCCTCTGCGACCTACTGACGATGGACGGTCAACCGGTCGAGGTGTCGCCCCGTCGCATCCTGCAGCGCCAGATCGAGCGGGCCGCCGCCCATGGCCTGGAGGTCAAGTGCGCGACCGAGCTCGAGTTCTACCTCTTCCGCGAGTCCTTCGCCGAAGCCGCCGGGAAGCGGTGGCACTTGCTCGCGCCCCACGCCGACTCCATCGAGGACTACCAGCTCCTGCAGACGTCGCGGGAGGAGTACGTCATCGGGCGCATTCGCAACCAGATGCTCGAAGCCGGCATCCCGATCGAATTCTCCAAGGGCGAGGCCGGCATCGGACAACACGAGATCAACATCACCTTTGCCGACGCCCTCGAGGTCGCCGACCGTCATCTGGTGTTCAAGAACGGGGTGAAGGAGATCGCCGCGGGACTCGACCGATCGGTGACCTTCATGGCCAAATGGACGATGGCCAGTGCCGGTTCGTCCTGCCACATCCACACCAGTCTGTGGGACGCGGGGACCGGCGCGCCGAAGATGGCGCCCGAGGACGGCGTCGCCACTGCGTCGGGGCTCTCCGTCGTCGGCCGACAGTTCCTGGCCGGGCAGATCCACGCCGCCCGGCAATTGGCATGGTGCTTCGCCCCCTACGTCAACTCCTACCGGCGCTACGTTCCCGATTCGTGGGCCCCGACGGCCGCCGTCTGGGGCGAGGACAATCGGACCTGCGGATTCCGCGCGGTCGGAGCGGGCCCCGGTCGTCGGGTGGAGAGCCGCATCCCGGGGGCCGACGTGAACCCCTATCTGGCCTTGGCCGCGGCCATCGCCGGGGGCCTGTGGGGGATCGAACACGAACTCGAACTCGGTCCGGCCTACACAGGCAACGCCTACCAGGCGACCGACGTGCCCCGCATCCCGTCCAACCTGGCCGACGCCATCGACGGCCTGGCCGGGAGCGAAGTCGCGGCCGAGGCCTTCGGCCCCGAGGTCCACCAACACCTGCTCACCACCGCCCGTCAGGAATGGGAGGCGGCCAATCGGGTGGTCACCGACTGGGAACTGGCGCGGAATTTCGAGCGCATCTGACCCGCTCGTGTCCGAGAAGTGGCCCGTTTGCAGACAATGCCCCTCGGGTACAACGAACGAGGTGCCACATTCGTTACACCCAGGGAATTAGGCGCCTCACCAGCCAACTTGTCGCGATTCATTGCTGGACGGGGCCGCCGCCTGGGTGTATGACTCACGTAAGGGGGAATGAGAGTTCCAGTGCCGCCAGTCGACAGCGAGACGAAAACAGCGAGCAACTTCCGGGGCAATCTCCGTGCGGCAAAGCGGGGCGACCAGGACGCGTTCGCACTGCTGTGGAAGCAGTTCCAACCGAGTCTCCTCCGATACCTGACGATCAAGGCCGGTCCGGTGGCCGAAGATCTGGCCGCCGACACCTGGTTCCGGGTCCTGCGGGCACTCCCCACGTTCGAAGGCGACGAAGCCGGCTTCAGGGCCTGGTTGTTCACCATGGCCCGGAACCGGGTCATCGACTGGTACCGGGGCGCTTCCCGACGCTTCGAATACATCGAGCATTCACAGCTCGACCTGGTCCCGGCGACAACGAGCGTCGAATCGGACGCCGACGAGCATTCCGCCACCCAGGCCGCCTTGGCCTTGATCGCTCAGCTTCCTCCGGATCAATCGGAAGCGGTCATGTTGCGGGTCGTGGCCGGACTCGACGTTGCTACAGTGGCGAAGATCATGAGGCGGTCGTCGGGGTCGGTAAGGGTGCTGTGTCATCGCGGTCTCCGTCGGTTGCAGAGTGCGCTCAACGGTGACGGTGAGACGGTCGGGTCCGACGGAGCCACATCGGCCGCCCTGGTCGGAGGATCGGACGACGCGTTGGCTCGGGGGATCGGAAGACGGACTTCGACTCGTGCCGGAGGTCCGTCTCCATGGTTAGCGTGACCAACGGCCCGCTCTTCGGTAACTCCGGCTTCGACGACTTGACGGTTGTCGAGCTCCCGAACCTCGTGGAGGGAGAGCTCGCCGATCTCATCGCCGCGGCCTCGGCGCCGGGATTGCCCAGTGAACTGGCCGGGGAAGATGCTGCCCGCTCCATGTTCGAGGCAGCCCAGGTGGGCGTGGCCGAAGCGCCGCCGCCTGCGGCGACCCGCTCGGGCGGCCGTCGTGGTCGCGTCGGCGGCCAGCCTCTTCGCCACCACCACCGCGCTGGCGGCAGCATCCGACCTCCCGGCGCCGGCACAGCACGTCGTCGACGGTGCCTTCCACCAGGTGGGCATCAACATGGCTCCACCGGTCCCGGCGCAGGCCCCGGTGTCCGGCGCCACGCCGCTGCCCTCCGCCTCGACCGCCACCCACCACAAGGGGAAGGCTGCGACCACGCATCGGGCTTCGGGGCAGCCAGCGGCGGCGGTGACGACCACCTGCCCCGCCGGGTCCGGTTCGGGGAACGTTTCCAGCGGGACCGGGACGCTTCGCACCGGAGGCTCACCGCCGTGCGCGATCACGAAGCCGACCTTGGCCCATCGTGCAGGTTCCAGCACCACGCACTAGAGAAGTACCGGAAGCTGCGTCAGGAGGCGGGCGCCACAGATCGGCAGGGAACCCAGGCGACGACAGGCCCGACCACGGGTCGGGTGGGCCGGGCGGCAACCAGTCCACCGGGTCGGGCAGCGGTTCGGGAACCGGAGGCAACCGCGGCGGCAACCAGGGGACCGGGTCCGGCAGCGGTTCGGGAACCGGAGGCAACCGCGGGCGGCAACCAGGGGACCGGGTCCGGCAGCGGTTCGGGAACCGGAGGCAACCGCGGCGGCAACCAGGGGACCGGGTCCGGGAAGGGCGGGACACGAGGGGACCGGGACCGGGAAGGGCGGGACCGGAAAGAAGGGGACGGGGAGCGGGTCCGGGAAGGGCGGGACCGGAAAGAAGGGGACGGGGAGCGGGTCCGGGAAGGGCGGGACCGGAAAGAAGGGTACGGGGAGCGGCCAAGGGGCAACAGGAGGATCGGGAAAGCACCACCGTCACAATGGGACGGAAGCGCAGCAAGGGACCAAATCGAGCGGGCAGGCAGGAACAATTCGAGGACGGCGCACCGACCGGCTGATGGGACGCCGTCGAATGGGGAGTCCTCTGAGGTTCGCGTGGCCGACGGGTTGCGTGGAGAGCGGTTCCGCGGTGATCCGCATGGGCTACCTACGGTTTGCCCTCGGTTCGGTGCTTCTGGCCGGGATCATCGCGGCCGGATCCGGTGCGGTGGCCCCCGCGGTCGAGGGGGCACCGGCGCAGCCGTCGCCCCCGTTGGGCAGGCCCCAACGAGGGATTCGGCACGCAGACGTCGCTCAATTGGGCCGGGTATGCGGTCACCGGAGGCACGTTCAGCAAGGCGGTCGGAAGCTGGACCCAGCCCCACGCCACGTGCCCGTCGCCCAGCGCGACACAGCGAGCGGCATTCTGGGTCGGCATCGACGGCTTCGCCAAGACAGATCCGACCGTCCAGCAGGTGGGCACCGACTCGGACTGTGTGAAGGGCACCCCGACCTACTACGCGTGGTTCCAGATGTTTCCCAAGGCTGCGAATTTCTTGCCGACCTCGAAGTACCCGGTGGCGCCGGGTGAGGCAATCAGCGCCCAGGTGTCGGGGTCGGGCAAGAACTTCACCCTGGTCATCACCGCGGTTTCGGGTGGGGTTACCAAGTGGCACTTCTCCACCAACCAGACGGCTTCGAAGGTGCCAAAGGACTCGTCTGCCGAGTTGATCACCGAGGCCCCCTGCGTCGGAAGCCCGTGCCAGATCGTCCCGTTGAGCAACTTCGGCACGATCAACTACTCCGGAGCGTCGGCCAACGGCCATGTCCTCTCGACGGCGTCGGGGTTCAAAGTGACCAAGCTGACCATGACCACAAAGGGAGGGACGACGATCAAGGCCCGGACATCATCCTTGAGTCCGGGTGGTACTGCGTTCAGCGTCGCCTGGGCCCACACCTGATCGGGCGCGCCAGCGGCCGTGCGGGCGGGACCACGGCGCGATTTTCGCCCAGCCCTCCGCTGGAGACGTCCTCTGATCGCCTGCTCGTCCGGGTGGATGCGGCCTCTCGCCGGTCGAATGGGGCGACCGCCCGGCTTGAGCGGCAATTCCTAGGCACCGAAATCCGCTTTGACCTGGGAGTTCACTCCCAGGAAAACATTCACTCAAGTCCGAACTGGGACCGACCGAAACTGTCCGAGGCCGGGTCTGCTGAATCGGGCAGCATCCTCAATCGACGCAATCCGATTCCGGACCCGGCTGCAACGCGAGCGGAGCCAGGTCCCGGCCTGATTGGGACCGGCCCAGTGGGACCCACGCTCGGGCGTACGCGACAAGGACGGGGCCGAAGCCCCGTCCTTGTCGGTACGGCGTGCCCGATGATTCGGGCGTTGATGAGCGGTCAGCTGAGGCTGACGGCGTTCTTGCCCGGCTCAGTCTGGATGGCCAAGCGAACTGACCCCCGCTGCGCTGTCACAGGCGGTGAGGAACTGAGTGGCGGTGTCCTTCGTCTCGGCGATGGACATGTCCCCGGAACCATGGTTGGCCCCCTGGAACGATCCCGAAGCCGTGCCCTTGACCGAGCCCGGGAGGGTGAACGTCCCGTGGGCTGGGCTTCCAGCCGTGCCACCCTTGACGCTCTTGATGCCGAGCACCGAGGCGGGAGGAACGGCACCGGACGAGACACTCCACTTGGAGGTCAGCGTGCCGTTGTCGGTGGAGCTTCCCAGCAGGCCCGTGCAGGTGCCGGCCTTCTTGGAGGTCGTCCCCTTGGCGCCGGTGATCGTCCCGGTGATCGTGCCCTTGCTGACCTTGTAGGCCGTCGAGCCCTTGACCGTGCAACCGGCCACCGTGGCGGTGACTGTCGTCTTGATGGCCTGGTTCGTGTACCCGGTCTTGTCCAGCTTGGGCGAGAACTTCACCGTACCGGTGATGGTCTTACAGATGATGGTGTCGCTCGTCGAGCTGTGGGAGATGGCCGCAGAAGCGGATCCACCCGCCAGGGCGACGAGGCTGACGGGCATAGCGATCGCCGCGGCGATCACAAGCAGCTTGCGAATCATGTAGTGCTCCTTTTTCTTCCATGTCTCCATGGACTCGAAGTAGGGGCGACAGCTGCCCCCCCGTAGGCGGAATTGCCAATATGGCGCTTCCACCCCTTTACAACGCAGTGGGTGGTCATCCCGTTACAGCCGGTTGCCGCCGACGAGCCGGGGCCGAAGTCCCCACCGACCCGATTCGGACGCATCTGCCCTGGTGACAGCCGTGCGATCGCCTTCAGCCGGGTCCTTGACGGGTCGGGAGCCACCTGCCACCATGGAGGGAGCATGTTCACCGCGACCACCTCGGAACTCCTCCTTACCTGACGGCGAGCGCCACATCGCGTTCGCCCGCAACCTCCTGAGCCCGAACGGCCAGGGGGTTTTTTGTTGGGCGGGACCGGAGTCCCTGGCCACAAGGCCAGATCCCCTCCAACGGCAGAAGAGCACCAGACACACCGATACCTCGGGAGCCAGAGCACATGAAGACGGACCAGAACCCCGGACCGACGACAGGCCACCACGACGGGCACCGCCTGGCCATGCCCTGTGACGTCTCGCCCATGCCGTTCCACCTCTATCGGCCCTATCGCCCCCTGACCCTGCCCGACCGGACCTGGCCGGACCGTGACCTGACCCGGGCACCCCGCTGGGCCAGCGTCGACCTTCGGGACGGCAATCAGGCCCTGGTCGACCCCATGGATCCGGAGCGCAAGCTGAAGCTCTTCAACGCACTCGTCGAGATCGGATTCAAGGAGATCGAGGTGGGGTTCCCTGCGGCATCCCAGACCGACTTCGACTTCCAGCGCCAGATCATCGACGAGGGCTTGATCCCCGACGATGTGACCATCCAGGTGCTGGTGCAGTGCCGCGAGGAGCTCATCGAGCGCACTTTCGAATCGCTGATCGGAGCACCGCGGGCCATCGTCCACTTCTACAACTCGACCTCGGAACTGCAGCGGCGGGTGGTCTTCGGCCTCGACCGGGCCGGCATCATCGACATCGCCGTCAACGCCGCCAAGCTGTGCAGGAAGTTCGAGTCGACGGTTCCCGGCACCGACATCCGCTACGAGTACTCCCCGGAGAGCTTCACCGGCACCGAGCCCGACTTCGCCGTCGAGATCTGCGAGGCGGTGATGGGGGTGATCGAACCCACGCCCGAACGTCCGATCATCATCAACCTGCCCAACACCGTCGAGATGTACGGCCCCAACGTCTACGCCGATGTCATCGAATGGTTCGGCCGGACCGTCGCCCACCGCGATTCGATCGTCCTCAGCCTCCATCCCCACAACGACCGGGGGACAGCCGTGGCTGCGGCCGAGCTGGCCGTCCTGGCCGGCGCCGACCGGGTGGAGGGGACGCTGTTCGGCAACGGCGAGCGCACCGGCAACGTCGACATCGTCACCCTGGCCATGAACCTGTTCTCCCAGGGCGTCGATCCTGCGCTCGACTTCAGGGACATCGACCGGGTGCGCCGCATCGCCGAGTACGCCACCCGGATGCCCGTCCACCCCCGCCATCCCTACGCCGGCGATCTCGTCTACACCGCGTTCTCCGGGTCGCACCAGGACGCCATCAAGAAGGGCTTCGCCGCCATCGGCGACGACTACGACCACTGGGAGGTGCCCTACCTGCCCATCGACCCGAGCCACACGGGACGGACCTATGAGGCGATCATCCAGGTGAACAGCCAGTCCGGCAAGGGCGGGGTGGCCTACGTGATGGACACCGAGCACGGCCTCGATCTCCCCCGTCGGCTCCAGATCGAGTTCTCCAAGGAGGTCCAGGCCGTCACCGAGGACAGCGGCACCGTGATCAGGGCCGGCGAGATGTGGGACGTCTTCTCGAGGACGTATCTCACCGATACCGGCGTCCGTCTGATCGGCAGCGAGGTGACCACCGGTGGTCGCCGGACCACGGTCACCGCCCAGCTGCTCGTCGACGGCGAGCCGCACACGGTGATGGGCGAGGGCAACGGACCCATCGACGCCCTGGTCGGCGCACTGCGGGCCGAGCTGGGTGTGGAGTTCGAAGTGAAGGACTACAGCGAGCATGCCCTCACCGAGGGCAGCGAGGCCTCTGCCGTTGCCTACGTGGAGGCAGAAGGCCCGGACGGCTCGACCTGGTGGGGCGTGGGCATGGACTCGAGCATCCTCGATGCGTCGCTGAGCGCGGTGGTGAGCGCGGCGAGCCGGGCGCGCGAGCGCTCCGTTCCGTCGTGACGACGACCGGGTGACCTCGCACCTGGCCGACTGAGTTCGAGCGGCCGGGTTCGCCCGATCACGCTTTCCTCACTGGACGAGGCGTGGAAGGCTATCGATCCGTGCCGAGTCGTTCGATCGGGAGTTCAGACCTCGAGGACAGACTGGTCGAACGCCTGAGCCGCAGGATCTGGCCGATCTTCACCGCGGTCGTCTTCGTCGCCCTGGGATCGGCCTACTTCTTTCGCTGGGCGCCGGTGATACGGCATACGCCGTCGTCGTGGATTTCACCCGGAGACCTCTGGGACACCTATGGCGCGGCCATCGCCTTGGCCCATGGTCATCTCAACGCCGTCTACACGGCGAAATCGGGATTTCTGGCTCCCCCCGGCTTCCTCCTCGCTCTGCTGCCACTCGCCGCCGCCAACAACGCGCTGGGCACCACCTTCATCGAGCTCGGGAAGAACCACCAGGCGCTCGGTCAGCCGCTCACTCTGAAGGCCAGCGGGTCCCCCATCCTGACCAGCGGTTCGGCCAATTTCCACGGCCACGAGTACTTCGTCCACCCCCAGGCGTTCGTGATCCTCGGTCCGCTGGTGTTGGCTCTGGCCTGTCTCTCGCTGTTCGCCTTCGATGCCCTGGCCGAACGGCTCGAGGTCAGCCGCCACCGCCGGGTCGTGCTCACCCTCGCCGAGGCCGTGGTGCTGTGGAACGTGACCGTCTTCTGGGGACACCCCGAGGATGCGGTGGCGGTCGCCCTGGCCGGCTATGCCCTCCTGTTCGCGTTGGACGAGCGGTTCACCGGGGCGGGCTGGCTCTTCGGCGCCGCCGTCGCCGTCCAACCACTGGTGATCGTGGTGTTCCCCATCCTGGTCGTGATGGCAGGGATGAAGCGCGCTCTCGGGTTCACTCTCCGGACCATCATCCCCGCCGCCGCCGTGACCATCGCCCCCCTGGCATCGGAGTTCCACGGCACCGTGCACAACCTCGTCAACCAACCGACCTATCCCAACAACAAGAACGACCACCAGACGCCGTGGACGTTCCTGGCCCCGAAGCTGGGTGGACGCGGGGTGGACGCCGCCGTCGGCGGTGGGCCGGTGCGGATCGTCGTCCTGGCGCTGGCTGCCGGCATCGGCTGGTGGGTCCAGCGATGGCGGGAGCGACCCGAGATGATCGTCTGGTCGGTGGCCCTGGCCCTTGCCCTGCGGACCTACACCGAGTCGGTGACCACCGCTTACTACATGTGGCCGGCGCTCGCCGTGGCTCTCGTCGTCGCCGCACGCGGGAGCCGGTGGCGTTTCGGCATCGCCATCGCCATCGCCATCGCCGTCACGGTCGTCGCCCAGTGGAACCTGAGTCTCTGGCCATGGTGGTTGCTCAACGTGGTCGGCGTCACCGGCGTCCTGGTGGCTGCCGCATGGCCGGAACCGGTCAACCCTCCCGCGGCCCGAGCCGGGCCGGTGCGCACCCCGAAGTCTTCGGGTCGAGGCGGTTCGAGGCCGTCGGGGTCGAAGAAGAAGGCCAAGCGGAAGGCGGCCCGCTCGAACCGAAAGGTGTCGGGCCGGCGCTGACCCCCTCCCTCTCACCCTGACGAACGATCGGTTCGCCAGTGCTCAGGTCGCATCTCGGGTGACCGCCGTCCCCGGTTACGATTCACCGAACGCTCGACGGCAGCCGAGCCGTGCCGAGCTCGAGACGGGGTGTGGACCGGTGTCCAAGGAGTTGATCGGATCGGCCCACGGGACGTCACCGGTGCCCGGTGGGAGGAGGAGGAACGACGCCATCTCCCGGCGGGACCGGTTCATCGACGAACAGCTGGCGCGGCTCGACGCCGACTCGCTGGTGGTCAACGTGGGGTGCGGGGTGGTGCGGAGGTTCGAGGCGGCCTGCCGGGCCCGGTACATGGCCACCGACCTCAGGGCGCTTTCCAACGTCGACTTCGCCTCGAACGCCACGTCCATCCCGTTGCGGGACAATTCTGTCGACACGGTCATCGCCCTCGAGCTCCTCGAGCACGTCACCGACCCGGGAGCCGTGCTCCGCGAGCTCGCCCGGGTCCTCAAACCCGGTGGCACGGTGATCGTCTCGGTGCCGTCGGCCGTTCCCCGGCACGACGACCACGACTACTGGCGGTTCACCGCCGAGGGGATCGGCCAGTTGGGCACCGAGGTGTTCGGCGGCGGCGACGTCCACGTCTTCGGGGGGACGTTCGAAGCCCTCGGCTACCTGCTCTCGTACTACATCGCGCTGGTGTTCCACCTGGTCGGAGTGCCGAGCCGACGGTTCCGGGAGATCTTCCCGTCGGTGGGCCACTGGCTCGATCAGCGCAACGACTGGTCCTCGTCGAGGACCGCGCTCCACACCCTGGCCTTCGACCTGTTGTTCATCGCCACCACTGAGAGGGCGCAGGACTGAGGCCGGCTTCAGAACCGGTTCAGCCGCTTGAAGATGCCCTTGGTCTGCTTGTAGAGGGTGACGAACTCGCGGAAGAGCACCTCGTACTCGGCCGCCGTCGACCGGTCGGGGGTGAAGGTCCGGCGGACCTCGACCATGGCCGGAATCTCCTCGACCGTGACCCGACCCAGCCCCACCAGGGTGATCAGCGCTGCACCGCGGACATTGGCCAAAACCGGGTCGGCCACCTGGCGGATCTCCCTCCCCAGCACGTCGGCGTGGATCTGGGCCCACTGGTCCGAGTTGGCCCCACCACCGATGAAGGCCAGTGAGTCGAACCGTCGGTCGGCGAATTTCTCCACGGCCTCGAGCAACCACCTCGAGTTGAGGGCCACGCCCTCGTAGACGGCGCGGACCATCTGGGCCCGGGTGGTCGACAGCGAGAGGTTGTGGAAGCCGCCCCTGATGGTGTGGTCGTCGACCGGCGATCGTTCGCCGTTGAGCCACGGCGTGAACAGCACCCGGCCGCTGCCCGGCTCGACGGTGTCCACCATGGCGTTCAGGGCGTCGAAGTCGTCGGCGAAGCCCAGATTGTCACGGAGGAAGGTGAGACAGGCCCCTGCCGTCTCGTGCTCGTCCACGATCACGTATTTGCCGGCCAGAGCCGCAGGGATGGAGGCCACGTTGGAGGTCGGGGCGGTCTTCTTGAACGGCACGTGGCCCGAGATCCACGACGACGTGCCGATGTAGAGGTGGGCCTGGTAGTCGGCCACCGCCCCCGACCCGAACACCGCCGAGTGCACGTCACCCGAACCGGCCGCCACCGGAACGCCCGCCGGCATGCCCAGATCGGCGGCTGCCTCCTCGGTGAGCTCGCCCACGAGTGTCCCCGATGGCACCAGATCGGGGAGCTTCGACCGCTCCAGACCGGTGGTCTCGAGCAGACGGTCGTCGTAGGTCACCCGGTCGATCTGCCGGTTGTCGGTGACCCAGTGGGCGGCGATCGAGTCGTACGAGGCGCAGGTGCGCCCGGTCATCTTGAGGTTGAGATAGTCGACCGGCTCGAGGAAGGTGGCCGTGCGCCGGTAGACATCGGGGAAGGCGTCGCGGATGAAGAGTATGTGTGACACCGGGTCCTTGCCGGAGAGGCCGGGCGCCCCTCCGGTCACCTGCACCCACCGGAGGATCTTGCGCGGGTCGTACCCGAGCACGTTGACCGCTCCCCCGGCCACCCTCCGGATGGCCTGGTTCCCTCGGGAGTCCATCCAGATGACCGCCGGCATGAGGGGCTCGGCGTCCGCCCCGACCGCCACCGTGCCCGACCACTGCGCGGTGCATCCCACGCCGATCATCTTCTCCGCCGGTATGGCCGCCTCGGTCAGCGCCCGACGCGACGCGGCAGTAATCGCCGACCACCACTCGTGCGGATCCTGCTCGGCTCCCCCGCCATCGAGCAACTGCAGCGACACCCGCTCGGTGGCGTGGGCCACGATCCGGCCGCGGGTCGAGACCACCGCCACCTTGGGCCCGCCGGTGCCGAGGTCGATGGCCAGGACGTACCCGTCGGCCGCCGGTCCACCACCACCCGCCGCCGGGGCCCCGTCCTCGTGCCGGCTCATGCCTTGATCACCCAGGCCCGGGCCTGGCGGGTGGTCTCCCCGTCGTCGAGCTCGAGGGGCGTGCCCGGGCCGTCTCCTTCGGGGACGGTTCGGATGACCGATCGGGCCAGCACCTCGCGGCCGACGGCGTCGAACAGGGGCTCGAGGTCGTCGAGGCCGACCAGGTGGAGATGGATCCAGTCGGAGACCTCGAGCCCCGCCTCCTTGCGCATCTCCTGGACGTGCCGGATCACCTCACGGGCCAGACCCCTCCTACGCAGATCGTCGTCGAGGGCGAGGTCGAGGGCGACCACCTCGGCCCCGTCACGGGACACGGCATAGCCGGCCTGGGCCCGCACCCGGAGCTCGACCTCGTCACCGATCAGTTCGACGGGCCCGTCGGCCAGCGCGACCATCACCGGCCGGCCCTCGGCCAGCCCGGCCGCGGCGGCGGCACCGTCCACCGAGCCCATGGCCGCCCGGAGCTCCTGGACGCGGGCTCCGAGGCGCGGCCCGAGCAGCTTGAAGTTGGGGACCAGCTCATAGGTGAGCACGTCACCGAGCTCGCCGATTTCCTCCACCCTGTCCACGTTGAGCTCGTCCTCGACGACCCCGGGAGGGGGTGTCGGGCTCCCCGGCGGCAGATAGACGAGGGCCCGGGCCAGCGGCTGGCGCACCCTGATCCCTGCTTCGGCCCGGGCCGCCCGACCGAGGGAGGAGAGGCGCCGGGCCAGATCCATACCCCCCTCGAGGTCCGGGTCGACGGCTTCGGGTCGGAGCGCCGGCCAGTCGGCCAGGTGGATCGAGTCACCGTCTTCGGCACCGGTCAGGTCGCGCCACATCCGGTCGGACACGAACGGGCACATCGGGGCCAGCAGGTGGGCGATCGTCACCAATACCTCGCACAAGGTCGCCTGCGCCCCCAGCGAGTCGGCCGGGTCGGCGTCCGGATCGGTGCGCCAGAAGCGGCGCCGGCTGCGTCGTACGTACCAGTTGGAGACATCGTCGACGAGCCCGGCCACGGCGGCGGCAGCCGGAAACGGCTCGTAGCCGTCGAGGGACTCGGTGGCGGTGGCCAGCGTGGCGTACAGCCGGGACCTCATCCAGCGATCGAGCACCGAACGCTCCTCGAAGGGAGGGATGGCCGGGTCGGCGGGGTCGAATCCGTTCAATGACGCATAGGTAGTGAAGAACCACCAGGTGTTCCACAGCGTCAGCAGGGTGTCCCGCATGGCGGCATCGATGGCGTCGAAACTCACCCTGGTCGGAGTCCACGGCGAACCCTGGGAGAACATCCACCACCGCAGCGGATCGGCCCCCCTGGTGTCGAGGATCTCCCAGGGATCGATGACATTGCCGACGCTCTTGGACATCTTGCGGCCCTCCGCGTCGACCAGGTGGCCGAGACAGAGCACATTGCGGTAGGGCGTGGTGTCGCGCACCAAGGTGTTGACGGCCAGGAGCGAGTAGAACCATCCCCGTGTCTGGTCGATGGCCTCGCAGATGAAATCGGCGGGGTAGACGAACGACTCGACCGACCCTTCGGTCAGCGGGTAGCCCCACTGGGCGGAGGGCATCGAACCGGAGTCGAACCAGGCATCGATGACCGGTTCCACCCGCCGCATCGTGCCGCCAGGCTCCGGACCCGCACCCGCGTCCCCGGTGGCGCACTCGGCGCACGGAAACGTCACCGCATCGATGTCGGGTCGGTGAGGATCGACGGCGGTGACGTCGCGCCCGGCCAGCTCGCTCAGCTCGGCCAACGAACCGACGCACCGGACGTGCCCGTCATCGCAGCGCCAGATGGGCAAGGGAGTGCCCCAGAACCGGTCGCGGGAGAGCGCCCAGTCCACGTTGTTGGCCAGCCACTCCCCCATGCGGCCGTCACGGATGTACTCGGGGTGCCACCCGATGGTCTGGTTCTGGGCCATCAGGTCGGTCTTGCGGTCCGAAGTCCTGACGTACCAGCTGGGCTTGCCCCAGTAGATGAGCGGGGTGTCGCACCGCCAACAGTGGGGGTAGGTGTGGGTATAGGGGTGACGGCGGAACAACCGTCCCTCGGCTTCCAGTCGATCGTTCACCACGCCGTTGACGTCGCGCACGGGCCGGCCGCTCAGCCACGCCACCGCATCGGTGAACCGGCCGTCAGGACCGACCGGGTTGAGGGTGGGCAGCCCGTTCTCCCGGCCCGCCTGCCGGTCGACCTCACCGAAGGCGGGGGCGAGATGGACCACCCCGGTCCCCTCGTCGGCCTCGACGAAGGAGCCGGCCACCACCCGCCAGCCGTCGCCGCCTGCGGGGCCGGGAGGCGGTACCAGGTCGTCGAAGGGACGGAGGTAGCGGAGCCCGACCAGGTCGCGCCCGGGGACGCGCCGGTCGATGACGGCATCCTCACCGAAGACATGGGGCACCAGATCGGCGGCCACGATGTCGTCACCGACCACCGCATAGTCGAGGTCGGGTCCCACAGCGGCACCGGTGTTGGACAGCAGGGTCCACGGTGTCGTCGTCCACGCCATCAACGCCAGGCCGGTGAGGGTGTCTCGGCCCAGGAGGGTCCGCAGCCGGGCGGCGGCCTCTCCGTCGTCGGTCAGCGGGAACAGGACGTAGGCCGACTCGTCGACGACGTCCCGGTAGACATCGGGCTGCCCCAGCTCGTGGCTGCTCAAGGCGGTGCCGCAGCGGGGGCAGTACGGGACCACCTTGATGTCCTCGTACAGGAGCCCCTGGTCCCAGAGGTTCTTCAGGTTCCACCACACGGCCTCGACGTACTCGGGGGCGAACGTCCAGTAGGCGCTGTCACTGTCGATCCAGTAGCCGATCCGGTCGGTCAGTATCTTCCACTCGTCGACGTAATTGCGTACCGACTGGCGGCAGAGGCGGGTGAACTCGGCGATCCCCACCTCGTTCTCGATCTGGTGCTTGGAGGTGATCCCGAGCTGGCGTTCTACCTCGACCTCGACCGGCAGGCCGTGGGTGTCCCACCCGGCTTTGCGGGGCACGGCGTACCCCCGCATGGTCCGATAGCGGCAGAACAGGTCCTTGTAGACCCGGGCCCACACATGGTGCAGGCCGGGCCGCCCGTTGGCCGTCGGAGGTCCTTCGTAGAACACCCACTGCTCGGCACCGGCGCGGAGCTCGATGGACCGCTCGAAGACGCGGTGCCGGCGCCAGCGGGCCAGACCGTCGGCCTCGAGGGCGGTGAAATCGGCTTCGGCGGGTACCGGGCGGAACAACAGGTACGTCCTCTCGAGTCGGATCGGGCAGGTCGGAGCGGCGGTCGCGCCCGGGAGCTCCCGACCCTGGCGCAGGTGCGGACCAGATACTACGGGCGCAAAAGGTAGACAATTGCCCTGTGCCCGAACTACCCGAGGTCCAAGCCCTGACCGCCGCCCTCGACGCCCGGATGGTCGGCCTCCCGGTCGAGCGCTGCCAGCTGACCTCGTTCTCGGCCCTGAAGACGGTGCGCCCCGGCCTGGACGAACTGGTCGGCCGGATGATCACCGGCGTCGAGCGACGGGGCAAGTTCATCTGCATCGACGTCGACGGCCTGTGGCTGGTGGTCCACCTGGCCCGCGGCGGGTGGGTCAAGTGGTACGAGCGGGTGCCCGATACCGCCCTGCGTCCCGGCCGGAGCCCCATCGCCCTCCGGGTCAAACTGGGCGACGGAGCCGGCTTCGACATCACCGAGATGGGCACCGAGAAGCGGGTGGCCCTCTGGGTGGTGCTCTCGCCTGACGACGTCGAGCCCGTGGCCTCCCTCGGTGTCGACCCCCTGGGACCGGCATTCACCGTCGAGCGCTTCGAGGAGTTGCTACGCGGCACGTCGACCACCCTCAAGACGGCGCTCACCGCCCAGTCCCTCATCGCCGGCGTCGGCAACGCCTATTCGGACGAGGCCCTGCACCGGGCCCGTCTGTCCCCCTACAAGAAGACCACCGCGCTGGACGCCTCCGAGGTGGCCCGGCTGCACACCTCGCTGGTCGGGGTGCTCACCGATGCCCTCGAACGTTCGTCCGACCTCGAGCCCGCCGACCTCAAAGGGGACAAGAAGCGGGCCATGCAGGTCCACGGGCGCACCGGTGAGCCGTGCCCGGTCTGCGGCGACACCATCCGGCAGGTCTCGTTCGCCACCAAGTCGCTGCAGTACTGCCCGACCTGCCAGACCGGGGGCAAGCCGCTCGCCGATCGGAGGTTGTCCCGCCTCCTCAAGTGACCGGCCGCGGGCGTCGTCCCAGGGGAATACGACGGTTCGGGCATATCGAATTGGGGTAGCCGTGCGCCGGAGAAGGCCAGGTCAGGCGCCCGGAACGCGATCGCATCTGTCGTCTTCCGACGGCAAATTCCCTGGTTGGTCGGGCTCATTTCGGTGCCTGGGAGGCTGCCGACCAAATCGATCGACTATGTGCGGTAGCATCATCCCTAGTTCCACGCTAGATACATAGGAACACTGGCTGCGACCAGTCGTTCGAACTCTCCGGATGCGGGGCCGATCCGGGCTCGCACGCCGCGTCACCGACCTCAAGGGAGCACCATGCGTTCACACTTCCCCCGATCGACAAGGAGCCGTCGGACGGCGGTCGCCGCCGCCGTCCTCGGGGTGGCGCTGCTGGCCGCCGCCTGCAGTTCGAACTCGTCCACCCCGACCACCACCGGGGGCGGGCAGAGCTCCACCACCTTGGGCGCGCCGGTCACCCTCCGACTCGGCTACCTCACCAATCTGACCCACGCGGCGGCCCTGGTCGGCGTGCAACAAGGCATCTTCAAGAAGAACCTTCCGAGCAACGTCACCCTGCAGCCCTCCACCTACAACGCCGGACCGGCCGAGGTCACCTCGCTGTTGGCCGGATCGCTCGATGCCGCCTACATGGGACCCAACTCGGCCATCACCGCCTACACCCAGTCGCACGGGCAGGCCATCAAGATCATCTCCGGGGCCACATCGGGTGGAGCCGCGTTGGTCGTCTCCTCGTCGATAACCTCGCCCAGCCAGCTCAAGGGCAAGACGATCGCCACCCCGCAGCTCGGTAACACCCAGGACGTGGCCCTGCGCACCTGGCTCAAGATGAAGGGCCTCACCTTCCCCGGTCCCAACGGCGGCAGCGGCGAGGTGAACATCCTCCCTCAGGAGAACTCCACCACCCTGACCTCGTTCGAGGCCGGCAGCATCGCCGGCGCGTGGGTTCCCGAGCCCTGGGCCACCCGCATGGTCTCCGAGGGCCACGGGCACGTGCTGGTCAATGAGAAGACCCAGTGGCCCAGGGGCCAGTTCGCCACCACCGTGCTGGTGGTGAGCACGAGCTTCCTTTCCGCCCACCCGAGCGTGGTCGACGGGCTGCTCAAGGGGCAGCTGGCCACCACGGCGTTCCTCAGGGCCTCGCCGGCCAAGGCCCAGGCCGATGCCAACACCGCCTTGGCCGCGTTGACCGGCAAGGCCCTGAAGACCAGCGAACTGGCCACCGCGTGGTCGAACATGACCTTCACCAACGATCCCATCGCCTCGTCGATCCAGACCGACGTGGCCCACGCCAAGGCAGCCGGGTTCCAGACATCCAGCATCAAGGGGATCTTCGACCTCGGGCCCATCAACCATGTCCTGACCGCGCAAGGGAAGCCGACCCTGTCGGCGTGACCGGCTCCGCCCCGGCTCCCACCCGGCTGACCAAGGCACGGGCCCCATCGGTCACCCTCACCGGGGTGTCCAAGCGGTACGGTGCCGGCCAGACGGCGGTGGTCGCCCTCCAGGACATCGCCCTGGGCGTCCGGCCCGGCGAGTTCGTCTGCCTGGTGGGAGCGTCGGGATGCGGCAAGACCACACTGCTCAACCTCGTCGCCGGGCTGGACCGACCTTCGCTGGGGGCGGTGGAGGTCACCGTGCCGGCGGGCTCCGACAACGGGGTGAGGAGCACGACGGAGTTCGCCGGCCGGGGAGAGGGTACCGGCACCGCCATGCTGTTCCAGGATTCGGCGCTCTTCCCCTGGCTCACCGTGTCGGCCAACGTGGAGCTGCCGCTCCGGCTCCGTGGTGTGGGCAGGGCCGAACGCCGGGCCATCTCCGACGACCTGCTCGAACGCGTCCACCTGGCCGGATTCGGACCCAAGCGGCCCCATGAACTCTCCGGCGGGATGCGCCAACGGGCCGCCTTGGCCCGCGCCCTGGCCCAGGACGCGGGTCTGCTGCTGATGGACGAGCCGTTCGGGGCACTCGACGCCATCACCCGCGACCTGCTCCACGACGAGCTCGAGTCGTTGTGGCTCGATCGCGGCTTCACCGTGCTCTTCGTGACCCACAACGTGCGGGAGGCGGCCCGCCTGGGTGACAGGATCGTGTTGCTCACCAGCCGGCCCGGTCGGGTGGCGGCCACCTATCAGGTGGAGCTGGCCCGTCCCCGCCGGATCGACTCCCCTGAAATCGCCGGACTGGCGGCCGCGGTGACCGACCAGTTGCGAGCCGAGGTGGGCCGCCATGGCCGTTGAGCCACCCCTGACATCCGACCGCGACCACCTGGGCGCCACCGCAACCGCCGCCGCCCCCCCATCGCTCGACCAGGCCATGGCCGGGCTGGACGCGCTGGACGAGGCCGGCCGATCGACCAGGCTGTCCTTCCCGCAACGCTTGTGGCGGGCCACGTGGCCCAAGCTGATCGCCTTCGGCCTCATCCTGTTCGTGTGGCAGATCGCGGTCTGGGTCCACTGGAAGCCCTACATCCTCCAGTCGCCGGCCACGGTGGCCCGACAGTTGTGGGAGCTGCTGGGCACGTCCTACTTCTGGCAGGCCTGCTGGGCCACCGCGCAGCAGGCGGTCCTGGGGTACGCCCTGGTCATCGTCATCGGCGGCATCGTCGGCACCGCCGTAGCCCGGCTGCGGGTGCTGCGGGCGGGCATCGGATCGCTGATCACCGGCATGCAGACGATGCCGTCGGTGCTCTGGTATCCGCTCAGCTTCATGGTCTTCGGAGCCAACGTGAGGGCGATCATCCTGATGATGGTGTTGGGCGCCGCCCCGGCCGTGGCCAACGGCTTCATCAGCGGTATCGACCAGGTCCCTCCCGGTCTGCTCCGGGTGGGCCGCATCCTCGGCGCCCACGGGCTGGCCCTCGAGCGCCACGTGGTCCTGCCGGCCGCCTTCCCGGGCGTGCTCGGTGGCCTGAAGCAGGGGTGGGCCTTCGCCTGGCACGCCCTGATGGCCGGCGAGTTCCTGGTGCTGGTCAACCCACTGAGCCTCGGCGGGCGCACGGTCAACGCCCTGACCCAGGGCGACTTCGCCGTGGTGGTGGCACTGATGATCGTCATCGTGTTCATCGGCATCATGGTCGACATCGCCTTCACCAGGGTCGACCTCTCCGTCCGACGGCGCTACGGCCTGTTGGAGACCGCCGCCTGAATCCGCCACTCCGCCACGGAGCAGGCAACCTCTGACAGAATCCCCTTGTGTACATCTCTGCCAAGGTCGACTACGCGGTGCGGGCCCTGTGCACCCTGGCCGACGCCGGTGAGCGTCCGGTCACAGCCGAATCGCTGGCCAGTTCGCAGCGCCTGCCGGCCAAATTCCTCGAGAGCATCCTCAACGACATGCGTCGGGCCGGCCTCCTCCTCAGCCAGCGAGGGGCCGAAGGCGGTTACCGACTGTCCCGCCCCGCCTCGTCGATCACCGTGGCGGACGTCATCCGCCCGCTCGACGGCCCCCTGGCCGAGGTGCGGGGACTCAGACCCGAGGCGGCCAGCTACGAGGGATCGGCGGAGCATCTCCAGTCCGTCTGGGTGGCGGTGCGGGCCAGCCTGCGGTCGGTCCTCGAACACGTGACCATCGCCGACATCGCCACCGGGGATCTTCCCAAGTCGGTCGTGAAGCTGACGGCCGAACCGGACGCCTGGACCTCCCACTGAGCGCGGGCTGATCCATCGGCTCGGGTCGCGCCCTACGCTGCCCTGATGGATTCGGGAACGGTCGGCACGGTGGATCTGGCGGCCGAGCAGGCCAGGGTGAAGAAGGCCGACAACCTGGTGCTGGCCATCGTCTGCCTGGCCCAGTTCATGGTCGTCCTCGACATTTCGATCGTCAATGTGGCGTTGCCCTCCATCCAGAAGAGCCTGGGGTTCAGCGCGGCAAATCTCCAGTGGGTGGTGACCGCGTACTCCCTCACCTTCGGCGGTCTGCTGCTGCTCGGGGGCCGGCTGGCCGATCTGTTCGGGAGGCGCCGGATCCTGCTGCTGGGACTGATCCTGTTCACCGGGGCCAGCCTGATCGGCGGGTTCGCCCAGAATCAGGAGACCCTGATCGCGGCCCGGGCCCTGCAGGGCGTCGGTGCCGCCGTGCTCTCCCCGGCCACGCTGACCATCCTCACCGTGACCTTCACCGAGCAGAAGGCGAGGGCCAAGGCGCTCGGTGTCTGGAGTGCGGTGGCCGCCGGAGGTGGGGCCGCAGGCGCGCTGTTCGGGGGATTCCTGACCCAGTACCTGTCATGGCGATGGATCCTCTTCGTCAACGTTCCCATCGGGATCGTCCTGTTCTTCTTCGCCCGGCTGTTCCTGGTGGAGTCGCGTGCCGAGGGACCCCGGCGGCGGCTGGACATCTTCGGGTCGATCACCGTGACCGCCGGACTGCTGGCGCTGGTGTACACGATCGTCCACACCGACCAGGTGGCGTGGACCTCGTCGTCGACCCTCATCACGGGGGCCATCGCCCTGGTCCTGCTGGGCACATTCGTGATCATCGAGGCCGCCCTGGCCGACCACCCGCTGGTGCCGCTCCGCCTCTTCCGCTCACGGGCGCTCACCGGAGCCAACCTGGTGATGTTCTGCTTCGGGGTGGCCATGTTCGCCATGTGGTTCTTCCTCTCCCTCTACCTCCAGCAGGTGCTGGGCTACGACCCGGTGATCACCGGCCTCACCTTCCTGCCCCAGACGGCGGCCATCGCCGTCGGCGCCACCATCGCCGGACGGATGGCCCCGAGGGTCGGCCCCCGGAACGTGCTCATCACCGGGGCGCTGCTCTCCGCCGGAGGTCTCTACTGGCTGTCGTTCATCCAGGTCGGGGACAGCTACTGGACAGGAGCGTGCGGCGGCGGGATCATGGCCACGTTCGGCATGGGGCTGGCCTTCACCCCGATCGCCCTGTCCGCCACCGGCGGGGTGCGCCGCGAAGAGGCCGGCCTGGCTTCGGGCCTGGTCAACAGCAGCCGCCAGATCGGGGCCTCCCTGGGATTGGCCGTCCTCTCGACGGTGGCCGCCTCCGACATCGCCTCGCAGCTGGCCGGCCAGACCGTCACCCCCGAGTTACGGAAAGCGGCGATGACCGCCGGCTACGCCCGGGGGTTCCTCATCGCCTCGGTGGCCGCGCTGGCCGGCGGACTCCTGGCCTTGATCATCCCGAGGACGGTGGCCGTCGGCTCGGCCCCGGTCGCGGCCCCGGCGTCATCCGGCCCGGACGTACCCGCGGTTCAGCTGGCCGAGCGCTGAGCGGCGGCCCGGCCCGCTTCCGCCAATGGTTCCGGTTCACTCTCCGCCGGACCGTCCTCCCCGCCGTCGGCCCGGTCCCGGGTGTCGCGCAGTGACCGGGGCCAGAGGTGCCGGGTCACCACCACGTTGAACTCGGAGGCGTAGACCGTCACGATCGAGCCGAGGGCCAGCCACCAGATGAGTCCGAGGACGGTGGCGAAGGTGCCGTAGAGGTTGGAGAGATGGCGGAGCTGGTGACTGACCAGCATCGCCCCGGCGAACTGCAGCGCCGTCCACCCCGCGCTGCCGATGACCGCTCCGGGCCAGACCGCCCGCTTCCCCTCCGGGATCCGCACCACGACGGCGAACCCGCCCCAGTACATGAAGAAGTTGACCACCAGGGACAGCACCAGGCCGATCCAGGCGGAGAACGCACCCAGCCGGCCGAAGGCTCCGAGGCCGGCCAGCGCCCCGCCGGCGATGAACCCGGCGCCGAGCACGACGAGGAACCCGGCCGCCCGCGGGAGCCGAGCGCGAGAATCTCGGGAGCTGGCTGCGCCCGATCCCCCACACCGCGGCCATCATCACCTGGGCACTGCGGCTCAGCTTCATGCTCCCGTAGGCCAGCCAGATCAACCCGACGGTCGCGGCCAGCACATTTCTCGTCGACAACTGGCGGACGTTGTTCCTGAGGTCGGAGCCGACCACGGGGAACTGGCGAAGGGCCGAGTTGATGACGTCGTCCTGCAGTGACGGGTGCCCGGCCAGAACGATGCCCACCGCGGTGACCAGTACCAGCAGGAGCGGGAAGACGGAGAGGAAGGCGGCATAGGAGATCTGTCCGGCCAGCCGCCCGGCCTGATCGTCGGCGTACTTGCGGAAGACGGCACTGGGCACGGCGGTGGCCCGATGCCGCTGTTGGAGGCTGTCGGCCCGGGCGATCAGCGCCGAGGTCGACTGGGCCAGGCGACTTCGTCCACCGTCGGTCGGCGACGCCGGCGGGCGTTCACCCACCGACGAGGCCCGCCCGGCCGTGGCTGCGGTACTCGGCCACCAGCGCCCGCCGATCGTCCTCGTCCATCAGCACATAGGCCGCCGGCGTGCCCTGCCGCCGGTAGACGGGTTCGTCCGTCGCCCACCAGCCCTCGGCCCGGAGAGGATCCTTGGTCACCTTTCCGCTGGCCGTTTGGGGCAGGCCCCCGGTGACCCGGACGAACGACGGGGCCCACTTGGTCCCGAGGTCGGGCTGGGACTCGAGGAAGGCGGCAAACCCGGCAGGGTCGAACTCACGATCGGGAAGCAGCTCGAGCGCGGCCATCACCTGGTCGCCGGAGCGCGGGTCGGGTACGGCATAGACAGCCACCGTGGCCACCCGGTCGTCGCGGACCAGGACCCGTTCGATGGGTCCGGCGGTCAGGTTCTCCGAGTCCACCCGCATCCAGTCGCCCCGCCGCCCGGCGAAATAGAAGAACCCGTCCTCATCGCGGTAGGCCAGATCCCCGGTCCAGTACCAGCCGCCCCGGGTCCGGGACGAGGTGGCTTCCTCGTCGGCGTAGTACCCCTCGAACCCGCCGATGCCGGCGCGGTTGACGATCTCGCCGATGGACTCGGGCCCGTTGAGCAGTCGCCCGGTGGCATCGAACCGGGCCGGCGGGCACTCCGCTCGCGTCTCGGGGTCCACGATGGCGATGTCGCCGACCGGACGGCCGAGCGAGCCGACCGGGGTGTCGGGCGTCCGGCTGATGGCCATCCCACCCTCACTCGAGCCGTACCCCTCGGTGAGGATGCACCCGAACCGGCGTTCGAACGCGGCATGATCGGCGACGGAGGCCTCGGTGCCGAACCCGCGTCGCAGGGTCGTCGAGGCGTCGTCGGGAGCCGGCGGCGTGGCCAGGACGTAAGCCAGGGCCTTGCCCACGTAGGTGAAGGTGGTCGCCCCGTAGCGACGCACGTCGGCGCCGAAGCCCGAGGCACTGAACCGGCGGGCCAGGGCCACGGTGGCCCCGACCACCAACGACGGCCCCCACAGGACCATCAGCGCGTTGCCGTGGAACAGGGGCATGGTGCAGTAGGCCACGTCGTCGCGATCGAAGCCGTAGGCCCCGGCCGACCGCACGGCGATGGCGGCCAACCGACCCTGCGTGCACCGCACCGCTTTGGGTGCGCCGGTGGTGCCGGACGTGAACAAAAGCAAATAGAGGTGGGCCGGAGCAGGACCGTAGGCCGCCACCACCGTCCGGCAGTCCGTGCCTTCATGGGCGCCCAGCGCCTCGGCGTAGGCCGGACCGTCGATGCGGATGACCCGCTCGACGGGCACGCCGAACTCGAGGCCGTCGAGCAGCTGGGCCCCGGCGGCGTCGGTGATCACCACCGTGCAATCGGTGCGCACGATGTCGCCGGCCAGCGCCTCGCCCCGCCGGGTCGAGTTGATCCCGACGATCACCGCGTCGGCCAGGGCCGCGGCACCCAACCAGAAGACGTACTCGGGGACGTTGCCGAGGAGCACGCCGATATGGAGGGGTCCGGGACCGGCCACCGTCCGGATCCAGGCGGCGCGGCTGGCACTGGCCGACACCACCTCGCGCCAGCTCCACTGCTGGCCCTCGAAACGGAGGCCGGGATGTTCGTCCTCGGCCCGCTCCACCAGGAGCTCGGCGACACTGGGTCCGGTACTGCTCGATGTGGGGACGTCGGTCATGATCGGACCTCCACCACCAGGCTCTGGATCGAGCGCCCGATGCGGCCCACGGTGTCCCACAGCTCGGACTCGGCGGCACCGATGCCCGGGCTCCCGAAGCGGGTCCGGGCGTCGAGGCAGACCCACTCCCCGACCGGGGGCCGATGGACCGAGACGGTGAGGTCGGGGTTGATGAAGGAGCTCGACATGAAGTCGAGTTCGGCCGACACCCCGTTGCCGAAGTCGGCCACGGCCGCCGTCCGTTCCCACGGCGAGGGGTCCTCCCCGAGGACCACCGGGCACCGCAGCCGGAACCACACCGTGGCCGGGCCCACATGGTTGGTGCGACCGCTGACGAACCGCATCTCTACCCCCTGGTTGTGGAAGGCGGGCAGTTCACCGAGGACCATGGCGGTGGACAGGATCCCGTCGGGAGGAGCGGGGGCGTCGTCCTCGGGCACCGTCGGCTCCACCCGCCGGTCATCGGAGGCGCGGTGGATGCGGAGCGCCCGCGACCAGGCCACCTCGACTCCATCGGCCTCGACCACCGTGTCGACGAGCTGCACGGTGCGACCGGGTTTGGCCAGCGCGCTGGTGACGCCGAGCGGAGTCATGGGCACCGGGCGGAGCAGCTCGAGCGTGATCCGGGTCAGCTGGAAGTCCTCGCCTCCGGGATGGGACTCGGCCGCCCGGGCCACCAAGGCGGCCACCGGGCCGCCGTGCAGTGCGTTCGGCGACCACGGGCCCCGGGCCCGGTCGGTGGGCACCAATCGCGGTCCGTCGGGCACGAACAGTGCCGGGTCGCCGGGGGCGGGGGACGGAGTGGACATGCGATCGACGCTACGGGGCGGCGTGCGGCCGTGCCAACATTCCAGGCCTCTCCCACGGTCGGTTCCCGCGCCTACCATCGGGAGACACACAGACCGCCGGAGCCTGGCCATCGGGCTCGCGGACCGCCACCGAGTAGGGAGAAGGCATGGGAACAGGCACGGCAGAGATCGACATCGACAAGGGGGCGGACGACGTCTGGGCGGTGATCGGCGACTTCGGAGGCATCGGTGGGTGGATGCCGGGCATCGAGTCGTGCCGGGTGGAAGGGGACGATCGGATCCTCAACACCTTGGGGATGACCATCACCGAGCAGCTCGTGTCCAAGGACGATGCCGGGCGGTCCCTGACCTACTCGATCGCCGACGGTGCACCGGTCGAAACCCATGAAGCGGTGATCACGGTGAGCCCGGCCGGCAACGCCAGCCGTGTCACCTGGACGGTGGAGGCCACGCCGGATGAGATGGCCGACCTGATGACCACGGTCTACCAGCAGTCCTTAGAGGCGTTGAAGGCCCACCTCGAGGGATGAGCACGCCGGCGTCCCCCTCGTCGCCCGGACCGAGGCGCTGGTCGGTCGAGGCCCGGGCCCGGTCGTCGGCGCCGGCAGATGAGGTGTGGCCCCTCCTCGGCGAGGCCCGGCGGTGGACCGAGTGGACATTCCTCACCCGGTCCGGTCTCGAGCGCACCGGCGAACCGCCTCCGGACGGGGTCGGCGCCGTACGGAAGTTCACCAGGTTCGGGATCGGCTCACGCGAGGAGGTGGTGGCCTGGGATCCTCCCCACCACCTCGGCTACACCATCCTGAAGGGCTTTCCGGTACGCAACTACCGGGCCGACGTCACCCTGGAGCCCGAGGGGTCGGGAACCATGATCACCTGGTCGTCGACGTTCGACGAGAAGATCCCGGCCACCGGACACCTGATGGCGGCGCTCGTCACCCGCATGATCGACGGGTTCGCCTCCGGTCTGGCCGACTACGCCGGTCGGCTCCACGAAGGCGGCCGGTGACCAGAGGGCACCGACCACCTGTGGCGGCGGTCAGACGCCGGCCTCCCGTAACCGGCGGGCCCTGACCTCGACCTCGTTCCGGGCCTGATCGACGTCGACCGTCGTGCACCGTCCGTGCTCGACGACCCGGCGACCCGCCACCCACACGTCGGTCACCAGCCGGCTGGATGCTGCCCACACCAGGTGATCGACGAGTTGGTCGTCCTCCAGCCAGGGGACGAACACCGGATCGTCCAGGTCCATGGCCACCATGTCGGCCGGACCACCGGCGGCCAACACACCGAGGTCGGGTCGGCCGAGGGCCCGTCCCGCCCCCCGGGTGGCCAGGTCGAGTGCCGTCGCCGCCGGCAGCACAGCCGCGTCCCCTCCCGGATGCGGGCCAGCATGGCGGCGAAACGCATGTCCTCCCACAGGTCGAGGTCGTTGTTCGACGCGGGACCGTCGGTCCCCAGCCCCACCCTGATCCCCCGGTCGAGGAACTCCGCCAGTGGGGCCACCCCCGAGGCCAGCTTGGCGTTGCTCTGGGGACAGTGGGCCACGGCCACGTCGTACTCGCCGTAGATGTCCATGTCCCCGGGCGAGAGCCAGATGCTGTGAGCGGCGAGCGAGCGCCCGTCCAGCACGCCGGCCTCGGCCAGCGCCACCGGGACCGATCTCCCGTGCTCGGCTTCGAACCGGGCCCCCTCCAGCTCGGTCTCGGCCAGGTGGATGTGGAACAGGGCGTCGAGTTGCCGGGCCGCGCCGGCGATGTCGGCCAGCACGGGGAGCGGGACGGTGTAGGCGGCATGCGGAGCGAAGCCCACTTCGATGCGACCGTGGTCGCCGTGGCGGCGGGCGTGGAAGTCGACGATCTCCGCGATGCGCCTGTCCCACCAGCCGTCGTCGGACGGTGCACCCGGCAATTGCAGGACACCCGGGGTCACCAGGGCCCGCGACCCGGCGGCGATCACCGCATCGGCCAGGGCGTCCTCGAGGAAGTACGCCTCGCAGGTGGTGGTCACGCCGAAGCGGAGGAGCTCAGCGGCGGCGAGGGTCATGCCCCAGAACACGTCGTCCTCGGTGAGGTGGGCCTCCCGGGGCCAGAGCACCTCCTCGAGCCACCGATGGACGGGAAGCCCCTCACCCGATCCGCGGAACAGGGTCATCGGCGAGTGGCAGTGGGTGTTGACCAGCCCCGGAAGCAGCGCGCCGCGGACCCGTACCTCCCGGACCGCGCCCCCCTCGGTGGGCGACCCGGTCCGCCCCACGTGGGTGATGACCCCGCCTGACACCTCGACCACGCCGGGACGCAGGACCGGTCCGGATCCGTCGCAGGGCACCACCGCATCGGCCGAGTAGCGCACGTCGGCGTCGGGCCCGGCCGACACGCCCACCGCCGCCGCGGTCACCGGTCGGAGGTGCCGTCGGCGTCGGCCGACTCCTCGGCCTCGATCACCGCCAGCTCGGCGATGCGGGCCACGTGCCGGCCGCCGTCGAAGGGGGTGGCCAGGAAGACGTCGACGATGTCGAGGGCGAGCTCGGTGGCCACCACCCGGGCGCCGAGCGAGAGCACGTTGGCGTCGTTGTGCCGGCGCCCCAACCGGGAGGTGTACTCGTCGTGGCACAGCGCCGCCCTGGCCCCGTGCACCTTGTTGGCGGCGATGGCCTCGCCCTGGCCGCTGCCGCCGATGACGATGCCGAGGTCGCCGCGGCCACCGACGACGGCGCGGGCCACGGCCGCGCAGATGGGCGGGTAGTCGACCGGCTCCTGCGAGTAGGTCCCGATGTCCTCCACCTGGTGGCCGCGGTCCCGGAGGTGGCTGACGACCGAGCTCTTCAGGATGAAGCCGGCGTGATCGGACCCGATGACGATGAACATGGTGCCACCCTAGGCAGCGGCCGGTGGTGGTGAAAGCGGCCGCAACCGCTCCTCGTCGAACCCGGTGGCCAGCAGTCGGAAGGCCCGGTCCACCTCACCGATCAGATCGTCGCCGTCGCTCCGGGCCCAGGAGGTGAAGGCGGCGGTGGCCGCTCCGAGCGCAGCCCGGGCCACGGTCTGGGGAGCCAGGTCCGCGGGCGAACCCCCGATCCGGGCCGACACGAACCCGGCGACCACGTCGCACCACTCGGCGTAGCGGACGGCGGAGTGGGCGACCAGCGTCGGCACGGTGCTGGTCAGTCCGATCCGGATCCGGAGCTCGTCGAGCTCGCCGGCGCCGAAGCGGTTGGTGTCCATGACCGCCCGGCGGAGCACGTCCATCATGGGCCGGTCGTCCGGGGCGTCGTCCAACCTGCTCCGCAGCCGGACGAGCTCGGCGTCGAACTCGCCCCAGACCACCTCGGGCTTGGAGTCGTAGTACCGGAAGAACGTGCGCCGGCTGACCCCCACCGCGGCGGCGATCTCGTCGATGCCGGTCTCGTCGTATCCCTGTCGGGCGAACAGGTCGAGCGCGGCGCGGGCCACGTCCCGGCGCGTGGTGGCCGGGCGCCGGCCCCGGGCCACCTCCGGCCGGTCGCCCTCCTCTCCCGTCGGCGCTCCGATCATCAGGCTTCCATTTTGGCATCGAGTGCTATAAATTGAAACCACCGACCACGTCCCGGCCCCGGCCGGCCGATCACCCGGAGGTTCCATGACTGTCACCACCGACGACAACCTGCCCGACCCCGGGGCGCAGCCGCCGCCCGCCGGTGCCGACAGGAAGCCGAGCCCACTCGACGGAGCCGTCCGGCTGGTGGAAGAAGACCTGCTGGTCGAAGACGTGTCCATCGACGGCATGTGCGGCGTCTACTAGTACCGGCTCGCGTTCGTCGACCCGAGACGGCACCGCACCCGATGCCCCCGACCCCGCCGGCCACCGTGGCCATCCCGTTCGACGGGTCGCGCCCGTGGACCCTCCACCCGCAGGTCTCCCTGCGCCCGGAGGCCTTCGGCGCCCTGGCCTACCACTTCGGCACCCGCCGGCTCTCGTTCCTCAAGAGCCGGACCCTGCTGGCCGTGGTCGAGTCGCTGGCCGACCAGCCCACCGGGCACCAGGCCTGCGTGGCCGCCGGGGTGACGGCCACGGAGATCGGCACCTACGAGCGGGCCCTGGCCACCCTGGCCGCGTCGGGAATGATCTGCCCGAGGGAGGCGCCATGACCCTGGTCGACGACCGGACCGGATCCGGCGCCCCGGAAACGGGGGCGGCCACGACGGCCGGTCGCCTGGTCGACCGGTTCGAGCGCGGGCTGGACGCTCCCATCTGTCTGACCTGGGAGCTGACCTACGCCTGCAACCTGGCCTGTGTGCACTGTCTCTCCAGCTCAGGCCGTCGTGACCCCGACGAGCTCACCACCGCCGAGTGCAAAGCGCTGATCGACGAGTTCGAGCGCATGCAGATCTTCTACGTGAACATCGGCGGCGGCGAGCCCACGGTGCGGGCCGACTTCTGGGAGCTGGTGGAGTACGCCACCGACCATCATGTCGGTGTCAAGTTCTCGACCAACGGATCGCGTATCACCGCCGGGGTGGCCGAGCGACTGGCCGGCAGTGACTACGTCGACGTCCAGATCTCCCTCGACGGCGCCACCGCCGCCGTCAACGACGCGGTCCGCGGGGCCGGATCGTTCGCCACTGCGGTCACGGCCATGGAACGAATGGCCACGGCGGGATTCGCCGGCTTCAAGCTGTCGGTGGTGGTCACCCGTCACAACGTCACCCAGCTCGATGCCTTCAAGTCGCTCGCCGACGGCTACGGGGCCCAGCTCCGGCTGACCCGCCTGCGACCGTCGGGCCGGGGGGCCGACGTGTGGGACGAGCTGCATCCCACCGCCGGGCAGCAGCGGATCCTCTACGACTGGCTGGTCGGCCGGGGCGAGGACGTCCTGACCGGCGATTCCTTCTTCCACCTGGCCGGCTACGGCGAGGCCCTGCCCGGATTGAATCTCTGCGGGGCGGGCCGCGTGGTCTGCCTGGTCGATCCGGTCGGCGCCGTGTACGCCTGCCCCTTCGCCATCCACGACCAGTTCCTGGCCGGCAACGTGCGCTCGCCCGCCGGCTTCGCCGGGGTCTGGCGCCATTCGGAACTCTTCCACGAGCTGCGGCGGCCGCAGAGTGCCGGGGCGTGCGGATCGTGCGGGCACTACGACGCCTGTCGCGGCGGTTGCATGGCCGCGAAGTTCTTCACCGGTCTCCCGCTCGACGGGCCCGACCCCGAATGCGTCCTCGGTCACGGCGAGCACTCCCTGGCCGCCCGCGGACCGTCGACGCCGCCCCGGCCGGCGCCCGATCACTCGCGGGGTACACGGCGGTCACCGGTCGCCCTCCTCCCCCGACGGCCCGACCGGGCCTGCGACGAGAGCCCGCTGGCCTCCTTCGAGCCTGGCCCCACCCCCCGCTGAGCCATGCCCAGCCTGGTCGAACCGGTGGCGGTGGGCAGCTCCACGGCACCCTCACGGGTCGTGTTCGGACCTCACGAGACCAACCTCGGACGCGGTCGGGCCATCAGCGACCGCCATGTCGCCTACTACCAGGCCCGGGCGGCGGGGGGTGCCGGCGTGGTGGTCACCGAGACGGCGTCGGCCCACCCGTCGGACTGGCCCTACGAACGAGCCCCGCTGGCCGAACTGTGCGGGCCCGGGTGGTCGGCAGTGGCCGGGGCCTGCCACCCCCACGGCACCCTGGTGCTGGCCGGGCTGGGTCACAGCGGCAGCCAGGGGTCGAGCGCCAATTCGCAGTCGGTGATGTGGGCGCCGTCGCCGGTGGCCGACGTGATCAGCCGCGAGATGCCGGTGGCCATGGAGCCGTCGGACATCGATGAGCTGGTCACCGCCTTCGGGAACGCCGCCGGCCGGGCGAAGGCGTCCGGGCTCGACGGTGTGGAGATCGATGCCGGCTCCCATTCGCTCCTCCGCCAATTCCACTCCGGGCTCACCAACCTGCGCTCCGACCGCTACGGATCCGATCACCTGGCCCTGACCACCTCGGTGCTCGAGGCCGCACGGGCCGCGCTCGGCCCCGACGGCCTGCTGTCCATCCGGCTGTCCTGCGACGAGCTCGCCCCCTGGGCCGGGGTGACTCCCGAACACGCCGGCCACCAGGTTTCCGCCCTCGCCGATCTGGTCGACCTCATCGTGGTGGTCCGGGGCGGCCCGTTCTCGACCTCCGCCTACCGTCCCGACGCCCACGCCCCGGCCGGCTTCAACTCCGAGCTGTGCCGGGCCATGCGGGAGGCGGCGGCCGACCGGGCCGCCGTCGTCCTGCAGGGCAGCGTCGTCGAACCGTCGATGGCCCAGCGGGCCCTGGACGACGGGATCGCCGACCTGGTGGAGATGACCCGGGCCCAGATCGCCGACCCCCGCCTGGTCACCCTGGTGCGCCAGGGCCGGCCGGACCGGGCCCGGCCCTGCATCCTGTGCAACCAGGCCTGCCACGTCCGGGACCCCCGCAATCCCATCGTGAGCTGCGTAGGGGAACCCCGCAGCGGGCACGAGACGGTCGAGCCCGCGGTCGAGGGAACCGATCCCGTCGGCCGGGAGGTGCTGATCGTGGGCGCGGGCGTGGCCGGGCTCGAGTGCGCCCGGGTGCTGTCGGCGCGGGGCCACCGGCCACGGGTGGTGGAGCGGTCCGGCCGGGCCGGCGGGGCGTTGTTGACCGCCTCGGTGGGCCCCGGTCGCCAGCGCCTGGCCGGTTTGGTCGAGTGGCTGATCGCCGAGTGCCGCACCCAGGGGGTCGAGATCGAGACCGGGGTCGAGGCTTCGACCACCGACCTCGACACCGCCCGCCGCGCCGGCGTCGAAGTGGTGCTGGCCACCGGGTCGCGATGGTCGCCGGTGGCCGTCCCCGTGGACGGGTCGTGTCCGGTGATCGACCCCCTCGTCCTGTTGGCCGAGGGACCCGGGCTGCTCCCGAACGGACCGGTGGTGGTGCTCGACCCGGTCGGCGGTCCGGTGGGTGTGGGGATGGCTGAGTGGCTGGCCGACGGCGGTCGACAGGTGTCGCTGGTCAGCCAGGACCAGGTGGCGGGAACCCTCCTCTCCATCACCGGCGACCTGGCCGACGCCAACACCCGGTTGCAGCGGGCGGGGGTGGACCGCGAGCTGCGGGCCGTGCTCAGAGAGGTGCGGGACGGGCAGGCCCATCTCGAAGACGTGTGGACGGGCGAACGTCGGACCGTCCCGTGCGCCGCGCTCGTCGATTGTGGACCCCGGTTGCCCGAGGAGTCCCTGTCGCGGTCGCGGCCGGGCACGCTGCGGGCCGGGGACTGCGTGGCGCCGAGGAGCGTGCTCGAGGCCGTGCTCGAGGGTCGTCGGCTGGCCCTGGCCATCGCCGGTGGCCCCACCGCGTCGCGGATACCGGTCGCCGCCGGGGTGGAACCGTGAGCGACGGGAGACCGACCGGTCGCCCGGGACGGGTGTCGGGCAAGGTGGCCTTCATCACCGGCGCGGCCCGCGGACAGGGACGGAGCCACGCCGTGCGGCTGGCCCGCGAAGGAGCCGACATCATCGGGGTCGACCTCTGCGGCGACCTCGACACCATCCCCTACCCGCTGGCCACCGAGGCCGACCTCGACGAGACGGTCCGACTGGTGGCCGAGGCGGGCGGGCGCATGGAGGCGACACCGGTGGACGTGCGCGACCCCGATGCACTGTCGGCCGCCGTCGGCAAGGGCGTGGACCGTTTCGGGGGGCTCGACATCGCGGTGGCCAACGCCGGGGTGTGCACCATCCAACGCTGGGACGAGCTGACCCCGGCAGTGTGGGACACGGTCATCGGGATCAACCTGACCGGGACCTGGAACACCTGCGTGGCCACCCTCCCCCACCTGATCGACTCCGGCGGCGGTTCGCTGATCCTGATCAGCTCGGTCGCCGGCCTCAAGGGCCAGCCCTTCCTGGCCCCCTATGTGGCCTCCAAGCACGGGTTGGTGGGCATCATGCGCTTCGCTGGCCAACGAGCTCGCCTCCCGGCACGTTCGGGTCAACTCCATCCACCCCACCGGCGTCGACACACCCATGCTGGTCGGCCTGTCGGGGCTGACCGAGCGCATCGAGTCGAGTCCGGACACCGGCTCGATCTTCCTCAACTCACTGCCCGTGGACGTCATCGCCCCCGATGACGTGAGCGACGCCGTCCTCTATCTCTCGTCGGCCGAGTCGCGCTTCGTGACCGGCCTCACCCTGACCGTCGATGCCGGATCGACGGCCCGGTGACCACCGGGTGAAGCGATGAGCACCGGCACCCGGTACCGCCATCTGTTCAACCCGCTCCGGATCGGGCCGGTCACCGTCCCCAACCGGATCGTGTTCTCGGCCCACCTCACCAATTACGCGGCCGACGGACTACCCACCGAGCAGCACGCCGCCTACTACGGGGCCAGGGCGGCCGGCGGTGCCGGTCTGATCATCACCGAGGAGCACTCGACCCACCGGACCGACTGGCCGTACGAGAAGCTCATCCACGGGTTCAACCCCGACGTGGTTGCCGGATACCGCCGCATCACCGAGCGCGTCCACGCCCACGACGTGCCCGTGTTCGCCCAGATCAACCACAACGGCGGCCAGGCCTCCAGCATGTACTCGCGGCTGCCGGTCTGGGCCCCCAGTCCGGTGCCCGACCCCCTCTTCCGCGAAGTGCCCAAGGCGGTGGAGCCCCACGAGATCGACGAGATCATCGACGGGTACGCCACCGTGGCCGGGCGATGCATCGAGGGCGGCTTCGACGGGATCGAGCTGCAGTGCTCCCACTCGTCGATCGTCCGCGGGTTCCTGTCCCCGGCCACCAACCGGAGGACCGACCAGTACGGCGGCACCCTGTCCAACCGGGCCCGGCTCCTGTTGGAGATCGTCGATGCGGTGCGCGCCGCCATCGGGGATGACCGGGCTCTCGGGGTCCGGCTGTGCGGGGACGAACTGATCGAGGGCGGCACCGGGATCGACGACGCCGTGGCCGTGGCCCGGATGGTCGATGCCACCGGGAAGATCGATTACATCAACACCTCGATCGGCGTGGCCACCGCCACCCTCTACATGATCGAGGCAAGCATGCAGGTCCCGCCCGGCTACGCCATGTTCATCCCGAGCGCCATCCGCGACGCCGTCGGCGTCCCCGTGGTCGGGGTGGGCCGTTTCAAGGATCCGCGCCAGGCTGATCGGGCCCTCGACGAGGGGCTCTGCGATCTGGTCGGGGTGGTGCGGGGCCAGATCGCCGATCCCGACTTCGCGGCCAAGGCCCGGTCCGGTCATGCCGCCGACATCCGCACCTGCCTGTCCTGCAACCAGGAGTGCGTGGGGCGGATGGGCCTCAACCGGTGGCTGGGCTGCATCGAGAACCCGGGGGCCGGACGCGAGTCGGTCTCCCTCGCACCCCCCACCCGGCGCCGCTCGGTGGTGGTCGTGGGCGGCGGACCCGGTGGGCTGCAGGCCGCGGTCACCGCCGCCGAACGGGGCCACCGGGTGACCCTGTTCGAACGCCACGACCGGCTCGGCGGGCAGGTGCAGGTGGCGGCGTCGGTTCCCAGCCGGGCCGAGTTCCTCGACATCACCCGCAACCTGGTCGTGGCCGCCCGCCGCCTGGGCGTGGACCTGCGCACCGCCAGCACGGCCACCCGGGCGACGGTCGAGGCCGAACGGCCCGACGTGGTCATCGTGGCCACCGGGGCTCGTCCCTCCCGACCGTGGTGGGCGGGCGATCATCCGCGGGTGGTGGACGTGCGCGACGTTCTCGAGGGGCGGGCCGAACCCGGGGGTCGGGTGGTGGTGGTCGACGAGCTCGGGTTCCATCAGGCCACCTCGACGGCGGAGCTGCTGGCCGACCGCGGCTGCCAGGTGGAGATCGTCACCAACGGCATGGTGGTGGCCCAGGACCTCGGGATCACCCTGGACATGGAGACGTGGAACGTGAAGGCCCACGCCAAGGGCATCGGGCAGAGCGTCGACCTGGTGCCGATGGCCGTCCGCCCGATCGATGGCGGGGACGGGTCCGACACGGAACCGGTGGCGTCGTCCTCAGCCTGCAGCACCACCCGACCGGTACCGACCAGGAGCGCCGGTGCGACTGGGTGGTCTGCTCGGTCCACCAGCAGCCCGAGGACGAGCTCTGGCGCGAGCTCAGGGACGGCCCCGTCCCCGCCCACCGCATCGGGGACTGCCTGGCACCGCGGCGGGCGCACGCCGCGGTGATCGAGGGCCACCGGGTGGCGGTGTCCCTGTGACCGGCGGCGGCGATCCCCTGGGCCCGGCCGCGGCCGTCGTGGTGGCCCGGGACGGGCGGCTGCCGGTCGGCGCCGACGAGGCCGTGGCCGAAGCCGGAGGGGTGGCCATCGTGGTCGGATCGGGGACCGAGCCCGCCGCTCGCTCCCTGGCCGGAGCCGACCGGGCCTGGTGGGCCGAGACCGGTCCGGGCCTCCGGCCCGCGTCCCTGGCCGCGCCGGCTGGCTCCGGTGCTCGGGTCGGTGCCGCTGGTGATCCTGCCGGCATCCGCCGACGGGCGCGATCTGGCCCCCCGACTGGCCGCCGTGCTGGGTCGGCCCCTGGTGGCCCACGCCACCGGTGCCGTCTGCCGTCCGCACCCCGGGGCCGAGGGCGGGAACCGGGTGCGGGCCACGGTGTCCCGCCTCGACGACCGGGTGCTCCTGCCCGGTGGAGGTCGACGGGCCGGCGGTGGTGACCCTGGTCCCCGGCTCCCGGGCGCCGGTCCGGACCGGACCGGATGCTCACCGGCGGATCCGTCCGCCCCCTCGCCGGCATCGGACCCGACGGACCCGCTGGTCCCGATCCCGAGGTCACCGCTCTCCTCGAACCGGACCTGCGCACCATGGACCTGGCCGACGCCACCCGGGTGGTGGCTGGAGGGGCAGGATTGGCGGCCGGCGGCGACGACCGTCGCGCCACCGCGCTCTTCGACCTGCTGGGGCAGGTGGCCGCGGCCATGGGCGGGTCGGCGGGGGCCACCCGGGTGGCCACCGATGCCGGATGGACCGGTTACGAACGCCAGATCGGCACCACCGGGGTCACCATCGACCCCGACCTCTACATCGCCTTCGGAGTCTCGGGGGCGGCCCAGCATGTCGGCGGGCTCGGGAGTCCACGGCACATCGTGAGCGTCAACACCGACGCCTCGTCGCCGATGACGGCCATGGCCGACCTCGGCCTGATCACCGATGCCCGGGGTCTGCTCGAGGAGCTGGGGCGGCGCTTCGGCGTGGGCCCGTCCGCCGAGGGATCGCCGAGCGGTGCCGGGGCGACGGCCGGAACGGACACCCGGCCCCGATGCCTGACGATCCCATCTTCGATGCCGTGGTGGTCGGGGCCGGCCCCGCCGGGTCGGCCGCGGCCCTGGCGCTGGCCCGGGCCGGCCGATCGGTCGTCCTGGTCGAGCGCGGACCCTTCCCCGGCTCGAAGAACGTGTACGGCGGCGTGGTCTACGGGCGGGTCCTCGACGCCATCGTTCCCGAATGGTGGGAGGAGGTCCCGGTGGAGCGTTGGGTGGTCCGTCGCTCGACGATGATGATGACCCCGACCCAGTCGCTGTCCATCGACTACCGGTCCGAGGCCTGGGGTTCGGCCCCGTTCAACGGCATGACCACCCTGCGGTCGCACTTCGACTCGTGGCTGGCCGGCAAGGCGACCGGGGCCGGGGCCAGGTTGCTCACCTCGACGGTGGTGAGTGGGCTGGTCCGGGAAGCCGACGGGCGGGTCGTCGGTGTGCGCACCGACCGGGACGGCGCCGAACTGCGGGCCAAGGTGGTCGTCGCCTGTGACGGGGTCAACTCGTTCCTGGCCAAGGAGGCCGGGATGATGGCCCGGGCCGAAGCGTCCCATCACACCCTCGGGGTGAAGGAGGTACTGGAGATCGCCCCCGATCAGATCAACGAGCGCTTCGGGGTCCGGGGGGACGAGGGTGTCGACATCGAGATGCTCGGATGCACCCGCGGGATCCCGGGCGGGGGTTTCCTCTACACCAACGCCGGCTCGGTGAGCGTCGGTGTGGTCCTGTCCCTCCCCCAGCTGGCCGCATCGGGGATCCGGCCGGAGGAGCTGGTGGCCGACCTGAAGGAGCATCCCGCCATCGCCCCCTATCTGCGCGGCTCCACGCCTCCGCGAGTATGCGGCCCACCTCATCCCCGAGGGCGGGTTCGACACCATGCCCCAGCTGGCCGTGGACGGCATGGTGCGTCGCCGGCGACGCCGCGGCCATGACCCTGGCCGCCGGCCTGTGGTTGGAGGGCGTCAACTTCGCCATCGGATCGGGATTCGCCGCCGGCCAGGCGGTGGACCGCGCCATCGCGTCGGGCGACTGCTCGGCGTCCGGGTTGGCCTCCTACCGGCGCGACCTCGAGGGGCAGTTCGTGCTGGCCGATCACCGCCGTTTGCGAAAGGCACCGGCCCTGGTCCTGTCGGACCGGGTCCAGCACCGCTACCCGGGCCTGATCTGCGACCTGGCCGAGGGGATGTTCACGGTGACCAACCCGGCCCCGAAGGCCGGCGGGCTCCGGCTCACCCGCGCACGCGGCGGCCAAGCACGGCGTGAAGTTCCGCGAGCTGGCCGCCGACACCCTGCGCGGCCTGAGGATCTTCGGATGAGACGGCTCCGACGCCAACGGGCGGAACCGGAGCGGGCCGTACCGACAGAGCGGGAGGAACTCCTCCCCGGCTCCGCTCCCCAACCGTGGCGCGGCATCTCCTTCGAGGAACGGATGGCCACCGTCGACTTCCGGGTCGGGGACCGTGCCCACATCACGGTCGACTCCGATGTCTGCCGGTCGTGCACCACCAAGGACTGCGTGACCGCCTGTCCGGCCGACCTCTTCGCGCCCACCTCCGACGGGGGCATCCTCTTCAACTACGAGGAATGCTTCGAGTGCGGGACCTGCTACATGGTCTGCGACCAGGAGGGCGCCATCACCTGGTCCTATCCCGACGGCGGCCACGGCGTCGTCTTCCACCACGGATGAGCGCGCGCGCCCGTCGGCCCCGATGCCCCGCTGGTGGTGGCCTGCCTGAGGATCACCGACCTCCGGCCCGAGGTGGATCCCCTCGACGGCTCGGTACACCGGGACTCCTGGGGCATCGGCCTCTCCCCCGCCGACGAGGCGGCCCTGGAGCACGCACTGCGGATCTGCGACTCGTGGTCGGGTCGACTTCTGGTCGTCGCCGTCGGACCGGTAGCCGTCGAGCCGGTGCTGCGGCAGGTGGCGGCGCTGGGCGCATCGGTGCTGCGGGTCCCCTCGCTGCACCACGGCCTCGAGCACGGATACCCGCGGGAGCTGGAGAGGACGAACACGAGCTGGCCCGGGTGATGGTGGCCGCCATCGGTCCCTTCGGCCGCCCGTCGGTGGTGATGTGCGGCGATCGTTCGGCGGATCGGGGCACCGGCGCCCTCCCCGCCTTCGTCGCCCACGAGCTGGGTGCGGCCCAGGCCCTGGGGCTGGTGGCCCTCGATGTGGACGGGGCCCCCGGCAGCCACCGCGCCGCACTCTCGGCCGAGCGCCGGCTCGACGGGGGATGGCGCGAGCAGCTCCGGGTGCCGGTGCCCGCGGTCTGTTCGGTGGAGGCGGCCGGTGTCCGACTGCGACGGGCATCACTGGCCGGTGTCCTGGCCACCGAGGCGATGGTCGTCCCGGTGGCCGGGCCGTCCGGGGTGAGTGGAGGGGACGGGGACGGGCGGGGTCAGGTCCAGGTGGGTCCGACCCGGGCCTTCGCCCCCCGGACCCGGGTGCTCCCGGCTCCGGCGGGAGATGATCCCCGACTGCGACTGTTGGCCCTCACCGGCGCACTGGTCACCCACGATCCCCCGACGGTCATCGGTCCGGTAGGGAGTGGCGAGGCCGCCGACCAGTTGATCGCCTTCCTGGTCCGCCACGGGTATCTCGACGGCCCACCCGAACCCGACGGCTCCGGCCCGGAGGTGGAGGGGTGAACCGGCTGGACGATCTTCCGTGGCCCGAGGCGGCCCGCCGGGCGGAGTCGGGTGGGATACTCCTCATTCCCGCGGGCTCGACCGAGCAGCACGGGCCCCATCTCCCCGTGACCACCGACACCGACATCGCCCTGGCCGTGGCCACCGGAGCGGCCGGGCTCGAGCGCCGCCTGGTGGTGGCACCCCCGGTGGCCTACGGGTCGAGCGGCGAGCACCAGGGATTTGCCGGAACTCTGTCCGTGGGATCGGAGGTCACCGAGCTGGTCCTGGTCGAGCTGGGCCGCTCTGCCTCCGTCGATTTCGCCCACGTCATCGTGGTGTCGACCCACGGCGGCAACGCCTCACCGTTGAGCCGGGCCATGGCCCGGCTGGCCGCCGAGGGGCATCGGGTGGCGGCCTGGTCACCCAGGTGGCCCGGCGATGTGCACGCCGGACGGACGGAGACGTCCCTGATGCTGGCCATCGCCCCCGGGCGGGTGCGCCTCGATCGGGCCGAAGCCGGCGACCGCCGACCCATCGGTACGCTGCTCCCCCTCCTGCGCCAGCAGGGCGTCCGCGCCATCAGTGCCAACGGGGTCCTCGGCGACCCGTCCGGGGCCACGGCCGGGGAAGGCCAGCCGGCTGCTGGCCGGAGCCGTCGACGATCTCGTCGGCACGGCGAGGGGGATGGCTGACGGCTCGACCATGGAGGTGATCCGATGAACCGGGTGGCAGTGGTGACAGGCGCGGCGCGGGGGATCGGCGCGGCCACGGTCCGGGCCATGGCCGCGGCCGGCTGGTCGGTGGTGGCGGTGGACCGGGCCCGGGACGATCCCCGGATCCCCTACCCCATGGGGACCGACGGCCCAGCTGGAGGCGGTGGTCGCCTCGGCCCTGGCCGCCTCCCTCCGGGCGGGCGGCGTCGGGGCCGACGACCGTCCCCGCGTGGTGGCCGAGGTGGCCGATACGACCGATCCCGACGGACTGGCCCGGGCCGTGGCCGTGGCCGAGGAGCGGTTCGGGGGAATCGATGCCATGGTGGCGGTGGCCGGGGTCATCGCCGGTGGGGTGCCCTTGTGGGAGATGCCCGGGGACCAACTCGGCGCGGTACTCGGGGTGGACCTCGGTGGTCCGATCACCGCAGCCCGGGTCGGGATCCCGGCCATGCTCCGTCGACCCGTTCCCCGCCAGGGGCGGTTCCTCGCCGTGGCCTCGGCCGCTGCCACCCGGGGTCTGCCCCGGCTGGCCGCCTACGGCGCGGCCAAGGCCGGGCGTGGCCGGGCTGGTACGGGGACTGGCCGCCGACCTGGCCGGTACCGGTATCACCGCCAACGCGGTCAGCCCCGGTTCGACGGCCACCGCCATGCTCGACGAGAGCGCCCGGCTCTACGGCCTCGAGAACACCCGTACCTTCGCCGACCAGCAGTCGGCCCGCCGGCTCCTCGCCCCCGAGGAGGTGGCGGCAGCACTGGTGTGGCTGGCCGGCGCGGACAGCAGCGCGCTGACCGGGGCGGTGATCCCCGTGGACGGCGGCCTCTCGCTGTGACCGTGCTCCCGGAAGGATTCGGGCTGGTCCTCGACCGGTCGGTCCGCTCCTTCCGGGACGGGACCGTTCTCATTGGCGGTCACCCCGGTCGGCTGATCACCTTGAGCCTCGAAGGAGTGGTGGCACTGTCCTCGCTCCTCGATGGCCGGGCCATCACCGACGCCTCGCGTCAACTGGGCGGCCGCCTGGTGGAGGCCGGGATGGCCCACCCGCGCCCTCTCCCCGACCGGGCTGAAGCGACGAGGGCGGTGACCGTGGTGGTCCCGGTGCACAACCGCAGCGCGGCGTTGGAACGCTGCCTCGGCTCGATCGGATCGGACGTGCCCACGGTGGTGGTCGACGACGGCTCCGACGACCCCGACGCCGTCGCCCGCATCTGCGAACGACACCGGGTCCGGCTGATCCGGCGGGCGGTCAACGGGGGGCCGGCGATGGCGCGCAACCAGGCCATCGCCGAGGTGGACACTGAACTGGTTGCCTTCGTGGACAGCGATTGCCGGGTCACCGACGGCTGGCTCTCCGGCCTGGTGTGGCAGTTCGACGACCCCGCGGTCGCCGCCGTCGCCCCCCGGGTACGGCCCGATCGTTCCGGCCGGGGAAGCAATCGCCCCACGCTGAACGGTTTTGCCGACGGGCACTCGGCCCTGGACATGGGTGATGCGCCCAGCGAGGTGGCCCCGGACCGCGCCGTGCGCTACGTCCCCGCCGCCGCCCTGGTGGCCCGCCGTCGGGCGCTGATCGGCGGCTTCGATCCCGACCTGCGGGTGGGCGAGGACGTCGACCTGGTCTGGCGTCTCCATGACGAGGGCTGGCGCGTCCGCTACGAGCCGTCGGTCACCGTCTTCCACCACGAGCCGTCGTCGTGGCCGCAGCTCCTCGGCCGTCGGTTCCGGTATGGAACCTCGGCCGGTCCCCTGGCCAAACGCCACCCGGGCAGGCTGGTCCCCCTCGAGCTCCGTCCCTGGCCGACGGCCGCCGCCGTGGCGTGGCTGACCGGCAGACGCCGGACCGGACTGGCGACCGTGGCCGCGTCGGCCGCGGTCCTGGCTCGACAAGTCCGCCACCACGGCATCCCACCCTCGCTCACCCTCCGTTGGAGCGCGGAGGCGGCCGGGTGGACGGGGGTGGGACTGGGCCATGCCGCCACCATGCTGGCCGGGCCGTTCCTGGTGGTGGCCGCCCTCCGGGGAAAGCGGTCGGTGGTGGCGTTCCTCGTGCTGGCTCCACCGGCTGTCGAGTGGTGGCGACGCCGTCCCGACGTCGGTCCGCTGCGTTGGTCGTTGGCATCCGTCGCCGACGACGTGGCCTACGGAGCCGGCGTGTGGACCGGATGCATACGGGCGCGGACCTTCGGACCCCTGCTCCCCGCCCTCCGGATCAAGTCGGGGGCGGACGAGGTGCGGCGTCTGGGGTGACACCAGCCATGAACAGATCGGTGTGACAATGGAAGGTGCGAATCGGTCAGCTATTCCGGGCGGGCCACCTGCGATTGCGACCACGTCGTTGGCTCTTCATCCTCCGGACGCGCCGGGCAGGGAAACTCTCATGAACACCGATCGAAGCTCCGCGTCGCCACCGACCATCGCCGCCCTGCTGGTTCCGACCGGTCCGGCCGCCGAACAGAGCCGGGCCCTCGAGGCCGAAGCGGCCCGGGGCCGACGCGGCGCCGGCCGCCGGTGGGTCCTCCCGGTCGCCTTCGCCGTGGGAGCGGTGATGCTGGTGGCGGCCACTGTGGTGGGAATCAACGCCCACGCCCAGCTGAACCGGACCCACTCCTCGGTTGCCTCCACCCGGGCCGAACTGCGCCACGCCCAGACGCTGGTGGCCGAGACCAAGGCCGAACTCACCAAGGTCAGCGGGCAGGCCGCTACCTCCCGTCGGGCACTGGCCTCAGCGTCGGCCCAGCTGTCCGCGGCCCAGGCCAAGCTGGCCGCCGATCAGGTGGACGTCTTCTCCAAGGGGGTGAGCATCTCCCAACTCGACACCTGTGTGTCCGGCGTCGAGCAGGCGCTCAACCAGATCTCGCTCGGAGACCCGACCGGGGCGGCCACGACGCTGAACGGTGTGGCCGCCAACTGCCGGGCGGCGGAGCCGTCGGGGACATGACGCCGCGGACCCGGCGCCACCTCGTGCTGTTCGGACTCGTGGTGCTGTTCGGGCTGGTCATCGGAACCGTCTACTACGACTCGGTCACCGTGGCCTCCGACCACCGGTCACAGGCCACCCTCACCGACACCGCCCATCGGTTGCGGGATGCGCGATCCACGCTGTCGCGCACAAAAACGCAGATCGTCTCCAGCATCGCCAGCCGGAACTCGGCGCTCGAACAGGGATCCCGGGACTCCGACGAGCTCAGCACGACCGAGCAGCAGCTGGCCTCGTCCCAGGAGACCGGTTACTTCCAGAGCCTCGACATCACGACCCTGCAGACCTGCCTGAGCGGGGTGTCCACCGCCGTCAGCGCCATCTCCTCGAACAACCTCCCCGGGGCGGTCAACTCGATCACGGCCGCGTCCCCGGCCTGCGTGTCGCTCGACAACTCGAACGGCGGACTCCTCTACCCGTTCGACTTCCCCGATCCGTTCATCCTCCCCGTGGGCGGCGACTACTACGCCTTCTCCACCAACGCGGCCGCCGGCAACATCCAGATCATCAAGTCGACCGATCTCGCCCACTGGACGACGGTGGGTGACGCGCTCCCCCACCTGGCCGTCTGGGCGGCGCCGGGTGCCACCTGGGGACCGTCGGTGCTCCAGCGGGGCGGGACCTTCGTGCTCTACTACTCGGCCCTGGACGGAGTCACCGGGGAGCAGTGCATCTCCGACGCGGTGGCCACCCAACCCCAGGGCCCCTATGTGGACAGCTCCAAGACGCCCCTGGTGTGCCAGCTGAACCTGGGCGGGTCGCTGGACCCGAGCCCGTTCGTGGGCACCGACGGCTCTGCCTACCTGACCTGGAAGTCGCAGGGCGCCAACGGGCAGCCGGCCACGCTGTGGTCGCAGCAACTCGACCCGGCCGGCACTGCGCTGGCCGCGGGCACACCCTCGGCACTCCTGACCCCGAGCCAGAGTTGGCAGGGCGGAATCGTCGAGGGCCCCGACATGGTCGTCTCCGGCGGCAATTATCTGCTCTTCTACTCGGCCAACGCCTGGCAGACCGCCAACTACGCCATCGGCGTCGTCAACTGCACCGGACCTCTCGGCCCATGCGCCCAAGGGTCCGGGCAGCCGCTCCTGGCATCGGGTCACGCCTTCAGCGGGCCCGGTGGCCCGTCGGTGTTCACCGACACCCAGGGCAACCTGTGGCTGGGCTTCGCGGCCTGGCTGCCCGGAAAGGTGGGCTATCCCAATAGCCGGCCGCTCTTTCACATCCGGGTCACCATCAGCGGCGGAACCGTCCAGACCGGGCTGTGACCCGAGGCTTCGCATTCACTCACTGCCGAGCCGCTCGCCGGGCCGGTCGCCCACCACGACTGAGGTTCGCCAAAATCTCATCACATTTGGTGATGACTCGGTCAGCGAAGCCACGTAGGGTTCGTCCGAAGGGCAGGGTCCGCGCGGGCATTGGGCATCGGCGGATGATGCGGAGCGGTCGGGGGGCGGGAATCCTGGGCGCCGGTCTGTGTCGACTGAGACGAAAGGCGACACAATGCGGAAAGTATTAGTCAGTTTGACGGCCCTGGTGGGTCTCATCACGGTGGGATTGGTGAGCGCCCCGGCCACGGTCGGCGCATCATCCGGCTCCGCCATCTACGACAGCACCGTCTCACCGCTGCCGGGCAACCAGGTGAGTGAGTCGTTCGAGGCCACCGAGACGTCACAGTTCGGCAACCAGGTGGCATTCAAGTCGGGAACGGGTCGGGTCCTCACCAGTGCCGTGGTCACCCTCAGCAGCTGGGGATGTCAGTCCGGAGGCTGGAGCACTGACGACTGCTCCACCACCCCGGGTTCCACTTTCTCCGAGCCGATCACCCTCAACCTGTACAACGTGGGTGCTGGCGGTACTGCCGTGGGCAGCAGGATCACCACCCTGACCAAGACGTTCAATGTCCCGTATCGCCCCAGTGCCGATGCCAACTACGCCACCGACTGCGCAAACGACGCGGCCGCGGACTCCGTCCCGGTGAGTGATTTTGACGGTACCTGGTTCGACGCCGCCGACGGTCACTGCTACAACGGTTTTGCCACCAATGTGACCTTCACCTTCGGCCACACCAGGGTTCCCAACAAGCTCATCTACGGGATCGCCTACAACACGAGCGACTACGGGGCCCACCCCTACGGCGATGCCACCGCATGCCACTCGAGCTCAGGCGGGTGTGGCTACGACTCCCTCAATGTGGCCCTGTCCAACTCGCCCACTGACCCGAGCGTCGGCTCCGACCCCCAGCTTGGCACGGTGTACGAGTCCACCAACTACCTCCCCTACTACTGTGACGGTGGAGCCGGTGGGACCAGCTTCCGCATCGACGCCCAGAACACCCAGGGTTCGTGTTGGGGGCAGACCGGCGCGGTCAACACCGCCGACGGGAACCAAGAGGGTGGCTCGGTCGGTGCTCCCTACTACATCCCCGCCGTGGCGTTCAATGCGGTCAGTAGTCCAGCACCCGCCATCACCAGTGCCGGCTCGTTCGTCGCGCACAAGGGACATTCCTTCTCCTTCACGGTGACTACCACCGGGATCCCGACGCCGAAGGTCAGGGAAGCGAGGGCTCTTCCGGCCGGGGTGACCTTCACCCCCCACGGCAATGGCACGGCCACGCTCGCCGGAACGCCCACCACGGTGAAGACCACCATCCTGCAGTTCACGGCGACGAGCAACCGGGGCACTGCGAGCCAGAACTTCGCACTCGTCGTCAAGTCATAGCGCGGGAGCTGCGCATGTGAGCGTGGCAACGTGACAGCAATGCAGAGCCTCGGCCCACACCGCTTCGGTGTGGGCCGAGGTCGTTCACAAGGGCGGCCCTGGGGGCCGATCCGAACTCGAACTCTACGAAGGAAGTCGGCCGACCACGGCTCGTATGTTCTCGAAGGTGCCCCCGACACGGCGCTCGAGCCACCGACCGCATAGGCGTCCAGCGGCCGCCCACGGGTCGTGTCGGGTCACGAAGCCCACGGTGTCAAGCCCTCGCAGACCGGGAGGCAGGGCAGAAGCAGCTCCGACCTACGGCTCACCGGTCCGAACGGATGAGCATTTCCGAATTCCCTGGACTGCCCGCCGCCCTTCCGACCAACGATGATCGGTTTTTCAGATAGTGAATAACTGCAAAAACGATCCCACCGTAAGAACGGGTTAATAGCAAAGCATTTGTCGGCTGACCCGCAGGATTTTTTCAGAGAATCCCCAGGTCACAACCCATTGCGTCACGGCTGCACAGACAGCTGAGTGGGGTCCGCTATAGTGTCTAAAGCGCAACGTGCTGAGCCCCACGCCTCTATGTGATCGGAGCGCCCTCTCGAGGGCCAGAACCCCGGTCACTGGCAGTGGGGGGGCATATTCCAAGCTCCTGTTTGGCGCGGGGCGCCGTCATGGCCCACAGGCCATCGGGCCAAGACAGCTGACTGACGACGAAATGAGTGGTGCACCCACGACGCAATCCAGGGCGTAACAAAACCGGCCGCACACCCTAGGGCGCAAAGCCAGGACGGACGAAGCCTTCCCGCTCGCCGTCCGGGGAACGAATGCGAGGGCCGGAGCCCGCCAACACCGAGCAGAGGAAGGCGCCTTGACGCGCCCTACGAAGGGAGGTGCCGTGCGGACCCGCATTGCACTCGTGGCGGCCATTCCGGTCGCCCTCATCACCGTCAGTACCTTGACCCAGTCTGCCGATGCGCAGGCTGAACGAACCACGACCCATCCGTCCCACAAGGCCATCAGGGCGCCTGTCGTCGCCATGCCGCCGAACGAGTCGGTGGCCTACCGCGGTCTGCTGTCGACAGCGCCGGCCTTCGTCGAAGTGAGCCTCCCGTTCACTCGGCGCAGGACACCGGAGGTCCGCCGAGTGGTCACCACCGCGGGTTCACCGACACCGGACACCGCGGCCATCAGCGCGCTGCCCAAGACGTTGCCGCCTGTCGCACCACCTCCGGCGCCAGCACCCACGGCGCCGGTCGACACGGTGACCCCCGACCAACGTGCGGCGTGGGAACGGGTTGCCATGTGTGAGGAAGGCGGCGACTGGCAATCCGACGGCTCGACGTTCAGCGGCGGGCTCGGTGTCAGCCGGGCGAACTGGGACGCATACGGGGGACTCGAGTTCGCCCCCGAGGGAGCAGAAGCCACCGAGGATCAGCAGATCATGGTGGCCGAGCGCATCCAGGCCAGCCCGCCGGACCAGGGTGGATGCCGGGGCTGGTAATCAGCCGAGCCGCCATCCCATGTCGAGGCCCATCGCCTACTCGAGGTCGGCGACCGCCTGCCAGGCTGGCGTCGTCTCGGTCCATCCGCCGGAACCGAAAGAGGCCGACGGCGGTCGGTCCGCAACAACCCCGGGCCCTCATCGTCGGAGTTCACCTCCGACGAGTTCCAACCATCCAGGCGCGACCCCGGCGACCACCTCGGTGAACGAGGACGGCCGCCGGGGTCGGACCACCCGGAAGAGAACGACTCAGATCTTGCGGACCTGGCTCGCCTGCAGGCCCTTTTGGCCCTGCTTGGTCTCGAACTCCACACGTTGGCCTTCTGCGAGATCGCGGAAACCCTCCATCTGGATCTCGGACTGGTGAACGAAGAGGTCATCCCCGCCGCCGTCAGGCGTAATGAAACCGAAGCCTTTTTCGGCGTTGAACCACTTGACTGCACCTACACCCATAACTTGTCACTCCTTGAAATTCACGCACGGTAACGCGGGGATCCATTTGTGAAGCCCTACATGCACCGGCCCGCGTGAGTGGGTCGATGACCCCATCACCCTAGGCGCAAAGAGGGACTGGCGCAGAAAACGATCGTTTTGGGCAGTTCGGCGACCTCACCGCGGGCTCGGGCGCGGTCGTGGCCCGATTGCTACCGCCTGGCCCGGTCGGGTGGCCGTTCGACCCAGGCGGGCTCCCCGCCGCCCTCGGGCCGGGGGCCGGCAGCCGACAAGTCCGGGGCCAGCGCCATTCCCCGTGTCCCCCGGGACACGGTCCGATCGGTCCAGGTCGGAGAGGCCACGCTCCTGCCGATGGGCTCGAAGACCTCGGTGAGCAGCATGACCGAGAAGGCGATGAAGAAGATCGGCTCGACGAGGGTCCCCAACCGGTCGGTGATGTAGACCGCTCCGAGGATCGGGTAGCTCACGATCAACACCTTGACCAACCCCGAGTAGATGTGAGACTCACGCGTCCCGTCACTGCGGGTACGGCGCATGGCGATGACGGCCGCGGTCGTCAAGGTGACGAACTCGGCGATGCCGGAGACGACATGGACATAGTGGTGGAGCGGAAGCTGCAGGTTCCATTCCTGTGTGCGACAAGCTGCACTCAGCCCTTCGGAACATGCGTACGGGAACCGGCCCCCCACCGCTCCGGCCAATGCGAACGCCATCATCCATTTCCACTCGCGACGGGCACCGTGCGGGCCGGCCGACCCCCGGAGCAGCAGAGCCGCCGCCATCAGGATCCCGGCGGCCATGTCGGCATCGGACATCAGGCCGGCGTGGGGCCGGCCGGTGGCCTCGAGGTCGGAGAAGAACCCGTTGACCGTCGGCATGAGGCCGGGTACGAACGGCACCACCACCCACCAGTTGTAGGCAACCACGCCGGTCACCGCCACTACCTTGGCCGCGGCCGCCACTGCTGAGCTTCGATCGGCCGACCGTGGCGACCGGACACGCGGCAGGAGTGTCAGCGCTTGCACAATTGGGCCAACAGGCGCGCCACGACAATCATTCCCGCTCGCCGGGCCGGAGTGGCCGGGCACCGACCAGCCTCGCTGCTACGTTCGCGTCCCATGAGACGAGGTGCCTCACCCCGGCGACTCGCCGTCTGGCTGGGGCTCGGCCTCCTCATGGCCGGAGTGGCCGGGTGCGGGAGCTCGCCCACGGGCACCGGAAGTGGTGCTCCGACCACATCGGGCACCGCCCGGGCGGCCCTGCCCCCGTTGGCACCGCCGGCGCCCGTCGTGTGGTCACCCTGCCCAGCCGGATCCACCCTCCAGTGCGGCACCGTCTCGGTCCCCATCGACTACCGCCACCCCAAGGCCGGCTCCATCTCCCTGGCCCTGACCCGAGCCCCGGCTCTCGATCCCAGCGGTACCACCGGCACGTTGTTGTTCAACCCGGGCGGCCCGGGCGAGAGCGGGAACCAGATCCTTCCCGTCGCCCTCGACATGATGCCCGAGGCGGTCCGCACCCACTTCGACATCGTAAGTTTCGACCCCCGGGGGACCGGCGCCAGTGACCCCCTCCGGTGCGGAACCTCACCCGCGGGGGCAGTCAGTGTGCTGGTGGTCCCGAAGTCAGCCGGCCGGCCACTGCCCAGCGCGCCGTTCTTCACCGCCATGGCCCACGCGTGCCATACCCGTGCCGCCGCCCTGGCGCCCTTCATCGACACGGTCAACACCGCCCGCGACATGGATCGCATCCGCCAGGCGCTGGGGGATACGAAGATCAGCTTCTACGGCCTCTCCTACGGCACAATGCTCGGGGCCGTCTACGCCGACCTTTTCCCCCACCGGGTGGCCACCATGGTCCTGGACGGCGCGGTGGACGTCAACGCCTCGCTGACCCAACAGGCGGAACAGGAGGCGGCGGCGGCCGAGCAATCCCTCCAGCACCTGTTCGCCACCTGTCCCCAGCTGGCGCCGTGTCCCCTCGGAGCCGACCCCCGGGCGGCCTTCGCCAGGCTGGCCACCTCGCTGACCGACCACCCGCTGGCCGCGCCCGGAAAAGGTGACAGCAGCCCGGTCACGGTGGGCGATCTGGACACCGCCACCCTGTTCGCACTCAGCGTGCCCCAGTTCATCCCCTCGTACTATCCGGCCCTGTTGGCGGCCGAGCACGGAAACGGGACTCCGCTGCGGAACCTGTCCATCGCCTTCGACACCGACACCGACGGCGCTCCCCTGGTCGATGCCCTCTGGGCGATCACCTGCAATGATGCCGCCGGCCACCCCGGGTCGGTGACCGCCGGCAACCTGGCCCGGTCGCTCGGTACCCGCTACCCCCTCATCGGGGCCTACTCGGTGACGTACACGATGGGCGGGTGTGTCGCCTGGCCGAAGGCCGTCCAGCCGGTCACCGACCTCCATCCGAGCGGGGCGCCGCCGATCATGGTCATCGGCAACACCGGTGACCCCAACACCCCGATCATCGGGGCCAAGCACCTGGCCGCCATCTTCCCCACGGCCACCATGGTGACCTGGAAGGGGTGGGGCCACACCTGGTTGCTCAGCGGTTCGAGCGACTCGTGCATGCAGAAGCTGGTCACCACCTACCTCTCGGGAGGCGGACTCCCCCGCTCCGGCTCTGTCTGCGACTAACGGATCCACCGGCATCCACCGGTCGTTCCGAGCCGGGAATGCTCCTAGCCGACCACCGTCACCTCTTCGAGGAGAACGGCGCGTCGCGGGCACTCGGCCGCAGCCCGGACAGCCAGTTCGACGAGGTCGTGCTCGACCGGCGTCCCGTCCACCATCGGGTAGCCCCACTCGTCGAGGGTGACCCGCTCGGGGAGCAGCTCGGCGCAGTAGCCGTACGCGTCACACGCCACCGGGTCCACCCGGAGGCGCAATCCGATCCTCCGTCGGGCGGTCATGACGGCCCGGTTCCTTCGGTGGCCGTCGGCGGGAAGATCATGACCGAGTCGGCCCCGTAGCCGGGGCACGGGCGACCGGCGGCGTGCTCATGGGCGTCGGCGGCGAACACGGTCATGGCGCTCCTCACCAGCCCTACCACCCCATCGGGATGGCGGCACGCGCCGCGACCGTCGATCTGGCGCGCCCGGCGCTCGATCCGGGCCAGTGCATCGGGGTCGGCCCGTCCCGCCCACAACTGCTCGAGGTCGTCGGCGATGGTGGGCAGGCCGAAGACGCAGGGGCCGCACTGGCCGGCGCTCTGGCCGGCCATGTACCGCGCCACCCGGGCCGTCTCGGCCACGCCGCACGACGTCCTCGGGAGGGCGATGACGATGCCCACTCCGGACGAGGCTCCGGCGGCAGCCAGCGGAGCCGGCGCATAGGGCGTGGCCAGCCGGCCGGCGTCGAGCCAGGCACCCCCGTACCCGCCGACCAGGACGGCCGACAAGGCACCGACGACGCCGGCCCGGTCGAGGATGTCGGCCACCGGCGTGCCCAGCTCCACTTCGACGACCCCGGGGAAGCGAACCGATCCGCTGACGGTGACCAGTGTGGTCCCGGGAGCGTCCGGCATTCCCAGGCGTCGGAACCACTCGGGGCCATGCCGGGCGATGAGAGCCACCTGGGCCAGTGTCTCGGCGTTGTGGACCAGGACCGGTCGACGCCCCACGGCGAGCGGGACCGACTTGTCCACTCGCAGGGCGGGAACGGCGCGCCCCTTGTCGAGCCACCCCACCAGTGCCGACTCCTCGCCGCTCACATAGCGGCCCGGGGGCCGTTCCAGAGTGACCCGAACTCGTGCGGTGCCGCTTCTCCTCCGCTCGGCGATGGCGGTCTCGATCGCCCGCGCCGGGGAGTCGGCGTGGTCGGCGACACAGATCACGACCTCGGAGGCGCCGACCACCGCGGCCGCCACCTCGGCGCCGTCCAGGACGAGATGGGGTGCGCCGGCCAGGAGCACCCGGTCCTTGGCGCTGGCCGGCTCGCCCTCCATGGCGTTGACGACCACCATCGATCTGCGGGCCCCCCGCCCGAGCGACCGCCACTTCGTGGCCGACGGGAAGGCGGCGCCACCTCGGCCGAACAGGCCTGAGTCGTCGATGGCCCGAAGGATCCCCTCTCGCCACTCCGGATCCTTGCCGGGCGGGACGTACAGGGCGCCGTGGTCGGCGAGGTGCCCGGACAGGCCCGCGCCCGACCGCGCCCTCCCGGTGAGGATCCGATCGGTTGATTCGAGGGTCATCGTGTTCACGGTCGCTCCTTCGTCAAGAGGTCGCCGGCGTTCGTGACGCGGTCGGTTCGGGCGGGCCGTGGTGACGAACCTCCCCCGGGCGGACGGGTGACCGGCCGGGTGGGCACCGCCCGGGTGAGGGCGCCGACCCGGGTGGCCCGCTCGCGGTTCCTCCGGTGGTCGGCGATGCGCCAGGCCAACGAGGAGCCGACGGCGAGGGTACACAGGACGGCGAGCACATCCATCCACAGCTTGAAGGCGTCGGTGCCCTCGCCGAGGGCGTGGGCCATGGCCACCGGCCAGCTGCCATAGGCCAGCCAATGGATACCTCGCCAGGTGCGGGCGCTGATCCGCTGACGTAGCGCACTCGAGATTCCGACGGCGACCATCAGGTCGACCGCGACCGCACCGAGTCCGGTCCACAGCGGCTGGTAGGCGGAGGAGAAAGGAACCACGATCGACGCCCACCCCAAATGGACGTAGGTGTCCAGGACCGCGGTGAGGACGTGCAGGGCCAGGAACACCATGGCCAACAGTGACACCCGTTTGTGCAGTTCGGACTGGGCCACCGCCGGCCAGGCCCGAGATCGCACCCGGCCGGCGGTGAGGATCCCGAAGACCATGGTCAGCGTCAACAGGACGAGGGCGACGATGCCGGTCGCCCGGGTGGCGTACCACAGGGTGGTGGAGGAGGAGGTGAGCATCAGCGAACCCCGCGCCCGTCGTCGGCCGAGGACACCTGGGCTTCCCTCCGCGTCCGGGTCTCCGAGGGCCAGTCGCCGACGTGGACGACGCGCCCGTCGGCTCCCACCAGCCGGGCCGGTACGCCGAGATCGGTCAACGCCCCGGCGGCGTCGTCGCCCCACACCACTGCCGCCGTACTCCAGGCATTGGCGTCCACACAGGTGGCCGCAGCCGTCGACACCAGGGACCAGACGGGTGCGGCCGGGGCGCCGGTCCACGGGTCGATGATGTGGTGGACGGTGCGACCACCGTGCACCCACGACCTGGCCGTGGTGCCCGACGTGGCCAGGCCACCGGCGTGGAGGACGACCACCTGATCGACCGAGTCGAGGGGCGTCCTGCACCGGGCCGCGATCCCGACCGCCCACCCTCCGGCCGGGCCCGAACCGGCCACGGCGACATCGCCACCCAGGTTCACCAGGGCTCCACATCCGAGCTCGGCGGCGATCCGGTCCGCGGCCCGGTCGGCGGCCCAGGCCTTGGCGACGGCACCGAAGTCGAGGTGGACGCCGGGCGGGACGGCGACGGTGCGGGCGTTGGCATCCATTTCGACCCGCCACCAGCCGGGGGCCGGCTCCGGTGGGACATCGGTGACCCGCTGATGGTCGGCGATCTCGTCGAAATCACGGTCGTAACCGAGCTCGATCAGGGCCGAGCCGACCGTCGGGTCGACGATCCCCGCCGTCCTGACAGCGACGGTCATCGCCACCTCGAACAGCTCGAACAGCAGCGGGCTCACGACGACCGGTCGCCCCCACCGGTCCGTTCCAGCCGCCGCAGCTCCGAGTCGGGTCGGAACCGGCTGCAGGCGGCGTCGAGGTCACGGAGATCCTCGGCCATCATGGCCGAGGCGTCGTCGGCACGATCGGGATCGGTGACGGCGACCGAGACGGTGGTACCGATGGCGCCCATCGACCGGGTGGCCAGTGGCGGTTCGTGATGGGGATCAGCTTCCGTCCCCGCTCCGGTGTCGATCACGTCTGACCCGATGTCGTCGCCGCCCCGGTGGACGAGCTGGCCGGCGCGGTGACCGTGGTCGTGGGCGTCGTCGTCGTCGGTGTGGCGGACGATCCGGACGATCCGGAGGAGCCGGAGGAGCCCGAGGTGACGGTCGCTCCGGTGTTCGTTGTGTCCTTCGCCCCCGTGGCGGAACCCGTCGACGTCGATGTCGATGTCGTCGGAGTGCGGACGGCCACCGAGGAATGGGCCGTGGTGTCCGATGCCACCAACACCCCGAGCCCGACGGCCGCCGCGGTGGCGGCCACGCCGATCAGCGCGGTAATCCGTCGGACCCGGGCCCTGGCCCGGTCCCGCACCCGGATGGCTGATCGGTTGTCGTCGCCGTGTCGGAACTGTTGCTGTGCCATGCCGTCACCTTTCGTCGAAGACTGGTTCGAGACCTCTGTGGCCAACGGGCTGCCCTATTCAGTTCGCGTTGACCACCCCATTGGACAAGCCCCACTGAAGGGCCACCTCCATCCCACCTGTGGACTCACTGTGAATCCGGGAGCAGGGCGAACCCGGCTCACAGCCGGTTCACAGGCCGGTCACACGTCATGTCCAAATGCAGGTGCGATGCTGGTTCCGTGGCGAAACCCGTTGCCAAGACGGACAGCCAGGAGGAGCAAGCCGTGGAGCCCACCCGCAACCAGCGCATTCTGGTCGTCGATGATGAGCCCTCGATCGTCGATGCCGTGGCGACCTCGCTGCGGTACGAGGGGTTCGGGGTGGATGAGGCGGTCAACGGGCGCCTGGCCCTGGCCGCCGCCCAGGAGAATCCACCCGATCTCATCGTCTTGGATGTCATGCTCCCCGACCTGGACGGCCTCGAGGTCACCCGGAGGTTGCGCGCCGACGGCATCCGCGTCCCGATCCTGTTCCTCACGGCTCGGGACGCCATCGAGGACAAGGTGGCCGGCCTGACCGTCGGCGGCGACGACTACGTGACCAAACCCTTCGCGCTGGCCGAGATCGTGGCCCGGGTCCACGCCATCCTGCGCCGGATCGGCAGCGAGCCCGAGGACGAGGGCAGGCTCCAGTTCGCCGACATCGAGATGGACGAGAACGCCCACGAGGTGACCCGGGCCGGGCAGCCCATCGCGCTGACGGCGACCGAGTTCAACCTCCTGCGGTTCTTTCTCCTCAACCCGCGCCACGTCCTGTCCAAGTCCCAGATCCTCGACCACGTCTGGCACTACGACTTCGGTGGGGACGGCAACGTGGTCGAGACCTATGTCAGCTACCTCCGCAAGAAGCTCGAGGCTGCCGGCCCACCAGTCATCCACACCGTCCGCTTGGTCGGCTACGCGCTCCGAGAGCCGGCCGCGGAGTGACCATGTCGCTGCGGTCCCGGCTTCTGATCGCCATCGGGGTCATCGCCGTGGTGGCTCTGGCCGTGGCCGACGTGGTCACCTACTCGTCGCTCCAGTCCTTCCTGTACAAGCGGGTCGACCAGCAGCTCGAGCAGGGGTCGTCCAACCTCGTCAGCTATCTGAACCGCGGCAATCAATTGACGGCGTCGGCGTGCGCCGGCCCCGGTCCGTTCTTCCCCGGAGGAGGTGGGCCGGGCGGGGGCGGTCCGCGGGACTACGACCCCTCCAATGCGGTCCAGGTGTTCGCCCTCGAGGTGCGGGACGGTTCCGGTGCCATCGTCAACGGCCAGAGCTGTGCCGTCTACGTGGACGACAAGGCGTACAGCCCCCAGATTCCGGTCACCATCAGCAGGCTGTCGACGACGTCCGCGACTCCCCAGGAGACGTACTTCGTCGCTCCCTCCAGTCAGGCGGGCGGACCGCCGTTTCGGGTGCGCGCCTGCACGCTGACCAGCGGGGACGTGCTCATCGTGGCCCAACCGCTGGGCGACATCGAGAGCACCCTCCACCATCTGCTCCTGGTGGAGCTGATCGTGACCGGCGCGGCCGTGATGGTGGCCCTGCTGGGCGGCTTGTGGCTGGTCCGGATCGGACTCCGCCCTCTGCGCGACATGGAGCGGACGGCCGAATCCATCGCCGACGGCAATCTCACCGAACGGGTGCCCGGCGAGAACGAGACCACCGAGGTGGGGCGGCTGGCCCGCACCCTCAACGTCATGCTGACCCGCATCGAGTCCGCCTTCAGCGCACGGGTGGCGTCGGAGCGCCGGCTCCGTGACTCGGAACAGCGACTGCGGCGGTTCGTGGCCGATGCGTCGCACGAGCTGCGCACCCCGATCGCCGCCATCTCCGCCTACGCCGAACTGTTCGGTCGCGGCGCCTCGGAACAGAAGGCCGACCTCGAACGCCTCATGGGCGGGATCCGCTCGGAGACGACCAGGATGGAGCAGCTGGTCGCCGACCTGCTGCTCTTGGCCCGCCTCGACGAGGGCCGACCGATGGAGCAGCGATCGGTGGACCTGGTGGCACTGGGCGCAGAAGCGGTCCATACCGCCTCCACGGTGGGTCCGGAGTGGCCCGTCACCTTCGAGGCGACCCGCCCCATCGAGGTGATGGGCGACGCCACCAGCCTCCGCCAGGTCGTCGACAACCTGCTCGGCAACGTCCGGGCTCACACCCCGGCGGGCACCTCAGCCCAGGTCCGGGTGGACGGGGACGCGACCGGCGCCAGGATCACCGTGACCGACGACGGGCCGGGCATGGAGCCCGAACAGGCCGAGCACGTGTTCGAGCGGTTCTACCGCTCCGATCCCTCTCGGTCCCGGACCCACGGAGGCGCCGGACTCGGGCTCTCGATCGTGAGCGCCATCGTGGCCGCTCACGGCGGCACCGTGTCCGCCCAGTCCCGGATGGGCGAGGGAACCACCTTCATCGTCCAGCTCCCGACGGTGCCGCCGGCTCCGCCCGAGGCGGCCGGGGCGCTCGAGGCTGCCGGGTCCATCGAGGCTGCCGGGTCCATCGAGGCTGCCCCGGGCCCCCCGGCCTAGGTGTTTCTGCCCAGGCCCACAGGCCCGCGTTTCTCATGGATCTCACAGCCGGTCCTCATCGAGCCCCGAAGTCGACCTGACATCGTCAGAGCCATGAGCGTCGTCCCCGTCCCCCCCATCGACTCCGCCGGCATCCGGACAGCTCCGGACGTGGAGATCGTGGTGCCCGTGTACAACGAGGCCGAACAGCTGGCTCCGAGCATCGCCGCGCTGCGCAGCTTTCTCGACACGTCGTTCCCCTTCACCGCCACCGTCACCATCGCCGACAACGCCAGCACCGATGGCACCTGGCTCATCGCCGCCGACCTGGCTTCCGACCTCGACGGCGTCCAGGCCATCCACCTCGATCAGAAGGGGCGCGGCCGGGCCCTCCGGGCGGCGTGGTCCCGAAGCACGGCGTCGGTCGTCGCCTATATGGACGTCGACTTGGCCACCGGCCTGGATGCCCTGCTCCCCCTGGTGGCCCCGCTCCTGTCCGGTCACAGTGACGTGGCCATCGGCACCAGGCTCGGCCCTGGGGCCCACGTGGTGCGCGGGGCGCAGCGTGAAATGATCTCCCGCGGGTACAACCTGCTGCTTCGATCCACTCTCCGCAGTCCGTGCACCGACGCGCAGTGCGGGTTCAAGGCGATGAGCCGCGAAGCGGCGGCCGAGTTGCTCCCCCAGGTCGAGGACGACGAATGGTTCTTCGATACCGAGGTCCTGGTGACGGCTCAGCGGGCCGGGCTCCGCATCCACGAAGTCCCGGTCGACTGGGTCGATGACCTGGACTCCCGGGTCGACCTGGTCCGCACCGCCATCAAGGATCTCCGGGGCGTCTGGCGTCTGCTCGGGCGGTCTGCCCATCGGCCTGCCCTCCAGCCCGGGCGGTCGATCCGTCCGATGCGACAGGAGACCCCCGTCACCGTGCCCGGGGTCACCGCCATCGGGGCCAGCCGCCCTGTCGTGGGCAGGAACGGGGACGACACCGAGGTGTTCGCCGACGAGCTGCTCCGGTTCGCCGGGGTCGGCGCGGTCAGCACCGTGGCCTATGCGGCAACGTTCGCGGCCCTCGAGCCGAGCCTGGGCGGCTACCTGGCCAATGCGGTGGCCATCGTCGCCTGCAGCCTGGGCAACACCGCCGTCCACCGAGGAATGGCCGGGACCGCCGATCGGGGCCTCGACCGCAGTCATCGGCTGATGGTGGCGACGGCGTTGATGAGCGTCAGTCTGGCCTTCACCACCGGAGCGCTGGCCGCCACCCGGGCCGTCGGATTGACGTCGCTGGTCCCGGAATTGTGCGCGGTGACAGCCGGCAATGCCGGAGCCGCCGCCCTTCGGTTCGCCATCCTCCGCACCTGGGTGTTCCGACCACAGTTCGGCACGCATCTGGCCGTCGGCATCGGGTCCCCTGTGCGGGCACCGCCCCACGACGTTGGCCGGGCGACCTTCATGACCGACACGCATCTCGGCAGCGAGGACCCGCTCGGGTCGGCGGCGGTCACTGGCGTCGCCACCGTCGTCCCTTCCGGCACCATCGACGTCCGTCCCTTCGACCCGACCCGCCCGGGTCTGACCCCGGACACCGACGACGGGACGGATGTACAGGGGGTCGGTTCGCCCCCGGACTTCCCACCGACCCCCGCGCCCCCGCGGGGCCGTGTGCTCCGATTGGTGCGGGGACGGCCCGAGGACCCGCCCTGGGTCCGGCCGGCCCTCCTGGCGCTGCTCGTCGGGACCGGGTTCCTCTACCTCTGGGGGCTCGGACAGTCCGGGTGGGCCAACAGCTTCTACTCGGCGGCCGTCCAGGCCGGGACCAAGAGCTGGAAGGCCTTCTTCTTCGGATCCTCCGACGCGTCCAACTTCATCACCGTCGACAAGCCTCCGGCGTCGTTGTGGGTGATGGAGCTCTCTGCCCGTCTCTTCGGCGTCAATGCCTGGAGCATTCTGGTGCCCCAGGCGCTCGAAGGGGTGGCCACCGTCGGCATTCTCTATGCCAGCGTGCGCCGCTGGTTCACGCCCGGTGCGGCGCTCCTGGCCGGGGCGGTACTCGCCCTCACGCCGGTCGCCACGCTGATGTTCCGCTTCAACAATCCCGACGCCATGCTCACCCTCGTTCTCACCGCGGCCGCCTACGCCACGATCAGGGCCATCGAAGGTGGACGAACCCGATGGATGGTGTTCGCCGGAGCCCTGATCGGTTTCGGGTTCATCACCAAGATGCTCCAGGCGCTGATCCTCCTCCCGGTATTGGCCCTCGTGTACCTGCTGGCCGGTCCACCGAAGCTCGGGCGGCGTCTCGTGCAACTGGTGTACACCGGTGTGGCCCTGCTCGTTTCGGCGGGATGGTGGGTGGCGGCCGTCCAGCTGACCCCGGCAGCCGACCGGCCTTACGTCGGTGGTTCCACCAACAACTCGGAGCTCAACCTCATCTTCGGCTACAACGGGTTCGGCCGGCTGACCGGCAACGAGACGGGCAGTGTCGGCGGTCGTGGTACCGCCGGGAGCATGTGGGGTCCGACCGGGTGGAACCGCCTCTTCCTCTCCTCGATGGGTGGACAGATCTCATGGCTGATCCCCGGCGCGCTGATCGGGCTGGTCGCCGTCCTGTGGATGACCCGGCGTGCTCCGAGGAACGACCGGGTGCGGGCCGCGTTCCTCCTGTTCGGAGGCTGGCTGCTCCTGACCGGCGCCGTCTTCAGCTTCGCCCACGGGATCATCCATCCCTATTACACGGTGGCGCTGGCGCCGGCCATCGGAGCTCTGGTGGGCATGGGAGCCTCCACCTTGTGGCTCCGGCGGCGGGAGATCCTTCCCCGACTGGCCCTGGCCGCAGCCGTCCTGGCCACCATCGCATGGGCGTTCGTGATCCTCGGCTGGAGCCCGACGTGGAACCCGGCCCTGCGGTGGGTCATCCTGGTCGTCGGGGTGCTGGCCGCGCTGGGCATCGCCCTGACGCCCCGGGCCCGAGGGGTGCTGGCCGCGGGGATTGCCGGCTTCGGCATCGCCTCGGTCATCGCCGCCCCAGCCGCCTACTCGTTGAACACGGCGGCGACTCCCCACAGTGGCGCCATCCCATCGGCCGGTCCTGCCATCCAGGGAGGCAGGGGCGGGTTCGGCGGCCCGGGTGGGTTCGGCGGCCCGGGAGGGTTCGGTCGGTCGGCCAACGGCGGCATCAGCCTGCCCAGGGGATTCACGTTGCCCAACGGCACCAGGTTGCCCAACGGACTCACCATCCCGGGAGGCGCGTCCCGACGCGGCCGGGCCGGAGGCTTCGGTAGCGGACAGGCGCCCGGCGGCTTCGGCGGTGGGAATCCGACTGGCCGACCCGGCGCATTCGGCGGTTTCGGTGGCGGCGGTTTCAGAGGAGGTGCCCGGAGTGGCGGTGCTGGCGGCCTGCTCAACGGATCGACGCCGGGCCGACAACTGACCGCGCTCCTCGCCACCGATGCCTCCCACTACTCATGGGTGGCCGCCGCCACCGGATCGAACACGGCCTCTGGCTACCAGCTGGCCACCGGGGATCCGGTCATGGCCATCGGCGGCTTCAACGGGACCGACCCCGCCCCCACGCTGACCCAGTTCGAGCGGTACGTGGCCGAGGGAAGGATCCACTACTACATCTCCGGCGGGGGCGGCTTCGGAGGCGGGGGCGGCTTCGGGTCGACGGGGACCTCGTCGGCTTCGCAGATCCAGACCTGGGTGACCAGCCACTTCACGGCCAAGACGGTCGACGGCGTGACTCTCTACGACCTATCCGCCGGGTCGGGCTGAACTGGACCAACCCGGCGCTCGGCCCGCCGGTCGCCCGGTGGGCCATGATGAGGAGGCCAGACTCCACCGTCCGATGAGGAGACCGCAATGGCGATCAACGTGACGCCGATACCCGGCTTGGATCCAGAGATCAACGACATCCGCCGTCGCACTGCGGACTTCATCAATATCGAGATCCTTCCGAACGAGGAAGTGCTGTGGCGGTCGCGCCGTGGCGCCGATCTCAGCGGAGACGACCGCGAACACAGCCGGCGACGGAGCATCGAGATGCGCGAGGAGATCAAGGCCAAGGTCAACAAGGCCGGGCTGTGGGCACCGCATCTGCCCAAGGAGTACGGCGGCATGGGCCTCGACTTCCTCGCCCTGGCCTACATGTACGAGATCCTGGCCTACGCGGTGGGCGCCTCCACCCTGTTCGGAATCGCCGCGCCCAATTCGGGCAACGCCAGCATCCTGGTCAAGTACGGGACCGAAGAGCAGAAGCGGAAGTGGTTGTTGCCGCTCATCGACGGGACGATGGAGTCCGGCTTCTCCATGACCGAGCCCGACCATGCCGGATCGGACCCGCGCTCGATCGAGACCGAGGCCGTCCGCGACGGCGACAACTGGGTCATCAACGGGCACAAGTGGTTCACTTCCAACGGGATCGACGCCGACTTCTTCATCGTCATGTGCCGGGCCAACGACCCGACCGGCGAACTTGGCGTGCCCGGGCGGATGACCCAGATCATCGTGCCCACCGCCACGGCGGGCGTGAACATCGTCCGCGGGATCGGCATCTTCGGCCATTCGACCTCCGACCACTGCGAGATCAGGTACGAGAACGTCCGGGTCCCGATCGAGAACACCCTCGGCTTGGTCGGGCAGGGCCACCAGGCCGCCCAGGACCGGCTCGGGGCCGGCCGGGTCTACCACTGCATGAACTCGGTCGGCCAGATGTGGCGGGCCTTCGACCTGATGGTCGAGCGCACCCTGGTCCGCCAGGTGCACGGCGGCCTGCTCAAGGACAAGCAGTTCATCCAGGGATTCGTCGCCGAGAGCTACATGGACGTGCAGTCGGCCCGGCTGATGACCATCAACGCGGCCGAGAAGGTGGCCAACGGCGATCCCGACGTCCGTACCGCGATATCGGCCATCAAGGTGTTCGTCCCCGCCGCCTACCACCGCGTGGTCGACCGGGCCATCCAGGTCTGGGGCGGGGCCGGGGTGAGCAACGACCTCCCGCTGGCCCAGATGTACCTCACCGCCCGGGTCCTGCGCCTGGCCGACGGCCCCGACGAGGTCCACAAGATCCTCATCGCCAAGAACATCATGCACCGCTATGAGGACGGCGGCAGTTGGAATTTCGGGAACTGATCCCGACCGGCGGGGCGGGCGGTCACATGACAGGCTGAACGCGACGCACCACCGAGCCGAAGGAGCCACCATGCCCAAGAGGTCCTCCTACCAACCCGGAACTCCTTCGTGGGTCGACCTGGCCAGCCCCGATCTGGCCGCCTCGGCTTCCTTCTACTCCTCGCTGTTCGGTTGGGAGGTCAAGGACCAGGGTCCCGAGTCCGGTCACTACAACATGATGGAACTCGGCGGGAATGCCGTTGCCGGCGCGGCGACGATCATGATGGAGGGCCAGCCGCCAGCGTGGACCACCTACATCTCGGTGGAGGATGCCGATGCCAGTATCGACAAGGTCAAGGCTGCCGGCGGCACGGTCTTCGTCGAACCGATGGACGTCCTCGATGTCGGCCGAATGGCGGTCTTCGCCGACCCGACCGGAGCGGCGGCAGCCGTGTGGCAGCCCCGCCGCCACATCGGTGCGGGGCTGGTCAACGAGCCCGGAGCGCTGGCCTGGAACGAGCTGACCACCCGTGACCCCGGCGCGGCCAAGATCTTCTACGGCGAGGTGTTCGGCTGGGAGGGAGAGACCGGCGAGATGGGCGATATGCAGTACACCATGTGGAAGCTGGGTGGGAACGAGATCGGCGGCATGTTGACCCCGCCGGCCGAGGTGCCGCCCGAGGTCCCGGCCTTCTGGCTCGCCTATTTCGCCGCCGCGGACTGCGACGCCACCGTCGCCACCGCCACCGGACTCGGAGCCACGCTGGTCAATGGGCCGATCGACATCCCAGCCGGGAGGTTCGCCGTCGTGGGCGACCCCACCGGCGCCATGTTCGGGGTCATCGCCCTGGCCGCCGGGTAAATGGGGACCTCCGCTACTGTCCCTCCGGTGAGCACCTCGTCGATCAAGCAGGCGCGGTCCATCGTCACCGACCTCCCGGGGCCGAACTCGGTGGCACTCGAACGGCGACGGGCCACAGCCGTGGCCCCCGGCGTGAGCTCGGTGCTCCCCCTCTACGTCGAGGAGGCATCGGGAGCCATCCTGGTCGATGTCGATGGCAACTCCTTGATCGACCTCGGCGCCGGCATCGCCGTGGTCAGTGTGGGCCATGCCGCCCCCGCCGTGGTGGAGGCGGTCCGCCAGCAGGCCTCCAAGTTCTTCCACACCTGCTTCATGGTCAACCCGTACGAGCCCTACGTGGCCGTATGCGAGGCGCTCAACGAATTGGCCCCGGGGGACGGGGCGAAGCGCACCGCACTGTTCAACTCGGGAGCGGAGGCCGTCGAGAACGCGGTCAAAGTAGCCCGGCACGTGACCGGCCGGCCGGCCGTGGTGGTGTTCGACCACGCCTACCACGGCCGTACCAACCTGACCATGGCCCTGACCGCCAAGAACATGCCCTACCGCGACCGGTTCGGCCCGTTCGCACCGGAGGTCTACCGCGTTCCCATGTCGTATCCGTTCCGGGATCCCGAGGGGATGACCGGGCAGCAGGCCGCGGCCAGAGCCCTCGAGCATCTCGACCGGAACGTGGGTACGGGCAATGTGGCCTGCGTGCTCATCGAGCCCATCCAGGGAGAGGGCGGGTTCGTGGTGCCCGCTCCCGGCTTCCTGTCCGCCATCGCCGATTGGTGCCGCGAACGAGGGGTGCTGCTGGCGGCAGACGAGATACAGACCGGCTTCTGCCGGACCGGTGACTGGTTCGCGTGTGACGACGAAGGCGTGGTCCCCGATCTCCTGACGACGGCGAAGGCACTGGGTGCAGGGATGCCCCTGGCCGCGGTCACCGGTCGGGCCGACCTCATGGAAGGGATCCATCCCGGCGGTCTGGGCGGCACCTACGGCGGCAATCCGGTGGCGTGTGCCGCCGCCCTGGCTGCCATCGACATGATGCGCACCGATGATCTGGCCGGGGCGGCCCGTCACATCGGCGCACAGATCACCGAGACGCTCGACCGGTTGCGGGCGTCGCATTCGGCCGTGGGCGATGTGCGGGGCCGGGGGGCGATGATGGCCATGGAGATCGTGCGTCCGGGGACCGACGAGCCGGATCCCGATGCCACCCGCCGCATCGCCCAGGCCTGCCACCGGTCGGGGGTGGTCGTCCTGACCTGTGGCAGCTACGGAAACGTCATCCGCCTGCTGCCACCGCTGGTGATCGACCCTGCGCTTCTGGCCGACGGCCTGGCCGTACTGGCCGACGCGGCCGACGGGGTCCTCGGCACCGCCGCCTCCTGACCGTCAGCCGCCACCCCGTGGGCCGGGGTCAGCGGTGGGGTGGAGGGAGCACCGCTCGGGCCGAGGACAGTCCGGCGTCGAGACACTGGATCTCGTTGTCGGCGTCGCGAACCAGATCCCGGACCCGCTGGCCGTTGGCGTCGCTGGCCGACGCCACCGCGGCCTTCTGGACATCGCCCGCCGCCCGCATCACCTCGATGACCTGCGCGGCCACCTCGGGTGGAACCGTCCCGGCCGGTTCGACCCGCAGTACCTGATCCAGCCCGACCGCCACCTGGTGGAGGCGGCCGCAGAGCACGGGGAGCGAGGCCACCGCACCGCCGGCTTCGGTGGCCGTTCTCACCGCGGCACCGGCGTGGTCGACGGCTCGCCAGAGCTCCTTTCGCACCTGGCGGGGCGTCCACCGGTAGACGTCCTCGGCGACCCAGGCTCCGCGACGCCTGAACCCGGCCGTGGAGGTCGCCTCCCACAGTGCAACCGCTCCCACCACGGCGCCATGCGAGTGGAACGCCCGCCACTTGCGCCGGCCGAACCGGAACAGCAGGAACGCCGACAGTACGACCCCGGCCATGCACAACAACGCGAAGATGAGCCCGCCGGCCAGGATCGGCTCCCACATCGATGCGAACACCGTCCCAGTGTAGGCCCGCGGTCATCCAGGCGGGCAGGCGCCGGGGCCTCCGCTCACCGTGGCGGCTCGAGGAGGATCTCCTCCATCCGTCCGACGGCCTCCGGCGCCAGACCCGAGCTGAGCGCCCAGGCCCGGGCCCCCCCGAACCGGTCACCGACCTCGTCGAGGAACCGGACCATGGTCTCGGCCTCCACACCGAACCGTGAAGCGGGCACCGCCGCCATCCGCTCGGCGAAGCGGGGATCGGAACGATAGCGGCCGAGGATCATCTCCATGCGTCCCGCCGTGATGACGTAGTCGGCCACGATCACCTCGGCGTCCACGCCCAGGATGTCGAGCACGAGGGCGGCCAGCACCCCGGTCCGATCCTTGCCGGCCGCGCAATGGAACACCAGGGGTAGGCGGGTCGGTTCCGATACCAGTTCGAGCGCTTCGACCAGGGACTGCCGGCCGACGTCGAGATACCAGAGGTAGCGCTCGGCGAGGTCTTCGCCGGCCGGGGCCGGCGCGGCCATGGTCTCACCCTCGCCGTCGCTGATCACCGACAGGTGCCGGTACGCCATCGGCTCATCGCCCAGGGGGCCCCGGCCGGTGCGCCCGAGCTCGGCGGACATCCGGAGATCGATGATGGTGGCCAGGCCCAGGGAGCGGAGCAGTTCGACGTCGCCCTGGGTGAGCTCGTGCAGCGTGTCGCTGCGGAACAGGGTCCCCCACCTGGTGGTGCGTCCGTCCAGGCCCTCGTACCCGCCGAGGTCCCGGAAGTTGAACGCCCCCGTCAGGGGGACGAGACGGTCGCGCGTTTCCATGCCCTCATCATGGTCGACGGCCGCCTGGCCACGGCCCGAGTGGGCCGGGTACGGCCCGGTTCGACCAGGTCTCTGCCCTCAAGGGGCACTTCAATTAGGCCGATCACCCACAGGTCGACCTCTATCCGCCACCATGGCTGAGCTACCTTGAGGAGATCCCCCCATCGCCCCGGGGCTCGTCGACGGAGCCCCGAAACCTGACCCCGAGGAGTTTGCGGCAATGAAGTCCCTTGCCACCTGGTGCGTCCGTCACCGCGTGATCGTCCTGCTCCTGTGGCTGGCCGCCCTGATCGGCATGACCCTCGTCTCCCAGGCGGTGGGCACCGCCTATTCGAACAGCTTCACCCTGCCCAACACGCCGTCGACCCACGCCCTGGGGCTGCTCCAGGGGGCAGAGCCGAGCATCGCCGGCGACCGCGAACAGATCGTGTTCCACACCACCGGCGGCACCAAGGTCACCGATCCCGACGTGAAGTCATCGGTGAACACCATGCTGGCCAAGGTGAAGGACGTGCCCCACGTCACCCAGATCACCAGCCCCTACGAACCCCTCGGTGCCGCCCAGATCAGCAAGGACGGGAGGACGGCCTTCGCCACGGTCACCTTCGATCAACAGGCCCAGTACATCTCGACTCCGGTGGCCAAGCAATTGGTGTCGACCGCTCACAGCGCCGCCGGCCCGAACCTCCAGGTCGCGGTAGCCGGCCAGGTGGCCGAGCAAGCCGACAAGCAGTCCTTCGGGGGCACCGGGCTGGGCGTGATCCTGGCCGGCGTGGTGCTCCTCCTGGTCTTCGGGTCGGTGTTCGCCATGCTCCTCCCGCTGCTGTCGGCCCTCGCCTCGTTGGGGACGGCCATCGGCGTGATCGGGCTGCTCAGCCATCTGCTCAAGATGCCGGTCTTCTCGACCGAGCTCGTCCTGTTGATCGGCCTCGGGGTGGGAGTCGACTACGCCCTGTTCATCGTGACCAGGCACCGCCAGGGCCTGGTCGCCGGCAACGACCTCGAGTCCTCGATCGTCAATGCCGTCAACACGTCGGGCCGGGCCGTCCTGTTCGCCGGGATCATCGTCTGCATCGCGCTGCTGGGGATGTTCGCGCTCGGAGTCACCTTCTTGTACGGACTGGCCATCGCCGCCTCCATCGGCGTGCTCTTCACCATGATCGCCGCCCTCACGCTGCTCCCCGCCTTCCTCGGGTTCATCGGGCCCCGGGTCCTGAGCAGGCGCCAGAAGAACGACCTGGCCGTCAACGGGCCCAAGGTCATCGGCTCGGGTACCAAGGGCTTCTGGGCACGGTGGGCCGCCTTCGTCCAGCGCCGCCCCGTGGTCCCCGCCCTGGTGGCCTTGGTCGTGGTGGTGCTGGTGGCTCTTCCGTTCTTCTCACTGCGTCTCGGCTCCTCCGACCAGGGCAACGATCCCACCGGTACCACCACCCGGACCGCCTACGACCTCCTGGCCCGCGGCTTCGGGCCCGGCTTCAACGGTCCTCTGCTCCTGGTGACCCAGAATCCGGGCCCGGCCAACCAGCAGACCCTCGAGAGTCTGGCCGCCAAGGTGGGGGACCAACCCGGCGTGGCCAAGGTCACCGGTCCGCTCTCCCTGCCCACCAAGGACGGCGAGACGGTGAGCCTGATCACCGCCTACCCGACCACGTCGCCGGAGGCGTCCCAGACCACCGACCTGATCGACCACCTGCGACAGACGACCATCCCGGCGGTCGTCGCCGGGACCGGGGTCAGCGTCTATGTGGGCGGGAACACGGCCATCTTCGCCGACTTCGCCCGCGTGCTGGCCAACAAGCTGCCGCTGTTCATCGGGCTGGTGGTCGTGCTCTCCTTCCTCTTGCTGGCCATGGTCTTCCGAAGCCTGGTCATCCCGCTGACCGCGGCGGTGATGAACCTCCTCTCCATCGGAGCCGCCTTCGGCGTCCTGGTGGCCGTGTTCCAGTGGGGCTGGTTGGGCTCGGTGTTCCAGATCGGCAGTCCCGGGCCCATCGAATCGTTCCTGCCGGTGATGCTCTTCGCCATCCTGTTCGGACTGTCCATGGACTACGAGGTCTTCCTGATCACCCGGATCCGCGAGGAGTACGTGAAGTCGGGCGACAACGCCACAGCCGTCCGGCGGGGGCTGGCCGCCACCGGAAAGACGATCACCGCCGCCGCCCTCATCATGATCCTGGTCTTCGGGTCGTTCATCCTCGGGGGCGAGTTGGTCATCAAGCAGTTCGGGCTCGGGCTGGCCGCCGGCATCCTGATCGACGCGGTGCTCATCCGCATGGCCATCGTCCCGTCGGTGATGTTCATGCTGGGCAAGGCCAACTGGTGGTTCCCCGGCTGGCTCGACCGGATCGTCCCCCACGTCTCGGTGGACCCCGAGCTCACCGCCGACAAGCCCGGTGGCCCGACCGCCCCGGCCGAACCCGAGCCGGTCCCGGTCTGAGGCCCCGGGGGACGCGTCCCCACCCTTGACAGTTAGGCTGGCCGGAGGCGTAGCCTCAGGGAAGACCCGACCATCGAGCAATGGGGGAACACATGTCCGACTTCGTGATGACCATCGGGGGCGACACGGTACCGGCGGCGGAATCGTTCGGGGTGGTGAACCCGGCCAACGGCGAGGTCTTCGCCCATGCGCCCGAGTGCAGCCGCCAGCAGCTCGACGCCGCCTTCGACGCGGCGTCCAAGGCCCAGCGGGACTGGAAGTCGGACGAGGCGGCCCGGCGCCAGACCCTGCTGAAGATGGCCGACGTCCTGTTGGCGTCGGGGGCCGAACTGGCCCCGGTGCTCACCGCCGAACAGGGCAAGCCCCTCGGCGACGCCAACATCGAGGTCTTCGCCGCCGCCATCTGGTGTCAGTACTTCGCCAACATCGAGACACCTCCCCAGGTCATCCAGGACGACGACGAGGCCCGGGTCGAGGTGGTCCGTCGGCCGGTGGGCGTGGTGGCGGCCATCACCCCCTGGAACTTCCCCCTCACCCTGGCCTTCTGGAAGATCGCCCCGGCCCTGCTGGCCGGGAACACGCTCGTGCTCAAGCCCTCGCCCTTCACTCCCCTCACCACCCTCAAGGTGGCGGAGATCCTGCGTGACGTCATGCCCCCGGGCGTGATCAACGTGGTCAGCGGAGGTGACGAACTGGGTGCCTGGATGACCGGCCACCCCGTACCCCGCAAGGTCAGCTTCACCGGTTCCATCGAGACGGGCAAGAAGGTCGCCATGTCGGCGGCGCCCGACCTCAAGCGTGTCACCCTCGAGCTGGGCGGCAACGACCCGGCCATCGTGCTGGACGACGCCGACCCGGCCCTGGTGAGCAAGGCCATCTTCGCCGGCGCCTTCAACAACAACGGCCAGGTGTGCTCGGCCATCAAGCGGGTCTACGTGCCCGAGTCGATGTACGACGACGTGGTCGACGGACTGGCCGCCCAGGCCGCCGCGGTCAAGGTCGGCGACGGTACCGATGAGTCCTCCAAGCTCGGCCCGATCAACAACAAGCCACAGTTCGAGCGGGTCAAGGAGCTGGTCGGCGACGCCCTCGAGCACGGGGCCAGGGCCGCGGTGGGCGGCCACGCCATGGACCGGCCCGGCTATTTCTTCGAGCCGACCATCCTGGCCGGTCTGTCCGACGGGACCCGCATTGTCGACGAGGAGCAGTTCGGTCCTGCACTGCCGGTGATCTCGTACCGGGATGTCGACGACGTGGTCGAGCGGGCCAACGCCACCCATTTCGGCCTGTCGGGGTCGGTGTGGGGCACCGACACCGATCGGGCCTCCGATGTCGCCGGGCGCCTGGAGTGCGGGACGGCATGGGTGAACACCCATCTCGCCCTGGCCCCCCAGCAGCCCTTCGGCGGCTTCAAGTGGAGCGGGGTGGGCGTCGAGAACGGTCCCTGGGGCCTGGCCGAGTTCAGTGAGATCCAGGTGATGCACCGTTCCAAGAGCGCCGACGGCCTCAACCTCAACACCGGCGGTCTCGTCTCCTAGCTCCGGCTGACCCGGGTCAGCCGGCCTCGACGGCCGGGGCTGGCCACTCACACCGCTGGCCACCCGTCAGGGCATGGCCCGACCGGGTCCGGGCCCGGTGCGCGCCCCTTGGAAGGGCTCGATTCCCGGCCGTGAACGATCACGCCCGATAGTTCGATAGTCTAATAATGTGAGTTCCGAAACAACCACCGCGCGGGCCGCCGCCACCCGTCAGCGTCAGACCCTCGGCCGTACCGCGGCCTGGCTGGCCAAGCAGGTGGAGATCGGCCTGGCCACGGCCGATCTTTCGGCACCGCAGTACCGGGTGCTCGGACTCCTGGACGAGAAGTCCGCCGTCTCCTCGGACCTGGCCGAGCGTCTGGCCGTTCGCCCGCCGAGCGTGACCGCCATCATCGACGGCCTCGTCGCCCGGGGCCTGGTCGAACGCCGCCATGTGGTCTCCGACCGCCGCCAGGTGGACCACGTCCTGACCGACAGCGGCCGACAGGCGCTCGACGCGGCTGACGCCGCCGTCGCCGGCCGACTGGCGGAGATCGCCGCCTGCCTCGGCGATCCGGCCGAATCCGAACGCGCCTTCGACGGCCTGGTGGCGTGGCGGAACGCGTTCGGTGCCTACCGGCTGGCCCGGAGTACCAGCCGATGAAGACTCCCCGACTCCGGCCCCGTCCGCCGGCCACCCCCGAGGCCGGAACCCCGTTCGTCCCCATCACCGAGGTGGCCCGCAACGAGGCGCCCCGGGCCACCATCGACCCCGACAAGTCCCTCACCTGGCTCCGCCGGGTCATGCCCATCATGGGCGCTCACAAGGGGATCTTCATCACCTCGCTGGTGGCTTCCTTCGTGGGGCTGGTCCTGCAGGTCCTGGTGCCCTTCATCCTGAACGACGCCATCACCAACTCGATCCAGAAACACACCGTCCCCCTCGACCACTACGTCTGGCTGATCGTCGGGATCGGGCTGGTGGGTGGCGTGGCCGGCTACATCTCCCGCCTGTTCCTCTTCGAGACGGCCTACGACATCGAGTACGACCTGCGGAACATCATCTACGAGCACCTGACCAAGATGTCGTTTTCCTTCTACGACCGGGTGCAGTCCGGGCAGCTCATCTCGCGGGCCAACTCGGATATCCGGTCGGTCCAGATGTACATGACCTTCGCCCCGTCCATCCTCGTCCAGTGCTCCATCGCCATCGTGGCCTTCGGCTTCATGTTGTCAATCAACGTGCCGCTGGCCTTCATCGCCATGGCCACCATGCCCTTCGTCTACCTGGCCGGCGTGAAGATGCGGAAGTCGATGTTCCCGGTGTCGTGGATTATCCAGTCGCGGCTGGCCGACGTGGCCACCATCGTGGACGAGAACGTCAACGGCGTGCGGGTGGTCAAGTCCTTCGCCGCCGAGCAGCAGCAGCTCCGCTCGCTGTCGGGGGCGGCCGACAAGCTCCGGTGGAGCTACATCAAGGACGCCGACCTCCGGGCCCGCTTCTCCCCCCTGGTGCAGAACCTGCCCCAAGTGGGCCTGGCCCTGGTTCTGCTGTTCGGCGGGTACATGGTCATCCACGGGGGACTGGGCATCGGGGACATCTTCGCCTTCAACATCTACCTGTTGATGCTCCAGGCCCCGTTCATGATGCTGGGCATGCTGATCATGATGGGTCAGCGGGCGGCCGCCTCGGCCGAACGCATCTACGAGATCATCGACGAGCAGCCCACCGTCACCGACGCCCCCGACGCCGTCGATCTGGTCGACGTCAACGGGGACGTGCGGTTCAATCACGTCGACTTCGCCTACACGGCCGACGCCGAGCAGCTGGTGCTGGCCGACTTCGACCTGCACATCACCCCGGGAGAGACGGTGGCCCTGGTCGGCCGAACCGGAGCCGGCAAGTCGACCGTGGCCCGCCTGTTGACCCGCTTCTACGACGTCAAGCACGGCTCGGTGCAGATCGACGGACACGACGTCCGGGACGTGACCCAGGACAGCCTGCGGGCCAACGTGGGGGTTGTCCTCGACGAGCCCTTCCTCTTCTCGGCATCCGTCAGGGACAACATCGCCTATGGCAGGCCGTCCGCCGACTTCGAGGACATCGTGACCGCGGCCAAATCGGCCGGCGCCCACGAGTTCATCACCCACCTGGCCGACGGCTATGACACGGTGGTGGGCGAGCGGGGCTACACCCTCTCCGGCGGGCAGCGGCAGCGGATCGCCATCGCCCGGACCCTGCTGGTCAACCCGCCCATCATGGTGCTCGACGACGCCACCAGCGCCATCGACGTCCAGGTCGAGCAGCGGATCCACGCCGGCTTGCGGGTCCAGATGGAAGGCCGCACCACCTTGATCATCGCCCACCGGCTGTCCACCATCTCCCTGGCCGACCGGGTGGTCCTGTTGGACCAGCACAAGATCGTGGCCGACGGGACCCACGCCGAGCTGCTCGAGAGCACGCCCCTCTACGCCGAGGTGCTCGCCCAGGCGGGCGAGTTCGAACGGGAGGCCGACGCCGACGAGGCCGAGCAGGAGGCCGGGTTGGACACCGACCAGGCACCGGACGAGCCCGACGGCCAGGCACTACGGGACCTGCTCGACTCGGTGCGGGGCGGAGGCCGGTCATGATGTTCGGTGGCGGCGGTGGAGGGGGCTTCGGTGGCCCCGGAGGGGCGCAAGCCTCGGCCGCCTCCGGCCTGCCGTTCGCCGGCATCCCCTACGAGCTCCAGGACGGGGTGGACAAGCTGCTGGCCACCGAGCCCGAGTATCCCGAGCCGGACATCGTCTTCAGCCAGAACAGTTCCGAGCGGGAGCTCAAGCGTCTGAGCCTGTGGCGGCTGCTGACCAAGTACCGTGGCCTGCTGGCCCTGGCCGGGGTCCTGGTGGTGGTGATCGCCGTGGCTTCCCAGGTCGGGCCCAAGCTCACCGAGTACGCCATCAACAACGGGTTGGGAGGGACTCCCGCCCATCACATCAACTTCGCCGTGGTGGTCGGCGCGGCCATCGCCTACCTGGTCTTCGTCGTCATCACCGCGTTGGCCCAACGCTTCCAGGTCCAGGTCACCGGTCGCCTGGCTGCCTGGGTGATGAACGACCTCCGGGTCAAGGTCTTCGCCCACCTGCAGCGACTCTCCCTCGGCTTCTTCACCGAGGAGAAGGCCGGCGTGGTCATGAGCCGGATGACCAGCGACATCGAGAACCTCCAGCAGCTCCTCCAGGACGGCCTGTCCCAGCTGGCTATCCAGGGCCTGACCATGGTGGTCATCACCGTCATCCTCTTCACCACCAACGTCCGGCTGGCCTTCATCACCGTGGCGCTGATCCTGCCGGCGCTCATCGCCGCCTCGGTCTGGTTCAAGCGCGCCTCGGAGCGCGGTTACGACCGGGTGCGCGACGGCATCGCCAACGTGTTGGCCGACCTGTCCGAGAGCCTGCACGGCGTACGCATCGTGACGGCGCACAACCGGCAGCGGCAGAACGTGATCCACCATCGCAACGTGGTCGGCGACTATCGGGACGCCAACAACTACACCGCCCGAATCAACGCCATCTACGGCCCCGGCACCCAGCTGCTGGGCGTCCTCGGTCAGGCTGTCCTGTTGGCCATCGGCGGCTCCATGGTGGTCGACCACACCCTGTCCCTCGGCGCCCTGGTGGCCTTCTTCCTCTACCTCAACCGGTTCTTCCAACCCATCCAGCTGCTGGTCCAGCAGTACAACACCTACCAGCAGGGCCAGGCCTCGGTGTACAAGCTCCGCACCCTGGTCGACACCGAGCCGGAGGTCATGGAAGCCCCCGACGCCGTCGACCTCCCCCCCATCGAGGGCGAGATCACCTTCGACCACCTCTCATTCGGCTACGACCCCGATCGGTTGGTCATCGAGGATGTCGATCTCACGGTCTCGCCTGGTGAGACGGTGGCCTTCGTCGGTCCCACCGGCGCCGGCAAGTCGACCCTGGCCAAATTGGTGACCCGCTTCTACGACCCGACGGTCGGGCGGGTGCTCATCGACGGCTACGACCTGCGCGACGTGACCATGCACTCACTGCGCAGCCAACTCGGTGTGGTGCCCCAGGAGCCGTTCCTCTTCGCCGGGACCATCGGCGACAACATCGCCTTCGCCCGGCCGGACGCCACCGATGCGGAGATCCACGAGGCCGTCGACCGGGTGGGGCTCACCGACGTGGTCGAGCGGATGCCGAACGGCCTCGACACGGTGGTCCACGAGCGGGGCCAGACCCTCTCGTCGGGGGAACGCCAGCTGCTGGCGCTGGCCCGGGCCTTCCTGGCCCATCCCCGGGTGCTCGTCCTCGACGAGGCCACCTCCAACCTCGACCTCCAGTCGGAGACGAAGATCGAAGGCGCCCTCGACGTCCTGCTCGAGAACCGCACCGCCATCCTCATCGCCCACCGGCTGTCGACGGCCATGCGGGCCGACCGCATCGTGGTGGTCGACGTCGGCCGAATCGTCGAGGTGGGGACCCACGACGAACTGGTGGCGGCCGGCGGACGGTACGCCGAGATGTACGCCACCTGGGTGCGCCAGTCCGAACTGGAGGAGCACGCACCGGCCGACACCGGGGTCTGAGCCTCACCCGGGGGCGGCCCGCGCCTTTCAGCCCGTGACCGGGCGGCGGCCGGACCAGGGGTCGGCCTCTTCGAGGTAGGACGCCATCCGGATCAGCCGTGCCTCGTGCCAGGGCCCGGCCACGATCTGGACCCCGACCGGAAGGCCCGAAGCGCCCTGGTGCAACGGCACGCTGACCGCCGGCTGCCCGGTGATGTTGAAGATGGCGGTGAATGCGGCCATGGCCACGATCTCCCCCACCGGGGCACCGGCCCCGGCGTGGACGGCGTCCAGCAGCCCGACCGGCGGGGGCTCGATGGACATGGTCGGTGTGACCAGCAGGTCGAACTCGGTGTCGAAGCGGGCCACGATCTGGCGGGCCATCCGCTGCAGCTCGGCCAGCGAGGTGGCGAAGGTCAGACTGTCGACGGTCCCGGCCATCTCATGGGCGGCCCGGTTGTGCGGCTCGACCCGGTCCCAGTCGATACCCTCCATCTCGCTCAGCCCGGCGTTGATCACGTTGAGGAAGGGGATCAGCCCCGCCGGGTCGAACACGTCCGCATCGAGTCTCGAGACGTGGTGGCCGGCCGCCTCGAGGATCCGGCCGGCGCGTTCCACCGCCGCCACCGGCTCGTCGGCCACCGGCAGGCCCAGTGCCGACACCGTGCACAGCGCCACCCGGAGGGACCCGGGATCGGCCCCCACCTCCTCGATGAACGGGCGATCGGGCCGCGGCGCGCTGAACCAGGCGCCGGAATCGGGGACGCTGATGACATCGAGGACGGCGGCGGTGTCGGCCACCGTGCGGCTGACCGCACCTTCGGTGGCCATGCCCTGCCACCCGGGCACGGTGGAGGGCACCCGTCCCCGGCTCGGCTTGAGCCCGACCAGGCCACAGCAGGATGCGGGGATCCTGATGGAGCCGCCCCCGTCGCTGGCGTGGGCCACCGGGAACATGCCCGCGGCCACCGACGACCCGGCCCCTCCGCTCGAGCCCCCCGGGGTGTGGCCCGGGTTCCACGGGTTGCGGGTGGCCCCGAACCGGCTGTTCTCGGTCACGGTGATCGATCCGAATTCGGGGGTGTTGGTGCGACCGGTGAGGATGAAGCCGGCTCTGACCAGGGCGTCGGCGATGGGTTCGGTGGATCGAGCCGGCCCGTCCGGAGCACCCATCGAGCCGTAGGTCACCGGCTGTCCGGTCACCGGGAGCAGGTCCTTGATCGGGATGGGCACCCCGGCGAAGGGTGGAAGCTCATCGACCCCGACGGCAATCCTGTCTCCGAGGCGCTTGGCCTCGGCCCTGGCCTCCTCGTCGTTGCGCCAGACGACCGCGTTGAGCTCCGGATTGCGCTCGTCGATGCGCCGGAGGCTGGCATCGAGCACCTCGAGCGGACTCACGTCCATGGCCCGGATGGCCGCGGCGACATCGAGGGCTGAGGCAGTTTCGTCCATGGGGCCAGGGTAGCGCCGGGCCGGCCAGCGAGTCCGGGGTCCGTTCCGTTGACCCGGTATCGGGCGAGGGTTACCATCCTCACGCCTCGAAGGTGCACAGGGAGGGGGTTTGCCGTGCGCACCGGGCAGGTTCGCTATCTCGGTCCGAGAGGGGGAGCGTGCTCTTCGTCCATGAAGTCCACACGGTGGTGGGAAAGTGCGCGGACCGGTTCGAGGACGCCTACCGCGACGGCTGGATGCCGCTGCTGGCCGACACTCCCGACGCCCGCTTGCTCTGGTACTTCGACCACGCCCACGGCAGCGGATCGGCCTACCGGGTGGTGACGGTGACCGCGGTGGAGGACGGCCCTACATGGCTCCGCCTGGCCGAGCGGATGGCCAGCGGCGATCTGCGGTCGTGGGCACGGGATCTGGACGGGCTCCAGCACCAGTCCCACGGACGGATCCTGACCCCGCTCGAGTGGTCCCCCACCATCCCCTCACTGGCTGACATCCCCACCGAGCCCGGCGACCACGAAGCCACCATGTACATGGAGGACACCATGTGGCCCTTCCCGGGGAAGGTGCGGGACTACATCGAGGCGGCCGGGGCGGTGTACCGACCGTCATTGGGGGCCGAAGGATCCCACGTCCAGCTGAGCATCCAACTCGCCCTGCAGACCATGCCCGGTGCGGGACGGTATCCGGAGGTGACCCTGCTGCAGCGGCTGTCAAGCCTTCCGCTGTTGATCCGGTTGCTCACCAACGACATCCCACCCGAGGTCACCGGGCCGGGATCGTGGATGTACGAGGCCCTCGACCTCCGAGATCAATGGCGGAGCAAGCTGCTCCGAACGGCGGCGTGGTCGCCGCTCTCATGAGAAGGCCACCGAGCTCCGACAGGGCCAGGAAGTGACGCCGATGCTGTTCATGCATGAGACCCACCGGGTGATCGGCCGTCATGCCCAAGCCTTCGAGGGCGTGTACCGGGACGAGCTGCTGGGCGCCCTGGGCCGCAGCGACGATACCCGGCTCGTCTGGTACCTGAACCACGCCATGGGGAGCGGACCGGCCTATCAGGTGGTGACCGTCACCGCCTGCTCGGATGCGGCCGCGTGGGAGACGCTGGCCCGGCGCATGCTGGACGGAGACCTGTCGGACCTTGCCTCCCGGCTCGACTCCTACCGGTACGAGGTCGAGGGCAAGCTGCTCACCCCGGTCCCCTGGTCGGCGCTTCAGGATGTGGATCTGGGCGCGGTACCGACCGATGGGCGCCAGCACGAGCTGTCGTTGTACATGCAGGACACCGGATGGCCCGACGCGCCGCTCGACGACTACATCGAGCTGTGGGACAAGGACTACTGGCAGTACATGCGCAAGATCCCCGAGGAGAGGAAGCTGCTCGACATCGTGGCCTGCTTCCAGGTGGCCCACGGCTCAGGCATCCGGCCAGAGGCCATCCTCATGCAGAAGATCATGAACTTCTCGACACTGGGCAACCTCCTCACCAGCGTGGAGAAGCACGATCCGGCCACCTGGCCGGGAAGCTACATGGCCAAGGGGCTCGAGCTCCGGGACCAGTGGGAGAGCAAGCTGCTGCGCACCAGCACCTGGTCGCCGCTCTTCTGAGCCTCCCCTTTCTGGCCTGCCGTGGGACGACCACCTTCCACGTGCGGCTGGTCAATGCCCCCGACGCCTCCGTAGATTGAGGGGATGGACACTCCTCCCGCCGGCGGGTCGGCCGCGGCACCACACACCGCGGCTGTCTTCCACGAGCTGATCGACGAGCTCCGGGCCCTGGAGGACCGGCTGTACCTCCCCGACGTACCCCTCGACGAACTGAGCGTCCTCGAGGGGTACAAATGGATCTTCACCATCCTGGGCGTGGGCCTCGACGCCCACGTGTGGGCCGATGCGGACCGGCCGCGGTTCGTCGACATCGTCGGGCCCAACCGGAAGTGGGGCGGCGACAACTCCGACGCCTTCTACCAGTACGCACCCATCGACCCCCGGCGGACCTATCTCGTGAAAGGTCGGAGGGGCGATGCCGTCTACCTTTCGCTCACCGTGTACGGCGGTCCGTCGGACGGCCGCTATTCGGAGCGCATCGTGGGAACGGCCAATGACCGGTCGCTCGACATCGCCGACGACGGGACCTTCACGCTCATCCTCAGCCCCGATCCGCACGACGGGGCCTGGATCAAGCTCGAACCCGACGCGGTGTGCGCCATCACCCGCGATTACCTGGCCGACCCCGAGCGCGGGGCGCGGGCCACCTGGGCCATCCAGGCCGTCGATCCGCCGTCCACCCGCCGGGAGCACGACGTCGACCTGGCCCGCCGCCTCCGGGCCACGCTCACCTGGGTCCGGGACCAGGCCCAGATCGTCCCGATCCCCCTCGGCACCCCGAATACGGTCGACGAGCCGTACCCGGTTCCCAGCCAGACATTCGGCTGGGCCGCCGGCGACGCCGCCTACGCCATGGGCAGTTTTGCCTTGGACGAAGACGAGGCGCTGGTGATCGAGGGCCGGTCGCCCCCCTGTGCCTTCTGGAACGTGTGCCTGTGGAACCAGTTCCTCCACACCTACGACTACGCCTACGAACGGGTGACGCTCAACGGGAACCAGGTGGCCTACGAGGACGACGGCTCGTGGCGGGTGGTCGTCGCCCCACGCGACCCCGGCCACACCAACTGGATCTCCACGGCCGGCCACTCGCGGGGACGGATCTGGTTCCGCTGGTTCCTCCCCGAGAGCACGCCGGTCCAGCCCACCACCAGGGTGGTCCGCATCGATGCGAGCTCCGAAGAGGCCGCCGGGTCCCTACCGGACCAGGGTCTCGAGGGCAGCGCATCGTGACCGGCCGGCCGGGGCCGGTCGTCCTCGAGGATCTCGCCCACCCGCGGTTCAGCCCGGAGATCGAACAGCTCCGGGAGTCGCTGTCCGAGGTGGCATCGGGGTGCCCGCTCGAATCCGACGCCCTGTGCCGGGCCGCCGTCGACCAGACCGGCTCGGACGATTTCGGCGATGACCGGTTCCGTCACCGCCTCGACGTGCTCTGCTGCGCCTTGGTCGAGGAGGGCGATCTCAGTGCCTCCGGTGTCGTCAGCTGGTACAGCCAGCTGCTCCAGTTCCTGAAGAACCGGCTCCTCATCCAGGACCTGCTGACCCGCCACCCCGAGATCCACGAGATCACAATCGAGCGGCCGATCATCATCTGTGGTCTGCCCCGCACCGGCACCACCCATCTGCACAACCTGATGGGCGCCGACCCCGGTTTGCGGTCCCTGCCCTATTGGGAGAGCCTCGAGCCGGTGCTGGCCGCACGTGAGCGACAACCAGCCGGTGATCCCGATCCCCGGCCGGCCCGCACCCAGTTCGCGCTCGACGTGCTCGACCGCGCCTTGCCCTACTTCAACCGGATGCACGAGATGACCGTCGACCACGTGCACGAGGAGATCCAGCTCCTGGCCATCGATATCTCGACCATGCTGTTCGAGACGCAGGCGCTGCTACCGAGTTGGCGCGACTTCTTCAAGGGGCAGGACCAGACCGCCTCCTACGAGTATCTGCGCACCATCCTCAAGGTGTTGCAATGGCTGCGGGGCGGTGAGCGATGGGTGCTCAAGTCTCCCCAGCACCTCGAGCAGTTCGGTCCGCTCGTGTCCACGTTCCCCGACGCCACCTTTGTCGTCACCCACCGGGACCCGGCGTCGGTCACCGTGTCGATGGCCACCATGGTCGCCTATACCTCCAGGATGTCGGTCGAGCACATCGATCCGCCGGCCATCGGGAGCTACTGGTCGGCCCGGGTCGAGGACCTGTTCCGTGCGTGCGCGGACGACCGGGACCTGTTGCCGCCGGAACGGTCGGTGGACCTCCTGTTCCACGACTTCATGGCCGACGAGCGGGCCGTCGTCGAACGGATCTACCACGTCGCCGACCAACCCTTCACCGAGGCCTCACGGTCGGCCATGGAGGCGTTCAGGGCCGGCCATCCCCGGGGCCGGAACGGCGCCATCGTCTACCAGCCCGAGGTACTGGGCATCGACCCCGCCGAACGGCGCCGCACCCTTGCCTTCTATGCCTCCCGGTTCGGCGTCGGGGACGAGGGATGAACCCGACGTTCCGGTCCGCCGAGCTCGACGATGTCGCCGCCGTGCTCGAGCTGTGGCTGGCGGCCGACGCCGAACCGACCCATACCGACGACACGGCCAGTCTGCGCCGCCTGATCGCCCACCAACCCGGTGCCCTGATCGTGGCCGAAGCCGGCCCGCGGATCGTCGGCACGGTGATCGCCGGGTGGGACGGCTGGCGGGGCTCGGTCTACCGACTGGTCGTCACCCCCGGCCACCGTCGCCACGGGCTCGGCCGCCGGTTGCTCGCCGAAGCGGAGCGTCAGCTGTCGGCCATGGGGGCGGTGCGGCTGCAGGCTATCGTGGTGGAGACCGACGCCCGGGCCACCGGCTTCTGGATGAACACCGGGTGGGAACGGCAGTCGGCACGGCTCCGGTTCGTCAAGGGGTAGGTCCGCCCCCTGATGGCCATCGAGTTGCGGTGACCGCCCGGGGTCAGCCGATCGGCTTCTCGGCGATGTGCTGGAGCTCGATCTGTAGAGGGATCAGGAAGCTGATGTACGCGTTGGTCAGGGTGAAGTCCGACGTCGAGCCGTGGGTGGTCATCTCGTCCAGGTCGATGATGCCGACCCGGTCGTCCTTCTGCCGGTAGGCCTTGGCCCGGTCGAGGATGGCCACCAGCTCATGGCGCGATGCGATCTCCAGTCCGAAATGGTCGAGATGGGGGGCACGGAGATAGTCGTCGGAGGCGGGGAGGAGATACAGGTACTGGCGCATCTCTCCGGTGTAGACGATGAGTGGATTCCCCTTCTCGGTGCTGTTGTCGCCTTCGGTCCACCCGAACACCTCACTGTAGAAGTCGAGCAGCGCCGCCCGGCCGTCGGCGTCGAGCACGCCGGCGTCGACGCTGATGGCCACATGGTTGATGATGGGGCCAGCATTTGGTCGCCCGTCTGGTCGAGCGGTCATCTCACCTCCGGGTTGACGAGCACCTTGGCCGGGATCTCACCGCGCGACAGGCGCTCCATGGCGTCCATGACCCCGTCCAGGGCCACGTCCTCGGGCTCGATGAGCCGATCGACGGGCAGGGCACCGCTCTCGAGCAGGTCGAGCGCGGGCTGGAAGCCCTCGGCGCTGTAGTTGAAGGCCCCCACCGCCTCCAGCTCGAGCACGATCATTCGGTTGTGGTTCACCGGTACCGGTTCGGCCCCGGTACCGACGAAGACCAGGGTGCCAGCGAAGTCCAGCTGGGCCAGAGCCCGTCGGCCGGCGCTGGCATGGCCCGAACACTCGAAGGCCACCGCATAGGCCCCCGAGACGATGCTGCCCGGCGCCGGGTCCTCCAGGCTGTCGGGGAGCACGGTTCGGGCCGCCCCCACGGCCAGCGCCTGCTGGCGACGGGCGGCAACCGGCTCGCTCACCGTGATGTCGGTCACCCCCCGGGCCCGGAGGACGGCCACCATGAGCAGGCCCACCGGACCGCCACCGGTGACCAGGACGCGGTCTTCGGGTCGCACGTCGGCCAGCTCCACGGCGTGGATGGCGATGGCCGTGGGCTCGGCCAGGGCCGCCACCCGGGTGGTGAGCGAGTCGGGGATGCGCAGGGCGTTGCCGGCCGACACCGTGACGTACTGGGCGAATGCGCCCCGCATGTCCCGCATGTCCGACGGCCCGCGCTCCACGCATACCGAGGGCCGGCCCCGGCGGCACGGTCGGCACCGGCCGCACCCCGGCGTCGGGTTGAAGACGACCCGCTCGCCGCCCGACCATCCCGGTCCTGCGCCCTGGGTCGAAGCCACGGTGCCTGACCACTCGTGACCGAGGATGGCGCCGGGCCGGGCGTAGTTCTCGAAGACGAGATGGAGGTCGGACCCGCAGATCCCGCACGCCGCCACCTCGACCAGCAGCTCCCCCGGCCGGGGCTCGGGCATGGGAACCTCTTCGACGGCGATCCGGCCCTCCCCCGCACAGACCGCCGCGGTCATTACCCCAGGTGGCACGGCGGCCATGCTACGGCACCGAGCCGAACGCCGCCCTCCGACCCGACCGCCGGCGGCAGCCACGACTCACCGGATGACCAGGGCGAGGGCCAGCCCGAAGGGGAGGAAGACCCACCCCCACCGGGCCGCCACCATCACCACCCCCGACCGGTAGCCGTAGAGCACCGCCTGCTGGGGCGGGTTGAAGGCCGGCGGGCCGAGGGCGGAGAGCACGGCGATCACCGCCACCGCCGTCGATCCGGTGAGGATGGCGATGAGGCCCAGGTAGGCCACACGTACGCCGCAGAGGAGCAGCCAGCGCCGGTACTCCGAGCCGCTCCTGCCCACCGAGGCGTTGTGCGGGTGCAGGACCGAGCCCGTGTACAGGCCCGCACCGACGAAGGCCAACACCGGTCCCGAGACGGTGAGGATCCACTTCGATGCCGCCGGTGCGGGACCACTGGCGTGCAGGGCCAGTCCGATGAGTACGGCCAGGATCATCGACTGGTCGAGCCACCCCGTCGAGCGACGTTGGCGGATGGGGGCGTCACGGCGCATGAGGTGGATGCACACCGCATTGGGGGCGGCATAGACGGCGTTGGTCAGCGCGGCGATCGCGGTCCCGGTGGGGCCGATGAGCGCTCCGGCGATGGGGAGGACCCAGAAGGTGCCGTTGGGGAACGCAGCCCAACCCTCGAGCTCGGCCAGCCCGCTGCTCTGGCGGTTGCGTGATAATTGGGCGACCCCGAGCAGCAGGCCTCCCACGCCGGCGATGAGAATCGGGGCCACGATCTGGTGGGGCGCGGTCAATCGCCACGCCGAGAACAGGCCGAGCAGGGCCGCCGTCGCCACCAGCTGGAGTCGCAGGTAGACCGGCCAGCCCTGCCGGAGGCGCGGGCCGCCCCGGTGGGCGGCCAGGCCCATGAACGCGCCGATCAGGTAGGCGCCGAAGGTGATGGCCAGGCTCAAGGGGCGACCCTAACCCAGCCGCCCGTGCACCGAAGAAGCCCGGGCCACCCGTCGCCGGCGTGTGGATCCCGGTAGCGTCTGGGTGTGGCCGAAGACGTGAAGGGCGAGACCATCGACGATGTCCTGCGATCGCTCGGGGCGACCCAGGAGCAGATCGACATCGCTCGACGCGAGTGCCACTTCGTGGGGCTGGCCGCCGATCTGGTGCTGACCAAAGGGGCGGTACTCAGCGCCGCCGATCTGGCCGACCGGGCCGGCGTGCCCGCCGACGTCGTCCTCTCGCTGTGGAGGACACTGGGGGTGGCGGTGCCGGACGAGCACCTGCCGATGTTCTCGGAGCGGGACGCCGAGTTCACCGGGTTCATGATCGACACCAACCCCGTCGGGTCACACGGCGAAGAGCTGCTGCGGGTGCTGGGCAGCTCGCTCACCCGGGTGGCGGAGGCGGCGGTCGCCGTCTACGTCCAGACGGTCGAACCGGAGATGGACGTCCCCGAGGTCGACATCGGGGTATGGGCCCAGCAGATGGCCGATGTCACCTCGGCGGCCATGCGGCTCGGCGATTCGATGGGGACCATCTTCTCCCACCACATGCGCGACGCCATCCTTCGCCAGCGCGCCGCCCAGTCGGGCGTGGGCGACCGGTCCCTGCACCGCCTGGCGGTGGGGTTCGTCGACCTCGTCGGCTTCACACCCCTCTCCCTGCGGACCGCGCCGGCCAAGCTGCTCGGGCTGATCAGCCAGTTCGAGGCCAAGGCGTTCGAGGTGGCGTCCGGGCACAACGGCCGAATCGTCAAGCACATCGGCGACGAGGTCATGTTCGTCGCCCTCGACGCCGGAGCCGGGTGCGCCATCGCCCGTGATATCACCGCCGCCTACTCCGAGGGAATCGAGCCTCGTGGCGGGGTGGCCTTCGGGGACGTGATCACCCGGCACGGCGACTACTACGGAACGGTGGTCAACCTGGCATCGCGTCTGGCCGAGCTGGCCGTGCCCGGCGAGGTCCTGGTCGACGGGGCGACCGCATCGTCGGCCGGCAGCCCCTTTGCCTTCCGCCCGGCGGGACGCCGACTGCTCAAGGGATTCGACGATCCCTTCGAGGTGTTTTCGCTGGACATGGTGCCGAAGGCCGTCTCGGCGCGTCCGGCACCCTCGGATTGAACCCGCCCGTCCGATACCGATCACCCGACGAGGACAGCAGCCGTTGGCTCGGCTTCCCCTTCCGCCCCGGCGACATCGTCATCAGCACGCGCTCGAAGAGCGGTACCACCTGGGTCCAGATGATCTGCGCCCTCCTCATCTTCCAACGCACCGAGCTACCCGAACCGCTGTCCCGGCTGTCCCCCTGGCTCGACTGGCTGATCGCTCCCCGGGACGCGGTGTACGCCCAGCTCGCGGCCCAGCGACACCGCCGGTTCATCAAGACCCACACCCCGCTCGACGGGATCCCCATCGAGCCGCGGTGCACCTACGTCGTGGCCATGCGGGATCCCCTCGACATGGCGGTGTCCCTCTTCCACCAGGGCGAGAACCTCGACCGCGGGCGGATCCGACAGCTCCTGGGCCAGCCCGAACCGGAGGCACCGCCGAAGCCCCGGCCGCCGCTGCACAGATGGCTCCTGTCGTGGATCGGAGAGGACGCCGACCCGCGGCAGCAGCTCGACTCACTGCCCGGGGTGCTGGCCCACTTCACCGATGCGTGGCAACGGCGTCACCAATCCAACATCGTGCTGGTGCACTATGACGACCTCTGCGCCGACCTCGGAGGCGAGATGCGGCGCCTGGCCGGCCGGCTCGCCATCCGTGTGCCCGACCGGGTGTGGCCGGACCTGATCGACGCCGCCAGCTTCGACGCCATGCGGGCCAGTGTCGATCGGATCGCACCCGATCCGTCAGGGATCCTGAAGGACCGGGCCGCGTTCTTCCGGCGGGGGACGTCGGGTGAGGGCGCCGCACAGCTCAGTGCCGACGAGCTGGCCGGCTACCGGAGCCGGGTGGCGGAATTGGCCCCGCCCGACCTGGTCCGGTGGCTGCTGCGGGACGCCCGGGGTCAGGACTGAGAACGCCTCGTCGGCCCGCCTTCGCGCCACCGAAGTGGTCCGGAGTGGCTCAGGCCGGGGGCGGTACGGGACGCTGAGCGACGTAGGCCGAGGCTTCGGATCGGACGATGGCGACCAGGTTGCCGAGGGCAAGATTGGGATCGTCGACGTGCAATCCCCAGGTCGTCCTCGGCGCCGTCAGCGCCGGTGCCCCACGATGGGAGTCGACCAACAGGACCGTCGCGCCGTTGCTCGTCACGCACTGCGCCGAGTACCCGCCGTCATACTCGATCCACGGTGTCGATGAGGTGGGTGGACGAGAGCCGAAGATACCCTCCGCGGTGCTTCCCTCGACCTGCTCTGTCGGGAGGTGGGTGCGATACAGGGACAGCAGCGCGCCGGTTCCGCCGGAGAGGGACGCAGGGTTGGTGCACAGCGTCCGCAACGCCGAGCCTTCATACGTCATCTTTGGCTGCCGACCGAAGCGCGAGTCGGAAGGAGGCGTTTTCGAGTAGGCGTCGTAGCCCACGACACAATCGGTCTGGTCGTCCGATCGGCAGGGCTGGATCTGTTGGTCGTCGAACAAGAGGGTGCCGTTCGACCGGACGGGTAGGTTCCCTCCCGTCAGCACCGCCGATACCAGGAGGGGGCGAACCTTCGGGTTGTGTTCGATCTGGTCGATGATGAGTTGGCCGAGTTGAAAAGCACCCTCCGAATGCCCGATCAGTACCACGCCCCGTCCCTTGTTGTCGTGAGCCAAGTAGTCCCGCCAAGCCGCCTGCACGCTGTGTTCCGCGATCTGCTCAGGTCCGTCCCCACTGCTCCTCCCGGTGTCCTCTCGGTACATCGGGGCATAGACACGGCACACACGGGAGAACGGCGACGCCTCGAGTTCGGCGATCGCCGTCTCCTGCGGCTCGATGTCGAGATCGGCGTTGTCGGTCCGCTGCCGGGAGACGTTGGGGTACACGTAGAAGCAATCGATCGGTGGATCGGGAGCCGGTTCGTCCTCCACGACGTGGGTCGCTCCGTCCGAGTCGACCACCGTGGTCCTCAGCGAGGCCGTGCACGGATCGTGGGGAAGCCCCGGTCGGCACAGCCACACGGTTCCTGAGGCGTCCGGCCGGGGCGGCGGTGCAGCGAACCCCGGAGCCCGAACACCCAGCCAGACCGATGGCGCACACCACCGAAACCACGACGACGAAGGCCTTCACGGCGTCTCCTCAGCCAGCAGGCCGAAGGCCCTGGGCGGCGGTCCTCCTAATCGATCCCTGATCAACTGGGCGCTCTGGACAGGAGTCAGGACCGAGGTGTCCAGCTCGAGGTCATAGATGCCCGGTACATGGACCTCCTCCTGCCAACGCCGCACCTCGAGGGGTACCGGATCGGCCGCCGTACCTACGACATAGTGTCCGGCTCCGCTGGTCTGTGCATCATTCCGTCGCTCCATGATGACCTCGATCGGGCAATGAACCGCGACAAGGAACGCGGGAAGATCACGGAGCCGAACGGCGGCGTCCCGGAGGATGTGGAGCGCGGTCGAGTAGGCGTCATGGTGACCGACGTCGACGACCACATTCAGGCCGTGACGACTGTGGGCGGCGACCGATTCGTACAGGGCCGCATACAGCGATGGGATCACGGCCTCGATATCGGGCCGTTCCCCGCCGGGGCGCAGACCGATCCCGGGTCGAAGGTGAGGTGGCGTCATGTGGCGACTGGCCACATCGACGCCCAGGCTCATCCATGGTCCTTCGAAGCTGTCTTGGATGACCTCGACGATGCTGGATTTTCCCGACCGCGGCGCTCCGTTCAAGACGACGATCCAGCCGGGACCAGGCATCGGCACATGATCCCACCCTGTGCTGGGATCACGTCGGATCACGCCGGACGTCGGACTGCCCAGGGGCTCCGTCGGCGGCGAGACCGTCGGTCACCGGGGCCAGAGACGCGGTCCGAGACCCGAGGCTCGGGCCACCGGCCGGTCGACGGCGGAGCGGATCGACGACTCGCTCCCGATGACGGTCAACTGATCCTTGGCCCTGGTCACCGCGGTGTAGAGCAACTCCCGGGTGAGTATCGGGGACCCAGCCGACGGTAGGGACACCACCGCATGGGGGAACTCGGAACCCTGGCTCTTGTGGATGGTCATGGCCCACCAGCTCTCGACCCGGTCGAGCCTCGAGGGAGCCACCATGCGCACGCCCCCCTCGGACAGCAAGGCCACCTCCATCCCGTCGTCGGTTTTGATCACCACCCCCACGTCTCCATTGGCCACTCTGTTGATTCGGTCGTTTCCCGTCACGATGATCGGTCGACCGACGAACCAACGCCGAGCCCGCCGCAGTTGCGGGATGGCAGCGCCAACGTCGGCTTCGATCCGGTCATCCCAGTCGTACATCCCGAGCGGCCCGTGCCGGGTGGCGGCCAGTAGTTTGATCCGCCCGGCCGCGGCCAGCGACGCATCCACATCACCGTCCAGCGCGCTCACCGCCATCGCCACACCCGCCTCGACCAACTGACCCCGGACCTGGTCGACACCGGGACCGTCGGAGTCGACTACCCATCGGAGGTCGGGATGCCCGGCGCCGAGGATGTCCACGACGGCATCGGCATCCCCCCGCCGGATCGTCTCGGCCAGCGCGGCGATGGCGGAGTCGGCACCGAACCGGTGCATGCGCCGGAGCACGGTCACCCGTCCGGCCAGTGGCGACGATTCGGGGGCGTCGGCCGCGCTCGACTCTCCGCCCGGGCCGACCAGGTCCCCGAGGACCGTTCCCGCCTCGATGCTGGCCAGTTGGTAGGGATCCCCCACCAGCACCAGCCGTGCCTCGGGCCTCAACCCGTCGAGCAGCCGGGCCATCAGAGGGAGCGAGACCATCGAGGTCTCGTCGATGATCACCAGTTGGCACGGGAGCGGATTATGGCGGTCGTGGGTGAACCTCGGACCGGGAACCCACCCGAGGAGCCGGTGGATGGTGGTGGCGTCGGTACTGGACAAGGTCCGGGCCACCCCCTCGCTGACCGCGCTCCTGCCGACCAGGCCGGGCACCTCGGCCCGCACGGCGTCCCTCATCCGTTGGGCCGCCTTGCCGGTCGGGGCGGCGAGGGCGACGTCGAGTTTGCGACCTCGCTCGGCGGCCAGCCGGTGGCCCACGGCCAGGAGGCGGGCCACGGTGTGCGTCTTACCGGTGCCGGGTCCCCCGGCGATGATCGACACCCCCGAGGTCATCGCCCGCCGGACCGCGGTCCGCTGCAGGTCGGGTTCACCGCCTCCGGCCGGATCGAACAGGTCGTCGAGGACGGCTTCGAGAGCGTCGGTGTAACCGTCACCGACCTCCGGTGGGCCGGCCCGGGCCCGGTGGGTCAGGTCGGCGGCGACGGCCCGCTCGTCGTACCAGTAGCGCTCGAGGTAGAGGCGGTCGCCGTCCCACACCAGGGGGCGCACCCGGCCGAGCGCCAGAGCACCGGGGTCCTGCACCAATGGCGACTGCTCGAGCGCCCGCACCCACCTCGCCGATGGGGGCCACGGGAGCGTTCCGACGAGGGCCGACTCGTCCGCCTCGACGATCTGTTCGTCCAGGCGGGAAAGGTCGGCACAGACGTGACCGAAGCGGGGCGCCCGGGCCGCGACGGCCAGGGCCAGGACGACCCGGTCGTCGACATCGGGCTGGAGCCGGACCATGGCCGTGGCCAGCTGCACCTCGAACGAGCCGAACACGCCGGCCTCGACGAACGGTGCCAGGACGGCCACCTGGTCCGGCACCACCGGCCGCCGCCCGTCCACCGCAGCCGGGCTCATCACGCGAGCTCCGTCACGGCCCGGCCGTCGAGGAGATCGCTGAGGGCGACCACCAGTGCCGGTGGGACCGCCCAGTCGAAGACCCCGTGGGAGTGGTTGTCGCTCACCGCCACGTCGGGCCCGGTCATGCCCCGGACGAACAGGTAGACCACGCCTCCGAGGTGGTCGGCCGGCCGGTAGCCGGCCTGCCTCCACCGCAGGTACCGGTGGAGGGCCACCGAGTAGAGCAGCGCCTGCAGCGGGTAGTCGTGCTCGACCATGGCCTCGCCCATGCGCGTCGGGTGGTAGTCGCCGGATGCGGGGACACCCCCGCGGGGAGTCAGCGCGTTCGTCTTGTAGTCGGCCACCACGAAGCGCGGTGTCCCGCGGTCGGCGAGGCGGAGGATCAGGTCGATCGACCCGGTGAGGTGGCCGGCCAGCTCGACGTCGATGGCCCCACCGGCCAACCCGTCGGCCCAGCTCCGTAACGGATCGACCGGGTCGAGGTGGGCCATCACCACCCGGCCCAGGTCGGCCACAGTGGCCCTCCGGCCGGCCTCTCCCAGGCGCAGGTCGAAGGCCATCTCGTTGAGTCGGTCACCGGGTCCCACGTCGGCCAGCCGTCGGTGATGACACAGCGGTCCGAGCGGAGTCCGGATGGCCATCCCGAGTCCTTCGACCAGCAACCGGCGCCCGTCGCCGGTGGCGGCGGCGGGTTCGTCGACCGGCGTCAGGTCCACCGGGTACGACGCCAACTGGCGGTCGACGACCGGACCGAGCTCCCCGCCCGGTACACGCGCTTCGGCGCTGAAGTCGATGCGTTCGAGTACCGCGTGGACGAGCGTGCCGAAGACGCTTCCGGCGGGCAGGCGGGCCAGGGGGCCGGCGCCATCGAGGTCCGCGGGAACCGGGGACGGCGCCCCTGCGGCCATGCGATCTCCCTCGTCGGACCCGTCCAGATCGCCTGACCGTTCGTCGGAGGCCCCCGCATCCCCCAGCGACAGATCGTAGGGATCGGATATCGCCACGGTGGCCTGGTCGGCGAGGGCGGTGAACGACCACCTGCGCCGGGCCCGATCGAGCGTGGTGATGAGTCGGTCCGCCTCCAGGGACTTGCCGTCCTTGGGGGAGTCACCGTCGACCCAACGGCCGGGCGGCTCCGGGTGGTGGTCGATGGTGTCGACCGCGATGGTGCCGGCGGAGGCGGCGACCAGGGGTGCCAGCGAGGCAACGATGCCGTCGTCCCCGGGGACGGACACCGGGGTACCGAGGGGGGCGGCGCCTTCGACCGTCGTGCCCCGACCGCCGAAGAGCACACGGGCCAACGCCGTCCTCGCACTGTTCTGACCGTTCGCCCACCACAGGATGGTGTGGTGCTGGGCCCGGGTCAGGGCCACGTAGAGCAGGCGCATCTGCTCGCCGGCCAGTGCGGTCGCCGCCAAGTCCTTCCTGTGCTTCGCCCCCTCCTTGTCGGGCCAGGTCCGACCTTTGGCCACGTCGAAGATCTTTTCTCCACTGTCCGGGTCGACGTAGATCACCGGGCTGCTGCCACCGGTCCGGCGCCAGAGTGAGGGGAGGCAGACGATGGGGAACTCGAGTCCCTTGGCTGTCCACACCGTCATGACCTGAACCGCCTCCGCCTCGGATTCGATACGCCGTGCCGTCACGTCTCCATCGACCTCGGTGTCGGTGTCGGCGCCCGATGCGCTGTCCAAAGCGGCCAGCAGCCCGGCCACGTTCGAGCGGCCGGTCGGGGTGGAACCCTGGAGGAGCTCGGCCAGGTGGTCGAGATCGGTCATGTCCCGATCCCCGTCCGGCGAGCGCAGCACCGTGGCGGCGACGCCGCTGGTCGACCAGACCCGGGCCAGCACGTCGGCCACCGGATGGGTGGCCAACCGCTCCGACCAGTCGCGGAGGTTCTCCTGGATGTCGTTCAGTCCGGAATCCGACGCGGTGGCCACCTGCTCAGCGCTCCAACTACCGAACCAGGACAGGGCGTAGGCGCGGGCCCGCCGGGGGTCGGAGGGGCGGGCCATGGCGTGCAGCAGCCACCGCATCTGATCGGCGGCCGGGGAGTCCAGGACGTTCCCGGCATTGGCCACGACGGCCGGGACCCCCTGGGCGGTCAGCGCCGCCTGCACGGCACTGCACTGGTCGTTGGTGTTGACCAGGACGGCGATGTCGTGGGGCCGAACGGGCCGGGTCGGAGCATCCTCAGTGCCCCCCGGTAGGGCGGCGTGGTCGAGGAGGTCGCGGATCTGAAGGACCAGATCCTGATCGATGGTGTCGGCGGCCGCGCCGACCACGACCTCGCCCCTCGACTTGGTCCGGGTGATCCCTTCGCCCACCGCCAGGCGCATCGACACCGGAGCCAGCGGCTGTTGGTCCGGCCCGTCGATGTGACGGTCCTGGGACGTCCGCGCCGCGGTGACCGGAACGAAGGCGATGGACTCGTCTCCGAATGTCGCTCCACTGAAGAGCGCGTCGAGGGCGGCGAGCATCGCCGTGTCCGACCGCCAATTGAACCGCATCGACCGCCGCTCGATGCGCGCACTGTCACCCACGGCGGCGATATAGGTCTCGATGTCCCCGCCCCGGAACCCGTAGATCGATTGTTTGGGATCGCCCACCAGCACCAGGGAGATGCCGGCGGAACCGTCACCGAAGAGCGTCCTGAAGATCCTCCACTGGACTGGATCCGTGTCTTGGAACTCGTCGATCAACGCCACCTTGAACCGGCTGCGGAGCGACTCGACGGCGGCCGTCGCGTGTGGGCCGGTCAGCGCGTTGGACAGATCGGTGAGCACGCTGTCGAAACTGATGGAGCCGGACATGCTCCGACGCTGCGCGATGCGTGTCACCGATTCGACCACCAGATTCCTCAGGACGACCTGTCCGCGGGAGGCGCCCGGTCCTCCCCCGCCGGCTCGAGAACCAGATCCGGTCGCCCGGCAGCCTGTCCGGTGGCTTCGACCAGATCCTTCAAGGTGGGGAGATCGTCGGCGGAACCCTCACCGATGGCGGCCGCGGCCAAGACGTCGGCACAGGTCTGCCTTCTCAGGTCGTCGACCGCCTCGACCAGTCGGGCGTCGGGGTCCACGCCGCCGGTCACCCCGAGGGCGTTGCGGACCTGGGCGGCAAATCCGTGGATGGTGGTGATGGTGGCGGCGTCGAATTCGGCGATGGCGGTCCGGAGACGGGCCCGGTGTCGGGTCACGTCCCCCGAAGCCAGGTGGCGGGCGACCACGTCGTCCCCGACCTCGGGGTGCCCGGGCTCCAGTCGGTCCGCCACCTCGATCAGCCGCTCGCGGACCCGCGCCCTGAGCTCGTTGGTGGCGGCACGGGTGAACGTGACGATCAGCAACTCGGAGGCCGAGATGTCCGACTCGGCGAGGTACCGGGTGGCCAGGTCGGCGAGCGCGTAGGTCTTCCCCGTGCCTGCGCTGGCCTCGATGGCCAATCCACGCTCGGGGAGGTCGTCATCGACGGCGAAGGTGATGTCGGATGTGGTGGTCATGGCGGTCCGGCGGGCGGGGCCGGTGACTCCGCCGATAGGGCCGTCCACGTTCGGGTCGTGTCGTCCATGGCCCCGAAGAGATAGCCGGCAAACCGGGAGACCCGGTCGGGGCCATCGCCCGGGTCGCCGGCCCGGGGCGGGAGGCTCATGACCTCGTTGAACCCGAGCCGCCCGTGGGCCAGCACCACGGACGGGTTGCCACCCTCCTGGTAGGGGAACGTCGTGAGCCAACTGGCCGGGGTGGCCACGCCGCGGTGCACCGCATAGGAGAGGACGGGGAAGAAGGGGATGGGCTCGCGCATCCCCCTCAGGAAGCAGTCGACCGCCACCGCCAGCGCCTCGCGGGCGGTCGCCGACCAGGTGGGTGGGTCACCGGCCATCCCGATGTCGAAGGCGTCGGCCGGCTGACCGGTCTTCTCCGGCCTGCCCAACGCCACCGAGCGCCACCGCTCGGACGGATCGGCGGCTCCGAGGCAGATCAGGTCGAGCCAGGCCTGAATCCGGTATTCGGGCTTGAGAACGGAGAACCCCACCCGGGCGGGCCCGCTCCATGCACCCTGGAGTCGGAGGGGTACCGACCCCACGACTCGCCTACCGTCGGCCAGCTCGACGTCGACCTCGAACGGCTCGGCCGGACCACGCCCGATGCCCCGTGCCGCGGCGGCGGCCACCAGGGCGTCGACATCGAGTGCGATGGCCTCGACCGCCGAGCCCTCCAGCAGACCCGGTGGCAGTGTCCCTCGTTCCCGCTCGACAGCCCTCCACTGATCGGTCGACATGCCACCCATCCGGGCATCGAGCATGCGGGTGGCCACCTGCCAGCGCCCCAATCCGTAGATCTCCACGGGGAGGACCGACGAAAGCTCTTCTTCGGCCTCGGCCAGTCTGGCCCCGAGACGCTGAGCCACGAAGAAGGCGGAGGGATTCCTGAAGAACCGCCGGAGCTGATCGAGTTCGACGATGTCGGCGTCCACCGGCTCGAGCGGTGCCGCCAGGAAGGGCGGCCGGTGGGACACCCGACCACGGCGGGCCCGCGCCCCATCCAGACTCCTGGTGTCGAATCCCCACACCAGCCCCGGAACCACCGCGTCCCTTTCGAAACACCGATGGTCGAACGACTGGCGGGGATGATCGACCTCGAGGCGCCCGGCCAGCTCCGCCCGGTGCGCCGGATCGACCAGCGAGAGCACAGCATCGAAGAGCTCGGCCACCACCACCGAACGGGGGACCGCCTGGTTGGTCCGCACGTCATGCCCGTCACGCACGACGATCAGACGGTCGTCTGCGGCGAGTACCGCCTCCAGCAACGACTGGCGTAATTCGGCCCTGGGGTCGGGGTCACCCAGTTCGGGCGAGGCTGCGGCCAGGTCGTCACCGGGGGTGGACGTCGATGCGAATGCCGACTGGTCCATCCCGAGGAGGCACACCACCCGGAAGGGGATCCAGCGGAGTGGGGTCAGGGAACTGACCGTGATGCCGCCGCGGAAATAGTCGGGACGGCCGGGCAGCGACTCGAGGCGCTCGTCGATCAGCCTCCTCACATCCACGAACTCGAGCGATGTGGTGGTCACTTCGTCCTCGACGGTCGCTGAGCCGAGTACGCCGTCGAGGATCCGGTCGAGTGCTTCTGACTGCCATCTGCCGTCTCTGTCGGTGGCGAATAGGGCGGCGCATATCTGACGCAGGATTTCGATCCAGGACGAGAGCTTTCTGGGCGTACGCGTCTCCACGACAAGCCGCTGCAGATGCCACAGGGCCTCGGCCAGTCGACCGACCGTGTCGGTCCCCGATCCATCCACTCCGTAGGGGGCGACGTCCCCCACGGCCAGGACCAGGTCGTCGTCGTGCACGGTGGCGCCGACCAGGAGGCGGTCGAGGGCGGCCTGCCAGGTGTTGGTCCGGATCGCCTCGGGAACGCCGAACGAAGCCCGGTGGGTCGGGTCGAGGCCCCACCGGACACAGGCTCCGTTGACCCAGTCGGCGATGTCATTGAGGTCGTCGTCATCGAAACGGAACCGCTCACGAACCGGACCCAGGGCCAGGAAGTCGAGCACCGCGGGAGCCTCGAACCGGCCGCCGACCAACTCGATGAGGGCAACGGTGGCGTTCAACAGCGGGTTGGTGGACCGGATCGACTGGTCGGCGATCCGGTACCGGAGGGCCGGAGCGCCGCGGGCCGCCGACGGTCCCTGGTGCGCGGGTGTCCCGACCTCCGCCGACGGTCCGAAGACGGCCTGGATCAAGGGAGCGAACGTCTCGATGGCCGGACAGACCACGAGGACATCGTCTTCGTCCAGATCGAGGTCCGGATCATTGAACAGGTGCAACAGGACATCGCGCAGCACCTCGACCTGACGGGTGGCCCCGAAGCAGGCGTGGAACTGGACGGAACGGTCGGCGGGGTCGTGAACCAGAGGTGCACCCGAGCCGGCATTGGCCCGGATGTCGCGCTGCAGGCGACCGAGGAGCCCCGACGGACCAGCGCTGGACTCCCCGTCGACGCATTCGCGCTCGGGAAGTCCACCGGCCTCAGCATCTGCGATCAGGAGCGCCGTCTCCCGGTGCAGTCGACCCCACGACCGGAGGAGGGGCTGGTCCACCACTACCGCGGTCGAGTCGTCGGAACGGAGTCGCGGGGTACCGGCGGGCGGATGAACGCCGGCCCGGCGCAGGTTCTCGGGGTCGAAGTGCGACGGCTCGAGGAGAAAGAGGTGGACGTCCCGCTGACGGGCGACCGCCCGGGTCGCGTCGAGGAACCCGCCCCCGGGCAGCAGGGTGAACCCGAAGAACATCAACCGGGGAGGAAGGTCGAGGATCAGGTCACCCTCGGCCACCCGTTGCAGCAACCCGGGCCACCGCTCCGGGGGGCTCGCCTCGCCCACCTCGTCGCGCACCTGACGCCAGAGGTGGGGTTGCCACAGCGCGGCGTCGGCCACCCGGCGCCCGGATCCGTCGACGTCCTGGCCGGCCGCCCATGCCCGGACCATGGCCGGTCGGTGCAGGTGGTAGCGGTCGAACAGGTCGGCCACCCGGCGGGCCTGTGCGTAGCGGGACGCACCCGGTGCCAGCCGGTTGAGCGCAGCCAGTCGGGGGTCGGTCGTCGCCCGTCGGGTGACGGCCAACACCGGCCAGACCAGGCGGTCGATGGCCCAGGGATCGCATTCGGGGTCGCCCCGGTCGGCCGTGAGCACCGAGCTCCGGAGGGTCCCCGGGTAGGCGCGGACGATGTTGGCGGCAACGCCGTCACCGCCACCGGGGGCGCCCGCGCCCAGGCGACGGGCCAGTTCCAGCATGAGCCATCGCCTCATCCCATCGGAGGGGACGGCCAGCCACTCGGGCGTCATCGGATCGGCCGGCGGCTCTTCGAGGATGTCGGCTACTCGGCCGGCCAGGGGGAGCGCCCGGTCGGCCGAGTAGAGGTGGATCATGACCAGGGACCCTACTCAGGGGGTGCGACGCCACCGGGCATCAGCGCATTTCCGGGGTGGAGGTGGTATCAAGGATGAGCCGCTCAGTGCACCGGGCATACCGATTCCAACGGGGGAACCATGGGAAATCTGTTGGCCACCACCTACAACACGACCGGCTCCGGTAGCGGGGTCGTCGTGTTCCTCATCCTGGCTCTCGTCTTCTACGTGTTGGTCTCGCTGGGCCTGTACGGCACGTTCATCAAGGCCGGACAGCCCGGATGGGCCGGATTCGTTCCTCTCTACAACTTCATCGTCCTCCTGCGGGTGGCCGGTCGGCCGAAGTCGTGGGGATGGTTCCTGCTGATGATCATCATCCCCTACATCGGGTCCCTGGCCCTGTTCATCGTGTACATCATCGTGGCCAACGACGTGTCCAAGAGCTTCGGACACGGCACCGCCTTCACCGTTGGGCTGGTGATCCCCTACGTCTCGGCGGTCTTCTATTACATCTTGTGGCTCGGTCCGAGCCAGTACCGTGGGCCGTCGGCGGCGATGGGTGGGGGCTACGGCGGCGGCTATCCCCCGCCGCAGCCGGGCTATCCGCCCTCCGGCGGCTATCCACCCCCGACACAGGCACCGGCGCCGCCTCCGCCCATGCCCTCCTATCCCCCACCACCCGGGGACGCACCTCCCCCACCGCCCGGGCAGATGCCCCCACCCCAGTAGCGGCGGGAACCAGCGCCTGGGCGCTCAGCCCTTCCCCGGTACCGGGCCTTGCAGGGCGCTGGGTACGTTGGCCAAGGTCTCGAGGATGGCCTCGGCCAACGCCCGGGCCGACGCGGGATCCAGCTCCATCGCCACCCGGGCGCCGGCACCCCGCGACGGGTTCAACAGGTCGATGTTCAAGGTATGGTCGGCGGGGGCGTGGACGGGGTGATCGAAGTAGACGGTGGCATCGCATACCGGGAACCAACCCCCGGCCCCCTTGCCGCTGCCCCGGACCGCCAACGTCGTGGTCTGGTACGTGCACATGACGATCTCCGATCAGCCGTTGCTCAGGTTGCGTCCGAAGAACTCCCAGATGCGCTGCCAACCCTCGGCCGCCGCCTCGGGCCGGTAGCTGGGCCGGTCGGTGGCAAAGAAGGCATGACCGGCGCCCTCGTAGGTGTGGAACTCGAACTCCTTGCCCGCGTCGGTCAGGATCTTCTCGAGCTCGGCGACCTCGTCGGGTGAGGGGTACTGGTCCTCGGCCCCGAACAGGCCGAGCAGTGGACATGACAGGTTCTCGGCCAGGTGGGCGATGGGTTGGACCTTGAGCGGGAGGCCTTCGGGCGGCGGAGCGATGATGAACGCGCCGTAGCAGTCGACGGCGGCATCGAGATCGAGGCTGCAGGCGGAGAGGAACGACTGGCGGCCGCCGGAGCAGTACCCGATGGTGGCCACCTTGCCGTTCGAGGAAGGATGGGCCCGGAGGTAGGCGGCGGCCCCGCCGACGTCCCCGAGCAGGCGGGGATCGGGCACCCCGCCCTGGGCCCGGGCCGTGGCCGCGGCGTCGTCGGGACTGGCCCCGGGGGCCTCGCGGTAGTACAGGTTGGGACAGACGGCGAGGTAGCCGTGGACGGCAAACCTCCGGGTGATCTCCTTGGTCCCCTCGTCGTATCCGGGCATGTGGTGGATCACCACCACCCCACCGGTCGGAGGTCCGTCCAGTGGTTGAGCCAGATAGGCCTCGATCTGGTCGCCGGCGTCGCCGGGGATCATGACCGTCTCCGCCCTCATCGCATCGCTCATCGAATCGCTGCTCCTGTTCGTCGGGTCCTGTCGGACTTCAGTGAATCAGTGCTTCGGACCTTCGTCGACCTCCCGGCGGGCCTCCCGCAACCGGACGGCCTTGGCCGCCCGCTCGTCCCGGAACGCACCGATCCGAGCCAGGGTGTTGTCCAGGCGGACGAGGAGCTTGTCGTTGGCCTCGATGGCCTCGTCGAGCAACTCGCGCCTGAGCTCGGGGTCGGGGTCGGATTCGGACCACCGGTACTCGGACCGGAGCCGGTCGAGGACGTCGATGTCCTCGGTGTCGAGCACGACCCGCACCTCGGCCAGCGAGAACCCCAGCAGCTCCTGGAGGTCCCGGATCCGGGTCACCCGGGCCATGTCCGTCGGCGAGTAGAGCCGCTCGCCCTTGCCACGGTAACTGCTGGGCCGGATCAAGCCGAGCTCCTCCCAGTACCGAAGGGTCCGCGTGGTCAGCCCGGTCAACTTGGCCACCTCGCCGATGCGGAGGACGACGGGAGCGGGCTGGGTGGATGCGTTCCTGGTGATCATCCGGCCTCCACCTGGGCGATGGCGCTGGCCGACACATCGTCGGTCGCGCCCACCGGGAGAAGCTCCTCTTCCGCAGAGACGCCCGACCCTTGGTCGCCGCCCTCCGATCGGTCCGGAATCCGCTCGGGCTCGGAGTAGACGTAGCGGCCGCCCCGGAGCCACGAGGCGCCGGCGGCCAACAGGCTGGCCACGATGGCGAAGTCGAGGGCGGCGTGGAGACCGGCCCGGAACGGGGCGCTGATCAGACCGGGGAAGAACCCGCGCCCGGTCAGCGCGTGCTGCTGGACCGCGGTCAGATGGGCGAGGGTGTGGGCACCGACCAGGTGCTGGATGGGGTCATAACCGAGGAAGGCGGCGAACAATGTTGACACCGGCGACAGATGGGCGACGTGGTCGGCCTCCGCGGGCGGCACACCGTGGGCGACCAACCCGTGCAGCAGGTTCCCGGGAAGTGACGCGGTCAGGCCGATGATCATCAGCGTGAAGAAGATCCCGATCGACAGCACCTGGGCCGAGTTCTGGAAGGTGGTGTTCATCCCCGAGCCCGCGCCCCGGTGCTGAGCCGGAAGGCTGTTCATCACCCCGGCCCGGTTGGGTGAACCGAAGGCAGCCATCGTCAGTCCGGTGAGGAGCAGGACGACGGCGAAGACCCAGTAGGGGAAGTCGACGGGGAGGAACTCGAGGAGGGCCAGGCACACCGCGCGTACCGAGCATGCCTCCGGTGGCGAAGGGCCGGGCCCCGAACCGGTCCGAGAGGATGCCCGACGCCGGGCCGGCGATGAGGAAGCCGAGGGTGAGCGGGAGCATGGCGATCCCGGCCCACAACGGGGTCACGCTGAAGGCGTATCCGTGGAGCGGCAGCCAGATCCCCTGCAGCCAGATGATCAGCATGAACATCAATCCGCCGCGGCTCAGCGCGGCCAGGAAGCTGGCCAGGACGCCGCTGGTGAAGGCCCGGATCTTGAAGAGCTGCAGGCGGAACATCGGCTCGGGGACCTTGGTCTCGATGACGCAGAAGGCGATCAGCAGGGCCACCCCGAGGAAGAGGGAGCCGAGCACCATCGGATTCGTCCACCCCATGACGTGGTGGCCGTAGGGCTCGATCCCGTAGGTGATCCCGACCATGACCAGGATGAGACCGATGGCGAAGGTGATGTTGCCGGGCCAGTCGATACGGGCCGGCCGGCGCGGGCTGGTCTCGTGGAGTTTGAGATAGCCGAACACGGTGGCGAACAGCCCGATGGGCACCGAGACCAGGAAGATGAGCCGCCAGTTGATCGGGGCCAGCAGGCCGCCGAGGACCAGCCCGATGAAGGTACCGCTGAAGGCGGCGGCCTGGTTGACCCCGAGGGCCATCCCCCGCTGGTTGTCGGGGAACACGTCGGTCAGGATGGCCGACGAGTTGGCCATGAGCATGGCCGCCCCCACCCCTTGGAAGATGCGCATGATGATGAGCCAGTCGCCGGCCGCGTGCCCGGTCATCCAGGTGATGCTCAACATGAGGGAGAAGAAGGTGAACACGGCGAAGCCGAGGTTGTAGGTGCGCACCCGTCCGTAGATGTCGCCCATCCGCCCCAGACTGACCACCAGCACGCTGGTGATCACCAGAAAGCCCAGGATCATCCACAGGAGGTAGAAGGTGTTGCCGGGCTGCAGCGGATCGAGGCCGATACCGCGGAAGATGTCAGGGAGGGCGATCAGCACGATCGAGCCGTCGATGGTCGCCATCAGCATGCCCAGCGTCGAGATGAACAGGGCGATCCACTTGTAGTTGGCCGGCAGGCCGGCCAAGGTCCCGTCCGCCTCCTTGGTGCGCCCGGCCCGTGCGGCTTTCAGTCCTTCCAGTACTGCCATTCACTCACCTTGGATCTCACGCATCCCGAATCATGTCGTGCAGTCCGGCAAAGCCCACCCGGGCTTCCGCTACGGCAACCTTGCTTTACGCGCACGTTAACGTGATTCTAGCCTCGGATCCAGCCGGCCGAGTCGTGGCTCGACCCCGGTTCATCGACGCCGGAGCCGGCGGGGCTGAGGTCGGCCCGATTGTCGCCGCACCGCCTTAGTTGTATGATGAAACTAACAACAGAGCCGAAATGCGCCGTCGGGCGCCGCGTGCCGAGGAGCCGCCATGGATGACCAGACCGTCGTTGCCGGTTCGCCCCGCCTCCGCCCGGACCCGACCGACGAGGCCGGTGGGTTCGTCGCCTCCGCCGGGTTCGTGCTCGACGATCTCACCGCCAGCAGCGTGGTCGGCCACATCGACCTGGACAGCCGTCACCACACCCCCTGGGGCATGGTGCACGGCGGTGTGTACGCGACCGCGGTCGAGAGCGCGGCGAGCATCGGCGCCACTGCCGCGGTGCGGGACGCCGGGCAGGTGGCGGTCGGGCTGACCAATACGACCCACTTCCTCCGCTCGCTGACCTCGGGCCGGGTCCGGGTCGAGGCGGTCGCCATCCATCAGGGCCGGAGCCAGCAGCTCTGGCTGGTCGACGTCACCGACAGTGCCGGCCGGCCCGTCGCCCACGGTGAAGTACGGCTCCAGAACGTCACCCCGGCCGAGTGAGCCGGACGAGCGCGGCGCCCTGACCGGTGTCACAACCAGAGCCCGGCCGGCGTCATATTGGTATGAGAACCGAATGGGACGTGATCGTGATCGGCGGAGGTCTGGCCGGGTTGGCCGCTGCTGCTTCCGCCTCGCAGGCGGGGGCCCGGGTCTTGACCGTCGAGGCCCATCAACCCGGAGGCCGGGCCCGCACCGTCCAGCGTGAGGGCTTCACCCTCAACATGGGCGGCCACGCGCTGTACGCCGCCGGTCCGGGGTCGAAGGTGCTCCGTTCGCTCGGCATCACGCCCCAAGGGGCTCCCCCTCCCCTCCGCCTCTACCGGGCGTCGACCGGCGGGGTCCAACATGTCCTGCCCACCGGGGCCGGATCCCTGCTGCGGACCGGCGCCGTCGGTCCCCGGAGCAAGGCCCAGCTGGCCGCGCTCCTCGTCCGGGTCCCCCGGATCAAGCCGGAGACCCTGGCCCGTACCTCGGTGGCCGAGTGGCTGACCTCGTGTCGGCTCCGTCCCGATGCCGAAGCGGTGCTCCGGACACTCATCCGGTTGGGGACGTACACCGCCGATGTCGACGGATTCAGCGCCGATGCCGCCGTCTCCCAATTGCAGGTAGCGGCGAACGGCGGGGTGCTCTACCTCGACGGCGGGTGGAGCCAGCTCATCGAAGCACTGAGTCGGGGGCTCGACGTTCGCACCGGCACCGAGGTCACCGGCGTCGACCGGGTCGGACACCGGGTCGAGGTCCGGACAGGGGAAGGCGCGCTGGTGGCCGACCAGGTGGTCGTGGCCACCGGCGGCCCGGCCGCGGTGCGCCGCCTCCTTCCGGCCGACCCCGGTTGGGGCGACCTCGGACCGCCCCTGACCGCGGCGTGCCTCGACCTCGGGGTGGCACGGGTTCCCCACCCCGGCTATGTGCTCTCGCTCGACGATCCCGTCTACGCCACGGTGCAGTCACCACCCGCGCGCCAGGCTCCCCCAGGCCAGGCCGTGGTGGCGGCCATCCGCTACGGGGCCCGCCGCGCCGACGAGGACCGCCCCCGGCTCGAACAACTGGTCGCCGAGGCCGGGGTGGAACCGGGCGACGTGATCACCAGGAGGTTCCTGGCCCACCTCCAGGTGACCGGCACCATCCCCCGGGCGGCCACCGGGGGCATGGCCGGCCGGCCCGCGGTCGGCGACACCGGGGTGCCCGGGGTGACCATGGCCGGTGATTGGGTGGGACCGGTCGGACTGCTGGCCGACGCCTCGCTGTCCAGCGGTCGGGCCGCCGGCCTCCTGGCCGCGGGCCGGCGTCCCGGATCCGGCGCACTCGTGGCGTGAACGGGCCACGGTCGTGAGCACAATGGTGGGATGAGCACCGCACCACCGGATGGGTCCACCGACGTCTTCGAGACGGAGCGTCCCCGCCTGGTCGGCTTGGCCTACCGCATGGTGGGCTCCGTCTCCGACGCCGAGGACGTGGTCCAAGATGCCTGGCTCCGTTGGCAGGGGATCCCTGCCGACGACGTGGACCGGCCGGCCGCCTGGTTGACCACGGTCACCACCCGGATCGCACTCGACCACATCCGGTCGGAGCGACGGCGCCGGGAGGATTACGTGGGGCCATGGCTCCCCGAACCGCTGGTGTCGGACACCGGCCCGGACGACGCCGCCGTCCTGGCCGAATCGCTGCGGCTCGGGTTCCTCACCGTGCTCGACCGGCTCAAGCCGGTGGAACGGGCCGTCTTCCTGTTGGCCGACGTGTTCAGCGTGCCCTACGCCGAGATCGCCGAGACGGTGGGCAAGTCGGAGGCGGCGTGCCGACAGATCGCCAGCCGGGCCCGGCGCCGCGTGCAACTGCCCGCCGCCCACCGGAACCCGGGCTCGGAGCGGGAGGTGGTCGATGCCCTCACCGCGGCAATCGCCGCCGGTGACATCGACCTCGTACTCAACTACCTGGCTCCCGGAGTGGTGTGCGTCGCCGACGGCGGAGCGACGAAACGGGCGGCCAGGCGCCCGGTGGTCGGTGCGTCGCGGGTGGCCCGGCTGCTGGTCAACCTGGCCCACCGCTACACGGGGGAGCTGAGTGTGCGCCCGGTTGCCGTCAACGGCGACGCCGGCATCGCCATCGTCATTGCCGGGGCCGTCGACCTGATCACCGCCTTCGAGGTGGACGACGGACGGGTGGTGGCCATCCGCATGGTCCGCAACCCGGACAAACTCGCTCACGTGGGGCGCCCGGTCGACCTGCGATAGCCCACGGTCACCGTTCCGGGGCCGGCGGTGGCTTAACGTCTGGAGCGGTGCTGACGGAGATTCCCGCACCGGTGCCGCGGCCCCGGGTGCGAAAGGGTGGAAGGTATGAAAGGTTGGCCGTCCTGGTGGCGGTCGGAGTCCTCGCGTCGGCCTGTGGGAGCTCGCTCATCGGTTCGGCGTCGACCACACCTCTACAACCGGCGGCGGGCAAGACCGCGTCCACGACCACGACCGCCCCGCTGAGCGGGGAGGTGGCCGTGGCCTTCCCGGTGGTCGCATGCACCTCGAGCAACGGTGGCTCGCTCGGAACCCAGGGCTGGAGACCCAGCGTCCTGTTGGCCCCGATACCGACCGCCCTGGTGGGCAAGGTGGAGTTCTACTCCGACGGTGTCCACACCGTGCTCGGGCCCACCGGGTGGACCTGCTCGCAGACCGGCTCGGGCCAGGTGGCCAGCGGGCTGGTCGTCTACCCGCCCGGCAACGCCAACCCTCCGCCCGGGACCATCCCCCCGGCGGGGACCGAGGGCGTCTTCACCATCTTCGACACCACCGGCAACACCCAGGGGATCTCCCTGGTCTGCCCGTACTTCACCATTCCCTCGTGGCAGCGGTACGAGGCCCATTGCTCGGGGACCAAGCCCGTCGGCGAGCAGACCTCGATGCCCACGCCCGACGTTGTCGCCATCACCGACCCGGGCGGGGTGGCCGGAACGCTCGAAGGCTCCGGCGGGGATCAACCGGTGACCGGAGCGGTGATCTTCCCGCAGTCGATGCCGGCGGTGGCCGACGGATCCAGTATCGACATCGCCGTCGAGTCGTGTTCGTTGACCGACAGCTCCCTGTGCCCGACCATCCTCTCGGACTTCGAAGTCCGAGAGTTCCCGGTGCCGGTGTCGGGGTATTCGGGAACCTATTCGGGTCGGTAGCCGGGCGCCTCTTCGGCCCGGTAACCGTCCGCTGAACGCCGATCGACAAGGATGGACCGAGCTCCCGGTGCTCACTCCGCGGCGGCAGCTGCACACCCAGTGCGGCGATCGGAGCACACGCTGATCAGGTCGTCTATCGTCGGCAGGGACCACCACCGGAGTGTCCGTTGCAGGCCGGACAGGCGGTGGTCGAAGTCGACAGAGGGGCACTCGGTCCGGACCTCACGGTTCGGGCCGGGACAATGATTCGGGGCCGCGTCGCGACCCTGAATTCACCAACTGGAGGCAGGCCATGGTGAGTAGGAACGTGTCGGATCCGTCGATCGGCGATGTCGCCCGGTCGGAACCGGACGGCCGTGAGACCCAGACGGAATCGCTCTCGGCGTTGGGCCGCGACGGTGTGGCCCGGGTGGCCACCACGGACGTGGGCGCACACCAGCGGCGGGCCCGCAGCACCCGGTTGCAGCGCCTGTCCATGGTGCTGGCCCCGATTGCCGTGCTCCTCGTGCTCCGCGCCGTCTTCGACCCGGCGGCCACCTTCCCCACCCCCCATTTCCCCTCCTCCCTCGATCCCTATCTGCCCGCCTTCGTGCTCATCACCCTCATGGGACTGGTGCTGGTGGTCCCCCTGCTGGGCGCAGGGCGCTCACCGCACATCCTCTACCGGCCCGACGAGCTCACGATGACCTTCGACGACGTTCGCGGATCGGAGACACTGGTCGAGGAGGTGACCAAGACACTCAACCTGTTCCTGGCCCACCGGACGTTCGCCGAGCAGATGGGCGGCTCGCCCCGCAAGGCCATCCTGTTCGAGGGGCCGCCGGGGACGGGGAAGACCTACATGGCCAAGGCCATGGCCGCCGAGGCCGGGGTGCCGTTCCTCTTCGTCTCGTCGTCCGCCTTCCAGTCGATGTTCTACGGTCAGACCAACCGGAAGATCCGGTCCTATTTCAAGGCGTTGCGCCGTCACGCCCGGCGGGAGGGTGGTGCCATCGGGTTCATCGAGGAGCTCGATGCCATCGGCGCCGCCCGCGGCAGCGGAGCGCGCCACGGCGAGGGCGTCCCCGGGGTGGTCAACGAGCTCCTGATCCAGCTCCAGTCGTTTGAACAGACCCCGACCTCGTTGCGTGTCAAGGGGGCGTTCGTCGATGCGGTGAACACCTGGCTCCCCGCCCACCGCCGTCTGCGCAAGCCGAAGCACGTACCGGCCAACATCCTGGTCATCGGGGCCACCAACCGGGCCGCCGATCTCGACCCCGCCCTACTCCGCCCGGGCCGCTTCGACCGCAACATCTACTTCGGGCTGCCCAGCCGATCGGGGCGCAGTGACATCATCGACTACTACCTGGGCAAGAAGGCGCACGAGCCCGAGCTCGACGAACCGGCCAGGCGGGAGACGCTCGCCGCCCTCACCGCCGGATACTCGCCGGTGATGATCGAGCACCTGATGGACGAGTCACTGGTGTGGGCGCTTCGCCGCGGCGCCGACAAGCTTTCGTGGAACGACCTCCAGCAGGCCAAGATGACCGAGGAGATCGGTCTGGCCCAACCCGTCGAGTACACCGAGGCCGAACAGCGGACCATCGCCACCCACGAGGCCGGCCACGCCACCGTGGCCTGGCTGGTGGGCAAGGGACGCAAGCTCGAGGTGCTCACCATCATCAAGCGACGGGACGCGCTCGGTCTGCTCAGCCACTCCGAGGAGGAGGAGCGCTTCACCAAGACCAAGTCCGAGGTGCGGGCTCTCATCGACATCGCGTTCGGCGGCATGGTGGCCGAAGAGCTCTTCTTCGGCGAATCGTCGACGGGGGTGGTCGGTGATCTCCAAGCCGCCACCCTCAACGCGTGCCAGATGATCGGGTTGATGGGCATGGGCACCACGCTGGTCTCCTCGGCGGCCATGGAGTACCCGGCCGGCGGTATCGTCTCCAAGGTGCTGTCCACCGACGAAGGACGGGCCGAGGTCGAGGATCTCCTCGGGTCGGCCAAGGCGTCGGTGACCCGGATGCTCGACGAGCACCGCAATGTGGTCGAGGCCCTGCGGGACGCGCTGCTCGAACGTCAGGAGCTGATCGGCGACGACATCCTCGAAGTCATCAGGAGCTCACAGCCCGCTCCCGATCCTGGCCCGCCGGTGGACAGGGAGACGGCGGCGCGGGACGCCGCCAACCGGCGCAGCCGGATCTCCCTCGACTGATTGCGGCCGGGTCAGCCGCCTTCGGCGCAGCTGCTGCACCGGCCCCGGAAGACCACCTCGAGCGAATCGACGGTCATGCCGTAGCGCTGGGCCCGGGGCAGGGACAGGGCCTCGACGCCAATGGGCTCGACATCGAAGGTCAGCCCGCACCCCTCGCACACCAGATGATGGTGGTCCGGCCCCACCTTGGGGTCGTAGCGGGTGGTGCCGTCGGCCAGTCGGACCTCGCTGATCTCGCCCATGGTCACGAGCTCGTTCAGCGTGTTGTACACGGTGGCCAGGCTGACCTCGGGCACCGCCCGCCGCGCCGCGGCGTGCACCTGCTCGGCGCTCAGATGGACATGCTCCCCTTCCAGGGCCCCGATCACGGCCCGCCGTTGCGGCGTGATCCGCCATCCGCGGGTCTGGAGCCGGTCGGGCAGGGTTTCCAGCTCAGCCACGCCGTTCCTTGACGCCCTGGGCGACGCGCTCACCGAACTCGGGATCGGCGGCACGGAAGTGCCCGATGCTCCGCTCGATGATCCCTTCCCCGACCGGGCCTGCTGAGACCCCGGCCAATCCGGTGGCGATGTTGTCGACCAGCCGGGCCTGGGCGTCGGCGGGCTGAAGGCGGTAGAGGTCGCCGGCCTGCGTGAAGTCGTCGGTCTCCCGGCGGTCCCACTCGTAGGTGCCCGTCGAGCCGTGCAGCTCGAACGGCGCCGCATAGGGCTGACCGGTCTCGACCGGTCCGTCGAAACTGTTGGGCTCATAGTTCTTGGAACGACCGCCGTTTCCGTGTCCGGCCATGAGACCGTCGCGCCCGTAGTTGTGGACCTCGGCGGCGTGGGGGGCGTTGACCGGGAGTTGGGTGTGGTTGATGCCGAGCCGGTAGCGGTGGGCGTCGCCGTAGGCGAACAGCCGGCCCTGCAGCATCTTGTCGGGCGACGGACCGATGCCGGGGACGAAGTTGCCGGGGTCGAAGCCCGACTGCTCGACGTCGCCGAAGTAGTTGTCGGCATTGCGGTTGAGAGTGAGCCTGCCGATCTCGATCAGCGGATAGTCCTTCTGCGACCACACCTTGGTCAGGTCGAACGGATTGACCCGGTAGGAGCGGGCCTCCTCCACCGGCATGATCTGCACGTTCACCGTCCACGAGGGGTAGTCGCCGCGCTCGATGGCCTCGATGAGGTCGAGCTGGTGGCTGTCGGGATTGAGACCGGCCAGTTCGGCGGCCTCCGACGAATCGAGGCACCGGATGCCCTGGTCGGTCTTGAAGTGGACCTTGACCCAGACGGCCGTCCCGCCGTGGTTGACCCACTGGTAGGTGTGCGAGCTGAACCCGTCCATGTGTCGATAGGAAGCGGGGATGCCCCGATCGCCGAACAGCCAGGTGAACATGTGAGTGGCCTCGGGTGAGTGGGAGAAGAAGTCCCACACGTTGTCCGGCTCCTGATGATTGGTGAAGGGATCGGCCTTCTGGGAGTGGATGAAGTCGGGGAACTTCAGCGGATCGCGGATGAAGAAGATCGGCGTGTTGTTCCCGACCAGGTCGTAGTTCCCGTCCTCCGTGTAGAACTTGAGGGCGAAGCCACGAGGGTCGCGCACCGCGTCGGCCGACCCCCGGCCCCCGGCCACGGTGGAGAACCGGAGGAAGGTCTCGGTCTTCTTGCCGACCTCACTGAGGAAGCGCGCCCGCGTCCACCGGGTCACATCGGCGGTGACCTCGAATTCGCCATGGGCGGCCGATCCGTTGGCGTGCACGACCCGCTCGGGGATCCGCTCGCGGTTGAAGCGGGCGAGCTTCTCCAACAGGTGCTGGTCCTGGATCAGGACGGGCCCGCCGGGGCCGGCCGTCTGGCTGCGCTGGTTGTCAACGACCGGTGCGCCCGATTCGGTGGTCAAGGTCGGCTTTGCCATGGGGGTACCTCCACGCTGGTTGTCGAGCGACGCTCGCTCACGGTTGCAGAACTGTTCCAATGTTAGAGAACTTCTAAGTGACTGTCAATGGGGCGGTACCGCTCACACCACGGGTGGGGGCGCTGGTTGCGCTGACGGTTGTGGGTGGGGCACAGCAGCCGGCCGTTCTCCTGGGTGGTGGGTCCGCCGAGGGCCCAGGGCTGGATGTGGTCGACCTGGCAGGAGGGGGCGGCCACATCGCAGTAGGGGTGGGTGCACTGGCGGTCCCGCACCTCGACGGCCCGCCGGGTGGCCCCGGCGAACAACCGGGCCCGGGGGCTGATCTCGACCCGGCGGCCGGGAGCGAACACGGCCCGCTCCAGGTCGGCCCGGTCCAGCCAGGGCAGGAGGGCGCCGGGGGGGACCACGGTGCCGTCCTCCAGCTGACAGATCCTCCCGTGCAGGGTCTCGTACCCGACCAGGACGGTGAACAGCGGTGCCGGCCGGCGGGCGTCTTGGGGGGCACTCTTCGACCGGGTGGCCATCTCGACCAGGGCGTCGGCCCGGCGCTGGCCGGGGGTGCGGAGAAGCTCGGCCGGGGTCGGGTCGTGGCCGAGGGCGTCCCGGGCCTCGGCCCACTCGGCCTCGAACAGGTCGTGCTCCAGCCGTTCGAGCTCGGCCGAGACGATGGCCCCCGAGATCGGGTCGAGGGTCATGGCCCCGAGCCAGGAGCCGGCGAAGCCGGTGACCAGGTAGACGTCACGGCGGGCCCGGCGGGCTTCGGCCTCGGCGTCGGCGCCCTCGGGATCGGCCAGCTGCTTCCAGTAGGCCACCGCCTGGCAGAACTGGTCGAAGCGCAGATGACAGGCCTGGCCCACGAGCAGGGCCTCGTCCCGGGCCAGGGCCTCTTCGGTCTCGGGACCGGACAGGGAGGCCATGACCTCCACGTGGGCGCCGGCGATGTCGCCGTTGGTCCAGGCCCGCTCGGTCTCGGGCAGGATGTGAAGGGCCCGGCCCCGGCGCACCCGGCGGCGGGCCTCGGCCTTCGGGATCCGGCACCGGACCGACAGCCAGGCCGAGGCGGTGCGGGCCCCGTCGGGGGCCCAGTGGCCGGCCCGGTCGAAGGCGGCCGTGGCCCGGGTGGTGAGCGCCTCCAGGCGGGCCAGCTGCCGCTGGAGGGAGACGACCGACTCCGGGTCGGCCAAGACGGCGGGGTCGACCCGGCCCAGCCGGTCGAGGGCCTCGGTGAGGGCATCGAGGGAGACGGGATCGAGCGAGCCGGCGTCGAGGGTGAGGGCATCGACCGAGCCGGCGTCGGGGGTGAGGGCATCCACTTCCACGAGGCCAGTCCAGCACCGGGGTGTGACAGCACCCGGGTCGGGCCGAGGTCGGGCCGGGCCGGTCGAAACGGGGCCGGCACCGGGGTGGCCGAGGAGCGGGGCGACGGGTCCCGGCGGAGCCGATGGACGACAGAACAGGCTGGTCAGGACCCCAAAAATCGGCCCGAAGACCGAGGGCTCAGGACACCTTGGCCGGTGGGAGCAGCGCCTCGGCCGGACGGTTCCTCGACCCCGGGCCCGGACGGGCCCTCACGGAGCGGGCGTCAAGGGTTTCGCCGCACGACGAGCAGGTCGGCACCACCGTGGCCACGTGCCCACAGCCCTTGTGTTCGATCTCGACGGGCGGGCCCTCGTCGGCCTCCCAGCGGTCGCCCCACTGGCGGAGGGTGGTGAGCACGAGCCAGAGATCCCGGCCCTTGTCGGTGAGGCGGTAGTCGTGACGGACCGGGTGGTCCTGGTAGGGAACGCGGGCCAGGACCCCCTTGTCGACGAGATGATCGAGCCGGTCGGCCAGGATGTTCCGCGAGATCCCCAATCGCTCCTGGAAGTCGTCGAACCTGGTGATGCCCAGGAAACTGTCCCGGATGATCAGCATGGTCCACCACTCGCCCACCACCTCGAGGGTCTGGGCCACCGAGCAGTTCATGTCCTGAAAACTCTTGCGACGCATGCCTTCATCGTACTGGGTTGCATGTTGCTATGCACTACCCGGCAGACCTACCCGGAAACCCAAACCGACTAGCCCAAACCGGCGTGGCCGGCGTGGGCGGTCGATCACCTACCAGAGGGCGTTCCAGTCCTCGGGGGTGAGGCGGCCCACCGGCTGCTGGTCCTGGGGGCGGGGGATCCGCAGCGTCTCGCCGTCGATCCAGGTCGGCCGGTCGAACCCGGCCCGCCTCCAGTGGCTGAGGGGCACTGATTTCCAGTCGCGGCTCTTGGTCCCGCCGTCCGAGTAGCCGGGGCGGACCAACAGGTTGGTCGGCGATCCGGCGACCACGACGCAACGTCGGGACTTGCCTTCGAGCTCGGACGGGTCGGGGACCGACGGGTCGAACGGAACCCAGGCGAAGATGACGGAGCCGGCCAGCGGGTCGAGCCGGTCGAATTCCTGCTCCTGGAGCGGGGTCAGCGTGGCCCGCCGGTTGACGCGGGGTGCGACGGCCGGGGCCGTTGACGGCGCCGACCCGGAACCGCCGGACACCGCGGAACCGCCCGGGCCGCCGGACCCGCCCGGCCCGCCGGACCCTGAGGACGTCGCCCGCTCCTTCTTCCGATCGCGGCGCAGCTGCTCCCCCGCCTTCCGGGCCGCCTCGAGCTTCTTGCGCCGTTCCTCGGCGTCCCGCTGCTTCTTCTGGCGCCGGGCCTCCCGCTGTTCCGGCGACAGGGCCGGGCGGGCGGTGTCGGCCGGCCGGGGCTGCTCGGCGCTGGCCTCGGCGTGGGACACGTCGGTGAGTCCGAAGCGCGGGTCGTCGGACAGGATCTCGAAGCACAGATCGGAAGCGGGCATGTCGTCGTCGGCCACGGTGGCCAGCATCACGGCGATGGTCGTGTCCGGGTACGACGCCCGGACCTGGTCGAGTGCGTCGAGCAACTGCTCCCTGGTCGGGTCGTCGGAGTGATCACCGAGCACTTCGATGGTCCGGGCCAGGCAGGCGTCGGCCAGGGCGGCGGCCACATAGGGCACGGCGGCCCGGTACTGGGACCTGGTGACCACGCCGGCCGGGTCGCGGTGCTTGCGCAGGGCGTTGAGGGCGTTGCCGATGGCCGTGGGGGCCTGGAACCTCGGGTCGGCGGTGAGGGCCAGCGCCGTCTTCAGCTCGTCCCTCCCCACCCGGGCCACGGCGGCCCGCACCATGGCCGATCGGGCGCTGTCGGTGATGCCGGCCTCCATCTGGTGTCCTCTCGGTGTCGCGGGTCCCCGGGGCTGCGCCCAGCAGGTCGGTCTCTTCAGGCTCATCATCGCAGAGAGCGATCGGCCTCTCGGTTCGGGCGCTCGGCGATACTGAGGCGGTGAACGGTGCGCCGCGGGTCTCGGAGGGTGGTCGGGCCTCCGGGTCGGTCCGGCCGGGAGAGCGGCGGGGTGGGCTCGGTCCGTTCGTCACCTTCATCGAGTACGAGCGACCCGACGGGAGTCGTCGCCCGATGGGACTCCCGCCGGCACCGCAAGCACGCCGCCGAGCGGGGCGGACCGTCGGGGACCTGGTGGGCCCCAGGGGCCCGGGGCTGGTGGATCGCCGTCTTGTTCGCAGTCGGCTCGTTCCTCTTCGCTCTCGGAGCGGTCCCCGGCTACGCCGGCGCCGTCGGTGACCGGACCGACTCGATCACCTTCTTCGTGGGGTCGCTCTTCTTCACCACGGCCGGCTTCCTGCAGTACCGGGAGTCGGTGGATGCCGGAGCCGACGGACCCGTCCGCGGATGGAAACGGGTCTTCGTCTACCGGCCGAAGCAGATCGACTGGTGGGCCACGGCCATCCAACTGGTGGGCACCCTCTTCTTCAACGTGAGCACCGCCACCGCCATCCGGGCCGACCTCAGCGCCCAGGCGGCCCATCACCACATCTGGCGACCCGATGCGCTCGGATCGGTCTGCTTCCTGGTGGCCAGCGGCCTGGCCTGGTTCGAGGTGTGCCATGGATGGCTGGCCTGGACACCCCGCAGCCTGGCGTGGTGGATCACCCTGGCCAACCTGGTCGGCTCCATCGCCTTCGGCGCCTCGGCGGTGGGTGCCTACATCGTTCCCTCCACCGGCCAGGTCCGCAACGTCGAGCTCTCCAACCTCGGGACCTTCGTCGGCGCCCTGTGCTTCCTGGGCGGCGCCGTCCTCCTCATGCCCGAACGGACCGAGTCCCTGCCCGATCCCTGACCGGCGCGGCCCCGACGGACTGACCGGCCCCGGCCCCACGGCGCCCTGACCGTCGGAACCCCGCCGCGCCCCGACGGAGCCCGCGCCGGACCCGCGCTCAGTCCCGGAGGGGAGCCGCACCCCCGAAGTGGTCGTGGAGCACGGTCCGGGCCGCATAGACGCCGCACATCCCGTGCACCCCGCCGCCGGGGGCGGTGGACGCCGAACACAGATAGACGTCCTCGAGCGGGGTGCGGTACGGATTCCACCGGATGGTGGGACGGAACACGGTCTGGACCAGAGTGGACGCTCCCCCGGCGATGTCCCCGCCCACATAGTTCGGATTATGCCGCTCCTCGTCGGCCGCGGTCAGGGTCGACCGGGCCACGACGAGGTCGGAGAAGCCGGGGGCGAACCGTTCGATCTGGGCCTCGACGGCCGCCGTCATGTCCACGGTCGAACCCGACGGGACGTGGCAGTAGCCCCACAGCGCCTGTTGGCCCGCAGGGGCCCGGGAAGGGTCGGCCACACCGGCCTGGACGATGATGCAGTACGGGCGTTCGGGGTGGCGCCCGGCGTTGACCTCGGCCTCGCTGGCCGCCACCTCGGCGAACGTGCCCCCGAGATGGACGGTCCCGGCCCGCCGGCAGACCTCCGCGCTCCAGGGGACCGGACCGGACAGGGCCCAGTCCACCTTGCACACCCCCGGCCCGTAGCGAAAGTGCCGGAGCTGGCGGCGGTAGCGGTCGGGAAGGGCATCGCCGGCCAGGGCCAGGAGCCCGTCGGGCGACGTGTCGAGGACCACCGCCTTCGACGGCGGGAGCTCCGACAGCGAGCCCACCCACTGACCGGTCACGACCGTGCCGCCGAGACGCTCCAGCTCGGCGATCATCGCCGCGGTGATCGTGGAACTGCCGCCGGCCACGACGGGCCAGCCCACGGCGTGGGCGGTCAGGGCCAGGAGGGTGCCGAAGGCGCTGGTGAGCGGGGCGGTCAGGGACATCGAATGGGCCCCCACGCCGGCCAACAGCGCCTTGGCCGGCTCGGTTTCGAACCGGCGCACCAGCCACTGCATGGGCATCAGGCCGGGCAGTCCGAACCGGGCCAGGGCGACCGGGTGGCCGGGGACCGACCGGAGGGGAGCCAGCACCTGTTCGGCGATGGACTGGCAGTCCCTCACCAACGGCCCCATCAGCTTCCGGTAGGCGGGCCCGTCGACCCCGAGGCCGGCCACCGTCTCCTCGAGGGTCCGAAAGGCGGCCACCGCCGTGGTGGCGTCGATCGGCTGGGCGAAGGGCACCTCCGGCTGGCACAGGGCGTTGCGCAGGCCGTCGAACGCCGGCTGCCGGAAGAACGGGGACACCAGCACCATGGGATGGACGGCCGAGCACACGTCGTGACGGAAGCCCGGCACGGTCAGATCCTCGGTCCGGCATCCGCCCCCGGGGTCGTCCGCCCCTTCGACGACCGTCACCGACAGACCGGCGGCGGCCAGGGTCACGGCGGCGGACAGCCCGTTCGGTCCCGAACCGACCACCACCACGTCCACGGCCTCGGTGGGGGTCACGACCGGGTCCCGGCGCCGCCGCGAAGATTCATCGTGCTGTTCTATCCCCCGATCTCGTGGCCATGCACATCCGGAGGGCCGGGGCCCACCACGGGGCAGCCGGCCGGCCCTATGGGCACGGATCCACCGCTCCGGCCTCCCCAGGAGGCAGGCTCGGAAGAGGAACAGGCGTACCGGCGTTGTACCGGGAGACGAAAAAAGCCCACTTGGAGGGTCGAAAACGGGAAATATGGTGCCGCCGATGGATAATGTGAATGACGAAGAAGCGAACAACGGGCAGGTGAACCAGGTGAATTCAGAGCAGGTGGATTCCGGATCGGTCGACACGTCGGGTGCCGGCGACACGGTTGGGGCCGGGGAGTCGGTGAACGCCGGTCAGGTCAACCAGGCCAATGCCGAGGGCCACGACCCCACGCCGGGGGATGTCCTGCGTACCCTCCCCTCCGAGGCCGAGCGCCGGGGGACCCGGTTCGTATCCGCCCAGGCCATGCAGGCCAAGCTGTTCTCGGTCTATGACGCCGCGGCGGCGGCCGAGGATGCGCTGGCCCTGGTGCAGCAACAGCTCACCCTGACCCTGAACCGCAACTACTACGAAGCCGACGAGATCGAGCACATGGCTGCCGAGCTCGACTCCCTGCTCATGCTCGAGTCGCTGGAGCTGCCCGAGGAGGACCTGGTCTCCGAGGACTGACCGGGTGGACTGACCGGTGTACGAGGACTGACCGGCAGGGGCGATGCGGGTCACGGTTCCGGCAGCTGACCGGAGCCCACCTGGGGTCCAGTGGAAAGCCGGACCTCCCGGGTACACAATGTGACAATGCGAATCGAGAGCTCGGTCACCTCATTGTCCTGGATTCCCTCGGAGGCGGTCCGGGGGGCCACCCGGGTGGCCTTCGATGCCGGGTTCACCCACTACGACGACCCGCCGCCCGACGTCATCGAGGACCTCGATGCGCTCAGGAAGGCGGACCGATTCCGGTTCGCCAATGTGCTGTCCGCCTGGATCGACGTGGACGGCAACGGCAAGGTCACCGGCCACGGGTACTCGGGGGGAGGCCTGATGGGCTCCACCACCGCCGGAGTGGCCAGGTTCAAGCGGGAGTTCGAGGCGGTGGCCCTGCCCGACCTCAAGCTCACCCCTGAGGAGGGACCGGGCTGGGTCCGGTTCACCCAGACGGCCGGTGGCCGGACCGGGCTCCCCGCTCCCCGGCGGGTCCGGCGCCGTCCGTTCATCCAGTGGCAGGCCCCGCTGGTCTGGTCGACCCTGAGCCTCACTCTGCACGCCGAACGGGACCCGGAGTTCGAGGTCCTCGGGGCCAGCCGTTTCCCCCGGCACTGGATCTTCGACGGTGACGGCCGCCTGGCGGCCAAGACCGGGCTGACCGACTTCCGCGACTGGTACCGCAAGTCGTTCGGCAAGTTCACCCCCTGGGGGGACCAGGACTCGCCGGCGCTGATCACCGCGGTGGAGACCGCCCTCGAGCGTTCGTTGTCCGTGCACATGATGGACAACGCCAAGCCCAAGTTCCGGAAGCTCAAGTCGGGCGAGACCCTGGTCACCGAGGGCGAGGCCGGCACCGACGTCTTCCTCATCCTCGACGGGGTGGTGCGGGTGGAGAAGGGCGGTGAGCGGATCGCCGAGTACGGGCCCGGGGCGGTGCTCGGAGAGCGGGCCGGCATCGAGAGCGGAACCCGCAACTCGACCCTGGTGGCGGTCACCGGCTGCCGGGTGGCGGTGGTGGCCCACGAGCAGATGGACAAGGAGCAGCTGCGGGAGCTGGCCAAGGGCCACGGGGCCGAGGACTCCTAGCACCCGGGCCCGGGCCCGGTTCCGGGCCACCGGGCGCCGGGCAGGCCCGGCCGCCTGCCTCAGCCGACCAGACGCTTGACCGCGGCCACCACGTCCACCGGGCGCTGCCCGCCGGTGGGGATGGGGAGCACCTGCAGGTGGGTCACACCGGCATCACGGAACGCCGCGATCCGTTCGGCCACGTAGCTCTCCGGGCCGCACAGCGACGTCGCCTCGAGCAGTTCGTCGGGCACCAGCGCCTCGGCCTCGGTCTTCTTGCCGTCGAGGTAGAGGTTCTGGATCTTCTCCGCCTCCTCCTCGAAACCGTAGCGACGGACCACGTCGTTGTAGAAGTTCTTCCCCTTGGCCCCCATCCCCCCGACGTAGAGGGCGACCATGGGCCGGGACAGGTTGCGCAGCGCGGCCACCTCGTCGCCCTCACCGATGGCCACCGGCCCGCCGACGGTGATCTGCAGCGGACCGAGGGCCGGATCACGCTGGGCCGTGCCGGCGTCGAGCGAGGTTCCCCACACCGAGCGGGCCCGCTCGGGTATGAACAGCATGGGGATCCAGCCGTTGGCCACCTCGGCCGCCATGGCCACGTTCTTCTCGCCCAGGGCGGCCACCCACACCGGGATGGACGGGCGCACCGGATGGGCGATGATCTTGAGCGGCTTGCCCAGCCCGGTCCCCTGATCGGCCGGGAGGGGCATGGAATAGTAGGTGCCCTCGTGGACGAGGGGCGCCTGGCGGGCCCAGACCTGCCGGCAGATCTCGATGATCTCCCGGGTGCGGCCGATCGGGGCCGAGAAGGGCACGCCGTGCCAGCCCTCGATGACCTGGGGACCCGACGACCCCAGGCCCAGGTGGAAGCGGCCCTCGGACAGCGTGTCGATGCCGGCCGCGGTCATGGCGATCAGGGTGGGGGTCCGGGTGAAGATGGGCAGGATGGCCGAGCCGATCTCCACCCGTTCGGTGAGGGCGGCCAGGTAGCCCATCAGGCTGGGTGCGTCCAGGCCGTAGGCCTCGGCCACCCACACCAGGTCGAGCCCGGCCTTCTCGAGCTCGGCCACCTCGGCGGCGGCCTGGCGGAAACCGCCCGAATAGCTGAGCATGGTGCTGATCTTCATCGGTCATCCCCTCCTGGGTCCGGTCCCATTCCTAGTCCCAGAACCGCACGCTCATCGACTGGCTGGCGGTGGCCAACAACGTCCCGTCCTCCGACCACAGGTAGGCGACTCCCTGCCCGTACCCGTCGACCAGCGCCTGGATGCGGATGTCGCACAGCACCCACTCGGTCGGCACCAGGCGGACCACCCGCAGCGTGTTGTCGAGGCTCCGGCACATCGCCCGCCGGCCGAGCGCCTGGGAGACGCCGCCGGTCACATAGTCACCGATGATGGCCAGGGTGGCGGCCGACGGCTCGAGGTGGCCGGGCACCCGGGCCCACAGCGCACTGACCGGATCTCCCGGGACCGTCCTCCCGGCGGTGAGCTCCTCGAAGGTGAGGCCCTGGGCCAATCGCACGTCGATGAGATCGAAGATGGAGGCCGAGGTGAATCCCGGGATGCGACGGGGCGGGCAGTCGTCGGGCGGCGGCACGTCGGGGGCGGTCAACCACACCCCTCCGGCATCCAGCCCACCGGGGAGACCGGCCGCCGCGTTGACGGTGAGGATCTCGGTGTCGCCCACCCGCCCGACTACCCGGCCCTGGGTGATCCGGCGGCCCACCGCGGCCAGGGTGACGGTCAGGTCGAGCACCGATCCGCTCGGGGCGTAGGACAGGTACTGGGCCGTCGACCACACCGTGGCCCGGTCCGAGGCCCGCTCCAGGGCGGCGAGGGCGGCGCCCAGTCCGCACCCTCCGAACAGGAAGTTGCCGGGCGTGCACAGCTCGGGCTCCACGGCCAGGCGCCAGTGCAGATCGTCGCCCCTCGGTTCCATGCCGAGGAACTCCTCGGCCTTGGTCATCAGACCGGCACCCCGGGTCGGTCCGGCGCCGCGGCGGGCTGGCGCTCCCCTCCCGGCGGCATCAGTTTCTCGGAACCTTCGACCACGGCATCTCCTTGTCGACCCGGACGTCGCCGGGTAGCCCGAGGATCCGCTCACCGAGGATGTTCCGCTGGATCTCGGAGGTGCCCCCCTCGATCGAGTTGGCCCGCGACCGGATGAACATCTTCCGGGCCGAGCCGGCCGGGCCGACCAGACCCAGCGTCTCGGCCCGCCGCATGGTGTAGTCGTACCCGACCATGGCGTCCGCTCCCATGAGGTCGATGCAGAGCTCGTAGACCCGCTTGTTCACCTCGGCGAACATCAGCTTGGCGATCGATCCCTCAGGACCGGGATTGCCGGCCTTGCGGTTCTGGCTGGCCCGCAGGTTGGTGAGGCGCAGGACTTCGGCCTCGATCCACAGTCGGGTGAGACGGTCGCGGTCGACCGGATCCTGTCGCGAGGCGTCGGCCTGCCAGATGCGGATGGCTTCGGCGATCGATCCCGAGCCCCGAACCGGCGGACCGCTGCCCCCGCCGATGGAGGTGCGCTCGTTCGACAGGGTGGTCATGGCCACCCGCCAGCCCTCGCCGACATCGCCGATCCGGTCGGCGTCCGGAACCCGCACCTCGGTGATGTAGACCTCGTTGAACTCGGCCTCCCCGGTCATCTGGCGCAACGGGCGCACCTCCACACCGGGTGCGTGCATGTCCAGGGCGAAGTAGGTGAGACCCTTGTGCTTGGGCGCCTCGGGATCGGTCCGGGCCACCAACATCCCGCGGTCGGCGATGTGGGCCAGCGTGTTCCACACCTTCTGGCCGGTGATCACCCACTCGTCCCCGTCGCGGATGGCGCGGGTGGCCAACCCGGCGAGGTCCGAGCCGGCACCGGGCTCGCTGAACAGCTGGCACCACGACTCCTCACCGGTGAACGTCGGTCGCAACATCCTCCGGCGCAGCTCCTCCGAGCCGTGGGTGACCACGGTGGGGCCGGCCATGGTCAGGCCGAAGAACTCCCGGGCCCCGGGCGGCGTGGCCCCGGCCTGGCCCACCCGCCGGTCGATCTCCCGCTGGAAATTGGGCGCCAGGTTGAGCCCCCCGTACCCCTCGGGGAACGAGACCCAGGCCAGACCGAGGTCGAACTGGAGGGACCGGAACTCCTCCACCGTCGACGCCCGCGGATCGCTCTCGTCGAGGAGCTGGCCGATGCGATCGTTCACCAGGGTGGTCTCGTCTGCCATACCCAGAACATACTCGCGGCGATTTCCGCCGCCCCGGGGGCCCGGGGGTCAGGGTCGACCGGGGTCGACCGGGGTCAGGGCTGGAGGCGGGCGATCTCCCACCCGGCGGGACCGGGCCGGTAGCGGATCCGGTCGTGCAGGCGGTCGTCCCGGTTCTGCCAGAATTCGTACCACTGGGGTCGCATCCGCACGCCGCCCCACCATGCCGGCCGCGGAATGGGGCGACCGGCGAATTCCGCCTGCAGGGCCTCGACCCGGGCGTCGAGCAGCGAGCGGTCCTCGATGACCTGGCTCTGGTGGGAGGCATAGGCGCCGATCTGGGCCCCGCGGGGCCGGGTGGCGAAGTAGGTGTCGGACTCCTCGTCGCCGGTCCGCTCCACCGTCCCCTCGATGCGCACCTGCCGACCCCTCGGCTCCCAGTAGAAGAGGAGGGCGGCGTGGGGATCGACGGTGAGCTCGCGTCCCTTGCGGCTGTCGTAGTTGGTGTGGAACACGAACCCGGCCTCGCCCCAGCCCTTGAGGAGCACCATCCGCGCCGACGGGCGGCCGTCGGCGTCGACGGTGGCCACCGCCATGGCCTCGGGGGCCGACACCACGGTGGCGGCGTCGTCGAACCAGCGGCCGAACTGGACCAGGGGATCGGGATCGAGGTCACGCTCGAGCAGCGGTTCGAAGAACCCGGTCACCAGCCCGACCCTACCGGGTCGGCTTCGGGCGCCCCGGCCCGGGCGGGACGGTAGATTCGGTCGCCGTGACCGCCGCCATCGACGTCGAGGCCGAGCGGGCGGCCACACCGGGGTGCCGGACGGTCACCCACCTCAACAACGCCGGTGCCGCTCTCCCCACCCGGGCCACCGTCGACGCCATGGTCGACCACCTGCACCTCGAGTCGGAGCGGGGCGGGTACGAGGCGGCGGTGCTGGTGGCCGGGCGCCTGGCCGCGCTCCGCTCGTCGGCGGCCCGGCTGATCGGCGCCGGCGACGGTGACGTGGTGATCACCGGTTCGGACACCCAGGGGTGGACCAAGGCCCTGTGGGGCTTCGTCCTCGGTGGCGGGATCGCCCGGGGCCAGCGCCTGCTGGCCGATCGGATCGCCTACGACAGCCACTACCTCGGACTGCTCCAGGTGTGCGAACTGACCGGCGCCACCGTCGAGGTGGTGCCGAGCACCGGCGACGGGACGATCGACCTGGAGGCGCTGGCTGCGGCCCTCGAGCCGGGGCGCATCGCGCTGGCCGCTCTCACCCACATCGGGACCCACCGGGGCCTGATCAATCCGGTCGAAGAGGCGGGGGCGGCGTGCCGGCGGGCCGGGGTGCCGTTCTTCCTCGATGCCTGCCAGAGCCTCGGCCAGGTTCCGGTGGACGTCGAGCGCATCGGCTGCGACGTGGCCACGGCCACCGGGCGCAAATGGTTGCGTGGGCCCCGGGGCACCGGGCTCCTCTTCGCCCGGACGGCGTTCGCCGACCGGCTCCGCCCGCCGGGCATCGGATCGAACGGAGCCCTGTGGGAGGACGCCGGCCACTACCGTCTCCGAGCGGGCGCCGACCGGCTCTCCGAGTTCGAGGTCCCGGTCGCCGCCCACATCGGTCTGGGCGTGGCCATCGACCACGCCCTCGCCCTCGGCATCGGGGTCATCGCCGAGCGGGTCAACGATCTGGCCGAGCGCTTGCGGGCCACCCTCGACGCGGTCGACGGGGTCGAGGTCCACGACGGCGGTGCCCGCCGGTCGGGCATCGTGACCTTCACCGCGGCCGGTGCCACCCCCCGGTCGGTGGCCGACGCCGCGGCCGCGGCCGGCATCAACGTCTCGGTGAGCGAGGCCACGGGGGCCCGTCTGGACATGGCCCCGCCGAACCCGCAGTCGGTGGTGCGGGCCTCGCCCCACTACTACAACACCGTCGAGGAGCTCGACCGTCTGGTCGAGGTGGTGGCGGTGGCCGCGGGGTGAGCCGGGTCAGGTGAGGGTGGCCAACACGTTGTGGGCGGTCTCCTCACCGGATCGGACCGCCCCCTCCATGTACCCGTTCCACACCGACGAGCACTCGGCACCGGCCCAGTGGACGAGGCCGACCGGCTCGGTCAGGGCCGACCCGAAGTCGGTCCACACCCCGGGCGTGAAGTGGGCGCCATAGCAGCCCCGGCTGTACTCCTCGGCCATCCAGTCCCGCTCGAGGTACTCGACGGGATGCGCGGCCCGGGGACCGAAGTAGCGGACGAAGCACGCCACGGCGGCGTGGCGGCGCTCCTCCACCGTGAGTCGGGCGGCGGCCCGGCCGTCGTTGGCCTCCATGAACCCCATGAGCACACCCGGGTTCCCCTCGGGCGGTGAGTTGTCGAAGGTCACCTTGACCGGCCCCTGATCGGACGCGGCCTGGCCGGTGAGCCCGTCCGCCCGCCAGAACGGCTCCTCGTACACGGCGTACAGCTTGATCACCGAGCCGGCGGGGAGCCGCTGGGTGAGCTGATCCCGCCACGACGGCAGGGCCGGCGCGTACTCGAGGCGTCCGGCGAGGGTGGGGGGCAGCGTGACGATGGCGCGATCGGCCTCGTACACCTGGCCGTCCCGGGTGGTCACCGAGACCCGCCCCCGCTCCTGCACGATGCGGCGCACCGGGCTGTCCAGGGTGACCCGATCGCCGAGGGCGGCGGCCATGGCCTCGCTCACCCGGATGGATCCGCCCACGATCCGGTCCTGTTGGGCACCCTGGTCGGTGCTGAGCAACCCCTCGAGGTCGGTTCCCGAGTGGGCGTAGAACAGGGCGTGGAGGGCCGACAGGTTGCTGCTCTCGGCCGAGAACACCGCCTCGGTGGCCACCCGGAAATAGGTCCGCGCCGTCGGAGTCCTCAGGTTCCGGACGATCCAGGTCTCGAAGGTCTGGCCGTCCAGCGCTCTGGCTCCCGGTCCCGTCCACGGCCGGTCGAGCGGGATCTTGTCGGCCAGTCGCTTGAACCGGGTCAGGCCCTGGAAGAGGTCGGCGAGCACGAAGGGGTTGAGCTTGGGTACCGCTCCCCGCTTCGACGCCATCCGGGTCTGCCGTCCTCCCAGCTGGATCACGTGCTTGCCGGTGTTATAGGTCGGGAACGTTTCGAGGCCCAGTTCCCCGGTGAGCTCGTACATGCGGTTCTGGGTGGGCCCGAGCCACTGGCCGCCGAGCTCGACCGGGGTTCCACCCTGGGTGAATCCACCTTCGGTCCGGCCCCCGACCCTCCCCCTGGCCTCGAGCACCAGCACCTCCACGCCCGACATGTGCAGCGTCCGGGCCGCGGCCAGGCCGGACAGGCCGGCTCCGATGACGAGTACCTGGGTGTCGGTCACGGGGTGAGCTCCTTGTCGAGACGGGCGGCCCGGTCCGCGGCCTTCCATGCCCGACGGACCCATGGCGGACGACCGTCGGCGAGGTGGGCTCCGGCCACATCGGCCAGCCACCGACGCTCCAGCCGCTCGCTCTCCGAGAAGGCCGTCGCGGTGGCCGGCGGTTCGGCGATCCACCTCGCCTCGGTCCGATCTCGGGCGTGCTGGTAACGGGCGATCAAGGTCCCGTAGGCCCGCATGGTGGTGCGGTGGAGCAGTTCGTGTCTCCACCACGGACTGTGGGTATCGAAGACGTTGGTCGGCGGCGGACCGAGGTCGACGGGCGAGTCCACGACGACCGGCTTGAACAGCGATGTGCACGGCGCCGAGGTGGCGGTGGCCCAGTGGCGGGGCGCACCGCGGAGGTCGGACACCCACGAGGCGGTGGTCTGGCTCGAGGCCAGCAGACCCCCGGCATGGACACAGGGGGCACCGAGGCCGCCGTGGACGAGGGACCAACCGGGTGCCGCCGTCGGACCGTGGGTCCGGAGTGCCTCCATGAGGTCGGCGGGGCCGGTGGCCCGGCGGGCCAGGGGCTCGGTCAATGAACGGCGGACCGAAGCCGCAGCCACCCAGGTCCGTACCGGGTTGGCATGCGCCTTGGCGAAGGAAGGAATCGTGAGTCCATTGGAGATGCTCCGACCCGATCCGCTCACCTGCTCGCAGGCCCAGTGCCGACCGGCGGTCTCGAGCACGAAGGCGCCCGACGGATCGGCCACCAGAAAGCTGTTGTCATAGGTGAACCCCGGACGCTCGTTGCTGCACGGGCCGCCCTGACCGTGGCGTTCGAGCAGCTCGATCATCACCGAGACGGCCGCTTCGGCCTTCGCCGCCCGCTCGAGTCCGAGCCGGACCAGATCCATACCCAACAGGGCCTTCGGTCGGTCGGGTCCCTTGGTGAAGACGGCCTCGTTGCCGATGACCACGCCGTGCTCGTTGGTGCCCATCTCCGCTCCCCACATCCACCAGGGCCGGGAGATCAACGTGGCGTGGGTGTGTTCGGCCTGGGGCACATCGACCCACGTGCACGCCACCCGGGTCCCGGCGGGATGGTCGGCCCGTTCGGTCCACTCGAGGAGCTGGGCCTCGTTGGGGTCGCGGTCGCTGTTCTTGGCGAACATCACGCCGTCGCCGGTGATGGCCACAAACGAATCACACATCGGGTCTCCCCCGCACGCGGCCCACCTTCGACGACGCTCCGCCGTCCCTCTGTTTCGGCTCCTCGGCTGTCGCTGAACTTACACCTGGGCGGGCCCGACCGGACCGGTCGGCGGGGCCCGGATCCCGTTCCCACCGGGCAGCCTCCCCTACTTCTCCGAGTTCAGCCCCTCGGGCCCGCTGGTGTTCAACGCCGCCTTCCCGGCCGGGGTCAACACCTACCGGGCCTACCGGCTGCCGGCCAACGGCGGTCCCCGAGGTTGGGGGCGGGGCGGCCACTGACCCACCCCTCCCACCGTGGTGCGACGGGACCGGGCCGGCGGTGACACGCAGGCCCGGTTCCGCCGCGCCGGGCCGGTCCCGCCGGTCGATCCCCGGGCCGTTCACGGCGGCGGGGCGGGCACGTCCTCCCCCGACCAACCGGTCAGCCCGGCCACCTCGAACACGGTCAGGTCGGTCCAGGGCCGGTGCTCGTACTGGCGGTACTTCAGGGCGAGCATCGACCCGAGTCCTCGCCGCTGGTCGTCGTCGGCGGCGATCCGGATCACCGATGCCCGGACCCACCACAGCCGCGACCAGTCGTCGCTGTCCCAGTGGTCGCACAGCAGCACGCCACGCGGATCGTCGTCGAGATTGCGGTTCCGTTGGAGCACGGCCGAGGACTTGGGTTTGACCAGGTCGACGGGAACGGCCACCCGCAGCCCGTCGACCACGAAGCACACCGGGACGGCGTCCACCCCCCGATCGGGATGCCGGGTGGCCAGCACTCCGCGTTCCGAGCGGCGCAGCAAGTCCTCGCATCGCGACCGGGTCAGTCGCACCGGACCGCGGCCTAGCGCTTGCTCGGGCAGGAGACCAGGTGGTCATCGACCACACCGACCGACTGGAGAAAGGAGTAGACGATGGTCGATCCCACGAAGGTGAACCCGCGTCGCTTGAGGTCCTTGGCCACCTGATCGGACAGCTCGCTGCGGGCCGGCAGGTCGGACATGGTCCGCGGCCGGTTGACCACGCGCGATCCCCCCACCCAGGCCCAGAGGTAGCGGTCGAACGATCCCTCCTCGTCGCTGACGGCCAGGAACGCCCGGGCGTTGGTCACCGTACCCTTCACCTTGAGCCGGTTGCGGACGATGCCGGGATCCTCCAGCAGGGAGGTCAGCTTCCGATCGTCGTAGCGGGCGACCCGTCGGGCGTCGAAGCCGTCGAAGGCGCGCCGGTAGTTCTCGCGCTTGTTGAGGATGCGTCGACCAGGACAGGCCGGCCTGGGCCCCTTCGAGGACGAGCATCTCGAACAGGTGGGAGTCATCGTGCGAGGGGACGCCCCATTCGTCGTCGTGGTACCGGCGCATCGACTCCGAGCTCTCGGCCCAGTCGCAGCGGTGGCCGGCGCCGGCCTTGGTGGCGCTCACCCTCGGAGGACCGTGGCCAACGACCGGGCCTGGCCCAGGGCCAGGGACAGGTTCTCGAGGAGTGACGGGCCGGGACGGCCGTCATGGAAGTCGGCCCCGGTGGCGTAGACCACCGTCGGCACCGTCCAGCCCCCCAGGCTGGCCACGACGGCGCGGCCCCCGGTGTCCAGGGACAGGAAGTGGGCCGGCGAACCGGCCGTGGCGGCCAGGACCACCGCGGTCTGCAGCAGCGCGTCGGTGGGGAACCGGTCGAGGAACGCCTTGAGGGCGCCGTTGAACGTGGCCCGGTAGACCGGCGTGGCCAGGACGAGGACGGCCGCGGCCGAGGCCGCCCCGACGGCGTCGTCGACGGCCTGGTCCTGTCGGCGCCCGAGCAGGGCGTCGGCCGGCAGCTCGACCAGATCGACCAGTTGGCCGCCGCCACCGAGGTCGATGGCCGCGTTGGCCAGGGCCCGGGTCTTGGACGTGGGCGAGTCACCGCTGCTCACCACCACCAGGTCGGAGGGGGCGGCGGTCACGACGGGCCGACCAGGGCCGTGTCCAGGATCGTCGGCGCCGGAGGAGGCGAGGAGCCCGTCGCGCCGAAGGAGCGGGAAGACGCCCTCGGCGAACCAGTAGGCCTCCTCGAGATGGGGCTGGCCCGAGAGGATGAAGTGGTCGATGCCGAGCTGGTGGTACTCGGCGATGCGTTCGGCAACCTCCTCGTGGCTGCCGACCAGCGCCGTACCGGCGCCCGAGCGCACGAGCCCGAAGCCGGCCCACAGGTTGGGCGACACGACGAGCTTGTCCCGGTCGCCCCCGTGGAGCGCCGCCATCCGCTGCTGGCCGACCGAGTCCCCCTGGGCGAACTGACTCTGAGCCAGGGCGACCATGTCGTCGGGCATGGCCTCGAGCATCCGGTCGGTGACGGCCCAGGCGTCGGCCGAACGGTCGCGGCTGATGACGTGGAGCCGGATGCCGAACCGCAGGCGTCGGCCGGACCGTTCCGCCAACGAGCGCATGTGGTGGATGCGCTCGGCCACCTGGTCCGGCGGCTCGCCCCAGGTGAGATAGACGTCGGCGTGGTCGGCGGCAACCTGCTGGGCCGCCGGGGAGGCGCCACCGAAGAAGATCTCGGGGATCGGATCCGGCGGTTTGGCCGTGGAGGCGCCGGCCACCTCGTAGTGCTGGCCGTGGAAGTCGAAGGGCTCGCCGCACCATGCCCCGTGCAGCACGGTGATGAACTCCGCCGTGCGCTCGTAGCGCCGGTCGTGATCGAGCCAGTCCCCGAAGCGACGCTGCTCGACGGCGTCGCCTCCGGTCACGATGTTCAGCAGGACCCGGCCACGGCTCATCCGCTGGAAGGTCGAGGCCTGCTGTGCGGCCAGCGTCGGGGAGATCAGGCCCGGCCGGAAGGCGACCAGGAACTTGAGTCTGGTGGTCTCGCGGCTCAGCGCCGCGGTGACCAGCCATGAATCCTCGCACCAGGTACCGGTGGGGGTGAGGACGGCTTCGTATCCGAGCTGGTCCGAAGCCCGGGCCACCTGGGACAGGTAGTCGATGTCCGGTGCCCGGCGGCCGACCGTGGGCCCGAATCCGACGATCTCACGGCTGTCCCCGGTGGTGGGCAGGAACCAGTGGACATGGACGCTCACCGGTCGTGCCCCCGCTCGATCGCCGTGAGCATTCCGATCGACGGCGGCATCTCGATCGGCGGCACCATGGCGGCAGTCTATGGGCCGCCCAGTCGACGAGTTCGATCGATTCGGCCGGATTCGTCGGGGTGTCGGCGCCGGGCGCGATGATGGGGAATGGACTCCTCGCTGGTCGCCGTCGACACCTCCAGTCGCACGGTGGTCGACCTGACCAACGAGGTCGAGCAGTTCTGCGCCGCCCGCGGCGACGGCCTGGTCAACGTCTTCGCCCCCCATGCCACCGCCGGACTGGCCCTGATGGAGGTGGGCTCGGGTTCCGAGCACGACCTCGAGGAGGCCTTGCACCGCCTGTTGCCACGGGATGACCGCTACCGGCACCGGCACGGCGCCCAGGGCCACGGCGCCGATCACGTGCTCCCCACACTGGTCAGCCCCTCGCTCACCGTTCCCGTCCTGGGCGGGCGCCTGCTGCTGGGCACCTGGCAGAGCATCGTCCTGGTCGACACCAACCGCGACAACCCCAGTCGTCAGGTCCGGCTCAGCTTCATCGCCGGCTAGCGGCCATGCCGCACGTATCCGCATCAACCCCAAGATCAGCGTGAGCGTCGTTTTCGTGGCGGCCATGTTCATGAACATCATGGACATCACCATCGTCAATGTGGCCCTCCCGTCCATCGGTCGCCAGTTCCATGTGGCGGAGACGTCGCTCGACGCGGTGGCGGTCGGGTACCTGGTCAGCCTGGCCGTCTTCATCCCGGCTGCCGGTTGGCTCGGCGACCGGTTCGGGTCGAAGCGGGTGCTGTTGTTGGCCATCGCCGTGTTCACGGGCGCCTCGGCCCTCTGCGGTCTGGCCGACAGCCTGTCCGAACTCGTCCTCTTCCGGGTCGTCCAAGGGATCGGCGGCGGCATGCTGACCCCGGTCGGGATGGCCATGCTGTTCCGGACCTTTCCCCCTGAGGAACGGGTGCGGGCGTCGAGCATCCTGACCGTTCCCACCGCGGTGGCCCCGGCCCTGGGCCCGGTCCTCGGCGGGCTCCTGGTCACCAGCCTCTCCTGGCGGTGGGTCTTCTTCGTCAACCTGCCCATCGGGATCCTGGCCTTCGCCTTCGGACTGATCTTCCTGGCCGAGCACCGTGAGCCCCATCCGGGACGGTTCGACCTGCCCGGATTCCTGCTCTCGGGCATCGGCTTCGCCGCGGTGATGTTCGGGGTCAGCGAGGGACCCGATCGGGGCTGGGCCAGCCCGGAGATCGTGGCCAGCCTCCTCGTCGGCATCCTGTTGCTGGCGGGGCTGGTCGTCGTCGAACTACGAACCACCAGGCCGCTGTTGAAGCTCCGCCTCTTCGGCAATCGGCTCTTCCGGTCCACCAGCACGGTACTGATGATCGCCATGGCCGCATTCCTCGGCGTGCTCTTCGCCGCTCCGCTCTTCTTCCAGATCGCGCTGGGCCTCAACGCGCTCCAGTCCGGGCTCAACACCTTCCCCGAGGCCATCGGGGTCATGGTCGGGGCCCAGGTGGCCAGCCGGGCGCTCTACCCGCGGATCGGCCCTCGCCGCCTGGTGGCATGCGGACTCATCGGTGTGGCGTGCTCGGCCGGGCTGATGTCCCTGATCGGATTCGACACCGACCTGTGGTGGATGCGCCTCCTCATGTTCGCCCTGGGCGCGTCGATGGCCCAGGTGATCATCTCGACGCAGGCGGCGTCGTTCGCCACCGTCTCCAATGCCGACACCGGCTCGGCCTCGTCCCTCTTCAACAGCCAGCGACAGCTGGGGAGCGCCCTCGGCGTGTCGCTCGTCTCGACCGTGCTCGCCGCCGTCGGTACCAGTCATCTGGTCGACGGGCACCCGGCGCCCAACCTGGCCGCGTACCACGCCGCATTCCTGGCTGCCGCCGGGGTGGCGTTGGTGGGAGCCGTGGTGGCCCTCACCATCAACGACGCCGACGCGTCAGCCACCATGGTCCTGCGACGATCGGGGCGGGTCGTGCAGCGCCACTCCACCCGGGCGCCGGCCCCGGAACCGGCATCGTAGGCCGGGGCCCGTCGCCTACCATGCCGGGAAGCCGAGAGACAGGAGCGGGGGATATGGGGAACGCCGGGTGGAAGCGGGCCGCCTCCGGGGCCCGGAAGCCGGGGGGCTGACCGGCCCATGTCGGTGGCCCGATCCGATGGTCTCGACCTCTACTACGAGCGGCGCGGGGCCGGGCCGCCACTCCTCTTCTGCAACGGGTCGGGGTCGACCCTGGAGGGTTCGGAGCTGCTGCTCGATCTGTTCACCGCCTCGTTCGACCTCGTCGCCTGGGACTACCGGGGCATGGGGAGGAGCGGAGCATCGCCCCGGGCCTATGCCATGGCCGACTGCGCCCGCGACGCGTTGGCCGTGATGGATGCCGTCGGCTGGGACACCACCCGGGTGGTGGGCATCAGCTTCGGGGGGATGGTGGCCCAGGAGGTCGCGGTCACCGCGCCGGAGCGCATCGAACGGCTGGCGCTGTTGTGCACGTCGCCCGGCGGCGAGGGCGGTTCCTCCTATCCGTTGCACGAACTGGAGGCCCTGGACAAGAAGGAGGCGACACCGGTGCGCCGCCGGCTCATGGACACCCGCTTCGACGATCAGTGGCTGGCCACCCACCCGTCGGACCGGAAGCTGGTCGATGCCCTCGAACATCGGGCGCCCGACCCGACTCCCGAACAGCGGCGGGGCCACCTCGAGCAGCTCGAGGCGCGGCGCCATCATGACGTCTGGGATCGGCTCCCGGCGATCACCTGCCCGACCTACGTGGCGTGCGGCCGTTTCGACGGGATCGCTCCCCCGCGCAACAGCGCCGCCATCGCCTCGCGGATCGCCGGAGCCCGGTTCGAGACCTACGAGGGCGGCCACCCCTTTCTGGCCCAGGACCCCCGCAGCATCACCGATCTGCTCGAGTTTCTGGGCGGGCCCACTCCCGACGCGTCGTCCTGAACGGAACGGGACCGTCCCGACCGCTTACTTGGGCGCCGTCAGCGTCAGCGTGAACTTCTGGAACACCGGGTGGGGGGCGATCCTCGTCCCGAAGTCCGCCTCGAAGACCAGTGCATAGGCACCGGGGGTGTCATGGACGTTGGGGGTACCCGACAAGGTGGCGGTGCCGTTCCACAGGTTCTTGAACCGCAGGCCGGCGGGAGGCGTTGGCGTCACCGAGAACACCCTCGGTGTCCCGTTGGTACGGACGGTGAACGTGAACGGTCGGCCGATGGTGGCCTTGGCACTCGTCGCACTCGTGATGGCCACGTCGACCACCCAGGTGAAGGACACCGAGGCGCTGTGGCCGGCGGTATCACGGGCGGTCACCAACACCGCCGAGCTGCCCAGTGTGGTCGGCCGGCCCGAGATCAGGCCGTCGGTGGCATTGATGGTCAGTCCGGGTGGGAGCCCGATCGCCCGGTAGCCGAGCCGCTGGCCGGGGGTGGTGTCAGCGGCCTTGATCTGGAGCCTGACGGTCTGGCCCAGAGGGCTTCGCCGGGCACCCGGGTTGACCACCGACACCGGCTCGGCCGGGGCGTCCGCACACAGGGCGGCGGGGAGTGACGCATTCGGCGTACCGAGCCCGGTGGCCATGTCATAGCCCTTGGTGGCCGGGTACTTGCCGTTCAGCAGTCCGGTGAGGTCGTTGGAACCCACGGTCACGTCGTTGAAGGCGGCCGGATCGGTCGACGCCACCCGGTAGAGGATCGGGTTGGCGAACCCGATGTTCTTCCCCCGGCAACTGGACGAGGCGTTGGACAGGGCCACCAGGGACGCCCACAGCGGGGCGGACAGACTGGTTCCGCCCCAGGCTCCCCAGCCCCCGCTGACGTAGTCCAGATACGGAAACGGCCCGGCCAGCGCCGAGACATCAGGCACCTCACGGCAGTAGCTGCCGGCCGGAGCTCCACACGGTTTGCCGGACGAATAGGCGCTGATGACACCCCGCGCCGAGGTATGGGCTTGGTACGACGGCATGGTCCAGAGTTTGGACACCCCCCCTCCCCCGGCCCCCCAGCAACAGGTGTCGTCGTTCCAGGCCGACTCGGTGGGCGGGGTTCCGGCGGCGGTCCACGACGTACCTCCGACACCGGTGACGAACGGCTGGCTTGCCGGATCGTCCACCGCCTGGGTCTTGTCGAATGAGCCGTCGCTCCCGAGGCAGTCCTCGGATCCCTCGTCGCCGGAGGCGGCCACGATGGTCTGGCCCTGGACGGCCGCCTCCTCGAACAGGGTGTTCTCGGCCTGGGCGGTGACGGTCCCGGTGAGGTGCTCGCACAACCCCCACGAGGTGGAGATGACCTTGGCCTGGTCGTGGTCGATGATCGAGGCGTAGGTGTCGTACCCGCCGGGGCCGTTGTTGGGGCCCTGGTAGACGAGGATCCGTGCGTCCGGGGCCAGGCTCACCACCTGCTCGATGTCGACGTCGGCTTCGCCCACGCCCGCGTTGGCCAGCGGTCCACCGTCGACGTTCACGGTGGTGACCGTCGTACTGGTGTGGAAGCACGACTGGTAGGTGCCGATGTCGGAGGCGCCGAATCCCTGCAGTTCATAGAGGGCGACGGCCTGATCCGAACCGAGATCGCCTTGGCGGTAGAGATTCGGGAAGCCGTAGGCGCCGGCCACCCGGTCGGCGGTGTAGGCACCGAGTTCCGTGGCGTCGGTCGACGCCGTCCGGCAGGCCTGGGGTCCGCCCGTCGCCGTGTCGGGTCCGGCCGCACCCCCCGCCGTATCGGTCGGGGTCGCCGGGCCGCCGGCCGGGGAGGCCAGGCTCAGATCGTCGAGCCCGACGATCGACTGGACGAAGGGAGCCACCGAGCCGGCCATCTGCGGAGCACTGGTGTTGGCGTAGGCGATGCGGCCCCCGGGAATCCGGTACCGCCTGAAGCCGGTCGAGAACGCCGAGGCCAGCTGCGCCGCCGAACCCCGGATCGGGATGCTCAGGTTGTTGATGGTCGTCGGGCCGGGTTGCAGCCCGACACCGGCCAGGGCGCGCCGCACGGAATCCACGGTCGTCCGTGTCGGTCCGAAGCGGGCCACGAACTGCGCTTCGCTGAGGTATCGGCGGTACTGGGGCGACCCGGGTGACGACACGGCGAGGGCATAGGAGGAGAGCGCACCAGGATCACGGGGTTGGAGCACGACATCGACACTGAGCGGTGCGGCGGCGGCCAGTGGGGCGACCGGGGTGGACCCGACGGGAAGCTGGGGGGCCGAGCCGACCTGCACCCGCAAAGGAGCGCCGGGAGTGGTGGCGCCGGCACTCACCGGGGGAAGCGTCGAGCGCGCCGACGGCCACGGTGGCAGTCACGGCTATGAGTACCCGCGCCCTGCGATGCCGGCCGGCGCCGGAGGCACGGTGGCCCCCGCTGCGGTTGCTCATGATCACCCCGAGTTCCAGATAGATGGCGGTCCCGGACCGAACGTACCGACGTTCCGGCGTGGGGCGCCGCCCGACCAGCTGTGCCGCCGACCAGGCCTCCAGGTTAGACCCAACAGGTGCACTTCCGCCCCCGGTTTGCGGGCCGATCGGGCCGGTCGGTGCGGGGCCGTCCGAGATTTTCCGGGAATTCGTCCCATCCCGACATCCGGAGTCGCCGCGGGCTCCGAAGAGATCGACGAAAGGCGTGATCGACGGAGCATCGGGCGCATCGATGTCCGGCGGTCGGGCACCAGTCAGCCGTTCCCCTTCCGCCCAGGAGGTTCATCATGAGACATGTCAGCCGGCGCTCGTTCCTGAAGACCGGCTCCGCGGCCGTGGTGGCCGCCGGGGCGATCTCGGCCTTACCCGGTCTCCCTGGTGTGGTCGACGCGGTGGAGACCCAAGGCCCGGCCGACACCGGTGCCGCCGAGAGCGCCGTCTCCGAAGCCGATGCCTCGTTGGCCGGCGAACCGCTGGTGGCCCACGTTCGGGACCTGACCACAGGTGAAATCGGCTTCTACCTCGGCACCAAGGAGATCACCGTGCTCGACCGCCAACTGGCCGTCCGCCTGATCAACGCAGCCCGCTGACCACAACGGCGCCGATCACTCCACGTCCTCGAACAACGTCATCCAAACCATCCACTATTCAGAATCCGAGGTAGATCATGTCCTCTCATCGTGAAGCCCCCGAGATCGCGAAGGACCCGGTCGCCGACTCCAGCGACCTCTACGCCTTCGTCAGCCCGACCAACCGCAGCTGTGTGACCCTGATCGCCAACTACGTGCCCCTCCAGGGTCCGGACGGCGGTCCCAACTTCTTCGAATTCGGCGACGACGTCCTCTACGAGATCCACATCGACAACAACGGTGACGGCTGGGCCGACGTCACCTACCAGTTCCGGTTCACCAGCCAGATCACCAACCCGAATACCTTCCTCTACAACACCGGGCCGATCCTCGGTCTGGGTGATTCGACATGGAACCGACGCCAGACCTACTCGGTCACCAGGGTCGACAACCGCTGCGATTCCAAGGTGCTCGCCTCCGGTGTGCCGTGCCCACCGTGCAACATCGGACCGCTCTCGACCCCCGACTACCCGGCGCTGGCCGCTGACGCCATCGTGGCCATCGCCCCGGGGACCAGGGTCTTCGCCGGCCAGCGCGCCGAGGGCTTCTACGTCGACCTCGGAGCCATCTTCGACCTCGGCATCCTGAGGCCGTTCGAACAGGACCACACGACGTTCGGACTGGCCAACACCGGCCTCGGCAAGATGGCCAACGGTGTCAACTCCACCGCCGGGGTCAATGTCCACAGCATCGCCATCGAGGTCCCGATCAACGACCTCACGTCCAACGGCTCGGTACCGACCACCGTCACCGACCCCCATGCCGTGCTCGGCGTGTGGACGACCGCCAGCCGACAGAAGGTCCGGCTCCTCGGTGGTCAGTCGTGGGGGAGCTCCAGCGGTCCCGATCTCGACATCGGACCGCCGATCCAGGTATCGCGGCTCGGCAACCCACTGGTGAACGAAGTGGTCATCCCCCTGGCGGCCAAGGACTACTGGAACACCCAGCCGCCGTCCTCGGACGCGCAGTTCGCCTCTCGCTACGCCCATCCCGAGCTGGCCGGGCTGCTCCCGGTCCTGTATCCCGGGGTGTTCCCCAAACTCGCCGCCTACAACGCGACGGGGGCGGCACGGGCGGACCTGTTGGCCATTCTCCTCACCGGCATACCGGCCGGAGTGGTCCCCGGGTTCCAGAACTTCACCAGCGCGACCCAGGCCGACATGCTCCGACTCAACGTGGCCATCCCGCCCACCACCAAGGGGCCGTCCAACCTCGGTCTGATCGGAGGTGACCCGGCCGGCTTCCCGAACGGACGCCGGGTCTTCGACGACGTGGCCACCATCGAGATCCGGGCCATCGCCGGGGCCACGCTCCCCCTGGTCGACCCGGCGTTCAAGGCGGACGCGGCCGCCGGAGCGGTCTCGATGGGGTTGACCTCGGGCCCCGGCGACCTCACCGCCATGGGAACCGAGAACTACCTCACCCAGTTCCCCTGGCTCGGGATCCCCCATTCGGGCTTTGCCGCCCACACCAAGGCGGTCTGACCGGTGGCCACCGCCACTGCCGAAGCCGCAGTCCCGCCGAGCGGGGAAGGGACGGTCGTCCTCGACATCGGAGGTGGCCGGGGAGCGGCGGTCCTGATGGCACCGGCATCCCTGGCCGGTGAGGAACTCGAGATCAGACCGACGGGCGCGCCCTGGACCGGCACCCACACCGGCGTCCGGCAACGGGACCTGCGGGACGCGACGTGCTTCGCCGCCGTGTTCGGCTCCCTGGCCGCCGGCCGTTACCAGGTGCGGCTACGGGGCTCCGAGGCCGGTACCGTGCTCGACGTCGTGGTGCCCGATGGGGCCATCGTCGAGTGCCGGTGGCCTGACGACGGCGCCACGCCCGGGCCGACCTAGCGGGCCGGGGCGGCGGGCCCGGCCCGGGCGAAGGCCACCACATCGGCGGCCGGCTCACCGTAGGAGGGCGCCCACATGGCCCACGTGACGCCCGCCGTCTCCAGAGCGGGCAGGTCGGCGTCGGGGGGAACGAGCATGGCCACGTCGAATCCGTCCAGCGTGCCGCGTTCCTCGACGACGACATCGAGCATCCGGGCCAGCTGGTCGTCGGTCGTCCGGACCGGGAAGAGGCCGTCGAGCCGGGCCGCCCGACGCAACGGTTTCGGCCCGCACCCTCCGTTGGCGGCGCCCCAGACCGGGATGCGTGGTTTCTGCACCGGCCCGGGGAGGAAGCGCACGCCGTCGACCTGGAAGTAGCGGCCCCGATGATCGACCACCTCTCCCGACCAGAGCCCGAGGATGACCTCGAGTGCTTCGTCGAGCCGCTCGGCCATGACGGTCTGGTCGGTGATCTCCCCGAACCGTCCGAGCTCTCCCCCGGTGTTGACGCCGAGACCCACCCCGAGGGTGAGCCGGCCCTCGGACAGGTGATCCAGGGTGACCGTCTCCCGGGCCACCTTGTGGGGGCGTCGCCGGGTGAGCGGGGTGATGGCCGTTCCCAGGCGGATGCGGTGGGTGACCGCAGCCACGGCGGCAAGCGTGATCCAGGTGTCGGCGACGTCCTCGACATCATCGGGCGGTCGCCACATGTGGTCCCACAGGAAGAGGCCGTCCCAACCCGCCTCTTCGGCGGTCACGGCCAGCTCCATCACCGCCTGGGGCCGGGCGAACTCGCCGAACGGGGGCAGGAAGAGGGCGTGGCGCATGGCAACAGACTAGGGACCGACCGCCCGATCGTCATCGTGCGCATCCCGTCGTCCTCCGCGATGATGCGGTCATGGCACCCACCCTCCCCGGAGCCGACGTCGTGGTGGTCGGCGGAGGACTGGTCGGCACGTCGCTGGCCTACGAACTGGCCACCGCGGGCGCCGGCACGGTGTTGATCGACCGACACGATCCCGGGCGGGCGACGGATGCCGGAGCCGGGATCCTCTCCCCCGAGACCAACCAGGATCCCGACCCCGACATCGCGGCCTTCGGGCATGCCGCCGCCCGCCACTACCAATCGCTGATCGGGCGTCTCCACGATGACGGTGTCACCGATACCGGGTTCGCCGTGGTCGGTTCGCTGCTCGTCGCCGAGCGGCCGGGGGATGACGAGATCATGGAACGGGCGGCCCGCCTGTTCGGGCAGCGCGGAGACGGAGCCGTCGAGGAGATCGACCCGCGGGACGCATCACGCCTCTTCCCACCCCTCGGCCCGGTACGACGTGCCCTGTTCAATCCCGCTGGACGGCGAGTCGACGGCAGGATCCTGAACGCAGCCCTCCGGCACGCGTGCGTCCACCGGGGGGTGCGGGTCGTCGAATCCGACGCCACCGACCTCGAGGTCGACTTCGGGACCGAGACCGTGACCGCGGTGGTCACCGGAGAGGGGACCGTGCCAGCGGGGACGGTCGCCCTGGCCGGCGGGGCGTGGACGTCCGAGCTGACCCGGCCGCTGGCGGTGGATGTGCCGGTGACCCCCCTCAAGGGGCAGATCGTCCACCTCCGCCTCCCAGAAGCGGACAGTGGAAGATGGCCCATCGTTCAACCGGTCCTCGGGTTCTACCTGGTGCCCTGGCCGGGAGGGCGGGTGGCCTGCGGCGGCACCATGGAGGCCCAGGCCGGGTTCGACCATCGTCCGACGGCCGACGGCCTCCACCAGCTCCTGCGCGAGTGCCTCCGAACCGCTCCCGGTTTGGCCCAGGCCACGGTGGTCGAGACCCGGGTCGGATCGCGACCGGCGACACCCGACGACCGTCCCATCATCGGCCCGGTGCCCGGGTGGAGGAATGTGTTCGCGGCCACCGGCCACGGGGCCGAGGGTCTCCTCCTCGGTCCCTACAGCGCCCTGGTGGTGGCCCGGGCCATGCTCGGGATCGAGACGTCGGTGGATCCGAAGGAACAGGAGTTGGCCACCCGCATTCTCGACCGGTACGCCCTCCAACGGTTCAACTGAGCGGTCACCGGAACCACACAGGCGGACCGGGAACCGCCTCGGTCAGAAGCCGACCGCGGCGATGATCGAACCGTTGAGGTGGTGGCCGGCCATGTCCCCCTTGAACGTCGCATCGCCGAAGGGGTAGACCGCTCCCGCCGCCGTGGCGATCCAGTATCCGGCCGTCGCCGTCGGAAAGATGGCGGTGGCGATGTCGTACCCGCCCGCGTCACCGGCGGGAAGGGATCCGTAGTTGGGCGCCTGGCCGTAGTGGAACACCACGCCGTTCCGGTAGAGGATCCAGTAGCCGTGGCCACTCGGGGTCCGTGCCGCTGAAGAGACAAGGACGGCCTTCGGTCCCGGCTCTCCGTAGTTCGGGGCGTTCCCGAAGGAGTGGACATGACCGTTGGTGGTCACCACCCAGTACCCGTTGCCGACGGCATCGGGCATGACCACCTTGGCCGAACCGCGGCACCCGCCGACGCCGGGGCACGACCCTTCGAACTGTGCATCTCCGAACGCGAACACCCCACCGTCGGTGGCCACCATGAAGTAACCGCCACCGTCGACCGACGGGACCATGCCGACGATCGGTGCATTCAGCCTGGGCAGGCGGTTCGATCCGGCCGGGGCCAGGCCGATCCCGGGGATCGAACCATAGAAACCGGCGTTACCGAAGGCGAAGATCCCGCCGTCGGCGGCCACGAGCCAGTAGCCCCGGTGGTCGGCGGTGGGGGTCATGCCGACCACCGGTCGCTGGAGGTGGAGGGCGCCCGTCGACCCGTAGAATCCAGCGGCGCCGAAGGAGAAGATCCCACCGTCGCGACCGACCAACCAGTAGCCCTGGGGCTCCTTGGTAACCGTGGCCGCCGCAGTGGCGGTGGCGACCGCGGAAGCGGCCGGGGGGCCGGTGGGGGCCGGGGCGGCACCGGCCGGAGCTCCCATCGAAAACGAGCCCAGCACCGCGGTGGCCGCGACCAGGAGGATCACGCCGACCCTGGAAGCCATGGCCATCGGCGCCCGGCTGCCCCGTGTCGTCAGCCCTCGCCCAATGGCAGCCGGCACAACCCGGCTCTTCTGATCACATTCACCGGTCACGGCTGCATCACCCCGCCCACCATGCTCCCACACCCGAGCTCGCTGCTGCCATCACCCCCGTGCAGGGTCAGGAGCGAGTCACCGTCCGGTCGAGGATTCCCAGGGTGGCCCGCAAGGCCCCTTCGGAGATGACGGGGAAGATCCCCGCTTCCCTCCACACCGGATCGATCGCCGACCAGTCGTAGTAGGAGGTCACGAGGGTTCCGCCGTCGACGGGCTCGAGCGTGTACCCGTAGACGTGCCCGAGGGGTGGCTCGATCTGGCCGAAGATCGTCCAGGCGATCTCCCGGTCCGGGACCAGCGTGGTGATCGAGACGGTGACGTCGTACCGGCCCATCGGGTAGTCGTTCAGCGACTCGCGGTCCATGTGCACCACGAAGCTGTCCCCGACCGCCGCCACCGGATCGCCGGTGGCGTCCATGAGCATCCCCGAACTGTCGATACTGACGTGTCCCCGGGGGTCGGAGAGCAGCCGGAAAATCGACTGGGGGTCCGCCGCTATGGTCCGTGTGACTTGCAGTCGCTCTCCGTCCATCTGTTCATGCTGCCACACCGGCCGGCACCGGTGACGAGGCACGATCACCCCACCGGCGCGGCTTCAAGCAGCTGCGCAGTGGTCTCTCAGCTCTTTCTTAGGTTCATGGGCAATGATCACTCCATGGTCGTTCGAGCACTCCAGAAGCAGGTGCTGTGGCTGGTCCGCCACGGCGAGACGACCTGGAACTCCATGGGATGGATCCAGGGTCAGATCGACGGGGCCAGGCTCACCCGGAAGGGGCGCCACCAGGCCAGGTATGTGGCCGATCGACTGGGCGCCGAACCGGTGGGCGCCGTGTACTCGAGCGATCTGTATCGGGCCCGCCGGATGGCGGCACCCACCGGGCAGCGGTTGGGCTGCGAGGTCCGGACCGACCCCCGACTCCGCGAGCGGTGCTTCGGGATCGCCGAAGGGGTGCCGACGGCGAGGATCACCGCGGCGGTCACCGGCATCAGCGACGGACGCGTGGTCGACGAGCACGCCCGCGCCCCGGGTGGGGAATCGCTTCACGACGTCTACCTGCGCTGTGCGGCGTTCCTTGACCATCTCCGGGGACAGGAGCGGGACGGGGATGTCGTCGTGGTGGCCCACGGTGGGAGCATCCGCATGCTTCGAGCCCTGGTGGCCGAGGCCGAGCTCAGAGGATTGGGGTGGGATGCCGTCCCCAACGCAAGCATCTTCCGCCTCGTGCTCCCGTTCTCCTAGGTCGAGCCGGGGACGATCCCGGCCCCCTTCAGCATCCGTCGTAGATCGATGACCATCTGCTCGTTGACGTCGTGGCCGGCGGGAGCGTCGAGCGTCTCCGTTTCGGCGCCCAGCGTCACCTTGAAGCGACCGTCGTGTCCTTCCTTGACATCGGCCACATGACGGAGGAGGGACAGCACGTCGTGCCATTGGATGTTGTGGCTGACCGGGTGGGCGAAGATCTTGTCGAGCGTTGCCCGGTGGTGCCCGTTGAGCCTGATGCCGTCAGCCACGATGCTCTCCCATACCCTTCCCGGTGCTCCCGACTGATCGAGTGTAGACCCGCCCGGCGGCCGTGACCGCCTGGTCATCGGGGCGGGTGGCGCGCCGCGAGTCATTCAAGTCCCGTCGTCAACAGGCCGATGGTCTACCCATGAGTACGCAACCAAGGGACCTGACCTGGACCCAGAGTGGCGAACCGTTGCAAGTCGAGGCGGACGATGTCACCGACTACACCCTCTTCAGCGACGAGCAGCTCGACCTCGAGCGCGATCGCCAGCAAGCCCAGCTGGACGAACTGAAGCGGCATTCGGGCAACTCGCCTGCCGTCAACCAGCTCCGATCGAGCATCGAACGCGAGGTCGAGCGGATGACCGGTGAACTGAGGCGACGGGCCCGATCCCGCCATCCTTCCTCCCGGGGTCTGGGTGTCCGGCTCCGACCTCTCCGGTCGCTGTCCTGGCCCCCTCACACCGAGTAGGGCGCGCGGTCGGTCGTCGATCAGACCGCGACAGTTCCTACGAGCCGGACCCTTCCCCGATGTGGGCTTTGCGGATGCGCGCCGCCCACACGATCAGCGCCACCCCGATGACCAGCACGCCGATGCCGAGCAGCGTGTACTGGCCGTGCCCGCTCATCAGCTTCGAGTTGCTGATGACATTGGTTCCCTGACCGATCCAGACGAGACCGGTGAGACAGAACACGATGCCAACGATTCCTCGCGCCCACATGACTGACTCCGATCCCAACTCAAGGTGTCATACGCTGTTGCCACGCAACGTAGCGCCGATTCACCAGAAGGGGCGATCGGGAGAGCAGCCATCGAGTCCGCGTCCCCGGTGACGACGAGGAGCCGGCTTCCGGCGGCCGGTCTGGCCATCGTCGTGCTGGTGGCGGTCGCTCCCCTCACCGGCGGATGTGGGGGTCCGGCGGGCCTGATCGGATCGGAGAGCACCTACACCTACTGCCAGAACGGGGGCACCGCCCAGACGTTGACCATCTACGAACCGACCTCGCCTCCGGTCTCGACCCCGGCGGTGGTCGACATCCACGGCGGAGGCTGGGTGAGCGGGGACGCCACACTCAGAGCAGGGACGGTGGACTGGGACGTCGAGCCGGCCCTGGTGGGCAAGGGCTGGGTCTTCGTGTCCATCAACTACCGGTTGGCTCCCGCCAGCCCCTGGCCGGCCCAACTCGAGGACGCCAAGTGCGCCATCCGCTTCCTCCGGGCCAATGCTCCCCAATTCCACATCGATCCCAACCGGATCGGGGTCATCGGGGCGAGCGCCGGAGGGCACCTGGCCAGCATGCTGGGCCTGACCAGACAGCGGACCTCGTTCGGCGTCGGGAAGTACCTCGACGAGTCGAGTGCCGTCGAAGCGGTGGTGGACGAGTACGGGCCGACTGACCTGACATCGTCGGTCTGGCTGCACTCGAAGGTGATCCAGGTGTTCTCGAAGGAGACCTTCGGCGTGGCGGCGGGACAGCAGTCGGCCACGCTGGTGGCCGCCAGTCCGGTGACCTACGTGTACTCGGGAGCACCACCATTCCTGGTCATCCAGGGAGCCGAGGACGACATCGTTCCCCCGAGCCAGTCGACGGAGTTGGTCGGCCTGCTCAAGACGGCCGGTGACCAAGCCACGCTGCAGATGGTCGACAACGCCGGGCACGGACTGAATCCGACGGGCCAGGGGCCGGTGACACCGAGCATTCCGACCTTGGCCGGCCAGGTGGTCGGTTTCCTGACCAACGCGCTCCCCTCCGGGCATTGACCACGACCCGGCGGGTCAGAGCCAGTGCAGCCAGGGGTGGTTGTTTCTCCACACGATGACGGTGGCCTTGCCGATGATGTTCGAAGCCGGAAGGGTGCCCCATGCCCGGCTGTCGCTGGAGTCGCCCCGGCAGTCACCCATCACGAAGTACTGGCCGGGGGGAATCCGGGTGGTGGGCACGTCGGCGGCCGCCTGGTAGCAGACGCCGGTGAGCTTGGGCAGCCACGGCTCGGCCAGGGGCTTCCCGTTGATCAGGATGGTGTCCCCGACAGAAGAGATCGTCTCACCGGGTAGCCCGATCACTCGCTTGACCAGGTCGGCGAACTGGGTGTCGTGGTCGCCGGGCGCCCGGCGGAAGACCACGATGTCGCCACGGTGGACGGTCGACGAGAGCTTGTCCACGACGAAGCGGTCGCCGATCTGGAGGGTCGGGACCATCGATCCCGAAGGGACGTCGAATGTCTGGGCGGCGTACGCCCGGACCCCGACGGACAGCAGCAACGTCACCACGATGGTCACGCCCAGCGCCAGGGTGGTCCGGAGTGCAGTCCGACTACTCCCGGGTCGACGGCGCACGCAGCGATACTAATTGAACAGTCGGTGCCGCTCCATGGTCACCCGGCCCGCCCTGAAGCCCGGGGGCCGGGCGGATCGTCCGGGCTCAGGACTTCGGACGACCACCACCCAGCAGTCTCAGCACGTAGGAGCCGACCCGGCCGGGCTTTTTGGCATGGTGGCCGTCGGAACCGTGTCCCACACGGCCGAATGATCCTCCGCTGAACCCCTCGGCGCGATTGGGCTCTTCGTATTTCGGCACCTTGGCCAGCTTGTGCCTCCGCTTGCGGGGTTTGCTTCCGTCGGATCCCATCCGCCCATCATGGCCGAGGATTCGTTCCCGTGCCGGGCTCGGCACCTACGGCTCGGACGGCTCCCGGGCCCGCGTGCCGCCTAGCTGGAGGTGGTGAAGAATCTCGGCCAGGGTGTCGATGGAGACACCCTTCCATCGTCGTACTCAGTGAAAGGCCCCGACCGCGGGGCCGAAAAGAGAGAGGTGCACGTCATGGCCGAATATCTGATCCTCATCTACGGGGACGAATCCGAATTGAGCCAGCCCGAGCCGGAGACCTTCAATCAGATGATGAAAGGCCACCAGGTGTTCGGGGAGCGAAACGCCGCCGCCCTTCGGGGCGGGAACGCCCTGCAGCCGACGGCGACGGCCACCTCCCTCCGCCAGGACCGGGGCGGGGAGTTCGTCGTGACTGATGGCGCCTTCGCCGAGACCAAGGAAGCCCTGGGTGGCTACTACCTCATCGAGGCCGCCGACCTGGACGAGGCCCTGGCCATCGCCAAGCAGGTCCCGGCACCGTCCGGCGGGGTCGAGGTCCGTCCTATCCGGACCTTCGACTGAGCGGTGTCCGCGGTACCCACGGTGCCGTGACCGCGGCCGTCGAGACCGCGGTGGCCGAGGCGCACCGTCGTGAGTGGGCCTTCGTGCTCGCCGCGACGGTGCGTGTGACCGGCGACATCGACCTGGCCGAGGAGTGCGTCCAGGACGCCTACGCCCGGGCGCTGGCCGGGTGGCCCACCACCGGGATCCCGGCCAAGCCCGGCGCCTGGCTGACGACGGTGGCCCGGCGCCGCGCCATCGACGTCCTGCGCCGGTCCTCAACCCATGACCGCGCCTTGCCACTGCTCGTCGAGCAGGCCGCCGCCCCCGGCCCGGGCGAATCGGACGTGCCCGACATCGTTGACGACCGGCTCCGACTGGTCTTCACCTGCTGCCACCCGGCCATCGGTGCTGACGCCCAGGTGGCGTTGACCCTCCGCCTGATCTGCGGACTCACCACGGCGGAAGTGGCTCGGGCGTTCCTCGTCAGTGAAGCGACGATGGCGGCCCGGATCACCCGCGCCAAGAAGAAGATCGCCGCAGCCCGCATCCCCTACCGGGTGCCGCCCATCGACGAGCTGCCGGCTCGGGTCGACGCCGTGCTGACCGTGGTCCACCTCCTCTACGCCACCGGCCACACCGCTCCCACAGGAACCGATCTGATGCGCCGGGACCTGGTCGAGCGGTCCCTCGACCTGGCCCGCATGCTCAGGGTGCTGCTCCCCGACGATGCCGACATCGCCGGCCTGTTGGGCCTCATCCTCCTCACCGAGTCCCGCCGGGCGACCCGCATCGCAGCCGACGGCCATCTTCTGCTGCTCTCCGAGCAGGACCGTTCCCAGTGGGACCGGGGCGCCATCCGGGAAGGCGTCGACCTCGTGCGCTTCGCACTCGGGCGTCGTCCGCCGGGACGCTTCGCCCTCATGGCGGCGATCGCGGCCGTGCACGCCGAGGCGCCGACGTGGGACGCCACCGATTGGCGGGAGATCGTCGGGCTCTACGACCTCCTCGTGGTGATCTGGCCGTCTCCGGTGGTCGCCCTCAACCGCGCCGTCGCCGTCGGCCTGGCCGAGGGACCGGCAGCCGGGCTCGACGCGCTGGACGATCTCGCCGACGAGCCGCTGCTGTCCACCTACAGCTATCTGGCGTCGGCCCGGGCCGACTTCCTCCGCCGGCTGGGGCGCACCGACGAGGCGCGCACCGCCTACGAAGAGGCCATGCTCCTCAGCGAGAACCTGGTCGAGCGGGCCTTCCTCGCCGACCGGCTCGGCGCGGTCGATCGGTGACGGGTTCCGGCTGACCGGTCCTGCCCCCGACGATCTATCGTTGCTGGGCAGATGCCGGTCCCCATGCAGCCCGCGATCGTGGATCCACGATGAACCCGACGTCGACAGTCGTGCTCGTACTGGCCGTCTTCGGGGCCACGACCGTCGAGATGGTCGAGGCCCTCACCATCGTGGTGGCAGCCGGGGTCACCAGGGGATGGCGCTCGGCGCTGGAGGGTGCCGCCGCGGCCGTCGCGGTCCTCGGCGCCATCGTCCTGTTCGTCGGGGTGCCCCTCGTGCGCTACGTGCCGATCGACGCGATCCGGATGGTGGTCGGGGCGCTGCTTCTGGTGCTGGGACTGTCGTGGCTGCGCAAGGCCATTCTCCGCGCCAGCGGCCACAAGGCGTTGCACGACGAGGATGCCATCTTCGCCTCCACGTCGGCCGAACTGGCCGACGTGGAGGCTCCTTCGTCGCGCCGGGACGGGGTGGCCTTCGCCGTCGCCTTCAAGGGGGTCTTCCTCGAGGGGACCGAGATCGTGCTCATCGTGATCAGCCTCGGCGCCACCCAGCACCGCCTGGGGGTCGCCGCGGCAACCGCCGGAGTGGCGATCGCCCTGGTTGCCGTGGTGGGCGCCCTGGTGGCCAGGCAACTTTCACAAGTGCCCGAGAACACCATCAAAACGGCAGTGGGAATCATGTTGACCAGCTTCGGTCTCTTCTGGGTGGGTGAGGGTGCCGGGGTCCACTGGCCGGGAAGCGACCTGGCCATCATCGGTTTCGTCGGCATCTTCGCCATCGTGACCCTCGGGGCGGTGGCATGGCTCCGGGCTCTGCTTCCCGAGGCCCCCGCGCCGGCCCACGCCATTGCCGGTGACGAGGTGGGAGCATGAACGTCCTCGGGCGCGGACTCCGTTCGTTCGGTCGGTTCTGGTGGGATTTCCTCATCGGCGACACGCCCGAGCTCTTCGTCGCCGTCCTCATCATCGTCGCCGCCGCCCTCCTCCTGCGGAACCACCACCTGGCCGCGGTCATCGTCCTTCCGGCCTTGACCATCCTCTTCCTCCTGGCCAGTGTGGTGCGTGGACGCGTCAAGCGTTGAGCGGGCGGGACCGGACGTGCCGTCGGGCATCTCGGGCATGTTCCACGCATCAGCACCCGGCAAGGGATAGGGTCGGTCCGGCTACGACCCGAGAAGGGGGAACACAAGATGCTCGCATCCACCTATCCGTTGCTCGACTTCCTGTGGACGATGATCGAGATTTTCTTCTTCATCATCTGGATCTGGCTCGCCATCATGGTCTTCGTCGACATCTTCCGAAGCCATGACATGGGCGGCTGGGCCAAGGCCCTCTGGGTTCTGTTCGTGGTCATCCTCCCGTTCCTCGGCATCCTCGTGTACCTGATCGCCCGCGGCAGCGGCATGCAGGAGCGGGCCGCGGCTCAGGCGGCGAGGGAGCAGAAGGCGTTCGACCAATACGTCAGGCAGACGGCCGGCTCCGGGGGGAGCGCAGACGAGTTGGCCAAGCTGGCCGACCTCAAGGCCAAGGGCTTCATCAGCGACGCCGAGTTCGACGCTCAGAAGGCAAAGCTGCTGGCCTGACGCCATACGGGGGTCGGGCCCCCAGTTGCTCCTGCGGTGCAAGGCCGCGCTTGACGCAGCCCGGAGGTCGGGGAAGTGTTCACGTCCCGGTGAGCCCCACCTCGCGCAGGAGCGCCCGGGTCAGTGGGCCCATTTCGTCCAAGGGAAGCTCATCGGGTGGCCACCAACCCACCGCCGACGTCTCGTCGCCGTCCGGCCGCGGGACACCGCCGATCACTCTCGCATCGAAGACCGTGACCACATACGACACCTGGTCGCCGTTCGGGTAGGTCATCCGGTAGTCGGGGCCTCCGACAACTCCGAGTAGCGGGCCGAGCCGGAGGGCGACGCCGGCTTCCTCTTCTGCCTCCCGGAGGGCGGCTTCTGATGGCGATTCGTCGGGCTCGATCGCACCCCCGATGGTCGCCCAGTTTCCCGTGTCGATGATTCGGACGAGCAGGATCCGGCCGGCCTCGTCCCTTGGGAGGACGGCCGCCGAAGGCAGAACCAGGAGTTCGTTCCCGATCAGTTGGCGAAGGCGACGTACATGCGGGGAGATCCCCACGACTACCGCGGGACCATCGCCAGTGGGGTGCCGACCGAGCCGACGCTGGGGCCCGTCAACTCACCGCACCGGGGCCTTCGCGTTCGGGGGCACGACCGTGGTGGTCGTCGTGGTGGTCGTCGTCGTCGTGGTGGTGGTGGTGGTGGTGGTGGGCGGCTCGGTGGTGGTCGTGGTGGTCGTTGTCGTGGTGGTGGGTGGTGTGGAACCCGACGGAGGACTCACCGTGGCCACGTCCGATGATGGCCCGACGGCGTCCGGGTTGAGTGACGGCCTGACCGTCGGGGAGCCGGATGCCGTAGGCGGCGAGGCTGACAGTGACGCCGCCAGCGATCCGCCGGCGGACGCCGATCCTCCCCCGCCCAACTTCGACCGCGACGATGATGCTCGGGCAGCACCCTTGGCCTTGGTCGGGCCCGGCCCATGGCGCCGGGCGGTGTCGGGGAGCGATGTCCGGTGCAACCGGTGCACCGATGTCCTGGCCGACGTCGATGCAGACACCGGCGCCGAGCGCTTCGGGGCCGAGGCCACCTGGAGGACCGGTGCCGAGTTGGCGCCGCCCACGAGCTGGAGGCCGAGGACGCCGAGCAGGACGAGTCCGGCCATGAGTGTGGTCACGACAGCCGCCCGCCGGTGCTCACCGAGGACCAGACGGCCGTGCCCGAGATCCTGGCGGTAGTGGGCCACGAGAGACCGCCACCGCCTCCGGGTCCGCCCCGGGGATGGGGGCACGCCACCCCGGTAGTACCAGTGCGTCTCCCTCTCCCGACGCCTCATGTCCGAGAGGCTATAGCGGGTCACCGGAGGGCTCCACTGCCCCGCGAATGCGGGATTGACAAGGGATTTCGAACCGCCGAAGGGCCGGCGACGACCGGGTCGGCGTGGGTTCAGGCCTGTACGGCGATCCGGTCGGACAGCCGATCGATGAACTCGGCCTGTCCCCGCACCAGTCGCTCGCGGGCCAGCTCGGGACCCATCCACTCAGCCCGGTCGACCTCGGGGAACGATTGCCGAGTCCCCGAGCGGGGCGGCCACTCGATCTCGAATTCGTTGCTCACGACATCGGCGATGGAGAAGTCCTGAGCCCGGATGGCCCAGACCCGCACCCGCTTGCCGCCGGACTGGCGGATCTCGCCGAGATCAAGACGCGGGCCGCTCGGTGGTGGGCAGCCGAGTTCTTCGGCAAACTCACGAACCGCGGCTTGTTCGGCGCTCTCGCCGGCGTCGTGTTCACCTTTGGGAACCGACCACGCATGGGCGTCCTTGTTCCTCCAGAACGGCCCGCCGGGGTGGACGAGCAGTACCTCGAACGAGGTTGTGTCCCCCAACCGGTAGAGGAGAAGCCCTGCGCTCAACTTGGTCACGTTCGGACCCCGATCCTCATGACCCGCGCACCACCTCTGAGGGATCCTTGTCCGGCCGGAGCCCGCGCCACGTCGGATGACGGAGACGGCTCTCTCTGGTCCATTCACCGAACTTGACCTCGCCGACCACGGACGGCGTCACCCACCGAGCCCCCGATGACTGTGCCTTGGGAATGGTCGTTCCGAACGGCGACGTCTTCCGTCCCAGAGGCTTGAGGAGTCGCGAGATCTCCCGCAGTGATTCGTCGCTGAAGCCCGTTCCCACCTTGCCCACGTATTCCAGCCCGTCGGCACCGGGGATGCCCAGCAACAGGGCACCGATCGAATCGGACCGGTGACCCGTGCCCACCGTCCAACCGCCCACGACGACCTCCTGGGTCCGGACATGCTTGACCTTGATCCAGTCGGGGGACCGCCGCCCCGGCTGGTACGTACTGGCGCGGCGTTTGGCGACCACCCCTTCGAGGCCGTGGTCCCTCGACACAGCCAGCACGTCGGCACCCGCCGTGTCGGCGAACGACGGCGGGGTCTGCCAACTCGGTCCCTTGAGCTGCAGACCTTCGACCAGATCTCGACGTTCGTCATAGGAGAGCCCGATCGTCGAACGCCCGTCGAGATGCATGACGTCGAAGACCAGATAGGTGATGGGCACCTCCTGGGCCAGCCGTCGGGCCCGTGTCCTGTCGGAGACGCCCATCCTCCTCTGGAGGAGACCGAAGCTCGGTCGTGCCCCGTCGTAGGCCACGACCTCGCCATCGAGGATCATCGGCCTCGAGCCGACGAGCTCGGCCAGCGCCGACAGCTCCGGGTAGGTGCCCGTGATGTCCTTGCCACTGCGGGTCATGAGATGGATCCGGCCACCTTCGATTCTGGCCACGGCTCGTTCTCCGTCCCACTTGAACTCGTAGGCCCACCCGGCATCGCTCCCGGGAAGCGCCCCCAGCGTGCACAACATGGGCTCCACCTTGGCCGGGAGGGGTTCCCAACCGGTTGGCGGGGGGTCCATCCGATGGATCATCCACCGGTCGTCACCCGTTCGGAACAGGACATAGTGCCCCTGGGCCTGCCCGCCTCCGTGGAGACGGACGTCGATCTCCCTGTCGGTCCACTTCTGGCAGTCGTAGTACCCCGAATCCCAGATGACCACCTGACCGCCGCCGTACTCGGCCTGCGGGATGGCTCCCTCGAAGGAGCCGTACTCGAGCGGATGGTCCTCGGTCGGGACAGCCAGATGATTGTGAGCCGGATCGAGCGGAAGACCCTTGGGAAGGGCCCAGGAGACCAGCACCCCATCGTGCTCCAGGCGGAAATCCCAATGGAGCGAGCTGGCATGGTGTTCTTGGATGACGAACGACGGGCCCTCGGCCTTCGCCCCCTTCGGACGCGAGCGTTTCGTGCCGCGTTTGGCGGGGGCCTCGTCCCCGGTGGGAAACGGCTCGGGCGTCCGCCCCGGGCGCCGCTTCGAACGGTAGGAATTCAGATCTGGCTGACCGGACGGCACCATGCAGTTCTCCTCCCCCGGCAGCGGTCCCGTCGCCGGAACGAGAGACGAAGGGCCGATAGTCCGGCTCGGCTCACGATACTTTCTTCGACGTCATCGGGGTGCGGCGATCCCGGAGCACCGGAGTCCCCGGGGCATCGATCTCGGCACCTCCGGTGACGGCGATGGGGGCGAAACCTGTCCTACGCTCCCCCGTCATGGATCTCGGCAAAAGGACGCTGCTCAAGGTTCCAGAGATCACCGCGATCTTCTGGCTCATCAAACTGCTGAGCACGGCCATGGGAGAATCGACGTCCGACTATCTGGTGAAGAGGATGAATCCGGTGGTGGCGGTGGGGATCGGCGGGATCTTCCTGATCGTTGTGCTGATCATCCAGTTCCGGGCTCAGGCCTATGTGCCGTGGATCTACTGGTTGGCGGTGGTGATGGTCGCTGTGACCGGGACGATGGCCGCGGACGTGCTCCATATCCAGTTCCACGTGCCGTACGCCGCTTCGACACCGTTCTTCGCCGTCGTACTGGCCGCGGTGTTCGTGGGCTGGTACCGCACCGAGGGGACACTCTCGATTCACAGCATCTACACCCCCCGTCGCGAGGCCTTCTACTGGGCCACCGTCATGGCCACGTTCGCCATGGGGACCGCACTCGGGGACCTGACGGCGACAACCTTTCACTTGGGGTACCTGGTCTCGGCCGTGCTGTTTGCCGGATTGATGGTCATTCCCGCGGTTGGGTACTGGATCTTCGGGATGAACGAGATCCTTGCCTTCTGGTTCGCCTATGTGCTCACCCGACCTCTGGGTGCATCCATCGCCGACTGGCTCGGCAAGCCCCATGCTGTCGGAGGTCTGGCCCTCGGTGACGGTCCGGTCAGCGTCAGTTTCGCCATCCTGATCATCGCCTGCGTCGGCTATCTCACCGTGCGCCCGAGGGAAGCAGCCGGCACCGGCTGACTGCGCCGGGACCGCTACCATGGGCGCGGTCATGAACGAGGCGCGACAGCACGTCAGGTGCGGCCGGTGATCCACGTCGCCACCGTCCATTTCCGCTCGAGCAAATGGATCGACGTCCAACTCGATTACCTGCGTCGCCATATCCATGAGCCCTACCGGGTGGTCGCCAACCTCGAAGCCGTTCCTGGGGACCACACAGGCAAGTTCGCTCAGGTGGTGCCGGCCAGAGGCGGCCATCCCGGGAAGCTCAACCTGCTGGCCTCGACGATCGTGGCCGACGCGCAGCCCGACGACCTGATCATGTTCCTCGACGGCGACGCATTCCCGGTCACGGATCCGATGCCCGCGGCCCATGCCGCGCTGGAGCAGACCGTGTTGTTCGCCGTGCGTCGCCAGGAGAACGACGGCGACCGGCAGCCCCATCCCTGCTTCTGTGTCATCCGGGTGCGCGACTGGGACCGGCTGCGCGGGGACTGGTCCGCCGGCTTCTGCTGGATCAACGACCGGGGAGAGACGATCAGCGACGTCGGCGGGAATCTTCTCGGCATCCTGGAGCGAGCCGATGAGCCATGGACCCCGATCCTGCGATCGAACCGTGTCAATCTCCATCCGTTGTGGTTCGCCCTCTACGGAGGAACCGTGTACCACCATGGCGCAGGCTTTCGCGATCCCATGGCCCGCAGCATCGTGGCCGGGCGTCCGGGCCGTGTCGACGGCAACCAGCGGTATCGCGTCCTCCAGAGCGGGCTCCGTCACCTCGACGGGGCCCGGAGCAAGGTGTGGGGCTACCGCCAGATGACCGCCAACCGCCGTCTGGGCGACGAGATCTTCGAACGCATCGTCCGGGACCCCAAGTTCTACCTCGAGTTCGAGTAACCCCGAATCTCCGGTTGCCGAAGTGGCCACGACACCAACCCAAGTGGCCGAGATCAGGAGCCGGCGACGTGCGTGATCACGACTGCCGAGCTCGACCCTCGTCGCCGGTAGCCGACAGTGTTGAGACGGGTACCGCTCGCTCACAACCGGGCATTCATCGGCACCTGCTTGCGTTGAGGCACCGGCAGCAGGCACAACTGGGCAAGGATGGAGCTCGGGCGCCGGTCGGCGTCGCACCATAGGAGGTCCGAATCATGGACATCATCCGCAACAGCGACGGCACGCTCGTCGTTCCCCTTCCACCCGAACGGGTGCACCCCACCACCGACGCGACGGAGCGCGGGCCGGGTGATGCCGGGGACGAATCCGCAGAGACCGCCGGGCCCACCACCCGGCTGCTCCATCCGGGAGAAGGCGGTTACGACGAGGCGCTGGCCGAGTGGGACCTCGAGCAGAATCCCGATCGAGCCCCGGTGGTGTCCACGGCGAACGGCCGACAGGAAGCCATGGCCCTCGTCCACACCGTGGCCAGCTCGGCTGACCACGCCGTCGCACCGGCGGTCGAGGCGCTCGACGATCCCCTGGCCAGTGGCGAGGCGCTCCGCCACGTCCTGGTCGGCGGTGTCCACTCGGTGGAGGCCTTCGCGGCCGAGATCGCCGAGGCCGAGGGCGGCGAGCCGCTGTCGGCCCACGAGACGACCAAGATCATCGGCGAGGTGCTCACCGAGCTCGACTGACGCCCGGGCCGCCCGGGCCCCTGGTCGGCAGCAATGTTGTGGATTGGCTTCGAACGGCCGAAGCCATACGATTTTGATGATGGCGGAGATCGACGGAGACAGTTCTGAGGTCGTTTTTGCCCTCCGGTGGGCGCTCCGGGTGGCCGCGTTCATCGCTGTCATCTATGCCGTGGCCACGCTCTCGGCTCACCCGTCGGTCGCCTACGGACAACACGGCAGCCAGGCCGCCGAGTGCCCGACGGTGGTGAGCGCCCTCCGGGGGATCGGACCTCCCCACACCAAGACCGGCACCGCGGTGCCCCAGGCGAAAGGCGAGTGCGCCCGGGTGGTCAGCTCGGATCTCAGGTTGTCCGGGGTCCTCCTCGGCATTGCCGTCGTGCTGGGCGCCATCTCGTTCATCCCATGGAAGGACCGGAAGCAACCGGCACCCGGTTGGGTCGAGTTCGATGGCAGGTGGTACCCGCCGCACTTCGAGGGGAAGCTGCCCACTCAACCCTCGCTTTCGGGCGATCCGGGTCGGCCGAACCTCCCCCGTCGCTGAACGCCCCCGAGAGGCACCCGATCCGGCTGGCCCGGCCGGGGGCGGCGTGGTACAAGAGCGGGCATGGCCAACGACGATCCGAGCGACCGGCGGGTGCACCACGAGTTCGACTCCTCGTACCTCGAGGGCACCCCTCCGTGGGACATCGGACGACCTCAACCAGCGTTCGTCCACCTCGCAGAAGGCGGGGAAATCCGGGGTCGCGTCCTCGACGTCGGTTGCGGTACCGGCGAGCACGCCCTCATGGCTGCCGCCATGGGGCTGGAGTCGACCGGGGTCGACACGGCCCCGACCGCCATCGAGCGAGCCAAGGAGAAGGCGGCGCAACGTTCGCTCAGTGTCCGTTTCGAGGTCTGGGACGCCCTCGACCTTCCGGCGCTCGGGGAGCAATTCGACACCGTGCTCGACTGCGGGCTCTTCCACACCTTGAGCGACGACCAGCGCGGGGAGCTGGTCACCGGCGTCCGTGCCGTGCTGGCACCGGACGGGCGGCTCTTCATCCTGTGCTTCAGCGAGAAGCAACCGGGCGACTGGGGCCCGAGACGGATACGCGCCGACGAGCTTCGTGCCTGCTTCTCCGACGGCTGGCGGACGGACTCCATCGAAGACGCGACCCTCGACATCACCCTGGATCCCGCCGGGGCCAGGGCCTGGCTCGCCTCATTCACCAGAATGTGAGTTGCGGCACGGAGTGTGAATGGCTTCGGGACGGCCGATGGATGTGGGTTGGAACCCGAGAACGCTGATCCCAACACGGGTCGCGCCGATCCGACATAGGGATCGGATCGGCGCAACGCACGTCGGGTTGGAGAGATTTGGGCGGCTGGGAAAGCCCTCTCGACAGACCTGACTGGGCCGACACTAACGAGCGACTTGATCCGATTCCAGCAATGCGTGCGAGCGCGGGTCGCAATCGCAGCCGCAGCCGCTGGGACAGACCGAACGACACTGCAGGAACCAGCGTGCTTGCCGTCGTACCCAAGCGCGGTCCGGCAGGTTCAGGCCGGACCGGAGGTTTCGACCCGGATGGTCGCTTCGCTCCAGAACGCACGCAACCGGCGGATCAGCCCGTCGTCGGTGAAGACCGCCTGATCGATGATCTCGACCAGTCGCTTCAATTCGCCGTGGGGAATGCAGAGCTCAAAGGCCCACGCCGCCTCGAGGCCGCACACCAGGGGTCCCTGGACCATACGAACCGTGCGTTCGACGTCGGGCCGGTCCCGGGGGTGAATCTCGTCCCAAAAGGCGAGGAGACCAGCATGCCCAATTCGGGGCGGCGAACCGGCCGGATCCTCGAGCTCGGCGTCATCGGTGAACAGAGCCAGCCAGCCATCTCTGTCACCGGAATTGAAGGTCGTCTGATAGCGCTCGATCGTGGTCCGGACGAGACCGTCGGCCGAAGAAGCCGGCGACCTGATCATCCGTGATCGGCACGCGGGGGTGGAGTCGCGTCGCGGTTCGGTGGATCGGGCGGAGCGTTCATCCGCCCCGTGGGCTTCCATCCGCTCTCGGCGATGACCTCCAGGACCTGCTGCATGTTGAAGACGTCGTACTCGTAGTCGAACTTGCCGTCTCCCGCATAGCGGAGGATGGAGATGCCGGCGACGCGGTACAGCGACCCATCTGCTCGCTTTCCGGGCAGTTGGTTCCACCACATGCTGACGACCCGGTCCCCGTCGGCCACCGTCCATTCTTCGGGAAATCGCCAGTCGTCCAGCCCCGTCATGCTCTCCACCATGAACTGCTTGATCGCCGGCTGACCCTCGAACCGACCCCAGGCCGAATCGATGTACACGGCCTTGTCGGTGAAGTAGGCGGCCAGGGCCGACCAGGGCAACTCGCCTCCCTCGATACGACCACGCACGGCCACCATCTGGCGATACGTGGCCAGCGCTTCCTCGGTCCTGTCGGGCACGGGATGAGGCTAGCTTCCCCGGCCGGAGTTCGAGAATGCCGACGGAGGCAGGTTGACCGGCTGTCCGGAAAACCCGTAGTATACGTCGTATGGTACGAGCGTTAGCCCCGGTGGCGAGATGAGCGTTCAGCATGCACTCCTCGCGCTGTTAGCAGAAGGACCGAAGTACGGCCTTCAACTCCGCCAGGAATTCGAAGAGAGCACCGGCGAGATCTGGCCGCTCAACGTGGGTCAGGTCTACACGACCCTTCAGCGTCTCGAGCGCGACGGCCTTGTCGAGTCCGACGACAACGAGGAGCCCGGCCCGCGAAAGGTCTTTCGTCTCACCGAAAGCGGTGACAAGGAGCTCTCGGACTGGCTCAATACCCCACCGGACATGACGTCCCCGCCTCGTGACGAGCTCGTGATCAAGGTGCTCTCGGCGTTGAGGGTGCCCGGTGTGAGCGTGCACGACGTGATCCAGCTCCACCGCCGGTACATCGTCGAACTGATGCAGCAGTGGACGCGCCTCAAGGAGGACGAGGCGGATTTCGATCTGTCGTTTGCGCTCGTCGTCGACGCCGAGCTGTTCCGGCTCGACTCACTGATCCGCTGGCTCGACACCGCCGATGGGCGTTTGCGGCGCGCCGAGGTTGAACCCTCCGTCCTTCGCAAAGGGCCGCTCATCCGCCGGCGGCTCGTCGGTCGCAAATGAGCTATCTCGAGCTGCGCAAGGTCTCCAAATCCTACGGAGAGGGCGCGACCGAGGTCCATGCGCTCCGAGACATCGACCTCGCCGTCGAGCGCGGCTCACTTGTCGCCGTCATGGGACCATCCGGTTCGGGGAAGTCGACGTTGCTGACGATCGCCGGAAGCCTCGAGGAGCCGACGAGCGGCGAGGTACTGGTGGATGGTGTGCCGCTCTCGGCGATGGCGCGCAATGACAAAGCTCGCCTGCGCCGTCGCACCATCGGTTACGTGTTCCAGGAGTTCAATCTCCTGGCCGGGCTCACCGCGGCGGAGAACGTCTCCCTGCCACTCGAGTTGGACGGGCTGTCGGCCAAGAAGGCCAGCCTCACCGGGAGAGCGGCCCTCGAGGAGTTGGGACTCGGGGATCGTGCCACGCACTATCCCGACGAGCTGTCCGGCGGCGAGCGCCAACGCGTGGCGATCGCCCGAGCCGTGGTGGGCGAGCGCCACCTGCTGCTCGCCGACGAGCCTTCGGGGGCACTCGATTCGATCAACGGCGAGTCGGTGATGCGTCTGATTCTGGCGGCGTGCCACCGCGGGGTGGCCGCGGTCGTCGTCACCCACGACGCCCAGCTCGCCTCCTGGGCGGATCGGGTCGTCTTCCTGCGCGACGGGCGAGTTGTGGATCAGACCATGCCGCCTCCGAGCCCCGAGGCATTGATCGCCGAGCGGCCCGAGCCCAGTCCGCATCGCTGACCCGTTGGGTCGCCGCCGGTAGGCGATCAGCCAACCGCTGAATCCGGAAGGACCTTGACATCAGTAGGTTCTGGACTAATATACTGCGTATACTCTCCGGTGCACTACTGCACGGTCCTCAGCGACTGTGGGAAGGATGGTGAGAAGGCGATGAGCCTGCTCGAACTCCACGACATCTCCAAGTCTTACGGCGAGGGCCCAACCGTCGTCCACGCCCTCAAGACGATCGACCTCTCTGTCGACGAGGGACATCTCGTGGCGGTGATGGGCCCTTCGGGATCGGGCAAGTCGACCTTGCTCACGATCGCCGGAAGTCTCGAGGAACCGACCGGTGGCGAGGTACGCATCTCGGGATCGTCGGTTTCGACCATGTCCCGGAACGACAGGGCACGGCTGCGCCGGCGGACCGTTGGTTACGTATTCCAGGAATTCAATCTGCTCCCGGGTCTGACTGCCGCTGAAAACGTCACATTGCCACTCGAACTCGACGGGATACCGGCGCGTAAGGCCCACGTCGCCGGCGTCGCCGCCCTCGAAAAGCTCGGGCTCGCGGATCGAGCCGACCACTACCCGGACCAGCTCTCCGGCGGCGAGCGCCAACGTGTGGCCATTGCCCGGGCCGTCGTCGGCGAGCGCCATCTCCTCCTGGCCGACGAACCCTCGGGAGCGCTCGACTCGACGAACGGCGAGGCGGTCATGCGGATGATTCTCGACGCATGCAAGCGCGGCGTCGCTGCAGTCGTCGTCACCCACGACGCCCACCTCGCCTCCTGGGCCGACCGGGTCGTTTTTCTCCGGGACGGGCGTGTCGTCGACCATGTCACGCCGGACGCCCCCGGCTCCCTCGTCGTGCCGGTACCCGGCGCGTGACCCCCCGCCGTCGTGACACCCCAGGAGATCCTCGATGAACACCGCCGTAGTCGATCGACCCACTGACGCCCGCCCGCCCAACGGCGGTGCGCCCGCCCGAAGGGCCGTTGTCCGTTGGGCGTGGCGCCTTTTCCGACGAGAATGGCGTCAGCAGTTCCTGATCTTTGCCCTCATCACCATCGCCGTGGCCGGGACCATCGTCGGCTCCGCCATTGCCACGAACACGCCGCAGCCTTCGGACTTCGGTTTCGGCACTGCCCAGGACGCGGCGACCTTTCCGAACGTGAACGCCCGGGCGACGAGTGAGATCGCCAAGCTCGAGCATCGCTTCGGCACCCTGGAGCTCATCGAAAACAAGACCCTGTCGATCCCCGGCTCGATCAGCACCTTCCAACTCCGCGCCCAGAATCCCGACGGGCCGTTCAGCGGGCCGATGCTCGCGCTCGTCTCTGGCCGGTATCCGTCGGGCCCCAGCGAGGTGGCGGTGACGAGCGGCGTCGCCTCGGACTTCCACTTGCATGTCGGAGAGAGCTGGCGGGTCGATGGCGTCGATCGCCGCGTGGTGGGTACCGTCGAGAACCCCCAGAGCCTCCTCGATGAATTCGCGCTGGTCGTGCCGGGACAGGTGAAGGCGCCGACCCAGGCGGTCGCGCTCTTCGACGCCCCAGGCGTTCCGCCGGGCTCGATCGGATCCGAAGTACAGACGCCGGCCTCGGTGGCACAGAGCAACCCGCTCAACCCGGAGACGATCTCCCTCGCCGTACTGGTTCTCGGGATGCTGCTCGTCGCCCTGGTCTCCATCGGCGGCTTCACCGTCCTCGCGCAGCGCCGGCTCCGGTCGATCGGCATGCTCGAGTCGATCGGCGCCACCGACCGCCATGTCCGTCTCGTGGTTCGCGCCAACGGCGTCGTCGTCGGTCTGGTCGGCGCCATCGCCGGATTCCTGCTCGGTCTGGTCGTCTGGCTCGCCTACCGGCCGAGTCTCGAGCAGAGCGCACACCACGTCATCGCTGTCCTCGCCCTCCCGTGGTTCGTGGTCGGCGCGGCGATGGTGTTGGCCGTCGTGGCCGCCTACTTCGCGGCGTCGCGTCCGGCTCGGACGATCACCCGGGTGCCGATCGTGGCCGCGCTCTCCGGCCGTCCCGCGCCGCCTCGCCAGATCCGACGTTCGGCGATCCCGGGAATCGTCTGCTTCGTCATCGCCTTCCTACTGCTCGGCTACTCGGGCAGCACGAACGGCGGAAACGGGAGCGGAGGAGCCCCTGGCCTTGTCTTCGGGCTCGGCATTCCTCATCCCAGGGCTCATCCTTCTGGCGCCGTTCTTCCTGACCCTGGCGGCGCGGATCGGCCGTCGGGCCCCCATCGCCACCCGGCTCGCACTGCGAGACCTCGCCCGGTACCGCGCCCGGTCGGGTTCGGCGCTGGCGGCTATCAGTCTCGGGGTCCTGGTCGCGGTCATCGTTGTCCTTGCGGCATCGGCCCGTTATGGGAACGTCTTCGACTACGCGGGACCGAACCTTGCTTCGAACCAACTCGCCCTGCACGCTGACGTACCATCACCTGGAAGTACCGTCACGCGGATCCAGCCCAACGGCCATGAGACCACCACCCAGGTCCCCCCGACGGAGGGGGCCAACCCGGCGCAACAGGCTGCGCACGCGGCAGCAATCGCGAAGGGGCTCGGTGCCCAGCTCATCCCCCTCGAGACGCCGAACGCCGGTCTCGTGGGCACGCATCTGGGTCGGGGCTGGGACGGACAGGTCTATGTTGCGACGCCCAAGCTGTTGAGCGCGTTCGGGATCAGGCCGTCGGAGATCGATCCAAACGCCGACATCTTGAGCTCGCGACCCGGTCTGGCCGGGATCTCCGGGCTGGGGCTCGACTATGCGATCCGGCCAAAAGTCCGGCCCACCGTCTTCGTCCTCGAGTTGCACGGTGGCAACGGGCTGCCTCGCCAACCCGGTCATCCAGGAGGTCGGCGCACTCCCGCTGGGGACTTCGGGGCCGAACACGGTCATCACCGAGCACGCCATGCGAAAGTTCCACATCCAGGACGAGCACGAGTGATTGGCTGGTCCAGGGTTCGCAACCCTTCACTGCCGCGCAAATCAGCAGTGCAGAGCTCGCCGCCTCGACGACCCAGCTCTCGGTGGAGTCGAAGAACGACCAGCCCAGCTCGGACGCCGTGATCAGCTGGGCGACGCTCCTCGGGATCGTGATCGCCCTCGGCGTGCTCGGTATGTCGGTGGGCCTCGTCCGGAGCGAGACCGCCAGCGATCTCCGAACGCTTACGGCCACCGGCGCGTCGAGCTTCACCCGTCGCACGCTGACCGCGGTGACGGCCGGTGCACTGGGCTTCCTCGGGGCGCTCCTCGGGACGGTGGGCGGCTACGTCGGAATGATCGGGTGGCTCCGCGGTAACACGCTGAACGGCGGGATTGCCGCCCTCGGGAACATCCCGGTCGCTGACCTCTTCCTCATCCTCGTCGGCATGCCTGCGTTCGCGGCCATCGTCGGGTGGATCTTGGCCGGTCGCGAGCCGGCGGTGATGGCCCACCAAGCGATCGAGTGAGCGAACCTCGATCTGAGTCAGAACCGACCCCCGAGTCCCCGCTGTGGGGGTCCCCAACGGTGCCGGGTGATCATGCCCGGTTACGCACCTAGCTGTTCTGCCCAACCAGGTTGTTGACACGACTGACGGGTGGGCCCCCGATGGCCGTGTGGTGCCGATGATGGTTGTACATGTGGAGCCAGTTGTCCAGCGCCCGGGTTCTGGCTGCTTCTGAGCGATAGGGGCGGGCATAGGCCCATTCGTTCTGAGCAGGGTCCGGTTGAAGCGCTCGACCTTTGCCGTTGGTCTGAGGGCGGTAGGGCCTGGTGAACGGGAGTGCTTAATGCCGGCAGAGACGAGCTCGGCGGTGAAGACCTTGGCCCGGTAGCAGCTGCCGTTGTCCGAGAGCACCCGCTCGACGGTGATGCCGTAGCTGGCGAAGAACTCCCGGGCTCGACGCCAGAAGGCGATGGCCGTGGTGGCCCGTTCGTCGGTATGGATCTCGGAGTAGGCCAGGCGGCTATAGGCATCGATGGCCGAATGGATGTAGGCGTAGCCGAGGCGGGGCCGACCAGCCTGGCCGTTCTTGGGTCTGTCCGGGCATCGCCGTTGACCCGCCAGCCGCCGCCTTTGGGGATCTTGGCCTGCTTCTTCACGTCGATGTGGACGAGCTCGCCGGGCTGGGTGGTCTCGATCCGGCGGATGACCCGGCCGCCCTTGCGGGATCGAGGTCGGAGAGCCGGCTTGACCCCGTGGCGATGCGAGGACCCGGTGCAAGCGTCGAAGCAGGCATGCCGGCCCTCGGGGCCAAGCGGGCCGGCCCGAGCTGATGGCGCCGACGCAACTCGACGATCCGGCGCTCCACCTCGGTCCGGGGTCTTGGTCGGGCACCGTCGGGGCCGACTGGAGCGGTCCTCCAGGCCGGCAGCCCCTGCCTCCTGATAGCGCCGCCACCACTTGTGGGCGGTCTGACGGGAGATCCGCATGGACTCGGCGGCAGAGGCCACGGTCCAGCCGTCCTCGATCAAGCTGGCAAAGACGGAGTAGACCTTCTGGGGTGAGCGGAGCGTTACGGTGCATCAGTGAGCCTCCTTGGCTGTGTGGGTGTGTAGACAGCTCCACACTGCCTTGGGGGCTCACCTCATCTGGGGGTTCTCCGCGTCAACAAGGTCCATGGGCAGAACACCTAGTACCCGGGCAGTGCCGGGCCATCGTGGCCGGGAATGCATCCCCGTTCGGCGCCCGTGGGAGACTCGGCCCGGTGCGAATCGTCCTGAACCTTCTGTGGCTGCTCCTCTCCGGGATTTGGCTCTTCCTCGCATACGTGCTGGCGGGGATAGTGATGTGCGTCCTCATCATCACCATTCCGTTCGGAATTGCATCGTTCCGGCTGGCCGCGTATGTCCTTTGGCCATTTGGTAGGACCGTCGTCCGCCGGCCTACCGCTGGTGCGGCATCCACGATCGGAAACGTCATCTGGTTCGTGCTCATCGGGCTATGGATGGCGATCGCCCACCTGTTGTCGGGGCTACTTCTCTGCCTCACCATCATTGGGATCCCGCTTGGACTGGGGAATTTCAAACTGGCTGCTGTGGCCATAGCACCGCTTGGGAAGGACATTGTTCCGACAAGCGACCCTCGGGCCGCTGCTCGGGAATCTTGAGGTTCTGAGCCCCCTGCGACCGTCAGAGTGACCTGCTTGCTGAGGCGGCCCGGGGTTGTCAACCCAATGCTCGATGGCGGGCTCCCGTCGGTCACCGTGGTGCCGGATGAGGGCACGACCGGAGGGAGAATGACCGCCGGAGACGGCGCCGATGAGGCTGGACATCCCGTTGGAGACGGATCAGCATGGAGAAAGCAGACGCTCCTCTCTGGAGGTATTGCCATGGCGCAGGTGGTTGGGTCCCGATTGTCCCGCTTTGCGATGCGGCGCGGGTATTGCCATCGGCGTAGCTGGACTGGCTGCCTCCGCTACCGTTGTATTGACGGCCGAGGGGGCGCCAGAAGCTGGTGCATTGACGAGCCCCTTTACGCTTACGTGGCCAACTCGGGCGCCGATTCCGTGAGCGTCATCAAGACCTCCACCAACACGGTGGTGAAGACGGTGGCGGTCGGCACCTATCCCATCGGGATCGCCATCACCCCCAACGGGAGCGACGCCTACGTTGCCAATGACATTTTCGGGCACCGTGAGCGTCATCAAGACCTCCACCAACACGGTGGTGAAGACGGTGACGGTGGGCACCGAGCCATTCGGGGTCGCCATCACCCCCAACGGGAGCGTACGCCTACGTCACCAACTGCCGGCTCCGGCACCGTGAGCATCATCGACACCTCCACCAACACGGTGGTGAAGACGGTGACGGTGGGCAGCCATCCAGAAGGGGTCGCCATCAGACCTAACGGGAGCTACGCCTACGTGACCAACACGGGCTCTGGAACAGTGAGCGTGATCAAGACCTCCACCGACGCAGTGGTGAAGACGGTGACGGTCGGCAGCAACCCGATCGGGTGTCGCCATCGCCCCGAACGGGCGCGTCGCCTACGTGACCAAACCTCAGGCACCGTGAGCGTGATCAAGACCTCCAACAACACGGTGGAAGAAGATGGTGGGGGTTGGGGGCGGTGGCAACTTAGCCGGGGTTGCCATCACCCCCAACGGGAGCGACGTCTACGTGGCCGCCTCCGGCTCCAACTTCGTAAGCGTCATCGATACCTCCACCAACACGGCGGTGAAGAGGGTGACGGTCGGCCACGCGCCACTCTGGCTCGCCATCACCCCCAATGGGAGCGACGTCTACGTGACCAACTACGGTGCCCCCTACGGCCCCAGCAGCGTGAGCGTCATCAAATCCACCACCAACACGGTGGTGAAGACGATGACGGAGTTCGATGAGCCATATGGGGTCGCGATCACGTGAGTTCCTAGCCACACAGAACCCTCCTCGGTCCCCGATGGAGAACCGACGTTTCGATCAACTGTCGTATCGAAGCGGCGGGCTCCGACGACCCCGCAGTCGCTCGCCGCATCGACCTCGCCGGACCGAAGCGAAGACCCACGAAGTGAATGGCATACCAGGCACCCGGAAGCTGCCGGCCGTTCGGGCTCCTAGGGCTGGTCACCACCCTTGGCGGCGTACACGCACCCTGTCACCCAATCGCCACGACTGTCGCCGTGTGGCATGGCGTGCTGTACTTGAGCCGAGCAGGCTTTTGTGAGGGAATCTCCATCCTTTTGAAGGGCCTTGATCGTGTTCACGCCATCAGCCTTGTACCAGTAGAACCCGTCCTGGTGGGATGGGCTCTACGAGGGCCGATGAGCAAGCAGAGGCCGTAAAGACCAGATGTCACCAGGATCAGGATCACGACCGCTCGGCTCCACCACCTCACCGTCACACGGTGATCCTATGGCACCGTATCGAGCGTGGGTAGCCTGCCTACCAACTCCGATAGCGTTTACACGTGTCGAAACGTGAGACAGATGGCGGCAAAGCACAGCACATTCTCAGCTCGGCCGGCTGGATCGAAGGCGTGCTGACGAAAGAAACGGAAGGCGTATTCCGGGTTGACGATCGTGATGTTGCTGCGTCGGACTGCGTGAACTTTTTTGTGACGGGTGGGGATCTACTCGAAACGGTGCAGTATTTGTGGAGCGAATTTGAGTGGGTCCAACTTGAACATCGATCGGCACTAGGCGGACGAGCTCTCGACCTCCATTCTCAGGTATTAGAGCGATCCGCAAGCCAACACGTCTTGCTTGGATACCTGACCAACTCCGAACTGTTTGTGTGGGCTCCGATCAACTGTCGAGCAGAACGCCTACTTGAAGTATTCGCTCGGGCTGAGGTCGAGGTGAAGAAATAGTCTCTCGGGCCGATCAAGGCTCAACGATCAGGGTGCGTGCCTCTGCGGGGGCGACCACCAGATCGTGAAGATCGCCACCCACCTCGAGCCGGCTCGACAGTTCGATCCCACCCACCTTCATCGGCTCGAATCCAGCCGTTCGGATCAACCGCTCGACGTCGTCCCTACCACGGTCATCTTCGATCACGTAGAACAGAACCGCTGGCTCGGGCGACCGGTGGGCCGAGGACTCGAAGCGATCAGCCGACATCGAACCAAAGGCCATGGCCAAGCGCGCCCCAGTCGGCAACCAACCGCCAACGGTCTCGCCAGATGATTGCCCCTCTGGCAGGAGCCGCACGACCTTTCCCTGTGCATCGAGGCTGACCGGGTTGCTCGGAACGACGAGGATCTTTTCATCCAGCGCGTCGGCGATCTCATCGATGACGCTCTTCAATGCAGTAAACCGCAGCGCAAGGATGACAGCCTCGGCACCCTGGAGAGCGCTCCGGTTGTCAATAGCGACAACGGCGGTTCCGCCGATCGCCTCGGCCAGCCGTTGTGCTGACTGTTTGTCGGCACTCGAGAGTTGCAAGGCCTCGCCACCGGAGGCGAGCTGACGCGCAATGGCTGATCCGATCCCTCCAGTGCCGATGATTGCGGTGGTCATGTTCGAAACTCCCCCAGCGCCATAGGGCTAGCAAACGCAGTCGTAGTCTTCCCCACGCCAAACGCTCCGTTGATCCACAGCCTGACCGCTTGACGTTGACAGGAGGGCGTCACCGAAAAGGCCGGGCACATCGGGGACAGTACCCGCCTATTCGAGCCGTGCACTGAGCTTTTTGGGCGCAAGGACCCGGTAGCTCTCGATCACCAGCTCCCGAACCTCCTCCCAGTCTGTGTCGTCGCTGAGCCACACTCCGATACGGTCAGGGCGGGCTCGTCGAGGGACGAAGAACGGATGCCCAATGGACAACAACGCCTCGCGTTCGTCAGGGTCGGTACGCAACACGAGCAGCGGAACGGACTTGCCAGTCGATGACTCCATGGCCACGAGCAGGCAGAATGACCGTTGGCGGATGTCGAAAGACTGCGCTGTCGATCTCGTTCTCGTCCGTGAGTAGTCGACGCGCACCGTAACCTCGGGCAGCGCCAGGCATAGCGTGCGGACCCGCTTGACGATGCCCTCCGGGACCTCCACGAGAGCGCTCACTCCGTCCTTTGATTCAGGCATCACCAATCAATGATGCCAGGCCGGCACACCCGCCCCCTGACCATTTCAACCGGGTCAGGAAGAGCGTTGGGGGTGCCGCCGACCGGCACCTCGAAGGCATGCCCCATTTGCATATTGCACCGTCACAGTGGGACACCTCGGCGGGAACAGTTGCGGTGATTCATCACGCCACTTCCGCCGTCACGATCTGGCAGTCGTCGGCTGATGTGCGGTACCTCGGAAGGGCGTCTAACGGATCCGGTGCCTTCGACTCTTCACCCGCCTGCAACAGGCCGATCCGGACACCTTCGCTCAAAATCGTGAATGTCGCTGGGGACTCAGCTGTCTCGGGTGACCGCATCCAAATTGGCGTCGGACCTCCGACGTGTTCACCCCGAGTGCGCCCAGCAGCAGCGCCGCAGGATCTGGTGGCTGAAGAGTGAGGATCTGAGCCAGCACCTGCTGGGCCGTGACCTGGAGCCTCCGACGGTTAGGTTTGGACGCCTCCTCAAGCACTTTCTTTGCCGCAGGCGCCATGCGGAGGCGATCCTTTTGTGCGATGTCTCTGATCCTCGGCTTCTTCGGCACGGCGCGCATCGGCAGTGGCGGAGCGTCGGCGCCGGACCCCAGACCCAGGGCGACCAGGGCTTCGCGATCCAGCGACTCAAGGGCCTGCCGAGCTTGCTGCAGGCTCACGCCCAGCACGGCTTCGATCCCCGGATCCTCCAACAAGGCGAGCAGGATGTGATCAGTGCCAGTTCGGCGATCACCTCGACGACGAGCCTCCTCACCGGCCCGCAGACAGATGGCCCAGGCGTGGAGCGTCTCTGGCGCAACGGACTCGATGGTCATGATGACTCCTTGTTGTATTTGGTGTGTACGGATTGGCGGGTGACGCCCAAAGCGTCGCCGATCTGCTGCCACGACCAGCCCATTTCCCGGGCCGACGCGACGTGGTTCGCTTCGACCCTCTCAGCCAGGCGATGGAGCGCCAACGAGGCACGTAGCCCAATGGCCGGATCGTCCGACGAGACATTCAGGTTGAGATCTTCGACGTCCATGACATGTCAATTTAAACTGACATCCCATGAGTTGTCAACTTAAACTGACACGTCGATCGTCACACAGGAGTGCTCCGATGAGGACACATTGCAGAGCCTCGCCGACCGGCTGCTTGCTCAGCACGAGCGTTGGAATGGTTCCCGTCGGATTGTCCGCTCGAGCAACCTGCGGACCGCCCAGCCCGACGGATCCGCCGTCCGATGGATGCCCCCCAATCCGAGAGCCGTATGACTCATGACCCTGCCACCGAACACCAGGACCTGAAGCCGACGCCCTGGTGCTCACCGGCGAGAAGGGCGGCCCTTTGGCGCATCAGTCCGAGTGGATCATCGTCCGAGAGAATGCCGGACTTGAGGTTCCAGCACGCTACGACAAGTCAGGATCCGCCATCGAGTCACTCGCGAAGATGAGTCACAGTGCGGCGATCATCCCGATGGGCACGCGTGATAGCTGCGACGGAGAAGAACGAAGAAGACCGCGTCGGTCGACACCCGATATACCTCGAGGCAATCTGGCAGTCCCAACGGGGTTCGAACCCGTGTCTCCACCTTGAGAGGGTGGTGTCCTAGGCCTCTAGACGATGGGACCCTGATAGTTCGAAACCGCAGGGGTCGATTACGATCTGAACTTCGTTTGCAATGAACCGGTTGACGCAATACCTGCCGCACCACTCCTGGGGGAGCACTCGCGAGCGCTCGGGGGGGAGGGCTCGAACCTCCAACCTCATGAACCAGAATCATCCGCACTGCCAGTTGCGCCACCCCCGAATGGGCGAAGCGCCAAAATTAGCCCACCCGGACGGGACGTGAGACCCGCCGCAGAAGGTCCCCGGCACTGCTGGGGCGGCGGCCTCCCCGGCCTCCAGGCCGAGTCCCAACGGGGTTCGAACCCGTGTCTCCACCTTGAGAGGGTGGTGTCCTAGGCCTCTAGACGATGGGACCCTGATAATTCGAAACTGCAGGCTCGAATCACGATCTGAAATTCGTTTGCTCTGAACCGTTTGCCATGAACCTGGTGTGACGCAATACCTGCCGCACCACTCCTCGGGGAGCACCGCGAGCGCTCGGGGGGGAGGGCTCGAACCTCCAACCTCATGAACCAGAATCATCCGCGCTGCCAGTTGCGCCACCCCCGAATGGGCGAAGCGCCAATTTAGCCCACCCGGACCGAAGGTGAGACCCGCCGCAGAAGCGCACCGGCGCTGCTGGGGCCGGGGGCCTTCCCGGCCTCCCGGCCACCGGATCACTACGATCGGTGACCGATGAGCCTGGAGCGTGCGGTGATCGTGGGGGGCGGGATCATCGGCACGATGCACGCCCTACACGCCTGTGACCGAGGCTGGGAGATCACCCATCTCGAGGCCGATGCCGGGCCCCGCCGGGCCTCGGTCCGGAACTTCGGGCTGGTCTGGGTCAGCGGCCGGGCCCGGGGCCCCGAGCTGGAGCTCGCCCTTCGGGCCCGACACCTCTGGGACGACATCGCCCAGCGCTCCCCCGCGGTCGGGCTCCGACCCGTCGGTTCGGTGACCGTGGCCGGCACCGACTCCGAGCTCGCCCTCATGGCCGAGGCCGCGGCCCAGCTCGACGCCTCCAGCCGGATGTTCGAGCTCCTCGATGCCACCGGGATCCGCGACGTCAATCCGTCCATCAAGGGTGACATCGCCGGCGGTCTGTGGTGCCGGGCCGATGCCGTGGTCGAGCCGGGTTCGGTGCTCGGCGCCCTCCGGGCCACCCTCGAAGCCACCGGCCGCTACCACTGGGTTCCCGGCCGGCAGGCCGTCGATGTGCAGACCTCCACCTCCGCCTCAGGCGGGCCCACCGTGATCGACCACCGGGGGGACCGCTATCCGGCGTCGGTCGCCGTGCTGTGCGTCGGCGACCGCCTGTCCGGGATCGGGGGCCGGATCGGCACCGCTCTCGCCGCCGCGCCCCTTCGACGGTGCCGGTTGCAGATGATGCAGACCGCGCCGACCACCGAGCGGGTCGCCACCGCCATCGCCGACGCCGACTCGATGCGCTACTACCCGGCATTCGATCTTCCCGGACGGGCGTCACTCCCGCCCCCCGGGCGGAGACGGCCGAGTGGGCCATGCAGCTCCTGCTCGTCCAGCGGGCCGGCGGCGGACTGACCATCGGCGACACCCACGTCTACGACGAGCCCTTCGACTTCGCGGTGGACGAGTCCGCCTACGACTGCCTCCGTGACCGGGCCGAGTCGATCCTCGGTTGGGAGCTGCCCCCGGTCGTCCGGCGTTGGGCCGGGGTGTACGCGGCAGCCACCGATGACCGCATCTGCTACCGAGAGCAGATCGAACCGGCGGTGTGGGCGGTCACCGGACCGGCCGGTCGGGGAATGACCCTCTCTCCCGCCATCGCCGAGCAGACGTGGCAGGAGGTGACCGCTTGAAACCCCCGATCCGACTGGTGGCCCTGGACATGGCCGGCACCACGGTGGCCGACGATGGCGCCGTCGAGGAGGCCTTCCAGCACGCCCTCGACGCCGTCGGCCTCACCGCCGGCCAGCTGGCCGCCGATCCCAAGGACTACATCCGCCGCACCATGGGTCAGTCCAAGATCACCGTGTTCACCGAGCTGCTCGGCGGCGACAGGCGCCGGGCCGAACAAGCCAACTCGGCCTTCGAGGACGCCTTCGACCACGCCGTCGACCGGGGCGAGGTGTGGGCTCTCCCCGGCGCCGAGGCCTGCCTGGCCGACCTCCGCAACGCAGGCATGCGCCTCTGCCTGACCACCGGCTTCTCCCCGGCCACCCGCGACAGGATCGTCACCGCCCTCGGTTGGGAGGCGCTGGTCGACCTGGTGCTGTCCCCGGCCGACGCCGGCCGGGGCCGGCCCTGGCCCGACATGATCCTCACCGCCGTCCTGCGATTGCGGATCGACGACGTGGCCGAGGTGGCCGTCGTCGGGGACACCTCGAGCGATCTGTTGGCCGGATCCCGTTCCGGGGCCTCGATGGTCATCGGCGTCCTCAGCGGGGCCCACTCCAGATCCGAGCTGGCCAGAGCTCCGCACACCCATCTCATCGATTCGGTGGCCGACCTGCCCGACCTGCTCCTGGGCCGGACCGGTCCGGGGCCCACCGTCACCGCCACTCGTCCCGGGCGACCACCGGGCCCTCGGACGCGGTGAGCAGGGTCCCCGACAGAGTGCGGTCGTCGGTGCGCATCCGCCACTGCATCAGGCGTTGCGCAGCCGCCCAACCCTGCTCGGAGGCGCCGCCCGACGACACCAGATCGTGGAGCTGGCCGGGGTCGGTCTCCAGGTCGAAGAGGAGCGGCGGCAACACGGACGGGTCGGCCGCGAACTGCACGTACTTGACGGCCGGGCCGCGGGCCACATCGAGGCCGCACTGGGCCATGGGCAGCCCGAAGAACCGCTCGGCCGCCCTGGTGGCCGGATTGGAGAAACTCCAACTCCAGTGGGCTTCGGTGCGCCAGTGGTCGACGTCCTCACCGTCGACGAACGGCTGCAGGGAGTAGCCGTCGGCCTGTAACGGCGTCTCGATCCCGAGCCATGCACAGATGGTCGGGAGTACGTCCACCGACTCGGTGAAGGCGGTGACCACCCGGCCTCGGGCGGCCTGAGCCGCGGGGTCGGGATCGCGGATGATCAGGGGCACGTGGAAGGACTCGTCCCAGTAGCCGAGCTTCTCGAACAGCCAGTGGTCGCCACCCATCTCGCCGTGATCACTGGTGAGCACCACCAGAGTGGAGTCGGTCAGGCCCAGGTGGTCGAGGTGGACGAACAACCGGCTCAACTGGTCGTCGACTTCCTTCTGGGCCCCGTGGTAGGTGGCCCGCATCTGGCGCCGTTCGGTCTCGTCCTCCGGAGCGCCGGCCAGGGGGAGGTACATGAGCGCCTGGTTGAGCGGATGGGCAGCGGCCTCCTCCGACTTGGTCGGCGCCGCCGTGAACGGGGGCATGTCGTCGGCGTCATAGAGATCGTGGTAGCCGATCGGGTTGCGACGCGGCGGATGGGGCCGGATGAACGAGGCATGAACGAAGAACGGCTCGTCGCCGTGCTCGTCCAACCAGGTGGTGAGGGCTTCGACCATGAACACCGTCTCCGACTGATCGGCTCGGAACCGGGCCGGGGCCCACGTCGACCCGTGGGTGTCGGCGCCCGGGAAGTCGGGGATGGGGAGATAGAGATCGTGCGGGTTGGCCGGGACGTCGACGCCCTGGGCGGCCAGCCACCGCCCCCACTGCCGGCTTCCGGCCTCCCACGGCTCGTAGAGCACGGCCCGGAATCCGGGCAGCACCTCCTCGTAGGAGCGGAGCCGGGGATCGTCTGCGGGGAGGTCCCGGGGATCGAGACTGGTGTCCGTGTATCCGAAGAGCACGGGGTCGTAGCCGGCCTGTCGGGCCAGGAGGGCCACGTTGGTGAACCGGGAGTCGAGCGGCGTGCCGTTGCTCACCGAGCGGTTGCGGTGCAGGTAGGTCCCCGTGTACAGGCAGGCCCGGGACGGCCCGCACGGTGCGGCGTTGGCCCAGTGGTTGGCGAACAGCGTGCCCTGGGCGGACAGTCGGTCGAGGGTCGGGGTGGTGAGCACCGGATGCCCGAGGGCGGACAGGCTGTCGCCCCGCCACTGGTCGACGGTGATGAACAGCACGTTCCGGTTCATCGCCCTATGCCCGTCCGACGAAGGTCCTCGGCGGGGATCATCCCAGCGAGGAGTGCAGGGCACTCAGGTGGTCGAACCCGATGATCCGGCCCAGCGCCACGCCGACCGTCTCCTTGGCGTAGTACGGGATGGTGGAGAACCCTTTGATGGGCGAGGTCCGGGTGGGTGTCGGAAACGGGGTCAGACCGAGCGAGGAGGCAATGGCCAGGCATCGGGCCTCGTGGAAGGGGTCGGTGGCGACGAGCACGGTGCGGTCGCCCCGTCGGAGGAGGGTCGGCGCGGCCTCGGAGAGGTTCTCCCATGTGTCACTCCCTCCTGCCTCGAGAATGTCCCGGCTGGGGATCCCTGCGGCCACCAGATACCGTTCCGAGGCCTGCGCCTCGGTATAGACGTCCCCTCGCTCCTTCGAGCCGGTCACCATGATGGTGGAGGCGAAGCGCTGACGCCACAGGGTCTCGGCTTCGTCGAGCCGGGAGGCGAGATCCGGGGAGGGCACGCCGTTGTACTGGGCGGCGCCCATGACCACGATGGCGCCGGCCGCCCTCGGCTCATACCGGCGCCCGGTCAACCACACCTGGACCGCCGTGACCACCAGGTAGATCAGGATCAGGAGCACCACCAGGGCGACCACCCGCAGAATGAAACGGAGCAGTCGCAGCCCGGTGAGCGTGGCCAGAATGCCCACTCCGGTTCAGCGGACCGCGCCGGGTGACTTCCGCAGCTTCCGCGGCGACCGCAGTCGGCTCACGACGGGCGGTCGGCCCGGGCGCGGTCGACGGCCGCCCTGAGGCGGGCCAAGGTCCGCTCGGCCCCGAGCACCTCGAGGGCCTCGAACAGCGGGGGGCCGATCCGGCGTCCGGTGACCGCCACCCGGATGGGGGCCTGGGCCTTGCCCAGTTTCCGGCCCACACCCTCGGCCAGGGACTGGGTGGCGGAGTAGAGGGCATCGTGGGTCCAGTCGCCGGTCAGGCCCTCGTAGGCTTGGATCGCCGCGGCGAGGATGGTGACCGCCTGTTCGTCGTCGGTGACCGCCTTGGCCCACGCCTCCTCGTCGATGACCGGCTGCTCGACGAACATGAAGTCGATCATGGCCGGGACCTCACCGAGGGTGGCCACCCGCTCCTGCACCACCGGGGCCAACGCCGCGAACACCGCCTCGTCGAAGTCGGCGTCGGGCCACGGTGCGCGGTCGCCGGACAGCCAGGGCCGGCACGCCTCGATGAACGACCGGGTGGGCATGGCCCGGATGTACTCGCCGTTGAGATGGGTGAGCTTGACCACGTCGAAGAAGGCGGGCGAGTGGTTCACGTCCTCCAGGCGGAACCATTCGAGCATCTGGTCGACGCTGAAGATCTCCTCGTCCCCGGGAGGGCTCCAACCCAGCAGGCTGAGATAGTTCACGAACGCGTCGGGCAGGTACCCCTGGTCCCGGTAGGACTCGACGGCCACCGGGTCCCGGCGCTTGGACAGCTTCTTCCGCTGGGCGTTGACCAGCATGGGCAGGTGGGCGAAGACCGGCAGCGGAGGCGTCGGCCCCGGTGCCATCCCGCCGGATCCGTCGGTCGTCCACCCCAGGGCGATCAGTGCCTCCCAGACGAGAACCCCTTTGGGTGTGGTGGGCAGCAGATCCTCACCCCGGATGACGTGGGTGATCGACATGTCGACGTCGTCGACCACGTTGGCCAGGACGAACAAGGGGGCACCGTCCCCCTTGACGGCCACGAAGTCGTCGATGGCGGCGTTGGGGAACTCGACGACGCCGCGGACCACGTCGGTGACCGTTGTGATCCCCTCGTCCGGGGTGCGGAAGCGCAGCGCCCGCCCCTCGCCGCGGGGCAGCCCCCGGTGGCGGCAGAAACCGTCGTAGCCAGGGGTCAGGATGCCGTTGGCCTTGTTGCGGGCGTCGATCTCCTCACGGGTGCAGTCACACGCATAGAGGGATCCCCCCTCCCACAAGGCGTCGACGGCCTGCTGGTAGCGATCGAGGCGCGATGACTGGCGGACCGGTCCTTCATCCGGATCCATCCCCAGCCAGTGCATGGCCGAGATGATCCCGTCCACCCACTCTTCGCGGCCCCGCTCGGTGTCGGTGTCCTCGATCCGCAGCACGAAGGTGCCCCCGGACTGGCGGGCCACCAGCCAGTTGAACAATGCGGTGCGGGCGCCGCCGACGTGGAAGTAGCCCGTGGGTGACGGGGCGAACCGAACTCGTGGCCCGTCCCCTGGTGCGTCCCCCGGCACTCCTTGGTTACTCGTCCTCGACGATGGTGATGGCACCGGTGGGGCAGCCGTTGGCCGCCTGGCGGACCTTCTCGCGCAATTCCTCGCCCGGGTTCTCGTTGAGCACGTAGAGGAACCCGTCGTCGCGGACCTCGAACACCTCGGGTGCGATCCCCATGCAGACTGCGTTGCTGGCACACTCGTCGTAGTCGACAACAATCTTCACGTGCGGCCTCCGGAAGCTCGGTGAACCAGCCCGAGTGTACCGGGCCGCCGGGGGCCCGCCGGGACCCTCCCGGTCGGACCGGGGACCGGTGTCAGACGGCTTGCTCCCACGCCGGATGCGACCGGGACAGGCGTCCGGCGACGATGGCGACCGGGGCCAGCAGGAGCAGCGCGACCACCAGTCCGGCCGGCTTGCTCAGGTGGAGGACGCAGACCGCCCCGATGAGGGCGCCCACGAACATGGCCACCGCCGACAGTCCCCGGCGCCCGAGCCGCGAGTTGGTCCCGCCGGCCAGACGGCTGTCGAAGGCCACACCGGTGATGGTCTGGGTGAGCACCGTGGTGGTCAGGTCCGGCACGGCGATCTTCCGGGCCGTGCCGTTCTGGATGCCCATGGCCAGACCCAGCAGTCCGATGAGGGCGTAGCGGGAGGCTCCCGTGCCCAGGTCGCTCACACTCCAGCCGACCACGATGGTGGCCGCCACCAACCCGACCTGCACGAACCCGGACACGGCCAGCATCCGCCCCCGACGCGGGCCGAGGTGGGCGACGAGCCGGCCGCTGATCAGGGCACCGACGAAGAAGGCGCCCAACGCCGACAGCGAGGCGGCGATCGAGAAGCCCTTGGCCCCGGTGAGGGCGAAGGCCAGGAACACCACGTTGCCGGTCATGTTGGCCACGAAGACGTGGCCGAGGACCAGGTAGCTGAAGGCATCCACCAATCCGGTGACCACGGTGAGGACGACCAGCAGCGGCGCCAGGGGCCCGTGCTTGTCCCCCGCCGGTGGCACCAGGGTCTGCCAGGCTTCGGTCACGGTGGACTTCATGGATGGACCTCCGATTCGTGGTCGTCGACCGGTCGGCCGCACCCGTCCAGGGGGACCGGCCGACCGCTATCAGAATGGACCGTTCTCGGATCGCCGGCAACGGGTTCAGGGCGCGGCACCGGAACTGAGCTCGATCGACCGGGAGATGTCCACCGAACCGAGCAGTTGGCGGTCGTGGGAGACGAGCAGCAGGGTGCCGCCGAAGGCGGCCAGCGCCGACTCGAGCTGCTCGATGGCCGGCAGGTCGAGGTGGTTGGTGGGCTCGTCCAGCACCAGGAAGTTGACCCCCCGGGCCTGGAACATGGCCAGCTCGGCTCGGGTCCGCTCCCCCGGGGAGAGCGAGGCGCTGGGCCGGGTGACGTGCTCGGCGTCCAGCCCGAACTTGGCCAGCAGCGACCTGGCCTCGGCCTGGGAGAGCCCGCACCGGTCGGTGACCGTTCGGACCAGGTCCGACCCACCGCCCATGGTCCGGCGGTCCTGGCCCAGCTGTCCAACCACCACGCTCGGCCCCATCCACCGGTCGCCGGCCGCCAGCGGCAGGGTGCCGAGCAGCGCCGAGACCAGCGTGGACTTCCCCGCCCCGTTGGCGCCGGTCAACGCCACCCGCTCCCCCCAGTCGATCTGGAGGTCCACCGGACCCATCCGGAACGACCCCCGTTCGATGACCGCACCGGTCAGGCGGACGACGACAGCACCGGCCCGGTCGGCCTCTTCGATGGAGAACCGGAGGTCCCATCCCTCGAACGGCTTCTCCACGGCTTCGAGGTTGTCCATGGCCCGCTCGTTCTGGCGCGCCTTGGAGGCCAACTTCTCCGTGCGGTTGATCCGGAAGTCCCGCTGGGCCTTGTCGTTGTCCCGGGGGTGGCGCGACTCCCGGCGGACTCCGGTGGTGGCCCACTGCCGCTGCCGGTCGGCTCTGCTCTCCAGCTGGCGACGCTGGCGGTCGTAGAGCTCATAGGCCTCCGACGCGTGGCGACGGGCGTGGGCCCGTTCTGTCTGATACCCGCGCCACCCGCCGCCGTACTCGAGCGCCGTCCGACTGTGGGCATCGAGCTCGAGCACGGTGGTCACGGTGCGCTCGAGGAAGTCCCGGTCGTGGGAGACGATGACCATGCCCCCCCGACGCGACCGCACCCAGGCCTCGAGCCGGCCCAGGCCTTCGAAGTCGAGATCGTTGGTCGGCTCGTCGAGCAGGGTGATGTCGAACCGCGAGAGCTCGATGGCGGCCAGCGCCACCTTGGCCTCCTGGCCGCCCGACAACGTCGACACCGGCCGGTCGGCCACGTCGGCGCCGACTCCGAGCCCGACCAGGACTTCGTCGATCCGGGCATCGAGGTCGGCGGCCCCCAGGGAGTTGAACCGGTCGAGGGCGATGTCGTACCGGCGCTCGGCGGCGGCGGTCCCGTCCACCAGGCCGGCGGCCGCCTCGGCCAGCTCCTGGTCGGCGCCGCGGGCACCGGTCCGGCGGGTCAACGCCTGGCGGACCGTCTCGCCGGCGACGACCTCGTGCTCCTGGGACAGGTAGCCCCGGGTGGCCGACGGCGGGTCCAGGACGATCCGGCCGCCGCCGGGGGCGATGACCCCGGCCAACAGCTGGAGGAGGGTCGACTTGCCGACCCCGTTGGGGCCGACGACGCCGATCCGGCTCTCCGGCCCGATCGTGAGGGAGACCCCGTCGAGGACGGTGCGGCCGCCGCGGTCGTGGGTCAGGTGGCGCGCCACCAGTGTGGCCGGCGGCGATGACGGAAGAGACGGACGAGGAGCGGGAACGCGGGACGCGGGCAACGGGAACCTCCGGGACCATGGGACGAGGGTCGGGCACGGGGCAACCGGTTCTCAGCGCACGGAGCAAGCGTAGCGCCGGCCGTTGCCGCCGGCCGATCCCACTGGAAGCGCCGGCGGCACCCGCCGGCGGTCAGGGCTTGTCGCTCCCGACCACCCACATGGAGAAGAACTGGGAGCCGCCGCCGTAGGCCTGGCCCAGGGCCAGCCTGGCTCCGTCGACCTGGTGCTCGCCGGCCTGTCCCCGCACCTGCATGGCCACCTCGAGGAAACGGAGCATCCCCGACGCACCGATGGGATTCGACGACAGCACGCCCCCGGACGTGTTCCACGGGATGTCCCCGTCGAAGGCGGTGGCCCCCGACTCGGTCAGCTTCCACCCGTCACCGAGCTCGCAGAACCCGAGGTTCTCCAGCCACATCGGCTCGTACCAGCTGAAGGGCACGTAGACCTCGGCCACGTCGAACTGGGCCCGGGGATCGGTGATCCCGGCCTGCCGGTAGACGTCGGCCGAGCAGTCGCGGCCGGCCTGCGGATTGACCTGGTCCCGTCCGGCGAACATGGTGGGCTCGGACCGCATGGCCGTCCCGTGGATCCATGCCGGAGGGAACTGTCCCGACACCGCATCCTCGGCCGCCAGCACCATGGCCGCGGCACCGTCGGAGGACGGGCACGCCTCGAGGTAGCGGAGCGGGTCCCACAGCATCATCGAGTCCTCGACCATCTTCATGTCGATGTCGGCCAGGTGGAGATGGGCGTAGGGATTGCGCAGGGCGTTCAGCCGGTCCTTGACCGCCACCATCCGTCCGATGTGCTCGGGCGCGCCCGATCGCCGCATGTAGGCGCGGATGTGGGGGGCGAAGTACCCGCCCGCCCCGGCCAGCAGCGGGGCGGCGAACGGTTGGGGCACCGACAACGCCCACATGGCGTCGGAGTCCGACTGCTTCTCGTAGGCCACGGTCAGGACCCGCTCGTGGATCCCCGACGAGATCAGGTGGGCGGCCACCAGGGCGGTCGATCCGCCCACCGAACCGGCGGTGTGCACCCGGAACATGGGCTTGCCCACCGCCCCGAGAGCCGGAGCCAGATAGAGCTCGGGCATCATGTTGCCCTCGAACATGTCCGGGGCCTTCCCGATGACCACGGCGTCGATGTCGCTCCAGGTCAGATCGGCGTCGGCCAGCGCCATCTTGGCCGCCTCCCGCACCAGGCCGGCGATGGACACGTCCTCCCGCTTGGCCTTGTGGTGGGTCTGGCCCACGCCGATGACTGCGCAACGCTCGGCCATCACTCACCCTCCAGGACGCAGACCAGGTTCTGTTGCAGGCACGGTCCCGAGGTGGCGTGGGCCACCGCCCGATGGGCCTGGCCCGAGGAGATCCGGGCCGCGGCCTCGCCGATGCGGATGAGCCCGGCCGACATGACCGGGTTGGCGGCCAGCGGGCCGCCGGACGGGTTGATGACCACGGCGTCGTCCAGGCCCAGGGCGTCCCGCACGATGATCTCCTGATGGGCGTAGGGCGCATGGAGCTCGGCCACGTCGATGCGGCCCTCGGCGACCCCGGCCACCTCGCCGGCCTTGGTCGTCGACGGCGACAGGGTCAGGTCGCGGGCTCCGAGCGAGTGGGTCTCCATCCGGTGGTCGAATCCGGTGATCCACGCCGGGTTTTTCGACCATCGGGCGGCCTTGTCCCCGGCGGCCAGCACGATGGCGGCGGCGCCGTCGGTGATCGGGGGAAGGGCGTGGCGCCTCAGGGGCGAGACGACGTAGTCGTCCTCGAGCAGCGTGTCGACGGGGACGTCGTTGGCCACCTGGGCCTTGGGATTGGCCAGGGCGTCCTTGCGGCTGCGGGCGGCGATGGCCGCGAACTCCCGCTCGGTGCCCTTCCCCGCGTCGATGACGGCGCGGGCCTGCAGCGCGGCCAGGCTGACCGGGTCGGGCCAGAGCGGGGCCAGGTAGTAGGGGTCGAGCTGCAGGGCGAGGATCTCGTTGAGGTTGCCGAGGGACGAGCGCCCGAAGCTGTAGACGAGGGCGGCGTCGATCTCACCTTCCTGGAGGAGGACCCAGGCCTCGTAGAGGGCCCAGGCCCCGTCCATCTCCACATGGCTCTCGGCCCGGGGCGGCCACACCCCCACCGCGTCGAGGGCGGTCACGAAGCTGAACGGCCCGCCGATGAGGTAGTCGGTCGAACCCGAGCAGATGAAGTCCACGTCGTCCTTGGTGATCCCGATGTTGCCGAACACCTCGGCGATCACCGGCATGAGCATCTCGACCTCGTTGTGCTCCTCGTCGCGGCGCACGTTCTGGGTCTGGGCGAACGAGGCCACCGAGACGGGCCGCGGGGTGCGGGCGGCGGGGCTCACAGGTACTCCTTGTACGTCTCGTACTCGGCGTCGGGTTCCCCGTTGGGCCGGAAGTACTTGACCGAGGCCAGGGAGGGGGTCAGCTCGCCGGGATCGACCCACACCGCCTCGACCCGCATCCCCATGCGGATCTGGTCGGTCGGCACCTCCTGGATGAGACCCATGAACGAGAGGTTGGCCCCGTCGAGGAGGACCTGCGCACAGATGTAGGGGATCTCGATGGACTGGCCGGCGAAGGGCACGTTGACCACGCAGTAGGTGGTGATGGTGCCGACGTTGGCCAGTTCGACGTCCTCGGTGGTGGGCACCCCGTCGGTCGGGCACGAACCCCTCGAGGGGACGTACACCTTGCCGCAGACATGGCACCGCTGGCCCATGAACTTGCCCCGCTCGAGCCCGCGTAGGAAGCGGGACTGGGCGACCCCGGGGGTGAAGTCGAAGTCCAGGCGGATGGGAGTGGCCAGGGTGGTGACCGGGGCCAGCTCCCCGGCATCGGTCTCCGGGCTCATCAGGCGGCTCCCCCTTTGGCCTCGGGCACGAAGGCCTCGATGTCGGACATGGCCCCGATCCGTTCCGGGGCCGGACGGAACCGCACGGTCACCCGGTCACCGCTGGCCAGGTTGTCCGGGCCCCCGCTGTCGACGACGTGGAGCATGGCCGTGTCGGCCCCGTCCAGACGGATGAGCGCCCAGGCGAAGGGGCGCGGCAGCGGGTGCTTGGGCCGTGGATGCGAGACCCAGGCCCACGACTCGACGGCGCCGCCCGGACCCACCTCCACCATCTCGCCGGTGTCCTCCCCGGTGGTCGGGTCGTACTCGGTCGGGGGCACGATGACCGACCCCCCCGACCCCTGGACCCCCAGCAACCGCCCGTCGCGGAGCCCGGTCAGGAAGGCGCCGATGACCGGACCCACCGAACGCGAATACGGGTATTCGAGGCGGTGACTCGCGTGCAGTGCTTCGCTCTCGGGCATCCCGATCCTCCCCCTGGCCACTCGTCCAATCCTGAATTTGCAAAAGTAGAACACATTTCACTTTTAGCCGCCAACAGCCCTGCCCACGGCGGGGCGTGCCGGCGCCGGGGGCCGAAGGTGGGCGCTACCGTGGCACCCCATGGCCGACGACACCAGGCGCCCCAACATCCTCCTCGTGGTCTCCGACCAGGAGCGGCAGCGGTCCTGGCTCCCGGACGGGGTCTCCCTCCCATGGCGGGACCGGCTGCGGGCCGAGGGCCTCGAGTTCACCGACTACTTCACCCACTCCTCGCCGTGCTCGCCCAGCCGGGCCAGCCTGTTCACCGGTCGCTACCTCGAGGGCCACGGAGTGCTCGACAACGTGATCATGCCCGAGCACACCGAGCTGCCGGCCTCGACCCCCACCCTCGGTTCGCTGCTCGACGGGAGCGGCTACCGCTCGTCGTACATCGGGAAGTGGCACCTGTCCCACTCCCCCACACCGGACATGGAGGCCTACGGCTTCGCCGACTGGGACGGCAACGACCGCCACTTCATGGGTTGGGCGGGGACGGGCGTGCACTTCGACCCGCTCATCGCCACCAACGCCGCCCACTGGCTGGAGCAGAACGCCAGGCCGGGCGGAGGGGCCGGCCCCGGCGGCGACGGCTCCGGGAGGGGCGGCTCCGGCGGGACCGAGCCCTGGTTCCTCACCGTGGCCCTGGTCAACCCCCATGACGTGATGTGGTTCCCCGTGGACCAGCCCGGGTACCGCGAGCGCCACCCCGATGACGTGGCCGCCATCCGCTCGGTACTCGAGTCCGCCGCCTGGAAGGACGACGACCCTCTCCCCGTCTTCTCCGAGCCCTACCCCGAGGTCGTCGACCGGCTACCCGCCAACTTCGACGACGACCTCCACACCAAGCCCGAGGCCCACCGGCAGTGGCGTTGGGACCAGCAGCACGGGCTGTGGGGGTACATCGACCCGGCCGACAAGGGGGCGTGGCTTCGCCACCTCGACTACTACGTCCATCTCCATCAACTGGCCGACCGCAACCTGGGCATCGTGCTCTCCGCCCTCGAGGCGGCCGGGGCGTGGGACGACACCATCGTCATCTTCACCTCCGACCACGGCGACATGTGCGGCTCCCACGGGCTGCGCTCGAAGGGCCCGTTCGTCTACGACGAGATCATGCGGGTACCCCTCTATGTGAAGGTTCCCGGCACCACCACGCCCGGCTCGGTGACCTCGGCTCTGGGCAGCCACGTGGACCTGGCCGCCACCATCTGCTCGTTGGCCGGCGTCGACCGGTCCACCCGGGCGTCGACGGTGCAGGGAGTCGACCTCTCGCCGGTGTTCGCCGACCCGGGGGCGTCGGTGCGGGACCACATCCTGTTCGCCCAGGACTCGGCCCAGACCACCGAGCTCAACAAGGTGCGCTACGCCCTGCGCGGCTTCTACGACGGCCGCACCAAGTACGCCCGCTACTACGGGGTGGGCGGGGGCAAGCCCTCCACCGGGCTGTGGGGAAAGTCCCCCGGTCACAAACTGTTCGATGTCGACTGCGCCTTCGACGACAACGACCACGAGTGGTACGACCACGACACCGACCCCGACGAGCTGGTCAACCTGGCCAACGACCGCTCGCGCCGCTCCGAGCTCCGCGACGTCTTCGAGCGGATGCGCTCCTACGAGCAGGAGTCGTTCGTCGCCTTCGGCTGACGTGCCCGAGGCCCGGTTCCCTCAGCCGCCTGTCGGCGCCGGGCCGCCGAGCCGGCGGACCAGTTCGTCGACCAGCCCCCGACAGCCCGAATCCACCATGTCCAGGCAGAGTTCGAAGTCGGCGTCGTCGCCGTAGTAGGGATCGGGGACGTCGACGGCCCCGCCGGAGCGGGCATCGAACCCGCGCAACATGACCAGGCGCTCCTCGAACCGGTCATCGCCGGCCTGCGTGCGGGCCAGGCCCAACAGGGTCTGTTGGTGACCGCGGTCCATGCACACCACCAGATCGGTGGTGGCGAACCGGTCCGAGACGAACGCCCGGGCCCGGTGCCCGCGGTCCGAGTAGCCCCGGCGCTCGAGCGCCGAGCGGGCCCGGGGGTCCATGGGCTCGCCCTCGTGCCAGCCGCTGGTCCCGGCGCTTGACACCACCAGGCGGTCGCCGAGGAGCGAGCCGTCGGTCAGTGACGTCGCCGCGGCCAACCCGGCCAGCACCATGGCCGCCATCGGTGACCGGCAGATGTTGCCGGTGCAGACGAAGCACACGCGCAGCGGATCACTCACCGGGTCATTCTGCACCGGCACGCGGCGACCCCGGTACGCTGCCCGAGGAGCGCCGCGGTCCGGTCGGCGGTCAGGGAGGACGAGATGAGCGAACAGCCGAGCCCGCAGCCGGGTCCCCAGCCACTGGGTCACGGCGTGAAACAGCGCGACCTCATCAAGATGTCGCCCGAAGAGATCGACGCCTTCATCCACGAACGACGGCCCATGACCATGTGCACGCTCAACCACGACGGATCCATCCATGCGGTGGCCATGTGGTACGGATTCCTCGACGGTTCGGTGGCCATCGAGACCAAGGCCAAGGCGCAGAAGGCCATCAACCTGGCCCGCGACCCGCGGATCACCTGCATGTTCGAGGACGGCGACTCGTACGAGGAGCTGCGCGGGGTGGAACTGGTGGGCCGGGCCGAGATCATCGACGACCCCGGGAAGATGTTCGAGCTCGGGGTCGACGTCTTCGAGCGCTACTACGGGGGCTACACCGAGGAGCTGCGGCCGTTCGTCGAGACCATGCTCAACAAGCGGATCGTGGCCAAGGTCAACGTGGAGCGCACCGTCTCGTGGGACCACCGCAAGCTCGGCCTCCCGCCCACCCGCCCGGGCTGAGCAGAGCCGGCCGGACTGAAGGAGGACCGCCGTGGCCGACCACCGGATGAGCGACGCCGAGCTCCTTCAATTCCTCACCGCCGAGCCGGCCCGCACCGCCAAGCTGGCCACCGTGCGACCCGACGGGAGACCCCACGTGGCCCCGGTCTGGTTCGTTGTCGACCCGGCCGCCACCGGGGAGGGATCACCGATCGGCGATATCGTCTTCAACACGGGTGCCGACACATTGAAGGGCAAGGCCCTGCGTCGTGACCCGAGGGTGGCGCTGTGCGTCGACGACGAACGGCCGCCCTTCTCCTTCGTGACCATCGATGGTGTGGCCACCATCAGCGAGGAGCTGTCGGAGGTCGCCCACTGGGCCGCCATCATCGGCGGCCATTACATGGGTGCCCAGCGGGCCGAGGAGTACGGCCGGCGGAACGGCGTACCCGGCGAGTTGCTGGTCCGGGTGCGAGCCACTCACATCGTCGCCTTCGCCGACTTGGCCAGCTGACCCCGGACTGCTAGCACTGTCGCCGAGACAAGGGGGAAATTGCAGATGATTCTCGACCGCTTCCGATTGACCAACACGGTGGCCGTCGTCACCGGTGCCGGGCGAGGCATCGGGGGGGCCACCGCGGTCAGCCTGGCCGAAGCCGGCGCCGACGTGGTCATCTCGGCCCGGACCCCCGAACAGCTGGCGGTGGTGGCCGAGAAGATCGAGGGCGCCGGCCGGCGGGCGGTCACCGTCCCCGCCGATCTCAGCGATCTCGACGCGGTCGCCGGCCTGGTCGACCGGGCCCGGGAGGAATTCGGCCGACTGGATCTGGTCGTGAACAATGTCGGGGGGGCCATGCCCCGTCCGTTCATGGACACCTCTCCGGGGCGCCTCGAGCAGGCGTTCCACTTCAACGTGTCCACCGCCCATGCCCTGCTCCGCCCAGCCGTCCCCCTCATGCTCGAGGGAGGCGGCGGATCGGTGGTGAACATCTCCTCGGCCATGGGGCGTCTCTCGGGGCGGGGCTACCTGGCCTACGGCACCGCCAAAGGCGCGCTGGCCCACTACACCCGGTTGGCCGCCGCCGACCTCTCCCCGCGGATCAGGGTCAACGCCATCGCCGTCGGCTCGGTGGCCACGTCCGCGCTCGACATCGTGATGCAGACCGACGAGCTCCGGCTCGCCCTGGAGGCGGGCACGCCCCTCGGTCGCATCGGCAGTCCCGAGGACATCGCCGCCGCCGTCGTCTACCTCGCCTCCGAGGCCGGGTCCTACATCACCGGCAAGATTCTCGAGGTCGACGGGGGGATCGAGTCCCCCAACCTCGACATGGGCCTGCCCGACGTATGAACACCGTCGCCGTGCCCCCCGCCAACGCCGCCGCCGACCATCCCCGACCGAGGAGCCGCTCATGACCAGGACCTATCGAGTCGTCGCGTGGAGCACGGGAAACGTCGGCGTCCATGCCATCGCCGGCATCGACGCCCGGCCCGATCTCGAACTGGTCGGGCTGTGGGTGTCCAATCCGGACAAGGTGGGCAAGGACGCCGGGGCCCTGGCCGGGCTGGGCCGGGACCTCGGGGTGACCGCCACCAACGACGTCGACGCCCTGCTCGCCCTCAAGCCCGATGTGGTCGTCCACACGGCCATGGCCGACCACCGGCTGATGGAGGCGATCGGCGACATGCAGCGGATCCTCCGGGCCGGGGTCAACGTGGTGTCGAGCGGGCCGGTGTTCCTCCAGTATCCCTACGGCGTGGTCGACGACGCCATGATCGACCCGGTGCGGGATGCCGCCCTCGAAGGCGGCGTCTCCCTCTTCGTGAACGGTGTCGACCCCGGCTTCGCCAACGACGCCCTGCCCCTGGTGCTGAGCGGGGTCAGTGAGCGGATCGAGGAGGTCCGGGTGGCCGAGATCCTCAACTACGCCACCTACAACCAGCCCATGGTCATCTTCGACATCATGGGCTTTGGCCGCCCCATCGACGATGTGCCCATGATCCTCCAGCCCGGGGTGCTGACCATGGCCTGGGGCAGCGTGGTGCGGCAGTTGGCCGCCGGCCTCGAGGTCGAACTCGATTCGATCGAGGAGTGGTACGAGCGGGAGCCGGCCGCCGAGACCTTCGAGGTCGACTCCGGGACCATCGAGAAGGGCACGGCGGCGGCGCTCCACTTCGAGGTGCGGGGTATACGGGACGGGCGGGCGGTCATCGTGCTCGAGCATGTGACCCGGCTGCAGGACGACCTGGCTCCCGGGTGGCCCCAGCCCGCGGGTCACGGCTGCTACCGGGTGACCATCAGCGGTGAGCCGAATTACACCCTCGATCTCCAGCTGCTGGGCAGCGACGGCGACCACAACACCGCCGGCCTCAAGGCCACGGCGATGCGGCTGGTGAACGCCATTCCCGACGTGGTGGAGGCAGCCCCGGGCCTGATCACCGCCCTGGACCTTCCGCCGATCTTCGGCCGGGGCCTGGTCAGCTGAGCGGTGACTGAACGGTAGGGTCCGGGGCATGACCCCGTTCCCCGGTACCCGCAGATGAGCATGGGTATGGGCGGTCACGGGATGGGCGGCGGCCAGTTCGGGGGGGTCATGCGGTCGATGCGCCGTGACGATTCGGTGACCCAGCAACACGTGACCAAGGGCACCTCCCGGCGGATGATCCAATTCGCCCGGCCCTACCGGAACATCCTGGCCTGGTTCCTGGTGCTGGTGGTCGTCGACGCGGTCATCGGCGTCATCAACCCTCTGCTCTTCCGCTCCATCATCGACAAGGGCATCCCCGAGCACAACAAGACCCTGATCGTCGGACTGGCCCTGGTGGCGGCGGTCCTGGCCCTCCTCGACACCGGTCTGACCATCGGCATCCGGTGGGTTTCGGCCAAGGTCGGCGAGGGACTGATCTTCGACATGCGGTCCAAGGTGTTCGAGCACATCCAGAGGATGCCCATCGCCTTTTTCACCCGGACCCAGACCGGCGCGCTGATCAGCCGACTCAACAACGACGTCATCGGCGCCCAGCAGGCGTTCACCGACACGCTGTCGTCGGTGGTCTCCAATCTGATCAGTGTGACGCTGGTCCTGATCGTGATGTTCTTCCTGTCCTGGCAGATCACCTTGATCAGTCTGATCATCCTGCCGGTGTTCGTCATCCCGGCCAAGCGGATCGGACGCCGGCTGTCGGTGATCACCCGCGAGTCCTACGGCCTCAACGCCCAGATGAACACCACCATGAACGAACGCTTCAACGTGTCGGGGGCCCTCCTGGTCAAACTGTTCGGACGGCCCGACGAGGAGCGGGAAGCCTTCGAGAGCAAGGCCGGTCGGGTGCGGGACATCGGGGTGACTCAGGCCATGTACGCCCGGTTCTTCATCGCCGCCCTGACCCTCACCGCTGCCCTGGCCACCGCGGTGGTCTACGGCTGGGGCGGACTCCAGGTGGTGAACGGGTCCCTCCAATTAGGGACGGTGGTGGCGCTGGCCGCCTACCTCACCCGGCTCTACGGACCCCTCACCGCACTGTCCAACGTCCAGATCGACGTGATGACCGCCCTGGTCTCCTTCGACCGGGTCTTCGAGGTCCTCGACCTCCCCCCGATGATCACCGAGAAGGAGGATGCCCGACCGGTACCGGGTGGTCCGGCCCGCATCCAATTCGACCATGTCGACTTCCGCTACCCCACCGCCGAGGAGGTGTCCCTGGCCTCGCTGGAATCGGTGGCCATCCTCGATCCCACGGTGTCCTCCCAGGTCCTCTTCGATGTCAGCTTCACCGCCGAACCGGGCCAGCTGGTGGCCCTGGTCGGCCCGTCCGGGGCCGGCAAGACCACCATCAGCCAACTGCTGCCTCGCCTGTACGACACCACCGCGGGGACCATCTCCATCAACGGGCTGGACGTGCGGGACGCCACCTTCGCATCGTTGACCGACACCATCGGCGTGGTCACCCAGGACGCCCACCTGTTCCACGAGACCATCCGCCAGAACCTGTTGTTCGCCAAGCCCGACGCCACCGAGGGTGAGCTGGATGCGGCTCTGGCCGGCGCCCAGATCGCCACCATGGTCGCCTCCCTGCCCGACGGCATCGACACGGTGGTCGGCGATCGCGGCTACCGGCTGTCCGGTGGCGAGAAGCAACGTCTGGCCATCGCCCGCATCCTGTTGAAGGCGCCCGAGGTGGTGGTGCTGGACGAGGCCACCGCCCACCTCGACTCGGAGTCCGAAGCCGCCGTGCAGAAGGCGCTGGCCACCGCCCTCATGGGCCGCACCTCGCTGGTCATCGCCCACCGCCTGTCGACGGTCCGGGAGGCGGACATGATCCTGGTCCTCGACCACGGACGGATCGTGCAGCGCGGGCGCCACGACGAACTGATCGGGGCCGGGGGGCTCTACGCCGAGCTCTACCGCATCCAGTTCAAGCGCCAGGAGCCGCCCGAGCTCAGCTGAGGCCGACGATCAGGCGGCCTCGCCGACACACAGTGAAGGCTCGCCCTTGTCGTGGGAGTCGCCCGGGTCGGCGACCCGGTCCGACGACCATGCGGCCGCCCGGTCGCTCGCCGCCTGGCGCGCCCAGTCGGAACCGGTCCAGCCGTCGAGTCCATCACGGTGGTCCGATCGTCTCATCAGTTGTTGATCACTCATGGTGTACTCCTTTCTGCGTAATTCATAGGTGTGGCCCGGGTCATTTCGATGAATCAGGAGACATCTGGTGACCGCGGGTGTTTGAAATCGAAGGTCGAATGGTTGGTGATTGCCTGGATGGAGCCACGTCCCGGGCTTGCGGCCGGCTGTCCCCGGGTAGCGGTCCCCACCCGCTGGGCTCCCGTTCGGCACCCGACGTCCCCACCGGGGTGCCGGACCGATGAGGCCGCCCCGGTGGTCGCACGGCCGGCCCCCGGCCGGCGCCGTCGACGATGGGGCCCGGGCCCGGGCCGGCGACCCCTCAGGTGTCGACGCCGGCGGCGCGGTTGTTTGGTCAGGAATTAGGCCTGGAAAACAAAAAGGAGCCGCTTCCTAAGAAGCGACTCCTCGACGGTCCCAGACCTGTTGCTGTCTGTTCAATCCGTCGAGAGCGCCTCCCGAACTGCCTTGGCACTGGATACCAGCGCATCCTTGCTGCAGGCCGTGGAGATGCCGGCAATGGACACCGCCATCGACGGCGCGCCCGTGTCGACGAGTTCCTGCTTCTCTTCTCCCTGGATCTTTCGATCTGACGAAGGTTGCATGATCTCCACATCGCTGAGTATAGCCGACCAAGTAGCGGTTGGTGCGTCAATCGATTTCCTGCCAATACACCCACCGGACATCGGTCCTTCACCTCCATATCGACACCCGACGGGCCCAACTTGAGGCAGAAGGCCCCGGACCCGGAGCGATCCCCACCAGCCCCGGGGCCGGGCACCGGCACCACTACCGTTGACGGGTGGCCCGGTTCGTCGTCGACATCACCCCGCTGAGGAAGCACCGCCACTTCCGGCGCCTGTGGGCCGGGCAGGTGGTCTCGGGAATGGGATCGCAGCTCACGTTGGTGGCCGTCTCCTTCCAGGCCTACGGGTTGACCCACTCGACGCTCGTCGTCGGCCTGATCGGCCTGGCCCAACTGGTCCCGCTGATGGCCGGCGCCCTGTGGGGCGGGACGCTGGCCGACGCCATCGACCGCCGCAAGGTGCTGATCATGACCCAGTTGGCCATGGCCACCGCGGTCGGCGGCCTGGTGGTCAACGCCTCGGCCCCTCATCCGGCGGTGTGGCCCCTGTTCGTCTGCACGGCGGCGGGAGCCGGGTTCCAGGGCGTGGACTGGCCGGCGAGGCGGGCGGCTCTCCCCATGCTGGTGGACGAGCAGGACGTGACCGCCGCCATCGGCCTGCAGACCACCATCCAACAGCTGGCCCTGGTCGCCGGGCCCGCCCTGGCCGGCATCCTCATCGCCACCATCGGGTTGAGTGCCGTCTACGCCATCGACGTGGCCACCTTCGCCGTGGCCCTGGTGGCCGCCCTCCTCCTCCCGGGCCTGGTGCCGGCCGGGGGCGGCACGCCGATGGGCCTGCGGTCGATGGCCGAGGGATTCCGGCACCTCAGCGCCCAGAAGCTCCTGTCGGCCACCTACTGGATCGACCTCAACGCCATGATCTTCGGCATGCCCCGGGCCGTGTTCCCGGCCCTCGGGGTCGGGCTGTTCGGAGGCGGCCCCGGGGTGGTCGGTCTGCTGTACGCCGCTCCCGGGGCCGGGGCCCTGGTCGGGTCGCTGTTCACCGGGTGGTGCAGCCGGGTCCGCCATCAGGGACGGGCCATCGCCGCCTGCGTGGTCATCTGGGGCACCACCATCGCCCTGTTCGGTGTGATCCCCGTGCTGTGGATCGGCCTGTCACTGCTGGCCCTGGCCGGTGCCGCCGACGTGGTCTCGGCCGTGTTCCGCCAGGCCGTCCAGCAGCGCACGGTGCCCGAGCACCTGCAGGGGCGGCTGTCGGGCACGTTCTTCGCCGTGGTGGCCGGGGGGCCGCGCCTCGGCGATGCCGAGACCGGTGTCGCCGCCGCCATCGGCGGGCCGCAGTTCGCGGTGTGGTCGGGAGGGTTGGCCTGCGTGGCCGGCGTGGGGGTCCTGCTGTGGCGGGTTCCCGAGCTCTGGCGCGACCGGGGAGGCGGCCAGGAGCTGTCGGCGGCGGCGGAGACCACGGCCATCGGCGAGGTCACCACCGAGCTCGGGGAGGGCGAGCCCCTGTAGAGGGAGTCACCGGCGGGGAGAAACCGGACCACTACTGTTCGGCCGTGACTCCCAACGGGCCGGGCGGGCCTCCGCCGGGGTGGTACCCCGATCCGGCCGGGCTGAAGGCGTGGCGCTGGTGGGACGGGTACGGGTGGACCCAGTACGCCTCCGACCCCTCGGGCCCCCCGGGCGCCGGCGCCGGCGCCACCGGGCCCTGGACGAGCGCCGGGATGGCTCCCGGCCGGGTCGTCGTCCCGTCGGCCCACGATCGTTTCGCGGCCGAGCTCAAGACGGGTCCGTGGGCCACCCGGGTGCTGGTCGGCTACCTGGCCCTCATCGTGGTGGCCATCCTGGTGGCCTGGGCCGAGAGTTCGAGGGTCCGGGAGATCTTCGACCAGCTGAGGGTCCAGCTGCGGACCGGCGTGGTCCAGAACGGCGTGGTCCAGAGCGAAGCCGGTCAGGTCAACCAGGTGAATCTGTACGCGTTCCTGCTGCTGACGTTGGAGGCACCCTTCTACGTCCTCCTGCTCATGTGGCAATTCCAGGCGGCCAAGACGGCCCGGCTCCTGTTCCTCCCGGCCCGGCGCTCGCCCGGGCTCGGTGTCGGGGCCTGGTTCATCCCCGTCGTCGGGCTCTGGTTCCCCTACCAGGCCATCCGCGACTGCCTCCCGCCCGGTGACCAGGGTCGGTCGGTGGTGGCCAGGATGTGGGCGTTCTGGATCGCCACCACGGTGATGCTCGAGGCCACCAGCGTGGTGGCCATGTTCGGGAGCCGGGCGGGGTTCGTCCTCGCCGCCATCACGCTGGCCCTCGGGGCCGGGTTCGCGGTCCAGGGAACCAAGGCCGTCCGGCTCATCGCCGACAGCCACCGGCGGCTCCTGTTCCCGGGTCCTCCGGGACCGTCGGGGCCGGAGGCGCCCATCGGCCCCTCGTGAGGACGGGGGCGCCGCCCGGTCTTGGCCGGCTGCTCCTCCGCGAAACCGCCCCCCCCCCCCCGAGAAAGTGGAATGACCATTCCGCTTGAGATAGCGTACGCGGGCCACCCCGTCCCGGCGGCCCTCCCCCATGACCAGATCGATCGAACGAGCCAGCTACAGGACCACCTTCATCGTGCTGCTGCTCGGTGTCTCGTCGTACGCGCTGCTCCAGTCGCTGGTGACCCCGGTCCTGTCGACCATCCAGCACGACCTGCACACCACCCAGTCCACGGTGACCTGGGTGGTGACCGTCTTCCTGCTTTCGGCCTCGATCTTCACGCCCATCCTGGGCCGGGTGGGAGACATGGTGGGCAAGGAGCGGATGCTGGTGGTCACCCTCCTCGCCCTGGCCGTCGGGTCGGTGCTGGCCGGGCTGGCCCAGTCCATCGCCGTGCTCATCGTGGCCCGGGCCATCCAGGGCATCGGGGCCGCCGTCCTGCCCCTGGCCTTCGGCATCATCCGGGACGAGTTCCCCCAGGAACGGGTGGCCACCGGGGTGGGCGTCGTGGCCGCCATGACCGCCGTCGGCGGCGGGGCCGGGATCGTCCTGGCCGGACCCATCGTCAAGAATCTTGACTACCACTGGCTGTTCTGGATCCCACTCGTCATCACCCTGATCGCCGCCGTCTGCGCCCACCTGTTCGTCCCCGAGTCGCCGGTCCGGACCCCGGGGCGGGTGAGCTGGCTGGCCGCGGTACTCCTGTCGAGTTGGCTGGTGGCCCTGCTCCTCGGGGTTTCCGAAGCCCCGTCGTGGGGATGGGGCTCGCCCAAGGTCATCGGGTTGATCCTGCTCGGGGTGGCCCTGTGCGCCGCCTGGATCGTCGTCGAGCTGCATTCCCGCGAGCCGCTCATCGACATGCACATGATGCGGGTGCCCGCCGTCTGGACCAACAACCTGGTCGCCTTCCTGTTCGGCATCGGGATGTACTCGGTCATCGCCTTCCTGCCCCAGTTCCTGCAGACCCCGAAGTCGACCGGCTACGGGTTCGGGGCCAGCATCATCCAGTCGGGCCTCTACCTGCTGCCCCTGACGGTGGCCATGTTCATCTTCGGGATGCTCTCGGGCCGGATCGCCGCCGCCATCGGTTCCAAGGCCGCGGTGATCATCGGATCCGTCTTCTCGTTGACCTCGTATCTGATCCTGGCCTTCGCCCATACCCACCCCTGGGAGATCTACCTGGCCAGCACCCTGCTCGGCGTCGGACTGGGCCTCGCCTTCTCGGCCATGTCCAACCTCATCGTCCAAGCCGTGCCCCCGTCCCAGACCGGGGTGGCCAGCGGGATGAATGCCAACATCCGCACCATCGGGGGTGCGGTCGGGGCCGCGGTGATGTCCTCCATCGTGACCTCGGTGCTGCTGAGTGACGGGTATCCGGCGGCGACCGGGTACACCCGGGGATTCGCCTTCCTGGCCCTCATGACCCTGGTGGCGATCGTGGCCGCGGTGTTCATCCCGAAGGCGACATCGGAGGCCGCCGCGGCCGACCACGAGCCCCACCTGATGAACGCCGAGCTGGCCATCGTTCCCGGCGGCACCATCACCGAGGGATGAGCACCCATTGACGGACACCGACCGATGAGCACAGACGGCGCTGTCGACGGGGACGCCCCCGACACCCGGTCGCCAACCGGTCCGGCCGGCGTCGAGCCGGTCCTCCGCCGGGATGCCGCCCGCAACCGGGCCAAGATCCTGGCCGCGGCGCGGACCGTGTTCGACGAGTCGGGGGTCGACGTCTGTGTGGAGACGATCGCCCAGCGGGCGGGCGTCGGGGTGGGGACGCTCTACCGGAGGTTCCCGACCAAGGAGCTGCTCATCGACGCCGTGGTCGACGAGGTGCTCCGGGGCGTGCTCTCGGCCGCCGACGCCGCGCTGGCCAACGAGTCGCCGGCCAACGGGTTCGCCGAATTCATCCGGGCGGTGGGCCGGCTCCAGTTCGAACATGTCGGCTGCCTGACCCGGCTGTGGAACAGCTCGTCCGACGCGCTGCGCGACGAGATCGAGACGGCGAGCCGGACGCTGTTGTCGAGGGCCCAGGCCGAGGGGGCGGTGCGACCCGATCTGGTCTACGAGGACGTGATCGTCCTGTTCTGGTCGCTGCGCGGTGTCATCGAGGCCACGGCGACGGTGTCACCCGACGCCTGGCTGCGACACCTCGATCTGCTGCTCACCTCGCTGGCCCCGAACGACCGACGCCTCGAGCATCCGCCACTCACTCCCGTTCAGATCCAGCGGGCCCGGGCCGCGGCGGCCCTGCACGACGGCGGCGGGGCCGGACCTCGTCCCGTCTAGGCCTCGGCCAGGTGGCGCAGCTGGAACGAGAGCACGATCTCGAGCACGCCGTAGATGATCAACCAGATCCCCATGATCACGGCCAACACACCCAGCGTGACGTGGGGCCAGACCAGCGTCACGATACCGGCGGCGAAGGCCAGCACGCCCATCCCGATCCTCCACCCGCGGGCCTCGGACCCGTCGTCGGTGTAGGCGGAGAAGAACTCGATGATGCCGGCGATGACCCAGAACAAGCCGATGAGAAAGGCCAGGGTGGTCACCGTCTCGTCGGTGTGGCGCAGGAAGAGGATCCCGACGATCACCGACAGCAGCCCCAAGAAGGCCATGAACCACCGGGTGCCGCCGGTGTCGTCGTGGTCGGCGATGGCCACCACGATCCGGAAGAGCCCGGCCACGAACAGCCAGATCCCGAGCAGGATGGCGAAGGCGTAGATGGTGTCCCGCGGCTTGATGGTCACCAGCACCCCGAGGATGAGGGTCACGATGCCGAAGAAGAGCACCCATCCCCACGACTTGCCGACGATGCGAAGGATGTCGCGCTCCTGTGGCGAGACATCCGCTCCCCCTGGACCGGTCATGGCAACCTCCCTGTCATTGCGGCGCCGATTGGGCGCCCGCCCGCTCGGCGAACACCTTAGGACCGGGGTTGTGGCCGCTGGCGGACCTGTCGCCGGCGAGTACCCCACCCGTGCGGCCAGGCGTCCCGGATCAGGAGGTGGCCCGGTCCACCAGCTCCTCGCTGACCGACCAGAGGAGGGCGGCGGCGGCTTCGTCGCGTGCCGCGGCTGACGGGGTCCGGGGCCGGCACTTGACGAAGTACTGGCCGGTGACCCCGTCGACGTCGGGTGACGACGCCAGGTAGACCGAGGTCCGGGCTCCCTTCTCGGGCGTGAGGATGAAGGGCTTGATGATCTTCACCCCGAAGGCCAGGAAGCCGGTCGTGTCGCCGTCCCGGGCGTAGCCGGTGGCCACCGTACCCGGGTGGAGCGAGTTGGCGGTCACCCCGCTCCCCGTCATCCGCCGGGCCAGCTCGGTGGTGAAGAGGATGTTGGCCAACTTCGAACGGGCGTAGACCTGCATGCCCCGGTACCGCTGCCGCGACTGCAGGTCGTCGAAACCCATGCCTCGTCGGGCGGACCGGTGGGCCGTCGAGGCCACGTTGACCACCCGCGACGGCGCCGAGTCGACCAGCCGGTCGCTCAGGAGCCGGGTCAGCAGGAACGGCCCCAGGTGGTTGATGGCCAGGGTGGACTCGAACCCGTCCTTGGTCTCGGTCCGGGCCGACAGGACGAGGCCGGCATTGTTCACCAGCACGTGGATCTGCTCGTAGCGGTCGAGCAGCTCGAGGGCCCCGTCGCCAACCGAATGGAGGTCGGCGAGGTCGAACACCACGAGATCGACCTGATCGGAGCCGCTGGTGCGGCGGATGTCGGCGAGGGCCTCCTGGCCCCTCGACCGGCTGCGGGCGGTGATCACGGTGCGGGCCCCGAGTGAGGCGAGGGCGGTGGCCGTCGCTTTGCCGACGCCGGAGTTCGCCCCGGTGACAACCACCGTCCTCCCGGACATCGGGGCCGGGCCCGGAGCTGCGGAGCTCTCCATGCTGGTCATGGTCCAAATATAGGGAGGCCCGCCACCGGAGACGGCACCTGGCCCGATGCCACCGGGCTCGCCGGGCCGCCGGATCTGCTTCAGACGTCGAGGACGACCACGGTGCCCACCGCGGTCAGACGGCCTTCGGCCCCGAGGTCGTGGATGGCCACCCGGACCACCGACCGGCCGGGTCGGGAGCCGAGGACCTGGCAGCGGGCCTCGACCGGTCCGACCTTCACCGGTCGCAGGTAGTGCAGGACGGTGTCGGCGGCGGCTCCGGGCCGGTCGCTGCCGTCTCCGGCCGCCGCCGCTCGGCAGGCGGCCACGTCGGCCAGCATGGCCACCGCCCCACCGTGAAGGATGCCCCATGGGTTGCGGAGCCGATCGACCAGATCCAGCCGGGTCACCGGCCCGGTCCCGGGCTCGATGCAGAAGAACTCCTCCGGCGGCCGCGCCTCGGGGTCCGGCGGAGCCATCGGGATGGCCACCGGCCGAGTGAACCGAAGGTCCATGCCACCCGGATCGAGCACTGCGCTGGTCATGGTGACGGCGGCCACCGGCCGGTCGTGGGCACCCTCGTCGACGACGTCGAGGGCGGCGATCACCGCGTTCCGGCCCCGACGCAGTATCCGGCCGTGCAGCCGGAGCGGTCCCTGGTGAGAAAGGGTGGCCACCGTGGCCATCATCGAGGTGGTGACGATCCACTCGGGTTGGACCGACAGCCCGCAGAGGAAACCTCCCAGCGAATCGACGCTGGTCAGGAGGGCTCCGGTCCGGAGCCCTCCTCCGGCCCCCCGCTGGTGGTCGTCGAGCGGAGCCCGCCCGCCGATCTCGGGGAACAAATCACTGCCGGCCGGGGACGGTAGCTCCCAGCGTTCGAGCCGGAAGTACTCGCTGACCCGATGACGGTGATCGGTCCCCTGGCCGTCCGACCCTTCGCTCACCGTGGCACCGTCTCCCGATCGGCAGCGGCGGCGGCCCGTGCGTTGACCACGGTGGTGAGCCGGCCTCCCGCCCCCTGGTCGAGCAGTTCGACGACGGCGCTGCCGCCCGAGGGGCCACCCCCGCCGTCGACATTCCGCACCCGGGACACGATGGGGCCGGTCCGTCCCAGGGCCAGATAGGCGACCTGGAGGTCGGTCACCACCGTCTCCCCGGCCCCGATGCCGGTGTCGGCGCCCAACGCCTCGGCGGCAGCCACCTCACCGAGCAGGGCCATCACCCCTCCCTGCACCGCGCCGAACGAGTTGCGCAGGTAGTCGTGCACGGCCAGCGAGACCACGCCCGAGGGTCCGTCGTCCACCGAGATGCCGAGGACCTCGGTGACCGGCCGGTCCAGCCCGGCGCCGGCCATCGACCATCGGACGGGAAGGTCGGCGGTGACGTCGCGCATCGGGGTGGCGTCCCGGCCCGGGAGCACGGCGAAGGTCATGGACGCCCAGGCCACCGGGGAGTCGCCGTCGCCGGCATCGGCCACGTCGGACCCGTGGGCGTCGACGTCGAAGACCAGCGCCTCGACGACCAGGGTGGTCCGGCCCCGTCTCAGGACCTCGGCCCGGGCCTCGACCGACGGCCCGGTGGACGGTCGCAGCACCTGCAGGGTCAGTTCGGCGGTGGCCATCCAGTCGGGATGGAGGGACCGCAGGGCGGCGGAGCCGCCGACCACGTCGACCAGGGTGGCCAGCACCCCGGCGTGGACCCCTCCGTCGGCACCGGTGATGAACGGGGTCACCGGGATCCGAACCCTGGCGCTCGACTCGGTGTCGACCTCCGCCTCCATGCGCAGGTCGCTGAGGAAATGGCGGGTGGGCGGGTACCCGCCGAAGGCCACTCAGCGTTCCTGTTCGGTCGGACGGATCAGCACCTCGTTGACGGTGACGTGACGCGGCCGGGTCACCGTGAAGGCGATGGCGTCGGCGATGTCCTCGGCGGCCATCCGCTCCATCGGGCCGAAGGTGGCCAGCATGTCCTCGAGGATCTCGGGGCGGTTGTGGGAGGCCAGCTCGGTCGACACCGCGCCCGGCTCGATGAGCGACACCCTGACGTGACGGCGTGTCACCTCCTGACGGAGCGACTCGGAGAAGGCGGCCACCCCGAACTTGGTGGCGCTGTAGACGCCGTTCCCCTGTCGGGCCACCCGGCCGGCCACCGAGCTCACGTTGACCACATCGGCCACCCGCCGGGGCTCGCTCTCGGCCCCCCGGAGCAGGTGGGGCAGCGCCGCGTGGGTGCAGTAGAGAAGGCCCAGGAGGTTGAGCTCGACCATCTGCGTCCACTCGACGAGCGGCGCGTCGAGGATCGGGCCGAGAAGCATCACCCCGGCGTTGTTGATCAACGTGTCCAGCCGGCCGAACTCGCTCACCGTGCGCTCCACCATGGCCCGGGCGGCTGCCTCGTCGGTGACGTCGGTCTCCAACACCAGTACGTCGGCGTGGGGCCGGATCCGCTCGGCCAGCGCCTCGAGCCGGTCCCGTCGGCGGGCGGCGATGGCCACCGCGGCCCCCTCGGCGGCGAGGGCCTCGGCCGCGGCCTCACCGATACCACTCGATGCCCCGGTGACGATGGCCACGGTTCCTTGCAGGGTGCGCGTCACGATCTACCTCCGATGGGTTGCCGGCAGTGGCGGACCACGGAGGTATCAGGTGGACGGCGTCGACCGCCGAGCAACCGGGTGTCCCGGCGGAGCTCCCTCCTGGTCGCCCCGCAGTGTATCGAGGCGACCCGGGCGCGGACCAGCGAGAGCGGTCCCGTCGGCCCGACCTCGGGTGCGATCGTTCAGGCGGCTGTCTGCCTCGTCGACTTCGCAGTGACCTTGCGCTTGGCCGACGATCGGTTGCGCCGTCGCCCCCGCTGCCGGGTCGAGGTGTCGTAGGGCCTCTCACTGGCCGCCGGGCTCTCGTGGAGTGCGCACCAGTCGGTGCTGTTGTACCTCGAGAGCCGAACCCGGCACTCGGGCTGGACGCAGACCCGCCCGGCTGCATAGACCTCGGGCGGATTGCTCCCCGCCAGCCCGTCAGCCAAGAAGGACCCGTCCTCTACAGGTCGCCTGTCAACCATCTTGCAATACCCCTTCGTTCATCGAGATCACTGCAATAAATGAATTACGTCCTTCATGAGGTGTCTTCGGCATGAAAAGGCGCAAACTGTAACGGTCGTCTTCCGGGTCGATGGGGGCCTCCACCGGGCACCCGGAGCCGGTCGGGCGGGAGGGCCTAGGCCCGGGCTCCCGGCGGAAGGGTCGCCGGGCCCGCCGAGGCACTCCGGAGGGCCCTTGGGGCCCTGTTGCTATCGTCGTGCCCGTGTCGACGGTCGGGGTCAGCGAGCCGACGGACGCCAGACCCGGAGACCCCACCACCGGCCCCGGTGCCGAGGCTGCGCACCGGGGCCCCTTGGTGGAAGGGGGCCGTCTTCTACCAGATCTACCCCCGGTCCTTCGCCGACACCGACGGTGACGGGGTCGGGGACCTGGCCGGGATCCGGGCCCATCTGGCCGATCTGGCCTGGCTCGGGGTGGATGCCCTGTGGATCTCGCCGTTCTACCGGTCACCGATGGTCGACTTCGGATATGACGTCAGCGACTACTGCGACGTCGACCCCACCTTCGGCACCCTCGACGACTTCGACGGGCTGATCGAGGACGCCCACTCGCTCGGACTCAGGGTGATCATCGACTGGGTCCCCAACCACACCTCGGACCGGCATCCCTGGTTCGTCGACGCCGCGTCAGGAACCGGCAGCGCCCACCGCAACTGGTATGTGTGGCGTGATGCCCGACCCGACGGATCGCCACCCAACAACTGGGTGGCCGCCTTCGATCTGTCGGCGCCGGCGTGGACCCTGGACAGGACCTCTGACCAGTGGTACCTCCACCTCTTCGAGGCCGCCCAACCCGACCTCAACTGGGACGAGCCCGGAGTGGTGGAGGCCATGCACGGCGTCCTCCGCTTCTGGCTCGACCGGGGGGTCGACGGCTTCCGGGCCGACGTCGTCCACTGCATCGGCAAGGATCCTGAACTGCCGGACGATCCCCCGCCGGTGGCCGGAATCCCCCACAGCGCCCTCAACGACGAGCCGGTGACCCACGGTCGGCTGCGCCAGCTCCGCAGGATCGTGGACTCCTACCGAGGTGACCGGCTCATGGTGGGCGAGGTGTACCTGTTGTCGACGGCCGCCATCGCCACCTACTACGGGGAGGGCGACGAGCTCCACCTGGCCTTCAACTTCCCGCCCCTGTACGCCCGGTGGCGAGGCGAGGCCTGGCGGGAGTGCATCGAGCAGACCGTCGCGGCCTTCGATCCGAGGGATGCCTGGCCCACCTGGGTGCTGTCCAACCACGACAACCCCCGGCACCGCACCCGCTACGACCGGTCGGCCGCGGCCCGGGGGGAGGACGGCCCGACGACGGCGCGCCGCAGCGAAGCCCGGGCCAGGGCGGCGGCCGTGCTGCTCCTGACCCTCCGCGGCACCCCCTTCCTCTATCAGGGGGAGGAGCTGGGGCTTCTCGACGCCGTCATTCCCGCCGACCGTCAGGTCGACCCGGGTGGACGTGACGGATGCCGGGCGCCGATCCCGTGGGACTGGGGTGGCGGCCACGGCTGGCCCGGCGTGGGCGACGACGGGCCCTGGCTCCCGTTCCCCCGACGCAGGGAGCCGCAACCACCGGCAGCTGCGCGACGACCCGTCATCGATCCTCCATCTGTATCGGCGGCTGATCGAACTCCGCCATCGGGTGCCGGCCCTCTCGCTCGGTGACCTCGAGCTCATGGACATGCCCGACGGCCTGCTCGGTTACCGGCGGATCGACGGGACCGACGACCGGGTGGTGGTGATCAACTTCAGTGACCGGTCCGTCCTCACCGACGACCGGGCCACCGGAGACGGGGACGACGGGGCCGGTCACCCGGCCGGGGCACTCACCGGACGACGGGTGGAACTGTCGAGCGACGGCTCGGGCGAGGGTCAGCCCTTCGACGGACGCATGGCACCCGACCAGGCGGTCGTCCTCGGGCCCTGACCGGGGCGCGCTCGGCGGGCGCCGCTGCGCCGTCGGCCGGCCCGGCCGGCCCTCCCCATGGAGCGGTGGCGCTTTTCCTACAACCAGGTTTCGCGCCAGTGGTCCGGTGCACCGGCGTCGCCCAGCGACATCGAGTGGGCGTCCTCGTGGCCGCTGCGCCTGATGCAACACACCAGTGTGCCCAGCCATGGGCCTTGATCGATGCAGTGGACGGCGCCGCACCGATGCCACTGCGGCGCTTCGGGCAACACCAGGTCATCGAGATCGAAATCGGCCTCAGACCATTCACTGAATTTCCGTACGTGATACGGGTCGATCGTCACAGTCTTTCCTGCCCCTTTTTGTGTCGGTTCCCTCTACCGAATGATCGGAAGTAGTGAGCCGAAGCTGTAGCGGGAATTGGATTCCCGGCCCCAACGACCGGTCCGGCTGGTCGGGCGAACGGATCGGGTCCACCCGTTTGCCCGTCGGTACGGTCATCATGGAGACACCGGGCAGTCGCCCTCGGCCACGGACCGGGATGGGTCCAGGAGGTCCCACGTGGGCCCCGCTCACCGCCGGGGCCGTCGGTGCCGGCAAGCCCGGGTGCGAGTTGGGCCCCGAACCGGGTCTGTCCCCAAGTCGGAGCCTCAGGAGCCCCGAGGACACCCGCCGAGTCGGCCAGGGGGGATTCGTCCCCAGTTGTTCATAGTTTCGTCGACAAAAAACGATCGTTTTGGACAGAATAGCCTGGTCATCAGCCACGTATTGGTTGTAGGGCCAGCAGCTGATGTTCAATTTTCTTACAACGGAGTATCATGGGGCTATGAACGGCGAGCCGACCAAGGGCATCGAGGACATCGTGCGCAGGAATGTGGCCGCACTGAGGTCGAAGGCCAACTTGACCCAACAGGGTCTGGCCGACGAGATGCTGCTGCGGGGAATCGCCTGGACCAGGGAGACCGTGGCCCAGGTGGAAACGACCAATCGCCGGCTCGGGTTCACCGAAGCAATCGTGGTCGCCGCCTGCCTCGACGTTCCCGTGGCCCGGCTGACAGCCACCGGCGCGGCAACGGTAGCGGTGGGCGAGAGCGAGTGGTCGGCGGCCTACCTGGGGGCGGCCATCGCCGGGACCACCGGCGACATCTTCCCCCCCGAGAGCTACGCCTCCCCCTCGGTCCGGACGGTACGGCCGGCTGAGATGGCCGAGCCGCCGGTCCGTGCGGTTGCCCCCGAAGAGGTGCCGGACCGGCGCCGGGGGCCGGAGCGGCGGGTGGCCGACGAGGGTGAGCCCGAACAGCATGGCCGCCGCTCGACGGACAGGCCGGCGCAGGCACCGCAGAAGGCGGCTGAGCGCATCGAACGCCGGCTGCGGCTGCGGGTGACGGCCAGCGACGTCGATGCCACCGCGCAGCAGCTCTGGTCACGGAGCCTGGACAGCGAGCGCGAGCGCCGGGTGACCGACCGCCACGCACTGACCGGGGGCTCGCTCAAGACGATTCGCGGCCATGTGTCACGTGATCTCGATCGGGAGATCGCCCACGAGATGGAGCGGAACCCCGAACGGGGCGAACTGCCGGCACGACCCGGAGCGCTCAGTCCGGACGAGGCGACGTGGGAGGCCACCCGGCTCAACATCGTGCTGGCCAACAAGGGGTACAGCGACAGTGACGTCACCCGGTGGTGGAACTTCACCCGGCACGCCGAGCTCGACGACCAGACCATCGCCGAAGCATGGAAGGCCGGTGAGTACGCCGCGGTCAGTCACCTGATCGAGTCGCTGCCCGACAAGCACGGCAGCGCCAGCCCCGTCTACTTCGACGAGTAGCCGGCGGCGGCGCCGCGGTTCACGGCAGTCCCGCCGCACTGTGAGAATGGGCGGATGGATAGCGAGCGATCCGGCGCCACCGTGAACGATTGGGAACTCCAGGCCCGGGACATCGTGACCGGGATGACCACCGACGAGAAGCTGTGGTGCCTGGACGGCGATGCTCCCTTCTGGGCCGGTCTGACCTACCTGTCCGAATCCGGGTACCACAAGAGCCCGTTCCGGGCCGCCGAGGTCGAGCGGGTCGGGCTCCCGGGGTTCGCCTTCTCGGACGGCCCCCGGGGAGTGGTGGTCGACCAGGCCACCTGCTTCCCGGTCAGCATGGCCCGGGGTGCGATGTGGGACACCGACCTCGAGGAGCGGATCGGTGAGGCCATCGGGCAGGAGCTCCGCGCCGTCGGGGCCGATCTCTACGGAGGGGTGTGCGTGAATGTCCTCCGCCATCCGGCCTGGGGAAGGGCCCAGGAGACCTACGGGGAGGATCCCCATCATGTCGGCGAGATGGGCGCCGCCTTGACCCGGGGGGTCCAGCGCCACGCCATGGCCTGCGTCAAGCACTTCGCCTGCAACTCGATGGAGAACGCCCGGTTCACCGTTGACATCACCGTCGACGAGGCGGCCCTCCACGAGGTGTACCTGCCCCAGTTCAGGCGCATCGTCGACGAGGGGGTGGCCGTGGTCATGAGTGCCTACAACAGCGTCAACGGTGAGTGGTGCGGTCAGAGCGGTGCTCTGCTGACCGAGGTGCTGCGCACCGAATGGGGATTCTCGGGCTTCGTGATCAGTGACTGGATCCTCGGCCTCCGTGACGCCGGTCGCTCCTTGCGGGCCGGGCTCGACGTGGAGATGCCCTACCGGATGGTCAGGGCCGAACACCTGGGTGACGACATCGAAGCCGGCGAAGCCTCCTGGGCCGAGGTCGATCGGGCCGTCGAGCGGGTGGTGGCCACCCGGTTGCGGTTCGCCGACGTCATCGACACCGCCGTCCCGGGCCGGGACGTGCTGGCCGACCCGGCCCACCGGTCCCTGGCCCGGGAGGCCGCGGCCAAGTCGGTGGTCCTGCTCCGGAACGAGCCGGTCGACGGTGCCCCCCTGCTGCCGCTGGCCGTCCGGCCCGGCGGATCGGTGGCCCTGATCGGGACGCTGGCCACCGCGGTCAACCTCGGCGACGGCGGGTCGAGTGACGTGTGGGCCCCCGAGGTGGTGACCGTGGCCGACGGTCTGCGCTCGGCGCTACCCGGGGTCACCGTCCGGGTGGACGATGGCACCGATCCCGACGGGACGGCGGCCCTGGCCTCGTCGGCGGACGTCGCCGTGGTCGTCGTGGGCTACACCCGCCTCGACGAGGGTGAGTACATCGGTGAGTTCGCCACCGCCCACCTGGCCCACCTCTTCCCCGGGGAGGACGACCCGGCCCTGGTCGGCCGGTTCACGGCCCGGATCGCCGCCGAACGGTTGATCGAGCCCCCTGGACACGCGGCTGCGAGCGCGGCCGATGGTGGGTTCTCGGTGGGGGGTGACCGGCGGTCACTGCACCTCCACGATCACGACGTGGAGCTGATCCGGGCGGTCGCCGCGGCCAACCCGCGCACCGTGGTCGCCGTGGTGGCCGGAAGCGCGGTGGTGGCCTCCGAATGGGACCGTTCCGTGCCCGCCATCGTGCAGTCATGGTACTCGGGGATGGAGGGAGGGCACGGCCTGGCCGACGTACTCCTCGGGAAGGTCGACGCCAGCGGACGCCTCCCCTTCTCGATCCCACGGACCGAGTCCGACCTCCCGGCGTTCGACCCCGATGCCGAGACCTTCACCTACGACGGCTGGCACGGCTACTGGCACCTGGCCCGCCAGGGCACGCCGGCGGCGTACCCGTTCGGGTTCGGGCTGAGCTACACGTCCTTCGTGCTCGAGTCGGCATCGACCGAGGTGGGTGACGACGGGATCAGGGTCAGCGGATCGCTCCGGAACTCGGGCGGGCGCGCCGGAACCGATGTCGTCCAGGTCTACGCGCACCGGGAGGGATCCGACCGACCCGACCGGCTGGTCGGATTCCAGCGTATCGAGCTCGCCGCCGGGGAAACGGCCGGCCTCCGGCTGGTCATCCCGTTGACCACTCTGGCGGAGCGGGACGTGGACACCCATTCGATGATCGTTCGTCCCGGGTCGTATCTCGTGCGGGTGGCCCGCAACGCCTCCGACGGCGGGGTTGCCATCCGGGTCGCCGTCGGCGGGTAGGACAGGGGCCGATTGCGTGCACATCCCACCCCACGACCGGAGCACCGACGAGTCGGAGTGGCGCACCTTCGTCGCCGATCACGCCTTCGGCCACCTGGTGGCGGCAGGGACGAACCGGGACGTGCCCGTCGTGGTGCCCACCCAATTCGTCCTCGACGGCGACGAGGTGCTGCTCCACCTGGCCGCGCCCAACCCCGTGTTCGACGCACTCGACGAACAGCCACGGGTGGTGCTCAGCATCGCCGGGGACTGGGCGTTCATCCCGTCGGCGTGGAAGGCCATCGGTGACGAGGACCCGACTCTGGGCATACCCACCACGTACTATGCCGCCGTCCAACTCGTCGGGATCGCCACCGTGGCGCGCGAACCCGCCGCCGTGGCCCGGGTCCTCCGTCGTCAGCTGTCGGTCCTCCAGCCCGAGTTCGCCATCGCCGATCCCGAGCTGGCCCACGCGGCCAAGCTCCGGGCCATACGGTCCGTCACCATCGCCGTCGACGAGGTCAGGACCAAATTCAAGTTCGGCGGGAACGTCGACCGGGACCATCGCCGGGCCGTCATCGACCGGCTGCGGACCCGGGCGGTGTCGGTGACCTGGCCGCCGCCGACCACACGGCGGCGAGGACCGGGGATCGCCCCCCGGGTCAGCGGGCGTAGGTGCGAACCAGGGCGAGCACGTCGGACACGTCCGGGCCCCGGCCCACGAGCGACGTGGTCGCCGGGTCCACCCGCCGTGCGGCGACGGCACAGAGTTCGGCCGCGGGTCCGCTGATGGTGGTCGCCGCCGGCTCGTCGGGTACGAAATCCCAGGCCTCGCCGTCGGGGGCGACGAGTCGGAACTCGACCGGGCCGACCGGGGTGCGACCCTCCGAGGCGAAGGCATAGGGCAGCGTGCGCCACGCCAGCCGGGCGATCTGGCGGAGGCGCCCGGTGGGCACCAGGGCCACCCCCAGAGCCTCGGCCACGTCCCCGGTGTGGATCCAGGTCTCGGCCAGGCGGGTGGTGGCCAGCGATCGAGCGGCCAGCTCGCCGGCCACCCAGGTGACACGGGTGGACAGGTCCATGGCGTCGAGCACGTCGATCAGCCTCGACGCCCCGGTCGACCACCGGGCGAGGAGCTGGTCGTCGGGCAGGCCGCGCTCGAGGGCGACCATCATGGCCGCGCCGTCGTCGACCGAAGCCACTCGCTCCCTTCCGCCGGCCATCTCCGCCGCCACCGACTCGAACCGTCCGGTGGCGCTGCCGACGGCCAGTTCGTCGGTCTGGGCCAGGTGGAGGACCACGTCGGACACGTCCCAGCCCTCGCACCGGGTGGCCGCCCGCCATCCCGGGTGGGCCAGCCCGTCGAGGAGCCCGGCCAGTTCGGCGTGCTGCGCGGCGAGATCAGCGACGACGGCATCCATCGATTGGAAAGTGTAGGTCGGGCGGGTCGCCGACTAGATTGCGCCCCGATGACTCTGCTCGATGGGCGCCACCGGAGTGCGGGCGCGGCCCGGCGTAACGTGACCACTGCCGACGGATGGGACCCGGACCAGTACAACCGGTTCGCCGCCGAGCGGGAGGAGCCGTTCTGGGATCTTGTCCGACTCCTCGCTCCCGTCGAGTCACCAAACGTTGCCGACCTGGGGTGCGGTGACGGACGGACTGACCTCGATGCTGCATGCCGAGACCGGAGCGGCCCAGACCGTCGGGGTGGACGCATCCCCGGCGATGATCGCATCGTCGGCGGGGCATTCGTCGGACCACCTGTCCTTCGAGCTCGGGGACATCGGGGAGTGGGAACGGCCGGACACCCGCGACATCGTCTTCGCCAACGCCTCGCTCCAGTGGGTCCCCGACCACCCCCGGGTGATCGCCCGTTGGACCGCGTCCCTCCGCACCGGTGGCCAGCTCGCCGTGCAGGTCCCCGCCAACGCCGACCACCCCGCTCACCTGGTGGCGACCCGAATTGGCCGCCGAGCTGCTCGACGACCCGCCGGAAGACCCGGTGGCCCGGAACGTGTTGGCCCCGGAAGGGTACGCGGTCCTCCTCGACGGGCTCGGTTTCGTGAAACCGCAGGTCCGGCTGCAGGTCTACCTCCATCATCTATCGTCGACGGCTCAGGTGGTCGAGTGGGTGAAGGGGACCACGCTCACCCGGTTCAAGGAGCCGCTCGGGCCTGATCGATTCGAGCGCTTCGTCGGCCTCTACCGTGAGCGGCTGCTCACGGAGCTCGGCGACCGATCGCCCTATGTCTACCCGTTCAAACGGATCCTGATGTGGGGGCGGCTGGCCGGCTGAGCGTGCTCCTTGGGCGCTCATCGGCGCGGTAGCGTGCGTCAGTGCCTGTTCCTTGCTCGCCGACCTGCTGGAGACGGCCGAGAAGGCAGCGACCGGGCGACATGACCGGGGTCGGCAGGGCGGTCACCACACTGATCGTGTCGGCGTGCCTCGCCGCCGTCGGTGTGGGTGTGGGCACCACCGTTGCCGCCACGCCGGCCGGGGCGGCAACCCAGGAGCAGGCCATCGTCGACTTCGCCGCGTCGCAACAAGGGGTCCCCTACTGCGAAGGCGGAGGGGGCACCCACGGGCCGACCGTCGGCAGTGCCAGCTCGACGTGCCCGCCGGGGGTCAAGGGGTATGACTGCATGAGCCTGCCGGTCTATGCCGTCTACCAGGCCACCGGCATCGTGCTGCCCAGCAACGGGACCCAGCCGAGGGGCGTCGGGACCTTCATCCCTCCCGGGAACTTCCCGTACACGGCCGATCTGCTCCCGGGCGACATCGTCTACTGGGGCGGCACCATCAACAGCTACCACCATTCGGCGGTCTACGCCGGGAACGGCATGGTGTGGGACGACTTCCAACCGGGCGCGCACGTGCAGCTCCACACGATGGCCTTCCTCGAGCAGAGCTACACCTACGACGGGGCCATCAGGTACTGGACCGGCGGACAGAGCGTGACGCCGCCCCCGGTCAACGGGCCCGGCTACGACCTGGTCGGCTCGGACGGCGGGGTCTTCGTGTTCGGCGGCGGCTTCTACGGCTCGCTGCCCGGCCTCGGCATCAGCGTGGACGACATCACCGGGATCGTGCCCACGGCCCGGTACAACGGCTACTTCCTGGTCGGGGCGGACGGCGGGGTGTTCGCCTTCCACGCCCCCTTCGCCAACTCGCTGCCCGGCATCGGGGTCCGGGTCGACGACATCGTGGGCATCGTGCCCACCCTCGACGACCGGGGCTACTTCCTGGTGGGCCGGGACGGCGGGGTGTTCAGCTTCCACGCCCCCTTCGAGAACTCGCTGCCCGGGGTGGGCATCCACGTCGACGACATCGCCGGCATCGCCGCCACCTCCGACGACAACGGGTACTGGCTGGTGGGATCGGACGGCTCGGTCTACGCCTTCGGGGACGCCCACTACTTCGGCAACGGGCCGGCCGGGGCGGTGGCCATCACCGCCACCCACGACGGGGCCGGCTACTGGGTGGTGGGGGCCGACGGGGCCGTCACCGCCTACGGGGACGCCGCCAGCTTCGGCGACCTCCCCTCCCTCGGGGTGGCCGTGGACAACATCGTGGGCATCGTGGTCTCGCCCGACAGCCGGGGCTACAACCTGATCGGGAGGGACGGGGGCGTGTTCAGCTTCGGGGACGCCTTCAACGAGGGATCGCTCCCCGGCCTCGGGGTCAACGTGGACAACGTGGTCGGGGCCGTCCCCACCTGAGCGGCTCCACCACCGCGGCCTGCTCGACGGTCAGTCGGCGATCCCGGCGCCGGAGGCGAGGGGTACCGGGCGGGCCAGGCTCCAGCTGAAGGTCTTCGGGATGTCCTCCATGGCCACCGTCGTGGACAGGTCGTCCACCGTGGGCCCCACCCGATCGGCCACCGCCTGCAACTGCTCGGCATCGAACCCGAAGACCCGGATGGCGTTCACACCGAGCATCCGGCGGATGTCTTCTTCCGGCATCCCGCCGAAGACCTGGCGCAGGATGAGCCGGTGCACGGGCGCGGCCCCCTCCAGGTGGGGATAGTCGGCCCCCCACATCAGGCGGTCGATCCCGATCTCGTCGCGCATCTCGGCTTCGGCGCGCTTCATGAGGGACCCGCCGAGGGAGACGTGGCGCTCGAAATACTCCGCCGGTCGCAGCTTGAGATAGGAGCGCACCGGCGCCCCGCCATGGGTGTCGAAGAACGACTCCATGTCGCGGACGAGCGAGGGCAGCCACTGGACCCCGTTCTCCGTCACCACCACCTTGAGCCGCGGGTGGCGGTCGAACACCCCGCCGAAGATCATGAACCAGAGCGGGCGACGGGTGAACACGAACACCTCGTACAACCCGAGGAAGCCGCCGTGCTTGGCGTCGTACAGGTACTTGCTGTCGGTGGCCGTTCCCGAGGCCCCGGTGTGCAGGTTGACGACCATGTCGTGGTCCTCGCAGGCGCTCCACAGCGGCTCGTAGTACTCGTCGGCATAGCCGGGCAGGCCCGACTTGATGGACATCGCGGGAAGCATGATCCCGCCGAAGATTCCCGAGGAGCGGACCCAGGCGATCTCCTCCACGGCACGGTCCATGTCATGGAGATCGATCGGGATGCAGGCCGCCCTGCGGCCGGGGGCCGCGGCACAGAACTCGGCCAACCACCGGTTGTAGGCGTGGATCGCCGGCCAGACCGGTTCGAGACCTTTGCTGGTCTGGCTGCCCAAGTACATGGCCGGCGACAGCCCACCGGTCAGCACCGGGCCGGGGAAGGCCACCTCGGCATGGATCCCCTGGTCCTCGAGCACGGCCAGCCGCCGGCCGTCGGCATCGGAGGCGAACACCCAGTCGGAGCTGTAGTTGGCCAACCAGTCCGCGGCGGCGGCGGTGTCGACCCCCATCCCGGCCAGACGGCGGGTGGCTACCGCCCGCACGGCGTCGGCATCGTCGATCATTCCCGGATCGACACCCCCGAACATGGGAATGGCGACCGAGGAGAGATCACCGAAGGCGGCAACCGATTCGCGGTGGTCCGGATCGACGAACGAGAGGAATTCCTCCAGATCGGTCGGGGCGGCATGGGCGTCGGCCGACACGACCACATAGTTCTTCCCGGTGCGGAGTCCGTTCGCTTCGCCACCTGCCATCACAATCGCCTCCCCCGGCGCCGGTGTGCCACCACCCATCGATGGAGCGAAGACTACTGCTGCTGCCCGACCGGGGCTGGAGGGCGGCGCCGCCTCGACGAGCGCTCTCGCCCGGCTCTGTCTGCGGTCTCCTAAGGTTATAGTCACCGACCTGGGAGAGAAGCAATGGTGAAGCACGGCGCCGACATTGATCGCACCGAGGAGTGGGCGGCACTGCGGGAGCGGTATCTCCTACCCTCCGACCGCCGGCCGGTGTCCTCGGCCCGCGGTCTGCACCATTTCGCCCTGCTGTCGGGTGACGTCGAACGGACCATCGGGTTCTATCAGGGTGTGCTCGAATTCCCGCTGACCGAGCTGTTCGAGAACCGCGACTACCGGGGTTCGACCCACTTCTTCTTCGATGTCGGCAACGGGAACCTTCTGGCCTTCTTCGATTTTCCCGGCCTTCAGCTCGGCGACTACGCCGAGGTGCTCGGCGGGCTGCACCACATCGCTATCTCGGTCACCCCCGAGCGGTGGGAGCATCTGCGGGCCAAGCTCGACGCCGCCGGCGTCGAGACGATGAACCTGAGCGGATCCTCGCTCTACTTCCGCGGACCCGACGGCGAGCGCCTCGAGATCATCAAGGACCCCCTGCTCGAGATGTACGGGACGACCATCTCGTGAGCGACCGGCGCGTCTGATCCGTCGCCTGCGGCCCCCGGCGCCGGACCACGACCACTCAAGCTGACCGGCGACCCGGTCGATGCTTGTCGGTATGCCCGACCCGGTTGCCGAGCCCCTCCGTCCACGGCCCCTGGTGCCGCGCCACCACCGGGCCCGACTGCTCGACCGGAACTCGTTCGTCGACCAGCTGCGGCGGTCGGTCATCCGCAACGAAGGCATCCCAGGTGGTCTCGCCCTCCTGGCCGTGGCGCCGGATCCCCTCACCTGCGAGCACTCGACCGTCACCTGGGAGATGCGCGAGGAGATCTGCCTGCTCACCGCGGGCCGGCTGGTCGGATGCCTCCACTACTCGCACCCGACGACGCGGGTCGCCGGGGATGAATTTCTGGTCCTGGCCGAGAGCATCGGTGCCGTGGACGACGCCGTCTATCTGGCCGAGCAGATTCTGTTCGCAGTCCGTGAACCGGAGATCGCGCGGCCCGGCGAGAGGTCGGCCACCGCCAGCGTCGGCATCGCCATGCCGGAACCACGAACGAGCGCCGAACAGCTCCAGAACAACGCCGCCGTGGCCATGTACCTGGCCAGGACGGGTGGGGGGAACCGTCTCCAGGTCTACGGGGAATGGATGGAGGAAGCCGGCGTCGTCGCCAGCCGGGCCGGCTGACGCCGGCCCACCCGATCACCCCGCGCCGCCGGTGTCGCGGCGCGAGCGGGTCCCGAAGCCGATGGGCTGCCCGGGCAGGCGGTACATCCGGGCATCGGCGGCGGCGACTTCGTCGGCCAATCCGTAGTCGACGGCCTCCCCGGCCGAGAGGAAGCGGCCCCGGTCGGCATCCTCGAGCACCCGATCCAGGGGCTGCCCGGTGGCCGCCGAGAGGCGGGTGCAGAACGCCCGCCATTGGTCGGCGTGGGCCGAGGCCATCTGCTCGAGCTGCCGGGCGGTGCCCCACACATCGAGGGTGGGCTCGACCAACCGCACACGGGCATGGGCCGCCATGAGCCGGTGGCTGCAGACGGCCAGGACCCCGACCACCGGACCCGCGGCCTGCCCCATACACGACGCCCACACCGGAACCCCGAGTACGTCGATGATGTCCATCAGGGCCAGAGCGGCGGACAATGATCCCCCGTCGCTGTCGATCTGCAGGTGCACCGGTCCGTCACCCAGCGCGTCCAGCGTCATCAGGGCGGCGCCGATCTCGTTGCCCGTCTCGTCATCCATGGGTCCCGAGAGCAGAACGATCCGGCGGTCGAACAGCTGCTTCTGCATCCATGACCGAGGGTCGCCGGCATCGGCCATCCGGGCCGGGTCGGGCGTCTCCGACCCAGCCGAGGAGGAAGGGATACGCGGGTGCCGCGCCTCCCAACGGTTGGTCATCATGTGGATTCGTCCTCCAGCGTCCAGTCGAGCCTCCGGCCGAGGGCGGACGCGTAGCGCTCGACGGTGGACATGAGCACGTCGGCGGTCCCGGCCTCGAGCCGGGCGACCGCCGACTGCGACGTGCCCATCCGCGCCGCCACCTGGGTCTGTGACAGGCCGAGTCCGCGGCGCAGCTCGACCAGCTCCCCGGTCAAGGCCTGCCGGCGCTCGGCCATCTCCCGGAAGCCGGGGAACACCGGGTCGTGTCTCCGTTCGTCCGTCATCGCCGGCTCGCCCCGCCGTAGGCCATCGTGCAGTGCCTCACCAGGTCCACCCTCCCGCTCGGACATCCGGGCCCACCGGCGGCATGGTATCTCTCAATCGATATCTCATCTTTGAGATATCATACTCGAGGTATCCCCCGGGCGGACGGCCCGCCCGGCTCCGAGACGGAGGTGTACCGATGTCTGTCCAGGCCCTGATCCCGACGGTGGTGGAGGAGTCGACCAGGGGCGACCGCGCCTTCGACATCTTCTCTCTCCTGCTCCGCGAGCGCATCGTCTTCCTCGGGCAGGAGGTCGATGACCAGGTGGCCAACCTGATCATCTCCCAGATGCTCTACCTCGAGTCCCTGGACCCCGAAAAGGACATCTCGCTGTACATCAACTCCCCGGGCGGCGTGGCCTATGCCGGCATGGCCATCTACGACGTCATCCAGCACGTCCGCCCCGATGTGTCGACGATCTGCGTGGGAATGGGCATGTCGGCGGCGGCCATGGTCCTGTGCGGCGGCACTCCCGGGAAGCGATTGGCGCTGCCCAATGCCAGGATCATGATCCATCAGGGAAGTGCCGGCACCCGTGGCGCCCCCAGTGACATGGAGATCCAGCTGCGCGAGGTACTCGCCCTCACCCGCCGGATGGCGGAGATCATCGCCCATCACAGCGGCAAGTCCCCCGAGCAGGTGGCCCTCGACATCGACCGCGACTACTTCATGACGCCCGAGGAGGCGATGGCCTACGGGATCATCGACGACATCATCGCGCCCCGCAGCGGGCTCTCCTCCACTCAGCCGGAGGAGGCGCAGCTGGCCTAAAGTGACACCTGTGTCAGCAAGATGCCCGACGCCGGGTGTCCGGCCGGCATCCGACAGGGGGAGGTACGGATATGGGCGTTCTGCCCGAGGTGATGCCGGCAGCGGTCTACCGGCGGCCAGGCGAGGTGGTGGTCGAGGAACTGCCGGTGCCCCGGCCCGGACCGGGTGAGGTGCTGGTCGAGGTCGACCACTGCGGGATCTGCGGCTCGGACATCCACATCCTGCTCGACGGCTGGGGCAATCAGCCCGGCCTGGTCGCCGGCCACGAGTTCACCGGCTCGGTGGCCGCCCTCGGAGAGGGTGTGCAGGGTTGGGAGATCGGCGAGGTGGTGGTGGGTGGCACGTCACCCAAGTGCGGGCGCTGCCGGCGGTGCCTCGAGGGGAAGCCGTCGCAGTGCGAGAACCGACAAGGTCCGATCATGGACAACCACAACGGGGCCTTCGCCCGCTACCTGGTGGTGCCGCGACGCCGCCCTCCTTCGGCTCCCACCGGGTCTGTCGGCACGTCATGCCGCGCTGGCCGAACCACTGGCCGTGGCGCTCCATGGGATCACCCGCTCGGGCGTCGTCCCCGGAGACAGCGTGATGGTCATCGGGGCCGGACCGATCGGTGCGCTCTCGATCGCCGCCCTCGTGGCCCGCGGTATCGGACCCATCACCGCCGTCGAGCCCGGACAGCGGCGCAAGAAGTTGGCCGCCGATCTCGGGGCCGACAGGGTCATCGACCCGTCCGAACTCGAGAAATTCCCCCCCTGGGAGCCGGAGCGGATATCGGAGCGGGCCGTCCATGTGGTGCTCGAGTGCTCCGGCAAGAAGGAGGCCATGGAGGTCGGCTTCCACCAGCTCCGCCGGGGCGGCACCTTGACGTTGGTCGGCGCCGGCATCGAACATCCGGCCTTCGACCCCAACCGGTTCATCCTCAACGAGCTGCATGTGGTGGGCTCGTTCATCTACGACAAGGGCGGGTTCGAACGGGCCCTCGAACTGCTGGCCTCCGACGGGTTTCCCAACGAGCTGCTCATCGAAGCGGAGGACGTGCCCCTGGACGGGATCTCGAACGCCCTGGTCGGCCTGGCCGAGGGTCGCTTCGCCGGCAAGGTGATGGTGGTTCCCCGGCTGTCCGAAGGAGCCCGGCCCCAGGCGGCCGGCGGAGGTGCATCATGACAACCCACCCCTACTACCCGACCGGCAACCCACGGTTCAACCACGTGGCCATGAGCCTCCCCGCCGACCTGCTCGACGAACGCAACCGCACCGACATCTGCCGATTCTGGAGCGAGGTCTTCGGCTTCGACGAGATCGAGGTGATGACCGAGGACCGGCGACGGCTCATCCTCTCGTGCGTGCACTGGGACCAGTTCATCTTCCTCATCGCCGAGGACGACCCGATGCGTTGTCCGCGGATGGATCATTTCGGGTTTTCGGTCGGATCGATGGACGAACTCCAGGGGGTGCAGGACCGGGCGGTCTCCTTTCGTGAACACGACGATCGGGTCGATCTCATCGACCTGCACGCGGACGACCAGAAGGTCGTCAAGATCCATTCGCTGTACGTCCAGTACCTCTTGCCGATGATGTGCGAGGTCCAATGGTGGGAGTTCCCTTCGTGAGCACCTCCGCCGGGCCTGCGGCCGGAGCCGATGACCGTCTGCAGATCGGCGTCTTCATTCCGCAGGGATGGAAACTCGAATACCGCGGCTGGAGCGGCCCCGACGCGTGGAACCGGTCGGTGGAGCTCGCTCGCCAGGCCGAATCCCTGGGCTACGACCACCTCTGGGTCTACGACCACGTCGAGACCGTGCCCCGGCGCGAGCCCACCCACGTGTTCGAGGCCTTCACCATGCTGGCCGCGCTCTCGCAGCAGACCTCCCGGGTCGGCCTGGGTCAACTGGTCACCTGTTCCTCCTACCGCAACGCCGGTCTGCTGGCCAAGGAGACGGCCTGTATCGACGTGTACTCGGGCGGGCGGCTCATCCTCGGGCTGGGGGCGGGATGGTTCCATGAGGAGTACCACTCCTACGGATACGAGTACCTGTCCAACCCCGAGCGCCTGGCCGTCCTCGACGAAACCCTGGAGGTGGTCCGACGGCTGTGGTCCGAGGAGACGGTCACGTTCGACGGCGCCCACCTCCATTTCGACGGCGCCTACTGCGACCCCAAGCCGGTGCAGCAGCTGCCACCCGTCCTGGTCGGCGGCGGCGGCGAAAAGGTCAACCTGCGCATCGCGGCACGGCGGGCCGATCTCACCAACTGGCAGGTGAGTCTCGAGGCCTTCGAGCGCAAATCGCGACTCCTGGCCCAGTACTGCGACGAGGTCGGCCGCCCGTTCGAGGAGATCAACCGGACCCACGGGCCCGACTGCCGCCTGTTCGACACCGAGGCGGAGGTGCTCGCCTGGTGCGAATCGGAGGGCGGTGGGAACCTCTGGGACGGCGTACCCACCGATCGGTATCTGGCCGACAACCTGGTCGGGACGGTCGACCAGGTCGTCGAGAAGACCCAGGCGTTCCTGGACGCCGGCTGCCGGGGCCTCATCCTGTGGCTGCGCGACTTCCCGGGTGACGAGACCCTCCGCCGGTTCATGACCGAGGTGGTTCCCGCCCTGAAGGTGCCCTGAGCGGCACACCGGTGTCGGTGCCGCAGCGCGGGCCGAGAGCTGCGGAACTGCGGGTGGCCGCTGGTACGCTCGCGCTCGGGACATTCGATCCGACCGCTGTGGGAGGCAACCGATGCGTTTGTGGTTCTCGAACGCCAGTCTTCACACCAGGACCCTCACCGCGCTGGTCCTCGTGGCCTGCCTGTCGGGCATCGGCATCGGCATCGCCACCCAGACGGGCGGGGCGGTCACCCAGGCGCCCCCGGGGCCGAACTCCGAAACGGCACACACCGTGCCGGCCCGCATGGTGAACGCCATCCTCTACTACGCCGCGAGCCAGGCCGGCGACGCATACTGCTTCGGAGGAGGAGGAATCAACGGCCCCACCGAGGACCCGACCAATCCCCCCAATCCCGGGTGTGCCCGCCCGACCAAGGGCTACGACTGCATGAGCCTGGCTCAGTACGCGGTCTATCAGGGAACCGGTCACACCGTGAAACTTCCCGCTGACGGGAGCCAACCCAAGCGGAACGGAAAGACGATCGGGACGTTCATCCCTCCCAATTCGAATCCCAGCGACTACGACGTGGGCCTGAAGCCGGGCGACGCGACGTTCTGGGGCGGCACCATCAACGACTACCACCACTCGGCGATCTACGCCGGCGTTGCCACATCCGGCCGCTTCAAGGGGCAGCCGGTGGTCTGGGACGCCCTCGACAACAACATTCCCGTCCAGGAGCACACGATGGGCAACCTGATAGCGGAGGGGTACACCTACGAAGGTGCGTACCGCTACTCCGCAGGAACGGTGCCCGTGCTGACCATCACCACCACGTCGTTGCCCGGCGGCACCGTCTACAACACCACCCACAAATCGTATTCGGCCGCCCTCCACGCCACGGCAGGCCATCCGCCCTACCGGTGGTCACTGGCCCCCGGATCGAAGCCCCTGCCTCCCGGCCTCACGGTGGGGTCGACCGGGGTCATCTCGGGAAAGGCCACCAAGAAGGGGGCCTTCTCCTTCGTGGTCCAAGCCGTCGATACCAGCACGGCGAGCGCGGCCAAGCAGACCGCCGACAGAACCCTCACCATCCAGATCACCTAGCGGCCGGATCCCCGGCCCTCCTGTCATCGGTTCTCCGATCGACCCGACCTAGGATTTTGTGATCACCGGACACCACCGTGCTCAGACAGACTCACCGGGCAGCCCCTCGTCCGGAGCCGACGGAACCGACGGCGGACCGTCCCCCCGGGACCGCTGGCGGAGCCCGGTCCGGGGGCCGTGGCTGACCTCGGTCTTCGGGGTCGTCCTGCTGGTCGGGATACCGATCGAATTCATCACCGGGCTCCTTTCCTATGCCGCCTACGACCCCCGGCTGGGCAATCCTCCGAATTCGGCAAAAGGGCTCTTCGGGCTGTACCTCTTCGACTGGGTGACGAAACCGAGCTGGTTGTACCGGGTCCTCGAAGGGGTGCACGTCATGCTCGGCCTGGTACTGGTACCGGTCGTCCTGGCCAAGCTGTGGTCGGTCATGCCCAAGCTGTTCGACTGGCCACCGTGGCGATCGGTGGCCCAATTCCTCGAGCGGGTGAGCCTGGTCCTCGTCGTCGGCGGGATCGTCTTCGAGATGACCACCGGCATCTTGAACATCAACTACTTCTCCCAGATCAACTTCTATTCCGGCCACTTCTACGGGGCGTGGGCGTTCATCGCCGGATTCTGCGTCCACGTGGGCGTGAAGTTGGGCGACATGGTCGGGGCGCTCCGGTCCCGGTCCTTCCGGACCGAACTGCGGACGGGGCTGGCCGGCACCCGGTCCGAGACGGTCGACAGCACCCTCATCGCTCCCCAACCGGCGGCACCCACCATCTCCCGACGCGGGGTGCTCGCCCTGGTCGGTGGGACGTCGCTGGCCGTCTTCGTGCTGACAGCCGGCGAGGCGATCGGCGGGGCCATGCGTCAGCTCGCCCTTTTCGGGACCCACTACCGTTCACCGGGCGTCGGGGCCAACCGATTCCCTGTCAACCACACCGCGGCCTCGGCCGGGATCACCGCGGCGACGACGGGTCCGGACTGGCGCCTCACACTGGTCGGTCCGCGGCGGGTCTCCCTCAATCGGGACCAGCTGTTGGCCATGACGCTGACCACCGCCGACCTGCCCATCGCGTGCACGGAGGGATGGTCGACTCAGCAACGCTGGACCGGGGTGCCGCTGGCCCATCTGGCCCGTCTGTCGGGCATCGAGCATCCCGGCCCCTCTCAGATCAAATCACTCGACAAGGGGTCGATCATCCTTTCGGGCACGCAGATCTCGGCACCCGAGTCGCTGCTGGCCCTGCGGGTCAACGGCGCCGACCTCTCCCTCGACCACGGGTACCCGGCCCGGATCATCGTTCCGTCGTCGCCCGGCACCCACAATCTCAAGTGGATGAGCGAGATCGTCTTTTCGGAGGGGTCCTGACATGCAATGGCTGCGAAACCACTATGGCGCCGGGCCCATCCATCTGGTGGGCTTGGTGGCCTGTTTCGCGGTCGCCGCCTACGCATTGGCCAAGGTGCTCGGCGAGACCGGATGGAAGGAGATCCTGCTCTGGTTCGCCATCTGCATCGTGATTCACGACCTCATCGCCTGGCCGGTGTACGGCGTCGCCGACAGGATGGCCCTCCGCCTCCAGGACCGAACCCGGAGCAGTGGGCACAGCCCCCGAGTCCCCTGGATCAACCACGTCCGGGTGCCCGTGGTCATCTCGGCGCTGCTGCTGGTCATGTTCTTCCCGTTGATCCTCCGCCTCTCCAACCCCTATTACCAGGTCGCCACCGGGTACAACGAGGGCGTCTACGTCTTCAACTGGCTGGCCGTCTCCGGCGCCCTGTTCATCGGCTCGGCCGTGACCTACGCCATCCGGCTGGGTCTGGCCCGGAGGCGGGCGGGCCGTTGAGACCCGTCGCCTACGACCGGGACCGGGCCAGCCGGTAGAGCTTCTCAGGTGTCTCGAGGGCGACACCGATGGCCGGGCCCAGGGGCTGCAACTGTGAGCGGTAGCACTTGACGGCCCGGCTCTTGCCGGGAGTGTCCGCGGACACCTCGACGCCTTCGGCCGGCTGCAGCTCGAACCCCCTCGAGCGGAGGTTCGCCTCAGCCTTCCGCACCTTCTTGGGGAGGTAGACGGCATAGGGAAGCTCCTCGTAGACGAGCCAATCGACCTCGGGGTGGTGGGCAGCGACTTCGAGACAGGCGGCGGCGGTGACCTCGTGGTCGGGGTGGGCGAGACCCAAGGGCACGGCCCAGGTCGTCGCGGCCGAACCGGCAATGACGGATTCGAGGTCGAGGGCCACGGCACCGATGAGTGCCGACCGTTCCGCCGGTCCCCGGAACCCATAGACCGCCGTGCGGTATTGATGATCCCAGTGATCGCAGTGGTGGAAGGTGGCACCCAGCTCCGCCGAGGCCAGGGCGTCCTCGTTGCGTCGGGTTCCGACGATATCGGCTCCAGGTTCGAAGATCCCCGACAGCTCCTCCCATTCGGTGACCGGATCCACGGACGACGGGCCCCCGGCGAACGCGGTGACCATCGTCGAGGACGGGTGAGCGCGAAGGAAGCCGGCGCAACTCAGGGCAAGGTCATCCAAGTGCGGTGAGACAGCGCCGACCCCGGACGTCACCTCTTCAACGTAGCCCCCGGCGGCGAGGACACGGTGGAGGCCCGGCCTGACTGCCCATCGCCGCTCTCCACTGGTGCCGCCGAGCCGACCCTGACGGTTACAGTTTGCCTGGTGGTCACCCCCGTAGAGACTTCGGCCTCCGGCGGTGGCGCTGCACAGGATGCGGCGCCCGAACCTCGACCACCTTCGGGAACGGTTCTCAGCGGCAATCTGCGGATGGTTTGGCTTCTCGGCGTCGCCGTCTTCGGCGTCCAGTTCGTTCTGTTGGTGCTCCACAGTTGGTACCTCTGGGACCACTTCGACCTGACCGCCGATTTCGGTCAGTACAGCCAGGCCTGGCAGCAGATCGCCACCGGCCACCTCAATCCCTACGACACCACCTATCCCTGGTTCTACCCGCACTACGGCTATCCCTTCTATCAGGGTGATCTCGAGTTGATCATCTGGCCGCTCGCCCTCCTGTACTGGGTGTGGCCTCACGCCATCGACCTCCTGATCGTTCAGGACGTCGCTCTGGCCGGGGCCGGTCTGGTTGCCTTCCGGTGGGTCCTCGAGCATCTGCAGAACCATGCCCCGAACCGCCGGTTCGCCGTGGCGGTGTCGGGCTGTGTCCTGGCCATCCTGGTTCTCCAGCCCTGGACCTACTGGGCGGCGTCCTACGACTACCACTCCGAACCCTTGGCAACCCTCTTCACCCTGTTGGCGGGCCGGGACCTGTGGGCCGGTCGCCGCCGAGGCTGGATATGGGTCGTCCTGGTGCTGCTGTGCGGCAACGTGGCCGTGTCCTACGTGGTCGCCCTGGGCATCATCGCCCTGATCAGTGGGCGGCGTCGATGGCGCACCGGTGCCGCCCTCATCCTCATCGGGGTGGCCTGGTTCGGTGTCGTCGGTCTCGTGCATTCGGGGAAGGGTGCCGGCCTGGGCGCGTACGCCTACCTAGCCGACCGCACGACGGTGAATGACACGCTCGGGGGGATCTTCACCATCGTGGCCGGGATAGCAACCCACCCGAGCATCGCCGGTCACGTACTGGTCACCCGTTGGGGAGAGATCTACAAGTTCGTGGGTGGCGTCGGGACCGTCGGTGTCTTCTCCGGACTCGGGGCGGTGTTGTCGGTGGTCGTCCTCGCACCCAGCGCCCTCAATTCATCGCCCGGCTTCATCTCGGACGTCGGTGGTTCGCAGAACTTCATGGCGGTGATGGCCTGTGCGGTGGGGATCGCCATGCTGGCGACGTGGCTGACCCGGCTGGGCCGGGGTCGTGATCGCCGATTGCAGATCGGGTTGACCGCCATCGCGCTCGTTCTTGTCGTCGGCGCGCTGGCCCAGACGGCCGAGTCGAGTGCCCACTGGACGCCGTTGTCGGGCCAAATGTTCGAGCGGGTCGATTCGGCCACCGCAGCCGAACTTTCATCGGTCAGTGCGCGAATACCCGGTGGAGCCGAGACCATCGTCTCCCAGGGCGTCGTCGGCCGGTTTGCCCAACGTCGCAACTTCTACCCGTATCTCGACACCTTCGCCGATGGGCAGACCGTGCCCCTGTTCGGCCATACGGTGTACGTCGTCCTCGTACCCTCGCAGGGGCTCGAGTCGGCCCCGGCCTCAGGCACGACGGCGGCGATCCATCTCATGCGCCGGCTGGGCGCCCGCCAGATCAGCGGCACCAACGGGGTCTACGCCTTCGTGTGGCACGTTCCCAAGGGCCGGAAGTCAGTCACCTTCCCGCCGTAGTCAGGGTGGAGGGGGGCGCGGCGGTCAGGTCGGGTGGGAGGTGGCCGACCCGCTTACTCGGCGATCAGTACCAGGTTGGCCGGTGCGCCCACTGCCTCACGCAATCGGGCCACCTCCGCCTCGGCGGTTCGCAGCTCGAGCGCGATACTCGGCCGCCCGTTGCTGCCAGAAATCCTTCTGCACGGCCAGCAGCGAGACCTTCTCCTGGAGCCTCTCCATCTCGGCCTCGGCATCGACGCGGGTGCCGAGCTGGCGCCGGCTCCGGGCGGTGATGTCACGGTCGGTACCCACGTCCCCGGATCCGCCACCGACTGTGCTCTCGTCTCTGTCCGGCCCCATGCTCGGAGTATCGGCTGGTGCACCCTCCACGTTGAGCCGAAAATCGGTCCGGCGCGCCGATGGCACCGTGTCGTAATCGAGCACGCCGGTCGCACCGAGAAACGCAGGGGGCATATCCCCACTCTACCACCGAAAGATGAGTAATCAAGTCGGCTTTCTATGCTTGCCCAATTGGTCTCCGACCAGGGAGTCCGGGGGTCAAGCGGCCGGCAAAGACCGGTCCCGGGAGGATGACCCCGCCCCGGACCGGTCCCCTCCGGTGGCTCCGGTCAGGGGAAGGTGACCACGATGCGGGCAGCCCCCACCAGACGCACCGTGTCGACGCCGGACGGCTTGGGTACGCCGATGTAGCAAACCTGGGCCAGACCCTTGGTGCTGGCTCTGGCTCCCCCACAGGCCTCGACCTTGAAGCCGGTGAGGAACGAGCCCCGCCCATCGGTCCTGACGAGGATCGAATTGTCCTTGTCGCAGGGCTTCGCCGGCACCACCCAGTTCGTCTTCGAGCACTCTGCCAGCCGCAGGGTGGCGAACCGGGGGAAGCCCCGGCCGATCAGGTTCGTGTGCTGGTTGACCATGACGTTGTTGGGCTTGGCCGTGATGACCGGCGGCTGCGCCGTCGCCGCCGAGGCCGGTGATGCGAGTGCGCCGAGGGGCGCCGCCAGCATGAGAACCGCCGCACAACCGAACAGGCCCTTGCGGACCAATCTGCTTTGCATGCCTTGCTCCATTCGCTCGTTGCCCCTCTGGAGTCATCGCCCGTCGCCGGAGGACCGGTTAGAGGTTTCGGTCTCTACCGGATGGAACGATCGACCGACCCATCCGTTACGGCCCGTCAGATCGGTCACCCGACGTTCACCTCCACCTGACACAGAACGTTCATCGGGACTTCAGTTTTCCGTGACGAAACCGTCAACTTTGCGGTGGTAGACCGTCATCGGTCCAGTGCGCGTCGGGCGCAACTCTGTCGGGGACCCCGGGGCAGTCTCACCGTCCCGCTGGTGGCCTACTCACCAGCGTGACGGTGAGAGCCCCAGCATCGCACGGACACGAGATCCAGAGGCAACAGCATGAGACGCTTTTTCATCCGACACGTGGCCACCGGCTCTCGGAGCAGTGGTGCCGACTGGACACTGCAATGCGAGACCCTCGAGGTGGCCAAGGGCGCGTCGGACAGGGTGCGGGCTGTCGACGGTGCCGGTGTGCGCCAGGAGATCATCGACGCCGAGTCCGGTGAGCGATGGTCCAAGCCGGATGCCACGTCGGATTGGGCCAGCGCGAACCCGACCGGGAACCTCGGATCGGAGTACGGCGGCTGGGCCTCCTGACCAACCGGCCGGTTCCGCTTCGGCACATCGGCGACGGCATCAAGTACCGTGACCGGGATGTCCGACTACGACGCCATCGTCATCGGGGCCGGCCACAACGGTCTCACCGCAGCCACGGTCATGGCCCGAGGGGGAATGCGCGTCCTCTGTCTGGAGAAGAACCACTTCATCGGGGGCATGGCCACGACCACCGAGCTCGCCCGAGGCTTCCGCTTCGAACTGGCCGGGTCGATCCAGTTTCCGATCCCGACCGAGATCTTCGACGACCTGGGCTTCGCCGCCTGCCCCATCTACGAACCGGAGGTGCAGTCAGCCAGTATCGGGGCATCCGGTGAGCCTCCCCTCCTGCTCTACAGCGATCCCACCAGGCTCCTCGACCATCTCAGCGATGCGCTCGGTCTCGAGGCCGTGCTCGGAATGGCCGAGGTAGCAGCCTGGGCGGAGGCACCGGCCAGGGCCATCGGGAGGCTCGACGTCCGCAAGCCGCCCAAGTCCCTCGACGAGATGTGGGCGTGCGCCGCCAACGAGAAGGAGCGCCAGGCCATCCGCACGGCCATGTTCGGCAGCGTCATGGATGTCGTCGACACCTTCCTCCCTGATCGCGAGAAGCACGCCCAGGTCCGCAGCATGTTGGCTTTTTTGGCCGTCAACTCGACATACCGGGGACCGTACTCGCCCGGATCCGCCCTCTGCCTCGCCTTCGCCCTGGCCTCACCGGGCGACGCCACCATGTCCAAGGTGCGCGGCGGTATCGGCACCATGTCCGATCATCTCCTGGCCATGTTCGAACAGCACGGCGGCGAGCTGAGGCGCCACGTCAAGGTGTCCGGGATCGATACGGCCGGGGGGACGGTCGTGGGGGTCACCCTGGCCGACGGGGAGGCGGTGACGGCACCGGTGGTGGTGTCCAACCTCGACCCCACGGCCACCTTCACCCAGTTGATCGACCCGGATGCGCTGCCGGAGCCTTTCGCCCAGCGCATCGGGGCCATCGACCACCGGGCCGCGTACTTCCAGATGCATTTCGCCCTCGACGGCCTGCCCGAGTACGCCCCTCCCTATGAGGTGCTCAACGACGGCGGGCTCAGTCACAACGTGACCTTCTTCGGGACCGCCGAATCGATGCAGCGGGACTTCGAGGACTGCGTCCGCGGCGTCGTGCCCGATGCACCATCGTTCAACCTCTCCATTCCCTCCCTCCGGGACCCGGGACTCGCCCCCGAGGGCAAGCATGTGGCCAGCAGCTTCGCCTTCTACTCCCCCATCGGCACCTCCCATCCGGAGCAGGCCCGATTCCGCGACGAGATGGCGGCCCGGATCGTGGCCAAGATCACCTCGATGGCTCCCAACTTCCCGGATCTCATCGAGCGTCAGTTCAACTATCCGGCCTACACCTACGAGCTGATGTTCGGGTGCACCGGCGGCGACTTCTGCCACGGGTTGCTCCAGCCGGAGTTCATGGGGCCGTTCCGCCCCGGGCCGCGGGGCTGGCCCGATGCCCCCGTCCCGATCGAGGGCCTCTACCTCTGCGGCGCGGGCTGCCACGGCGGGCCCGGCGTGACGTTCATCCCGGGTTACAACTGCGGATACGACGTGCTGGATTCCGCGAACTCCCGGTTGTAGCGAATCTGGCGCTCGACGAATCCCAGGTAGAGGGCGACCGAAAAGGCGAGGCTGGTGAAGAGACTGGCCACGAAGAAGATCCAGGGGATGCGCAATCCCCTTCGGCGACCGTCCGTGATCGTCCACAGCGGGAGGAGCACGAGGTTCACCATGATGTAGTCCTGGGCCGCGGAGTCCGCAGCCCAGTTGGCGAACAGGGCCTTGGTGAAGCCGACGTAGGTCGCCGTATGGCCGAATTCGTGCACGTAGCGGACGTTGAAGTACCAGCCGAGGCCGAGTGACACCAGTCCGAGGGCGTAGTACAGGCATTCGAGGAACGAGGTCCGTGCCGCACCCCCGGGTCCGAAGAGACGCCGGTTACCGGCGAAGGCGATGGCCGTGCTGATGATGCCGAGGATCCCGTAGCCCACGAGCGAGTAGGTCATGACCTTCTCCGATCTTCCAGTCGTCGAGAAGCCTCGACATCCTACGAGGACCCCTCCCGCAGTGGCCGGATCGCCAAGCCTGAGCCTCAGGCCAGATACTGACGCCAGTAGGGAAGGCGGTCGTCCCGCTTCTCGAGCAGGATGACCACGGTTCCCCACGGGTCGTGGAACCAGGTCGTCCGGAGCCCGGCCACGTCGGAGATCCCCGAGGTGAGGAACGCGACCCCCTTGGCTTCGAGTTCGCGCCGGGTGCGTTCGATGTCGCGGCACACCAGTCCCACGTGGGTGATGCCCGGACGGGTGATGCCGGGTCGAGCCGTCCCGTCCGACGGGATTGTGGCTCCCGGATACTCGAGCAGCTCGATGACGTGGTCGTCGACATCGAGCCCCATGATCGCTGCCCTCACCACGACCGGGGACGGAATCAACTCGCCCATGTCCTGTTCGATCTCCGGTCCGGCCATCTCATAGGGCGGCGAGAGCACCCGGAGCCCGAGGACGTCCGAATACCACCTGGTCGCCTCCTCGATGTCGGTAACGCAGACGGCCACGTGGGCGAATCCAGTGAACATCCGGAAAGTGTATGGCCGCCGGCGCCTTCCGGATTCGACGACCGGACGAGGGGGGTCGACCGAGTTCGTTCGCTTCAGCCCCGCCGCCCCATGACCGGATCGACACCCGTGAAGTACACGGTGTCCTGGGCGTAGAGGTTGTCATGGGCGGCTGTGCCGCCGATCACCTCGGGGCCCTCGACGCACGGGGTGGAGTAGCCGGTGGTGGTCTTCGTACATGCAGCAAGTTTGAGCACCTTCGTGCCGTTGCTCTTCAGCATGTAGATGGATCCCTTCGGCACCTTCAGTCCGTAGGCGAACTTGAGCACGGCGATGATGGGAGCCTTCTTGTTGGTATAGGCCGAGAAGTTACCCACCGCCTGAATGATGTTGCCCTCACATCGTGACGACCCGCTTGGTGGACACAACGCCGGCTCGGTCCGGGGGGCCAAGGACTCGAGGGTCACCGCCACCGGAGGGGGGCTCACCGAGGTTGTGCCGGCCAGGGTGACGGCCAGCGCCAGGGCCCGCGCCCGAGTGGCTGCCGACCTCCTGATCTTCGTGGTCGGCAGGGTCAGGGTGATCGAAGCCCTGGCCCTGGTGAGGGAGGCTTTGGTGCTGACCAGGGGAATGCCGGGGGCGGCCACCGACTTCGTCCCGTTCCCGCTTTGCAGGACGATCACCCCGATCGACCCCAGTGTCGTGTGGCCTGTCTGGTTGGACGAGGTCACCACGGCCGAACCGGTGATGACCACGCCGTGGAGCAGGCCGGAGGTCCTGACCAGCACATTGAGGGTGTCCGAGGCTCCCGCGGACAGGTTCCCGATCGAGCAGGTGACCCGGCCGGATCCTGCCGACGAACAGTTCGTCCCCGTCGCCGCCATCCCGGTCAGGTCGTAGGAGAGGGCGGCCCCGGCGTCACTCACGTTCACGGTGGCCGACAGGCCGGAGACCGTGGCCGTCGACACGTTGGCGATGGTGATTCCCCACCCTCCGTCGGTCCCCGCACTGACCTGATTCTGGAGCGACGGAGTGGAGGTCGGCACCTGGAACGTGGGGGTGGGGGGAGACGGGTTCACCGTGGTGGAGCCCAGCGAAGCGGCCCCGGGTGGTGAGGTGCAGCTGATCGCCTCGGTCGTCGGGGTGCCATGGATCACGAAGGTGGCGGAGATATCGATGTCCCCGGGGACGAACTTGACCACTCCGGTCCCTGGCCCGGTCTGCCAACTCAACGGGTTGTAGTTGGTGATATAGGAGTACGGGACGTTGGGCGCCAGGTCGGGGTCACTCTGGGGCAGGTTGGTCGCTGACGTCGACTCGGTGTTCGGACTGACCGCACCACTCGGGGCCCCGCCGGTCGTCTTGCCGGCCTCGGATGTCGCCTGGGCGCTGACCGTCAGCGACGTGGCCCCGAGGTTCCTGAAGTGGTTGATGACCGAGCCGGGGATGCTGACCTCGGCTCCGAGGGCGGTCTGGAAGGTTCCACCGGCGTCGATGCTCGAGGGTGGGGGTGTCGTCTCGAACACCACCGCGGGGAAGTTGGTCGTCCGGAAGCCGGGCACGACGCATGTGTCTGATGTGACCACTCCCACATCGAAGGTGGAACTCGTCCGGGCCTGTGGACCACCTTCTCGGCTCATGGTCTGCCCGGTGAAGACCTTGGTCAGGGAGGTCCCGGCGGCGTCGGTTTCGGTGACCGAGGCCGTGTAGGTCCCCTGGTGGGCGTAGGTGTGCGTCGTCGTCGGCACCGAGGTGTTGGCGGTATTGCCATCGCCGAAGTTCCACGCGTAGTTGACGATGGGCGACGACGGAGCGGTGGAGGCCGAGGCGTTGAAGCTGGTGGGCTGGCCGGCGTTGGCCGGGGCCACCGACAGGGCGGCCACCGGGCTCTGGTCGGGGGTGATGGCGATGTCCCACGGGTCGTTACCGGCACTCATCGGGGTGCCCGGGTTGTTGGTGCCCGTGTCGATGGGGGTCACCGTGTCGGAGTCGAGGTTGACCGCCTCGGCCGTGGAGCCGTCGGGGGTGATGGCGATGGCGTTGGGGTTGAGCCCCACCGGTATGGCGGTACCCGCCGTGTTGGCGGACGTGTCGATGGGAGTGACCGTGCCGTCTTCCTCGTTGGCCACATAGGCGGTGGACCCGTCGGGGGTGATGGCGATGGACCCCGGAGTGGTCCCGACGGTGATCGCCGGGCCCGCCGTGTTCGTGGCGGTGTCGATCGGGATCACATTGTTGTCGGTGGTGTCGACCACGTAGGCGGTCGAGCCGTCGGGGGTGATGGCGATGGCGTTGGGGGAGTTTCCGACGTTGATCGCCGGTCCCGCGGCGCCGGTGGCCAGATCGATCGGAGTGACCGAGTCGTCATTACTGCTGACCGCATAGGCGGTGGCGCCGTTGGGAGTGATGGCGACCGCCACCGGGCTGACCTCGAGCTGAATCGAGGTCCCCACCGTGTTCGTGGCCAGGTTGATGGGGACCACCTGGTCGGTTCCGGAGACCGCCACATAGGCGGTCGACCCGTCCGGGGTGATGGCGATGCCCTCGGGTCCGTTCCCAACGGTGATCGGACTCCCGACGGTGTTTGTGGCGATGTCGATCGGGGTGACCACGTCGGAGCTGAGGCCGGTCACGTAGTCGGTGGCGCCGTCTGGGGTGATGGCTTCCTCGCCCGGCTCGCTCGTCCCGAAATTGAAGGCCGTATCGGTCGTGTCGGTGGCCAAGTCGAGTGGGGTGATGGTGTTGGGACCCGGACCGGTGACGAAGCCGATGACGTCATGCACTCCTGCCGCCGTGGCGATGACCGGTGACGGCGTGGGTGTGGTGCAGGCGAGCGGCGGGGTGGGGTTCGAGTCGACCGTTATGTCGAAGGCGCTGATGTTGACCCCGGGGGTGACCGAGACGTTGCTGCCGTTACCGGTGAACGAAGGGGTCGACGTCGGGATCCCGGTCATCACGAACGTCCCGGAACTGGGGACCGGAGTGCTGCCGAAATTGATGGTCTGGGATTCCGATCCCTCCATGGTGCCGGTGACATTGATCGTCGCTGTGACGGTGGCGGTGACGGTCGACCCGTCCCCGTAGAACGAGTCGATCTGGCTGGTGAGAGCCGAGGGGACGGTGACGAGCCACTCGTTGCCCGAAACGGAGAAGGTCGACTCGTTGGCGACGTCGGCCGGGATGGATCCGGTGATGGTGGTCGGGAACTGAACCGTGCCGAGCACGGGGACCCCGGTGCAGGTCATGTTGAAGTTCGGTGTGTCGGCTGCGGCCTGTCCCGAGCCGACGACGGCTGACGACACGGCGAGAAGAGCCCCGCCGCTGACCAACGACCCCGCCAGAACCGCCAGAGTCCCGAACAGACGGAACCCCAACCCACGCCTTCGCCCGCCCATCGGGACCTCCTCGTCGCCGACCACCGTCCGCCGAACGTCACGACCTGCCCTTTGACGGTAGTTGGAGGACGCATACCCATCATCACCAAAATTGACAAATTGCTGCAGATGATCGCCGACGCCATCAGTGAAAAAACCCCATGGTGGAGTGAATTAGATGCGAGGGGCGTCCGATTCCAGAGTGGAGGTGATCCCCGGGGGGTCCCACGTGGGATCGGGCTCGAAGAACTTCTCGGCCAGGGCTTCGAGGGCCAGGCCGAACAGGCTCCACTCCTGCGCCTGCCCGCCGGGACCGGTCGGGCGGATGATCCCGCTCATCTGGTTGGCATCGACACGGTTCCTCAGGACGCACCCCTCGGTGAGGGCCGCCACCGCGATGGTGAACTGGCGGATCGTCAGGCCGGAGCGGACTCGGAACCCGACGATGTCCATGGCCGCCTGGTAGATCCGTTCCATCCGCTCGGTGACCACCAGATAGGCCTGCTCGAGGGCAGCCTCGATCCTCCGACGACGCGCCGGCGCGGATCCCACCGATGTCACCGCCCACACTCCGATCCACAGTGACCAGTCCGTCGACTGACTCAGCGCAGCCATGTTGGCGGCTGCCCCCTGCCGGCATACCTCACGCACGGTGGACCATCGGGATTCCTCGGAGGATGGATCTGCGCCCAGGAGGATCGAGGTGAGCCCGTCAAGCGTCTCTTCGATCTCGGCCGTACTGTCATCGGCGGCGATGGTGGCCAGAACGTCGGTCTGGTAATCGAAGAGGCTCTCCCACACCCGCCCGATGATCGAACCGTTGCCGATGCGGAGTCCCTTCTCTGCTTCAATGCGTTGGCAGACCCGTCTGAACGTGAGCAGTTCAGCGCCGGCGCCAAGGCCCTCCTCGCGGAGGATCTCCCGGCCGGTCTCGACGAGAAGAGTGCGAATGTCGCCCCGGCTCAACTGGGGTCGACGAGACGGCATCAGGGCCTACTTCCTTCGGGCCTCCCGGATCCTCTGTTTGGACGAGGTGCCCGGGCTCCCACCACGGGACGATCGTAGCCAGCTCGGGTCGTCGCCCACGGCTGATCGCGGGCCGGAAGAGCGAGTCGGGATCGCACTTCGACAGGTCGGAATCGCTGTCGACCGAGGTCGACGCGAATCGACCCCGGCGCTCGCCACGATGGTTCCGGCCGGCGGTGGGAGGAAGGGCCTTCATCCCCCGAGGTGTAACGGATGCCTCGCCCTCTTCGTTGTGGAAGGGCAAGTACGTACGTCCGAGGCTTCCGCCCCGGCGCTTCCCAGGTAACGAGGGAACCGCTCGGGACCGAACGGTCGCTCTGACGGCGCACAGAGAGGTCCCTGGAACGTCGCCGGGGGCCTCTCTGTGTTTCCGCCGTACGGATCGCCGGAGGGATCCCTGGGGGCCCCACCAATCGCCGCCGGCCGACCGAGGCGGTCCCCTTCCGCCCGATCATCGCCCTGCAGTCAACTCGCCCTTCCGATGGCGGTCGCCTATCCGACCATGGATCTCATCCAGCCCCGTACGTCGCACTCAAATTCAGCACGTACGAGGTGGCCGCCTTGACCACGACCTTGTGCGAGGGACCGGCGAGTGGCTCCCCCGAACTGAACCCGCCGCCTTGGGGAACCAGGTACCAGTACAGCTCTGCCACCCACCAGGTCCCCGCCGGAACGGCAAGTTGGTAATCACCACTCGGGCCGATCTGCATGGTGATGATTCCGCACGTGATACCGGGGGAAGTCGACGCGGGCGAGGAACAGGCCTCGACACCGGCGATGCCCAGCCCTTCCGTTGGAGCGTCCAGCAACCTGGTTGTACCCGACACAGACCCGTCGGTGGGGGTCCGGTAGGCCATCGTGACATCCTTGGTCGAAACTGTCTTGGCCGCGATGGTCACCGGGGTGCCCATCGTGCTGACCGTGGGCCCGAAGACAGTCGAATAACCCGGATAGAGGAGCCATTTCCCCGGTGGAAGAGGCATCGAGAAGGCCCCCGTGCTCGACGAGACGGCAGCCCGGACAGGCCCGGCGTCGTTGATCTTCACTTCGGCTCCGAGATCGCCACCCAAAGGGCTGGAGATGACGCCTGACGTTTCGCCGGCACACTGTGGATCAAACGCATTGCCGTTGTAGGGAGAGCTTGCCGGGCAGGCGAGGACGGAGTAGCTGAGGATAGCGACCTGTCCCGGTATACCGGTGATCGACAATTGACCACGGAGAGTGCCCGGCGTCTTGTAGGCCATCGTCAGCGGAAGCTTCGCCGTCTTGGCGGCCACCACGTCCACCGTCTTCGTCGGGCCGACCTCGAGTCCGCCATAGGGCTGGGGGAGATAGAACATCTCGACGGCCCAGGTTCCCGTGGCCAGCGGCAGCTGATAGGACGTCCCGTTGATCGGAGCCTCCTGGAGGCTGGGGCAGGTGATCGAGACCGTCGAGCCCTTGCAGGCCAACACACCGACCGGATCAAGGAATCCCGGCGGGGCCGAGGTCACAACGGCAGTGCCGGAGACGATCCCAAAGGGCGGAGGCAGATAGGGGGTCGTCAGGTTCACTGTTCGGGTGGCGCCGGACACCACGGTGACCGTGGTCCCCTTGGTGCCGACGGTCTGGCCGAACTTCGTCACGTAGCTCGGATACAGGACCCACGTGCCGGGCGACAGAGTGGTGAGGGAGTATCTGCCCGAACCGTCGCCCTCGGCACAGATGAGCTCGGCGGTGGCCTCTTTGGGGTTCGGAGCGTACGACGGGCAGGCCTCGGCCGTCTTCTGCGACACGGTGATCCCCGATGGAACCTTGGTCACCGAGACGGTTCCGTTCACCGATCCGGGCTTCTTGTAGGCAACCGTGAAGTTGACCGTGTCGGTCTTGCCGGTCTGTACCGTTACTGTCGCCGATGACCCGAGGAAGCCACCCCCGAACGGCGTCAGCACATAGAAGCCCTGGAGATGCCAGGTCCCACCCGGCAGGGTGAATGTGTAGGGGGCACCACTGGCCACGGCGAACTTGGGGGACGAACAGGTGGCGAACGCCCCGCTCTTGCACCCGCCCACCCCGCTGAGAGCAGGGGTGAATCCCTTCGGAGCGCCGGTAACAGTGACCGTTCCACTGACCGTGCCGGTCGTTGCCGCCGCCGCTCGATCAGTAGGGACGCGTCCGCTGGCCAAGGCCGCACTCGCCGGGAGAAGACATGTTGCCAACACAATCACCGCGCCACAAACGACCACGGAGGTGACTCCGGGGCGCCTGGGTGGGATGGTCGGCCGATGCCTCCCGTGAGCTCCGCCAGATAGGTCACTCACGGGTACCCCCTCAGTCGTCCATTGGGCAGGGCCAGGACTCTAACAGCGGGCCGATCTCGTCGCCTTGCCCGTCGACAGCCTACGGAGCCACTCGATGAACGCTGACTGCGGGTGGAAGCGGGGCGATCTCATAACACGGAAGCAGCGACGCGGTTGGCTTTGTCGCCCGTGGGAGAACAGTTCCTCCCCGGCTGCAAACCGAGGGCCGGGCGGGAACCGGAGTCTGCTGGCCATGATTCGGAGAAGGTGACTGCTGGATGGCCACTCCGCCTGGAGGGCCGCTGCCTGACGCAGGCGGTGGGCCACCGAAGATGTGTCCGCTTCCTCCAGTGGCGAAGAAGGTGGTGGCCAGGCACAGGACGCCGCACACGGTCGCTCCGATCACAAACGTCCGGCGCCGTCGCCGGCGCTGACGGGCCTCCTCGAACAGGAGTTGCGCATCCTCGAATCTGGATGTCGTCGGGATTGTCTCGACATCCTGGCCAACGGGGGCTTCTCGCACCGACACCATAGAACTACTATGACTAGGACCAAGAGGCATGTCAACATCGGCCCGTCCGGACCCGGTTTCCGCCCACCGCCTTGCGCAAAGACCTTCGAGTGAGTGCTGCAGTCGAAGCGGGACCCGGCGTGCCCGTCCCCCTCCGTAGCGATGTGGGTGCACCGGGTGAGCGGCTGTACTCACCGATAGAGCCCCCGGGCAAACTTTTCGACGGACGATGTTTCAACCGCACGGATTCGGGGAACATAGGGTGCGGTCCAGTGACCGGACACGGTGGGATCGGGACAGAATCCTGCTCGTCAAGCGAACATCAGGGGGAGACATGGTGAGCAGAGCGCAGGGGCGGACGCGTCGCATCCGAGGCTCGGTCAAAGTGGTGGCGGTAGGGCTGCTCGCCGTGGCCGGCACGGCCGTGCTGGTGGTAACGCCGGCGGCTGCGTCCACCGCACCGCTCATCAATGGAGGCACCGCCGCCTATACGCCGGGGACCACCTCCCCGCCCAACCAGTTCAATGTGCTCACCCTGGTTACCGGAGGGGCGTCGGCGGTCAACACCTCGTCATTGACGGTCGTCTCCCAACCGGCCAGCGGGACAGCCACCGTTGCGACCACTGCCACCTCCGGCATCATCACCTATACGCCGGCTGCGGCCACCACTGGTGTCCAGTCCCTGACGTTCGCCTACTGCGCGCCGGGCGACACCTATCCGAGCGCCGGCAACTGCACCACGGCCACCATGACCTACCGGCCGTCGACCGGCCAGTGGTTCGGTGACCAGGTGGAGGGTCAGAACGTCGTCGAGCAGATCGAGACGGCCGTCACCCTGCCGTCGACCGTGGTCCACGGATCGACACTGCCCATGACCGTGGCTCCGGTCGCCACCAACATCCCATCGTCCGAGTCCGGCGACGGGATCAGCGTCACCGTGTACAACGCGTCCCAGTTCTCCCTGATCATCCCGGTCCCGAAGGGGCTGACCTACGTGCCCGGCTCGGTCAGCGTCACCGGAGGGGACGCCACCACCTCAGGCAATGTCGTCGCCACCTACTGCACGAAAGCAGTTGCCAACGCTTGCTCAGCGAACATCGACAGCGGCAACTACAAGACGACCTACCCGTACCTTCAGACCTATCTGAACCCCAACACCACCGTCACCGGTGGGGACAACGTGACCATGCCCACGATCTCGGCCCAGTTCACAGCCACGGGGTCGGCGGGAACGGTCGTCCCAGCGGACCTGACCGAGTTCGTGCTGAACACGGATGTATCCATCGTGGGCGAGGTGACCTTCGACGGCTACCCCACGTGCGCCAGCTGCGGATCGGGCAGCAACGCTCCGACCTATTCCGCACCGGTTCCCCAGGCCACGACCACCATCACCCCGGCCCCCACCGTCACCGGCGTCGATCCCAACACGGGAACACCCGCCGGTGGCACGAGCGTGGTCATCACCGGCTCCGATCTGGCCAACGCGTCGGCGGTGGAGTTCGGGTCGATCCCGGCCAGCGTCACCTCCGATTCGGCCACGTCGATCACCGTCACCTCCCCCCTGGCACCGGCACCGTCGACGTCACGGTAACCACTCCCGATGGCACGTCGGCCATCTCGTCGGCCGACCAGTTCAGCTACGCGCTCTCCGCGCCCCCGCCCACCCTGTCCGCGGTGAGTCCGGCCGGTGGCCCGGTGACCGGTGGCACCAGCGTGACCGTCACTGGGGACAACCTCGGCAGCGCCACTGCCGTGGACTTCGGACCCGGCAACCCCGGAACCATCACCGCCGATTCGTCCACCTCGGTCACCGCCACCTCCCCAGCCGGCACCGGCACCGTGGACGTGACGGTCACCACTCCGAGCGGTACCACCGTTCCGAGCCAGCCTGATCAATTCACCTTCGGCACCCCCGTGCTCACCGAATTGTCGAGCTGGACCGACACCCAGGCCTGTGGTGTCCAGTCGACCATCTCGGCCCCGTCCTTGACCAGCGCAGCCACGCTCACCTCTATCGGCGGGATCGGCGGCGGTGGGGGCGGCGCGTTGGGCAGCACGTCCGGGGGTGCCGGCGGGTCGGCGTCCTCGGTCACCGGGACGGTCCCGGTCACCGGCGGCCAGCAACTCACCGCGGTCACCGGCTGCGCCGGGGCCACCGCACCGAACGGATCCGGGGTGGCCGGTACCGGAGGCGCAGGCGGAATCGGCTTCAGCAACGGCGGAGGCGGCGGCAACGGCTACTACTGCCTGGGGGCCAATGTTTCGGGCGAATGCCTCGGGGAGGGTGGCACCGATGGCAGCGGGGGCGGAGGTGGCGGTTCGAGCGCCGTGTGCTCCGGTACCAGCTGCCAGGCCGGCGTGACCCCGCTGGTCGTGGCCGGGGGCGGTGGTGGCGGCGGTGAGTCGACGTTGTCCGGATCCGGTGGTGGTGTCGGCGGCGCCGGCGGCGCCGGGTCCTCGACGTCGTCGGTCGACCTGACCGGAGCCGGACCCAGTGGGGCCACCGGTGCAACCGGGGCCACCGACATCAACAGTGGCAACGTCGGCGGGGCTGGAGGTGTGAACAGCACCGGGGACGTCCGCCAGCGGGACCCCTGGCGGCAACGGCTCGAACACCGTCTCGGCGGGTGAGTCAGCCGCCAACGGAGGCGGCGGCGGCGGGTATGTCGGCGGGGCCGGCAGCACCGACGACACCGCGGAGGACGGCGGGGCAGGTGGAGGCGGAGGGGCGGGATCCTCCTGGATCGTCAACAACTCGGGCGCCACCTTCGCCACGACGTCGGCCTCCGCCTCGGTGACCGCGGCCTTCTACGGCTTCGTCGGGACCGGCCCCAGCGTCACCACCCAGCCCTCCGGCCAGACGGCCGACGCCGGCCAGCCGGCCACCTTCACCGCCGCCGCCACGGGCAATCCCACGCCGGCGGTCCAATGGCAGGTCTCCACCGACGGCGGGGTGACGTTCTCCAATGTCCTTGGGGCCACGTCGCCCACCTACACGGTCACCGCCGAGCCCTCCGAGAGCGGGGACCAGTACCAGGCCGTATTCACCAACTCGGTGGGCACGGTGGACACCGACGCCGCCTCCTTGACGGTGGACACCGAGCCGGCGGTCACCACCCAACCCGCCAGCAAGGCGGTCAACGAGGGCCAGCCGGTCACCTTCACGGCGGCCGCCGACGGCACTCCGGCCCCGACGGTCCAGTGGCAGGTCTCCACCGACGGTGGCAACACGTTCAACGACGTTCTCGGAGCCATGTCGACCACGTACACCTTTACCACCGCCGCGGGTGACAACGGCAACCAGTACCGGGCGGCGTTCACCAACGTCGTGGGCACCGTGGACTCCAACCCCGCCACTTTGACGCTCAACACCCTGCCGGTGATCACCGCTCAGCCAGCCAATACCTCGGTACGGGAGCGGGCGGTGGCGCACTTCGCCGCCGCCGCCACCAGCTACCCCACACCCACCGTGCGGTGGCAGGTTTCGACCAACGGCGGCACCACGTTCTCCACCATCAAGGGGGCCACTGCTACCAGTTACTCGTTCACGGCGTCGGCGGGGCAGAACCACGATCAGTACCGGGCGGTGTTCACCAACATCGCTGGGTCGACCACCACCGCGGCCGCCACCCTCAAGGTCACCGCGGCGGCGCCGGTGACCATCACCACCACCTCGCTCCATTCGGGCTCGGTGTACCGGACGACCAAGTCCGCCTACTCGGCAACGCTCAAGGCATCCGGTGGCGTCTCCCCCTACAAGTGGTCCCTCAAGTCGGGAAAGCTCCCGGCCGGGTTGACCCTGAGCTCAACCGGGGTGATATCGGGTAAAGCCACCGCGGCCGGCACCAAGACGTTCGTGGTCGAGGTGGTGGACACCAAGACCTCGGTTTCACCACAAACCTCGGCCACCAAGACACTTTCGATCACCATCAAGTAAACCAGGCACCCCATCCCGAGCCAGTCCCGTCGGACTCAGTCGGCGAACCGGCCCTGGCCGTCAGCCGACGACTGGCTAGGGCTCGGCCGGGTACAGCACCCGGCCCCGGTGGATACGAAGGTGATCGGCACCGGTTCGGGACACAGAGATGGTTTGCTCGGCGCCCGGCCCGCCGTGACGCACGACGAATCCCCGCGAGTTCGCCTCCTCCCACACCGGCAGGCGTGGGCAGGAAGTGCGCCACGCCTCCAGAACCTCGTCGTAGGGGCGTGGACTGCTGCCCAGCCACTCGAGCAGATCGAGGATCAGATTGTCGACGGTGTCAGTCATGGGGCCTGTCGATCCTCTCATGATCTGGCCCGACCGGCGTGCACACCGTCCCCTACGGCCCCGGCGTTCCTGTCACCCGACCCGACCGAGAGCGGGACTGCACGACGTCACCGACGTGATCCCGGTGTTACCCTTCGACAGCGGTCGCTCACGCGACACACAGACAGGATGTTCGGGGGAGCAGATAGTGGGGAAAGCCATGCGTGGTCGAATCCGGGTCCTCGGGGCCGTCGTGGTGGGCGTCATCGTTCTGGTGGCAGGCACGCTGGTCGGCCCGGTGAGGGGTCCAGCCGTCGCATCGACCCCCAACCCTCATTCCTCGCCGTCGACGGGCTACACCCTGGTCGGTTCCGACGGTGGGGTCTTCTCCTTCGGCGGCGCCCGGTTCCACGGGTCGACCGCAGGCATGACACTGAACGCGCCCATCGTCGGCACCGCTCCGACACCGGATGGTGAGGGCTACTGGACGGTGGCCTCCGACGGGGGCGTATTCGCCTTCGGCAACGCCGGGTTCTACGGCTCGATGGGCGGCACCCATCTCAACGCACCGATCGTCGGGATGGCGTCGAGCAATGACGGACGTGGCTACTGGCTGGTGGCCTCCGATGGGGGCATCTTCGGCTTCGGCGACGCCTCGTTCTACGGCTCGATGGGCGGCACCCATCTCAACGCACCGATCGTCGGACTGGCGCCCAATCCCAACGGCAACGGCTACTGGCTGGTGGCCTCGGACGGCGGAGTGTTCTCGTTCGGATTCTCGTTCGTCGACACCACGTTCTACGGCTCCCTGGGAGGGAAGCCGCTCAACCGACCGATCGTGGCCATCGCGTCGACGGCTGACGGCCACGGGTACTGGCTGGTGGCCTCGGACGGCGGAGTCTTCGCCTTCGGCAACGCTCCGTTCCTCGGTTCCGAGGGTGGAACGACACTCAACCGGCCGGTGGTCGGCATGGCCTCGACGGCTGACGGCCACGGGTACTGGCTGGTGGCCTCGGACGGCGGAGTCTTCGCCTTCGGCAACGCTCCGTTCGCCGGTTCGCTCACGGGCACTCGCCTCCAGGGTCAGGTGGTGGGCATGTCTTTGTCAGGAGCGACCACCGGATCAGTGCTGGCCCCAGGACTGCCGTCGTTCTACTCGGTGCCCACTCAGTTGCCGTCCGGCCCGGCCGGTACGCTCATGAAAGCCGAGCGGATCGCCGCCCCTGGCATCGACGGCACCGTCTACCGGGTCATGTACGTGTCGGAGACCGAGCTCGGCAGACCCGTCGCCGTCACCGGACTGATCATGGTCCCGAACTCACCAGCGCCGGTCGGCGGGTACCGGGTAGTCACGTGGGGTCACGGGACCAATGGGATGGCACCGCAGTGCGCCCCCTCGTTGCAGCCATCATCAGCGGTCCCTCTCCAGAACCAGCTTCTCGACCAGGGTTGGGAGGTCACGGCCAGCGACTACCAGGGTGAGGGGACCCCTGGGATCATGCCGTACCTGGCGGGCGTCAGCGCGGCCCGGAACATGATCGACATCGTGCGGGCGGCCCGGGAGCTTCCGGCGGCCCACGCCAGCACGAACTACATCGTCTGGGGTCACTCCGAGGGCGGCCAGACCGCGATGTTCGGGCTGAATATCGCCGCCTCCTACGCCCCCGAGCTCCATCTGGAGGGCGTGGTGGCCGGGGCGCCACCCTCCCAATTCGAGGCCATTTACGCCTTCCTGACCGGGAGCCCGTTCCAGTTCTACCTGTTCATGGCCGGCGCCGGCTTCAACGTCGCCTACGGCAACACCATCGCCCCACTGTCCGCCATCATCACCCCCAAGGGCCAGGCCCTCCTGCCCCTCGTCGGCCAGGGTTGTTCGGATTTCCTGGCCCAGAAGCTCAACCAAGTCCCGCTGGCATCGATCGTTCCGAAGGACCCCTTCACCATTCCCAGCTGGAAGCCGCTGCTGCAGGCGAATGATCCGGGGAACTTCACCAGGCCGAGCAATGCCCCACTGCTGATCATCCAAGGCGGGTCCGACGAACAGATTCCGGTGATCACCACGCAGCTCCTCGAACACCACGAGTGCTCCCTCGGACAGGACGTGGAGCGATGGATCTATCCCGGGCAGAGCCACGCCGGAGTGATCCCGGTGTCGATGACCGACATGGTCAACTGGATGACCGATCGGTTCGCCGGTGGGCCCAATCCCGACCCCTACGTGCCCACCGGTACCTCCGGCACCAACGGTCCGCCGACCACCACCTCATGCGCCTCCTGAGGGCCCACCGGTTCGCTCCACCTCGGCCGGCCTGACCTTTCCGCCGAGAACTCGGCGAGACAGTGGTGCAGAATCAGGAGCATGACTGTCGAGCGGTGCGGGGAGTGCGGCTTCGACTCCGATGATTGGACCGATGCCGACGCGATCGCAGCCATCCGGCGCCTGCCCACCCGGTGGGGCACGGCCGTCGCCGGATTGACCGCTGGCGACCGGATCCGCAGACCCATCGACCGGATGTGGTCCATCGCTGAGTACGCGGATCACGTCAGGGAAGTGCTCTTCGGGATGAGGTTCCTCCTCGATTCAGCCATCGCACGACCGGGAACCGACCTTGGGCAGTCACCGCCGTCGAAGTTCGATCCCCAGCCCCGACCGATTGATCTTCAAGCGGCTCTGGACGGTATCGAGCACGAGGCCGGCACGTTGAGCCAGGAGCTGTCCGATCTCTCCGGCGACGACTGGTCCCTCACGGTGACATTCGACGCCACTTCCGTCGATCCCCACTGGATCGCCCGTCACAGTGTCCACGATGCGACCCACCACCTTCTCGACGTCGAGCGACTGCGCTCTGCGCTATGACCGACAGGACGACCACGGCAGGAGCGCCCGGGAGAACGCTCCGTTCTCGGTGACCCGGCCGCAGTTCGGCGTCACCAGCCGAGTTCGGCATCGCCTTCCTGGAAGGTGCCGCTGGGGCCGCTCCTGTCAATGGTGGCGAGGCGAACGATGACCTCTGCTCCCTTTTCCACCGGCTGTCCTCCCCCACTGAAGGGAGTGAGATCGGTCGCCGTGAATCCTGGCTCGACGGCGTTGAACTTCATTCCGGGCAGTGCTTTCGCGTATTGGACGGTGAGCATTGAGACGGCGGCCTTGCTCGAGCCGTAGATGATCGAGGGGAAGTGAAACTGACGTCGCTCTGGATTGGTCACGGCCCAGAACGAGCCGAGCGCGCTCGAGACGTTGACGACGACCGGATTCTCCGACTTGCCCAACAGCGGAAGTGCGGCCTGGGTGACACGGATGACCCCGATCGCATTGGTATCGAATACCGCAAGGGCGACCGGACCATTCACCTCGGTCGTGCTGATGCCAGCGTTGTTGACGAGGACGTCGAGGTGGCCTTCCCGGCCGTCGATGACGCGCAAGGCGGCCTCGACCGATACGTCATCAGTGACGTCGAGGGGCACGAACTGACCGCCCAGTTCGATCGCTGCCGCCTCGCCGCGCTCGACGCTGCGCCCTCCGAGGTACACGGTGTGCCCTCGCTGAATCAGTTGGCCGGCGGTCTCGTAGCCGAGCCCCCTGGTAGCTCCGGTGACAAGCGTCACAGTCATGTCTCACACCCCACGGTTGCAATCGAGTGCCATCTATTGCGCTAGCGGACTCCGACTCAGTCAAAGAAGACTACGGTCTGGGGAAGGGGCGTTGGCGACCCGGATCAGATGAAGGGCGGATGATCGATGGACGAGAGGGCCGGCAGGGGCAGGAGGCGCACCGGGTTTTGGCGGCTCAAGATCATCGGACTCACCGCCGCATTGGTCATGGTGGTGGTGACAGGGACCGCAGGCGTCACCTCGGCCGGGGCGTCAACGAGCCGGTTCGCTCGCCTGGCTCAGATGCTCACGCCCCGACCGGGCATCAGCCATATGGCGATCGGTGCCGCATCGCCCCGGATCCCGGGTGTCCCGAACATCTCCAAAGTGACCACCACCTCGACCCCATTCCCCAGCATCACGCCCCAGGTCTCGACCACGACGACAGGCATAGCAGCCACCTACACCGGCCACACGCTGGTCGTACATTGGAATCACGGTCACACGCTGACGGTCTCGGGTGCCGGACCGCTGGGTGCAGGATCAGCGGTGGTGGAGGGTCTGGGCAATCCGGGCGGTGGCACCATCTCGCTCAGCGGCAGCAAGGCCTGCAGCGCACCGGGCGGTTTCGGGACTGTCACCATCGATCAGATGGTGGTTGACCCACTGAGCACGGTGACGGCTCTCGCGCTGCAGTTCTTCTGTCTGGCACCCCTCACCGACTCCGGCCTTTTCGTGATGGGCACCGTTGGATTGAACGTCCCCCCAAGCACGCGGCCACCGGGCTACAGCCAATATGAGAGCGACGGATCGATCACCAGCGTGTCGGCGCTGGCCGGCGTGTCCTCCATCACCGCCGTCTCCGTTGTACTGAGCGGTACGGCGACCGACCAGCCCGTGGTCGGGATGGCCACCACGCCCCTGGATGGCGGCTACTGGCTGGCCACCCGGTCCGGCGGCGTGTTCTCGTTCGGCGATGCCGCCTTCCACGGGTCGGCGGGCGCCATCCATCTCAACCAGCCGATCGTGGGGATGGCCGGCGCCCCCGACGGCAACGGCTACTGGTTGGTGGCGGCCGACGGCGGGGTCTTCTCCTATGGCGCCGCCGGTTTCCACGGATCGACCGGCGGCATCCATCTCAATCAGCCCATCGTGGGGATGGCTGCCACCCCCGACGGCAGGGGGTACTGGTTGGTCGCTGGCGACGGCGGCGTGTTCTCGTTCGGTGATGCTGGTTTCCACGGGTCGACCGGCGGCATCCATCTCAATCAGCCCATCGTGGGGATGGCTGCCACCCCCGACGGCAACGGCTACTGGTTGGTCGCTCGCGACGGCGGCGTGTTCTCGTTCGGCGACGCCGAATTCCGCGGTTCGGCAGGATCCACTCACCTGCACAGCCCGGTCGTGGGAATGGCCGCCTCTCCCGACGGCAAGGGGTACTGGCTCACCGCGGCCGACGGCGAGATCTTCTCCTACGGCGATGCCCAGTACGAGGGGGGCGTGGCAGGAACGGCGACCGATGTCGTCGGCATCACCCGCTGAACGTTCGGGAGCCGGTCGCCGAGACTTGAAGCAGATGCCCCGCCTGACACGGTCCCGATGGTGACCGACCCGGCCGTTCACGCCGAACCGAGATCACACTCCAACAGGATGATCACCGAGGTCGGATCGTCTCTTTCTGGCACCGTCTCTCCCGATGAGCGCATCCCCAGGCGGAGATAGGCCGTCAGTGCACGGTCATTGCTTCCCCGAACACCCAACCTCAAGGTGGTTGCCCCCTCTGATACCGCCCATGCCTTCACCTGATCGAGCAGCGCACCGCCTACTCGACGTCGGCGATGGGATGGCGCAACCCACATGCCAACCAGTTCTCGGGTCTTCGGGTCCCCGGACCACCCGTCCACGCCGACGGCTACGCCAACTTCACCATCGTCCGACGCCACAAACCACCGACCGCTGGTGGCCCGGTGTCGCCACTTCGCCTCGTCGTATTCCGATTCCTCGGCGTAGCTCGATGTGAATGCCTCAGGTGCGTCGAGTAGTGAGCGGAGTCGAACATCGCGGATCTCCTGCCACTCGTCCGGCCCGAGGGCTCGAATCTCAGTCACCACGGAACCGAGACCGGTTGGGTTCGAACTGGAAAGCGGCTGCTACCCGAGGGGCTACTTCCCGGAGTGCGGGATCAGGAACCACGCTCAGACCTTCTCCCACACGGAAATGTGACTCGTGCTCTCGCTGGTGAAGGGCGCTCGTTCCCAATTGGCCCATCGTTCGCGGAGTTGCATCCCGGCAATGCGGGCCATCAGATCGAGCTCGGACGGCCAGGCATGGCGGAAGGGGGCTGAGAACGTCTCGAGCCGACCGTCGTCGTTCCACCAGTGATGGGAGAAGGCGGTCTGAGTGGCGACGTCGTACTCCTCAAACCCAACATGGGTGGGCGTGGCCGTGAAGGGAACGATGGTTTCGCCCGGCGGGAGGCGACGGAGGGCGGGCACCATGACCTCGACCACGAAGGTTCCGCCGGCCCCCAGATGGGCCGCCGCGTTCTCGAAGCAGGCGACCTGCTCGTCCTGGCTCGTGAGATTCATGATGGTGTTCGCAACCAGATAGACGAGGTTGTAGCGCCGGTCGAGCCTGGTCGTCGCCATGTCGCCAACAGTGACGTTGATCTGCCTCGAGCCAGGCTTCCTGTGCAGCTCGACCACCATCTCGGGCGACAACTCGATGCCGTCGACCTGGAGCCCTCGCTGCATCAGGGGACGGGCAATGCGTCCAGTCCCGATGGCGAACTCAAGGACCGGCCCGGGTCCGGCCAAGCGGGCGAGGACGTCGACGATGGAGCCAACGACAGCCGGATCGCAGGCCTCGGGCCACTTCTCGTCGTAGCTCTTGGCGATCCTCTCGCCGAAGTAGTTCTGGACCACGATGTCATTGTGCCAGGGGACCTGGCCAGGAACGGGGGGTAGCGTCAGATTCGTGGAGGAGCGGGCCCTGCGAGCTACGAAGATGGCCTACGACAGCGTGGCCGATGACTACGCCCGCCTCCTCCCCGATCTTCGGGCCGAGTCGGAATTGGACCGGGCCATGCTGGCCAGATTCGCCGAACTGGCTTCACGAGCCGCCCTCGGGCCGGTTGCCGACCTCGGGTGTAGAGCCGGGCGGATCACGGCCCATCTCGACGGCCTGGGTGTGAAGGTCTTCGGAATCGACCTCTCTCCGGCGATGGTGCGTGCTCCGCAGGGTCGGGAAGGGAGGCCGCAGGCCAGCCTCATCGTCGCCAGGCCGGGCAGTCCATGATCCTCACCGGGCCGCTCCCACCCCTTGGGTCGAGCACCCGCAGCCGCTCAGCGAATGGGGCTTCCAAAGCGAATCACATTGCCGTCGGGATCGATGACGGAGCCCTCCCGCTTGCCATAGTCCTCGTCCCGCGGACCATCCACGGCGATACCCGCCTGTCTCCATTCATCGGCCACCCGGTCGGCGTCCTGGCAATGGATATAGAGCGCACCATGACCTCGAGGTTCCGCTTCGACCGCTCGGGCAAGGTGGATCGTGAGGTCACGATCGTGGTGAGCGAAGGCGTAGCTGTCATCGTGGAAGGACACCTCGAAGCCGGCGCGCTCGAACCAGGTGACCGAGCGAGTCACATCGGCGACCTTGAAAATCGGCTCGAATCCCGTGACCAACCACGATCCTGTCATGAGCTGGAGTTGGCCGTCGCGTTGTCCATTGAGACCGGCCAAGCAGTTGTGGCAGATCGGCAGGTCGGGACGCGACCGCAGTCTGACCCACCAGTCGACTGGGGTGGAGCAGCACGTGCAGATCTGAGCCATGGCCGACCCCATGGTAGATGCTCAGTCGATATGGGCTCTGACCCACGTCTGAGGCACGTGTGATTCGCCCGTGCAAGGCTGTGGCCCATGGACATTGGCATCGTGTACCCCCAGATCGAGCTTCGGGGCGATCCCACCGCGATTGGTCGATTTGCGAGAGCAGTCGAAGACCTTGGATTCGATCACCTTCTCACCTACGAACACGTGCTCGGTGCCGTTCATGCCGATCGGTCGCCTCCATTGATGCGGCCCCTACACCGAGCACGATCCATTCCACGACCCGTTCGTGATGTTCGCATACCTGGCCGGCATTACCAGTCGGATCCGATTCGCCACCGGCATTCTCGTCCTTCCGCAACGTCAGACTGCGCTGGTGGCACGCCAGGCTGCCGACGTCGACCTCCTGTCCGGGGGTCGGCTGCGACTCGGTATCGGAGTCGGCTGGAACCACGTTGAGTACGAGGCCCTCGGACAGGACTTTCATACCCGTGGGGCTCGGCAGGAGGAGCAGATCGTGTTGCTTCGGCGCCTGTTCACCGAGCCCGTTGTTGACTTCTCGGGTCGTTTTGACCGAGTTGACCGAGCAGCACTCATTCCCAAGCCCACAGGCTCGATCCCGATTTGGCTTGGCGGATCTGGGGACAGGGCCTTCGATCGAGCTGCCCGGCTGGCCGACGGGTTCATTTTCTTCGGCGGTGGCGTCGGGCACACCACCGAGCTATGGACAGGGCTACGTGAACGCATTGCTCGCGCCGGGAGGCCAGTCGACGGGTTCGGCGGCGACTACGTGGCGCTCACCGGCGGCGATATGTCCGAACTAGTTGGTGAAGTCGAGGTCGTGGCGCAATGCCGGCGGGACGCACCTGTCGGTGGTCACCATGGGCCTCGGCCTGGATTCGATCGATGCCCACATCGACTACATCGCTTCCCTTGCCGAGCGTCTCGGCTTGTCGTAGTCACCGCCACACGCCTGGCGTCCAGCCACACATCAGAGCGGGTGGCCCGGAGCACGCCCGACTCGCACCGGCACTGCGTGCGGCTGAGCGCTGGTGGGACGACGGTGCCCGCTTTGACGCCGGGTCAACTCGCGTTCCGGGAGCCTACGTCAGTGAGAGGGTCACGTACGAAACCCACTACGAGGATTCGCTCTGTTACGACGAGGCCAACTGAGCAAGATGAGCCTTGTATCCGGCACCGTAGGGAGTCGGATCGCCTTTGGAGTTGAGGAGGTAGGGGCCACCGCATGGTCCCGAGTTGAAGGTCCAGGCGAGATAAGACACCCCATGGGCGTCGGCCCACTTCATGTAGGTGTCGATGAACTTCGCAGTGCAGTCCTGTTCGCCCAACTCGCCTGTCACGAACGGTACTTTGGAAAGCAGGCCCAACTGAATCCATTTGGCCCAGGCCGTCGGAGCTGCGGCTGCGTTGAAGTCGTAGACGTGCACCGAGATGGCGACCTGGTGGAGAGGGTCCTGCGGCATCATCGTGCTGAATCCAGTCGGCAAGGCGGCGAAGTGGGTGCCGGCCACCATGATGACGTTCGTCGCTCCGGCATGGCGCACGTCAGAGATCAGTTGGTCATAGCCGGCCACCTTGAACCCATGCGCGACACAACCTCCATGGATCACACAGGAGAAGGGAACCGAATGGGGCTCGTTGTAGAGGTCGAAGACCACCCCCTGATGGCCCTTGAAGTTCTTGGCCACCGACGACCAGAAGGTTGGTGAGTGATCCTCGTCGGCCATGACCGCCCCATGCATTGCCAGCTGGCTGCCAGGAGCACTCCAGTGGAGGTCGAGAATCACCGCTAGCCCGGCAGCGTTGATTCTGTTCACGTAGTTGACGATGGCCGACCGGTAGGCAGCTCCCCCGAACTGGGGGTGCGGGAGATTGATGCCCAGCCAGCAGTCCTCGTTGAGGGGGAGCCGGACGGCATTGATCTTCCAACTCTTCATTTTGGCGATGACGGTCGATGACGGTCCCGAGTACAACGGGACGCCGAACCCATCCCCTTCCACGCACACCGACTCAGCACCAGCTTCGTCGACTCCGATCAGCCGGATCCGGCCGCCATTGCCGTTCACCAAATGGTTGCCCGAGACCCGCACGACAGGAGGCCCGGAGAACCCAATCGTGGCCGACGCAGGTGTCGCTTTCATCGGGCCGAAGCCGAGTTGGACAGCCACAACTGCAATCAGCACCAGCCCCAATCGCAGTGCTCGAGACCGGCTGAAGCCCGATATCGACCGTGGAGAACGAGGGGATGTGGTCATCGTCGTCTTTTCTCGGTCGAACGAAGGCATCGAGGACCAGGCCTCGCCGCCATGACCGACCGGTCAGATCTGGTTCGCGCTCGCAATGTCCATGTCGTCACCTGTGATCGACCCCTGCCCATAGTTCCTGGCTCATCGGCACGAAAGCGCCATTCAGCTGTCAGAACGACAGCCGCGCGCTTCCGCTATTCGAGCAGGCCCACCGAAACCCGTCAAGCCATCCGAACCTGCTGAGCCTGGACCTCCATTGATGAATGGCGTCCTCCCCAGTCTCGAACTCCGGCAGTGCAGCGCCGCCTGAGGTCACGGAGCGGCGTCGGCGAGAGCTCCGGCCGCAGCACCGGTACGGGCCCGGTGAACGGCACGTCGGGAGCGAGTGTGCCCCTCGGAGAAGTGAACCAGGGGGGTCTAGTCGAGGTGCTCGAATGCTCCCTCAGCTCCTTTCCGCCTTCAGATCGGGTCCGACATCCGGCGCCGCTGATTCGCCAACTCATTTACAGTTGCTCCCATACAACGTCATAATGCGACTGAGGAGCGGACATGCCCAAGCTGATCTACATAGCAAATGTGTCGCTCGATGGCTACGTCGAGGACGTACACGGCAGGTTCGACTGGTCCGAGCCTAACGACGAGGTCTTCACCTTCATCACTGACCTGGTGCGCCCCATGGGCACCTACCTCAATGGACGGCGCATGTACGAGACGATGGCCGTGTGGGAGGTCGACCCCACCCTCGCTGCTCAGTCGGAGCTCATGGCCGACTTCGCTCACGTGTGGCAAGCGGCCGAAAAGATCGTCTACTCCACGACGCTGCCCGCAGTGTCGACCGTACGGACGCGGCTTGAGCGCCGATTCGACCCCGATTCGGTCCGGGATATGAAGGCAGCCGCGGCAACCGATGTGACCATCGGAGGTTCGGCCCTCGCAGCGCTGGGGTTCAACGCCGGGCTGATCGACGAGTGCCAGTTCTTCATATATCCGGTGCTGGTCGGGGGCGGAAAACCCGCATTCTCCGGCGACGCCCATATCCAGTTGGACCTGCTGGAGGAGCACCGATTCGGCAACGGTGTCCTGAACCTGCGCTATCGCATTCTGAGCTGACCGTTCAATTGGAAGGGCGCACTTCCCCGCTTCGAGGATCGGAACTGGGGCAGCGTGTGAAACACAAACAGGCGGTGCTCGAGGGGGGGAGCGGGGAGGAGCTGGTCGCCCCGTGTCGGCGTGCCGATCGGCTCGCAGGCCCTCAGTTGGCCGCGATGGCTGACACTCCGAGGGAGTCGCGGATTGAGGAATTTCCGCTCGCCACAAGCCGTGGGCAGTGGAATGATTGGGGCGTTGCGCCGAAGACGGCCAAAACCGCCACGTCAGAGGAGGGTACACATGGCCATCGCCGTTTATTTCCATCCAAAAGGGATGACTCTCGACCAGTTCAATGAGGTGCAGAGGCTCCTGCATGAGTCCGGCAAGGACGGCCCGTCGGCAAGGATTCACCATTCCTGCATCGGCGAAGACGGGAACCTCATGGTCTACGACATTTGGGAGTCGCCTGAGGCGTTCCAAGCGTTTGGAGAAGTGCTGATGCCGATCATCGCGAAGGTTGGCTTCGACGCGGGTGATCCGGATATCATGCCCATCCAGAAGCTGGAGCAGGTGGCTCGCGACTCCTGATTTCTAGCTGACGAATCGTCGCAGAGCTTTGGCATCCGGAACGTACAGGTACCAGTCGAGTCGGCGGTTTCTTCCGGTTCGTAGCATTATCTGTCTCAGAGTCGCTTTACCGTTGGGAGGCCTGATGTTCGAGGTCGACACGCTGGTGGCCAGTTGTCGCAGCTCTCTCGCAGAACCCGAGCCGCGTCGGGCTGTCCATGAGATCCTGGTAGAGACACTGGAGCGAACCGACTGGGTCGCAGAGCAGCTCGGGAGGTCCGAAGGTGGTCTCGAGGTGCTGTTCAACTCGCCCGAGCTCACCGTGCTCAATGTCGTCTGGGCTCCGCGCATGTCGCTCTACCCTCACGATCACCGCATGTGGGCCATCATTGGCATCTACGGCGGCGGCGAAGACAACACGCTCTTCCGAAGGGGCTCAGAGGGTCTCGTCGAGTCGGGTGGCAAAGCTCTCCGCGAAGGAGGGCGTTTGCTTTGGGCCCAGCGGCAATCCATTCAGTTTCGAACCCCATGCAGCGCTTCACTGGCGCCATCCATGTCTACGGTGGCGATTCGTCAACCGGCCTCGAAGTCAGTGGGACCCGGAAACCTGTCAGAGAGCAGCCCTACGATGCCGCGCAGGTCCGCCGGGTTTTCGCTGAGGCGAACACCTGCTGGGCCGCGGAAGCTGGAGAATGCGGCGACTGGCTAGCGGGCCGTTCCTCACACTCCCCGAGAAGGGCCCCTCCCGAGGACCAAGTGACACGGAGCGACCGATCGACCATCGTGGCAGTTGAGGAGAACAAATGGGAATCTATGGAGGACGATCGTCTTGCCGCATATCCTCAACGTCGCTTTCCGGCCACGAGAGCAGTATGAACCGCTACGAGCGCCGGGTCTACGGGGGCCTCGCCGGAGATGTAGTAGAGATCAGCTTCGGCTCGGGTCTCGAATGCCCCCTTTCTACCGCTGACGACGGTCGACGGCGTGGCTGCCGTCGAGCCCGCCCGGAGCAGAGACCTGGAAGCTGGCCCGAGAAGCGCCTCACGGAGACCAATGTCCCGGTCCGACGTTCGGGTCTGGATGGCCAGTCGCTGCCCTTCACAGACGACAGCTACGACGCCGCCGTGTCCACATGGACGCTGTGCACTATCCCTGACGTGGCGGCCACGCTCAGCGAGCTCCGACGGGTCCTCAGGCCTGGGGGGACCCTACATTTTGCTGGAGACATCGGCTGGCCCCAGACGAGCGGGTACGCGCTGGCAGCACCGCGTCGAGACGCTCCGAAGCAGATCTTCGGCGGTGCCATCTGACCCGGCCGATCGTTGGCCTGCTGACCAGGGCGGGCTATACCGTCGCCGAACTCGATGTGTTCTACCGGAGAGTCCACTTTACAAAGCTCGAAGCCGCCTACTCACTCAGCATCGCCCTATCCTCCTAGGTTACTGTTCACCTGGCACGACCGGGTCCCAAGCGGCTGGAGGATTCAGTTACGGGCATCGATTATCCGGCAACGCGAATGTCGCCAGTGACGATCAGAATCTGGGATCGCCTCTGGCTATCGACCGTGTCAATGTCCATGATGATGGGTGCAGATGGCCGAGACCCGCTACGCCAAGGCCGACGACGGAGTTTCCAGCGTCGCCTATGCAGGTGATTAGTGATCGACCGTTCGATCTCATGATGATCCCGGGTTTCCGTTCGCACATTGAGCTGGCTTGAAAGGAGGAGAAGATTGACGGCTCTCTTCGTCGTCTCGGGTCGTCGCCCGGGTGGATCATCTTCGATAAGCGTGCGACGAGCCATGTCCGACCGGACTCAGCGACTCCCCCGATATGGACCGCCCGGAATGCTCGACATCGAAGCGGTTATGAAGGCGGCAAGCTCACAGCAGGCGGCTCTGCTCGGAATATAGGAGGGTTGGACCCATGGCCATCCTCATCACAGCTGCCACATCCTGAACGGAATCAAGCACTTCCTGCTCCTGGGTCCCTATGCCCGCATTAACGGCGTGCCCTAAAGTTTACCCGATCGGGTTACCCTCCGAACAGATTTCATGCCGATTTCGCGGAATACATTCCTACCCCGATCGGGGAACCGATGTCGGGCTCAGCACCTGGGCCCCCAGTGCCGCCCACGACCTGGCCGCCCGAGAGCACTTTGCCCGTCTGCAGCGCCTGGCGGCCAGTCCCGGAGCAGCCATGGCCTTGTTCAGCTCGTTCATAGACATTGATGTCCGCCCCCCGCCCTTCCACTCGTCGACGCGCCGACGCTCGTGCTCAATGGGGTCGGAGACCGAATGGTTCCGCTGGCACTTGGCAGTTACCTGGCCGCCCACATCGAAGGCGCTCGGCACGTCGAAATCCCGGGGACCGATCACTTCTGGTGGACCGAGAACAGCGGTCAGATCATTGACCAGATCGAGGAGTTCCTCACGGGCACTCGCTCAGCACCGGGAGCGAATCGCGTGCTCGCTAGCGTTCTGTTTACCGACATCGTCGACTCGACTCGCCGGGCCGCCGAACTCGGCGACGAGGAATGGGGACTTCTCCTTGATCGTCACGACTCGTTGGCCGAGCGTCAGGTCGAACGCCATGGGGGTCGACTGATCAAATCGACCGGCGATGGCATTCTCGCAACATTCGATGGCCCGGCGCGGTCGGTGCGTTGTGCGCAAGCCATCAGCAATGGCGCTCAGGTTCTTGGCCTCCAGGTTCGAGCTGGCGTGCACACCGGCGAGGTCGAGCTCCGTGGCGACGATGTCGCCGGCCTCGGAGTCAACATAGCGTCGCGGATCGAGGCTTTGGCGCAACCCGGCGAGGTATTGGTCTCGAGAACGGTGACAGACATTGTGGTTGGTTCGGGCCTTGACTTCGGTCGATGGTGGAAATCAAGCTGGAGGGTGCCCGGGTCAGTGGCGGCCTTGTTCGCGGCAAGACCGTAACCGCCAAGAATCGCCAGTCACGCAGGACTATTCAGCTTCGGATGACTCGAATTCGGCGATTCGCGCTTTTCATCAACGACTTGAGGAGTTCAGTCGGCAGTTCCCGCTTGTACGGAAGTTTGATGAAGCCTTCGCCCGCTTCGTAGCCAGCCGCCTCTACGGCTGCCTTCTGGGTGGCAAAGAACGGTGGATTGAACCGAAGTGAGCAATGGTTCTTGAAGTTCTGAAGCGTCCACAGGTTCGTGTTCTCGCCGCGCACGTACACGGGCAGGTTCCACTTGAGCACCTCTCGAGCCTCGGGGTCGACCTCCGAACTCAATTTCCGGAGCGCCTCAAGGTGCGGACGTTGGACCTCGTTGAGCTGATCGAAGAAGTCATCGACACTGTGCGTTTGGGCGTTGGCATGCCTCTACGATATTCGCCCCGATCGCAAATGGGTGGCAAGAGCAGGTCCTGCCGGCTCGCCTCCGTGGGCAAGACGAGAGCTCCAAGGCCTCACGCGGATTCTGAGCAGGCTTGACGAGGTGGCGACACCGACACAAACCGATGCCATGATTGTCCGATGATCAGCGTGCCGGAGCCAGATGCCCAACGATGAGAACGAAGCGGTATGTCCGGAGGGCCGGATCGGCTGGTCCTCGTGGCGTCCGTGGTGGCTGGATGCTCCTCGAACGCTGTCACCCCGACGACGGTGGCGAAGGCCAGCGGTCCGACCAAGCCGCTATCGACGACCGGGATCGGAAACTGGAGGGAAGCAGGAAGCTACGATGAGAACAGTCTGGATGCCGGTGAGGGAGTGGCCACCGTGGTGCCACCCGGCAAGGCCAGCTACCTCCTCTACCGGGGGCTGACCTCAGTGCCGAAGGACCTGGCCGCGGAGGGGTGGGGTCACATCGGCGATCCTGATTCGGCCGGTGGCTACATCATCGACGCCTATCAGGGCCCCAGCTCCGGCCATTCCAAGATGTTCTTGGTGACCACACCGTCCGGGGCCACTCCTCAGTACGTGCACACACTCGTGCCCAAGGAGCTCTACAACAACTCATTTGACACGATCGCCCCGGGGGCGCAGTGGATGGTGGCCGGCGAATGGGAGACCATGAGCCATCTCCAGATCTATCCGACTCCGGTCCTGAACCATCGGACCTCCCCGAACGGTGGCCAGTTGCCTCTCGCCGGCTATATCAAGCTCGACCACAGGGTCAACAACATCCAAGGATGTGACTTCACATCGAAGACGACCCTGATCTGCGCGTCGGACGACGACACCCGGACCCTGTTCTCGAACCAGAAGCCGTTGCTGGAGGTGGTGCTCCCCCCACCCACTCCGAGGCTCCACTCTCACCGCACACGTCATCGACCTCGGTTCGATTCCTCAGAAGAGCGCGTGCACCGGCACGTTCGAGGCGGAGGGAGTCGACTACGAAGTGGCATCAGGCATCCTTCGGGTGGAGATCATTCAGCCCGGATCGTGCATCATCCACACCACGGTCTATGAGTATGCGCACGCCGGCTGAGCGCCACTCTGGGTATCCAGGCTCGTCGCGCTCTTGCCGACAACCTCGAAGCTGTCCCCGAGCAGGTTGTCGGCCCGATAGGCACCCTCGCTGACGTATTGCTCGGGGATCCAATGACACCGAATGACGCCGGAACCACGAGGGCACCGGCCACCAGCAGGCTGGGCTTTCCGAGGACAGTGCCCTCTCATTGCCTCAATCCAAGACATTGACATCGACGTCAAAATAAACCACAATCCTGGGGGGTCTGGCATCAGATCCGTAACCGACACTCGATCTGCGGACCGGACACGGACGTGGGGCCGGCGGACTGCGTCTTTATGGGGAGGACTGATGAGCACCAAAACATCGCGCCACAAATGGCTCGTGAGGCCAATCACGACGGGAGACGGTCAGCCGAGGGACCTCGACGAGGCCGTCGTGTCCGGGTGATCGCTGGCGTGAGCATCGGGGCAGTATTGATCCTCACCGGCTGCTCGTCGAACTCGGCGGCGCCTTCGTCGACCATCACCTCAACGCCCGGATCAAGCGGCAGCAAAGCTCCCATCACGATCGCCTTGGTAACCTGACCGGGCCGGGAGCGGACCAGTTCCTGACCGGTCCTGCCGCTTTCAATGCACGGATCGCCCAGCAGAACGCCCTCGGTGGCGTCAACGGTCACATGATCAAGGGAATCGTCGTCGACGACCAGACTGTCCAGCCGACGCTAGCCATCCAAAAAACCGCTCTCGAAGGGTGCGTTCGGAATCGTGGCGGAGAGCCCTCTGTTCTTCCTCGGTGCCAAGGTTGCACAGCAACAGGGTGTCCCTGTCACA
>CAWIOU010000021.1:0-13038 GCA_963837805.1 uncultured Acidimicrobiaceae bacterium
GCGAGGAGGCAACCCGTCGGAGGGGCGTTGTGGCGCCATCGCTCCCCCGTTCGAGTCGAGGATGGCAGGACGACTTCGACCGCATATCGAGAGGTACCGTCCTGCGTCGAGCTTGAATTCTCACGGTTGACCCGTCGCGGCCATCAATGCGTTAGCGGGAGGAAGCCGGGAGGGAGGCCTGCCCCTCCCGCTAATTGGTCCGTCTGCGAAATGACTGGGCCGGGTTTGGTTCGTTGAGCGCCCGCCGCAATGACCACCCTGCTCGGCGACTGACCGACTCAATCCGTGACAGAGCATTGGGTGGCCTGCTCCGCTAAACCCCCGACAGCACGAGACACCGTCATCGCTCGGGTGTGGTCCTTGACGGCATCAACGCCGGGCCGAACGCTTTCTATCAGCGCGGGCTGCCTTGCTCCTGCTCTTCTTCCTCTTCGAATTCGATGGTCCGCGGCGGGCCGGTGCGGTGGCTGCTCGAGCACGAACAGGCTCGGCGTTCGATTCGGACAGTTCCGGTTTGGCCGCAGCAACAAGCAATCCGGTCACTCCGATCACCTGGACCGCCCACCATGGGTCCACCCCCAGATCCCACTGAGCGACGACCGTGGTGGCTACGGCGATCGTGATGGCGATACCGAACCGCCTCGCGCTGCCTCGCGCCGCCACAACCAGGCCCACAGCCAACGCCGGCCACACGTAGTAGTCCGTCATGACCGGCTCCGTGTAGATCCGCAGGGCGAGGACTAGGGCCGCGGCCCAGACGATCATCTCGGGTCTTTCCCGCCATCGGATGGCCCACCAGCCAAATCCAGCTGCCAGTGCCAGTGAAATGATCCGCAACGGTCCACCACCGACCTCGGCATTGATGCCGTGGCCACCCAATTTCGGGGCCAAGAACGTCCATGGCGTTCGGTGATTGCCCGGCACATTCGGAAACGTGGGCTGGGTCACGAGGGCATGCACGGTTTCACGAGCGTCGAATGCGACTGGAACGATGATGACCGCCGCTGCGGGGACGAAGCCTCGGAGCACCAGCCCGAGCGCACGGCTTTTCCCACCCAGAACGAGGAGAAGCGGGAACACTACGATGACCAGGGGTTGCACGGCGAATGCCGCGCCGAAGAGCCAGCCGGCCCCGGTAAAGCGCCGGTCAATGGCAAAGATGAGGGCGTATACAACGAGGGCCACGGCCACGGCGTCCTCGGGATGCCCCCAAATCACAGTCACGTTCCAAAGCAGCACCGCCTCCGCAGTACTGAGGACGGCTCGTCGCGACCGTGGAACCTGGAGTCGCTCGGCCATCGCGTCCACAGCAAACAGCACGACGCAGGAAACGATCAATATGAGCGGGCCGAGAAATACGAACGCTTGGCGGTGGATATCGTAGAGATTCCCTCCCGACGTGGCGAAGTCCGGAAAGCGGAAGTTGGTGCCCGGCACCACATAATGAAGCGCCCCGGTCAGGTGGCCGTGGTTTCTTAGCTCGAAGAATGACGTACTGAACACGTTTGTAAGCGCCCCGAGCGGTGCCAGCACGATCAAGAAGCCCGGAAACGCAAGGAATCCCGAACCGTAGATCGCACCGAAGTGCCCGTGAGCGGCTTCGCCAGATGCCTGGTACGTGGTCCAGAGGTCTCCCGGCGTAATCCACAGGTGCGGCGTATGACGGACGACAGATCCCCACAGAAAGAAGTAGGCCAGGCCTAATCCGACGTAGATCACCGAGACAAGAATTGGCCAGCCCCTACGGCTCACATGCTCGAAGACCCAGTCTCCCATACTCCGAAAGATTTCCATGTTTCGCCGTCGGGATCTACTGGCGTTGATCCGGTCATGTGGAGATCGCGTCCATCGGAGCGGTTCAACACCAGTCCTCGGTTCGCGACGCCAGGCCTCGTCACCGCATCTGTTGTGACCGATTCTCAGTCTCCCCGTGGTCGTCTATTGCCAGTGTCGATTTGGCCCGTCGCCTCTTCATTCGAACCTGGCGCTACCACCGTGCCGAAGGTCGGTTGGTCGGAGATCACTGAGGCAAGTCCCTCGTGGTTCGTCTGCGCAATGGTTGGGCTGGTTTGGTACATTGAGTGCCCGCCGCAAAGGCCGTCATGCCCGGAGACTGACCGACTCAAACCCGCGAGAGACCACTGGTTCAGGTTGTCGGCGATGCCGCTCAGTGACCGCCGGCACTATGCGCGATCGGCGACTTGGGTTCAGAGGACGCGACCCGGCCAGCCGGATGCGGGTGCCCGGACGAGTGACCGTTCGAACCCTTCGCGGTCGGTGTCACACCGATAGTCGTCGTCGGCGAGGGGGCAACGGGTGCCTGCGAGGCTGGAGCCGTCGAACCCGAGCCGTCCGAGTTCCCGGACCGCGTGTCGCCGCCCTTACCCGCATGACCGTGATTCTTCGTGTTGCCGTGGTGGTGACCGCGGCTCTTCGCCTTGTCGCGACCGTTGCCCGGCTCTGTGCCGGAGGGGTTGTCCGGGGTATCGGGGGCGTCCGTCGAAGCGGAATCGGCCCCGGCCTGAATCGGCTTGCCGCAGCGGGACTGGCCGGCGTTGGCATCCTGGGTATGCGCCCGCACGTATTGCCCATGGTTCTTGTAGGTGCCGCCGCACTCGGGTCCGTTGTAGCGCGGTGGTCCCCCCGGAACGTGTACCCCGACACGAGACAGGACCGTGTGGGCGACGCCCTGGGCCGGGCCGGGGAGGACACCAGCGGTGGCCAGTCCGGCGCTCCCCACGAAGAATCCGATCCCGAACGCCGCACCGATCTTGACCTTGGTGGAGAACGGAGTTCGGGCACGCACACCCACCATCTGGCTCAGGTGGCGGTTCGCCGTGACCGGGTCGACCGGTTCTCTTCCCAACGCCCGGAGAGACTTAATGACCGATTCATGCTCTTCCATACCTCTTACAGCGTCTCGCGGGCCTCGGAGGATACGGTCCCGGCCAACTGGGCCAAGGCTCGGTGTTGGAGGGCCTTGACCGCACCCGTCGTGCGCCCGGCGATGCGGGCAACCGCCTCGATGGGCAGGTCGGCCACGAAGCGGAGGAGGACCACCTCCCGTTGCTGGGGCGTGAGCCCATCGATTGCCGAAAGCAGTGCCGGGTCGAGTGGCTCCTCCCGGTCCGGCCCAGGGCGGTCAGGGACGGCTCTACCGGAGGTCATGGGTCTCCGAGAACGCCGTCGAGCATCGTCGACGCCCCGATTACGAGCGAGGGTAAACACCCACTTCCGTACGGCAACATCGTCGCCTCGCACGCCCCGCAGATCCCGGGCGACCTGAAGGAAGACTTCGCCCAAGAGGTCTTCCGGATCGGGCACGCCCTGTGCCCGCAGGTAGCCGAGGACGGGAGGGGCAAGCTCCCGGTAGAGAGCCCCGGCATCCCGAGGCGACTTGCGATGGATGATCACATTCTTTCATCGACGGATCGGCCAAGGCCTTGATGCATGACGTACCTGGAATTGTTGACGGAAGCCGGAGCCTCCCGTGCTCCGTCACCAATGGTGGGCGAAGAGAACTGAGCGACTCGCCGGCGAGCGACTGAGCATGAAACGCCCTGCTGACCGTTGGGGCTGACCCGGCTACGTCGCGCCGGTCGCTCCGGCCGGCAGGCTGGCCTCAAGGCAACCGATGCAACTGCCGATTGCATAAGTGTGACGGATCTAGCCGTGGACAAGAGCCCCAATGCAGCTTCCGTAGAAGCACCGACCCCGCGAATGCTCGACCAACTGTTGGCTGGGGCCAGCTTGGGTGGGCCCCTGAGGATGTGTGGACTGTTCCTGTTACTCGGGATGGCCGGCAATTGGTTGGCTTCCGTCCATACGGCCGTCCCCGGTGTCAACGTGGCCGGCGCTGTGATCGGGTTGGCGGCGTACGCTCTGTGCCTGACCTCCGGCTACGTGAGTGTGCGGGTCTGGCAGCTTCGACACGCCCGGTCGTCCTGAGCCCAACGGGCTCGTGCTTGGTGGGTGCGGTTCACCACCGAGAGTTGGAGATCGCGAATCTTTCGTGAGATGTAACGAGATCGGCAGCCCTTCATTGCAAATTGGTTGTGGTAACGCCGAGCAGTCCCGACGGGGGGCGAACCCGTGTTTCCCACTTGAGAGGGTGCCAGGGACGATCCGCCTACAGCGGAAATGGGGAGGGAGCTGGAACCTCACCCTTCACTGCTTCGCATCATTTCCTACTGTTTTCAAGGCATCACGGCCGAAGTTCGGTTGGGTGAGTGACCCTTGCTAAGCAGTTCATCTCCGACACCGTCGTTCGAGTGTTCCAGTCCGGTTCGTCAGGCGGAGTGTTCGGTCATCGGTGTCAGCGATAATGGCGGCAATGAAGGCTGCCGAGGTCGTTATCGGTGATGGCGTCGGCGTCGGAACGGATGGTCTGAACCTTGCAACCGGCGACATCGCAAGTGTCACTATGAACGTCGGCCATTCTGTTTGTGGAAGGGCTGTAGGTATTGAACCGGTCCCCCGCGGCCAGTTTGGTACGGATGGTTCCGACCAGGAATGTTTTGGAGTCCTCGTAGCTGTCGCCCGATAACTCCTGCACGTCGGCGCTGGTGATGTGATGGTGTGGGCGCTGAGTGTTTACGCATCTGATCAGATATTCGGCGATCGGGGGCCTCCGTTGGTCGTGGTTGAACACTACCGCCGCCCGCGAGGACTAGCGGCGGACTCGCCTGTCCATTGAACCCGGCCCGAAGGGCCGAGGGAGAGGGCGGGCCGCGACCGGGCGGCGCATAGATGGTCCACAGCCACGTCACCAACCAACCCCGGCCGCGAGCGCGATCAGCAGCCAGGAGTCCCTCGGCGCCCCAGGTTGTGCGATCCGACGAGGTCTGGTCCTGAGCGGAATGCTCGCGACAGCTGCCTCGCTCAGGCACTCAACTGTCGCCACATCCGCGAGATGTTCCTGGGACGCCGCCGACTCGATCCGATGAGCCTTGGCCCCGTTCATGCCTACGCTGCCCGCTAAAGGCGATCCGCCCTGTTCGCCCCGTGGTCAGCTGGCCGGTATGGCAATGCTTAGACCCTGGGAGGTCGCGATCCCGCCGGGGGCGCCCGCACGCAGGGACATGACGGCTGCAGACGGCGCCGATGAGGCCTGGACATCCCGTTGGAGACCGATCACCATGGAGAACTAGACGGTCCTCTGGAGGTATTGCCATGGCGAAAGCTGTTGGATCCCGATTGGCGATGCGGGCGGGCATTGCCGTCGGAGTGGCTGGACTGGCTACCTCCGCCACCCTTGTATTGACGGCACAAGGGGTGCCAGAAGCTGGTGCCCTGACAACCTCTTACGCGTACGTGGCGAATGCGGGTGCCAACTCCGTGAGCGTCATAGACACCTCCACCAACACGGTGGTGACGACGGTGGGGGTCGGCACATTTCCCACCGGCGTCGCCATCACCCCCAACGGGGGCGATGCTTACGTTGCCAACGACTTTTCGGGCACCGTGAGCGTCATCAGGACCTCCACCAACACGGTGGTGAAGACGGTGACGGTGGGCTCCGAGCCATTCGGTATCGCCATCACCCCGAACGGGAGTGAGGCCTATGTGACCAATTGGGCCTCCGGCACCGTGAGCATCATCAACACCGCCACCAACACGGTGGTGAAGACGGTGACGGTGGGCAGCCACCCAGAAGGGGTCGCCATCAAACCCAACGGGAGCTACGCCTACGTGGCCAACACAGGATCGGGAACCGTGAGCGTGATCAAGACCTCCACCGACGCGGTGGTGAAGACGGTGCCGGTGGGCAGCAACCCGATCGGGGTGGCCATCGCCCCTAACGAGCGCGAAGCTTACGTGACCAACTCAGGCAGCGTGAGCGTGATCAAGACCTCCAACAACACGGTCGAGAAGATGGTGGGGGTTGGAGGTGGTGGCAACTTAGCCGGGGTCGCCATCACCCCCAACGGGAGCGACGTCTACGTGGCCGCCTCCGGCTCCACCTTCGTAGGTGTCATCGATACCTCCACCAACACGGCGGTGAAGAGGGTGAAGGTCGGTCACGCGCCGCTCTGGCTCGCCATCACCCCCAACGGGAGCAACGTCTACGTGACCAACTACGGTGCCCCCTACGGCCCCAGCAGCGTGAGCGTCATCAAAACCTCCACCAACACGGTGGTGAAAACGATGACGGAGTTCGATGGCCCATATGGGGTCGCGATCACCTGAGTTTCTAGCCGACAAAAGAACCCTTTTCGGTGCCCGACAACAAACCGACTTTCGATCAACTGTCATATCGGAGTGACGCGGTCCGACGACCTCGCTGTCGCTTGCCGCATCGACTTCGCCGGACCGAAGCGACATCCACGGAGTGATTGGCACACCAGGCGCCTGGAAGCCGTCGGCCGGTGAGGGACTGAAGCCTCCAGTTCTGCCGGTTAGTCACAACTCCGGCTCCGCACTGGACGGGTTCGGGTTTCGGGTAACCATCAGCTCAGTGGGATAGCTCGGGCTCCTACGGCTGGTCGCCACCCTTGGCGGCGTACACACACCCTGTCACCCAATCCCCGCGGCTGTCGCCGTGTGGCATGGCGTGCTGGACCTGAGCCGAGCAGGCTTTTGTGAGGGAATCTCCATCCTTTTGAAGTGCCTTGATCGTGTCCACACCATCAGCCTTGTACCAGTAGAACCCGTCTTGGTGGGATGGGTCTACCAGGGCCGATGAGCATGCCGAGGCCGCAAGACCAGATGTAACCACGGTCAGAATCACGACCGCTCGACTCCACCACCTCGCCGCCACATACTGATCTTATGGCACCGTACGGGCGCGGGTAGCCCTACCAATTCCGATAGCGTTTACACGTGTCGAAACGTGAGACGGATGGCGGCAGAGGACAGCACATTCTCAACTCGGCCGGCTGGATCGAAGGCGTGCTGACGAAAGAAACGGAAGGCATATTCCGGGTTGATGATCGCGCTGTTGCTGCGTCGGACTGCGTGAACTTTTTCGTGACTGGTGGGGATCTACTCGAGACGGTGCAGTATTTGTGGAGCGAATTTGAGTGGGTCCAACTTGAACATCGATCGGCACTAGGCGGACGAGCTCTCGACCTTCATTCTCAGATATTAGAGGGATCCGTAAGCCAACACGTTTTGCTTGGATACTTGACCAACTCCGAATTGTTCGTGTGGGCTCCGATCAACTGCAGAGCAGAACGCCTACTTGAAGTGTTCGCTCGCGCTGAGGTCGAGGTGAAGAAATAGTCTTCTTGAGCCTGGCCCACCAACGCGTCATGGAGCGTTGTCTCTGCATAATAACTGGCTCCGAGGGTCGGAACCTTGTGTTCGCCGACGGGTACAGACAGCACCATATGTCTGCCGGCGAGGTGAAGCCCTCAGAGACGTACGCAGTTGCGTCGTGAGCGGGCGATTGTGCCCAACCCAATACGTGGCTGGGTCGGGAAGGCAAGGCGATCAAGGCGCAACGATCAGGGACCGTGCTTCTGCGGGGGCGACCACCAGATCGTGAAGATCGCCACCCACCTCGAGCCGGCTCGACAGTTCGATCCCACCCACCTCCATCGGCTCGAATCCAGCCGTTCGGATCAACCGCTCGACGTCGTCCCTACCACGGTCATCTTCGATCAGGTAGAACAGAACCGCAGGCTCGGGTGACCGGTGGGCCGAGGACTCGAAGAGATCAGCCGACATCGAACCGAAGGCCATGGCCAAGCGCGCCTCTGTCGGCAACCAACCGCCAACAGTCTCGCCAGATGATTGCCCCTCTGGCAGGAGCCGCACGACCTTTCCCTGTGCATCGAGGCTGACCGGGTTGCTCGGAACGACGAGGATCTTTTCACCCAGCGCGTCGGCGATCTCATCGATGACGTCCTTCAATGCAGTAAACCGCAGCGCAAGGATGACGGCCTCGGCACCCTGGAGAGCGCTCCGGTTGTCAAGAGCGACAACCGCGGTTCCGCCGATCGCCTCGGCCAGCCTTTGCGCTGACTGCTTGTCGGTACTGGAGAGTTGCAGGGCCTCGCCACCGGATGCGAGCTGACGCGCAATGGCTGATCCGATCCCTCCAGTGCCGATGATTGCGGTGGTCATGTTCGAAACTCCCTCAGCGCCATAGGGCTAGCAAACGCAGTTGTGGTCTTCCCCACGCCGAACGCTCGTCAATCCACAGATCCCCGAAGAACTGTACGTTCGGTGATTGGGCCGATCCACAACTCGGTACGATCCTCACCAAGACGCGTGGCTTAGTAAGAGCATGCCTTCGCCGTTCGAGTGGCTCATCGTTGTTGTGTCGGCCGTCTTTACCACGGAGCCCATCGAAGGGCTCGACGTTGATAGGAGTGCGTCACTGGAAAGGGGGAGCACATCGGGACCGTACTTGCCTATTCGAGCCCTGCACTGAGCTTCTTAGGCGCAAGGACCCGGTAGCTCTCGATCACCAGCTCCCGAACCTCCTCCCAGTCTGTGTCGTCGCTGAGCCACACCCCGATGCGATCAGGGCGGGCCCGTCGAGGGACGAAGAACGGATGGCCAATGGACAGCAATGTCCCGCGTTCGTCAGGGTCAATACGCAACACGAGCAGCGGAACGGACGTGCCAGTCGATGACTCCGTTGCTACGAGCAGGCAGAATGACCGTTGGCGGATATCGAAGGACTGCGCTGTCGATCTCGTTCTAGTCCGTGAATAGTCGACGCGCACCGTAACTTCGGGCAGCGCCAGACATAGCGTGCGTACTCGCTTGACGATGCCCTCTGGGACCTCCACGGGAGCGCTCACTTCGTCGTTGGACTCAGGTATCACTGACCAAATGATGCCAGGTTGGCGCACCCGCCGACTGAACCCGACCACCGTGTCAGGGGAATACCTCGGGGTGCCGCCGACCAGGCACCTCGGAGGCGCGCCCCATTCGCATATTGCCCCGTCACAGTGGGACAACTCGATGGGAACCGTTGGGGTGATTGTTCTCGCCGTAGGCCGCTTCCTCGGTCACGATCTGGCGATCGTCGAATTGGTGTTCGGCCCCTCCGATAGGCGACGTCAGGGACCCGGTGCTCGCCAATGTTCACCCGCCTGGAACAGCCCCATCCGGACACCTTCGCTCGAAGTCATGAATGTCGCTGGAGACTCAGCTGTCGGGCGTGACCGCATCCAATCGGCGCCGAACCTCCGACGTTTTCACGCCAAGAGCGCCCAGCAGCACCGCCGCAGGATCTGGTAGTCGGAGAGTGAGGATCCGGGCCAGCACCTGCTGGGCGGTGACCTGGAGCCTCCGACGGTTGGGCTTCGACGCGTCCTCAAGCACTTTCTTTGCCGCAGGCGCCATGCGGAGGCGCCCTTTTTGTGCGATATCTCTGATCCTCGGCTTCTTCGGCACGGCGCGCATCGGCAGATCGGGAGCGTCGAGGCCGGACTCCAGACCCACGGCGACCAGGGCTTCGTGATCGAGCGACTCAAGGGCCTGGCGAGCTTGCAGCAGGCTCACGCCCAGCACGGCTTCGATCGCGGGATCTTCCAACAAGGCGAGCAAGATGTGATCGGTACCAGTTCGGCGATCACCTCGGCGACGAGCCTCCTCACCGGCCCGCAGACAGATGGCCCAGGCGTGAAGCGTCTCTGGCACAACGGATTCGGTGGTCATGATGACTCCTTGTTGTATTTGGTGTGCACGGATTGGCGGGTGACGCCCAAAGCGTCTCCGATCTGCTGCCACGACCAGCCCATTTCCCGGGCCGACGCGACGTGGTTCGCTTCGACCCTCTCAGCTAGGCGATGGAGCGCCAACGAGGCGCGTAGCCCAATCGCCGGATCATCCGACGAGACGTTCAGATTTAGATCTTCGACATCCATGAGATGTCAGTTTAAACTGACGTCCCACGCATGTCAATCTAAACTGACACGACAATCGCCACAGAGAAGTCCTCCAGACGGCCGGGTCACGGGCACAGATTTCAGACCCGTGTCTCCACCTTGAGAGGGCGATCAGACCTGTCCACCGCCCTCGTCTGGTCTGCTTCAGTCCTGTTCAGAAGCGTTGCCCGTCCACGTGAGTGGTTCCAGTCAACCTCAGTCGTGTGGAGTTCGGTAGCAAAGTCAGTAGCAAATGGGCGCCCTGACACGCTGACTCACAACAAGACCCTTTGGATTGAGCCGACGCTGTGACCAGCGGGTGCGACGAGTGATTCCGCGGTGGCATCTGCGCAACGGCATGGGACAACCGTCAGCGTCGGTCAGAGTAGAACTGACGAAACCAGCGGCGATACTGCGCCACAGGTCCGTCGTTCTTGGTGAGCATCGGCCGTGCTCGGTAGATCTTGTTCTCCCATATCGGGACATCTTGGGCGAACTGCTCATTGGTGATCCGGTTGTTGAGTTCGCTGATCGACTCGGTGGCCGTCGCGTCAGGCAGCGTCTTCATTGAGAAGGAGAGGTTCACTTCGGTTAGCTCATCATCGATAGGGGTCTGAGTGATGTAGGTCAGCATCTCGATGGGCTCTTGGCTGACCTCGACGGCGACAATCCCTGGGCCACAGGAGGTAGAGGTCGTCTGGATCTCATACCCTGCCTCGGCTACGGCGGTGACTTTGAGACTTTGCTTGACGATCATCGAGCTGCCTTCGAACCTCACGTCGAAGTGATTGCTCTCGGGCGGCGCCATGTCGTGGACCGCTGAGAAGTGCGACCGGTCGATGATGTTCTCGGTCAAGTCCTGGACATGGACGCGAACCCGATGGGTATTGGACCTCCACGGCGTCCAGTCCGACTCCGTCGGTCGATAGCTGATCACGTCATAGGTGGGGGGAGCTCCGGCGGCGTGATGCCAGATAAAGATGCGGCCATTGCGCTCGCATACCGACCACGCCCGTGCGTTGGCTCGCGGTTTGCGATCGAGACCCGGCACTTCGGCGAGCTGTCCTTCACCGTCGAAACGCCAACCATGGAACGGACAGGTGATTCCCTCTCCGCACACCCGACCGCCGACGCCCAAGTGGGCACCCAGGTGCGGGCAAAAGGCATCAAAGACCCGAGCGATTCCGTCCGCTCCTCGGAAGAGCACAAGATCCTGCCCGAGGTAGGTTATCGGCCGCACGTCGCCAGGTGTCAGGTCGGATCCAGCACCGACACTGAACCAACCATTGGGAGATGCAGGGAACGGGTATCGGGAGCCCATGGCGCTAGTTGGGTCTCGGGGCGTCGGTTGATGCCCTCTCGTGGAACCTGGCGCCGAAAGCGCGGAGTGGAAGATCCGCACTCGTCATCAGTCCCGGTTTTGACTCACACACGGAGCGGATGGCATTCAGTGCGGGCATTCCGGTAATGGTCATGCCCACCGAGGCAAAGTAATCGGGCGTCCAGGCGCCGTGTGGCATTCCGGTGGCCGGGAAGATCATGTGGCGGTTTACGATGGTGGGATCGCCCTCGATGGTGGTGATGTAACAACCCTGAACCTTCCACTGCGGCTCGGTACTCGGAGCCATCTGCCATTCGAGGTGAACTTCGATCTTCGGCTCTCCGCCCGATATTCCCTTGAACTTGGCGAGGCTTGCTCCCACCGACCCCCTTGGCAACGTCCACCAGCCCAGGTCGACGACTTCAGTGCAGGCACCGAGCTCACACTCGAACTCGATGTCGTCGATCTCCAGGTCGAGGCAGTCCGCCATCAGGTAGATCGAGTCGGCGAAGACCGTGCACCCGGTTTCCAAGAGCCCCGGGACCTCAGGGTCGTCCACCGGCCGTCCGTAGCCCACGTTCTTCCATGTGTCCACGGAGTGATGGCACGAGACATCGACCGTCTCCAAAACGGTGATGTGGTCTACCCGTCCCATTCCTGCCGTGGCCACCACGCTCAGGATCTGGGCCAGGCCGGGGTTCATGCCCGTCCCGTAGAACGTCGACTGCCCACGTTGACACGCAGCTTCGATGAGTTCGGTGGGCTTCTTCCCGGAGGAATGGGGATGATTCCGATCGCGGTGGTAACCGGTGATCCAATCCGACGTGGTCACAACATTGATGCCCGCATCGAGAAGCTCGCAAAACAGGTCGACGTCCGGCCACACGCCGTTGAAGTTGACCACGTCCGGTTTTGCCAGGAACACGTCGGCCAGGTCGCCGGTAGCCGTCACCCCCACCCGAGCCATGCCGACGATCTCGCCGGCATCACGCCCTACCTTGTCGGGTGAGTAGCAGTACAAGCCGACTAGTTCGAGGTCGGGGTGCTCGAGGATTCGCCCCACCATTTCGGAGCCCACATTGCCTGTGGCGAACTGAAAGACTCGAAGCTTTCGTTGCGGCATTCGTCGATCCTCCCCGTGCAAGCCCCCGCTTGCAGTGAGCCCCAGGTTCCACCTTAAACACAAGTTGGACACGTGTCCAGAAGACTGTCTCGCCGTGCTGCAAGAGCGTCTGATTGTGACCGAGAACTTCGCTGGTTTCGTTCGACTCCTTGAAGATCGCCAAACCAGCGGCGCGCCATGCGTGCCGGTCGTCTTCGTTCGCAAGTCCAGCTTTCCGAAAGGTGGTGGCCTCGCCGGTCACCTGGCGAAGCATCTTGACAAGTGGGCACGCGACCATCAGGACCCCTACATCGGTCCACATTGGCCGTAGCGTCGGAGAAATGGATCGAAGGACACGATGAAGCTGGTTGGCAGGTGGCGGATCATCGAGATGGATCTATGGGATCGCGAAGCGATCGAACTGCTAGGTCCGGGCACTATCGAATTCGGGAAGAACGGCATGGGAAGCTTTCGCTTCATCGCGGTCGAAGGATGGATGGACTGTCGGCCGGTTCAGACCGACAACCGACCAGGCGTCGAGTTCAGCTGGGACGGGACCGACGAACTCGACCGCGCCAGCGGACGAGGTACCGCAGTTCTTCAAGACGATGGATCCCTGCAGGGCCACATCTATTTCCACCTGGGCGATGATTCAGGGTTTCGAGCCGAACCGTTCGATCGCCATGGCCACTCTGGGAGCGGCTGATCCTAAACCGTCCAAGCAAGTTGTTGGGTTTTCGCGACTGCGGTCTCTGAGCTCGAAGTGCCTCCTGACCCGCCAAGACGCT
>CAWIOU010000022.1:0-9102 GCA_963837805.1 uncultured Acidimicrobiaceae bacterium
CATCCACAATCCAGAGCTTGCTCTCTGATATCGAACCCATAACTCCGCACAGCACGAGATGTCGGACATCCAGGTCGGCGAAGGCCCGCAGGTTTTGGCGCGAGACAGCTATGAGATCCTTGATCTGCTCGGGTTGCGGCCAGATGCGGTCGAGTTCGTCAGTGTCAATGCGTGGTGAATACCGAGTTTCCGCAAGTGTTGACCGACCTCTAAGCCTCGATCCACCGAACCGCAGGGCTGAATCGGCGAGTTCGTGATTTCAGGCCGGTGATTGATTCCAGCGGAGTCGTTGCGTGACCTCTCCGGCAATCAGGACGTGGCCGACCAGAGGGTGAGCGGCGGCGATCGAACTGGGAGTGGCGGGACCGTGGTGGGGCCACTCCGTTGGCGATCGATCAGGTGCGAAGCGACAGGGCCCGCAAGCGGTCGAAGCAGTCGATCCACTCGGTCGCCCATGGCCAGCGGGTCGGCAGATGGAGCTGTGTCCGTCTCGACCGGTGGGTGAGCCTCCCCGGCACCACGATGTACTTCTGTCTGATGGTCTTCGCCACCACGGTGCCCTTGTGCTCGAGCCCCAGGGCAGCCAGCCAGCGAATCATGTTGTGGGCCAGTGTGGCGAGCACGGCCCAGGCGGCGTTGGCGGTGAAGGTTCCCGATGGGCAGTGGGCCATCCCGGCCCCGTCCTTCAGGTCCCGGATGACCAACTCGACCACGGCGTGGTGGCGATGATCGGCATCGAGGAGGACGGCGGTCCCTTCCCGATCGGTGATGAACGCGTGGTGTCTCCAGGAGGGGAAGAGCTGGGCCTGCTTGCCGACCAGCCTGGTGCGCCGGATGATCAGCCGGTGCCCATCGCCATAGGCGCACTCAGCCACCTGGGCCTGGCCGCCGATCGTGTAGTCGATGTCCGACCAGCTGTCCTCGGGGACGGCCTCGATGGCCCTGACCACGGCTTTGTTCAGGGTGGCGGTGATGGAGTAGCAGACGTCGTGGTCTCGGCACGCTTGCACTACGTGCTTGGAGTAGAACCCCGAGTCGGCCCGGAGGGTGAGCGGACCTGTGGCTCCACACCGTCGCACCCGGGCGATCAGCTCCTCGCCGAAGCGCTTGGTGCCCCCGGTCTGAGGGGGGAGAGCCTTTGCGGAGACGGGCATGGAGCACCTCGCCGGTGCCCGCCCACGTGGGCGAGGAGGGGGTGGTAGCCGAGCACCCTGGTGTAGCCAAATGCTGCACCATGCTTCTGCTTCCCGTGCACCTCGATGGATGGTCGAGTCGAGGTCGATGGTCATCGGGCCTCGTTCCGGACCGGCCCCGACCGACCACGCCCGTCGGATGGGCCTCGGCGATCGACTGCGTCCAGCTGGCGAACGTGGCCGAAGGTGAACGAGCGCAGGAACGTGCCGAACGTGGACGGTGCCATCACCCGGAAGGGGCTGAGCACCCCGGCCCGTTGCCCGGCCCGCAACCGGTCAGCTGTGGTCGATGGGTGGGATGCCCCGGCCAGGATCGCCGCCACCAGCGTCAGCACCTTGCGGCCGGGATGAGCTCCACCAAGCGGCCACGCAGCCGAGGACCATCTGGTTCACGAGGGACTCCAGGCAGCGAGGGCGGACCATCAGAGTGGCCGGGCACCAGAGAAAGACCAGCGTCAGCCAGACCCAGAGTCGGCTCGTCAAAGGTCACTGCAATCCGGGTCTGATTCCACGCGATGATGAACTCACTGAAAGTGCCTCCTGGTTCTGGTGCGAATACGTGACTCTCGAAATTCACAATTCTTCCCTAGGCGGGGAGGCACTTTCCACGAATGCCGCGGCGTTCAGATCAGAAGGTCAGGGATCGGTGGATCGAGGCTAAGGCGGTGGCCGTTTTCCCCGTCCCAGATGCTCCGCAGATCACCAGTACGTGGATCTCCTCATCGATCACCCCACCATCATCCCGCAACCAGTGGCACATCCCCGGCGATTACGGATACCCATTCAGAGGTCAAGCGGTACGACCGTCATCTCACGGTAGATAGGAGCGAGTTCGTCGAATCTGGCGTCTCCCCTGTTGGACCAGTCCGGAGCCTCTTGGCCCGCCAGATGTGCAGCGAGGTCTTCTAGATGCTCCTGCAAACCAGCTCCGTACGCCCAAGTCAGGTCGAGGGCTATGCCACGCCTCTCAATCACGAGGACCGTGCCGTCACCGTCAGCAGTGAGCTCTGCAATGACGACTCCTTCGTCGCCTTCTACCTCCCACATGGTCACCTCTAACTTCCGTGGAGGCTCACAAACGTCGATTCGGCCGCGGCCGTCCCACCCACTGGCAGTTACTTTGGCCGTGAACTCGCCCCCAACCCGAAGCTCGCCCTCAACGTGTCCATACCACCGGGCCAACCGCTGGGGATCAGCGAGCGCTGACCAAGGTCGTCGATGTCGGTGGCGTACCGGCTTTTCATCCGGACGAGCCCCTGACCATCTGCCGAGTGCAACGTTCCTTCGATGACCGGCCCTGAATCCTTGGTCATTGCCTGCTCCTTCGTTCACGCTTGCCTCGGGCAATCTCGGTGTGGAGAGCCTCCATGCGCTGCGTCCACAGGGTTCGGTAGCCATCGAGCCACGCGTCAACTTGTTTCAGCGGCTCGGGACGTAGGACGTAGATACGGAACTGCGCCTCCTGGCGCACCTCGACGAGTCCGGCGTCACGCAGAACCCGCAGGTGCCGTGATGCTCCCGGACGGGCGATTGGCAGCAATGCCGCTAACTCACTGGCGGTTGCAGGTCCCTTGCTCAGAGCGTCCAACATGATCCTCCGGCTTGGATCAGAGAGCGCTTGGAGAACGGAGTCCACCTTGTAGTCGTAACATTATGGGTACGTAACTGTCAAGGTACATACCGGAACGAACGAAGTTTTCCAACTCGCCCACATGTGCCGATCGGAAGGCGAGGCATCCCCGTTGATCGGGGACGCTTTAGCCCGTCGCTGACCCGAAGTTCTCCACATACCACACCGTCTCGTGGTGATCGCGGGCGTCGGGGTTCGATCGGTGAGTTGGGTCTAACTTGCTGACAATGAGGTCAAGCGTGCGGTAATCACGTTGGCTGATCACTCTGATCCCGTGTCGGATCAAGAGGGCAGCGCAGACGCCCTGACCGGCCTGACGATGGCCCTCTGTCCTAGCCCCTCGATAGATGACCTCAGATCCACAGGCGGCACTCGTGTCAGTGAGGAGTGCCAGACGCACCTCAGCAGCTCGGGCCTTCGTCAACATGGCATTGGCGGCATCGAGCATGGGCCCGGTCCAATCCTCTCCCGTGTCGCTGAGGACCCGGGCGCTGCCATCGAGTACATCGAAGCCATCTCCTCCGTGGATATCGGGGGTAGCCCGTGGAGTGCCGAAAGCGAACTCCTCGGGGCAGAAGGTAACGACCTGGACATTGGGAAGCTGAAAGAGGGATTCCGTGTGAGCGAAAGGAGCGCCGTATGAGCTTCCATCAACTCCACATCGGACACCTCGCAGGCAGGCACTAGTGCCGCGTCAGGCAACGTTTGCGCGCTTGACCAGCTCGCGGAGCGTCTTGTCCTGAGCGTTGCGGTTCCGCCAGATGATGTATCTGCGGATCATCGAGTTCTGCTCTTCGTGTGACTTGTGGTCGGTGCCGTCCAGGGTGAAGTAGCGGAGCGCCTGGAACTGGGCCTCGATCCGATTCAGCCAGCTGGCGTTGGTGGGCACGTAGGCCAGTTCGACGTTGTTGGCCTGGGCCCAGTCGCCCACTCTGGTGTCGACCCTGGTCGAGAGGTGAGGGCTGAAGTTGTCCATGACGATGGCGATTCTGACCTCTGGCGGATACAGGGTGCGGAGATAGCGGCAGAACTCGAGGAACTTGGTCCGGTCCTTGGTCGTCTTGATGTGGCCGTACATCTTGTCCTGGTTGAGGTCGTAGGCGGCCAAGAGGTGTCGGACCCCGTTCTTGCGGGTGAAGGTGGCCCTCCGGCGACGCCGGCGGGGCAGGTCCTGCTTCGCCGACTCGTTCGTTTTCGCCATGGGTGCCCACTGCTTGCCCGGTCGGGGCAACAAGTTGAGCGGTCCGAACTCGTCCATGCAGATGACGACCGTCGGGTCCTTTCCGCCTGGTTTGGCCTTGCCATCAGCGATGTCGTAGAGGTGGAGGACGCGGTTCTTCTTGGCCTCGAAGTCCGGGTCGCTCGACTGCTTCCAGGTCTTGATCACTTGAAACGACACGCCCTCCTCTCGGAGCAGGACCCGGAGGCCCTCATGGCTGATGTCGTCGACCACCCCCTCGGCGACCAGGAACTCGGCCAGCTTGGACAGGCTCCAGGTCGAAAAGGGCAGGTTGTGGTCCTGCGGGCGGGACAGGGCGATCTTTTTGATCTCTCGACGCTCGGGCAAGGTGAACTTCGGAGGTCGTCCGCCTGAGTACTTCGGGACCAGGGAGTCGAACCCGTCGGCATTGAAGTTGCGGATCACCTCCCGGACCCGGTCTTCAGAGGTGAAGGCGATGGTGGCGATCTGGGGCACGTCCATGCCCTGGGCCGACCACAGCACCACCTGGGCTCTTCGCCATCGCACCACCGATCCGGTCCCCCGTCGGACGATCGAGAGGAGCTTATTGCCCTCGACGTTGGTGATCTCTCGGACACGCACACGTTCGGCCATGCCCTATGTTGCGCGACCTCAGCTCAGAAGTGGCGGACGTGCCCCAGTAACGTTGCCGTTTGGAGCACTAGCAAGGAGTCTCAGGGGGTCATCCTCGGTAAAAGGAGGCCACTCCGAAATCTCGACTTCGCTCGGGAGGTGTTTGGTCGTTGCCATGCCCCCATTGTGCCTGGAGATCACCTGGGAGAAAACGGGCCCGCATCCCACCGGCAAGGAGGTTGACGGCAAGTGGAAGGGGAAGTCCGTGCAGCACCATCGGGGACCAGATCGAGTGTGGTCCCGACGATCTCGTCACCCCGTTCGATGCGGTCGGGAATCGGCCACGCCCGGATCATGAACCGAACCTGCCGTTCGACCGGGGTCATGCCAGCGAAGTCCGTCGTCGTGGGTTCAACGTGCCGCGGCAGCATCGAGGACCGCAGCCCTGTTCGCCGCCTCGTTCCGAACCGCTTCCAGACCGGTACCTGTGATGGCGTAGTAACGCCGAAGCCGACCGTCGACCACCTCGGTTCGGGTCGACTTGATGAGCCCTTGGTCACTCAACCGGTCGAGGGTGCCATAGAGGGTGCCCGGTCCCAGTTTGAGTCGGCCATCGGAGAGGTCCTTCACTTCGCCGATGATGGCGTAACCGTGGAGTTCCTGATCCACCAAGGCCACCAGGATGAGGAAACTGGCTTCACGCATCGACTGCGCCATATCTCTCGGTATGTATCAGTAGCCGATATATATCAAGCACGTCCACACAGGTCATGCGAATCTTCCCAGCCGAACAACGAGAGGTATGGGGACCCCGGGAGATGTAATGCGGCTGCGGGTTACCGTGAACCATGGCGAGTGCGGGGTCGACCAGGGCCAGATCCGAGACATGGTGATGATCTCGGAACGCCCCGCCGAGGTGGAGGACCGGGCCGTGGCCGGTCACTGGGAGGGTGACCTCTTCTTCGGAAAGAAGATGAGGTCCATCGGCACCCTGGTCGAGCGACACAGCCGCACGTCATGCTCTTGAAGCTCCCCAACGGCCACGGGGCCGAGTCGGTCCGCAAGGCCATGACCAAGCGGATCCTCACCCTGCCGGCCCAACTCCGACGCTCTGTCACCCTGGGATCAAGGCAAGGAGATGGCCGAACACGTCCAGTTCACCGTCGACACCGGCGTGCAGGTCTACTTCTGCGATCCGAGAGTCCGTGGCAGCGGGGAAGCAACGAGAACACCAATGGACCCCTCCGTCAGTACTTGTCGAAGTCGACCGATCTTTCCCAGTGCACCCAGCGGGAGCTCGACGCCATCGCTCGATCCCTCAACACCCGTCCTCGACAGACCCTCGGATGGATGACACCATCAAAGGCGTTCGCTGACGCCGTTGCGTTGACCGGTTGAGGACATACCACTTCGGTGGCAGGACTCGACGTGCCTGACAATGCGGTAGGCCGTGTGTCACTAGGGGGTGAAGCTCATCCAGGTGACGCCACCATCGGAAGATGTGGCCACCACAGGAGCGATTGCTGTCGTGCTGGCCGACGGACTGATACCAGTCGCCACACACCGCTTGAGAGTCGGGCAGGAGACGTTTTGAAGGTCGCTCACTGCGGCTGGCCCCGATCGAGGCATCCACGTCGCTCCGGCATCCGTTGTGGTGAGAATGATGCCACCGACAACACCGCCATAGCCTCCCACCACCACACAGGTCGTTAAGGTACGACAGGAGATGCCGAAAAGTCCGAGTGTGCCTGAGGGAAGGGACTGGGAAGTCCACCGGTTCCCACCGTTGGAGCTCGTAAAGATCAGTCCGGACGGTGTGCCGGCACCCAGGGTAAAGCCCCCGACGATAAAGCAACGGCTGGGGGAGGGACACGAAATGCCCTCCGCGATGTTGGTCCCGATCGACCCGGTGCTCGGTTGCGGGAGCGATGTCTGTGTCCAGGACTTCCCACCGTCGTTCGTCGTGATGACCGTCGTGCGCGGAGGTTGTCGACGGCGACGACGCAGCTGTTGATGGAGGGGCAGGAGACAAAAGAGAGCCTGTCTTCGCCTCTTGGTAACGATAGGTGTGTCCAGATCCTGCCGGAGTCTCGCGTCATCAAAGCGACGCCTCGGTTGCCATCAGGCGCCTCTCCCACGGCCACGCAGAACGCCTTCGTCGGGCACGAGACACCTCTGAGCGCGCCGACGCCAGGCGAAATGATGGACCTCACCCAAGTCTCGCCGCCGTCCGCTGTCCTCAGCGCCTCGCCTCCCTCAACGGGCCCCGTTCTAGCGGTTCCGCGAACCGCGACACACGATTTCGTCGATGGACAAGAGAGTGCTGGTGCGGTCTCGATCCGGGTGGACAGCGAGAAACTGGCCCAGTGGACTCCACCGTCCGAAGTTGTTGCTGCAATGGCGGACATGGTCTGACCCGCAGCATGGGGAACTTTGGCTACGGCCTCGAATGAGTTGCCCACCGCTAAACAGTCGTCCTGCGAGGTACACACGATGGAACTGAGGACGGAGACGGGTGGCGCCGTCGGCTTTCCCAGGTCCGCAGTGGGGTCCCGTGGAGCCCGGATCGTGGTCGTTGTCGCGGCCGTGCCGCATCCGCCAAGTACCACCACCGCAACCAATGCCACGATCGGTGTCAGGAGCGACCTTGATCGGTCAGAACCTGCAGGCACTCGTAGAATATGGGGCATGTCTTGTCCAAATCGTAGTCAAACGCGATCCCTGATCACCGGCTATGCCTGCCCGACGGACGCTTACGCCCTAGCCCTGATCGTTCACGAGGCCACCTGAGCTGACCTGCCCGCGTCCGTGGAAAAGCCCTCCGCACAAGGGAAACTGTTGTTCTCGAGGCAACAGCGACCGAGCGACAGGAGGGCACTTCCAAAGTGAACGGTATCAGCGCGTCCCACGTGATTGTTGAACCCGGCGGGACGGGCGTTGTGGCCCACGTCGGGCTCCATGCTCTTGGGTGTTTTGCCGACCGCCTGGGCCTGGGTGATTCACTTTCGGCCCGCATCCCCCCGACCGGCGAGCGGCTACCTGTCCACGACCGGGGGAAGGTGCTCGTGGATGCGGCCCGATGCTGGCCGGGGGTGGTGAGAGCTGTGCTGACATCGAGCACCTGCGCCTGCAACCCGACCTCTTCGGGTCGGTGCCCTCGGATTCGACGGTGTTCCGCACCTTCCACCAGCTCGACGAGAAGACGCGAGCAGGGATCGCTGTGGCCATGGCCGACATGCGGGCGAAGGTCTGGTCCCGGTCGTCGGCCACGACAGGGGGCGGTCCGGTGGTCCTCGACCTCGACGCCTCTCTGGTCGAGGTCCATACCGACACCAAGGAGAATGCAGGGCCAACTCGCAACGGAGGATTCGGCTTCCACCCGATGTTCTGCTTCGCCGATGCCACCGTGAGGTGCTCGCCGGCCTGCTGCGTCCGGGGAATGCCGGAGCCAACACCGTCACCGATCACCTCATCGTCCTCGACCAAGCCATCGCTCAACTGCCTGCGGCCGTCGCAGCCGGTCACCGGGCTGGTGACGACCCGGCGATGGCCAACAGAGGGGTCGTGGTCCGGGCTGACTCGGCGGGGTGCACCGAGGGATTCCTCTCCGGATGCCGGGAACGCAACGTCTCTTTCTTGGTCACCGCACGCTCGAATCCCCAGGTGACCGCCGCTATCTGTGATGCCATTGGCATCGATCAGGTGTGGGAACCGGCCCTGACCCAGGCCGGGGAACCACGTGATGGGGCCGCGGTGTGTGAGCTCACCTCGTTGGTCACCGACCACAAGCTGCCCGAAGGCACCCGGCTGATCGTGCGCCGGGAACCCCTTCACCCCGGGGCCCAACGCAGCCTCTTTCCAAGTCTCGAGTTCCGTTACTGGGGTTTCTACACCGACGCGGAGGGAACACCAGTTGAATTCGACGCCACCATGCGGGCCCATGCCCACGTTGAGCGTCACATCCAGAGACTGAAGGACTCCGGACTGTGTCGGATGCCGTTCACCAGCTTCGAGGCCAACGCCAACTGGATGATGGCAGTGGCCATGAGTGCCGACTCGGTGCGCTGGGTCCACTCCTCTGTTTCGACGGGACTGGTCGACGCCCGACCGAAGGCCATGCGCTGGGGCATCTTCCATGCCCGGGCCGGCTGATCAAGCGAGAGATCACGCCAGCGCGTCGTCCGCATCATTGAAAATGGTATGGCCGGGCACCGACGCCTGCTGCTCAACGCCTACAAACGCATCGCGCTCGATCACCTGAGCGAACCCGGCCTCCCCGTCAGTCGGCACCAGCTCGACCGAGCACGCCCGACATGCGGCCCGGATACTTCCGACCATCTGAATTGACCCAAATGCGGCCGACAGCGACAAGTTTGTCCTAGTTCAACCCGAACGTGCCTTCTGTCGAACTCTGCTCATTTGCTGCCTCACGAGAAAAACCTCTCGTTTCTTGTGAACGATCAGGG
>CAWIOU010000023.1:0-643048 GCA_963837805.1 uncultured Acidimicrobiaceae bacterium
TCAATCTGTTGCACATCCTGGCCACCACCCGAGCCTTCCTCGGCGCCATGACGTCCGCTGGGCGGGGTTCGATCGTCAACGTGCATTCGGTCGAAGGACTGCGCGGCTTCCCCGGGGACCCGGTGTACGCGGCGATGAAGGCGGCGGCCGCGCACTTCACCACCTCCCTCGCCGTCGCCGTGGGGCGGTCAGGAGTCCGAGTCAACGGGATCGGGCCCGACCTCACCCAGTCGCCCCAGGTGGACTACCTCTCGGGCGGAGGGGACGACGACGACATGTGGCCGTCATGGGCGCCGGTGGGCCGGGTCGGCTGGCCCGAGGACCAGGCCCGGGTGGCGCTCTTCCTGGCGTCCGACCTGGCCGGCTACGTCACCGGTCACAACATCCCGGTCGACGGCGGGACCAGAGCCGGTGGAGGGTGGTTCTTCTCACCCCGGGCCGGACGATTCGTCAACCGGCCGCGGTCGCTCTGACCCCGGCAACGGAGCCTCTCGGCCGGCGGGTCACTTCGTCGGCAACTGCTTGAGCACCTCGGGGGGCACCTGATCCTGGACGGCGTCCACCAATCGCTGGGAGCGGGACCGGAGCGACAGGAGCTCCGAATAGCGCTCGTCGTCCCCCTTCATCCCGGAGATGAGCGGTGAATGGGCGATGGAGACGGCCCCGACGAACATGATCAGCAGTGACAGCGCCTCGAGGGGACCGTAGGCACCGGCGGTGCGCAGGTTGTCTCCGAACAGCCCGATGCCGATGGCGATGCTGGCCAACGGGTCGACCAGCACCGAGCGCGGTCTGGGAAGCGGCGATGGGTCCGGCGTGGAATGCGTTCTGGGCCAGAAAGACCGAGCCGACGCCGAAGATCGCCAGGCCGTAGGTCTGCCAGTGGACGAACATGTGGGTCCAATCGGCGGCTACATAATTCCCGACCGTCTTGATCAGCGAGGCGGTGAAGGCGAACCCGACCGCACCCGCCGCCCCGAACATCGCCGCCCGCCACCAGCGGGGGCCGCGCATGGCCAGCACCACGGCCAACAGGATCACACCCACACAGATCGTCCCGGCGACCAGCCATCCGAGGTTGGTGGGAACGAGGTCTCCTCCCCCGGGCTGGGCGAAGGCCAGGAACCCGGCCAGTCCGCCGGCCGCGGCCAGGCAGCCGAGCCACTCCCGCAGCCCGATCCGGAACCGGAACCACGTGGCCAGCAACAGCACCAAAAAGAGCAGTTCGGTGGTGAGGATGGGCTGGACCTGGCTGAGGTCGCCGAGGTGGAGGGCGAACGCCTGGGTCAGGAACGAGGCGAACATGAACCCGAATCCGAGGAGCCACACCCCCCGCTTCAGCGCGTGGGTCAGCAGACTGAGATGGAGCGTCGACTCGGCCGGCGCATCCTCCACTCCCATCCGCTGCAGGATGCTGGTCAGGGCGTTGGCCAACGCGCTGAAGGTGGCCAGGATGTAGACCATCAGCCCACGATGCCCGGTGTTCCGGCCGCGGCGACGACCCGGTCGTCGACGAGGCCGATGGACGCAGTCCCTTCCCACACCCGGCGCTGCTTGTGAAATGAATCACGCATCCGGGACGGTCCCCCCGGCGTCGATCTGCCTCTTGTGGGCACGGACGACCGCGCCTGCTGAGAACTGACCATGTCGCCTCGCTCGAACCAGTGGCACCCCTCGCTCACCACGATAATCGCGGAGCCGGCCAGGCCACGCACCCCGCCCGGTACCCCTCGCCTCCGGCGCCGGGATCGCCGACTGACCGTCGAGCAGGCCGCGGTGGTGGAGCCGCTCAGGTGGGGACGGCCCCGACCACGTTGTCCACGTTGACCCCGAGGCCGGGGAGCGATCCCTCGTTGAAGGCGTCCCCGAAGCTGAACACGCCCCCGTCCCTCCCGATCAGGTTGTAGCCCCGGCTGTCGGGCGAGACCACGATGCCCACGATGTTGTCCACGGCCACCCCGAGGGAGGGGAGGTCGCCGAAGCTGGCGGCGTCGCCGTAGGCGGTGACGGCCCCGTCGGCCCCCACCACCCAGTAGCCGCCCCCGTCGTGGGTGGCGGTGATGGCCACCGCCCCGGCCGGCCCGTTGCCGAAGTAGTGGGCGTCCCCGAAGGCGTAGACCGAGCCGTCCGATCCCACCAGCCAGTACCCGTTGTCGTCGGAGGTGGCGGCGATGCCGGCGATGTCGTCGACGTGGATGCCCACCCCGGGCAGCGAGTTCTCGAAGGGGGCGTGGAAGCTGAACACCCCGCCGTCCCGGCCCACCAGGAAGTAGCCCCGGTCGTCGAGGGTGGGCACGATGCCCACGATGTCGTCGACCCGGACCCCGATGCCGGGCAGCGAGTTGGCGAAGGGGGCGTGGAAGGCGAACACCCCGCCGTCCGCCCCGACCAGGAAGTAGCCGTTGTCCCGGGCCGTGGGCACGATCCCGGTGATGTCGTCCACGCTGATGCCGAGGCCGGGCAGCGAGCCGTAGAAGCCGCCGCCGAAGACGAAGACCCCGCCGTCCGAGCCGACCAGGTCGTAGCCGGGCGGCGACCGATAGGTGACGGTGAAGGATCGCTGCCACGATACGACCGGGATAGGCGATGACGTCACCGGCGCCGTCGGCCATCTGGACCGGGTTGAGGACAACCGACCGGCGGGACACGGCGCCGTAGGTGACGTCGGTGAACCGGGCCGTCGAGAAATCGGCCAGCGTCAGGACCTGGCCGGTGCTGGCCGAGGTGGGCGCCTCCTCGATCCATTCGGCGGAGGTGCCCGGTCCGCTGTAGCCGACCGGGACGGAGATGCTCTCATGCCTGGTGGTGTCGGCGATGGCGATCGTCCAGGTGCCGGGCGAGTCGGAGACGATCGATGCGCTCATCTCGTCGCCCGGCGACACCGGGCCGATCTCTTGCGCCGGTTCGGGCAGGATCTCCACCCAGGCGAAGTAGCTGGCCCCACCACGGGAGATGTCCTGGGCGGTACCGGTCTGGATCAGCGATCGGTTGTCCACGCCGTCGATCCCGATCCACGTGGCCGACTGCCCGTTGACCGTCGAGGATCCGACGCTCGGGACCCTCCACTCCGCCTTCACGCTCGTGAACTTCGATCCGGTGGCGATGTACCCGGACCAATTCCGCGACAGCGCCGTGGACACGGCCCCGACGGCGCGGGGCCGGTGACCCGGCATCAACTGCAGGGGTGCCGAATGCGCTGGGCCCGATGCCGGGGTCAGGGTCCGGCCCCATCCCGTCCCTGCCGCCGGCGCCGGCACGCCGGCATGGGCGCCGGTGGCCACGGTGAGCGAGGCGACACTCGTGATCACCAACACGGCCAGCACCGTCACTGATCGTCTTCGTGATTGGGACACCTGACCTCCGGTCCTTGCCGACACTCGGCCGGTGACGGTGGGCTCGAGGCAGGCCGGGAACCCCGATGGGGCCAGTGTAGGTCCCCGGTCGGCCGCCCCGGGATCGGATCACTCGACCAGGAACCCACCGGATTGGTGCTGCCACAGCCTCCCGTACAGCCCGCTCCGGTTGCCCAACAGGTCCCGATGAGTTCCCTCCTCGACGATCCTTCCCTGGTCGAGGACCACGATGCGATCCATGTGGGCAATGGTGGAGAGCCGGTGGGCGATGACGATGGCGGTCGTCTCCTCCATCAGCCGCCACAGCGCCTCCTGGACGAGAAACTCGGATTCGGAGTCGAGCGCCGAGGTGGCCTCGTCCAGCACCAGGATGCGGGCGTGCTTGGCCATGGCCTGGGCGATGGCCACCCGTTGCCGTTGTCCCCCGGACAGCTTGAGGCCCCGCTCGCCCACCACGGTGTCGTACCCGTCGGGCAGCGCGTAGACGAACTCCTCGACGTGGGCCGCTTTGCCCACCGTGTGCACGATCTCGTAGTCCACGATCGGCCTGCGCCGACCCGGTCCGTCCCGGTCGTCCTCGGACCCCATCCCGTAGCAGATGTTCTCGGCGATGCTCCGATGGAGCAGCTGGGGATCCTGGGGAACGTAGGACACGTTGCGACGCAGGGAGGCGAAGGTGACCCCGGTGATGTCCTGGCCGTCGACCAGGATCTGGCCGCTGCCCACGTCCATGAACCGGAGCAGGAGCTTCGACAGGGTGGACTTCCCCGACCCCGACGGACCCACCAGGGCGACGTGCTCGCCGGGAGCGACCCGGAGGGTCAGGTCATCGAACAGGGAGCTGCCCGGTCGGTAGCCGAAACCGATCCCGCGGAAGTCCACCTTCCCCTGGGGCACCCGGAGCTCTTCGGCCATCGGGACCTCGACGATCTCGACCTCGGCGCCGGCAATGGCGGTGAACTTGGCCGCTCGTCCCAGCGAGCGGGCGAAGGACCGCAGATGCTCGAACGACTGTTGCAGGCTGATCGCCACCTGGGCCGAGTAGTAGAGGATGAGGTAGAGCGCGGCGGTCGAAGCCCAATGGTGGACGGCCATGGTCGTGCCGGCGATCAGCGCCAGCAGGGTGCCCACCACGATCGACGTCTCCAGTTGCAGCTGGGTTCGCATGAAGATGGAACGGGCCCGCAGGTCGGCACCGACCGACTCGCGCATCAGGTCCTCGACCCGGTCTCGCTCCTGGGGTTCGGCGGCCGCCGTCCGCACCGCCATCAGGTTGGTGACCGTGTCGGCCACCACACCGGTCGCTTTGGAGTGGTGGTTCTCGAACAGCTCGGAGGCGGCCCGCACCAGGCGGAGGCGCTTGACGATGACCACGACGAACAAGCCGACCATGACCAGAAGGGCGAGGGCGGCGGGCCAGGCGAAGACGGCGAGTACCACGATGGCCGACAGGACGACGACGGCCACCGGGAGCAGGCCCCACGACGCCACGTCGACCATCTCGACGAAGGCCCACGAGAAGTTGCCCAGCGAGGAGATGACCTCGCCGGCCGGATGGTCCATGTGCCAGCGGTAGCTGAGCTTCAGCAGATGTTCGTACCCGTTGTTCACGCCCTGGGCGAAGGCACGGACACAGGCACCCCATTCGAACCAGCCCGCCACCCGCCACAGGCCCATGCCGATGAGGCCGGCCACCGCGTAGGTCAGCAGGAGCGGGCCGAACGTCCGCCACTCGCCGGCCACCGTCGACGACGGCAGGGCGGCGACACGGCTGAGGATGGACGCGAAGATCAGCGGGCAGGCGATGTCGGCCACCACGACGGCCAGGACCATGACCACCCAGGAGAAGATGAGTTGCCGCTTCTGGCCCTCGACCTGCTCCCAGCAGAAGGAGATGGTGTCGAGGGCTGAGGCGGATGGGAAATCAGAGAGATCGGACACGAGGGAGTTCCTTGTGAAGGGGGCGAACGGGGTGTCGAGCAGGAGAGCGTCCCACCGGCCACGGACCCGGGCCTACGAATGGATCGGATGCGATCCCGGCAGCGGGTGCCTGGTGATCGAAGGGACGGATCGGCGGAGGTCCGCCGATCGGACTAGTCGAGCTGGCCGGATACTCCGCGCACGGGCTCGACGGTCACGGCGTAGCGCCGGGGACCACCGCGGGGGTCGGGACGGGCGATGTCGATGCCGGATCCGCGACCGCCGTGGCGGCCCTGCCCATCCCTGTCTGGTTCGATGCCATCGTCCCTCCTCTCCGTGATCCCATGACCCGGAACCCGGGCCGGAAGAAATGCTATCCCACCCGGACGGCCGGTGGGACGGGACCCCCGGGTGGACCGGACTACCCGAAGAACACCTCGGCCTCGGCGTAGAGCTCGGGGGACACCAGCTTGAGCCCGGCGGTCGCCTCGGCCAGCGGTACCAGGTCGATGTCGGTCCCGTGCAGGGCCACCATCTGCCCGGTCTGGCCACTGTGCAGCGCGTCGACGGCGTGGAGTCCGAACCTGGTGGCCAGCACCCGGTCGAACGCGGTCGGGCTGCCGCCGCGCTGGACGTGGCCGAGCACGGTTGCCCGGGCCTCCTTCCCGGTCCGCCGGGCGATCTCGACCTCCAGCAGGGCGCCGATGCCGGTGAGGCGGACGTGACCGAAGGCATCGACCTCGCCGGACCGGGCCGGCAGCGTCCCTTCGACGGGGACGGCCCCTTCGGCCACCACCACGATGGGCGCATAGTGACTGGCGAACCGGTGCTCGATGAACGCGCACACGTTCTCGATGTGGAACGGGCGTTCGGGGATGAGGATCACGTTGGCCCCCCCGGCGACGCCGGCATGCCAGGCGATCCAGCCGGCATGGCGTCCCATCACCTCGACGATCAGCACACGGTGATGGCTCTCGGCCGTCGTGTGGAGGCGGTCGATGGCCTCAGTGGCGATCATCACCGCGGTGTCGAATCCGAAGGTGTAGTCGGTGGCGCCGAGGTCGTTGTCGATGGTCTTCGGCACCCCCACCACCGGGAGCCCGGTGGCGGCCAGCCTGGTGGCCACACCGAGGGTGTCCTCGCCACCGATGACGACCAGCCCGTCGACCCCCAGGCGGTTCACCGTGTCGAGGACCCGGCGCTCGCCGTCCGGGCTGCTGTACGGGTTGGTCCGGCTGGATCCGAGGATGGTGCCGCCCCGAGGCAGGATGCCCCGCACGGCGGCGACGTCCAGCGGCATCACGTCCCCTTCCAACGGGCCGCGCCAGCCATCCCGGAAGCCCACGAAGTCATCGCCGTGGATCTGCACGCCCTTGCGCACCACCGCCCTGATCACCGCGTTGAGTCCGGGGCAGTCACCGCCTCCGGTCAGTACGCCGATCCGCATCACGTGAGCGTACCCATGGCCGAGCGGCGGGGCCGCCCGGCAAGACGGGGCTCGGATCAGTCGAGTGTCACCCCGTAGACCAATTCGCCGGCGGCGTCGACGTCGTAGATCTCGATCCCGTCCTCGACGTGGGCGGCGTCGGCCCCGAGGGCGACGGCGATCTTGTTGAGCGCGTTCTTGGTCACGTCGAGCACGATCTCGACGCCCTGCTCCGGCGAAGCCAGCCGGGCCAGGTCGCGGGCGGGCACGTCGAGACGGCCCGGGGTCCAGATCATGGCGTCGGTGAAGGCCAGGGCGGCCTTCTGGACGGGTTCGAGGCCGGGGCCGTCCCTGTACTCGTCCACCTGGACGAACAGGTCCTCGTCGGCGCCGGCCACCAGCGCCGGACGGCTCCGTAACGACTGGCACAGCCGGCACCGGTGCTGGCGGGCCCCTCGGAGTCGGATGAGCTCGGAGGTGATCGGGTCCAAGGCGTCGAGCCGGAGAACCTCCCGGATGAAACGGCCGAGCGCGTCCCAGATGGGCGTGTCCGTCGAACCACTCCTCGGGTCCACCTCTGGGGAAGGGCCCGGATCGGCACGCCCAGCACCGGCCAGCGCGTCGAGGGCGGCACGGGTACGGGGCACGAAGTCCATGACGAAGACCACGGCGGTGAAGGTGGCGGCCTGATCACCGAGGAGCCGGAACACATCGCTCCGCTGCCCGTCGGTGATCGAGGAGACATCGATGCTGAATTGGAGGGCGAAGTCGAGGAGAGTCCGGTCCGGGGCGGTCAGTGTGTCGGCCGGCCGGGGGGCGCCACCGGCGGGGCCGGGCCGGCGCCCCTCGGGCTGCCCCGCAGAGACGGCCAACGGGCGCAGGCCGTGCTGTTCCGCGCCCATGACGTCGACCAGCTCGATCAGTTCGAGGTGTTGGGATCGGGCGGCCTCGCTCCACGCCGCCGCCTTCACCTCGCCGAGGGCCCGGGAGACGACCGGCACGATGCGGGCCAACTCCCCGTAGCCGTTGGTCACAGTCAGCACCTTACCGTCAGCCGGAGGGTCGGCGGCGGTGGACCAGCCGGCATCGGCCCGAGCACCGTCCGGGCCAAATGATGCAGGATGAGACCATGGCACACGATCGCAAATTCCGATTTGCCGCGCAGCTGGGCAAGGCCCCGGAGGGCACGGCCCGCTCGTGGGCCGATCAGGCGCGCCGCGCCGAGGCGCTCGGCTACTCGACGCTGTTCATGCCCGATCACTTCGGCGACCAACTGGCCCCGGTTCCTGCGCTGGCCGCGGTTGCCGCCGCCACCACCACCCTGCACATGGGATCCCTCGTCTTCGGCAATGACTACCGGCACCCGGTCAATCTGGCCAAGGAGGCGGCCACCCTCGACGTCCTCAGCGACGGCCGGTTCGAGCTGAGTCTCGGTGCCGGATGGATGAAGACCGACTACGAGGAGGCCGGCATCACCTACGACACGCCGAGGGTCCGCGTGGAGCGGTTCGAGGAGGCGGTGACGGTGGTCCAGGGCCTGCTCCGGACCGAGGGCCCCTTCTCCTTCGACGGCACCTACTACCAGGTCGGCGACCACACCCTCTTGCCGCGCCCGGTGCAACGGCCCGGCCCGCCGCTCATCATCGGTGGCGGCGGCCAGCGGGTACTCACCTTCGCCGCACGCCACGCCGACATCGTCAGCATCAACGTCAACCTCCGAGAGGGCACCGGCGGGGCGGAGACGGCTCCGAACGCATCTCCGGAGCGGACCCGCGAAAAGGTGAGGTGGGTGAAAGAGGCCGCGGGGAACCGCTACGACGATCTGGAGCTCAATGCCCTCATCGGGTTCGTCATGATCACCGATGACGCCACCGGGATCGCCGACGCCATGGCCCCGCATTTCGGGATCGAGCCGGCGGAGGCCCTTCACATCCCGTTGGCCCTTCTCGGCACGCTCGACGAGATGGTCGAGGAGCTCCAGTGGCGACGCGAGGAGTACGGCATCTCGTACTGGTCGATCGAGGCCGACAGTTGGGAGGCACTCGGCCCCGTGGTCTCGAAACTGTCGGGCACGTGATCGTCGAGGCCGGTGCCGGTGAGCCGGCGGCGGCCGCCGGAGAAGGCCGGCTCGCTCTCGAGGGATGGCGCCTGGTCCGTCAGATGCTCGACGATCTCACCGCGGCCCTGGTGAGCGAGGCCGAGTCCGAGCTGGAGCTGCTCGACGGGCTCCGGGTGCTGGGCCGGGCCACCGCCCTGTGCTCGGAGCTGTCCCTCGATGTCGACCCCGCCGCTCCCTGGTTCTTCGACATGAACACCGAGGCGCGGCACATCGGCGGGCCGGCTCCGGACGGGGAGTACCTCCTGGCCATGATCGACGGCCGCCACCGGTACCGGATCCGCGGTGTGCGGGGAACCTCGGCCTACCTCGGCTTCCAGGTACTGGCCGGAGTGGGACTGACTCCGAGGCGCATGGCGGCCTACGTCTCGGACACCGACCTGGCCCTCGGTGACGACGGGTCGTTCGCCTTCGTGCTCGCCGCCGAGCAGCCGACGGCAGCCGGAGCTGGGTGCCGATCCCTGGATCGCCATCCCGAACGATGCGTCCGGTATCGTCGTCCGGCAGTATCTGGCCGACCGGTCGGTCGAAGTCGCGGCCGACCTGGCCATCGAGCCGCTGGATCGGCCACCGCCCCCGGCGGCGCCCGACGACGCCCTCCTCGGCGAGCAGCTGACCGGTATGGCGTGGACGATCGCCAAACTGACCACCCTGCACCGTTCCATCCGACCGGAGCTGCTGGACATGCCCAACCGGCTCATCACGGCCGAGGCGGACGAGCTCGGGTCAGCGGACACCACGCCGGACAACCTGTACATGATGGGCACCTTCCGTCTCGACGACGACGAGTCGCTGCTCATCGAGATCGAGCCGCCGGATTCGCGGTACTGGAGCGTGACCTTGGAGAACATCTGGCACGAGTGCATCGAGCCGCGTCGCCGGCAGAGCCATCTGACCAACGCCACCGTCGTCGCGGGGGCGGACGGCAGGGTGCAGATGGTGGTGGCGGCGACCGATCCGGGTCTCGGGAACTGGCTCGACACCGGTGGCCGACGCCGGGGATTCGTGACCATCCGGTGGCTCGACAAACCCGAGGCCCCGGTCGTCTCCTGCCGGGTCGTGAAACTCGACCGGCTCCCGCGGTGATGGCGAACGGGCGTCTCGAGCCGGACCGGCTGGTGGAGGCGGCCGTCCTCCAGTCCGGCCAGGAGGACTTCGGTGAAGCCAGTTGGCAGGAGCCGTTCGCCATCCTCCTCGACTCCCTCGAGCAGGAGGCCCGACTGAGCGAGCTCGGGGTGGAGATCGCCACCGCCGAGCTCATCGGTTATCTCGCCACCCGGCTGGCCGTCACCGGGTGGCGGGAGGCGCATCCGGAGGTGGCCGAAGGCACCGTCGAGCACCCGATCTTCATCGTCGGGCAACCCCGGACCGGCACCACCATCCTCTATGACCTCCTGGCGCAGGACCCGGCGCACCGGGTCCCGCTGACCTGGGAGGTCGATCGACCGGTACCGCCGCCGGAGACCGCCACCTACACCAGCGACGCCCGGATCGCCGAGGTCCAGGCCACCCTCGACCTGGTCGAGACGGTCATGCCCGGCTTCACCTCCTTCCACCCGATGGGTGCCCTCCTGGGCCAGGAGTGCGTGCGGATAACCGGGGCCGACTTCCGGAGCATGATCTTCCCCACCCAGTACCGGGTCCCCACCTACGACCGCTGGCTCCTCCACGATGCCGATCTGGCTCCCGCCTACCGGTGGCACCGGCGCTTTCTTCAGCACCTCCAGTCGCGGCACCCCGGCGACCAGTGGCTGCTCAAGTCTCCGGCCCACCTCTGGCATCTCGACGCCCTGGTCGCCGAGTACCCGGACGCCATCATCGTGCAGACCCATCGGGACCCGCTCAAGGTGATCGCCTCCGGATGCGCGCTGACCACCCACCTGCGGCGGATGTACAGCGACGAGTCCTGGGGTGTCGAGGCGGCTGCCGATTTTGCCGACGACATCTTCCTCGGTCTCGAACGGGGCATCGAGGCCCGTGATCGGGGCACGTTCCCGCCGGGTCACATCGTCGACATCCATTTCGTCGACTTCATGGCCGACCCCATCGCCGCCATCCGGCGGCTCTACACCGGCCTCGACCGGGAGCTCACCGGTCGGGCTGAGGAGCGGATGCGAACCTTTCTGGCCGACCATCCCGGCGACGGCGACGGGGGCACGACCCGCTACCGGTTCGCCGACACCGGCCTCGACACCGACGTCCTGCGCGAACGGTCGCGGCCCTACCTGGAGCGTTTCGGGGTGGCCACCGAACCGGTCCGCTGACCGACCGGCCTCATCCGGCGTCGGGGAAGAACCGCGGGAGGTAGCGGCGGTTGGCCACCAGCAGGGTGTCGGCCAGCTCTTCGGCTTTCGGGTACTGCCCGACCAGCGGGTTGGCCACCAGGGCCCGGATCATCGTGTCACGGCTCCCGGACCGCGCCGCCTCCACGGCCAGTCGCTCGTAGCCCTTGCAGTGGGCCACCAGGCCGGCCATCTCCGGCGGCAGCGGGCGCTGGCCCACCGGGTGGGCGCCGTCACGGTCCACCGTGCAGGGGATCTCGACCACGGCGTCATCGTCCACCCCGGGCAGGGCACCGTCGTTGCGCACATCCACCACCTGGACGTCGCCGGTGCCGGCATGGAGCGAGGCGATCAGCCGGACCGCGGCCTCCGAGTAGAAGGCGCCCCCCCGGTAGGAGAGCTTCTTCGGCTTGGTCACGAGCTCGGGGTTGCGGTACTCGGCCAGGAGCTCGGCCTCGAGCTCGGCCACCACTTCGGCGCGCGACCTCCAGCCGGGATCCGCCTGTTCGGCGAGATTCTGATCGAGCCGGTAGTAGTAGTGGAGATAGTAGGACGGAAGGGCGCCGAGCAGACGCAGCATCCCGGCGGGCACGCCGCTCTCGAGCTCGAGCTCGGGGGCGAAGCGGTCGAGGAGCTCGGGCATGCGGTCGACGCCATCGACCACCGCCGACCGGGCCCAGGTCAGATGGTTGAGCCCGACGTGCTCGAGCTCGACCTTGTCGGGGTCGACACCGAGATAGTGCCCGATGCGACGCTGGACGTGGATGGCCACATTGCACAGGCCGACGGCTCGGTGCCCGTCGTCGACCAGGGCCTGGGTGACGATGCCGACCGGATTGGTGAAGTCCACGACCCAGGCGCCGGGGGCGCCACGATGGGCGGTGTCCTCAGCGATCTCGAGCACCAGCGGTACGGTGCGCAGAGCCTTGGCCAAACCTCCCGGACCCGTCGTCTCCTGGCCGAGGCAGCCGTAGCCGATGGGGAGTGTCTCGTCGGTGTGGCGGGCCGCCTGCCCACCGACCCGCAGTTGGATGACGACGAAGTCGGCGCCGTCGATGGCCCGGTGACGGTCATCGGTCGTCTCCAACTTACCCGCCCAGCCCCGTTGGTGCAGGATCCGCCCGGCCAGTCCGCCGACCACTTCGAGCCGGTCCGTATCCGGGTCGACCAGCACCAGCTCGTCGACCACCAGCCGGTCCTCGTGGGCGCACAGGCTGTCGACCAGCTCCGGCGTATAGGTGCTCCCGCCCCCGACCACGGCCACTTTCGTTCCCACGCACCGAACGTAACATCGTCGGGATGACAGCCAACCGGAGGCGGAGATGACAGACCCGGGATCGGCCCAGCCGGCGGTCCTGGCCGTCGACGGTGGGGCGTCGAAGACCGACGTCTGGGTCGTGTCCGCAGACGGCGCCCTGCTGGGGGCGGCCCGGGGCGGTGGTTCCAACCACCAGTTCTCCGGCCTCGACGGGGCCATGGACGCCCTCGACGGGGCCATCTCGGAGGCGCTCGGAGCGGCCGGGGTCGACCCGACGGCCCGCCCCGCCCTCCGAACCGGCGCCTACTGCCTGGCCGGGGTCGATTTCCCCGTCGACGAGGAGCGCCTCGGCTCTGCCATCCAGGCTCGGGGGTGGACCGCCTCGGACCTCGTCCGCAACGACACCCTGGCCGTGCTCAGGGCCGGCGCCCGATCGGGATGGGGCATCGCCGTGGTGTGCGGCTCCGGGCTGAACTGTGTGGGCCTCGGACCCGACGGCGCCATCGAGCGGTTCCCGTCCCTGGCCGAACTGTCCGGCGATTTCACCCCCGGAGGTTCGTGGCTGGGCGTTCGGGCCCTCGGGCTCGCCCTCCGGTCAGGCGACGGGCGCGGCGGTCCGACCGCCCTCACCAGGCTGGTCCCGGCCCACTTCGACCTCCCCGACCCGGAGGCGGTCCTGACCGCGGTCTACACCGGCGAACTCGAGTACGGACGACTCTTCGAGCTGGCCCGGGTCTGCCTCGACGCCGCCGGCGGTGGGGATGCCCCGGCCATCGAGGCGGTGACCCTCCTGGCCGACGAGGTGGCCACCATGATCACCGCCATGGTGGGCCGGCTCGGGGTGGAGGGGGAGGACGTCGAGGTCGTCCTGGGTGGTGGCGTGTTCGACAGCGGGTACCGCGGGTTCGCCGAGCACGTCGAGAGCCGGGTCCGGGCCGTGGCCCCGCGGGCCCGGTTCCGCCCGCTCGACGCCGCCCCCGTCCTCGGCGCCGCCCTGCTGGGGCTCGATGCCATCGGGGCTCCCGACCGAGCCGAGGACCGACTCCGCGACGCGGCACCACCGGCCGGCATGACGTGATCGCCGGCCCTCCCGACCGGGCCGTCGGGACACCGGCCGCGCTCGACGCGCTGGCCGGCGGCGACGCGGTCCGGGCCGTGTGGGAGAACCAGATCGGTGGCATCACCTTCGAGATCTCCGGTCGGGGGGGCCGACGTTTCGTCAAGTGGGCGCCGGCCTGGTCCGGCGTCGATCCGACCATCGAGGCGGATCGCCTGTCATGGGCGGCAGCGTTCACACCCGTCCCTGCCGTCCTCGGTTCGGGAGGTGACGACTCGGGCAGCTGGTTGATCACTGCCGCCCTCCCGGGAGACTCCGCCGTCAGCACCCGATGGAAGCGGAGCCCGCGGGTGGCGGTGACCGCAGTCGGCGAGGGACTCCGGGCCCTCCATGAGGCCCTACCGGTCGACCGGTGTCCGTTCTCCTGGTCCGTCGACGACCGGTTGGCCGAAGCCCGGCGGCGAGCGTCGTTCGGGCTGATCGATCAGGTGGCCTGGCACGAGGAACATCAGCATCTTCCGGTCGACCGGGCGTTGGCCGAGCTCGACGACCCGCCGGCCGTCGACCGTCTGGTCGTCTGCCACGGTGACGCCTGTGCCCCGAACACGTTGCTGGGCGACGACGGACGGTGGACGGGCCACGTCGACCTCGGTGCCCTGGGCGTCGGGGACCGATGGGCCGATCTGGCCGTCGCCACTTGGAGCACGCAATGGAATTTCGGCCCCGGGTGGGAGGACTGCCTCCTGTCCGCGTACGGCGTGGCCGCCGATTGGGAACGGACCCGTTACTACCGGCTCCTGTGGGACCTCGGACCGTAGCGCGGGCCGCTGGCCGTTCAGGCCGGGGCGGTGACCGGGAGCCGGGCCAGGCCGCGCACGGTTGCGGCGCAGGCCCGGGCCGCTTCGGCGCCTTTCACCTCGAGATGACCCGCGAAGAACTCGCCGTGCTCGCCGTGCTCGTGGAAGTGATGGGGGGTCAGGACGGCCGAGATGACCGGTACCCCCGTCTCGAGCTGCACCTGCATCAACCCGCTGATCACCGCGTCGGCCACGAATTCGTGGCGGTAGATGCCGCCGTCGATGACCAGTCCGGCGGCGACGACGGCGGCGTACCGGCGGCTGGCCGCCAGACGCTGGGCGTGGAGGGGGATCTCGAACGCCCCGGGCACCTGGAAGACCTCGATCCGGTCGCCGGTGACATCGAGGGTGGCCATCTCGCGGACGAACGAGCGGCGGCAGCAATCCACGATCTCCTCGTGCCACAGGGACTGGACAAAGGCCACCCGGACCGGCGGGCCCGGCTCCTGGCCATCGTTGGTGTTCATCGCCACTCCCCCTTCGAGCTGGGCGCGGCTCCGGGCCGGATGGCCCTGGCCACGACTAGAATCTTTCTCTAGAATACTTCTCTACCAACCCACCGTCCAGAGGGAGCCATGCCCAGGACCGCGACACCGTCGGGGGCACGCCGGCGATCCGAGATACTCGACGCCGCCTTGCGCTGCTTCGACCGCCTCGGGGTCAACGGGACCATGATCGAGGACATCCGGATCGAGTCGGGAGCGAGCATCGGCAGCATCTACCACCAGTTCGCATCGAAGGACGAGATCCTGGCCCACCTCTACTCCCGGGCGTTGTCTGCTTACCGGGCCGGGATTACCGACTCCCTCCGGGGTCACGACGGGTCGCAGGACGGCATCCGGGCGGCCGTGCAATTCCACGTCCGATGGATCGACTCGCACCGGGCCCTGGCCCGGATCATGCTGCACTGGGACGAGTCGGAGCTGTCCGAGGCCGGTCGCGAGATGCTGGAGGAGGAGACCGGCCGGTTCAGCATCGAGTTGGACCGGTGGCTCAAGGAGGCGGCCGCCGCCGGGGCCATCAGGTCGATGCCCCACGAGATCTCCGCGGCACTGTTCCTCGGACCCCTCCTCGAGTACGGACGGAGGATGGTGCACAACCTGACCAGACGACCGCTGGACGAAGGAGCCGAGGCGCTGGCCGCCGGCATCTGGCATGCGCTCCGCACCTGACCCGGGTGGGTTCCCCCGGCCGGCCGCGGGCTAGATTGAGGCGGTGACGGACGAGTTCCTCCTCTTCGCCGGATCGGCCAGTCGCAAGCTGGGAGGAGCCATCGCCGACCACCTCGGGTGCCCCCTGAGTGCGGGCGAGACACTGAGGTTCTCGGAAGGCAATCTCTTCGTGCGGGTGCTCGACAACGTCCGCGGCCGGGACGTCTTCCTCGTCCAGGGAACCGGCTTCCCGGCCAACGACAACTTCATGGAGTTGTTGTTCTGGATCGATGCCCTCAAGCGGGCCAGTGCGGCGTCGGTCACCGCGGTCATCCCCTACTTCAGCTATGCCAAGGGCGACAAGAAGGACGAGCCCCGGGTGTCCATCCGCGCCCGGGTGTGCGCCGATGCCATCGAGGCGGCCGGTGTCGACCGGGTGATCACCCTCGACCTCCATGCCCCCCAGGTCCAGGGGTTCTTCAAGGTCCCCGTGGACGACCTCTACGCACTGCCCGTGCTGTGCGAGGTGATCGCCACCAAGGCCCTCCCCGACCTGGTCGTGGTGGCCCCTGATGCCGGGTTCGCCAAGAAAGCCCGACAGTGGTCGGAGCGGTTGGGCACTCCCCTGGCCATCGCCGACAAGCGACGGGTCGACCACTCCGAGACGGCCGAGGTCACCGAACTGATCGGTTCGGTCGAGGGGTGCACGGCTCTCATCGTCGACGACTTCACCATCTCGGCGGGGACCCTGGTCGACGCGGCCAGGGTCCTGGTCGAACGCGGTGCCCGATCCGTGTACGCCGCCGTCACCCATGGGCTGCTGGCCGGACCGGCCATCGACCGGATCGACGGGAGCGCCATCGAACGGCTGTTCATGACCGACAGTGTGGAGACCCAACCCGTGGAGTTCTCGCCGAAGGTGGAAGTGGTGTCGGTGGCCAGTCTGCTCGGCGAGGCCATCCGGAGGATCGCCAACCGGGAGAGTGTCTCGGTCCTCTTCACGTGACGGCCCATCGACCGTCCGCCGGCCTGCGCTATCCGGTCAGCAGGGCGGGCGGGAGGGGTTCGGCGTGCACGATGCTGAGGTGGCGGATGGGCCTGGTCAGGGCGACATAGAGGAGCCGGAGACCGCGGACGTCGGAACCGGCGATGGCCGCCGGTTCGACCACGACGACGGCGTCGAACTCCAACCCCTTCACCGCCGGCGCGGCCACCAGCGTGACGGGTCGGGTGATCCCGTCCCGGTCGAGGAGGCCGACGTCGTGGCGGGTGCCGGCCTCGGCGACCATCCCGGCCAGGTGACCGGGGGCCACCACCAGCCCGACGAGGAGCTCCCCATCGGCCAGCCGTCCCGCTTCGTCGAGGCTCTCGGCGAAGAGCCGGTCGGGTCCGACCCTCGAGATGCGGGGGCCCTCCAGCCCCGGACGGATCGACCGGGTCGGCTTCACCGCCGGGGCGGCCACGGGCAGCAGCCGGGAGGCGAGCTCGAGCACCTGCCCGGGGGCACGGTAGCCGAGCGTGAGCTCGTCCCGACGGACGGCCGCCCCGGTGGGCAGATGGTCCAGGATCTCGTCCCAGCTCCCGTAGGTCCAGGCGCCGGTGGCCTGGGCCAGGTCGCCGAGCACGGTTATTGATCCGGCGGGTGCGCGGCGAGCCAGCATCCGGAACTGCATGGGGCTGAGATCCTGCGCTTCGTCGACCACGATGTGCCCGTAGGAACGTGATCGACCGCTGACCAGCGCCTCGGCTTCGTCGAGCAGGGGGAGGTCGTCGGCCGTCCATCCCGATCGGGTCCGACTGCCCCTCGGACCGAGCAGGAGGGCGCGCTCGGGAGCGGTCAGCAGGCCGGCGGCGGCCGCCCGCAGCCGATCCTCACCGGTCAGGAGGTCGCGCACGAGGGTGGTCGGGGACACCGACGGCCACAGGTGATCGAGCAGGTTGCGGAAGGCATCGCTGGTCGACACCTCACGATCGAGCCACGGCTCGTTGGCCTCGAACCGACCCGACGCCCGCAGTCGTTGGCGAACCAGGCTGATCACCCTCGCCCGCAGGGCCGCCCGGCCCGACTTGTAGGGAACCGGGCTGGCGGCGATCGAATCGGCGAGCTGGTTCAGTACGCCGGCCGGCACCACGCAGGTGGCGAACCGGGCGGACAGGGTGACGTCACCCTCCACGTGGCGGCGACGTTGCTCCAGGGCCGCGGCGAGCACGTCGGCCATGCGTGGATCGCCCTTGAGCCGGCGCACGTCGTCGGGGTCCTCGCCGGTCACCTTGGCCCGGGGCACGAGATCGGCGACGGTCGTCTGGATCACCGCCTCCTCGCCCAGTGACGGCAGCACCTGGGAGATGTAGCGCAGGAAGGCGCGGCTGGGCCCGATGACCAGGACCCCGGCCCGGGACAGGGCCGGATGGTTGTAGAGCAGGTAGGCCGCCCGGTGGAGTCCGACCGCCGTCTTCCCGGTCCCCGGTCCGCCCTGCACGGCGATGAGCAGATCGAGCGGGGCCCGGATGATCTCGTCCTGCTCGGCCTGGATGGTGGCCACGATGTCGAGCATCTCGCCGGTGCGGGCCCGTTCCAGTTCGGCGAGCAGCGCGTCGCCGCCCCGGAGGCGGGTGCCGGTCGGGTCGTCCCCGTGGGCCCCGAAGAGATCGTCGGCCACGGCGACGACCCGGCGCCGGTCGACCATGACCTGGCGACGCCGCTTCAGCCCGTAGGAGTCGGCCGCCCCGGCCCGGTAGAAGGGCACCGAGACAGGGGCCCGCCAGTCCACGACGACCGGGTCCCCGGCTCGGTCCTCGACGTGGCGCCGACCGATGTGCCAGGAGTGGTCGCCCTCCTCGTCGATGCGCCCGAAGAGCAGCGGGCGCGGGCTCTCGGCCAGAACGGCGACGCGGTGGACCAACGCCGCCTCGTAGTCGAGGTCGGGATTCCCGGCGCTCCGCACGTCCCCGAGCAGGCTCTCGGCCCGACGGCGCATCTCGGCCAGGGCCAGGTGGGCCCGGTCGAGGTGCTCCTGTTCGGCGAGGAGCTCGGGGTCGTCGTCCCGGGCCGGGCCGGTCACTCGAACTCCCCACCGGCGGCCCCGGCCCGAACGGCGACGCCCGGCGCTGAGCGAGCAAATGATTTACGAATAGACGCGCCAAAATCCCCGACCATGATCAGGGAACATAACCCGCCATTTCCTTCCGCCGCAACCCCTCGACCAGCTACGACACCTTCTCCACCACGACGCCTTTATTACTTGTCAATGGGGATTCAGCACTTGTCAATATAGACAAAAAACTTCGGCAGTGCAAGAGCGAGACGAGAAATCTTGCCGGGTCCGGCGGCGTTCACCGGGTCGCCACCGACGCACGGGCGGAGGCACCCACACGGGACGCCGCCGACCTCGGTGCTCCGATTCGCCGCGGTCGGCGCGGGGGTCGGAGCCCGTCGCAGACGATCTCCAGAATGCGCTGGCGGGAATCGGCGTCGAGCTCGGTCTGCTCCGCCGCCTGGCACGTCCCCACCACCAGCCCGATCACCTCGCGGGTGGTGACGCCGTCCCGGACACTCCCTGCCGCCTTGGCCCGATCGAGCATCGCGGTGACGCCGGCCTCCAGCTCCTCGGCCCTCGCCGCACAGCTCGACTTGATATCGATGCCGGCGGCGCCCAGGGCGTCGATGAGATCGTGTTTGTTGGACACCTTGCCGGCGAACTGGCGCAGGAACGAGAAGAACGCGTCGCCGGGGTCACCGGGACCGGGAGGGGCGCTGGCCGTGCGGGCCAACTCCTCGAGGCGGGTGATGACGATCGCCTCGAACAGCGCCTCCTTGTTCGGGAAGTGGCGGTAGAGGGTCCCGACCCCGACGCCGGCCCGCTCCGCCACCTCGTCGATCGGTGCCGCCACTCCCCGAGCGGCGAACACCTCCTCGGCGGCCTCGAGGATCCGCAGCCGGTTCTTCACCGCGTCGGACCGCATCGGCCGTCCGGCCGTCGACGCCGGACCGGAATCGTCCCGCGGGTCAACCACGGTCCTCGCCGCAGTCACTTCGTCCACGCTTCCCCCTCTCTCATGGCCGGCCCCGTCTCGTGGCGGGAACCACCACCGGGTCGAGGCTTGACAATCGGAACCACCGTTCCGTATAGTGAGGATTAACCGGAATGTCCGTTCCGACTCTACCGAGTTCCGGGGTCCGACGCCATGCTTCCCCGCCAGCCGCCGGATACCGAGGCCGCAACCCGAGTGCCAGGTCACGGAGGAAACCGATGAGCGTCGCCGAGATGGCCCCTGACGAAGATCGACCGGCAACCGCACCCGATCCCCGCCGCTACTGGGCCCTGGCGGTCATCGCGGTGGCCCAATTGATGATCGTCCTCGACGCCTCCGTCGTCATCGTGGCCTTGCCGTCGGCGCAGCGGGCCCTGCACATCTCGGTGGCCGACCGCCAATGGGTCATGAGTGCGTACACCCTCGCCTTCGGCAGCCTGCTCCTGCTCGGTGGTCGGATCGCCGACTACCTGGGTCGACGCCGGATGTTCTTCTTCGGCCTGCTCGGATTCGGCGCCGCCTCCGCCCTCGGGGGGCTGGCCCAGAGCCCGGCCATGCTGTTCGGCGCCCGCGCCCTGCAGGGTGCCTTCGCCGCGGTGATGGCGCCCGCCGCCCTCTCGCTGCTCACCGTCACCTTCACCCAACCGCGCGAACGTGCCCGTGCCTTCGGGGTCTATGGAGGGATCGCCGGCGGCGGGGCGGCCATCGGGCTCGTGCTCGGTGGAACGCTCACCCAGTTCGCATCGTGGAGGTGGACCCTCCTCATCAATGTGCCGATCGCGTTGATCACCGCCTTTGCCGTCACCCGCGTGATCAGGGAGAGCAAAGGGATCGCTCGGTCCGGCTACGACCTGCCGGGCGCCGCTGCGGTCACCGCCGGCCTGTTCCTCCTCGTCTACGGGTTCACCATCGCCGCCACCGATGGCTGGGGCGCGCCCACCACGGTGGCCATGCTGACCGGCGCCGTGGCCATGCTGGTCATCTTCGTGATCATCGAGATGCGTTCCCCGCACCCGCTGCTCCCGCTGCGGGTGGTCCTCGATCGCAACCGCGGCGGGGCCTACCTGGCTGCTCTGCTGGTGGGAAGCGCGATGCTCGGCACCTTCTTGTTCCTGACCTACTTCTTCCAGGGCACGCTGCACTACTCGGCCCTCAAGACCGGGTTCGCCTTCCTGCCCTTCTCCGGCGGGATCATCGTCGGCGCGGCGGTGGCCAGCCGGCTGCTCCCGCGGTTCGGACCCCGGTCGTTGATGATGGTCGGGCTCCTGATGGGCACCGCCGGGCTGGTCTGGTTCACCCGTCTCGGGATCGACAGCACCTTTGCCGCCCACGTCCTCCCACCCGAGGTCCTGGTCAGCCTCGGGATGGGGATCACCTTCGTCCCGATGAGCAGCACCGCCCTCATCGGGGTCGAACCGAAGGATGCCGGCGTGGCCAGCGCCCTGGTCAACACGACCCAACAGGTGGGCAGCTCGCTCGGAACCGCGCTGCTCAACACCATCGCCGCTTCAGCGGCGGCGACGTTCCTGACCAGTCACGCCCACAGTCCGGCAACGGCACGGGCCGCCGTGGTCCACGGCTACACCACGGCGTTCTCGGTCAGTGCCCTCCTCCTGTTGCTGGCCGCCGTGGCCACCGGCACGCTCATCCGGGCGTCCCGCCACGATGTCCACGAGGCCATGCCGAGCGATCCTGATCGCGATCCTGAGCCCGAACCGGTGCTCGCCGCGACCCCGGCCTGACCCTGGCCCCCGGCGTCGGGCGCCGGCACACGGCGGTCAGCAGTCGGCCAGCAGTTCGGCCCTGGCCCGCTCGAGTACGGCCACATCTTCAGGTTCGGGATGGCGGAGGTCGAGCTGATCGATGGCGTGGACCAGGATGCCGCCGACCAGGGCCCGCAGCTCGTACTTGTGGTCGGCCGGGACCACGTACCACGGCGCCCAGGCCGTCGACGTGGCCGTGATCGCCTCCTCGTAGGCGACACGGTACTCGTGCCAGTACCGGCGCTCGGCCAGGTCCGCCTCCGAGAACTTCCAGCGTTTGGCCGGGTCGTCCAGCCGCTCGAGGAGGCGCTTGCGTTGTTCATCCCGGGAGAGGTGCAGATAGACCTTCACGATCCGGGTCCCTGTGCGGTGGAGGTGGTGCTCGAAGGCGTTGATGTCCTCGAACCGGCTGGGCCACACCGGGTCCGGCGACCGGGGTCGCGCCTCGGCATGGGATCGCTCCATGAGCTCGGGATGGACCCGGACCACCAGCACCTCCTCGAAGTAGGAGCGGTTGAAGATGCCGATCCGACCCCGCTTGGGCAGCGCCTTGCTGTAGCGCCAGAGGAAGTCGTGGTCGAGCTCCTCGCCGCTCGGCTCCTTGAACGACACGACCTCGCAGCCCTGTGGGTTCACCCCCGACATGACGTGTTTGATGGTCCCGTCCTTGCCGGCGGCATCCATGCCCTGGACGATGAGGAGGAGACCGAAGGTGTCGCTGGCCCACAGCAGTTCCTGTGATGCCTTCAGATCGTCGACGATGGAAGCGAGCTTCTTCCTGGCCGTAGCCTTGGGCTTCGCCCCCTGGGCCCCGAGCCAGTCGACCATGGTCGATTCGGTGGACCGTCCGTCCAGCCGGGCTGCCTCGCCGGGGCCGACCATGAGCTCCTCGATCACCGCTTGGTCGAGCTTCACGGCTCCCCTTCCCGTCGGACAGGCACGCGGCACCAGCGTAGGCGGCCACCTGGGACCGGTCGGGCGGTGGTGCGCCCGAGCCGGCGCCGGCGGCGTGCAGACTGCACCCGTGCGCCTCTTCGTGGCGGTCAGCCTCCCCGACCCGATCACCGAGCTCCTCGCCACCCTTCCCCGCCCCGACCATCAGCGCCTCCGGTGGACGACCCCGGCCCAGTGGCACATCACCCTTCGCTTCCTGGGCGAGGTCGATGAGCCGGATGGAGTCGTCGACGCTCTCGGCGCCGGCCTGTCCGGGGTCGGTGCCGTCGACGCCGTGCTAGGCCCGGCCACCGACTGGTTCCCGGGCCGACGGGTGCTGTACGTCCCGGTGGGCGGGCTCGACGACCTGGCGGTGAGGGTGCGCGCCCTCACCGCGAGATGGGGGCGAGGCGGTGAACCGCGCTACGCCGGCCACGTCACGCTGGCCCGGGTCGGGGGCCAGGGTCGTGGACCCGTCGGTCTCCGCGGCACCCCCGTCGGCGGGCACTTCGCCGTAGACCAGATCGCGGTGATGGCGTCCTTACTCGGGGCCGGTCCCGCCGTCTACGACGTCCTGGGCACCGTGCCGCTCGACCGCCATGCCGGGCCGGCGGCCCCGGGGGGCGACGACCGGGGCCCTGTCTGACATCACACCGGTGTATGCCGGGCCAGGATGGAGGCGGTGTCGCATCCGGCCGGCAGGGTCCCGAAGGTGCCGGCCCCGCCGCCCAGTCGCGACCCGCAGAAGGCCTCGGCGACGGCGTCGGGGGCGAACCGGACGAGCAGGGAGGCCTGGAACACGAGCGCCATCCGCTCCACCACCGAGCGGGCCCGGGGCTCGAGCGTCACCGGCTCCTTCAGGTCGACATGGAGATCGTCGACGGCCCGGGCCAGACGCGCATCACCGCCATCGGCCAGCCCGACCTCTGACCAGTAGGCGTCGAGGGCCGACGGCTCGCGGGCCAGGGCCCGGAGCACATCGAGACAGATCACGTTGCCCGATCCCTCCCAGACGCCGTTGACCGGGCTCTGGCGGAACAGTCGGGGCATGCCTGACTCCTCGACGTATCCATTTCCCCCCAGGCACTCGAGCGACTCGGCCGCGTGCTGCGGGGCCCGTTTGCAGGTCCAGTACTTCACGATCGGGGTCAGCAGGCGTTGCAGCAGGAGCTCGTGGTCGTCGCCCGCTTCGGCATCGAAGGCCCGGGCCAGTCGGAGGGCGGCCGCGGTGGCGGCCTCGGACTCGACGGCCAGGTCGGCGAGCACGTTGGCCATCAGGGGTTGGCTGGCCAGGAGCTTGCCGAACGCGAACCGGTGGGCGGCATGCCACGTGGCCTGGGCCACCCCCTGGCGCATGATCGAGGTCGAGCCGAGGATGCAGTCGAGCCTGGTGTGGTTGACCATCTCGATGATCGTCCGTACGCCCCGGCCCTCCTCGCCGATCAGCTGCCCCGAGACGTCGAGCAATTCGATCTCACTGGACGCGTTCGACCGGTCTCCGAGCTTGTCCTTCAGCCTCTGGATGCGGATGGGGTTCCGGGTGCCATCGGGCTTCCACCGGGGGACGAGAAAGCAACTGATCCCGCCGGGCGCCTGGGCCAGCATCAGGAAGGCGTCGGACATCGGTGCCGAACAGAACCACTTGTGCCCGGTCAGCCGGTAGGTGCCGTCGTCACCGCCGACGGGTACGGCCCGGGTGGTGTTGGCCCGGACGTCGGAACCGCCTTGCTTCTCAGTGAGGGCCATGCCGCAGGTCACCCCGGCCTTCTCGGCCGGGGGCCGGTTGTCGGGGTCGTAGGTGGTCGAACAGATCATCGGTTCCCAGGTCCGGTCCACCTCGGGTTGGTGCCGGAGGGCCGGGACGACGGCGTAGGTCATCGAAACGGGACAGATGTGACCGGCGTCGACCTGGTACCAGACGATGACCTTGCCGGCCCGGGCCACGTGGGCCCCGGGCCGCGGGTCGGCCCACGGCCCCGAGTGCAGCCCGTGGTGCAAGGACGTCCTCATCAGGTCGTGATAGGCGGGGTGGTACTCGACGACATCGATCCGCTGGCCGTACCGGTCGTGGGTGTGCAGGACCGGACGGTGCTCGTTGGCCAACCGCCCCAACTCCTGGACGGCCCCGGTGCCGGCCAGCGCGCCCAGCGCGGTGAGCCCGGGTCGGGCCCATCTCCCGCCCTCCCGGTCGATGCCCTCGCCGAGAGCCGGGTCGGCGGCAAAGACGTCGTAGTCCTCGAGCGGCGGGGCCTGGTTCAGGACCTCGTGGGTGTCGACTGGCCAGACCATGGAGACCTCCCGTCGGTCGATCGCCCGGTCCGGGAGCGGTTACGGACCGGAGCCCCACCATCATGTCGCACGGCCCACGGCGACGAGCAAGGTCGCCCGTGTGGAAGCCGACCCGCCCCGGGCGCTCAGCGCAGCGTGCGTGTCGGCGGGCGGAGCGCCCGTTCCGAAGCGGGCTGGACGAGGAGGGCCTCGATCTCGGCCGAGGGAACCGGTCGGGACAGGATGAACCCCTGACCCCGGTCGCACAGTTCGTCGCGCAGCGCCTCCAGCTGGGTGTGGTCCTCGATACCTTCGGCCAGGGTGACCAGGCCCAGGGTCCGGCCCAGTTCGACCAAGGTATGGATGAGTGCCGAAGAGTTCGGCGTGCCGTCCATCTCGGCGATGAACGACTTGTCGATCTTGAGCACGTCGACCGGAAACTGGCGCAGGTAGGCCAGCGACGAGTAGCCGGTGCCGAAGTCGTCGATGGCGATGAGGACGCCGATCTCCTTCAGCCGCTTCAGACGGGACACCGTGGCGTTGGCGTCCCGCATGAGGGTGGACTCAGTGACCTCGATGATCAGGGAGCCCGCATCCAGATGAGTCGTGGCCAGCGCCTCCTCCACGTCGTCGATGAGTTGCTCGGTCTCCAGCTGGCGCATGGACACGTTGACGGACATCGTGGTGTCGAACCCCTGGGCGTGCCAGGATGCGGCCTGCGCGCACGCCGTCTGCAACACCCAGCGCCCGACTTCGACGATCATCCCGCTGTCCTCGAGCACGGGAATGAAGTCATTGGGGGCGATGACACCCCGGGTGGGGTGCTGCCAGCGGATCAGCGCCTCCACTCCCCGGATGGTGGCGCTGTCGAGATCGAAGATCGGTTGGTAGAGGAGGAAGAACTGATGACCGGCGAGCGCAGCGTCGAGATCCGACTTCAGCTCGAGGCGGTCGACGGCGGCGGACTGCATGGCCGGCTCGAACAGGACCCACCCGTCCCGCCCGGCGGCTTTGGTGCGGTAGAGGGCGATATCGGCGTCCCGGAGGAGCTCCTGGGCCGTCGACCGGTCACCGGTGGCGATGCCGATGCTGGCCGTGATCGAGATGGGCAGGCCCTCGAAGCCATCGACCAGAAACGGCTCGCGCAGCACTTCTCGGATCCGTTCGGCGACCATTTCGGGTCCGGCGGCGATGGAGCTGCCCTCAGCCAGGATCACGAACTCGTCCCCGCCCAGCCGACCCACCGTGTCGCTGGCCCGCAGCAGCCCGGCGAACCTTCCGGCCACCGCCTGCAGAAGCTTGTCGCCGGCCTCATGGCCGAGGGAGTCGTTGGCGTCCTTGAAGTTGTCGAGGTCGATGAAATAGGCGGCCACCGGATCGAACGTTCGCCGCGACCGGGCCAGCATCTGTTCGGCCCGGTCGAGGATCAGCTGCCGATTGGCCAGGCCGGTCAGCGGATCGTGGAGGGCCCGGTGGGCCAGGAGCGCCTCGAACTCCTTTCGCTCGGTGATGTCCCGGACGTTGGCCACATAGCCCCCTACCGACGGTCGGTCGCGCTGGTCGGCCACCACTGCCTCCACATCGCGCCAGGTACCGTCGGCTCGCTCCATCCGGAACTGGATGGGTGCGGTCTCCGGTGAGGCCTGCAGTTGTGACTCCATCCGGTTCCGGATCCGTTCGCGTTCGTCAGGGTGGACGAAGTCGGTGGCCCGACGACCGATGAGGTCACTCGGCTCGAACCCGAGCAGCTGTTCGATGGCCGGGCTCACATAGCTGCACAGGCCGCCGGAACCCATCACGAGCGTCACATCGGAGGAGTTCTGGATCAACGACCGGAAGCGGTCTTCGCTCAAGCGGGTCGAGGCCTCGGCGTCCTCCTTCTGCTCCATGGCGGCGCCGGCCATCCGGATGATGAAGAGGAGCACGAACGCACCCATGACGGCCAACGCGTTGGCCTCATGGATGGCCAACTCGGAGGGCAACCATCCTTCGGTGATGCCCACCTGCCCGCACACGATGCCCACCAGGCTCCACAGCGCGGTGATCCGCCACACCCGCGACCCCCCGTGGGCGACATTCTCCAGGGCCAGGAAGGCAAAGGCACCGGAGAGGACGGGACCCCAGCCGCTCAGGTAGATGACCGTGGTCACCGCAGCCGCCTGCACGGCCACCCGAGCGTGGAGCCGGAATGGCGAAGGGTGCGCGGCTGTACAGCGCGTCGGTGACGAAGCTGGCCGCCGGGACGGTGATGAAGACGGCGAGCCAGAGCCAGGCCGACTCGCGGACCACGAGGTCGAACTTCATCAACAGGAGAATCACCACGAACGCAGCCGGACCCATCAGATAGGCCAGGTGGGTGGGGTTCAATCGGCGATGGGGCACCTGGTCCGGCTCTTGTCCCGGCACGTTCGACGGGGACGCGTCCGTCCTCGTCAACACACGGGATTCAAGATCGTCGGACATCGATTCCTGGCTTTCATGCAGGTGGTCCCCATCTTTTCGACCAGTTGGACCTCCACCTTGAACCCGGCCGGGCCGGGGGGAGCCGGTGGCGGCCGGGAGGAGACGGGAGCAGGCGGGAGCAGGCGGCCCGGCCAGGCACGGACCAGGCCTCTGCCGGGCACGGGTGGAGCGGCCGAGGGGTGCCGACCCCGCCGGCTCCGTTCCTTCGCCGCTAGTCGGCGGGAAGCCCCTCGAGATCGTCGAGGCTGGTGGCGTTGTGCTCGGTCTGGTACCTCCGGATGCCCTCGGGACCCTTCCGGGCGGACCACTCGTCCATCGTCGGGCGGTGCCCCTCGAAGGACATGAGGGGAACCCCGTACCCGCACGAATCGGCGACCCGGCTGACATGGATCACGATGATCGAGCGCACGCCCGCCCCGGCCCCTCCCGGAAACCGATCGGCCAGGAGGGCGAATTCGGTCACCTCCGGCCGGCAGCACCCGGCCCGTGCCGTGCAGGCGCACGATGCGGGGAGGCCCGGTGAAGGCGCAGAACATGACCACGATCCGGCCGTTCTCGCGGAGGTGGGCGATGGTCTCGACCCCGCTGCCCGTCTGGTCGAGGTACGCCACCGAGCGACCGTCCAACACGGCGAACTCGTCCCGGTTGCCCTTCGGCGAGCAGTTGACCAATCCGGCGCCGTCGAGCGGTGCTGTCGATACGAAGAAGACCGGTTGGGCGACGAGCCAGCCGGCCAGCCGCTCGTCGATCACCTCATAGGTCCGGCCCATGGCCCCATCATCCACCCGCCGGCGGGACCCCTGTCAACCGCGGGGGCCGACCGGGGTCAGCGGGTGGAGGCCGATGCGACCGAGCGGTCAGATGCCGAGCGAGGCGTCGCGCAACCGGGCCGCGAGCTCGGCGTCGCCACTGATCTCCACTCGCGCCGCCGCGCTGGCGTCCGGCCGTGAACAGCGTGAGCTCGCCGGGATCGCCGGCCACGGTGAGCCGGGGCCCACTCCCGCTCTCCTTCGAGCCGTGGCCCGGTGAGGTGATCTCGACGGTGCCGGAGACGCTGCTTGGCCATCCCGCCCGCTCCGAGCCGCTGCCCACAGGGCGTCGGCCAGCTCCGGGGCGAGGGGCCGGGGCTCCCACTCCGGCTGGGCGCGTCGGACGTCCTCGACGTGAATGAAGAACTCGATGGTGTTCATCGGCCCGTCCACGCTGGCGCAGCAATACAGGAGGCCCGCGGCGGACGGTGGCGACCAGCTCCACCCACGGCGTCCGGTCGCGGATGGAACGGCGGACCTTGTCGGTGTGGCCGGCCAGAGGGGGCCAGACCAGTCCGGGCCCGCTGTCCGGGCGCCGTTCGCGGGCCACCAGATGCGCGGCCAGATCGGCGGTGGTCCAGCCCGAGCACAGTGTCGGCGCCTCCGGCCCGAGGTCGGTGAACAGATCGCACAGGACGCCCCGTTCGGACTGGGCCAGCGGGGCGGTCGACATGGCGCCGATCCTAGGCCCCGACCGTTGCCCGCCGGCACGGTCGACGGTTTCCGGCCGGCGGCGTCGTATCCTGGCCCCGGGGGCCCACGCCGGCCAGGTGCTTGGGTGGCGGCGAACCAGGAGGCGGTACGTGGCAGCTGACAGGGCACGGTCCGGATCGTTGGCCACGGCCCACCGGGCCAGCGGAAGCGGCGATGGCCATTCTGATGGCTGGGTGCCCTCGTCGCCACCGGATGTGGCGTGGTCAACCCGGCGAAGAAGGCGGTCCACGACGTCGAGGGCAACAAGGCCACCATCGATACCTTCACCGACAGGATGCAATCCGGCGAGAGCGTCGACATTCGAAGCCACCTACGTGACCACCGGCAGCGCCCCGGCGACGATCGTCTACGCCGTCCAGCCGCCGGAGGGACTGGCCTTCACCGAAACGCCGGCGACCGCCGCCTCAGGACGCCGGCGTGGACATCATCGTCAACAGCTCCGGCGAATACTCCTGCTCGCCACCGGCCGCCGGCTCCGGTGCTCGACGTGGTCGTGTCAGAAGCTGGACCCGGCCACCGCCGCGACCGAGAACAAGATCTTCGACTTCTACACCCCCGCCCACTGGATCACCTTCCTGAAGGATTTCTCGCTGGCCGCCGGGCTGGCCGGCGACAAGGTCACCTCGTCGACCATGACGGTGAACGGTTTCGCCATGCAGTGCGTCGACTTCCGTGGCGCCGGGCATCCCGGGTACGAGCACGATCTGCACGACCGCCCAAGGTATCCTCGGCTACGTCAAGGTGGCCGGCGACGCCACCAGCTTCGAGATCAAGAACTACTCGTCGTCGCCGGCGGCATCGCTGTTCGAGCCCCCGGCCGGGGCCACGATCACCGCAGTGACGACGCCCACCACGACAGCCGTAGGGCTGGCATCATCCGATGTGAGGATGACCGAAATGAAGTGGCGGTCCACGGACGATGACGGTGCCGAGGACCTCGTCCGACGGGATCTTGGTGATGACCACCGCCAACGGACCCGACGGCTTTCCGAGCGGCTTGGAAACCGACGCGCTGGTGAACGATCCGGCGAAGGCCACGAGGCAGACCTTCTGCCCGGAGGCGGGTTGGTGGACCAGAGCGTCGAAGAGCTCCGGTGTCTGTCGGCGCAACGCAGCCAGGGTCACCAGATGGACGCCGACCAACCGGGCATGGGAGCCGACCGCCCGGGTCGACGCCGGCAGGGTGAGGTAACAGGCGCTGTCCGCGGTCCCGAGGTTGCTGCGCACCGAGGTACAGCCGGCCACCAGCCCGGCGGCCAGCCCGCAAGCCAGCAGTCCGGTCGCCAACCTGCTCGTCGGAAGCCGGCGATCCCACCGCCGCCGCATCATGATCCGGGCACCGATCGCTCTTCGACCGCCAGGGGCACCGCATCGGGCCGCCCTTCGGTCGGCGGCTCCGAACCGGCGTCGGCCACCATCACGGGCGGGCTCCACTTCCCTTTCCTGACCTGGTGGGCCAACTCGCCCCACAGCGACCACCCGACGACCAGGACGAGCCAGAAGCTGATGAGCCGGTACATCAACACGGCATCGACGGTGGTGACGTGGTCGCCGCCGAAGGCCACCAGGGCGATGGTGATGCTCCCTTCGACTGCACCCAGCCCACCGGGGGTGATGGGCAGTGCCGCGGCCAGCTGCCCGGCCCCGTAGGCCAGCAGGAGGCCCTTCCACGGAATCGTCGAGCCGACGGCCAGGAACATCAGGGCGAAACAAGTGCAGTCGAGCAGCCAGTTGGCCGTCCCCCAGGCCACGATGGTCACGATCTGCCGCCACCCCAACCGAACGGAGGTGAACCGGCGCATGATCCGATCGACCTGGGCCACCACATCGCCCCGGGGTCGGCGCACGATCTTCCGGGACGTGCGCATGGCCCAGGTCAGGACCAGGTACAGCGGCCGCTCGTAGACGAAGAGGGTTCCGATGGCCAGGGTGATCACCAGCACCCCGATGAGCACGGGGATCAGGTCGAGTGAGGCTCCCTCCCCGGCCGCCAGGGCCAGGCCCACGGTGGCCACCAACGACAGCGAGACCATCGCCGCCACCATCGTCCCGACGATGGCCCAGACGGCCAGTGGGTCGTCGGCGCCGAAGCGCCGGAACCACCGGAATCCGTAGACCGCGGAGACGGCGTTGCCGGCCGGGAGCGAGTTGTTGATCGCCTGGGAGGCAAAGGCCACCTCGAGGAGGGGGCGTCCCGGCACCACACGCCCCCCACACCGGAGGAGCTCGTACTGCATGCGGGCGAAGCAGACGAAGGACGCGGCCTCGGCGACCACGGCCGGAACCGCCCACCACCACTTGAGGTTCTCCAACGCCTCGGGGACACCCGAGAGCTCGTCGGTATGGGCGCTCAACGCCCACACGGCCACCACGACGACGGCGAGGGCGAACACGTACCTCAGGACCGGCCAGGTCCTGCGGAACGCCATACGTTCGGCCTTGAATCGATCCCGGTCGTGTGGTTCGCCCACCACGGAATCCATGAGCCAGAGGGTACCTGGCCGGCTCCGGCGGGACGTGGTCGTGGGTGCCGGCATCGGCGTAGTGTGCTGGCCATGGCCGAGCCGCAGCCGTCGATCGCGGAGCTGATGGTGCGCTGCTTGGAGAACGAGGGGGTCAGCCACGTGTTCGGGGTCCCCGGCGAGGAAAACATCCACTTCGTCGAAGCCCTGTCGCGATCGTCGGTCCGCTACGTGCTGGTGCGCCACGAACAGGGTGCATCGTTCATGGCCGAGACCTATGGACGGCTCACCGGGCGAGCCGGTGTCTGCTCGGCGACACTGGGCCCGGGGGCGATCAACCTCCTGCTGGGTACCGCCGACGCCACCACCAACTCGACGCCGCTGATCGCCCTCTCGGCCCAGGTGGGGATGGACCGCAGTTTCAAGGAGTCGCACCAGGGTGTGGACCTCGTCTCGATGTTCGACCCGGTCACCAAGTGGTCGGCCCTGATCGCCACTCCCGGCGCGGTCCCCGAGATGTTCCGGAAGGCCTTCAAACTGGCCCAGACCGAGCGGCCGGGCGCCGTCTACCTGGCCGTCCCCGAGGACATCGAACGGGCACCGGCTCCGCCCGGCGCCGTGCCCCTCCCGGTCAACATCCCCCGGCCGGACGAGCCGTCCTCAGGCCAGCTGGCTCGGGCGGCATCGATCCTGCGGGACGCGGTCAACCCCATCGTGCTGGCCGGGCACGGCGCCACCCGTTCGAACGCCGGCGACAGCCTCCGCCGTTTTGCCGACGCGCTCGGTGTCCCGGTGGCCACCACCTTCCACGGCAAGGGGATCCTTTCCGACGACCATCCCCACGCCCTCGGTGCGGTCGGCTTCATGCGTCACGACTATGTGAATTTCGGCTTCGACCGGGCCGACGTGATCGTCACCGTGGGCTACGAGCTCCAGGAGTTCGATCCGACCCGCATCAATCCTCTGGGCGACAAGCAGATCATCCACATCCATCGCTTCCCCGCCGAAGTCGACCGCCACTACAACGTCGCCGTCGGACTCCAGGCCGACATCGGACGCAGTCTCGACGCCCTGGTGGCCGCGGTGGACCGGACCTTCGAGGGCCAGGGCGACGAGCAGAGGATCAGAGGGCTCCTGGCCGGAGAACTCGAACGGGGTCGTGCCGACGACCGGTTCCCACTCGCCCCCGCCCGTATCGTGGCCGACACCCGGGCCGCGCTGGGCCCCGACGACATCGTGCTGGTCGACACCGGTGCCCTCAAGATGTGGATGGCCCGGCTCTACCCCACCTACTCGCCGAACACCTGCCTGATCTCCAACGGGCTGTCCACCATGGCCTGGTCGCTACCCGGGGCCATCGGCGCCAAGATCGCCCGGCCCGATGCCAAGGTGCTGGTGGCCACCGGAGACGGTGCCTTCCTCATGAATTCGCAGGAGATCGAGACCGCGGTTCGCGAAGGGATCGCCATGGTCATCCTGATCTGGGTGGATGACGCCTACGGCCTGATCAGTTGGAAGATGGAGCTCGAGCTCGGGCACGATGTGGACACGTCTTTCGGTAATCCCGACTTCGTGGCCTATGCCGAGAGCTTCGGCGCCCACGGGTACCGGATCGGTGGCGCTGGCGAGCTCCTGCCGACGCTGCGCGCCGCCCTTGCCGCCGACACCGTCTCGGTGATCGCCTGCCCGGTCGACTATTCGGCCAACCTCGACCTCATTCACTCGTTGGGCGAGCTCGACGAATCCTTCGCCTGAGCAGTCCGTCGTCTATCCGACGACGGGCGTCGGAGCCTGGGTTCGTTCGGCAGGCTCCCGGGTGACCGTGGGATATCGCCGGGCATCGAACGCGGCCACGAACTGTCGGACCGGCTTCGGCAACTGGACCAGCAACCGGCCGTTGGGCCGGAACTCCGGGGGCGCCGCCGTGTCGATGAGGAGGGAGCAGTGCCCGACGTTGACGGCACGGACCCGGGGGTCCGATCCCATCAGCGCGGCCAGATAGAGGGCCACCGCACAGCTGCGGTTGTCCCTGGGGACTCCGTGGACACCGGCGGCCCGCAGCGATTCAGCGACCTCGTCCGGCGATGACCCCAATTCGCTGAGTACGGCGCGGGTCTGCCTCTTGAGCTGTCCAAGATCGCTCATCGGCCCTCCTTTCGGCGTTCCCGTCATGGTAACGCCAAGCCGGTGGGCCGTTGCCGTCGGCTCCGCCGGAGCGGTTGGCCGAGGCCGGGGGCGGAGCGTCCCGGCCGGCGCCGGGGGCCGACCGCCGAACGGTCGCCGTCAGGCGGGCACGGCCACCCGCCGGACAATGCGATCAGGAGTACCGGGTATCGGAGGGTCGATGGGACATCGACACCAGCTCCCGTCGTTGACGGATCCAGTTGTCGGCGTGGTCGCACTCCTCGATGGAGGGGACGTGCTTCCATGTCCCGTCCTGGGTCTGGTAGCAGAAGATCCGGCAGATCCGACAGGTCCCGATCGAACGAAGGGCGCCGGGGTCGGCGCGGTGATCGGCGTTGAGCGAGGCACCGGTTCTGACCGCTTCGAGCGCTCTGGCTCCGATGTCGTCGGTCAGCCTCGGGTTGTCCTCAGAAGGCATGTCGCTCCACCGCCATTCCGCCCCCCAGAAGGCCCCACGGCTCCAAATGCTAGCCAGCCGCCGGGATCGGCGCTCGGGCACCGTTCCCCGACCGGCGAACCCCGGGGTCGCACTCCGGTGACGGCGGCGAGCCCGGGGGAGATCCACCGGTCCGGCCAACGGACGGGAACTGGGCGGCGGTGGTGGATAGTCTCTTGAGCGGTGGAGCAACTCTCGGACCTCGATGTCCTGTTCATGGCGGGTGAGACGGCTTCCCAGCACCTCCATGTGCTGGCCACGCTGATCCTCGACCGCTCGGACGCCCCTTCGGAATTCGACTACAAGGTGTTCCGGTCGCATATCGCGGAGCGCTTCCAGATGATCGAGCCCCTCCGCAGACGCCTGATGCGGGGACCACTCACCCATCCGGTCTGGATCGACGACGACGACATCCACCTCGACCGCCACCTCCACCACATCGTCCTGGCCAACGGAGGAGGTCTCGACGCACTGGCCGGGGTGGCCGCGGAGATCGCCTCGTTCCCTCTTCCCACCGACCGTCCCCCGTGGGAGGCATGGTTCGTGGAGGGAGTGAGCAAGGACGACGTGGCGGTCATCGCCAAGATCCACCACAGCGCCGCCGACGGGCTCTCGGGCATCTTCGCCCTGGCCGCCTTCTTCGATCTCGAACCATCACCGGCCGCAGGTGCCGGACCACCTCCGTGGCAGCCCTCGCCCGCCCCCGGCTTCGCCGAGCTCGGACGGGTCACGCTCGGGAACCTGTGGCATCGCCCCGAAGCCGTCGTCCGCAGCCTCAGGCGGGTGGGGGCCTCGACGGTGGACATGGTGCGGAGCCGGGCCGACACTCCCCTCCCCTTCACCGGTCCGCGCCAGCCTTACAACCGGGCGCTGACCCCGCGACGATCGGTTGCCTTCGCCACCATCCCGCTCGACGAGATCGAACAGATCCGGCAGGGGTTCGGGGTATCGGTCAACGACGTGGTGGTGGCGGTGTGCGCCGGCGCCCTGCGTCGCTATGCACTCCTCCATGGCGAAGAGCCGACCCGACCGCTGGTGGCCGGAGTCCCCATCTCGGAGCGTCGGCCGGAACACGGTTCGTCGGGCAACCAGATCTCCTTCATGCTGTATTCGCTCCCGGTCGACCGCGACGGGCCCGCGCTCCGACTGGAGGAGGTCACCCGTTCGGCCACCGCAGCAAAGGACCTCTATGCGCGATCGGGATCGGGGTTGATGGGGAGTATCGCCACTCTGGCTCCGTCCCGGGCCGTGGGGCCGGTGATGCGGGCCATCTCGGGCATGAAGATCGCTGACATCGCTCCGCCCGTCATGAACGTGTTCATCTCCAACATCCATGGTCCCGACCTTCCCCTCTATGCCGCAGGAGCCAGATTGCGGGCCATGTTCCCGATGGGTCCGCTCATCGAAGGGGTCGGGCTCGGCGTGACCATCGTGAGCCACGCCGACGAAGCGGCGCTGGGGTTCATGGGCTGCGAGGACCATGTCCCCGACATCGAAGTGCTGGCGGACTACACCGGCACCGAGGTGGCGGCGCTGCTCGACGCCGTGCCCACTGCCCCACGATGACCGATGATCCCAAAGGGGTGACCCCGCTCCGGCGACCGGGCGGGCAGGGCGGCGACTACATCGAGCTCCTCGGCCGGGCCACGCTGTTCGCCGGGCTCTCCCCCCACTCGCTCGGTGCCATCGCGGCGCGGCTCACCGAACGGAATTACGCACGGGGGGAGGTGGTCTGGCGAGCCGGCGACGAAGGTGGCGAGTTGCTGGTCGTGGCCAGCGGGCAGCTCGAGGTATGGGGAATGGCCGCCGGCGGGCAGGAGGAACTGGTCGGGACGATCGGCAGGGGGGAATGCGCCGGCGAGATGGCCCTCATGCTCGACGAGCGCCGGTCGGCCACCGTGATCTGCGGGCGGGCCACCCGAGCCCTGGTCCTGGGCAAGGACGACTTCCGTCAGGCCGTCCGTGAGGACACCCAGGTCATGGCCAGCCTCACCCGGCTCCTGTCCCAGCGGGCCATGGCCTTGGCCCGCCACCATCCGGTGACCAGCCGGCCCATCGTGGTCGGGGTGGTCGCCGAGCCCGACGTGGCCGGCGCCAGTCTCATCGCCGCCGCCGTCTCCGAACTCACCCGGGAGGTCCTGGGGTTCGAGGCCTTGCTGATCAGGGTCGGGAAGGGCGGAATCCCCATCGGGTCGTTGGCGGGCGGCGACATCCCGGCCGCCGCCATCAGATCCCGGGGGGACCTGCCCCCGGTCCTCGACGTCTCGGCTCCCGACGCTCCGGCAGGCCACCAGATCGCCCGGGCCATGGACACCGTCCTCCACGGCTACGGCGGGCGGTTCCGTCTCTTCGTGATCGACTTCCCGACCCTTCCCGACCATGGCGTCGAACTCGCCGCCAACGCCTGCGAGTTCGTCATTCAGGTGACGAAGGAGCTGACCCCGGCACCAGTCTGCGCGGCCAGGGTCTTCCAGGTGGTCAACCGGTACCGGGCGTCGGGTCCGGCGCCGTCGCTCAACCACTGCGAACCCTTTGTCCTGCCCGACGATCCGGCAATGACTGCGGGGTGGGAGCGGGACAGTCCCCGACCGCTGCCGCTGGCCGACCCGGCGCAGCCCGCATCCCGGGTACTCCGGCGCCTGACCCGCAAGATCGCCGGGGCCACGGTCGGGATAGCGCTGGGAGGGGGCGCCGCCTTCGGGATCGCCCATGTGGGCGTCCTGCTCGCCCTCGAACAGGCCGGCCTCCCCGTCGACCTGGTGGCCGGAACCAGCATGGGTTCGATCGTGGCCATCGGCTATGCCGCCGGCATGCCGCCCCAGGAGATGCAGGCCGTGGCCGGCCGCATCGGCAACGTGCGCACCGTGCTCTCGGTCCTCGATCCCTCCCTCAGCGGGGTGGGACTACTGAGTGGGCACCGGCTCGTCTCGATCTTCTCTCCGCTGCTGGACCGCGATTCCTTCGCCCAGCTCGACGTGCCCTGCCAGGTCGTGGCCATGGACATCGACAGCGGCACGGCCGTCACCATCGGCACCGGCCCCCTCGATGCCGCCTTCCGGGCCAGCTGCTCCATTCCACTCATCTTCAAGCCGGTGCAGCTGGACGGTCACACCCTGGTGGACGGGGGGATGATCGACCCGGTTCCCTCGAACGTGGTCCGGGACATGGGAGCTGACATCGTGATCGCGGTGAACGTGGTTCCGCGCCTCGATCCCGCCGTCTCCACATCCCTCTCCCGCACGTTCAAGCGCATCAACCGTCTCAATCCCCTGTCCTACCTGTCGGGATCGCGGGGCATGCCCGATGTCGTCGACATCCTGATGAACTCGCTGCAGGCCATTCAGTTCGAGTTGGGCAACTACAAGTCGGCATCGGCGGACGTGCTGATCAACATCGACCTGGGGGACTTCACGTGGATCGACTTCCACCGCGCTCTGGAGATCGTGGACCGCGGCCTCCGCGCCGGCGAGGCCTCCGTGCCCGATGTACGCGCCGCGTTGGCCGGGCAGTTGATGGTGGACCCGTGACCAGCTGCGGCTAGTCGACGGCCACGGGACGCACGATCGGGTACCACGTTCCACTCCAGCGCCACTCCCCCGCCGTTCCCCCGGCGGCGACGGTCCCGTCGTAAACACCGATCTTTCGTGCCGCCGACGCGTAGACGGAGCACTCGAACCTTGCTCCCGCGGTCCACGAGGCAGGTGGGACACAGACCACGTCGGCCACGCCGGCGACGCCGAACTGATGGGCGCCGGTGCCGGTGACCACCTGCTCGACCTGTGAGGTGAGCGCGGCCAGTGTCGGGCCCCCGTTCACGGAACCGGTCGTCGACGAGCTCGCACCCAGCCAGGCACCGACGGTGGTGGCCCCGACCACGGCCACGGCGAGGAGGACGATGGCCACCCTCCGGACCGGATGGCTCCGCTTCGGTACATCGGCACCGAAGTCCTCCTCCGGTGCATGCCACCCGCCGTCCGATCCCACCCACCAGCCCGGACCGGGTGAGTCGTCATTCACTCCGACCATGGCTCAGACTGCCCCGGTCCTCACCGGACCACGTCGCCGGGGGATCGCTCGCCGGGAAGGACTCCCTGCCCGCCTCGTCGACCATCTCGTCGACCGATGCGGCTCGGGCCCGGGCGCTGCCTTCGCTCTCTTGGGCTTCCCCGAACCGGGGTCCTCCATCTTCGGCCATGGCGCTCGACTCCTGAACCGTTGGTTGCCGGCTCGAGCCTATTCGTTGCCGCCCGGGGACGCGGTCGGCCCGGCAGCCCGGCGAACCCGCTGGGTAGCATGCAGGCCGGGACCGAGAAAGCGGGCATGGCCATGGACGGTGACGTCGTCATACGTGGGGGGACGCTGGTCGACGGGAGCGGAGCGCCCGGCCGGCGGGCCGATGTCGCCGTCCGCGACGGCCGCATCGCGGCCGTCGGCGACCGACTGTCGGGGACGACCGAACTGGACGCCGCCGGTCAGGTGGTGGCCCCGGGGTTCATCGACATCCACACCCACTACGACGCCCAGGTGTTCTGGGACCCCGACCTCAGCCCGTCCTCGTTCCACGGGGTGACCACGGTGGTGGCCGGCAACTGCGGCTTCTCCATCGCCCCCACCCGGGCCGACGGCGTCGAGATCATCGTCCGCACCCTCCAGCATGTGGAGGACATGAGCTTCGACACCCTGATGGCCGGGGTGCCCTGGGACGAGTTCGAGACCTTTCCCCAGTACCTCGACGCCGTCCAGCGCCGCGGCGTCGCCCTCAACTTCGGCTGCTACGTGGGGCACACCGCGGTCCGGCTCTTCATCATGGGAGCCGAGGCCTACGAGCGGGCGGCCACCGACCGCGAGATCGACCTGATGCGTGCGGTCATCGACGATGCCCTCGACGCCGGGGCCATGGGCTTCGCGTCCAGCTGGTCCCCCACCCACAACGGGGACCACGGGCGGCCGGTGCCGTCACGTGTCGCCGACTTCGCCGAGCTCGCCGCTCTGCTCGAGCCGATGCGGAACCGCAGCCGGGGCGTGGCCGCGCTCCTCCCCGGCGGCGCGATGAGCAACAGCCAGATGTTCGAACTGCAGCGTCATATCGGGAGGCCGTTCACCTGGACGGCGTTGCTCACGTTCGCCGGATCCAACTACCACGAGAAGGTCATGGACGAACATGCCGCGGCCCGGGCCTCGGGCGTGGACGTCTGGCCCCAGGTCTCGTGCCGGCCCCTGGTGTTCCAGATGAATCTGGCCGAGCCCTTCTCCCTGAATACGTTCCCGCAGTTCGCGGCCCTCATGGATACCCCCGTCGAGGAGCGGAAGGCGGCCTATCGCGATCCTGCCTGGCGGGCGGCGACCCAGAGGCAGCTCACGTCGGGTGGATTCAGCCTGTTCAACACCGCCTCGCTCACGGTTGCCGAGTCGACCAGCCGACCCGATCTGGTGGGCCGGTCGGTCGACGAGCTGGCCGGGGAACAGGGTGTGACCGCACTCGACGTGCTGCTCGATCTCTCCCTCGACGACGATCTCACCTCGCGCTTCTGGTCGGTGCTGGCCAACAACAATCCCGACGGCATCGCCTCCCTGCTGCCTAGGGACGACGTCCTGTTGGGCCTGGCCGACTCCGGCGCCCACGTGAGCCAACTGTGCGATGCCTGCTTCGCCACCGACCTGTTGGGCAATTGGGTCCGGGATCGCCAGGTGATGAGCCTCGAGCACGCCGTCCACAAGCTCACCGCCGAGCCCGCCCGGGTCTACGGCCTCGACGACCGGGGCACGGTGGCCGTCGGCCTGGCCGCCGACCTGGTGGTCTTCGATCCCGACACCGTGGCCCCCGGGCCGCTCCGCCGGGTGGTGGACTTCCCGGCCGACGGGGAGCGTCTGACCGCGGACGCGCCGGTGGGCATGACCCACACACTGGTCAACGGGGTGCCCACCCGGGTCGACGGTCAGCCGGTTCCCGACGGGCTCGAGCAGAGGCCGGGCCGGGTCCTGCGCTGATCCCGCCAAGCGGCACCTCAGCCCCCCGTACGTGTCCCTTCAGGTGCCCTGATGCCGTCCATCTGTAAAACAGATTGTTAGAAAGAATTCATATCTGTTACAGATAGACCCCCTATACTGGGGGTCGCCGAGCAATCCGAACCTCGTCAGGTTCCCGAACCGAAGGAGCGCTCACATGGACGCAACCCCGATCATCCGCCTGGCCGACCTCGAACTGTTCGCCGACTGCTCCAAGGCGGAGCTGCGCCAGATCGAATCACTGACCACCCACCTCCACCTGGAGCAGGATCGGGTGCTGATGAGGGAGGGCAGCCCGGCGAAGGAGTTCATCATCATCGGGAGCGGCTCGGCCCGGATCTCCCGCCAAACCGATGAGGGCACCACCACACTGGCCGACGTCGGGCGGGGTGGGTTCATCGGCGAGATGGAGTTGCTGTCGAAGGCGCCGCGGGCGGCCACGGCGACGGCCTCCACCGATGTCACCGTCCTGGTCAGCTCGCCCAGCGAGTTCCAGTCGATGCTGAGTGTCGCCCCCTCGGTGGCCCACAAGGTACGGCAGGCCTCACTGGTCCGTGCCGCAAGCCTGGGCGCGGCCGCCTGACCCCAGCCGGATCAGGCGGACCGGGAACGGCGGCGAAAGATCGACCCGTCGGCGTCCTCGGGGAGCCCCTCGATGGCCAGCTCGACGATGGCATCCGGTTGGCACTGCGCCGATGCTGCTGCTCGCTCGACCAGATTCCCCAGGTAGGCGGCCAGGTTGAGCGTGTCGAGCCGCGCCGAGCGACCGGAGAAGGGGACCGGTTCGGTCACCGGATCGATTCCCCCGACCCCGAGGAGCATCCGCCGGGCGGCCAGCAGCGCCTGACGGGCTTCTTCGAAATCCACGTCGTTGAAACGCATCCACGCAGAAAGACCCAGCTCAAGGGCGAGATCCGTCTCCACCACCGGGCCGAGGTCGACCAGTCCCCGCAGAACGGCGGGGGCGAATCCCTTGGTGGCAGTCACGGTCACGAAACCCAGTGTGACCAAGGGGTGTGACAAAGTGGTGGATCGTTGGCGCTGGGCCAGGTGGTCAGGGCAGTATCTGGACGTGACCACGCCCCGACCACGTTCGTGACCACTCCCGAAACAGCGGGTCAGGCCGACGGTGCGGTCGCCGATCAGCCGCTGCCCGCCGACACGGTCGGGCTCCTCGAAGGGATCTGCACGACCCGGGCCATCCGCCGCTATCGGGACGAGCCCGTCCCCGACCACATCCTGCGGGACGTCCTGTTCGCCGCCACCAGGGCGCCGAGCGGTTCCAATCGTCAACCGTTCCGATTCCTCGTGCTCACCGACGGGCCCAACGCCCTGGCCGCCAAGCGCCTGATCGGCACGGCGGCACGCCAAGGATGGGCGGTCAAGCGAGCCGCCGACGGCTACGACCACGGATCGGGAGCCGACGACCGGTCTCCGAAGGCATCGATGGCCCGGACCATGGCGGCCTACGTGGAGCACCTCGAGGAGATACCGGTCCTCATCCTCCCCTGCATGGTCAGGCATCGTGCCCCCCATCCGATCGACGGGGCCTCGATCTACCCGGCCTGCCAGAATTTGCTCCTGGCGGCCAGGGCCCTTGGTTACGGAGGGGTCATGACCAGTTGGAATCTCCTGGTCGACGCCGAGCTCCGCTCCCTGTTGTCCATCCCGGACGAGGTCTTCGTGGCTGCCGCCATCAGCCTGGGCCGGCCCCGCGGCCACCACGGCCCCGTCCGACGCCGGCCCTTGGGGGAGCTGGTCTACGCCGACGGGTGGGGGCGAGCGGCACCGTTCGCCGTCGACCCTCCCGGTACCCGGCACACGGCCGCCGGACCTCCCGTACCGTCGCCGGCAGCCGGCCCGTCGGGCCGGAGCCGGCGTAGTCCGGCCCTCCCGGGGCGACCGACCAGGTCCCTCGGCCCGGCCTGACCGGCTTGGTTCAATTTTCGAAATTGGCCGAATTATCGGCTGTAGCCGATACGAGTTCTTCCGAACCATCGGCTGCAACCGATAATTCGGCTGATTCGAAAAAAGGGACGTGCGTGGGTACGGAGGCCCGGCGACTCCACAGCCACCGAGCTGTCCCCGGCGCGCCACCATCGCGGCCCGAGTGGACCCGGGCCCTCGGGCTCAGAGCAGCGAGGGAATGACGGCCTCCACCACGCTCGGGCCGGGTGTGGCCAGCGCGCCCGCCAACTGGTCGCTGAAGGCCTCGGCCGTGTCGGCCCTCGAGGCTTCCAGGCCGAGCCCGTTGGCCAGATGCACGAAATCGATGGAGGGACGGCCGAGGTCGAGCATCTCCCGCGCCTTCGGGCCGGCGGCACCGACGCCGACCCGGTCGAGCTCCATGTTGAGTACGGCGTAGGAATGGTTGTTGAGGAGGATGGTCGTTACGTCGAGTCCCTCCCGGGCCATCGTCCACCAGGATTGGATGGTGTAGAGCGCGCTCCCGTCGGCCTCGAGGGCGACCACCTTCCGGTCGGGCTCAGCGATTGCCGCGCCCACCGCCACCGGCAGTCCCTGGCCGATGGCTCCCCCGCTCAGGCACAGCCAGTCGTGCGGGGGCGCTCCGGCGGTGGCACCCGGCGCGAAGAGCCCCGAGGTGTTCCCTTCGTCGGAGACGATGGCCCCTTCGGGCAGCAGGGCACCCAGCGCCTGGCACACACTCTGGGCGGTGAGAGGGCCGGAGGGAAGGTCGGGCCTGGCCGTCGGTTGATGCACGGCGGTGCCGCGGGGGGCGGACACCAGATCGGCCAGTTCGGTCACCGCCGCCAGCACGTCATCGGCGGCGCCGGCGACCCGATGGACGGTGCACCCGTCGGGCACCAGGTCGCTGGGGCGCCCCGGGTAGGCGAAGAAGGACACCGGTGACGCCGCGTCCACGAGGACGAGGTGCCGGACGCCCTCCAGCTGCATGGCGGTGAATTCGGCCAGGTAGGCCAGACGCTCGACCATGGGCCGGCCCGCTCCGCGTTCGCAGGCGGGCCGGGAAGGTCTCGCCCAGCAGCTTCGCGCCGGTGGCCGTGGCAATGTCCGCGGCCACCTCCAGGGCGGCGCCCGAACAGGCCCGGCCGCCGACCAGAATGGCCGCCGGCTCACCGGAGCGCAGGGCTTTGGCGACGGGAGTGATGGCCGCGTGGTCGAATCCGTCTCCCGCTTCTGACGGTCCGGTCGGCATCGGGCCGGTCAGGACCGTCCCACCCTCGGACCACGACACGTCGGCGGGAAGGATCAAGGTCGCCACCGAGCCGGGAGGGCTGATGGCAGCGGCCAGGGCCGACACGGCGTCGCCGCTCAGTCCGGCTGTCGACTCGGACGTGCGCACGAACGTCGACACGTTCCGGGCCACGGTCTCGATGTCGGACTGGAGCTGCGCGTCGTACGGGCGGTGGGAGATGGCGTGATCGCCCACGATGTTGACCACCGGGCTGCGGGCCCGTCGGGCATTGTGGAGATTGGCCAGGCCGTTGCCGAGCCCGGGACCGAGGTGGAGCAGGGTCACCGCCGGCCGCCCGGCCATGCGGGCGTACCCGTCAGCAGCCCCGGTGGCCACACCCTCGAAGAGGGCCAGGACGCTGCGCATGGCCGGCACATCGTCGAGGGCGGCCACGAAGTGCATCTCCGAGGTGCCGGGATTCATGAAACAGGTGTCGACCCCGTGGGCCGTGAGCGTGCGGATGAGTGCCTGGGCCCCGTTCACCGGACGTCTCCCGGCTCCGGCACCAGATCGAAGATGGTGCCCGGGTTCAGGATGCCTCGCGGATCGAAGGCGGCCTTGATCCGGCGCATGAGGTCGAGTTTGACCGGGTCCTCGAGCTCGGCCAGGTACGACCGCTTCTCGGTGCCGATCCCGTGTTCGCCGGAGATGGCACCGCCGAGTGACACCCCGGAGCTGATGATGTCGTGCAGGAGTCGTCCCCGCACCTCGGGATCGGCCTGCCAGACCGACAGGTGGACGTTGCCGTCCCCGGCGTGGCCACACCCGACGACCAACGAGGAGGTGTCCGAGGCCAGTTGGCCGACGGCCCGGAGGAACGTAGGGATCGATGCCCTGGGCACCACGACGTCCACGATGTCATCGGCACCGTTGGCCTTGGACGCCCAGAAGGCCCGTTCCCGGGCGGCCACGAGTTGCGCTCCGGCCTGGTCGGGCAACACGTACACGTCCAGCGCGCCCAGTCGTGCGATCAATTCGGCGAGAGCCTGGGTGTCTTCCTCGAGGCGATCCTGGTGATGGTTCTCGAGGACGATCACCAGATAGGCCAGCGCCTCCTCTTTGACGGCAGCGGGGATTCCGAGGTCGATGCCGGCGTTGGCGGTGATACCGGCCATCGACACCAGGTCGATGTACTCGACTAGCAGCGGGCCCACCCCGCTGGCCACGATCGGGGGAACCGCCCCGGCCACGTCCTCGATGGAGGCGAACGGCGCCAGCAGCGTGGCATGGTGCTCGGGTCGCGGGTGCAGCCGGAGCGTGGCCCGGGTGACCAGGGCCAGGGTGCCCTCCGATCCCACCACCAGCTGGGTCAGGTCGTACCCGCTGGTCGACTTCACGAACTTTCCCCCGGCGGTGATCACCTCGCCGGTACCGAGGACGGCCTCGATGCCCAGGACATGCTGTCGGGTCACGCCGTACTTGACCGCCCGCATCCCGCCGGCGTTCGTGGCGACGTTGCCTCCCAGCGAGGCCGACTGCTCACCGGGGAAGACCGGGTAGATGAGACCGTGGGGCACAAGGGCGGCGTCGAGCTCGGCCAGCGTCACACCGGGCTCGACCACGGCCACATGGTTGGCCACGTCGATCTCGAGGATCCGGGACATGCGTTCGAACGACACGATCACCCCGTCGGCCAAGGGGATGCACCCACCGGACAATCCGGTGCCAGACCCACGCGGGGTGAGAGGAATCCCTGCCTCCGCCGCCGCCCTCACCACGGCGGCGACCTCGGCGGTCGAACCCGGACGCACCACGGCCCGCGGTCGCACCGGCGTGCCGCTGAGGGCCTCGTCGTGGGTGTCCTCCTCCTTGACGTCGCACCCGAGATCGATGTTTGCGGCACCGACGATCCCGGTCAGCAGGTCGTCGATCACCTCCATGACGGGCCGGTCATCGCACACTCCTCTTCGGATGGTCCGCCCGTACGCTACCCCCTCGCTCATCGGGGATGAAGTGGATCAGCTGGTCGAATCGGAGGCGGCCGAGCCGAGCGTGAGGGGCGCGGCATCGAGGGCACAGTGGAAGCTCTCGGCCGGCGCGTGCCGCTCCTCGGCGGCCCTGTCCGGTCGGGACCGGGCCGGGTTGCGGATCCCGAGGGCGGCCACCACGCCGGCGACGACACAGAGGCCTCCGCTGATCAGCACCGCGTTTCGGAACCCGTTCGACAATTGGGCCGGATGGAGATAGCTGGTCCCGGAAATCCCGGCGAGGGCGGGGAGGACGGCCACGGCGATGAGCCCTCCGATTCTGGCCACGTCGTTGTTGACCGCCGAGGCCAGGCCGGAATGCTGGGCGGACACGGCGCCGAGGGCGGTGGCCGTCAACGGTGCCACGGTGATGGCAAGCCCCAACCCGAAGACGAGCACCGCCGGCAGCACGCCCGACGCGTACGAGGAGTCGGTGGTGACGCGACCGAGGAGCGCCAGCCCGGCACCGACCACCACCGGACCGACACTCATCTGCAGGCGGGGTCCGATCCTGGTGGCCAGGCGACCCGACCTCGCCGACAGCAGCAGCATGACGATGGTCAGGGGCAGCAGCGCCACCCCCGACTCGAGCGGTGAATACCCATCGGCCACCTGGAGCTGCACCGGCAGGAGGAAGAGCACGCCGCCCAGGGCGGCGTAGACGATGAAGGTGACCGCATTGGTGATGGTGAACTGGCGGACCCTGAAGACGGCGAACGGGAGCATCGGCGCCGGAGAGGACCGCTCCACGAGCACGAAGGCGAATCCGGAGACGATGCCGCCGGCCAGCATGGCGATGACCGCCGGAGTGCTCCAACCGAGTGACGGCCCTTCGATCAGGGCAAAGGTCACGCCGGCCAGCGCAAGGGTGGCCAGTGCCGCTCCGGCTAGGTCGATGCGCCCGCTGGCGTTGGGGTCGTGTGACTCGGGGACGTGCCGGACGGACAGCAGGAGCACGACCGCACCGACAGGGACATTGACCAGGAAGATGAGGCGCCACGACGCGGCGGCGATCAAGTAGCCGCCGAGGAGGGGTCCGGCAGCCGTGGCCACGCCGCCGAGCCCCGACCACGAGCCGATCACCCGGCCACGGTCGTCGGGGTCGAACGAGGCCTGCAGGATGGCCAGGCTCCCCGGGGTCAGCAACGCCGCGCCGACCCCCTGGAGCACGCGGGTGCCGATCAGGACGGCGGTCCCGGGGGCCAGGGCGCAGGCGGCCGAGGAGACGACGAACCAGACCACCCCCAGGGAGAAGATCCGCCGTCGGCCGTAGTGGTCCCCGAGCGATCCGCCGAGGAGGAGCAGCGAGGCCAACGTGAGGGTGTAGCCGGTGACCACCCACTGGAGCGCACCGAGCGATGCGTGGAAGTCACGGCCGATGGTGGGAAGGGCGATGCCGACGACGGTGGCGTCGATCGACGCCATTGCCGAGCCGAGCACGGTGGCGACCAGGACCCAGCGCGCCGCCGGTGTTCCGGCGCGCAGCAGGGGGGCGGGCTGATCGCTCAGACGGGCCGACCCGAAGCGGGGCTCAACGAACCCTTCGGGGAATGACCGCCCCGATGAGCCAGAAGAGGGGGATGAAGAGGCCGATGATGAACATGACCCAGTGCCCCTTGCGGAGGGACATGATCCCGAGCGTGATCAACAGGACCACATAGATCACTCCAAAAATGAACACCATCAAGCACTCCTCTCCCGTCAGGCCTTGATGAAACCCCGGGAAGCAACACGCTAACGCCTTGACGGTGGCATCGCCCCGATTCCCACTGCCTGGCGGCCGGGCCCCGGTCGGCGATCGTTTGGGCCGGTCAGAGCCTAAAGCTCACGCCTAGTCAGGTCGATGAATCTCCCGTGCCGGACCACGAGCAAACCTTGGCCAGGCTGCTCGAGGAGTTGCCTGACGCAGCGATCACCATTGACTCGCAGGGCAGGGTCATGTGGGGAAACCGTGCCGCCGAATCTCTCTTCGGCCGGACCCGGGCCGAGTCGATCGGGATGTCCGGGCTCGATTTCATCCACCCCGACGACCTCGAGCTGGTCCTCCTCTCCTTGCTGAGCATCCACGGGAAGGTGGTCGGGTCGCCCATCGAGGTGCGTTTGGCCACGCCGGCAGGATGGCGGCTGGTGGAGTTGGTCGGCACCCCGGTGTCGTGGTTCGCCGAGGGCGCCGTGCTCCTTTCCCTTCGGGATCTGACCGAGCGCAGGCGCTTCGAGGTGGCACACGACCACGACGCCCGACTCCGGTCTCTCGTTCAGAACTCCTGCTCGATCACCATGCTCGTCTCGTCGGAAGGCATCGTCGAATCCGTCTCCGGAGCGCTCACCCGCCTGTTGGGGCACGATCCGGAGCTCGTCGAGGGACGGCTGCTGGCTGCACTGGTCACCGAGCCCGATCGACCGACGCTCCAGGCGGCCTTCGAATGCGCAGCCACGGGGGCGACGGCGGCCAATCCGGTGACGGTCAGGTTGGCCCTCCAGCACCACGGGAGCGGCGAGGCGATGCCGTTCGAGCTGGCGCTGGTCAACCTCATCGATGATCCGACCGTCGGCGGGTACGTCATCTCCGGCCATGACGTCACCACCCAAATGCGCACCGAGTTCGAGGTCCGAAAGGCGGTGTCACTGCTGACGGCCACGCTGGATTCGACCGCCGACGGGATCGTCGTCGTCGACGGTTCGGGCCGGATCGTCAGCTGCAATCGTCGCTTCTCCGAGATGCTGCGGTTGCCCAGTCCGATCGGGGCGGTCCGTGATACCGCCGGGGTCAGCGCCTTCTTCCGCGACAAGCTGGTCCAGCCCGATTTGTTCCTGACCAAGCTGGCCGAGTTGGCCACCAACAAAGAGGCGGACAGTAGCGACGTGCTCGAGTTCGTCGACGGTCGTGTCTATGAATGCGTCTCGATGCCCCAGCGTGTGGATGGTCAGGTCGTCGGCCGGGTCTGGAGTCTCCGTGACACCACCGACCGGAAGCAACTCGAAGAACGGCTCTCACACCAGGCGTTTCACGACTCCCTGACCGGCTTGGGCAATCGGGCGCTCTTCCAGGACCGACTCCAGCATGCCATCGCCCGCACCGAGCGCACCCACAATCAACTGGCCGTGCTCTTCCTCGATGTGGACAACTTCAAAGTTGTCAACGACACCCTCGGGCACTCCGCAGGGGACGCTCTCTTGCAGGCAACGGCCGAGGTCCTGGTCAGTTGCCTACGGGAGTCGGATACCGCGGCACGACTGGGGGGCGACGAGTTCGGCATCCTGCTCGAAGAGGTCGGTGACCGCCGTGAGGTGGTGCGCCTGGTCGAACGCATCCTCATCGCGGCGCGGCGACCGTTCGCAGTCGGCGGCCAGGTGGTGACGACGACGGTCAGCATCGGGATCACGTTCCACATGCCTGGCATCTCGAGCGACCAGCTCCTGCGCAACGCCGACCGTGCCATGTACGCGGCCAAGGAGCGGGGACGGAACCGCTTTGCCGAGTTCGAGGACGGAATGACCGCCACCTCCATGGCGGTCCGCTGATGTCGCGGGCCTGACCACCTGAACCCGTCCCGACGGGGCGCCGGCTCCGCGGTTCACTCGGCCGGGTGACCGGTGGCTGATTTGTCGAACAACCGGTGCTGCTCGGGGAACTTCTGTGCGTGCAAGGCGCTGAGGCGGGCATGCTCGGCCGGAGTGGCGTGCTTGTGGCAGGTCCGGTAGTGGGTTCCCTCGACCCGATGGTGCGCGATCCGCCAACAGCTCTTGCACTTGAGATGCCGGTAGGCGACGGCGATGACGGTGAAGTAGGTCAGACACGCGCCGAAGCTGGACCAGAAGGCATACCACTGCCCGGTCTCGGGCCACCAGAGGAAATTCCAGGTGATCGCCAACGGGAACTGCATGGGCCGAAGGCTACTTGGCCACCATCCGATCAACGTTGACCATCGATCGATGCCCGGGTTGGCGACGAGGTGACGGCTAGCGTTGGCCCGTGGAGGATTCGCCCGGTCCGATGGCCACTCCGAACGCGAACGGATCGGAGAGACGATCGGCCTCTCTCGAACGGATCCAACGCCTCGAGAAGCTGGAGCAGGAGCGGCTCGACGAGAAGGCACGCAAGGAGGAGAAGCGGCGCCAACTGATCGCCCAGGGCAAGCCGGTCGGTGGTCGTCACGATCTCGTCGACCGCATCGAGTACCTCACCAAGTACCCGATGGCCGTTTTGGGCCTGGCCTGGTTGGTCATCGCCATCGTCGTCCTGTCCACGGATATCGACAGTTCGGCATCGACCGGGCTCGTGGCCACGCTGTTCGCCCTCTGGGCCATCCTGCTGGTGGAGTACCTGATCCGCCTGGTGGTCACCCCGGACCGTCGCGGCTACCTCAGGCGCCGGTGGGTGGAGCCGGCGACCGTGGTGATTCCTCCCCTCCAGGGGTGGCACCTGGTGGGGATCGAGAGGATGTCGATCCTCGTGCGCGAGGGCGAACTCCGGGTGGAGACCATCCTCAAGCACCACAGCCTCTTCCGCGTCCTCATCGCCGCCGCGGTCACCCTCGTACTCGGGGCCTGGCTGGTCCTCCTCTTCGAGGAGAACGCCAAGGGGGGCAACATCCACAACTACCCCGACGCACTGTGGTGGGCCGTCGTCACCGTGACGACCGTGGGCTACGGGGATCGGTTCCCGGTGACCGGCGGGGGACGCGTGGTGGCCGTGGTCCTCATGCTGGTCGGGATCGGGTTGATCGGCGTCCTCACCGCCACCGTCGCCTCGGTGTTCATCAAGGAGCACACCGACGCCACCAAGGAGGAGTACAAGAAGGGCCACGCCGATCTGGGGGAACAACTGGCGGTCATCAGGGATCGCCTCGTCGACATCGAGCGACGGCTCGGCGCCGCGCCGGCCGAGCAGACGGCCGGGGAATCGGCCGGGGAATCGGCCGGGGCCGCCGGCGGCCACCCCGGGAACGGCCCCTAGTCGGGCACGACCACACCTCCGACCAGGCCCGGGACCCTCCCTGCGATTCTCAGTTGCGACCCGAGGTTGCAAGCAGTAGTTTCGTGAAAGGCGGGGACCGTCAGCACCCCGGCCGCAGGGGCGGCGGCCCTGTGGTCGGAGGAGCTGGTCCTAGCGGGGCGACCTGGAAGACTCGAGACGTGTCCGATCCCGTCACCCGACCGACCGATGCCCTTCACTGACCGCCGTCAGGCCGGAACCGTGCTGGGCGGGTGTCTGGCCCCGGCAGCGGGCGCCGATGCCGTGGTGCTGGCCCTGCCGCGTGGCGGAGTGCCCGTCGGCTACCAGGTGGCCCGGGCCATCGGTGCCCCCCTTGACGTCATCGTGGTCCGGAAGCTGGGCGTGCCGTCCCAGCCCGAGCTGGCCATGGGGGCTATCGGCGAGGACGGGGTGCGGGTGATGGACGACGAGGTGGTGTCCGCCACCCGGGTCAGACCCCAGGAGGTCGTCGCCGTCGAGGCCCGGGAGCGGACCGAACTGGATCACCGGGTGGCCCACTACCGATCGGCAGGCCCGAGAATTCCCCTGACCGGTCGGACGGCCGTGGTCGTGGATGACGGGATCGCCACCGGCTCGACGGCCCGGGCCGCGTGCCTGGTGGCCCGGGCCCACGGCGCCCATCGGATCATCGTGGCCGTGCCGGTCGCCTCGCACCAGGCCGGGCCCGTCCTCCACGACGTCGCCGACCAGGTGATCGCGCTCGAACAGCCGGAACCCTTCGTCGCCGTGGGCCGGTGGTACCGGCATTTCGGTCAGGTGGCCGACGACGACGTCCTGACATTGCTGGCCGAGGCAGGCGGGCCACCGGGGGACGTCCGGCCCTAACGCCACCACCGGCGCCCGGGAAAAGGTGCTCAGCCGGTGACGGGCCGGGTCTCGCGGGCCGCGTAGCGGGACAGGTACTCGTGGACGACCCGCACAGCACTGGATCCCTCCCCCACCGCCGACGCCACCCGCTTCATCGAGCCGGCCCGGACGTCACCGACGGCAAACACCCCCGGAGCCGACGTCTCGAAGGGGAGGGGATCCCGACCGACGAACAACGGGTCGGTGAGAACGGATCGTTCGAGCATCCGGTCGGTGAGGACGAATCCGTTCTCGTCGAGGCGGATCGTGTCCGCCAGCCACGACGTCGCCGGCACCGCACCGATGAAGCAGAACGCGGCGGCGCAGTCCAACGTCTGCCTGTTCCCGGTCGGGTTGTGCTCCAGCGTCACCTTCTCCAGGTGGCTGTCGCCCTCGAGGGCACGCACCTCGGTCTCGGGGACGACCTCGATATGGGGATCGGCGGTGATGCGATCGATCAGGTAGCGCGACATGGTGGCCGACAGGTCAGGCCGCCGGATGACGACCGATACCCGGCAGCCGCCCTGACTGAGGTAGATCGCCGCCTGCCCGGCCGAATTCCCACCGCCCACGACCACGACGTCGCAGCCGGCACAGGCCTTCGGTCTCGAGGTCGGTGGCCGCATAGAAGACCCCGTTGCCCTCGAATGCCTCCAGGTTGGCCACGTCGAGACGGCGGTACTGCGCCCCGGTGGCGATGACCACCGACCGGCAGGGGATCTCGCTCTGGTCGGTCAGGGAGACGACATGGAACCCGTCATCGACCCGGAGCCCGGTGACCTCGCATGGGCTGACCAACCACGCCCCCAGTCGTTGGGCCTGGATGGCCGTTCTCGCCACCAGCTCCCCTCCAGAGATCCCGTTGGGGAACCCCGCATAGTTCTCGATGCGTGAGCTGGAGCCGGCCTGGCCCCCCGGGCCCACCGCATCGAGCGACACGGTGTCCAGTCCTTCGGAGGCGCCGTAGACCGAGGCCGCCAGGCCGGCCGGGCCCACCCCGATCACCACCAGGTCGAAGATGCGGCCGGGGATCGGGCGATAGGTGAGGCCGAGGAGGGAGGCGAACTCGCCCGGGGTCGGGTGGCGGAGGACGGCGGTCGAGGTGACGACGACCGGCGTGTCCACCGGCCGGAGGCCCTTGCTGGCCAGCAGTACCTCGACGTCGCCGGCCTCCTCTAGATCGATCCAAGAGGCGGCCAGCGAGTTGCGCTCCGCGAAGTTCCGTAGGGCCATGGCCTCGGGCGAGTACCGCGAGCCGATGATCCGCACCGCCGACGCGGCCGAGCTGGTACGGAGAGCCTCCCTCCGGGCGATCAGGGCGGCGAAGATGATGTCGGAGATCGTCGGCTTGGTGGCCATGAGCCGGCGGAACGAGTCATGCGGGACGACCAGTGCTCTCCCCGCCCTGACCACCCGAGCCGTCAAAAAGGCTCGCTGGCCGGTCAGCAGCCCCAGTTCGCCGATGAACTGGCCCGCCGTGTAGCTGACGACCACCTCCTGGGAGTCATCGTCCCGGATCACTTCGAATTCCCCTTCGAGGACGACGAAGAGATCCCACACCTCGGCGCCGGCCCGGTAGAGCACCTCGCCGGCGTCGACCTCGCGTACCGTCCCGAACTCGGCCAGCTCGTCGAGCACGGCCTGGTCGAGGATCGGGAACCGCTCGTCGTCGGTGCCGGAATCGAAGAGGGGCTGGCCACCCACCGGTGCATCGAGGGTCACGCCTTCATCTTCGCAGATCGGGGGAGGCCGGTCCCGCGGGGCGTTGGCCCGACCGCGTTGGCCCGACCGCGTTGGCCCGACCCCGTTGGTAGGGTGCGGCCATGCCCTCGGCGTGGCCGGCACTGCCCTTCAGGGACTGGAGCGCCACCTGCGACACCCTGCATGCGCACTCCCAGGTGCTGGGCAAGCTGTCGGTGGTCCTGGCGCCCCCCGAACCCGAACTCCAGCACGCCGCCCTCCGTTTGACGGCCAGGGGATGGGAGACGACCCCCCTCCCCGCTCCCGACGGGTCGGGGGCCATGGTGGTGCTCCTCGACCTGCGCACCCATGAGGCCGTCGTGGAGCACGACGACGGACGCACCGAGCACATCGCCCTGACCCCGGATCGCTCGGTGGGCTCGGTCACCCGCGACGTCATGGGCGCGGTCCGGGCCCTGGGTGGCCCGATCGAGATCGATCCCACCCCACAGGAGGTGGCCTGGAGCGTGCCGCTCGACGAGGACGAGGAGCACGCCCGCTACGACCCGGCGCAGGTCACCTCCTACTTCGCCGCCGCCACCCAGGCCGCCCTCGTGCTGGCCGCCTTCCGGGCCCCGTACCGCGGACGGTCGACACCGGTCAACGCATGGTGGGGGTCGTTCGACCTGGCCACCAATCTCTTCTCCGGAATCCCGGCCGACCCTCCGTCGGGCGACTTCATCATGCGCAACGCGATGGACGCCCAGGAGGTGGCGGTGGGTTGGTGGCCCGGCGACGCGCGCTATCCGAAGGCGGCGTTCTATGCCTACGCGCACCCCGCCCCGGAGGGGTTCGCCACGGCCACGCTCTCACCGGCCGCGGCCCGGTGGGAAGCCAACGCTCGGGGAGTTCATCCTCGATTGGGAGGACGCCCGTTCCGCTCCCGACCCACATGGCGCGGCGCTCGACTTCGCCCGATCGGTGTTCCGGCATGCCTGCGTGACGTGCCGCTGGGATCCCGACCTCGCCGCCAGTGCCGAGGGTGTTCCCCCGCCCGTCCGCTGAGACGGCCGAGTCCGGTCAGGCTGCCGGCGGGGACCCCGCAGGGCCGTCCTCCCGGCGCCAGGTCTGGAAGTGGAAAGCAGGAGTGTCGCCGTCCGCCGGGAAGGCGGCGTCGGTGGCCATGGCGAACGACGACTCGAACGGCGGGAAGAACTTGGTGCAGCCGAAATCGCCCTCGACCCGGGTCAGACTGAGCTCCTCGACGAAGGGCAGAGTGAGGGCGTAGAGCTTGGCGCCGCCGATGACCCAGATGTCCCCGGTCCGGGCCACGGCGAAGAACCGCGGCAGGTCGTCGACGGCGACGAAGCCGTCACGGAGGGCCGATCCGGGTCGGGCGAGCACGAAGTTGGTCCCGCCGGGCAGCGGCCGTTCGAATTCCACGTAGGTGGCGTACCCCATCAACACGGCGGACGAGGCGACCGAGGTCCGGAAGTGCTCGACGTCGGCGGGAATGTCCCAGGGGATCCCCTGGTCGGTGGCCAGCCCGAGGCAATCGTCGAGGGCGGCGATGGAGCGGATCATGGCTCGCCGCAGCCATGCGGCCGGTGCCGGGCGGTGCGTCACGAGAGGGCCGCGGACACCCCGAGCTCGTCGAGAGCCCGGAGATGGCCGAACACCGGGCCGTTGGTCTTCGGAGAGAGCTGGGAGTTGATCGAGACGGTGACCGAACGCGACCCGGCGGCATTGGACGCCGCGAACTGGGTGTAGCCGGCGGTGTTCCCGGTGTGCCCGTAGACCACCCCGCAACGGGTCGTGTACCGGAAGATAGCCAGACCGGCGGCGTTGGTACCCGGGCCGGGAGGCTCCGAGGAGCCGGGCACGAAGTGGAACTGGGCCCGCCGGGTGGCCGAATCGATGGTCCGACCCGAGACGTAGGCCCGGATGAACCTGGTGGTGTCGGCGGGCGTGGACACCACACCACCCGCCGCCCATGTCCAGCCGGCGGCGAACAGGCTGCTGACGTCCTCGGGGGGATTGGCCGGCGCCATCTGGTACCCGTGCACGAACGGGGACGGGATGACCGCGTCGTCGGGAAGGCTGGTGTGGGTCAGGCCCATCGGCGCGTACACCTTGGACTGCAGCACGGTCTGGTAGGACTCGCCGGTTGCCGCCTCCACCATCAGCCCGACGATGATGTTGTCGGAATTGGAGTAGGCGAATTTCGTGCCCGGCCGGAAGAGGAGCGGGAGGCACTCGACGCTGGCCAGGAGAGCGACCGGAGGGGGCGGATCCAACAGCGACCCGAAGAGATCGTCGAGGAACGACGGCTGCTGGCTGAAGTCGGGGATCCCGCTCGTGTGGTGGAGGAGCTCACCGAGGGTGACGCCCCACCACTGCCTGGGCAGGTGCGGGAGCCACGTGCCGATCGAGTCGTCGAGCGAGAGCCGCCCCGAGGACACCAGCGAGAGAGCTGCGGCACCGTTGAAGGCCTTGGACACACTGGCCAGTCGCATCTCGTCGTGGACCGTGATGGCCCGCCCCGTCACGACGTCGGCGACACCGGCGGTGACGACGGTGGTGGCCGCACCCTTTTGCACGACGACGATGACCCCGGGAGGGCCCTCCGGGCTTCCGACCAGCGCGTCGGCCGCCCGTTGCAGGCCACAGCGCGCCGAATGGCATGAGGCGCGAGGCGCCGGCGGGCCCGCTGCGGCCGGGACGACCGTGCCCGCCGCGGCCAGCGCCAACGTAGCCGCCACTGCCGCGACAGCCCTCGTTCCCCGACCCATGGCCAGAACCTAGGCCCCTCGACAGACGCTGGGCAACGCCGACGGTCAGCCGAGCCGGACGCCGGCCAGCTGGGTGCCGTGGGCCACCAGGCGCCCCGATCCATCCCAGACGAAGCAGGTCTCGTCGACCCGTTGGGCCTCGATCAACTGGGCCCGCTGCAGGATCCGGACCGGACCCGGCGCGGGCAGGGCGCGGACGTAGACGGTCAGCTCCAACGTGGGTACCCAGCCCGAGTACTCGATCTCGAAGGTGGCCGGGGGAAGGCGTCGACGGCGAACAGCAGCGACGCCGGGTCGAAGGGCTCGTCCCCGGACAGGGCCAGCCAGCCCCGGAGTTCCCCGCTCCCGCTGGGCGATCCCGTCGTGAAGCCCCTCGACTCCGGTTCGAGCCTGACCTCGATCTGCTCGAGGAGGGCCACCTCGATCCCCCCCGGCGTGACCGGGACCAGCGGGACGCACTCGTCGTAGGGGACCCGGCTCAGGGGCGGCACCCCCGCGTCCCAATAGGGCGCCGTCGTCTCCACCAGCCGGCTGGTGGTGACCAGTGCCTCCACGCAGACCTGATCCTCCTGGCTCATCCTCACCCGGGCCTGGCTGGCCGTGCGGCCGGCCCGGAGGAGCTCGGCCTCGAGCACGACGGGGCCCGGCTCGGGCGAGTGCACGTAGTGGGCACCGGCCGCGATGACATGGGGATGAACGCCCACGGACACGGCTGCCCTACTCATCATGGCGAGGAGATAGCCGCCGTTGGGCTTTCCGCCGATCGTCCACTCCTTGTCGAGCTCGGCGTCGAACCGGCCGGGCTCGCCGGTGCCGATCACGCTGCTGACCTCGGGGAACCTTTTGTTGGGCACGTCGAGAGGTTAGTGGGTTGCATTATAGAACGCAAGGTGACTAGGGTGAGTTCGATGATCGAATCCACCGGGCGCCGGAGATCGCGGTTGGGCCCCCGGGGCGGCACCTCGCCTCGGCAGGTGCTCGTCATCGTGTGCGCCGGGGTGGTGCTGGCCAGCCTCGACCTCTTCATCGTCAACGTGGCCCTCCCCCAGATCGCCCGGGACCTCGGCGCCAAGGACCTGGGCCAGCTGTCGTGGGTCCTCAACGGCTACGCCATCGTCTATGCCTCACTCCTCGTCTTCTTCGGGAGGCTGGCCGATCGCTACCGGCGGGATCATGGTTTCCTCCTCGGGGTGGCCGTGTTCACCGTGGCCTCGGCGGCGTGTGCCGCATCGACCGGCGTCGGCATGCTGATCGCCTTCCGGATGGTCCAGGCGGCGGGGGCCGCGCTGTTGACACCGACCTCGCTGGCCCTCGTCCTCGCCTCCTACCAACCGGATCGCCGCCCCGGAGCCGTGCGGGCCTGGACGGCGACCGGCGGGCTGGCCGCCGCACTCGGACCGGTGGTGGGCGGGCTGCTGGTGGCGGTCAGTTGGCGACTGGTGTTCCTGGTCAACGTCCCGGTGGGCCTGGCCGCCCTGATCATCGGCTGGCGCTCGCTCCCCCATCTCCCCGGCCACCAATCGGAACGGCCCGACGCGCTCGGCGTGGTCCTGTGCACAGCCGGGGTCGGGCTGCTCACCTTCGGGCTCGTCGAGGGAAGCAGCTGGGGGTGGGGCACGACCACCATCGTCGGGGTGCTCGCCGCCGCGGTGATCCTGATCGGGCTCTTCGTGGTCCACTGCCGGATCAGCCGCAATCCGCTCGTCGAACCGTCGCTGTTCCGGTCGAAGGCGTTCACCGGAGCGTCAGCTGGTCGCCCTCTTCTTCTCGGCCTCCTTCGGGGCCATGCTCCTGTCCATCGTGCTGTGGGAGCAGGGGGCGTGGGGCTGGTCGGCCCTTCAGGCCGGACTGGCCATCGCCCCCGGACCGCTCATGGTCCCGCTGATGTCATTTCTCGTGGCCGGCCCGCTGATCGCCCGGTACGGGCCGGGCGTGGTCATCACCCTCGGCACCGCGTCCTTCGCCGCCGGCGTGGCCTGGTGGGCGGTCGCCGTCGGGTTGCAACCCGACTACGTGGCCGACGTGCTCGGCGGGATGGTCCTCACCGGCATCGGCGTGGGCTTGACCCTCCCCACCGTGATGGCGACCGCCTCGTCATCCCTGCCACCGACCTCGTTCGCCACCGGATCGGGCGTCGTGAACATGATCCGCCAGACCGGACTGGCCCTCGGCGTGGCCGTCCTGGTGGCCGTGCTCGGCACGACCACGGGTCACGGACTCTCCGAGCTCGCCGCCTTCCGCCTCGGGTGGTGGGTCGTCGTCGCCATCTCGCTCGTCGGCGTCATTCCCGCCCTCGCACTCCTCCCGAGGAAGGGTCGGATCGGGGACGACCGGGGTGCGCGGCCGGACGATGGAAGCGAGGATCCCCTCGTCCGGACCGACCCGGGAGCCGCCGTCGGTGTCAGCCGGTCGGCAGGGCCGACGGTGGCGGCGAGGCCGGCCCGACCTCGGCCTTGAGGGCCGCCAGTTCCTTGTCCACCTCGGCGGCCGACCCGGCCTCGTCGAGCTCCTTCTGAATGTCGTCGGTGGGCCCCCCGACGTCTTCGAGCACCCCGGATTCGAGGAGCTCGTCCATGGCGCCGGCATGGGCCTGCATGGTGGCGATCTTGTCCTGGGCCCGTTGCAGGGCGGCGCCGGAGTCGCCGAAGGTCTTGGAAATGCCCGCCGTGCTCTCGTCCACCGAGCTCACCGCCTTGGCCGCGGTGTACTGGGCCTTCATGACCTCCTTCTGGGTGCGGAATTCGTTCACCCGCTTCTGCAGCGCGTCGAGGGTGTGTTCGAGCTTCTCCTCCTGCTCGGTGAGCTGCTGGTGCTGGGGCTCCATGCCGTCGATCTGCGCTTGGGCGGTGGCCTTGCGCGACAGAGCCTCCCGGGCCAGGTCCTCCTTGTCCTGGGAGAGCGCGGCCTTGGCCTGATCCTGCAGGTGGTCCACGGTGTGCTGGAGCTGCTGCTCCTGCAATTCGATCTGCTTGCGGGAGGCGGCGATGTCGACCAGCGCTCGACGGACCTGGGTGATCTGATCGAGCATCTGCTGGTACGAGAGATCGAGCATCTCGTCCGGCTTCTCGGCGGCGTCGAGCGCCTTGTTGGCCTTGGCCTGGACGATGTCGTGGGCCCGCTGGAAGATGGACATGTCGATGCGCTCCTTGTCGATCCTGAGCGGAGACCTCCCGCCGACCGCCAAGGATACCGTCTGGTCCCCGGGCCACCGCAGCCGGTTTCGGGAGGCCGTCCCGGGGTCGCCGACCACCGGCTGACCGGTTGCCCGCCATGTGATCGCGGGCACACACTTCTCCGGCCTGCACCTCTCCGGTCCCCCTTCCCCGCCGCGGTCGGGGAGGGTAGTTTTCCGGGCAGGGGGATGGGTAGGACGAGGGGGAGGACAGGACACGAGGTCGAACCGGCCGGGAGCCGGATACAGGCTCCCGGGACGGGCACGGGGAGGGTGATGATCTTCCGACGAAAGGCTCGAAAGGCTCGAAAGGATCAGACCGGAGAGGGCCTGATCGACGAGATCGAATCGTTTCTGGCCGGCAACGCGCTCCGGTCCTATGTCGACTCTGGCCTCCCCGTTCCGGCCTGGGCCAACATCAATTGGTTGGCCCACGGAGAGCCGGCGGAGCTCCGGGAGCGGGTCCGCTTGGAGTACGGGCTCGAGCGCCTGGAGGGCACGTGGGCGTGGGCGGTCAGCACCGTGGCCCGCGAGCTGCTCGAAGCCGGTGGGGCGGATCCGGTCGTCGTCCGGCTGCAACGCGATTGCCTGGTCCCCATCGAGTTGGCCCTGCTGGAGCGCGGAAATCGGGGCTTCCTCCCTTCCCGCCTGGTCTCCATCGGCATACCCAGGCTGCGGTCCCATCCCATGGCCCGGCACACCTCCTGAACCGGCTGGCCACCGCCGATCCGTCCACCGGGGTCCTCCCCCAGCCCCCCGACCCCGGTCGGTACGCTGACCGACGTGGATGTCCGATGAGCGATCCGACCGAGGGAGAGGTCGAGCCGGACGCCAGGTTCACCTACGCCAACGAACGGACGTTCCTGGCCTGGAACCGGACCGCTCTGGCCCTCATCGCCACCGGCGTGGCCGCCACCCAGCTCCTGCCCGAGTTCAGCGTCGGCGGGGGCCGGCGCATCCTCGGTCTTCCCCTGATCGCCTTGGGGGCCCTGGTGGCCTGGACCAGCTTCCGCCACTGGAAGGCGAATCAGCGGGCCATGCGCCGGGGCGAGCCCCTTCCCCCCTCGCCCATGCCCCTCGTGCTCTCCCTGGGGATCGGCGCCGTCGCCGTCATCGCCGTCGTGCTGGCGCTGGTCGGGTAGGCGCCGGTCCGGGATGGTGGACGACGGTGCCGAGCGAGCGGGGATCAGCGGCCGCGGCCTCGGCCGCGAGCGGACCGACCTGGCCTGGAACCGATCGGGACTGGCCGTGCTGGTCACCGTGGTCATCGTGCTGCGCCGGCTGTGGCCCCTCCACGGGGACCGCGGGGTCGTGGCGCTGGCCCTGATCGCGGGAGGTGCGGGGGTGTGGGCGGCGGGGATGCGGATCAGTCGCCGTCTGGACGATCCGGCCATGCCGCGGACGATGACCGAGTCGGCGGGTCGGCTGATGACCATCGGAACGCTGGCCCTGGCCCTCGCCGGGCTCATCGTCGCCGTCGTGTAGCCCGTCCCCGATCGGCTCGGCCCGGGGCGTCCGTCGTGCCGGCGGCCGAACGGGCCGACATCACCACCCGACCGTCGGCCACCCGCACCCCCTCGGAGCGGAGGAGGCCGGCCTGCTCGTGCTCGTGGCCGGGCACCAGCCGGCCGGTGCTGGTCACCACCCGCCACCAGGGAAGGTCCGGACTGCCCCGGGACAGGAGCGAGCCGACGGCCCGGGCGGCACCGGGATAGCCCGGCCTCGAGGGCCACTTCGCCGTAGGTCATCACCGTCCCCGCGTCGAGCTGTCCGAGCACCCGGCGCACGTCGTCTTCGAACTCCTGAAGCGCCACCGCAATTCCCTCCTGGCTCGGCCGAAGCCCTCAAGCCGTCGGCACCTGCTGGGTGATGCAATGGATGTTCCCGCCGCCGAGCAGGATCTCCCGACCGGGGACACCCTCGACCCGCCGACCCGGGAATTCCTCCCGCAGCAGCTCGGTGACCGTACTGTCGTATCGGTCGTCAAGCAGCGGATGGACGACGACCGAATTGCCGATGTAGAAATTCACGTACGAGCCGGCCAACCGACCGCCGGCCACCCGGGGTCGGGCGAACTCGCTGCCGTCGACTCCCCAGACCTCATCGGCGGTGGCGGTGAGCGGACCCGGTGACGGCAGGAGGCCGACCTCCAACCGGCGCCCCCGGGCATCGGTCGCCGATTCCAGCACCTGGCGCGCCTCGGCGGAGATCTCCGTCTGGGGATCGCCGACCTGGTCGCTCCACGACAGGAGGACCCGGCCGGGACGGGTGAAGCAGGCCAGGTTGTCGATGTGGCCGTCGGTCTCGTCTCCGAAGACGCCGCAAGGGAGCCAGATCACCTTCTCGACCCCCAGGTAGGCGCCGAGCCGGGATTCGATGTCGGCCCGGGACAGCGAAGGATTGCGATTGGGGTTGAGCAGGCACTCCTCGGTGGTGAGGCAGGTGCCCTCGCCGTCGACGTGCACCGAGCCGCCTTCGAGGACGAACGGTGCTCGGTAGCGGGACGAGTCCTCGAGCTCGCACACCTTGGCCGCCACCAGGTCGTCCTCGGCCCACGGGAAGTAGAGGCCGCCGTCGAGACCCCCCCAGGCGTTGAACTCCCAGTCCACTCCCCTCCGCTGGCGGGCGGATCGGTTCACCACGAAGGTCGGGCCGGTATCCCGCGCCCAGGCGTCGTCGGTGCTCATCTCGACCACCCCTACCGACGGCGACAGCGAGGACCGGGCATGTTCCCACTGGCCGGCGGAGACGAGCACGGTGACCGGCTCGCTGAGGGCGATAGCTTCGGCGACGCCGGAGTAGGCGGCCTGTGCCGGCTTGGCTCCCAGCCGCCAATTGTCGGGGCGTTCGGGCCAGATGAGGTAGCAGCGCTCGTGTGCCTCCCATTCGGCCGGCATGTGGAAGCCGTCGGCGGACGGGGTCGAGTCGAGCGTGCGGGAGGGCAACGAGACGGTCTCCTGACTCAGCGGCGCCGGTGCGCAGGCATCCTAATCCGAGGACGAAACCGGTAGGCTCTCCGCGGCGGCCGGGCGCTTCGGCTCCGCCGGTGCCTCCGCCCCGAACCGGCCGGTGCCGAACGTCTGAATCAGGGACATGCGATGACCGTGCGACTGGCAGTGATCCAACAGGCATTCGGCGACGACAGGCAGGAGAACCGCGACGGCACGGTGTCGGCCATCGCCGATGCGGTGGCCGCCGGCGCCGACATCGTCCTGCCCCCCGAGCTCTTCGAGGGGCGCTACTTCCCCCAACACGAACGCCAGGAATTCTTCTCGTGGGCCACCGCCGCCGACGAGAACCCCGCCGTCATCGCCGTTCAGAAGGCGACGGCGGCCACCGGGGCCGTCGTTCCGGTGTCGTTCTTCGAGGCCGCGCCCCCCGTCTATTTCAACTCGGTGGCCATCGTCGAGGACGGAACGGTGCTCGGCGTCTATCGGAAGGCCCACATCCCCGACGGCCCGGGCTACGAGGAGAAGTTCTACTTCAGCCCGGGCAACACCGGGTTCAGGACGTGGTCGACCCGTCACGGACGGATCGGTGTGGGCATCTGCTGGGACCAGTGGTTTCCGGAGGCGGCGCGGGCGATGGCCCTGCAGGGCGCGGACCTCCTCCTCTATCCGACCGCCATCGGGAGTGAGGTGGGGAGCCAGGCCGACAACGACACCGCCGACATGTGGCGGCGGGCGATGGACGGGCACGCGGTCTGCAATCACGTTCCGGTGGCCGCGGCCAACCGCATCGGAACTGAGGAGGAGCTCACCTTCTACGGATCGTCTTTCGTCGTCGACCATCGGGGCCGGCCACTGGCCGAAGCGGGCCGGGACGGCGTGGAGACGATCTACGCCGAACTGGACTTCGCCCGGGCGGCGGCGGACCGTGCCGGCTGGGGCCTCTTCCGCGATCGGCGACCCGACCTCTACGGTGGCATCAGCGCGACGACATCGTGAACCTGCGCCCCGTCGGATGGGTCTTCGTGCTCTTCGGCATCTTCTGGGGCGGCTGGGCGGTGGCGGCCGTCGATGTCGAGCGGTCCCTGCACCTCTCGACGGGAGGCTTCGGCCTCCTCCTCTCGCTGGCGCTGGTGGGTGCGGCCACCTCGAATGCGGTGGGCGGCCCGCTGTGCGAGCGGTTCGGGACCGGCCGGGTGCTCGGAACGGCGCTGCTGGCTTGGTCGGTGGTCCTCGCCCTCGGCGCCGGGGTGCGGGTGCCGGTGGCCATGGAGCTGCTGATCATCGTCATGGTGGCCACCGCCGGCCTCATCGACATCGCCATCAACGTGGCCGCCACTGCGGCACTGGCGGACCGGCCGGGGCGGCTGGTCGCCTTCCATGCCCGGTTCAACGGAGGGGCGGCGGCGGGAGCCGCGCTCACCGGGGTCCTCCTGGGAGTGGGCGCGTCGTGGCGCTGGCTGTGGATCGGCGTCGCCGTCGTCGCCGTCGGGCTGGGGGTGGTGTGCGGGCGGGCCAGACTTCCCGCCGGTGACCCGGGCGACCAGGTGCCGCTCGGAGGCACGTTCGCGCTGCTCCGCCGCGAACACCTCCTGTTGGTGGCGGGAGCCTTCGCGCTGGCCGCCATGGTCGAAGGCGGGATCGAACTCTGGGGCGTGCTGTTCCTGCGGACCTACCTCTCGTCGGGTCTCCTGATCGGGGCGGGAGGCGCCGTGCTCGGCTATTCGGTCGCCGCCCTGGCCCGGTTCACGCTGGGGCCCACCGTCGGCAGCAAGGGCTCGGGGCGGGGCGTGATGCTCGGGGCGGGCGCCGCCGCCGTCGGCGTGGCCGTGCTGGCGACGGCGGGGACGGCGGTGTTCGCCGCCATCGGCCTGGTCCTGGCCGCCGGGGGCATCTCGATGTGCTGGCCCCTCCTCCTGGCCCAGGCCGGGGCGGGTCGCTCCCGGGCCGGAGCGGTGGTCGGTGCCGTGTCGGCCGTCGGCTACCTCGGCCTGGTCATGGGACCGGCGGTGGTCGGATGGGTGGCCGAGGCGATCGGCCTGCGGGCCGCCCTCGGAGTGCTCGGTGCCGCCGCCGTCATCGTCGCCCTCGTCCCCACCCGATCGAAGAGCTTCTCCCCACCGGCGTCACTCCCGCGACCGGTGCGGTGAACCCGGGGCCACCATCGGCCAGGCCCACTCCCGCTCGGCCACCAGGGCCACATCCAACAGGAGCTGTTCGTGATGATGGGCGGACAGGACCTGCAGGCCGACGGGAAGACCGTCGACCAGTCCGGCGGGGATGCTGACCGCGGGACTGCCGTTGAGGTTCGACGGCGCGGTGAGGGCGGCACTGTTCATGATGGCGCGTGAGAAGCCGAGCTCGTGGATGAGGTCGGCGCCGGGGATGGTGGAGGGCGGCGGCCCTTCGGCGGCGAAGGCCACGTCGGGATTGCTCGAGCACATGACCACGTCGGCTTGGGCGAAGAGATCGGCCATCGCCTCGTTGAGCTGACGGCGGTACGACTCGATGGAGGCCGCCTTCTCCAACGTGTACCGCTCCATGGCCGCCCGGAGCCCGGCCTTCATCTCCCTCGACAGCTCGTCCACCCGATCGGGATAGGCGCTCCCCAGATCGGCGACGAAACCGACCTGTCCGGCCATGGCCCATTGGCCGCGCAGCGGAGGGAGGGCCGGGTGGGCATCGACGATCCGCAGTCCCGCCCTCCGGGCCAGGTCCTCGGCCATGGACGCCACCTGGTCGGCCACCTCACCCCGCACCCGGGCGATGCCCAGGTCGGGAAGGATGGCCACCGTCCTCCCGGCCAGGTCGATGGTTCCCAGCCCCGCCTCCCATCCGTCGACCCGGGGCAGGCTGAGCGGATCGCGCTGGTCGAATCCGTTGCCCGAGTCGAAGTAGCGGGCCGTGTCCCGCACCGAGCGGCTCAGGCAACCGATGACCGTGGTCATCGGTTGCAGGCCGGCCCACGGTCCCTTGGGGATCCGCCCATAGGTGGCCTTCAGTCCGAAGAGACCGGTGAATCCGGCCGGGATGCGGATGGATCCTCCCCCGTCGCTCCCGGTGGCCAGGGGCAGCAGCCCGCCGGCCACGGCGGCGGCGGAACCTCCCGACGAACCGCCGGGGGTGCGGGCTTGGTCCCACGGGTTGCCGGTCGTCCCGTGCAGCTCGGTCGACGTGCAGTTGATACCGCCGAACTCACTGGCTGTCGTCTGGGCCGCCAGCACGGCCCCGGTGGCCCGCAAGCGTGCCACCGACGTGGCGTCGTGGTCGGACACCCGGTCCTCGAAGAGCACGGAGGCATCGGAGGCGGGCCAGCCCTCGACCCGCTCCAGCTCCTTGACCCCGACGGGCACGCCCCCGAACGGCAGCGACACATCCGCGTTCCTGGCCGCGTCACGCGCCCGATCGAAGTCGGTGTGGCTGAAGGCATTGAGGGGGGAGCGACCGATGGCGTCGATGCAGGCGTCGAGAGCCTCGAGCGGCGAGATGACCCCGGCCCGGAACCCGTCGACCAGGCTGCAGGCGTCATCCATCCACGGAGCGGGCATCGACGCCGACGGTAGCCCTTCGATGGCCGGACCGCCCACGGACGGGTGCCGGCGACCGGTCCCGTCGGTACGCTGCCAAGGTGAAGACGGGCGATCTGACCACGCCGGCACTGGTCGTGGACGGCGACCTCCTGGACGCCAATCTGGCCACGATGTCAGCCGCCCTTCCCGGGCCGCGCCTCCGTCCCCACGTCAAGGCGCACAAGTGCCGCGCGCTGGCCGCCCGGCAGGCCGCCAACGGTCACCGCGGCTTCACCTGCTCGACCATGGCCGAGATGGAGGGCATGGCCAACGCCGGCCTCGGTGACGACCTCCTCCTGGCCAACGAGGTGGTGGACGCCACCCGACTGGGCGCGCTGGTCCGCCGGGGGGCACGAGTGACCGTCGCCGTCGACTCCGACGAGACGGTCGACGCCGCCGCCTCGGCCGGGGTTCCCGAGGTCCTGATCGACGTGAACGTCGGACTCCCCCGCTGCGGATGCCTCCCCGCGGACGCCGGACGGCTGGCCGATCGCGCCCGACGCCGGGGCCTGGAGGTCCGGGGGGTGATGGGCTACGAGGGCCACCTGGTGGGCCTGGTCGATCGGGCGGTGCGCACCGAGATGCTCGAGGCGTCCATGGACCTCCTCATCCAGGCTCATCGGCAGGTGGGCGGCGGGGTGGTCTCGGCGGGCGGGACGGGCACCTACGACATCAACCGCTGGGCCACCGAGATCCAGGCCGGCTCCTACGCCCTCATGGACACCGCCTACGGAAAGCTCGGCCTTCCCTTCGCCCAGGCACTCACCGTGCTGGCCACGGTGATCTCGGTGTCGGCCGGGTGGGCTGTGGGCGACTGCGGCCTCAAGGCCCTGGGCATGGACCACGGTGACCCTTCCATCGACGGGTCGACCGTGCTCTTCTGTTCCGACGAGCACATCACCTTCGTCCCGGAACGCCCGGTGCGGGTCGGGGACCGCATCCGAGTCGTGCCCGCCCACGTGGATCCGACCGTGGCCTACCACCGGTTCCTGCACCTGGTCGACGGCGACGACGTGGTCGAGCAGTGGCCGGTGGACCTCCGGGGCTGGTGACCGGCGGTCCGGTCAGGAGGCGCCGACCCGGTACGGCTCCATGTCGATCCCCGGGTAGCGGAGGGCGACATCGGAAAGAGTCTGCTCGGTCCAGTAGTCGTGGCCCGGTCGGGGGAATCCGAAGAGATCCCGCTCCCTGACCGTGCACTGGGGCAGCAACTTGGCCCACCGTTGGGGTGACTGCTTGGGCCAGGCCATCTTCCCGCCCCAGGTCGTCCCCCGCACCTGGTAGTCGGCCAGGATCGAGAAGCGGGACGACCGCGGACCGGTGAGGTTGGAACCCCGGTGGAGGATGTCGGTCCGGTACACGAGCAGGCTCCCGGCCGGCCCGACCAACGGCACCTCGCGCTCGGCCAGAGCGCCGAAGTCGAGGTAGAGCGGGGTGAAGGGCACGTCCTTCCCGTCCTCGAAGGGGACGATCCGGGTCGGCCCGTCGTCCTCGGTGACGTCGGAGAGGTAGATGAACGTGGTCAGTTGCTGATAGCGGCGGTCCGGCCGCGGCACCACCAGGCTGTGGCTGCCGTAGTCCCGGTGCAGGGGCTGGTCGTAGTCGGCGGCACCCCCGTACTTGGCCCACAGCTCGACCTTGTACAGATGGAGGTCGTCCGTCCCGAGGTAGCGCTCGGCGGCATCCACCAGGTCGGGATGGAAGGCCAGTCGGTTGAGGTCCCAGGACCGGTACGGGAACTCCTCGACGCCGCCGAATTGGTCGCCGGCGTAACGCGGATGGTCGGCCGGAGCGCCGAAGTAGTCCTCGGGCGTCGGGAAGTGCAGCCACAGCGCCTGCTGCGCGGCGCGGAAGTTCGTCGGGGGCGAGGAAGCCTTCGACGATGGTGAACCCGTGATCACGCACCTCGTCGAGATTGGCATCCGGGACCCGCACCGCCGGCCATCCTAGGCCGCGGGCCGGACTACGTCCTCCCTCCCGGCCACGGATCCGAAAAACGACCTACGCTGACCGGGTGCGCGCCGTCCAGTTCGACATGGCTGACCCTGCGTTTCCGGCATCGCTGGTCGAACTGCCCGAGCCCGACCTTCCCGGAGCGGGGTGGGCCCGCGTGGCGGTCACCACCGGGGGCATCTGCGGCAGCGATCTCCACCTCTTCGCCCACAACACCGGCCCGTCCCCCACACTGGCGGCACTGGGCGCGTTCCCCTTCGTCCTGGGTCACGAGATCGCCGGCCGTGTGGTGGAGGCCGGGACCGGTTGCCCGTGGCCGGAGGGGACACGGGTGGCCGTCGACCCGTGCATCCCGTGCCTGCCCCGGGGCATCGATCCACCGTGCGCGAATTGCGCCCGCGGCTGGACGTCGTCGTGCCTCAACCTGGACAGCAGGATCGTCAGCAGTGGACGCTCGCTCGGGTTCACCACCAACCTCGGGGGCGGATGGAGCGAGCAGGTGCTGGCCCACGTCTCGATGCTGCACCCCCTCCCCGACGAGGTGCCCGACCAGGCCGCCTGCCTGCACGAGCCGATCTCGATCGCCTGCCACGGCCTCCTGCGGGCCCCGCCCGACGATGGTGACCCGGTGCTGGTGGTGGGGGCGGGCATCATCGGCCTGGCCTCGGTGGCCGCGCTCAAGGGGCTCTTCCCCCGCTGCCCTGTGACCGTGCTGGCCCGGCACCCCCACCAGGCCGAGGCCGCCGTGGCCTGCGGAGCGGACCACGTGGTGAGGACCGATCCGAAGAACGCCCACTTCGAGGAATTGGCTCACCTGGTCGGCGCCCGGGTGGTGGGCCGGAAAGCCCACGTCATGTTGATGGGCGGCTTCCCTCACGTGATCGAGGCGGTCGGATCGCCCCAGTCGGTCACCGAGGCCCTGCGGGCCGTGGCCCATCGGGGCACCGTGCTCCTGCTCGGGGCGGCGGGGATCAGCGAGGTCGACCTGACCCCGATCTGGTACAAGGAAGCCGCCCTGGTCGGATCGATCGACCACACGGTCGATGCCGGCTCGGCGCCGGGGCTGGCCGGCGCCCCGGACCGTCACTCGGTCGATCGCGCCCTCGACGTCCTCGCCTCCGGCCTCTTCCCCCACGACGTCGTCGTCACCCACGAGTTCCCGCTCGACGGGTACCGCCAGGCGGTGGAGACGGCGATCGACCGAGACACGAGCCATGCCATCAAAGTCGTCTTCCGCCCCTCGGCGTGAAGCGATCGCCACCGGAGGAACCATGAACGGCTTGCAGGGTAGGTGCGTGATCGTCACCGGAGCGGCCTCGGGTATCGGGGCGGCCTGTGCCACCCGGCTGCTGGCCGAGGGGGCTCGGGTGGTCGGTGCCGATCTGGAGGACCTCCCGGCCGGCCCGACCGGGGACGCCCCGGGCGACGGGACCTGGGACTTCCACCTGGTCGACGTGGCCGACGAGGAGGCGGTGGTCGGGCTGGTGGACGCAGCCGTCGGCTTCGGGGGTCGGGTCGACGGCGTGGTCCACGCCGCCGGGGTGGCCGGCGGGGGTCCGGTGCACATGCTCCCGAAGGAGGAATGGGACCGGGTGGTCGGGATCAACCTGACCGGGACCTACCTGGTGGCCAAGCACGTCATCAAGGCCATGCTGGCCCAGCCCCCGGTCGGCGAGTCGCGGGGTGCGGTCGTCACCATGGCCAGCATCGAGGGCCTCGAGGGCACGGCCGGCGGGAGCGCCTACAGCGCGTCCAAGGGTGGGGTCGTGCTCCTGACCAAGAGCATGGCCATCGACTATGCCGGGCGGGGCATCCGGGTGAACGCGGTCTGCCCCGGCTTCATCGACACCCCGATGACCCGGCGGGTGTTCGACGGGCCGGGGATGGAGGAAGCCAAGTCCAGCGCCATCGGCGAACACAAGATCCGCCGCCTCGGGCGGCCCGGGGAGATCGCCGCCGCCGCCGCCTTCCTGCTGTCGGACGACGCCTCATTCATCACCGGCCATGCCCTGCCGGTCGACGGGGGGTTCACCGCCGGCCGGGATCACGGCGTGACCGAGATGCTCGGGCTCTCCGGCCCCGAACGCTGACAGCCCGATCGCTACTGGTGGGCCACCCAGTTCCACCGGGTGGACAACGCGTCGAGGAACCCGGGGAGATCGAACGGTCCGTTGCCGTCCATGTCGAAGAGCCGGAGGCCCACGTCCTGACAGAGGAGCTTGTAGATCTCCTCCGAGGCCCCGGCCCGGAACCCGTGTTCGAACGCGATGACCGGCTTCGCCCGTCGCAGCGTCTCGACGGCGCCCTCGAGCACCAACTGTTCGGCCCCCTCGACATCGATCTTCACGAAGTCCGGCAGCCAGCCGTCGGGGAGGTGCCCGTCGAGGCGCTCGGTGGCCACCGTGATCACCTCGGTGCGGGTCCCGCCCGGATCGCTGCCCGGTGTCCGATGGTCGAGCAGTCCGCTGAGTCCCTGCATCCCGGGATCGAGGACGTGGACGAACTGGGTCAGCCCGTCCCGGTCTGACAGCGCCCGCTGGCGTATCTCGACGGTCGGGAACTCGCGGGTCAGCTTCTCGTACAAGCCCGGAATGGGCTCGTAGGCGATGTGGTGCCCACCAGGGGCCACCCGCCGGATGTCGCGGAGGAAGATGCCCTGGTTGGCACCCACCTCGAGACAGTTCGACCGGGCGCGCAGCCCGAACCGGAGGAGCAGCTTCAGGTGGAAGTCGTCCTTGCGGTTGCGGCGGGCGACCGGGTTGCTGCGGTCGCCGTTGAGGAGGTCGACCAGACGGTCCCGGCCCCGGGCCACCGCCTTGCGGGCACCGACCCGGTCGGCCCATCCCCCCAGTTCCTGCCGCACGCCGGAAGCCTAATGCGCGGCCCGGCAAGCTGGGAGGCCTGCACTGAGCGCCATCCACGGTGAGCCGGTACAACGTCGGCAGAGCTGCGAGGGCCACCCATTCCGACGATGGCGCGCCGCGGACCGCGACGCGTTGCTCGCGGTGACCTCGGGGGTATCGTTCCGCCATGTCACCGGGTGGAGGGCTTCGACCGTGACCGAGGCAGAGATCCCGCTGACCGGGGGGACGCTCAATGCGGTGGTCCGGGTGGGCGCCACCGTGCGCCGATCGGCGGGACCCTGGACACCCACCATCCAACTACTCCTCCAGCACGTCCGCGACCGCGGCTTCAACCTCGCCCCTGCGCCGCTCGGCTTCGACGGCAAGGGCCGCGAGATCGTCTCCTTCGTCCCGGGCACCACCGTGGGCTGGGAGCTTCCGTGGCCGGAGCTCATCCGCGACGAGGACCTGCTCGCCCAGGTGGGGGCGGCCACCGCCCGGTATCACCGGGCGGTGGCCGACTTCCGCCCCACCGGGGTGGTGCCCTGGCACTCCGGTCCGGCCCCGCTCGGACCGACCGAGCTGGTCTGCCATCACGATCTGGCGCCGTACAACGTCGTCGTGGCCGACGGCCGGCTCGTGGGCATCATCGACTGGGATCTGGCCGGTCCGGGGAACTGCCTGTCCGACTTGGCCTTCGTCGCCTGGCAGTGGGTCCCCCTGCACGGTCCTTCGGTGACGACGTTCCTGGGCTGGACCCGACCGCCGGACCGGGTGCGGAGACTCCGCCTGCTCCTCGACGCCTACGGCCTCCGCGACCGTGCCGGCTTCATCGACCGTGTCGTGGAACGGATCGGCTACAACCGGGACATCATGACCAGTCGGGCGGCGGCCGGAGACGAGGCCTACCAGAGCCTGGTCGAGCAGGGGCACGTGGCCGGAATGGACGAGGCCCTCGACTTCCTGGCCCGGGAGGGTCCCCACCTCCAGGCCCAACTCTCGTGACCGACGGCGGGGGCCGGATCGTCGACGACCGGGACCACCGGTTCGTCCTCGAGGACGATGACCGCGCCGAGCTGGTCTACCGGATCAACGGCCGCCGGCTGGTGCTCATCCACACCGAGGTCCCCGAAGAGCTCCGTGATCGGGGGATCGCCGGCCGGTTGGTCGGTGCCGCCGTGGCCCGCGCCGCCGACGAGGGGCTGACCGTGGTCCCCCTGTGCCCGTACGCCAGTCAGTGGCTGACAGAGCACCCCGAGGTGAGCGCCACCGTCACCGTCGACTGGGGCGCGGCTCGTTCATAGGGTCGCGGGCCCGCCGGCATCGGCCGCCGCCGCCTCCTCGGCGGTCAGCTCGGCGGTGGGGTCGGCCTCGAGGCGCTCGTCGGGAATGGGCAGACCGGTCCGCACCGAATACCCGTAGGTGCCGGCTTCGAGCCGCTTCTCCGCCCGACCGATGGCCGCCAGCCGGGCCTGCAATTCGAGCCGCGACGGAGTCGTCGGCGATCTCCCCGGTCAGCGGTTCGGCGGAATCGAACATGTCCCCGGGCGCGTCGGCCGCCGTCCGGTCGTCCCCCTGCTCCTCGGTCAGCCCGGCCAGCAGTCGCTGTGTCCGTCGGCGCTCGTCGCCCAACAGCCGGCTCGCCTTGTCGTGATCCATTGGCCATCCTCGCTCGTTCGTCGGCCCTCGACAGCATGCTAGCGACGGATGCCCCCTCACCTCCCAGGCGGCGTCGCCGGATCAGGCGCAGTGCCGGCGCCTACCGGGTGGGGCCGAACCTCTCGACCCGGATGTGTTCAGAGGTGACGCCGGCCCCGGACAACACGTCAGTGGCGGCGTCGGCGAACCCGGCCGAGCCGCACACGAAGACCGTGTCCACCGCGGCCGCCGACCGAGGCAGGTCGGTGGCGGTGATCCGACCCGGTGGCCGGGGCCAGCCGTCGGGGGCACTCCGGGTATAGAGGACCGTGACCTCCGGACCGGTCAGCTCTGAGGCGTAGTAGAGATCTTCCGGGGTGCGGGCGGAGACGACCAGGTGGACCTGATCCGACCTTCCCGCCCGGCGGGCCAGGCGAAGCATGGCCATCAGGGGGACCACCCCCGAGCCGCCCCCCACCAGGAGGGCCGAACCCCGGCCCCGCCACACGAACCATCCGCCGATCGGGCCACGCACCTCGAGCTGGTCGCCCACCACCACCTCGTCGTGCAGAAAAGAGGACACCTCACCGTCGGCGAGGTGCTCCACGGTCAGCTCGATCTCGTCCGACCCGTGCGACCGGTCAGGGGCGGAGGCGATGGAGTACGAGCGCGAGGCGGTGTAGCCGTCAGGGGCGGTCAGCCGCAGCACCATGTGCTGACCGGCCAGGTACTCGGTCGGCTCGGACAGGGCCATGCGGAACGTCTTGGCCGTGGACGTCTCCACACGGATCTCCGCCACCGTGGCCTGCTGCCACTTCCCCGGGCGGGGTGGTGGATCCGGTTGGTCAGTCACCTTGGTAGCGCTGCTCCGTCCAGGGATCGCCGTGGTCGTGGTAGCCGTTCCGCTCCCAGAACCCGGGCTCATCGTGGTCGAGCACCTGGAGTCCCGACACCCACTTGGCGCTCTTCCAGAAGTAGAGGTGGGGAACCAACAGGCGGGCCGGGCCGCCGTGTTGTTTGGGCAGGGGCTGTCCCTCGTACTCCCACACCACCCAGGCCTGGCCCCCGGTCACGTCGGCCAGGGGGAGGTTGGTCGTGTACCCGGTGTGGGAGGTGGCCAGCACGTGGCTGGCCGAGGGCAGCGGCCGGGCCGCGGCCAGCAGCGTGTCCACCGAAACCCCCTGGAAACTGACGCCCAGCTTCGACCAGGTGGTGACGCAGTGGATGTCGCCGGAGAACGACGAGCCGGGGAGGGCCCGGATCTGATCCCACGTCCAGGTCGTCGGCTGCTCGACGAGCCCTCCGACCGAGAACGTCCAGGTCTCCGTGGACAGGGACGGAGTGGCCTCGGCGGTCAGCACCGGCCAGTCCTGGCCCACGTCGTACTGGCCGGGCGGTAGCCGGGGGTCAGGTGCCCCCCGGCTCTTGAACCCTCGGGTGAAGTTCATGACCTGATCTCCCTCGCTCGCGTACCGGGGATGGAACCTCGACAGTACCGTCCCGACGGCTCGGACTCCGGAGGCGCGCCCTTCCGCCCGACGGCTCCGGGGCGAAATGGCCACCACCTCAGGCGCCGGGTGAGGAGCCCGGGTCCGGGTCACGATCGTGCGCCCCCTCGGCCTGGCGCTCGGAACCCCGGGGCCGGGTGATCGGACGCCGCGGCGAGTTCACCACCTGGGGGCGGGACTTGGACAGCGCATCGGCACGAGGTCGGCGCTGGGGCGGCCGCCTCGGATCGACCGTCCCCGACCGGAGGTGCCGCCGGCTCCCCGACCACGGGGCCGGCGGGGCGGTGAGGCGGTCAGCCAGCCGGTAGGCGGTGGTCTCGTAGTTGACCCGCCAGCCCCTGAAGTCGGGCCACGCCTCCTCGGCGTTCCGCTCGGTGGCGAACCCGACCCCTTGCAGCATTTGTACGGCGGCCTCGAATTCCTCGAAGGTCAGGTCGATGGGACCTTCGGGACTCGGGTCGGGATCGACTTCCCACCCGATCGTCTCGGCAATGCGGTTGAGGGTGGTGAAGCCCATACGCAGGCATAGGCGGGCCTGTGATGAGGCCGTCTCCGGCGAGAGGGCCAGGTGGAGAGCGGCGCCGTCGAGGACGGCGAGCAACCCAATGAGCCATGAGAACCAGGGCTCGGGCGAGCGGAAGAGGAGGAGGACCGGGTACGTGGTGTGGCTCTCGGCCACGTCGGCGGCCCATTCTTCCCAGGCGGCGTAGAAGTCGGGCAGGGTGTCGGTGATCCCCACCAGCTCGTGTCGAGCCAGGACCTCGGGTCCCCAGGCCGGGACCCCGGCCCGGCTCTCGAGCATCGACACCAGACCCTCCCTGCGGTTGAACGAACTGTAGAGGGCGGGAAGGTAGGCGATCTGGAGGGCCACCACCACCACCCAGATGGCACCGACCGAGATATCGACGGCTTCGTTCTCCGGTCCTCCGGCGTGCACCGCCCCGACCGTGAACAGCGCGGTCGTCGCCTGGAGGAGCCCGCTCGACAACTGGTGGGTGGTCGCCTGCAAGATGAGCCCGAACCCGAGGATGAACGCCGCCGCCCACAAAAGGAGCTGGACCACCAGGGCGACAGGAGCGGTCGGGGCCAGCACGGCATCCTTGCCTTCGTAGGACCGGGCCAGGCGGGACAGCCCGACGAAGGCGATCCTGACGGCCCGGTTGGCGACGAGGGAGGCCCGTTCGATCCCCCGGGGTCGACGCGGCAGCACCATCGTGAACAAGACGCTGGCCGCGGTGAGCACGACGATGACCACGCCGACTGCGAGCAGGACCCCACTCATCGATCGATCTCGCTCCTCCGGTGACTCGGACCACCAGGCTCGGACAGCATCACTACGTCCGGCAGTCGCCGGCTGGACCTGGCCCGAAGCGTAGTTGCGATAGCGCGCTCCTCTGCTGACCGCCGACCGGAGGTACGAGGATCACCGTTCGATCGGCAACGCTCCCCCCTCGGCCGCCTCGAGCTCCTGCTTGTCGGGAAGTCCACGGACCAGGCCGATGATGCCGACGGCGACCAGCGCACCGACACCCGGACCGACGAGGTAGATCCACCAGCCGTGGAAATCGGTGCTCACGATGTCGGGCCCGAGCGTGCGGGCCGGATTCATCGAAGCGCCGCTGATCGGGCTGGCAAAGAGCCCGAGGAGGGCGACCGTTGCCCCCACGGCCAGGGCGGCATTGTGGCCGATGCTCCGGTAACCGGTGGCCGTGTTCAGGATGACCGTCACCAGGATGGCGGTCAGTACCATCTCCATGACCAGCGAACGCCACTCGCCGCCGGGCTTGTCGATGGGGTAATTGCTTCCCGCTGAGACGTGCGAATACATGACCTGCAAGAAGAGGGCGGCACAGATCGCCCCGGCCATCTGGACCACCCAGTAGGGAACCACCCATGCCAGCTTGAAGACCTTCCGGCCGGCGAAGGCCAGGGTGACAGCCGGATTGATGTGCAGCCCGGAGAGCGGCCCGAGGGCGTAGATCATGGCCATGACCACGGCCCCCGGGGCGATGACGGCAGCGCTCCGGCTGATCGGCCCGGTCCCCACATAGTGGTTGATGACCCCGGACCCGGCGGCCACGGTCACCAGGATGAAGGTCCCGATGAATTCGATGATCAGCCGGATCCATAACGGCCGCTGTCGCAGCGTGTTCTCCTCGAAGCGGATGAGAAAGCGATTGCCGATGGCCCGATCACGCTCCATCCGTTCCTGTTCGGCCGTCTCCACCATGGCGTTGACCTCCTCTGGCATGCTGCCTGTCGCTCGTCGGATGCCCCTCGTTCAGACTGTTGTGGTCGCCTCCACCCGGCCGTGGCCGATGGTCATCCCGGGTCCACCAACGCGGCAACGAGGCCGGTCAGGCAACCCAGGGCGTTGAAGGCAAAGACCCGGAAGGCGGAGACGACTCGGTCGGTCACCTCTTCCACCTTCTCGACGGCGGCAAGACCTCGCTCCACCTCATCGAGGACCGTCTGGGCGGCGGTGACGTGATCACGTGCATGCCCGATCGACGTTGCCGTATCACTCATGATCACGCCCATCCCCGTCGGCCACTCCAGCCTCATGCACCACCACGGTCCACCGTAGGCGATGACGCTGCGGGACGGATCCGATGTCGGTGCCGGTCGACTCCCTGACCACAAAAGGTGAGTACCGTTGCTACTCACCGGTGAGCCGATCGGTGCCGGCGTCGGCCCACCCAACTGAGACGGAACGTCGAGGAGGCACAGCAAGATGATCTTCGAGCTCCTGCTCATCGGCCTGGTCATCACGCTCGAACCCATCCCTCTCACCGCGTTCATCCTCGTGCTCGCATCCAAAGGTGGGGTGAGGAAGGGCGCCGCCTTCATCTTCGGATGGCTGGTGTCACTGGCCATCGTCGTGGCCGGGACCGTCCTGGTCACCGGCAACAAGCCGCCGGCGCCGAGTACGGCACCGTCACTGGCGGCCCTGGCCGTGAAGATCCTCATCGGCGTGGGCCTGTTGCTCATCGCCCTCCGTCAGTGGCGGAAGATGGGCCGGCCGAAGAAGCCGAAGAAGACCCCCAAATGGCAGACCGGCATCGACAACATGTCGCCCTGGTACGCCATGGCGCTCGGCCCCTTCACCCAGCCATGGGGGCTCGTCGCCGCCGGGGTGGCCGTGATCGTCGAGGCGAAGCTCTCCTCCTGGGAGAGCTACGTGGCCCTGTTCCTGTTCTGCATCGTCGCCACCGCTGTCTACCTCGTCCTGGAGATCTATGCCGGCTTCAGGCCCGAGAAGGCCCAGGCCTTCCTGGCCAGCGTCCGAGCCTGGATCGATACCCATACCGACCAGGTCATCATCGTCGTCTCCCTGGTGCTCGGCTTCTGGCTGGTCGGGAAGAGCCTCTACCAGATCCTTTCGTGACGGAGACGTCGACGACGGAGACGAAGGTTGCTCAGGGAGTGACCACGTAGGGCAGCCCCTGCAGGTTGAAATCCAACTTCACCTGGGCAAGAGGGCGCAGAAACGGATTGTGAAACGGTCCGGCCGGGTTGTACGGGATCCAGGCCTGGCCATACTGATCGACGGAGACCGACTGCTCCCCGGGTCCAGCCCCCTGCTGGTTGGTGCGGACCAGGTCCACCACCTCGTTGATATTGCACGGGCCGCCCAGGCCCCGGCACGGTGCGGCGACGATCTCATAGGACGGATCGGTCTTGCTGAAGCTGCCGGCGGAGAACACCGCCCACCATTGCCCATTTGCCGCGTTCAGGACCAGGCTCGGTGCTTCGATCATCCCTCCTTCCCAGTCCTCGTCGGACACCAGCAAGAGATGCTCGGGGCCGACGGGAAGGCCGTCGGGACCGAGCTTCATCGAGATGAACTTGGTGGCCACGCGGAAGGTGTTGCCGTTGACCTTGTAGATGAGATACCAGACCCCACCGGAGTCGGCCATGGTCGGGTCGATGTCTCCGTCCTGGTTCAGGTCGTAGCACTGGGTTCGCGGATCGACGGTGAACGGGCCGGCGGCGGTCGGGGCTGTGGCTCGGTAGAGGCAATTGACGGTCTTGAACTGGGCCAACTTGCTCGATCCCCACATCGTCCAGACGCCGTTTATGTCCTGGACCTCGGGCGCCCACATGTCGAATCCCCGCTTGCTCCACGTCGGGCGAACGGGGAGGGCATCACCGACGAACGTCCACGGGCCCGTTTCGCTCTTGGACACGTATTCGGGCACGTTGCTCCACAACGTCTCGGTGGCATAGAGCCGGTACTCGTGTGAGGTCGGGTCCCAGGTGATCGACGGGTCCGGAAAGGTCTGGTTGGGCTGAACGATGAGGGCCGGGTGCTCGAACGAGGCCGTAGGGGCCACGTCGACCTGATCGCTGCCGAGGGGTTCAGCCCAGACGAGGATGACAAGAACGAACAAGGCAGCGGCCACGGTGACCTTGCCTTTGGACACTCATCACTCCTTTTCTCTGACCACCGTCGGCTCCCGACCACCGACGGACCTGCCTCACGCCGAGGTTGGAGATGATGATGTCACAACCTCCACGACCTCCGCGGCTCTTCCGGGAGAGTCCACCATCGCTCCTCATTATCCACGATGGAGCCATCGATCCGCTGCTTTTCGCTCCCCGGGGCGCCTTTCGGGGGCGGTTTTCAAATAGGCCCGCTCTGTGGTGGCTTCCTCACGTACAGTGATCACCGGAGGGGTCGGTGACACGGTTCGGACCCCGGCGCGGCCCGTCCGTCCCTGGCCCCGACCGTCACAACCCCGGGCTGCTCTGCATGATGCCGCCGTCGGCGAAGATCGTGGTTGCCGCCACGTAGCTGGCTCCGGGCCCGGCCAGGAAAGCCACCACGCTGGCGATCTCCTCGGGCTCGGCCAGCCGGCCCAAGGGGATGGCCTTGTCCAGCGTGGCCAGGGCCTGCGGATCGGCAACGGTGGCTTTGTTGATCGGCGTGTCCACCGCACCCGGGCCCACCCCCACAACCAGGATCTTGTGGGGGGCCAACTCGACCCCGGCCGTCCGGGTGAGCATGCGCATCCCTCCCTTGGACAGGCAGTACGGAGTGTTGCCGGGCATGGGCCAGTCCTCGTGGACCGAGGTCATGTTGATGATCCGGCCGCCGTCGCCCTGGGCGATCATCTGCTTGGCCGCCACCTGAGTCCCGAAGAACGCGCTCTTCAGATTGATGTCCAGGACCTTGTCGTACTGGGCCTCGGTGGTGTCCAACACCGAGGTGCGGGTTTCGATGCCGGCGTTGTTGACCATGATGTCCAGCCGGCCGAAGGTGCTCACCGCCGTGCCGACCAGCATCTCGAGATCCGCGACCTGGCTGACGTCGGCCTTGACCGCAGTCACCGCGTCACCCAGGTCGCGGAGCTGCTTTTCGAGGGCTTCGGTGGCGTCCTCGTCGGCTACGTAGTCGATGACGACCGAGGCTCCTTCGGCCGCCAGGGCCAGCACCACCGCTTTGCCGATACCGCTGTTGCCACCGGTCACGATGGCGACCTTGCCTTGGAGTGTCACAGGGCTCCTTTCCGCGGCGATCCGGTCCCCCGGTACGAGGTCAAATCGTCGGTTTCCTCATCCGGACCGGATGATGGGGACAGGGTACGACCGGCTCCCGGCCGGGCGCTACCGGGACCCGGGGAGCCTTGCCGGTGGCGGGCGCGGCCTCGCTGGGGACTCAGAACACCTCGGCGAACAGATCCTTCATGGCCCGCCAGGAACGCTCGTCGGCCCGCCTGTCGTAACGAATGGCCGGATTGCTCCCATCGGCGGACTCGTTGGTAAAGCTGTGGACGGCGCCCCCGTAGAGGTGCATCTGCCAGTCGACGCCGGCGGCCCGCATCTCCTCTTCGAAGGCCAGGCGCTGGGCGGGAGGAATGATCGGATCGTCGGCGCCGATGCACACGAGGACCCTGCCGGCGATGTTGACGGCATCCTCGGGCCGGGCGGTGGACAGCCCGGAGTGGAACCCGACGACGGCAGCCAACTCCGCTCCGCTGCGGGCCAATTCGAGCGAGAGGGTCCCGCCCGCGCAGTAGCCGATGGCTGCCACCCGACCGGGGTCGGCGTACTCGTTGGCCATCAGCACCTCGAGACCGGACCGTCCGATCGACCGCATGAGGTCAACGTTGCCCACCAGCTCACCGAAGCGGGCACCGATTTCCTCGGGCGGCAGTCTCTCTCCATTCCCGTAGTAGTCGAGGGCGAAGCCCACGTAGCCGAGCTCCGCCAGACGGTGGGCGCTGCGCTTGGCCAGGTCGTCGAGGCCGCCGGCGTCGTGGGACACCAGCACCGCCGGACGTCGGTCGGCGCGGCTGTCGTCCACGACCATGTGGCCGACCAGCCGGGTGCCCCCGTGGGTGTACTCGATATCGGCGACGTGCACTTTGCCTCCCGCGTGGTCGACGGTGGGAGCGGGCCGGACGGCCCGCAGCCGGGGGGAGCCTAACGGGAGCGACCACCTCGGGGGCGAGGACCCCTGACGCTGACTTCACGGTCCGATCGAAGGCAGTTCGTGCTCCCAGTTCGTGCTGCCGTCGAAGCGATGCGACCACGAGTTGCTATGACCGCCGGCGCCGATCCAGGGATGGGGATCGGTGGATCAGCGCACTGCGTCTGGCTGGAGTTGGGCGGCGAACCCCGCTCGACAGACCTGACCCCGTTGACGTTAATGACTTGATCGCCGCAAGTCCACAAAAAGTTTAGTGACCATAAGTTGCAACTAACCGGAGTCCCCGGCCCGGTCCCTGGCCGCGGATCGGCCCATTCTGACCAGGGCCGGCTCAGGCGACCGAACCGGTGCTGCCCTGCAACTCGTCACCCAGGATGTCGACGCAGAGCATGACGCACTCGTTGCAGATGTAGACGCCGTCTGGTCCGGCGATCACCTTCTCGACCGCTTCCGTCGACTTGCCGCAAAACGAGCAGTGCACATCAGCCATGCCTGGCATGGTAGCGGCGCCGGCCGCCACCACGGAAGGAAGCGGGCCGCCGAATCACCGCACCGGCGTGGGCCGGGTCGAACGAGCCAACGAGTGCTAGCCTTCTGCGGCTAGGCGCGAGGGCGACGAGCGGAACGAGGGGCACGCTGATGCAGGCAACGACCGATGGATCCGCCCGCTCCACCCACCCCGGCGGGGGTCGGCGCTGCTGAAGCTGGGACTGGCTGGTGCCATGGCCCTGCTGGCGTCGGCGTTTGCTGCCGCACCGGCAGGGGCATGGACATGATCGAATCGACCGCCCGAGGCAGTCGGACGGTGCTACCGACGCCCGAGGTCGCCCAACTGCCGCCGATTTCGAAGGCGACGACGACGTCGATCAGCCTGCACGCCCTCTCGAACCAGGTCATGTCGACCACCACCGGGATCGCGGCCACCTACGTCAACGACACCCTTACCGTCCACTGGGGCAAGAATTCGGTCCTGACCGTCTCGGGCGCGGGACCGCTCGGCCCGGGGTCGACCGTCGAGGACCTCACCGGGCTCGCCTCCCTTCTCGGGACGCCGGTGGGCCCGGGAACGGTCCCCGGCGTGTCCGGCTCGATCGGGGTCTTCGTCGGCCAGCAGTGCGGCCCCGCCGACAGCATCGGCCTCGTCATGATCGGCCAGATGGCCGTGGGAACGGCCGGCCAGGTGCAGTCCCTGGCGCTCCAGTTCGCCTGCCTGAGCGGAATCCTCGGCCCCGGGGTCTACGGGACCGTCGGCCTCAATGTACCCCCGAGCACGCGCGTGCCGGGCTACAACCTGGTCGAAGGCAATGGCACGGTCATCAGCTTCGGCGCACAGAATCTCGACGTGTTCGAAGGCCTCACGTCACTCCTCCTCGATCTCAATGCGCCGGTGGTGGGCATGGCCACGACGCCCTTGGACGGTGGGTACTGGATGGTGGGAGCGGACGGCGGGGTCTTCTCCTACGGTGATGCCCACTTCTACGGCTCGACCGGCAACCTCCACCTCAACCAGCCGATCGTGGGCATGGCGGCCACGCCCGAAGGCAACGGATACTGGTTGGTCGCCGCCGACGGTGGCGTCTTCTCCTACGGCGGTGCCCAGTTCTACGGCTCGACCGGCAACCTCCACCTCAACAAGCCGATCGTGGGCATGACCGCCACCCCCGACGGCAAGGGGTACTGGTTGGTCGCATCGGACGGCGGGGTCTTCTCCTACGGCGATGCCCGCTATTTCGGGTCCACCGGGAATCTCACCCTCAACAAGCCCGTCGTGGCCATCGCATCGAGCCCCGACGGCAACGGGTACTGGCTGGTCGCGTCGGACGGCGGGATCTTCAACTTCGGTGACGCCCGATTCCACGGATCGGCCGGGGCCATCGCGTTGGCCAGCCCTGTCGTGGGGATGGCACCGACGTCTGACGGCAAGGGGTACTGGCTGACGGCCGGTGACGGAGGGGTGTTCTCGTTCGGCGACGCCCAGTTCGGCGGGAGCCTGACGGGTACCGGGGTCGATGACATCACCGGGATCTCCCAGTGACCCCCGACCACGGACCTCGTGATCAGGCACGGCTGCTCGTCTCGCCCTGGACGAGGATGTCGGTGAGGGGGCCGATGCCGGCCAGGTTTCCGGCAACGGCCGGATCCAGTTGGTAGCGGGCGGCGAGGGAGTCGGGTGAGTAGTACGTCACCCGGGTGGTTCCGTTGTCATCCCACACCACCACCTTGAGTGGAAGATCGAGAGCCAACAGGGGCTCGGCGTCCATCACCGGAGTCCCCTGCCGGGGGCTGCCGAAGATCACCAGTGTGGTATCCCGCAGTTCGAGTCCGACATCTCGGGCTTCGCTCCGCTGGTCGATCACCGCGAACAGCTTGAGACCCTTGGTTCCCAGCAGTTGAGTAAGGCGGGAGACGGTGTCGGTCACTGAACGGGGACTGACCTTCGACACGATCTTCAACTCGTCGTCGGCTCGTTGGGGCATGCTGCTGACTCCTCCCGTTTGACTCCTCCCGTTGAAAGAGTGTGGCGACTGGGTGGCCTACGCCGACACTAGCTATCCGCCCCCGGCCCCCGAGCCTGCGATCTCCTTGGCCCACGGGTAGTCGGGCTTGCCCGACGGGGACCGCGGGACCAGGTCGACGACGAACACCTGGCGTGGCACCTTATGACCGGCCAGATGGAGCCGGCAATGGGCTTGGACCTCATCGAGATCCGGCGCCGGATGGCCCGGGACGGCCTGGAGGACCGCCGTCACCCGTTCACCGAATCGAGGGTCCGGCATCCCCACCACGACGGCATCGACGATCGTGGGGTGGGACTTCAACACCGCTTCGACCTCTTCGGGATAGACCTTCTCGCCGCCGGTGTTGATGCACATGGTCCCCCGCCCGAGGAGGCGGATGGTGCCGTCGGCCTCGATGGTGGCCATGTCGCCGGGGAGCGCCCATCGGACACCGTCCACGGTGACGAAGGTGCGAGCCGACTTCTCCGCGTCCCGGTAGTAGCCGACCGGTACCCGGCCTTTGGTGGCCAACCGTCCCACCGCACCCGATCCGGGCGACACTGATCGAAGGTGGTCGTCGAACACCGTCGTCCGGTCGTCGGCGCTGAACCGGAGGGCGGGTGCCGCGCCCTGCCCCCGGACGGTGATCGAGAGTGCCTGAGCCGGCGACTCGGACGAACCGATGGCCTCGGTCAGCACCATGGCCGAAGGGAACCCGACGAAGAGCCGGTCCTTCACGTCGACGGACATGATGCTCCCCCCCGATCCGAGCATGAGGACCGACGTGGTGTCGTGACGGCCAGGATTGGAATCGATCGCTTCGACGATCGGGCGGCCCATGGAGTCACCGACGATGGTCAGCATGGTGACCTGCTCTCGATCCACCACTTCGAGGACCGTGTCGGCCGCCATCGTGCGGCTCGGGTGCAGGATGGCGCGACCACCACTGAGCATGGCACCCCACGCCGACCAATGCCCGCTCACGTGCATGAGCGGCCCTAGGGCGTAGGAGACGAAGATATCGGGCACGGCGACGCCCATCTCGGCCAGGGTCGACAACCGGGGGTGGATGGGAGCCACCGCGTTGTCGGCGACATCCTGAGGCCGCTCCACCACGACTCCCGGCGTCATGGTGGCAAAGAAGATGTCCTCGTGGCGCCAAACGACTCCCTTGGGGTTTCCCGTCGTCCCGCCGGTGTAGGCGATGTAGAGGTCATCGGAGGACCGGGGCCCGAATCCGGCCGAGGGGGAGTTGCCGGCGAGAAACGCCTCGTAGTCGAGGCCGCGGTCCGGCTCGGTCTCCTGGTCCGAACCGTCGGCGACCACGATCAGGTGGTCGAGGCGTGGGAGCCGGTCCCGGATCGAAGCCACGGTCGGGACGAAGCTCTCCTCGACGACGAGGGCGCGCAGGTCGGCGTTGACGAAGAGGTAGACCAGTTCTTCGGCCACGTAGCGGTAGTTGATGTTGATGGGCACGGCCCTGACCTTGTATGCCGCCACCATCGTCTCGAGATACTCCGGGCGGCTGTAGGTGAGCACGCCCACATGGTCCCCGGGGCCCAGTCCCAAGCCTTCGAACCCGTGGGCCAGGCGGTTGGCCCGTTGATCGAGCTGCCGATAGGTCAGTCTGGTGTCGCCCCAGACCACGACCTCGCGATCGGGAACGCGACCGGCGACGCACTCGTACAGGTCTGCCAGATTGAACTCCACTGTCTCCCCTCCCGATCCTGCTCGAGGTCAGCGAATGAGATCCCGGAACGGCACATCCTTGTCGACCCGGATGTCATGGGGAAGCCCCAGCACCCGCTCGCCGATGATGTTGCGCTGCACCTCGTCGCTTCCGGCGGCGATCCGGATCGACGGCGCACTCAGGAACTGCTGCTGCCAGTGCCCCTGCTCCGGGGCGTCGGGACCGAGCAGCATCCCCCGGGCATCCTGGACCGCCAAGCTGACCGCCGCCATCTCCGTGGCCGTCTGGGAGTAGAAGAGCTTGGCGATCGAGGACTCGGGCGTCGGCATCCCCTGGCTCAGACCGGTTTGGATCCGGAACCCGAGATACCGCAGGATCTGGCTCTTGGCGTAGCAGGCAGCCAACCGTTGCCGGATCACCGGATCCCCGGTGGCGCCGCACTCCTGGGCCAGCTTCAGGACCTGGGGGAACGTCGATGTCCCGCCGCTCAGACTGCGTTCATTGGCGAGGGTGGTCATGGTGGTCCGCCACCCGCCGTTGACCTCGCCGACCACGTTTGCGGCCGGTACCCGGACATCGGTCAAGAACACCTCGTTGAACGTGGCCCCGCCGGTCATCTGGCGCAGCGGGCGCACCTCGACCCCGGGTGTAGGCATGTCGAGGACGAAGAACGTGATGCCCCGGTGCTTGGGGAGATCCGGGTCGGTCCGGGCCAGCAGGATCCCCATGTCGGCGTGATGGGCACCCGAGCTCCACACCTTTTGGCCGTTGACCACCCATTCGTCCCCGTCACGTTCGGCCCCGGTGGCCAGGCTGGCCAGGTCCGAGCCCGCCCCGGGCTCACTGAACAGCTGGCACCAGACCTCCTCGCCCCGAAGCATGGCCGGAAGGTAACGGGCGCGCTGCCCCTCGGTGCCGTGGCTGATCAAGGTGGGACCGGCCATGCCGATGGCGACGGCGAACAGGCCTGAGGTGACGTCGAATTGCGCCTCCTCCTGACGGAAGATCATCGACTGGACGACATCGCCTCCCCGACCTCCCACCTCGACCGGCCAGGTGATCCCGGCCCAACCGCCGTCGAAGAGGCGGCGTTGCCAGGCCTTCCCCTCCCTGACGAAGACGTCGTCGAAGTCATAGAACGAGTGTGACGACGACAGCTGCCCGGGATCCTTCTCCTTCGCATTCTCCTTCAGCCAGCTCCGGGCTTCCCGGCGGAACGCAGCCTCCTCTGGCGTGTCGTCGAAGTCCATTCGTCCACTCCTCAGTCAGCCGGCGACCGGGCGCCAGAACGGGAGGCCGACGTCGTCGGCGGCCTTGAGTATCACCACTTCGAGGGCCATGTCCACGTGAAGGGCCTCGACATCACAGTCCACGATGTTGGACATCATCCGGACACCTTCGTCGAGCTCGACGATCCCGACCGCGTAGGGCGAGAGCGGGGCGAAGGCCTCCGAGCGGTTCTGTCGGATGATGGTGTAGGTGTGCAGGGTGCCCCGGCCCGAGGCATCCACCCATTCGGTCTCGCCGGTACACGAGGTACACAGCGCCCGGGGGTAGAACTGGAACCGGCCACAGCTGGTACAGCGCTGGATGACCAGGCGTCCCTCGGCCGCGCACTGCCAGTAGTGACGGGAGGCATGGTCCGACCGGGGTAGCGCCCGCAGGCCCACGGTGGCGGCGAGCTCTTCGATGGTCATGACCGACCCTCCTTGCCGAGGACGACGGTGGCGATACAGGAGAGCCAACCACCCGAACCACAGGCCACCGCCACCTCGGCGCCTGGGACCTGTGCCTCGCCACCTTCGCCACGGAGCTGGCGCACCGCCTCGTTGATGAGGAAGATCCCGCGCATGCCGGGATGACAGGCCGACAGCCCACCACCATCGGTGTTGAGCGGTTGCCGTCCCCCCCGTCTGAGCACGCCGCTCTCGACGAACTGGCCCCCCTCCCCTTTCTTGCAGAAGCCCATGTCCTCGAGCAGCATCAACACGGTGATGGTGAAGCTGTCGTAGCACTGGATGGTGTCGACCTCCTCGGGACGGACCCCGGCACGACCGAAGGCCTCAGGACCGCACTGGGCGGCGGCCGTCGTGGTGAAGTCCGGCATCTGGCTGATCGTCCAATGCGTCTGGGCTCCGGCTGCACCGAGGACGAACACCGGGGGCTTGGCCAGATCGCGGGCCCGCTCCCTGGTCGTCATGATGAACGCACCCCCGCCGTCGGAGATGACGCAGCACTCCAGCTTGTGCAACGGGTCGGCGATCATGCGCGACGAGAGCACGTCCTCGACGGTGATCGGGTCCTTGTGCTGGGCCAGCGGGTTCAGGCCGGCATACTCACGCACACCCACCGCGATCTGAGCCAGCTGCTCGGACGTGGTCCCGAATTCGTGCATGTGGCGCCGGGCCGCCATGGCGTAGGCCCCGGCCAACACGTTGCCCCACGAGCACTCGAATTGGGATGGGCCGCCCACCCGGGCCGAGGCACCGGCAAAGGTGCTCGTGCCCAGCGTCCGCCCCATCCGCGACAGCATGTCCGAGCCGTAGGTGACGAGCACGACGTCACACATGCCCGCCTCGATGGCGGCGGCGGCGTGCTGGACGTAAAACTCGAACGTCGATCCGCCGACCGACGTCCCGTCGAGCCAACGGTGATTGATCCGCAGATATTCGGCCATGTTGGGAGCATCGTCGGTGCCGTTCGCGAACCCGGTGCCGGCACACATGTACCCGTCGATGTCGGCCTTGTCCAGACCCGAGTCGGCCAGGGCGCGGCGGAGGGCCAGGGCGTGGTGGTCCATGGCGTCGAGTTCGGGGGCGACGGGATAGTCGCTCCAACCGATGCCGACGATCACCGGATCACGCGATCCCACGAGTACTCCCCCTTCCTCGGCGTCCGTTGCTCCGGCACGAACCGCGTCGACCACCGACCGGAAGAGTGACTACCGTAGGGCCGAACAGCTGCGACGACCGGGGGTACGCACGACCATGGCGCCGACTTCGCCCACGACGGGCGGACCGCTCACCGGTATCCGCATCGTCGAGATCGCCGGCCTGGGCGCCGGACCGTTCTGCGCCATGATGCTGGCCGACATGGGCGCCGACGTCGTTCGGGTGGACCGGCCGGCCACCCCGGACGGTGAGGGGGTCCTCGGTCGCAATCGACGCTCGATCGCCATCGACCTGAAGGCGGACTCGGGCCGCTCGCTGCTCTTCGAGCTCATCCGCAGGGCTGACGGTCTGGTCGAGGCCTTCCGTCCCGGGGTCGCCGAGCGGCTGGGATTCGGGCCCGAAGCCTGTCATGCCGAAAATCCGCGCCTCGTCTTCGGGCGCGCCACCGGATGGGGCCAGGAGGGCCCCTGGCGCATGATGGCCGGTCATGACATCGACTACATCGCCCTCTCGGGTGTGCTCAGCATGATCGGCCCCAAGGGAGGCGCACCGGTGCCTCCGCTCAACCTGGTGGGCGACTTCGGAGGAGGCGGGCTGCTGCTCGCCTTCGGGATGGTCTGCGCCTTGCTCGAGGCCCGCACCTCGGGGGTCGGTCAGGTGGTGGATGGAGCCATGGTCGACGGGAGCGCCCTGCTGGCCACCATGTTCTTCGAGATGACCGCCCGCCACCGGTGGTCCGACGATCGGGGCACCAACGTGCTGGACGGTGGAGCCCCCTACTACGACGCCTACGAGACCTCCGACGGGAAGTGGGTGGCCGTGGGTGCCGTCGAACCCAAGTTTTGGGGGGCCCTCGTCGAGATGGTGGGCATCGACCCTACCGAGCTTCCCGACCAGGCCGACGTGGCGAACTGGCCCACACTCCGGCGGCGGATCGCCGCCGCCATCGCCACTCGGACCCGGGACGAATGGGGCGAGCTGGCAGCCGGCACCGACACGTGCATGGCGCCGGTCCTCACGCCCCGCGAAGTCCACGACCACCCCCACCACCGCCAACGGGGCACCTTCGTCATGGTCGGGGACACCCGGCAACCCGCGCCCGCCCCGAGGTTCTCCCGCACCGTGCCCCATCCGCCCACTCCGGCGCCCACCGTCGGGTCCGACGCCCGAGCCGTCCTGGCCGACTGGGGACTGACCGAGGCCGAGACGGCGGCCTACGAGGAGGTCGAGGCCTTCGGCGGTGAACGATGACCTGAGGGTCGCGACGCTGATCACGAGGCCCTGCGCACTCCGGGTTTGCGCACGGTCACCGATCCGCGGACCCGGGCCTGACAGGCCAGACGGATGATCTTTCCCTCGTACCACGAACGGCCGGCGAACCGGGCCAAGGCGACCTCCTCGAGACCGTTGGGTGGTTCGAGGTGCTCCCTCCCCTCGATCACCTCGAAGAAGCAGGTGTGGCACTCAGCCAGCCCGTGACAGACCGTGGGCCAGACGATGCCCTGTCCCTCGGCCGCCGCCATCACACTCTGGCCGGCGCCCACCTCGACGTCCACGCCGCACGGCTGGACGTGGACGGTCACCACCGGCGGGAAGGCCCATCACATGGACCACCTCCACTCGGGTCCGCCCGCGCATGCACACGTGGACCGTACCCGACTCGATTACGACGGACGGAGGTACTCGTCGATGACTTCGTGCATGTGGATGACATTTTGCTCTTGACGGGGATTCAACCGAAGCCCGGTGCACCCTCTCGACTTCATCCCCGCCTGCACATGGGCCATGTTGGCGTAGTCCTGGTTGGTCACCTGGCCCCAGTCCTTGGCCGTCCAATCCGGATAGAACTTTCGCTCGCACATCTCCCGCTCGTCACCGGGCGACACCCACTCGAGGGTCCAGAGGTCCTTGATCGAGCTGTCCGGATCGAGCCCGTTCGGGCGGACTCGGAAGAGGGTGGTGCTCCCGGGATAGATGGGACCGACCACGTTGGGGAAGAAATGGACGTCGTCGGAGCTGAGCAGCTGCTCGTCGGTGAGGTCGTCGACGTCGCCACCCTTGCGACGCAGCATCTTCAGGCGAAGGTCGTTGTACACGTCCATGGCCGTCATCCCCTCGGGGAGCGGCTTGTCCTTCAGCTCCTCGACCTGTTGGCGCTCTTCTTTCATGAACAGACCGCGGAGCTCGTCGATCATGACGGCAAGTAGCTCGCGCTCGTCGTAATCGCCCGGCTGCAGGCCGAGCCGTGGACTGGGCCGAATCTCGCGCTTGACCTCGCCCAGCCCACCCATGTGGTTGTGCTTGCCGAGCGGACCGTAACGAATCGCCGTGTCGTCGGACCACCGGAGCAGCTGGGGATGGGTACCCTGCACGTGATAGCTCTCGTTGAAGGCGTCGAGCACCGATTTCCAGTTGGCCGGAAGGATCACCGAGCGGTAGGAGCGGAACCGCATCTTCTCGAAGCGGTACGGCTCGAGGAGCTTCGGGAGCGGTCCGAGGAACGACTCGAGTGACTCACCGTGGGGATCCATGTTGATGAAGACGAAGCCTCCCCAGCGGCCCACCCGGATCTGGTTCAGGCACACCTCGGCGTCGGTCAAGGTGGGCGGGAAGTCGGAGCGGTCGACCACCTCCTTGTTGGTGCCGTCCAGCTCGAACCGCCAGGCGTGATATCGGCAGCGGATCTCGCCGGTGGCGAAGTTCCCGACTCCGGTGGCCAACCGGGTGCCCCGGTGGGGGCAGGTGTTGTAGAACGCCCGTATCGTGTCCGGGTCGCTGCGAGCGACGATGATGGACTGATCGCCGATGATGTATTCGAGGAAGTCGCCGGTCCGGGGCACCTCCTCCTCCCGGCAGGCCATCTGCCACACCCGGGGCCACAGCCGCTCCATCTCGAGCTCGAAGAAGTCCTGGGAGACGTAGCGGTCCTTCGGGATGATGTTGTGCTGTGACGACTCGATCAATTCCCCGTCGCGAGCAATCGTCATCACCATCGGGGTCGACTCCCCCGTCCCTGCTCCATGCGGCGCTCCTGACTCCGATCTCAACGTAACAGAGTACTGTTCCCCTACGGATTCCGCGCCGCCGTCAATGCCGGGATCCTCGTACCGAAGGGGCGCGCCGGACGAGGGAAAGGGAGGGACGGGGTGGTCCTGGGGAGGCTCGACAACCGGGTGGCGTTCGTGGCCGGCGCCAGTCGCGGTATCGGCCGGGACATCTCGTTGGCCCTCGCCCGCGCCGGTGCCGCGGTGGCGGTGGCGGCCCGGACCGATGAGCCCGGCAAACTGCCCGGGACCGTGCACTCGGTGGCCGATAGCATCACCGCCGGCGGGGGCAGTGCCCTCCCCGTCGTCTGCGACGTGGCCGACGAGTCCTCGGTGACTGATGCTGTCGATCTCACCACGGACAGGCTCGGACCCATCGACATACTGGTGGCGAATGCCGGCACACTGTGGATGGGCACAACCCTCGACACGCCGCTCAAACGGTGGGACCTCTGTCTGCGGGTGAACCTCACCGGGACGTTCCTGGTGACCAAGGCGGTGCTGCCGTCGGTCATGGAGCGTCGCACCGGATCGCTCATCGCCATCACCACCACCGGTGTCATCCAGACCGAGCTCGGGTCGAACGCCTACTGGGTGTCGAAAGCCGGTATCGAGCGGTACTACGCCGGCCTGGCCACCGAGCTGGCGCCCTATGGTGTGGCGGTGAACTGCCTGGCCCCGAAGAAGGTGGTCATGACCGAGGGCGCGGTGGCCGGCGGGGTGAGCGTGCCCCCGGACATGATCGAAGATCCGGAGGCCATGGGGAAGGCGGCGGTGTACCTGGCCGGCCAGTCCGCCGGCACGCTGACCGGGACGGTGCAGTACTCCCTCGACCTGCTCGAACGCATCGGGGAGCCGATCGGTCGGGCGGCCACGGAAGAGTGGCCATGAGGTCGACCCGGTGAGCGGCGGCCCGCTTCCCGGCCTGGTCGGGCTGCGGGTCCTCGATCTGTCCGAGGACGTCGCCGGCGCCTACTGCGCCAAGCTGCTGGCCGATGCCGGGGCCACGGTGACCAAGGTCGAGCGGCCGGAGGGGCACCGCCTCCGCTCCTGGTCGGTGTCGGGTTCGGTCGGCAGTGACGGAGACCCGGACGGCCCTCTCTTCCGCTACCTGGCCTCGTCACAGGCGAGCCTGGTGCTCGACCCCACGGCCCCGACGGCCGACGACGTCCGCCACCGGCTGGCGGCGCAGTCCGACGTGGTCATCGCCTCGACATACGGCGACCGGGCCGGCCGATGCCCGGCGGTCGTCGACGCCCGGCAGCTCTGCGCCCGCCACCCCGAGCTGGTGGTGGTGAGCCTCTCGGCCTTCGGCCTGACCGGCCCACGCGGTGGCGAGGAGTCCTCGGACTTCCTCCTCCAGGCCCTAGCCGGCTCCCTGCACAGCCACGGGAGCGACGAACGGGTACCGCTGGCCGTGGGCGGTGGACTGGCCGAGTGGACCGTCGGAACGTTCGGGGCACTCGGCGCCGTCACCGCCCTGACCGCTCGCCGGCGCTCCGGGCGTGGCGACCTGGTCGACGTGTCCGCCCTCGAGTGCCTGGCCATCACCTTCATCTGCTATCCCTCGGTCGCCGCCAGCATGCCGGGCGGACAGCGCATCCGCCCCACCTACGTGATGGTCCCCGGCATCGAGGCCTGTCTCGACGGCTACGTCGGGATGGCCACCATCACAACGGCGCAGTGGCACACCTTTCTCGACATGATCGAGCGTCCCGATCTGGCCTCCGACGAATCGCTGTACATCCAGCGCAACCGCGACCGACCCGACGTGCTGGAGGCCATCGAGCACTGGACACGGCAGCACACCGTCGCCGAGGTCGTCGAGATCGGGTCCCTGTACCGGATCCCGACCGTGCCTATCGGGAACGGAGCGAACTTCCCCGACATCGACCACGTGGCCTCACGCCAGCTCTACGACCCGAACCCACGGGGGGACTTTCCCCATCCCCGGACCCCGTTCCGTTCGAACGTCACCCGGCACCGACCACCCGGGCCCGCCCCGACACGGGCAGAACGGGCCGGCGACGTCGACGTCCTCACCCAGCAGGAGAGCCCGGGTGGCGCCCGGCCGTTCCCCGCCGGGGTGCACGCGACGGTGGCCGCCGCCGGTGACCTGCCCCTGGCCGGCACCCGGGTCCTCGATTTCACCGCCTTCCTGGCCGGGCCGATGTGCACGCAGTACCTGGCCTCGCTCGGTGCCGACGTGGTGAAGGTCGAGTCGACCCAGCGACCCGACCCCATGCGCTTCAGCGTCCGAGTCGACGCCTCGGTCGATCACTGGTACGAGCAGGGTGCGATCTTCCAATCGGCCAACCTGAACAAACGCAGCGTGACCCTCGACCTTTCGGTGGCGACAGGTAGGGACCTGGCCCTCCGCCTGGCCGCCCCGTCCGATGTGGTCGTCGAGAATTTCACGCCCCGGGTGATGGAACAGTTCGGCCTCTCCTACGACGATCTCCGGGCGGTCAACCCCGGCATCATCATGGTGCGCATGCCCGGGTTCGGGTTGGAGGGTCCCTGGCGCGACCGTCCCGGATTCGCGGCCACCATGGAACAGGTGGCCGGGCTTGCCTGGATCACCGGTTACACCGACGGCCTCCCGTCCATCCCCGGTATCTGTGATCCGCTGGCCGGGATGCACGCGGCCTTCGCCGTCCTGACCGCCCTCGAGCACCGGGCCCGGACCGGCGAAGGTCAGCTCATCGAGCTGGCCATGATCGACCTGGCCGCCAATCTGGTCGTCGAGCAGGTGCTCGAACACTCGGTGTACGGGCACCTCGTGGCCCGGGAGGGGAACCACCAACCGGGCGGCGGCCATCAGGGCGTCTACGCCTGCCTCGAGCCCGATCAATGGGTCGCCCTGCGAATCGGCTCCGACGCCGCCTGGCGCGGGTTGCGGGCGGCGCTCGGATCATCGGCCTGGTCGCTCGACGCCCGGCTCGACACCGCCGGCGGGCGCTCGGAATGCGCCGACCTGCTCGATGCCGGACTCGCTTCGTGGGCCGGCGGCCTGAGTCAGAAGGACGTCCTTGCCACCGTGCGGGCGGCGGGGGTGGATGCCGAGGCTGTGGTCCACGCCTCGGACGTCGATCTCGACGAGCAGATGAACGCCCGTGGTTACTGGGAGGAGGTCACCCACCCCATCGTGGGTCCGAAGCGATTCCCGGCGTGGCCGATGCGCTATGAGGCCAGGACCTCCCCGTGGTTCCGGCGACCGGCGCCACTGCTGGGCCAGCACAACGACGAGGTGCTCGGAGGCCTGGGCCTCACCGCGGACGAGCTGACGGCGTTGGCCGCGGCGGGCATCATCGGCACCCGACCGGCAGGCACCTGAGATTCGGTGGCCGAGCCGGGCACCATCGATTGGGTACTGACCACCACCCGCGCCGTCCGCCGTCGTCTCGACCTCGACCGGGCCGTCGACCTCGACCTCGTCCTCGACTGCCTCGACCTCGCCCTCCAGGCCCCCACCGGTGGCGACTTCCAGGGTTGGCGATGGATCGTCATCACCGAACCGGACACCAAGGCCCGGGTCCAGGAGATCTATCTCGACGCGCTGACCCAGGCATCCGGTGGCCGGCGGCCACCACGGACCGAGGGGTCGGTCGATCGGATGGTGGAAGGGGCCTGGCACCTGGCCACTCATCTGGACCGGGTGCCCGCCATCGTCGTGGCCTGCATCCGGGGGCGGATCACGTCGGCGACCACCCCGGCCCAGGCCGCGGCTCTCTACGGATCGATCTATCCGGCGGTCTGGAGTCTGCAGTTGGCCCTACGGAGTCGCGGGCTGGCCTCGACGATGACCACCGTCCACCTGCAGAGGCACCAGGAGATGGCCGACCTGCTGGGCATCCCCGACAACGTCACCCAGGCGGCCCTGGTTCCGGTGGCCCACCTGAGGGGAGAGGATCTCCACCCGGCCCGCCGGCGGCCGGTCCGCGACGTCGCCTTCCGGGAGCGTTGGGGAGGCTCGTGGGACGGGCGTCCCGGCGCCGATGGCGATGGCGATGGCGCCGGCTGACCCCACCCACCGGAGGACGGCCACCGCCCGGTCGCGGCGGGCGCATCAACCGAGGTCGGGGAGGGTCCCGGTGATGTCGGTGGTCGGACCGGCCTCGGCCAGCAGACCGGGGATGACGTCGGTCAGTTCGGCCGGGTCCCAGAGACCCTTCTTGTCCACACTCGGACCGGCGCGCCAACCCTCGGCCACGCTGATGTAGCCCCCGTGCACATTGAAGACCCGTCCGGTCACAGCGGCGCTGGCTCCGCTGCCGAGCCAGACCACCAGGGGCGAGATGTTCTCCGGGGCCAGCGGAGACAACTCCCCGGCGAAGCGGTCGGTCACCTCCCGGCCGAAGGGGAGATCGGCGTTCATCCGGGTAATGGCCATCGGGGCGATGGCATTCACCGTCACGCCGTACCGGCCCAGCTCGAGGGCGGCGATCACGGTGAAGGCGGCAATTCCCGCCTTGGCCGCGCCGTAGTTGATCTGTCCGGCGTTTCCGTAGAGACCGGTGGCCGAGCTGGTGTTGACCACCCGGGCGTCGTTGCGCTCGCCGGATTTGGTCCGCTCCCGCCAGTGGACGGCCGCCCAGTGGGTCGGCGAGAAGGTTCCCCCCAGATGGACGCGCACGACGGCGTTCCAGTCGCTCTCGGTCATGTTGACCAGCATCCGGTCCCGGAGGATGCCGGCATTGTTCACCAGGGTGTCGATTCCGCCGAAGGTCTCCACCGCGTGCTGCACGAGCCGGCGGGACCCCTCCCAATCCGACGCATCGTCTCCGTTGGCCACCGCCTCTCCCCCCAGGGCCCGGATCTCTTCGACGACCTCGTCGGCTGGACCGTTCGAACGGCCGTCACCGTCCGGCGCGGTGCCGAGGTCGTTGACCACCACCCGAGCCCCCTGGCGGGCGAACTCGAGGGCGTGACTCCTCCCGATGCCCCTCCCCGCCCCGGTGATCACCACCACTCTGCCCTCGCAGATACCGCTCATCGGCTTCGAGCTCCCCCGCGGGCGGAATCCTCCAGATAGCGGTGGTGCCCCTGGTCGATCACCACCGTTCCGCCGTCCGTCTCGACGCGGAAGGCCACCTCACCGGCTCCGAGACGCCAGGCCTTCACCACCAGGGTGTCGCCGGGAAGGACCGGCCTCGAGAACCGGCCGTCCATCGAGGCGAAGCGGGCGGGATCGGACCCACACAGACCGTGGAGGAGGAGCCGGCCGGCGAAGCCGTAGGTGCACAGGCCGTGGAGAATCGGCGTGCTGAACCCGGCGGCGACGGCGAACCCGGGATCCGAGTGCAGCGGGTTGCGATCGCCGACGAGGCGGTAGAGGAGGGCCTGGTCGGATCGGGTCTGGGCCCGGAAACAGAAGTCGGCCTCGCGTTCGGGCAGGGCGGGGCGGGCCGCCGCGCCTCGGTCACCGCCGAATCCACCGGCACCCCTGATGAAGAGGGACGATGACGTGGTGAATCGCAGCTCCCCTGATGTGGCATCGACCGACCGGCTCTCCGTGGAGATGAGCGCGCCCGAGCCCTTGTCGTCGATGCCGGAAAGGCGGCTGGTGGTGATCACCCGGCCCTCGGGAGGAATCGGCCCGGCCAGCTCGATGCCCTGCCCAGCGTGGACGGCCCTGGCGGGGTCGAAGGCACCGGCGAGCCGGAACGCCGAGCCCCCGGTGGCCATCACGACGCCGAAGGTGGGCAGCACCCTGTGCGGGACCCCGCGGCTGTTCTCGGTGGTGAACTCGAGCTCGGATCCGACAGGGTCGACCACGCCGGCGCCGACGCCCAGGGCGTAGAGCAAGGTGTCGTCCGAAGTCCATGCACGTTCGGTCGGCACCGCCTCGGTCCCCACGGCATCGAGGTTCCAGGTCACGAGGGGATCCGACGTCTACTTGAACCCGCCGCCATCAACGACGAGCCGCTGTCCGGTGATGTTCGAACCACCGGCGCCGACGAGAAAGCGCACTGCGTCGGCGACGTCTTCGGGCTCGCACACCCGCCCCAGCGGAAAGCGGGCATCGAGCTCGTGGATGTCGTCGACCTTCATCGCCGCCTTGACCAACCGCCGACCCATGTCCGTGTTCGAAAGCCCGGGCACGACCACGTTGACCCGGATACCTGAGCGTGCTTCTTCCTTGGCCAACGTGAAGGCCAGTGATTCCTGGGCCGCCTTGGCCATGTTGTAGGGGCCGCCATAGGGGTCGGCGGTGATGGCCGACTGGCTCGAGATCATGACGATGTCGCCTCGGGGCTGCTCCCGCATGCTGGTCAGAACGAGCTGGCTCATGTGGTGCGATCCGAAGGCAATGGTACCGAACACCCGCTCGAGCTCTTCCACCGGGGTTTTTGCCACCGGTGCTCCACGGTTGGTGATTCCGGCGTTGTTGACCAGGATGTCGACGTGACCGAAGTCGGCGAGCACACGGTCGACCATGGCGCTGGCCTCGTCATAGGAGGCGACTGACGCCTGGTAGGCCGATGCCCTTCCCCCCTCAGCCTCGATGGCGGCCACGGTTTGGCGTGCTGACTCCTCGTCCTTGCGGAAGTTCACGGCCACCCGGGCCCCGTCGGCCGCCAGGCCGAGGGCGATGGCACGGCCGATGCCGCGCCCCCCGCCGGTCACGATCGCCGCTCGACCAGAGAGACTCATCGGTACTGTTCCTTTCGTCGGGGTCAAGGCCGGTGCCATCTGCGAACGGAGCCAGACGTCCAGTGACCGAATGGCTGGGCACGGCGATCAGTGGGAATCCGGCCCGCCGAACCACGAACTCGCTCCGATGCGTCAGCCGATGGAACCGGTTCTCCATCAGCGTGGGCGAGCTTAGGCGAGGCCCTCGGGGCTCGCCCGAGAGATCGACGTCGGGGATTATGGTCCAACTGACCGTCGATGACCACAGCTCTCGACGGGGAGAAGAGAGAGGCAGAGCGAGGTGATCCGATGACCAACGAGCGCCACCTGGGCTTTCAAGCCGGGGAGCACCCTGATCGACCGGCCATCGTCATGACCGGATCGGGACTCGTCACCACCTATCAGGATCTCGATGAGCGCTCCAACCAGCTGGCCCATCTGCTGCGAGACGCCGGTCTCCGGACCGGTGACCACGTGGCCCTGATGATGGAGAACGGTCCGGCATTCCTCGAGGTGGCGTGGGCAGCCCAACGATCGGGTCTCTACTACACCGCCCTCAACAGTCACCTTCGCCGGAGTGAGGCACAGCACATCCTCGATGACTGCGGGGCCACCGCCTTCTTCATCTCGAACAGTCTGGCCCCGATTGCCGAGCAGCTCGACCGGCGACGGATAGGACTGTGCATCGTGACCGGGGGCGACACCGAGGGATTTCTGGCCTACGACGATGTACTGGCCCCGTGGTCGGTGACACCGATCGCGGACGAAGCCGAAGGCCGGGAGATGCTGTATTCATCGGGGACCACCGGAGCGCCCAAAGGCGTGCGCAAAGTCCTGTCCGGCGCACCGATGGGCGATGACTCGACCACGCCGGTGGTCCTGGCCGGAAACATCGCTCGGGTGGGGATCGACGGGGACTCGGTCTATCTCTCCCCTGCTCCGCTGTACCACTCCGCACCCCTCGTCTACTCGATGGCCATGCATCGGCTCGGTGCCACCTGCGTGGTCATGGAGTCCTTCGAGGCCGCCACATGCCTCGAAGCGATCGAGCGCTACCGGGTCACCCATGCCCAATTCGTTCCCACCATGTTCACCCGCATGCTCCGGCTGCCGGACGAGCAGCGGCTCTCGTACGATCTCTCGAGCCTGCAGTGGGTCGTTCACGCCGCCGCACCCTGTCCGGTGCCGGTCAAGCAGCAGATGCTCGACTGGTGGGGAATGATCATCCACGAGTACTACGCCGGGACCGAGGACATCGGATCGACGGCCATCAGACCCGAGGAGTGGGTGGCCCATCCGGGATCCGTCGGGCGGCCCCTGAACGAAGTCCATATCGTCGGTGAGGACATCGAGGTCGACCTTCCGGTGGGTGAGACCGGCACCGTCTACTTCGCCGGTGGTCGGGAATTCGAGTACCACAACGACCCCGAGAAGACCGTCCACATGGCCAACCAGAAGGGGTGGAGGACGCTGGGCGACGTCGGTTATCTCGACGCCGACGGCTACCTCTATCTCACCGACCGCGCATCCGACATGGTCATCTCCGGAGGGGTGAACATCTATCCCCGGGAGGCCGAACAGATGCTCGCCACCCACCCCCAGGTCGTCGACGTGGCGGTCTTCGGGGTGCCCGACGAGGAGATGGGAGAGTCCCTGCTGGCCGTGGTCCAGAAGCAACCCGGTTCGGACTCCCTCGAGGCGGCGGACCTCATCGCATGGTGCCGAGACCGTCTCGCCGGCTACAAGTGTCCCCGAGCCATCGAGTTCATCACCGAGATGCCCCGGGATCCGAGTGGCAAGCTCTTCAAACGGCTCCTCCGGGAGCCGTATTGGAAGGATCGACCCTCTCGCATCGTGTGAATCACCCCATAGGTCAATCTTCCCCTTGGCCTCCGCAATGTATTGCGTCTCCGGATCGGGCCGTCGGCGTTTGGCGACCGGTCGAGGGCAAAGCCGATGCCCGGTCATTCCGCCCGGTCGTCCGCGTCTTGGTTGACGGCCCGATCCCCACCCGATCATGATGGCCACAGACGGCGCGATCCCCAGGGGACAACGAGGCGCGCCCGTTCATTTGGAACTTCAACCTGAGGTTGCGGACAGTGACTCAACCTATCGAAGCGTACGCGATGATCGGCGACACCGAAACTGCCGCGCTTGTCGGACGAGATGGTTCCATCGATTGGCTGTGCCTCCCTCGCTTCGACTCCGGGAGCTGTTTCGCCAAGCTGCTCGGAAAGAAAAGGCACGGCCGCTGGCAGATGACCGCCGACCAACCGGTCCGCTCCCACCTGCGCCACTATCGGGATCGCTCGATGGTGCTCGAGACGGAGATGGCCACGGACACGGGCGTCGTACAGGTCATCGACTTCATGCCGCCCCGTCATCATCATCCGAGAGTTGTCAGGATCGTGCGGGGCATCGAGGGCGAGGTGCGGATGCGAACCGAGTTGGTCATGCGCTTCGAGCATGGCTACGACGTTCCATGGGTCCGGCAGACGGACCGCGGTCTCAGTGCCATCGCCGGGCCCAATGCGCTCGTTCTCGACTCCCCCATCGAGCTCCAGGGCAGAAAGATGCGCCACCAGGCTACGTTCACGGTTCAAGCCGAGGAGGAGGTGGCGTTTGTCCTCGCCTGGCACCTGTCTCACGAGGATCCCCCGTTCGTCCTTGATACCCAACGGGCGCTCGACGAGACGATGACGTTTTGGGGGGATTGGTGCGATGAGGTGCTGCCGGTCCACGGCGAATGGGAAGATCTCGCGTTGCGGTCGCTCATTACCTTGAAGGGACTGACCTACGGTCCGACCGGCGGCATCGTCGCGGCAGCGACGACATCACTGCCCGAATCCATCGGGGGCGAACGCAACTGGGACTACCGCTTCTGCTGGATCCGTGATGCGTCGCTCACGCTCGAGGCCCTGGTCGGATCGGGCTTGCGCCAAGAGGCCGAGAGTTGGCTGTTGTGGCTGGGACGGGTCGCCGCCGGCGATCCGGAACAATTGCAGATCATGTACGGTCCAGCCGGCGAACGTCGCCTGACCGAACTCGAGGTCGACTGGCTCCCGGGATACAAGGGATCGTCACCGGTACGCATCGGCAATGCCGCCTCCGGGCAGTTCCAGCTCGACGTCTACGGGGAGCTCATGGACGCCATCGACAAGGCCCGCTCTCACGGCATCGCCGTGCACGAGGTCATCTGGAGGATCCAAGTGGCGATCATGAGGTTTCTCGTCGACCACTGGTCCGATCCTGACAACGGGATCTGGGAGGTCCGAGGCCCTCCTCGGCAGTTCACTCACTCCAAGGTCATGGCCTGGGTCGCCTTCGACCGCGCCGTCCGCGGTGTCCAAGTCCACGGCCTGGAAGGACCTGCCGATACGTGGACCGCCATCCGAGATGAGATCCATGCCGAGGTCTGCGAGAAGGGTTGGAACGCCGATGTCGGGGCGTTCACTCAGTACTATGGCGCCGCCGAACTCGATGCCAGCCTGCTGATGATGCCGCTCGTCGGGTTTCTCCCGGCCAATGACGAACGAGTGGTCGGGACCGTCGAGGCCATCCAACGGGACCTTACGGAGGACGGGTTCGTCCTCCGTTACGAGAACCGATCGGGAGTGGACGGGCTACCGGGCGGCGAGGGAATGTTCCTCCCGTGCACCCTCTGGATGATCGGCTGCCTACGGCGGATGGGCCGCGTCGAGGAAGCAACGGCCATCTTCCGACGGGTCACCGGCGTGGTAAACGACGTCGGGCTCATCTCCGAGGAGTATGACCCGCGCCACCGGTGCCTGCTCGGGAACTTCCCCCAGGCCTTCACGCATGTCGGGATCGTGAACGCCGCTCGAGGCCTGACCGAATCGCGTTCCGCTCACCACGCCTGAGCGCCAGGTGGGTCAACCGACAAATGCGCCCGACCCGCTTCGTCCATCTCGGTCCCCCGGCCCGAGGACATGAGAGCCATCTAGGATCAGCCAATGGAGAGTACGCCGGAACCGCAGCGCCTGATGAACGCCAGGCGGTTCTTTCTCAGCTATTCGAGCAAGCACCTCGACGAGGCCGTCGAGCTACTGTCGCCCCACGTCGTGTATTCGATACCGGGACGCAGCCGGCTCTCTGGGGTGTTCCACGGACCCGATGAGGTGCGGCAGCACATTGCCAAGCTGATCGACTTCTCCCGAGGCACCTTTGAAGTGCTGAAGTGGGTGGATTGGATGGTCGGTGAATCACACATCACGGCGCTCCAGTATGCACAGGCTCAAGCCCATGGCAGTGTCTATCGCGGACATCACATCTACCTCCTCGAGTTCGATCCCGACGATCTCCTGTCCGTCATCACGGTCTTCTTCGGAGATCAGGCGGCTGCCGACCGGTTCTTCACTGCCGAGAGCTGATCGGACCTGCTCTGGGTCCGACGGCGGCGTCGGCGGCACAGGGCGTGGGTGCATGGCAACGACCCGGGTCGTCAGGTGGCGTTCGTATTTTCAAGCACGAGGGCAACACCCTGACCGGACCCGACGCAGACGCCGAGAATTCCGAACCGGGCCTTGCGTACGTGAAGCTCGGTGGCCAGCGTGAGCACGTACCGGGTACCTGACGAACCGAACGGATGTCCAATGGCCACGGCACCTCCGTTGGGGTTGAGCCGCTCGTCAGGGACTTCGAAGCCGTTCAGCTGCCGAGGCAACTCGCGCAGCACGCCCAGGGCCTGGGCGGCAAATGCCTCATGGACCTCCCAGATGGCGATGTCCTCGGGCGCGAGCCGGGCCCGCCTCAGTGCCTCAGCCATGGCGAATGCGGGAGCGATACCCATGAACTGCGGGTCCAGGGCGTAGGTGGCTGACGCCACCACCCGGGCCAACGGCTCTACGCCGAGATCCTCGGCCGCCTTCTGACTGGCGACCACCACAGCGCTGGCGCCGTCGCTGAGCGGTGAGGAGTTCCCGGCGGTCATCTGAGTCGTGTTCGGCTGTGGCGGAAGTGCGGCCAACTTCTCGGCGGTCGTATCACCCCTGATGATTTCGTCGTGCTCGAAGATGCGAGCTGGCTGCTTGTGATCAGCTGGGATCTCGACGGGACGGATCTCGGCGGCGAATCGACCCGAATCACGAGCGGCTGCAGCGTGGAGGTGCGAGCGGAGCGCGAACGCGTCGATCTCCTCGCGGCTCAGCTCGTAGCGGTCGGCCACATTTTGGGCGGTCTTGATCATCTCGACGTAGGCGTTGCGGGCCAACAAGGAGGGATTGGGCGGACCACCGGCCCCCGCCCACATGGTGTCGAGCAGGAACACAGGCCCACGCGGGCTGAACGGAGCATCCCCCTTCATGAAGGCCCACCCCGACCGGGACATCGATTCGACCCCTCCAGCCAGACCAACGCCGAGATCATCGCTGCGGATCGCGTTGGCAACGAAGATGGTGCAGGTGAGTGAAGACGCACAGAACCGATTCACGGTGACGGCAGGTACAGAGTCGGGGAACCCCGCGCCGAGGGCCGCCCAGCGAGCGATGTCACCCATCCCCTCGTGGGCTGGATTCACACATCCAGCGGCGATGTCCTCGATCCGTTCGAGAGGAACACCGACCTTCTCGCAGGCAGCAACCATCGTCTGCCCGAGCAGATCGTCGGTGCGAATGTGCGAGAGAGAGCCTCCGTAGCGTCCGACCGGCGTTCGCACACCGCCAAGGATGAAGGCATCACTGGCCACGTGGCCACGCTATCTCGACCGGTCTTGCGGTGCCATCAGTTCCCGGCCATCGAGACCCCGACGAGGCTTGGTGGACGCCCAAGGGGGGTCAAAGGCTTTGCGTCTACCATGGCAGCACGGCGTCGTTCGACCGGTCGATCCCCAGTAGTCTCGGCCGAGCCGGATCAAACGACGACTGCCCACCGACCATCGGCGACCAGCAATGCCAAATGACAGCAGATCTCCGGAGTCTCACCACCACGATCTCGTCGAGTTGACGCGTGTTCAACCATTCGAGGCGGAGGTAATCGCGGCGCGGTTGCGGGCGTCGGGCATCGACGTCACGCTCGGAGCAGGCTCGGTGTACGAGTCAGTCAGCTTCGCCGACGGAGTGCCTGTCTATGTTCCCAATGAGGAGGCTTCGCAAGCCAGGGCTCTCCTCAATGAGGAGGATGTCCCCGACTAGCAAGTACGTCCGATTCCTGGGTCTGAGCGGCACGCCACGGGGGGCCGCAGACCAGCTAGGGCCAGGCCGACCAGTCCCCCTCTGGGTCGGTGGTTTGCCCCACCTCGATCAGATAACCATCAGGATCGCGGATGTAGCAACGGACTTCGTACTGGTGCTGCTTGGGCGGTGTCAGGAATTGAGCACCTCGGGCACTCCATGTCTCGTACACGGACTGGATGTCTTTGACCCGGATATTGAGGAAGCTACTGACCCTGTCGGGATCGCGTGGCGTCTCCAGGGTGACCGTGGGCTTGTCATCGGTTGGGCCTCCGCCGACATTGATGATGATCCAGCTGTTGGCGAGGGCAACATAGGTCACCTCTCCCGAAAAGATCACCTTGCCGCCGAGTACCTCGGTGTAGAAGCGCCGGGACCGTTCGACGTCGTCCGAGACGATGAAGTGGGCCAACAGAATTCCCTCTGCGGGGGGTGTGAATTCGGCCATCTGGCACCTCCAATGATTGGGATCCATATCCCGCCGACGACGGGGTCTTCAGCCATTCTTACGATGATCGGGAAGTCGGCGCCGCCGACGACGTGGCCGTCCCCGTGCGCTTCCTCGGAACCAGGGCTCCAGAGACGCTCGGATTGTCCTCAACATAGAATCGCCAATCGAGATCTTGCCCGACTGAGAGACCGACCCGAGCGCCTCTGGCGTAGGGAAGGGCCACATGATCATCGAGGATCCGCACCTTCCCGACAACAAGATCCGTATTGTTGTCGGCCCGGCTGAGGCCAAACGCCTTGCACAGACGACCAGGTCCACTGCACAGGCGGCTGTCCGGGCCCTTGGGATCACCCCGGTTCGCCCTCATCGCCTCAACCCCGGTCAGCGGCTCCAAGGCTCGAATGAGGACACCGGATCCAATGCCAACCGGCTGACACACCACATTGGCCAGGTAGTTGATCCCGTACGAGAGGTAGACCTCGAGCCGTCCAGGTGGACCGAACAGTGTCGCGTTGCCCTTTCGAGGTCCTGAGAATCCATGGCTGGCCGGCTCCGTCTCGTCGTACGCCTCCACCTCGACGATGCGACCGCTCAGCGGTCCAGAGGAGAGGATCTTCCCGATGAGGCTTCCGGCGACCAACACGGCGGGCCGCTCATAGAAGGACCGCTTCAGCGTCCGAGCCCGAGCTACCACCGTCCCCCCCTCCAACCGTTCGGTCGCACCCAGCCGGATCGATAGGAGAGCGGTCGCTGTGGTATCGCCGGTAAGGCGACGATGAGCCCTTCCGGCCCTCGTCGATGATCGGTCCGACTCGACGCGTGGCTGCGGTGCCAGCCGGTTCCGGTATCGAACTGGGTCGATTGGGTGGCGGTGTTGCTGGTCATGGCGGGTTTCAGCGTCTCCCCTCCCTACCCTACGTGGGCCTCGGTCCGCCGGTGCCGGTGAGGGTACTGGCGATTGACACGGTTCGTGGTCCAGCGGCGTGGGCCAGGCGATCGGGATCTGCGCCGGACGCATCGAAGGAGCCGGCCACCCGATGGTCGGGATCCCGAGAGGACGGGAACCGGGAGCGTTCCCCGGAACTACGGCCAGTCTCTCTCGATCTGCACCGACGTCGGTCGAATGGCGGTCATCGGTTCCCGTTCGCCTCGGTAGCGGCCCACACCCGGAGAGCGAGCACGATCTCGGCCAGGTCGCAATTGTGGCGCAGCCTCACTCGAGGACCACCCGATCGGTGTCTCGGACGACGTGGCGGCGGAGAGCGTCGTGCCGTTGTCGGCTTGGCGCGGCCGACGCCCAAGAGAGACCGACGCTTTCCTCGAACGCCGCTGACATCGCGGGTGGTCATGACCGGTAGGTCGTTCCCCTCAACAGAGCTCCAAGGTGCTCAGTGGAGCTCGTTGTGCAACGAGCAGCGGTTCGTGGGGTTGTAGCGGGAGAGCAGGGTTCCACAACCCGAGGTCGCGCATATCCTCCCCCGCCTGTAGGTTCGAGCCGGCGCCCCATGGAGCAAGCCCGAGCCGCTGATCCATTCAGATCCGTCAATCTTTACAATGCTCATGTTCAACGATTCCTTTCACTTGCTGATCTCTCGCCGTCTCTCGATCCGTCGTGACGCTGTCGACCACCTGTTCCCGCTCCGATGCATCGTGGCTTGGGCTTCGCCCTCATGTCCTCGAGCTGGCGAGGTCTTGCCGCTCCGGTTCGTCGAAGCTGGGGGCCGCCGTCAGTGAATTCCACGTCGACGTCGGCCCGGATGCAGGGGCAAGGAGGGGTGCACGCCACAGTGTTTGGAGCTCGGGGGCAGAAACCCCTGCTTGGCCAGCACCCATGTTGAGCCGAAGCAACTCGATGGCGATCACTCCCAGAAGAATGGCAACGGGCAATTCGGCAAACATTGCTGTGGCGATGCTGAGAATCATGCAGCGGCCGGGGTGGGCGGTGAGTATGTCGAACCAGGCGTCGCACAGAAGCAACGCTGACGTGACCATCGCTGCAGGTACCGCGACCTGACGCTGTTTCCACAATGCCCAGGCGGTCGTCGACAGGCAACCGAGAAGGATGGCATCGAAACCGGTCCACGCCAGTGGCCAGTTATCGACCAGGTAGTGCCGAGGTAGAGTCACGCCAAGCCCGATCGTCCACGGGATGAGAACGAGGCAACAGAGACTGAGAAACCGTACGATCCAACGTCGGACAGGTCCCACCCCTACGGTCGAAGCATGGCCAACCGTCATCCTCATGCGATTGCTCGTTTCACGTTCCAGGCGCCTCTTCGGATAGGTCTCACCGGCACCATCCCACTCGGCTCTCGGAAGGTCTCTCATGGCTGAGCGGAACTCCGGGGTGCCTGGGACGAAGCGGCTCAGTACCCGTAGCCGCCGCTCGGAGTGGCCGGGCCAGTTGACGTCGAAGTCGAGGCCGAAGCGACACCACCGTGCGTTGCCGAGATGCCGGGGGTGGCCACGAAGAAGTCCTGGACGCCTTGGCCCGTGACTTGACCGGCGCTGTCCTCGGCGAACGTGTACAGGAAGTGACCGTTGTAGGACACCTGGGATCCGTTTGAGGTGTGCACCACCCGGAGGGGGCCGGTGGCCCCACGCTCGGTCGGCGACGTGGCCGTCAACGGAGGCCACAGCGCGGCCAGCGCCCCGGCGACCTTTGAGCGAGTCGCCGTGTCGGGCTTGTAGATGTAGAGGGGAAGACCCTTGCCATCCACAAGAATGGTCTCGGTCGAGCCACCGACGGTCGCCTTGGTTGTGTGAATGGTGGTTGCGGCGACCGACGTTTGCGTTGCCGGCGAGGAAGCCGGGGGCAATGCTGCGGTGGTCGAGCCTCCGGCGGTAGCGGCTATGGCTACACCGCCGGCAACAGCGGCGGCGGATAGCCCAACAATAGCGATCACGACTCGTGGATTCTTCATGGCTCCTCATTTCTTGGATGGTTGATTGTCGAAACACATACTTGGAGAAGACGGCCGGCGGGCTCTGACCAACTCGGTCGTTCAATGAGTGCAGCCCCTCGCCTCGCTGTACTCCTCAGTTGGCATTCGAACCAGACTCCCGTGGCCAGGAGCTGAACCGCCGCATCGATCGCGTAACGATTGATCGGCGACTTCGGTTCCCGGACAACAGAATGGTGGTCGGATTGAACAGACACGGGTCTCCTCACTCTCATGAGCGGTTCTGCAATGTGTTCGTGCTCTGTAATACGTCGCCGGGTTACAACCTGACGGAGCTGGGCTCAATGGAGATCCACGCGACCCGTTCGACCGCGTCGGCACAAGCCGAACTGACCAACCTGACGAAGAACGTGGGCGACACAACAACAGATCGAGTCCTGACCGGATCAGATGCTGCGTGCTCGACGGCGGTCGATTCAGCGGAGATGTTGGTTCGAAGAACCCGCCGGTGGCGTGCGGGACCGAAGCAGTTGAACGGCGGGCAGACGGCCGTCAGTCACACGAACGACGCAGGATCAGGCGAAGGTGGCTTCTGCCACCGTGGCGCCCGAGGAGGTGACAAGCTTCGCCCCCCTCAACTGGTCGATGTCGACCCGGATCGTCTTCGACCACGCACCCATCCCACCATGGAGTCGAAAGACCCCGGCAGCCACCGTGGACCCGCTCTTCGCCTGGAGCATGCAGACGATCTTGCCGTCGTAATTTGGGACATCCACGTTCATGTAGACCCACGAGGGACTACCGCCATAGGCGACGATCTGGCCCATGACTCGGCTGTCAACCGTCTCGAAGGTTGCAGTACGCACCTTGCTCCCCTGCGGGGCCTGGGCGGCCGCCGGAGCCAACGATGGTTGGTCGATGGCCTCCGTGGCGACCACGGTGCCCCCTACAAGGGCCACGCCGGCGGCGATGGATACGAGGGCGACACGAGCACGGCGGGTCTTGACCGGCCGATCAATCGGCACGACCGGGGAGCTCGCCTGATCCACCAACTCCTGGTAGAGGTTCGAGACAAACTGCTCATCCGGAGCCGCTGCCCCGGGGCTGGTGGCCCGAAATTCGATTGCCGCGCCAATGACCTCAACGTCCTCGGCATCGGGCCGCGCCTTCCCCGGCCTTCGTTCGGCGGCAAGGGCATCGAGATAGGAAGATAGCTGTCGGCGATTCACTGTTCCAACTCCATTCCAGCTTTGGCGGCCATACGCAAGGCTCGATGTTGAAGTACCTTGGCGTTGCTGACGCTGACGTCCATCGCCTGCGCTGCCTCCTTGATCGAGCATGCTTCAAGGAATCGAAGCTCAAGAATGCGCCGGTAACGATCGGGCAGGGTGGCCAGGATCCTTTCGACACGATTTGGCGCCTCACTCGGTTGATCAGGCGCCGATGGCTCGGCCAGATAGACAGCGTCTGCCTCCGGGTCGATGGAGGTGACCGGCGTTCCTAGGGCACGGCGCCAGTGGGAGGCAAGAACTGTCCGGGCTGTCGTCAAAAGATACGACCGGACCTCACCCTTCGACGACGCCAATCGCAGCGGACCCAGAGCTGTTCTGAACACCTCCGATGTGAGGTCCTCGGCGTCAGGACGGTTCCCCACTCGGGCGTACATCAGTCGGTACAGGCGATCGATGTTGTCGCGGTACACCGACTCCCAGTCGGTGTAGGTGTCAGCGTCCACCACTCGAAGGTAGGCGACGTCGCCGGGGGCCAAGGGCCCCGTGACGCTGCGCTGGGAGGTCCGAGGAGCAGGAAACATCTCACCTTAGAATAGGAACGAGGGTTACACCCGTCCTCACCTGGGCGGCAGTCCCCGAACAGCCAGGACCGATCCTTCACGTTTTGGAACGAGCGGCTCAAAAGGGGCACCGGCCCCCGGGCCAGGAAGGGGGGGCCCAGCCTGGGGGGCGGTGCGGGAGCACTCTGAGAGCGGAAGGTGCTCACAGAAAGATAGGCGGGGTGGTTACATTCCGATCGGTCGCTCGGGCTCCTGGGTGGCGGCCGACATGTAGCCGGCCACGGAACGATGAGCTCCATGCCGTCCAAGGCTTTCCCCGAACACGGCTACGACGAAGAGAAGAAACGCCATGACATGGGCGCTGGTGCACCAGAGGCAGATTGCGTGGATGACGAATAGTTCGGTGTAGACGAGATAGACGGCGAAGGCAACGCCGACCGCAGCCAACCCGACACGAGCGCTGCGCAGGATCACATTCGGACACCGCCAGGCACGCGCCAGATTCAGCGCAACCATGACAATGAAGAATGCCAATCCGATGGCTGCGACCGGAACTCCGAAGATCACTGATTGTGGACTGGTCGTTACTTTCTCGCAGTTGATCGCCCCGACGTCAGGACACGCCAACGTCACGCTGCTCCCGTAGTGGGCAATCGTCAAGTACACGGACACCCCGAGACCACCAGCTGCGAGAGGGGCTGCGATGGGCGCCGCCCAACGTGGAGGGGCCCATCCCGGTCCGGCAGATGCGGACGCGATCTTAGTTGGCGAAGCGACCCCGTGCGTCACTGATCTCTCGATCTAGTCACGACGCGCGGGAGGATGGAGTACCTGATCGATTGCCGCAATCAACGCATTGGCCGATTCGTCGATGGCCATCGCCACGGGACTGGTCGGGTCGTCGAGCTGCGAGGCGATCCGGCTCATGCTCAATCCGGCGAGCACCTGTGGATCGTATTGTGCCCCAGCCAAGATGTAGTGGTTGTCGATGTCCAAGAAGGGCACCGATCCGGACTGGTCGGCGGTGTTGACATAGGGCGGAACGTCGTACCGGCTGATCAGCGTCGTATCGAGCGGGGTCGCGCGTTGAAGCGGTCGGCCAGCATTGTTCGCCAGTTCTGTGGTCCGGACGGAAAGATACTGGCTGGTGAACGTGGCGTCCCGAAAGGAAAACGTCGCCGTACTCGGGTAGATGTCTGTCGATGATGAGGTGGTCGACCCGAGATGGTGCCAGGTTCCGAAGTGAGACAGGGCGATCACCACCGGCCACCGTTCGGCCGCACAGAACGGACAGGACTCTTCACTCACGAACACGATCCCAGGTTTGCCATCGATCGTCAGACCCGGTCCATGGCCAACTGTGTGGATTGCGGGCGCTTGTCGGCTTTCCCCCACCCGAGTGAGCACACTTGACGGCAGTCGTGTCACCTGGTTGACAACGGTGCCGGGAGCGACCGCTTCGGCCGCTCCGGTCCCTCCCGAGCTCAGGCTCGAAATCGCCAACCCGGCGACGACCGCCACAACGACGCCGACCGAGGCGAACGGAAGAAGGAGCCGCCGGGTCCTGCTTTGGCGTCCCGCACTCCGGGTCCGAGCCGAACGCCCATCGGACGGCAACCTGGAACCCGGCGTCGGGCGACGCCGTCCCACCCCTCCCGGGCGATTACCCCGAACGTTCACCATCGGCACCTTTCGTCGACGTGGCCGCCAGACACCGAACGACTGGACGTCGCTCCAGATGATGACTGCGCCCTCGGCTTGCCTCCTGCTACCTACACATAGGTCAGGGGGTTACAGGGCCCGACGGAACCGGCTGGGGTGACAACCCTCCGACGCCGCATCCGTAACCACCGGACGTATCAGACAGGGAGCGCAAGGTGATCCACAGAAGATCCTCCATCCAGACACCACCGTCGTTCGAAGTCAGGTACAACAAAAGGAGTGGACAATGTGCGGCAGCCGATCTCTTCTACTCGCCGTTGAAGTGTTTGACAGGGAACCGCACGCACCATCTCGACAGGGAGATTCACGACCGCGAGAAAAGCGAGCCCGATCGGAGAGCCGAGCGCTGCGGACAGGCACGGCCGCTCTCCTCGCCGTCATCGGTGCCGTCCACTTGCATCTCTGGTTCGCCGGTTACCGCAACCTGCACACGATCGGCCCGCTCTTCCTGGTCGCAGTGGTTGCCGCGGCGATGCTCGCCACTGTCGTCCTTGTACGCATTAACACGGTGATCGCGGCGGCGGCGGCTTTGTTCGTGGCGGGCACGCTCGCTGCGAATATCTTGAGCCTTCTTCTTCCCGACGGAATCTTCAATTTCAAAGAGGTGGGGATTTCCTACTCGGGCGGGTTCGCCATTGCCGCCGAACTAGGGGTAGTGGCGTCCCTTGTTTTCTGGGCCTGCAGAAGGCCGAGGCTGGCTCGTAGCCATTCGGTCCCCGATCACCGCGAATGCTCACCGACAATACCTTTGGGCCGGCACGCCGCCTGAAGGGCGCCGGTTGCACCTCGACCCATCCACAATCCGTCTCAGCAGACCCGAAGCCTTGAAAGGACCCAACCCATGACGACCCTCGATACGTCCGCGAGCCATTACTCGACCCGCACGCTGTCGACCGCAGTCGTTGACGCCGTGATGCGAGCGACAGCACTCCTGGCGCTGATGGGCATCGCCGTCATTCACCTCGTACAACTGGTGCCGACATTTCAAGCGACACCACTGCTCGGGTGGACGTTCGTCGCTCTCATCGCCGGTACGTTGGTCGTGGGTGCTCAGCTGGTCAATCCCAAACTGTCACATACCCGGCTCTGGGTTCCGGTGATCGCCCTCGGTGCATCCGCCATCGGAGGCTATGTCTTCACCCGCGTCGTCAGCACTCCTCTCGACAATCAGGATATTGGCAATTGGAGCTGCATGTTGGGACTCGCTGCACTCTTCGTCGAAGGGACATTGGTGGCAATGAGCGCGTTCGCCATTTCGGTTGCGTCTCAGCGCCGTCCATTGGCACAGCCCACACCAGCCCTCCGCAAGGTGCCGCAGTCGGTGGGCAGCTCAAGCCGAGTGAGCCAGCTCAACGGATGGAAGAGTTGATCGGGCGGGCTTCGGGCCGACCCCCGGGCTCTTCGGAGAGTGGGTGGTTCACAGGACCGTTACCTCGATGGGCCGTCCGCTCTCGAACCAGCGATGGTCCTCGTGGACGAGGTCGACATGGAGGATGTAGCGGCCCGGTTCTGGCGGCGTGGCGAAGATCGCATGCTCATACGTGACATCCCCCGGCTTGACCGAGCAGCAGAGAATGTGGCGGTCCTCGAGAACCACGGTCCCGCTCCGGTGAGTGGAATGCCAACGGCACCCCAGGCGGATCAGCGGATGACGAAGGCGGTTCGGCCAACGCACAGTTCCGTGATTGTGCAGCTTCACCAAACAGGCAAAGCTGGATCGTGATGGAACCGTCGAAGGGGGATCGAGTACCCGGACCTCGGCCCGGTAGGCCCCGTCGGGAAGGCCGGGATCCGGTTCGGGATAGAGCTCCTGCCACCGGGCCGTTGCCGTGCTTCGGTCCGCTTTGGAATCGAGCGTTGCGGAGAAACCCAGCTGTTGCAGCTGGCGGCCATAGCGGGCACTGAGCTGCTCGGCAAGATCTGCGGGGATCACCTCCCTCCACATATCGGTGGTGGCGGTCCACGTGTGCTGGATGCTCTTCCGCCCGTTCACCGAGTCCGGGGTGAACCGATGCACGGCCTCGGCGATGGGCCTGACCGGGAGGAGGGACAATCGCTTGAGCAGACGGTCGACCTCTTCCTCTGGTGTGCTGACCAGTCTCTCGTAGCTGACCCTCTCCACATCGTTTGCATTCAGCCAGGATCCGGTGACGTCGAGCAGGTTCAAGGCGCGTTCGCTCATCGCCCACTGGGCGAACTCCTGACTGGCGGGGTCGACGTCGAGAAGCCCCTCCTCGTCCCCTCCCCTGCCCCACAACCACCCGATCGTCTCGGGCTCCGTCTGGGCAAATCGCAGTATCGAGACAAGGATGTCGAAGGGATGACGGGAAAGCGTGACCACCTTGATCTTCGCTCCCTCCAGGAGAGATTGCAGGTACCTGGTCCGCGGCCAATGGAGCTGGATCACCACCCGCTCGGGGAGGGACGTCCAGTCAAGATCACCGGGATGATGGACCGGCAATTCCTCCAGTTCGAGCATGTGCCCCAAGATCAAGCGCAGCCACGTATTCCCGGAACGAGGGGTGGCAAGCAAGGCAATACGAGTGGGGCTCGATCCGACAGTTGGGCTCGGGGAAGGTCTGTGCCTCGCAAAACGCGGCGATCGCGCCTGCTCAGCGAGACCTTCATTCAACATGTACCGAAATCGGCGCGCCTCGGCGACAGCTTGCGACCATGAGTCTTGCGGCATAGGAGCTAGGAGCGTCCCTCGTGATCGGAGCGGCACCGGGACCGCTCGTCTGGACAGAATGTACTCGCCTCGACCGGGTCCCAGATGACCCGCTGGTCGTGACCACGGGACCCGCCCAACGGGGAGATGTAGGGAGTCGAGCCCGCAGTCCGGGGTCGGCGCCCGCTACCTGGTGGAGGGCAGGTGTTCGACCCATCCAGGCCTGGGGATAACTCAATGCCGTGAATAGTGCGGCCTCTGACCTCGGCACCCGCGGATCGACGTCCTTCGGTATCCAACCTCCACGCGTAACGACGATCTATGTTCGCCACTCGCTGTGCAGATTGAATTGGGAACTTGAATGGATGACAGTCAGTGGATCGAAACGAGAACGGCGGAGTCCCGGGCGCTGTTCGAGCGGGTCAAGGTGGCCACCCGGCTCTCATCCGAGCTCAGTGCGCTTTGCCTGGACGAATCCGAATTGATCCAGCACGCCTTTGAGGAATTGATCGGCAAGCCGGTGGGTGACAGGTTCACGCTCATCCCTCCCTTTTACGCCGATCACGGGCTCAACATCACTGTCGGTCGGACGGTTTTCATCGGTGCCGAATGTGCGTTTACTGGTCACGCGCCGATCGACATCGCAGACCAGGTGATGATTGCCCATAAGGTCAACTTGGTCACGGCGGGCCATCCGGTCGAACCGGACAAGCGGCGGTCTTACATCACCGCTGCACCAATCACGATCGGCACGAACGTGTGGATCGGAGCTGCCGCCACGGTCCTCCCCGGTGTGACCATCGGAGCGGATTCTGTCGTGGCTGCCGGTGCAGTGGTGACCCATTCGGTCCCTCCGGCAACCCTTGTGGCGGGTGTGCCAGCGACCGTCATCAGGCATCTCTAGCATCCCCGGATCAGTCCGGTTCGCCATTCGGCATAGCTACCCGCCGATCGCGTTGCGGCCGGCGCCCCGGTCTGCCGCAGCCATCGACAAGACTGAGGCCGTGACCAATGACGATACCAGCCCCATCGACTCTGACATCCCGACCGAGCGCCGCTTCGGTTGGTCGAACCTGTTTGTCCCTCCCGACGAAGACCCGAGAAGCGAAGCCCCCTCAGTCGGCGAGAAGGCTGCGCTGATCGACTTCCTCACGGGCTGCCGTCAGACGTTGGAACTCAAGTGCCAGGGCCTTCGTGCGGAGCAGATGGCTCAGCGATCTGTTCCGCCGTCGAACATGTCGCTTCTGGGCCTCGTCCGTCACATGGCCGATGTCGAGCGGTACTGGTTCCGCCAGATCCTCTCGGGAGAGGATGCGCCGCGCCGATACCGAACCACCGAGGACCGTGACGCCGACTTCAACGGCGCAAACGCCGATCCTGCCTTCATCGACGATGCGTGGGCTGCGTGGCACGAGGAGGTCACGTACGCCGAGCTGTGCGTCGATGGATTCGAGGACCTCGGGGCGACGGTGCGTCTTCCCAATGAGGAGGAGGATATCGAGGTGCGCGAGATACTCATGCACATGGTCGAGGAATATGCCCGCCACTGCGGCCATGCCGACCTGCTTCGCGAACGGATCGACGGGCGAGTGGGCGCCTAGGCAAACCAGTCAAGTGGCGACCCTCCTGAGGGCATCGGAAGTATGCCCCAGTCGTGGGGACAATGGCTCTCTCGGGTACGAGTGGTTACACGTGAGTTGCTCAGCGCGACTGATGTACGTCTTCGATGTCTTCGGAGGCGAACATGATGCTGCGTAGCCGAGCGCATTTGCGAGTGCATTCGGCTCAGAGCCGACCGTCGCCCGCGTCTGGAACCTTGTCAACTCGATCCGTCCGTGGCCGTTCGGAGTCTTCACCATGGCGATGTCGGCCCTGACGTCCTCGAGACCGATGAGGCGGTTCACCCAGGTCCCTCGACTGTCGCCTCGCCCTCGAGCTGGAGTGCTTCCGGGGTCGGCTGACAACTCCGATCCGATTCGTCATACTGGCGGGATGGACACGCTGCGCCACTCCGGTTCAATCATCATCGAGCGCTCTCCAGAGGAGCTCTACGACATGGTTGCTGACGTAACCCGCATGGGCGAATGGAGCCCAGTTTGCAAGGCCTGTTGGTGGGACGAAGGTGACGGACCACACGTCGGTGCCACGTTCACTGGACGCAACGAGCGCCCCGAGCGAACGTGGGAGACGCGTTCGGAAGTTCTCACGGCAGACCGCGGCCGCCAGCTCACCTGGGTGGTGGTTGAGCCGCCGACCGGAGCCCGTTGGGGTTACTCATTCAATGCCGTGGACGGAGGGACCGAAGTCACCGAAACCTGGGAGTTACCTCCCGAGGGCTCAGCTTTCTTCGAGAGAAGGTTCGGTGATGACGCGGCGAAGGAGATCGGCATACGCAGCGATGGGGCGAAGACCGGTATTGAGGCGACACTGGCGGCCATCAAAGGTGCTGCCGAGGCCTGATCTACTCGCTGGTGCGTATCCCACGAAAACGGTTCCGCGAATTACCCGCCGAGCCGGCAAGATGGGCGAGGGTGAGCAAGGTCTCGCGAGCAATGGGCGGGTACAGCCTGACTGCGGAAGAATCCGGGGATGCACGTGCAGAGACTGTTGGGGATCCTGGTGGCAGGTGTGGCGCTCATCTCGGTGGTGGCGGCTGTGGGTCGCGCTCCCCAGGTTGGCGCATCGGGTCCCGCCGCGAACTGGAGGCTGAAGGGGGCCATTCCACCGGAACGGGAAGGTGCCTCAATGGCCTACGACTCCCACACCGGGCAACTTCTGCTCTTTGGCGGCGCTGGTGGCCTTTCAGGCAATACCCAGTTCGGCGACTTGTGGAGCTGGGACGGAACCAACTGGAAGCAGCTCCATCCGGCCTCCAGCCCACCACCAGATGGCCTGTTGGCCTACGACACGACCACCGGCCAGCTGGTGTTCTTCGTGGTTACGACACCTCGACACATACCGCCCTTGCTGAAACCTGGACCTGGAACGGAACCAACTGGACCCAGCTTCACCCGGCTGCCAGCCCCGCGCCCCGGGGTGGGGCGTCGATGGCCTACGACGCCGGGACCGGGCAGCTGATCCTGTTCGGAGGCCGCGGCAAGTCGGGAGTTCTCGCTAACACCTGGGATTGGAACGGAACCACGTGGACGTTGCTCCGTCCCACCGCCACACCGTCAGCACGCGAGGGTGCCGCTCTGGCCTATGACGCGGGTACCAGTCAGCTCTTGCTCTTCGGCGGCGAATCTTCGTCCAGTTCCACGACCTCCGACACCTGGACCTGGAACGGAACCACCTGGACCCAGCAAGACCCGACGAGCAGACCGCCGGAACGCGACGGCGCATCCATCGCCTACGACTCCAATTCCGGGCAGTTGGTGCTTTTCGGCGGCTTCAACAACGAAGGCGGAGACGAAGATGAAGGCTGGCTAGGCGATACCTGGACCTGGGACGGCACCACATGGACTGAACAAGACCCGACGAACAGCCCGTCCGAACGCGACGGCGCATCCATCGCCTACGACTCCCACTCGGAAGAGCTTGTCCTCTTCGGGGGTCACAGCGACAATGGCTTCTACGCCGACACCTGGGACTGGAACGGCACCACCTGGGGCGAACCACCGAACACCGGCTTGTTGCCTCGCAGCTGGGCCAGCATGGCCTTTGACGCTGCCACCGGGCAATTGGTGCTCTTCGGAGGTGCGACGTCCGTGGGGTCTGGAGGGGAAACGAATCAGACTGCCGTCTGGAACGGAACCTCGTGGAGGGTGCTCGACCCGGCGACCAGTCCACTCCCCCGCTTCGAGGCCTCCATGGCCTACGACCCGGCGACCAGCCAGCTGGTGCTGTTCGGCGGCTATCAGGACGACGCCGATGGTGACCCTGCACTCACCGACACCTGGATATGGACTGGCACGAACTGGACCCGGCTTTCTCCGGCCACCAGCCCACCGGACGGGGTTGCATCCTCAATGGCTTACGACTCCAACACCGACGAGCTCGTACTGTTCGGAGGCGGTGAGGGCGAGGACGCAACCCCGACGAACCAGACCTGGACCTGGAATGGCAGCACCTGGACACAGCTTCACCCAGTCACCAGCCCGTCAGTTCGCACGAACGCGTCCATAGCCACCAACTCCGCCGGGAACGTCGTGCTCTTCGGCGGAGGGAACGGGACGGCGGCGGGTCTCGAGGACACCTGGGTCTGGAACGGTACCAACTGGTCCAGGCGAAACCCATCGGCCAAGCCCCAGGGTTCAGGTCAGGCGATGGCCTACGACCCCGTCACCGCTCAGCTGGCGTACTTCGGTGGCAACGTGCGTGGAACCGGCTATGTGGCCTCAACTTGGAACTGGACAGGCACCACATGGAGCCAGCTGTCTCCGACCTCAAGCCCATCGCGCCGAGCCGGCGACGCCATGGCGTACGATCCAACCACCAAACAGCTGGTTCTCTTCGGGGGATACAGCAGCACGTCGGGATATCTGGCGGACACCTGGACCTGGGGGACGTAGTACGGACATTTGCCACATTCGGGGACGTTGGTGCCTGAGTAGCTCCACAAGTGCCCCGGGATACAGTCCGGAACACATGTCCTGTTCGTGGCCGTCATCGAAGAGCGGAGGTGGGAGGTGCGCAAGGTGGTCGCCTACGAGTTGATGTCACTCGATGGGGTGGCGGAGGAGCCGTCGGACTTCATCACTGAGTTCGACGAGGTGATGTCGGAGAATCTCGGGCGTGTCATCGGAACGCAGGACGTCGTCCTCCTTGGACGCCGGACCTATGACGAGTGGGCGGGCTTCTGGCCCTCCAGCGCCATCGAGCCATTCGCCAGCTTCATCAACGAAGTGGAGAAGTGTGTCGTCACCTCGACACAGCCCGAAGTGACCTGGTCCCCCACCACCGCCATCAATGGTGACCTTATTGATGTTCTCACAGGGATGAAGCAACGTCCTGGCGGCGACATCGGTGTTCACGGGAGTATTGCGCTCACCCAATCTCTACTCGCGAGCGGTCTCATCGATGAACTGCGCCTCGTCATCGCCCCAGCCCTGCAAGGGGGAGGCCGGAGGCTCTTCGAGGGTATGACGAGAGGGCTGACACTGACGCGACACCTCAGTTCACCGTCGGGCTCCCTACTCCTAGACTTCCGGATCAGGAACTGAGCCCAACGAGGGACACGTCAGAACCGGCGACAAACTCAGATCAGCCGACACACTCAGATCAGTGAGGAGGTGGCCGCATTGGCCGACGATAATCTCAGCATAACCACCGTCATAGAGGCCCCGGCAGAGGCCATCTTTGCCGTGCTCGCCGATCCGGCAAGTCACGCCGCGATCGATGGCACCGGCTGGGTCCGCGAGCCCGTGGACAGCACTCCGTTGACTGCTCCCGGACAGATCTTCCGAATGGGGATGTATCACCCGAACCATCCAGACGGTAGCTACCAGATGGCCAATCGGGTCCAGCTGTTCGACCCGCCAAGCACCATCTCCTGGGAGCCGGGAAATGAGGCCGACGACGGTACCGTGAGTTTCCCCGGGTGGAGCTGGCGTTACGACCTCAGCGCAGCTGGTCCCTCGAGCACGACCGTCACGCTCCGCTATGACTGGTCGGCCGTTCCGGACCCCATCCGAGAACACATCGGATTCCCGCCGTTTCCTCCGAAGCATCTCAGCAGCTCACTCGCGAATCTCGCCGAATTGGCTCGCTCATGACCTTCCCATGATCACCACGGTCAGCGCCGCCGTCCCCCCAACGACGCCCGAAGTTCATTGAGCCTGGTGAGGCTCGTCTCTGCTTCTGACCGGTTGGTCGCAGCGACAGCAAGAACGAGAGCCTCAACGACGACAAGTGTGGTCGCGTGGCTCGCAAAGAGGCCGGGTATCCCCCGTCCACATCGGAGGACCACATCGACCGACCCCTCCAACCGGCGCGCCAGCACGTCGGTGACCAGGACCGTTGGCACCCCGAGGCTGACGGCTTGCTGGAGCAACACCTCGACGTGACGTTGCAGGCGGCCGTAGGCAAACAGGACGACGCAATCATTTGACCGCAGTGCCAGCAGCTCGTCAGCAAACGACGTTCCCGAGTGCACGAAGGCCGTACTGGGCTTGCCGACCCGTTGCGAGATGAGTTCGCCGTAGCTGGCGAGAGCCGCCGAAGGTCCAACCCCGCGCCACACAATCCTCTTGCTGTTGGCAAGAAGGGCAACAGCGCCGAGAAACGCTGCGGGGGACACGTTCCGGCCGAGACTGTCGAGCTCTGAAAGGTGATTGCGCACTGCCGAGCCAAGAGGATCGTTGCCCGGCGTCTGTTCGAGTGTCCTGCGCAGTCGCTCGCCAAGCGGTGGATTCTCGCTCTGTACGGTCAGCGCCCTCCGAAGATCCCCCAGTCCGGAGTAACCCAACGATTTGGCGGTGCGCACGACTGTGGCATCGCTCGTCCCCAAGGCCTCAGCGAGTGCCGCAGCAGAGAGGAGCGCCGCTTCGGGACCGAGGTCGGCCAGCGAGAGGGCCACGTGCCGCTCGGCGGGCGCCAGACCCTCAGCTCGGTCGGCAACACGATCAGCGTAGGAGTCCGTAGCATTTGCTACATCACGAGGCATATCGGTAGTATACGCTACACCAACCTGATTCCTCAATCCACGACGTCCGAACGGCGAAGGAGGTTCGATGCACAGCGCCTTGTTGTTCCTTGCGTCGTTCCTGGCGTGCAGCGTTGAAATGGTCGAAGCCCTCACGATCGTCCTTGCCGTCGCCGTAACTCGTGGCTGGCGGGCGACGGTGTGGGGCATTTCGGCGGCCATAGTGGCCCTTGCCCTGATCATCGTGACCCTCGGTCCGGCGTTGGCCAAACTCCCGATCAGCTCACTGCGGTTGGCGGTGGGTGGGCTCTTGTTGATCTTTGGACTGCAATGGCTGCGCAAAGCGATCCTGCGTGCGGGCGGATTGAAGGAGCTGCACGACGAGGATGCGATCTACCAACGGGAAGTAGCTCGGCTCGAGAGAGGCGGCGAACGTTCTCGACACGATTGGTACGGGTTTACGGTCGCATTCAAGGGTGTCTTCCTCGAGGGGCTCGAGGTGGCGTTCATAGTCGTCACCTTCGGCGGCACACAGCACAACGTCGGTTTGGCGACACTCGCGGCCGTTCTCGCCCTGTTGATGGTCGTCATCGCCGGTGTCATCGTGCATGCTCCGCTCACACGCGTTCCCGAGAATACGCTGAAATTCGCCGTTGGCATCATGCTCACGTCGTTCGGTGTCTTCTGGAGCTCTGAGGGGGCCGGGATATCCTGGCCGGGGAGCGATCTGGCACTCCTGGCGATCATCGCCTTCGTCTCCGCGATGTCGTTCGGGCTGGTGGCCATGTCCCGGAGAATGCCCTTACCCGAGGCTTCAGCACCATGAAGTGGCTCAAGCGCTTCGGGCAATTCTGGTACGAATTCGTGGTTGGCGAGGACTGGCGCATAGCCATTGGCGTGGTCGTGGCTCTCGGCGTCGTCTCTGTCGCTGCCCATCACGGATACAACTGGTGGTGGCTCTTGCCCGTCGCCGTTGTCATGCTTTTGGCAGCTTCGGTGAGCCGAGTCATTCGTCGGCGGGGTCCGTGACCGGGCCCCAGGTCAAAGTGCTCGTCCCGTGGGGATGCTCGGGGGCGGGTTTCCGCCCACAAGCATTGATCGTGGGATTGAACTCGGGGCCGGTCTGATCGCCGTTGACGGCGGCTCGACGGACTCTGGACCCCATTATCTCGGTACCGGCACGCCGAAGACCGCAAGAGCCGCAGTCGCACGCGACCTGTCGGCCATCCTTCCTGCCGCCCACCGAGCCGGTATTCCGGTGGTCGTCGGCTCCTGCGGAACCTCGGGTACCGACTCAGGCGTCGATTGGGTCGGCGACATTGCCGCAGAAGTCGCACGGGACGCGGGCATCTCCCTCCAGGTCGCCCTCATCTACAGCGAGCTAGACCCCACCGCGCTCGAAGCCGGGCTCGACGCCCAAAGGATCCGACCCCTCGAGCCGGCCGGACCACTCGATCATGCGACACTTCGTCGCTGTTCCCATATCGTCGGGCTCATGGGGCACGAGCCGATCGCCACCGCCCTCGACCGGGGGGCGGACCTGGCCGGTCTCCACTCACCGACAGTGAAACAATCGGCAGGCTCTTCAGTCTGCCGCCAGAGAAGGTCAAGATCTTCATTCTCGGCGATCTCCAAGCCGTCAAGATTTCATTTCCCCGACCTATGGTTCAAGGCTCGATCGGGGACCCGGACATTCACGGGGGTCAGCAATTCGTGCCTCTATTGGAATTGCAGGTGCCTTAGCCTCCGAGAGTTGGCGGGTGACCCAATGGGGACGTGAGGGGATTGGAATATCGGTCCTTATCCTGCCCCTGTCGCCGCGGCGTCAGTGACCAACACCGTCGGCCTGTCCCGGCAGGCCACTCCCACTCCAAAGCCGACTGGCCTCGACCGCGACTCGGGCTCGGTGACATGCGGGATACCTAAGGTCGTGGTACTCCGTCTCCGGAGAGCAGGGATTGCAGCGCGGCGAGGACGGGCAACCAGGTGTTCTCGGCCTCCTCGTCAGTGTCCGCCCACTCGGCACGATCGACTTGGAGATGGACGGTCGAGCCACCAGGGCAGGACCGGAGTTCCCAGGTGAGGAAAGTGGATGGATCCTTCGGCCCTGACCTCAGGAAGTAGGACAGCCTGCGATAAGGCTGAGCGTACAGCACCCGACCCTCCAGCATGGCCTGCCCTTCTGGCTCAGTTGGGGTAGCCCGGAAATGAATCGGAGCGTCCGAGCACCACGATGAGTCGGCCACCAGCCCGTGAAGGTACCGGCCTGTTTCTCGACCGTCCGTAAGGGCAGTCCAGACTCCGGATGGACCGACCGTAGTGAAGCATCGGAATCGATGAGTCCCGCCTGACATGCGATGCATCTCGTAGGCCGTGACAGGGGCGACTGAGTGCAGTGGGTGGTCAGATTGAATCGTGGTGGGCGACTTGAGCGGTGCGCTCCTGCGGCGCCCCGGCGAACCCGCCCTCCACCGGCAAGGCTGCGAGGAGCTTGTTCTGCATGAAGGCGTGACTGTGCTCCTTCGAGTCCCAGACGACCGAGATCAGGTAGCCGCCCTCAGTCGGCCCACTGGTGTGGGACAACTGACCCTCAGGCAGGCCCGTATCGGGATGCAGAACCTTGATCATCGCCCGATATTGCTCCTCGGTACCGCCGGGCCAGAAATGTACTTGAAGGAATGACACGTTTCTTCTCCTTATCGTCTCGCCGGCTGCTCAGCCGGGGTCACTACCGAGGTGACGCCGCCCCTTTGAGGCACTCACCCAAGAGCGCGAAACTGTCGACGTGAACGACGAGGACCTACTCGCGGAGCAGCGGTCGTACTATCAGGCCCGGGCGCCCGAGTACGACGAATGGTGGCAGCGGCGGGGCCGGTTCGACCGGGGCGAGGAAGAGCGGTTCGAATGGCAACGCCAAGTAGCCGTCGTGGACGACGCCCTGACTTGTTTTGGAGCCACGGGCTCGGTCTTGGAACTGGCCGGAGGTACTGGTTGGTGGACGGAGCGTCTCGCTCGCACAGCCGACAGTCTCACCGTGGTGGACAGTTCACCCGAGGTCCTCGCGCTCAACCAGGCACGGGTGGGGCGCTCTGACGTGAACTATGTCGTGGCCGATCTCTTCGATTGGCAGGCGGACTCCCACTATGACGTGGTGTTCTTCTCCTTCTGGCTCTCGCACGTGCCAAGGTCCCGATTCGGCGAGTTCTGGTCGCTCCTTCACGCATGGCTCACTCCCTCCGGACGTGCGTTTCTCATCGACAATCGAAACGATCCGCAGCCGGAGACGACTGCGAAGGACCCATTCGTCATCAAGTACGACACTGACCTGCACGTGCGTCGTCTGAGGGACGGGTCCGTGCACCGGGTCGTCAGTGTGATGTACGAGCCAGGTGAGCTGCAGTCGTTCATCGAAGCAGAGGGCTGGAGCGCTGAGATCCGGTCGACGCGGTGGTTCATCTTCGGTCCAGCCCGTCGAACCTGAATCGGACTGCCCCCTGTCGGCAGGTCAGGGGGGGTGCGCTGGGCGCTCCGGAGCGCCATATGGATGGCAGCGTGATTCCCTCCCATCGTCGGCACCCGAGTTCGACAACAAGACCACCTCGACAGATTCGCGGTCATCCTCTATAGTGTACTAGATATCTAGTGCAATCAGAGGGAGCCATGATCGAGTTCTACCTGGACGTGAAGTCGGGCATCGCTCCGTACCTCCAGCTGGTCCACCAGGTGCGCCGGGCTCTCAAGCTCGGCGCGCTGCGCGAAGGCGACCAGCTACCGACGGTCCGCGAAGTCGTGACCCGCATTGCGATCAACCCGAACACGGTGTCCAAGGCGTATCGCGAACTGGAGCACGAGGGGCTGGTCGCCGCTCGGGCCGGGGTCGGCACATTCGTGATCGCCAGCGCCAGCGAGGACGTCCTCGCGTCGCTCGGGCCGATCCGCCACGACCTCGAGCAGTGGCTCGTCCGGGCCCGAGCCGCGGGCCTCGACGACGATTCCATCGAAGCGCTGTTCCGAGCGGCCTTTCGGAGCCCCTCCCCGGTAGCGTCGTGAGCGCCGCGGCGCTCGCGACCGTTGGTCTCGGCAAGCGCTACCTGCGTCGCTGGGCGCTTGAGGACTGCACGTTCTGCATCCCCCGCGGGCACGTCGTCGGCCTGGTCGGTCCCAACGGGGCGGGCAAGTCCACGCTGCTCAACCTCGCCGCCGGGCTGCTGGCGCCGACGGCCGGCTCGATCACGGTGCTCGGCGAGCAGCCTGCGTGCGACCCGGCCCAGCTGGCCCGCGTCGGCTTCGTCCCCCAAGACGCGGCCCTGTACCCCTGGTTCTCGGTCGAGGATCACCTACGCCTCGGCGCGCACTGCAATCCCCGCTGGGACGCGGTGGCCGCGCACAAACGCCTCGCCGATCTCGGACTCAGCCCCCGCCAACGGGTGGGGAAGCTTTCTGGCGGCCAGCGCGCCCAACTGGCCCTCACGATCGCGCTCGCCAAGCGCCCCGAGTTGCTCCTGCTCGACGAGCCGGTGTCCAGCCTCGACCCACTGGCACGCCGCGAGTTCCTCGGGCTGCTGATGTCGACCGTGGCCGGTCACGATGTCAGCATCGTGCTCTCGTCGCACCTCGTGAGCGACATCGAGCGGGTCTGCGACTACCTCATCGTGCTCGTTGACTCTCGCGTGCGGGTGGCCGGGGAGATCGAGGAACTACTGGCGGGCCACCATCGGCTCGTCGGCACCCGCTCGACGGAAGATGTCGCGCCGGCGAACCAGGCGGTGATCGCGGCCTCGGTCACCGACCGGCAGCGACTGCTCGTGGTGCGAAGCGACGGGCCGGTCGTCGAGCCCGGCTGGATCATCGAGTCGGTCACCCTGGAGGACCTCGTGCTCGCCTACATGGGCCAACGTGCTGTCCGCCAGGATCCCCTCGCGATGGCCCCGATGGCGCCATGACTTGGCTCGCCTGGCGCCAGCTGCGCACCGCCGCGGCCGTCGCCGCGCTCGGGGTCTTGGGGTTCCTCGTAGCGCTGGCCGTCACCGGGCCACATCTGCTCAACGTCTACGACACCGTGCTCGTCCCCTGCGCCGCCCACGGCGACTGCTCCGCGGTCACCGCTCACTTCCAGGGGCTCGACCTACAGCTTCGTCACCTGTCCTCGGCCCTGATGATCTTTGCGCCAATCCTCTTCGGTATCTTCTTGGGGGCACCGCTCATCGCCCGAGAGCTCGAGGCGGGGACCTACCGCCTCGCCTGGACCCAGAGCGTGACGCGGACGCGCTGGGTCGCGACGCGCCTGACGCTGGTCCTGCTCGTGACGGCGGTGCTCATGGGCCTGCTGAGCACCGCGGCGACGTGGTGGGAGCGTCCGCTCGACCTCGTCAGTGGTTCCGTGTGGCTCAACTTCGAACAGCGCGACGTGGTTCCGGTTGCCCTCGCCGTGTTCGCCGTCGCGCTGGGCGCGCTCCTCGGCGCGATGACGCGCCGGACGCTCGTGGCGATGGCGGGCACCATCGTCGGCTACTTCGGTGCCCGCTACCTCGTGGGTGAGTATGTCCGGCGGACCCCCTTTGCGCCAATGAGGGCGAGCTTGCCGTTCCACCTGCAGCTGACCGCCACCGGCACCGGGGCCACCATCGGACCGCCGAAGCCAAACGACTTGGTGGTCTCGAACCAGATCGTGACCGGCACAGGCAGGGTTGTCGGCCAGAACGGTGAGATCGGTCCGAACGGCAATTTGGGCGTGACCGACCTGAAGGGGGACGGGACAGCTGTGTTCACGGGCGTCGGACGGTGCCCGAACCGGATACCCGTGTCCAGCGGGCCTCACTGGCACACCGTTCCGGCGACGCAGGCCGCCCTCCAGCGCTGCGTCGACAGCTTCCATCTGCGCCAGGTCGTCACCTATCAGCCGCCCAGCCGCTACTGGCCGCTGCAGTGGTCCGAGGCGGCGATCTTCGTCGCTTTCGCCGTCGCCCTCGGCGCGGGTTGTCTCTGGTGGGTGCGCCGGCACCTGCCGTAGCGGCAGTCGAAACCGTGAGCAGCGGCTGCCCCCATGTGAGCTTTGACGGCCGCACTTCCCCGGCGCTATCCCTGCGACATGTGGCGGCGATGCGTGTGGCCCAGAACACGGGGTGGTCACACTCCAGCCTCCGACTGCAATACTCAGCCCAGGCAAGCGATCCGACGCGGCTCCCCACCTCTGTCAATGCCGCCAATCGCCGGGCACCCATGGGGCGGGAATCAAGTCACCAGAGACGCGACCGGATTGCTACTTGGCGTCTGTATTGACGACCAACACGCTGCAGGGACAGTGGTTGACTACCTTGTTGGGAACGCTTCCAAGTACAAAGCGCTTGACCCCGCTGGTGCCCTTGTTGCCAACGACGAGAACGTCGGCGTCAAAGGACTCGGCGGCTTCAATGAGCGCATCCGCCGGGTCCGAGGTTCCTGGATTGTGCACCTCGGCAGACACTCCCTGGCGAGCAGCTTCGGCAAGCAAAGCAGCCTTGAAACCCTCGACACCCTCGCGTGCCTTGTCGATGGTTAGCTGACCGCTCTTGGACTCGGTGTAGCCGGCCTCGACTGCAGGGTGAACCCCGTGAACGACATGAAGCTTGGCGCCGGTGGCCTTCGCCAGGCTAAGAGCCTCCGCAATGGCGATGGCAGCTCGCTCAGAGCCATCGGTCCCGACAACAATCACCTTGTATGACATTGCACCAACCTCCGCTAGTGGGACGCCCGCTCGACACGACGCTATCCACCGCCTTGATCGGCCGCAACGGGTAACACAGATGCCATCAAATCGCTGGTCGAGGTAGGGAGAACCACGGTGTCGAGAGACTTACCTTTCGGTCGTGATCACGCCGTCGGGGCCGATCGGGAGCGTGGTGAGCGGCGCCTTCTGCATCGACGACTTCTCGCCGTCCGATGCCAACGTCACCCAGAACTCTCAACCGGGGATCTCGCCCACTGCCAGTAACGTCGCCGCCTTCGCCTACCACTACCGGGTCGGCGCTCCCCCACCGAAGCCTTGATCAACCAGCTGGTCGACCCACCGAACTGTATAGGCCTGTTTCACATCTGCTGGATCGGTTTGCGATCCAAGCTCGCACATTTCTCAAGACAATCCCCTTCCCGCACCCTGATCGTGGCCAACACCTCAGGAGCGGCCGAGGTGCTCCGAACACCGGGGGAAGCAGTCCCGACCTGACTGAACAATCCTGATCTGGGAGCTCGGTCACCACTATCATTGGATCACGAGGTGGACCGGCCACCGGAGATCGGTGGGACGACGATGGCAACGACCTCTAGTGCGAAGCGACTCCTCACCATGGCGACGAGCGGGTTGCTCGTCGCAGCGTGTGTACTTGTTGCGGCGGTTGGCAGCGGTGGGACTGCGGGCGCGAGCCCAGCCCGTCCCTCGGTACTTGCAGCCTCGCCCACCCAGTTGAACCTAGGGGCTCCGCCGTTGGGAACCTACAACGGGCCGGTCACCCTCACCCTGACCAATAGGGGAACCAGCACCGACACCATCGGCGAGAGTGGTGTGACATTCTCGGGGCCCGGACAGAACGACTATGTCGTTGAATCGTCGGTCGGACCGAGCTGTCCCGGCAGTGCAACAACCATCGTCCTCGCCCCGTCGGCCTCCTGCACGCTAGACGTCTATTTCTATCCGGGCGCACTCGGCGACCGTTCAGCCACCGTCTCGATCAAAGGATCGACGGATACCAGCCCGACAACGGTGCGGCTAATCGGATCGGGCGAGATCGGTTACTACCAGGTGGATCGGTACGGCCATGTCGCACACGCCGGCGATGCCCCCTACTTCGGGGATCTCGGGAGCATCAGTCTCAACAGGCCCATCGTTGCCATCGCTCCGACCGGCGACAATGGCGGCTACTGGTTGGTCGCTTCTGACGGCGGTATCTTTGCCTTCGGCGACGCCGCCTTCTACGGATCGACAGGCGCAATCGTGCTGAACAAGCCGATCGTTGGCATGTCGAGAACGCCCGACGGGCACGGATACTGGATCGTGGCCTCCGATGGTGGCATCTTCTCGTACGGCGATGCCGCCTTCTACGGGTCCACCGGCAACCTCACACTCAACAAGCCGATCGTCGGTATGGCTGCGACACCGGATGGACACGGATACTGGCTGGTAGCCTCCGATGGTGGCATCTTCTCGTACGGCGACGCCGCCTTCTACGGGTCCACCGGCAACCTCACACTCAACAAGCCGATCGTCGGCATGGCTGCCGCGCCCGACGGACACGGATACTGGCTGGTGGCCTCCGATGGTGGCATCTTCTCCTACGGCGATGCCGGGTTCCACGGGTCCACGGGCAGCCTTGCTCTCAACCAGCCGATCGTGTCCATGGCGGCGATGCCCGACGGGGAAGGCTACTGGTTCACCGCGGCCGACGGCGGCCTGTTCAACTTCGGCAACGCTCCGTTCTACGGCAGTGGGGTCGGCTTGGGTCTCGGCCCGGTCGTCGATATGGCCACGAACGGGAGCCCGACGGTGCAGGCGGCCAACGACGAGCCGGCTATCCGGTACGGCGACCCCGCGCAGCTCCGTTTGACCGGCCACCTGAATATTCCACATATGGTCGAGCACCGGTCATAAGGCTCAACTCGGTTGCCTATCGCAATCACCCAACGCTTCGGAGGCCGCCATGTCTCAGGTCCGTGTCCACAACTTCTCGATCTCCCTGGACGGGTTCGGGACCGGCGAGGGCATCACGTTCGACGCCCCGTTCGGCCACGCCGGCCATCGCCTGCACGAGTGGTATTTCGCCACCCGCTTCTGGCGGTCGATAGTCGGCGACGCCGGTGGCACCGTCGGTGTCGACCATTCGTTCGCCGAACGGATCGAGCTGGGTTTCGGTGCGGAGATCATGGGCCGGGGCAAGTTCGGTGCGCAGACCGGACCGTGGACCGATGTCGGCACCGACGACGAGTGGCGTGGTTGGTGGGGGCCGAACCCGCCGTTCCACACGCCGGTGTTCGTATTGACGCACCACGCACGCCCACCGATCGAGATGGAGGGGGGCACCGTGTTCCACTTCGTCGAAGCCTCTCCGCAGGAGGCACTCGACCTCGCCCGGGAGGCCGCCGGTGACCTCGACGTCCGCATCGGCGGTGGCCCGACGGTCGTCCGCGATTTCCTCGCTGCCGACCTCATCGACACCCTCCACGTCGTGCAAGTGCCGATCCTGCTCGGCCGCGGCGCTCGTCTCTGGGACGGCCTCGAAGGCGTCGAGGAGCGCTATAGCGTCGAGGTAGTCTCGTCACCGAGCGGCGTCGCCCACCTAACCTTCACACGCCGATGACCGATCCTGAGGACGGGCTGACGACCTGGCCCCGAACGCCGCGAGTGGGTCGACCGGCAACCGTGGCTGAGTAGCCTGGGACCATCGGTCCGGCGACACCGCGTGCTGGGTCACAATGGTGGTCGTCGTCGGTTCGGGTGGGCAGTGGTAAGGCTCGCTTGTCGGGACAAGAGACCTCATTGGGCGATGTGAAGTGATTGAACGCATAGCCCAAGCAACCGACCGCTCGAGGTGTTGATCCGAATCCGGATGTGGCGCTGCTAACCAATTCGATCGCCGTTGCTCCGGTGCCTCCGATTCACCGGGTCAGGGGGTGCGCAGCGTGCCACCGACCGGCTTTTCGGTGTCACCCCAGTTCAGTGCCTCTGGGTTGATCGCCCAAGCGGTTTGTCTCGACGCGGAGTACCATCTGCAGAGTAAAGCTCGGCGAAGGGGTTCAAATGCCTCAGCGCGTAACCCGGACAGTTGGAAGATCGGCGCTCTCAGGTTCTCTCATTGCGGTGGCTGCACTGGCCACTTGTGCAGGGCTAGTCGGTGCGACCCAATCAGCTGATGCGGGAACCCCGCTCGCCGCTGCTCCGGGCATCTCCTGTGAGCATGTGATCGGAACAACCGGTGGCGTCGTCACGTTGAGCGCCTGTCGTTCGCGGGGACAACTCGCTGGTAACGGCACAGTCCCAGGCAAGGTGTTCATCCCCGGTACAAAGAGGATCGGGGTCATCCATTGGACCTCAGGGAACCACAGCTACTCGACAACTGCGTCGATCACCACTTCGCCGGACTCTTCCGGTGAGTACTGTGCTCGTCATGGCTACAAGGGGGAGTACGTCGTCAAAGGCAGGGTGACCGCCAATACCGATCCTGACATCGCCGTCGGCCAATCTGTCTACAGCGTCGTCTGCATCAGTTCGAGTGGTGCGGTGAAGCAAACCCATTACGGCTATCTCGACGTGTGACGATGCCGACCACCCGTCCTTCGGCTTGCTCACAACCCTGCATTCGCCGTTCCGAGATCCTCGGAGGCTCAGCGGGTGAACAGCAGGGAGGGATGCACATGGCGCGGACCGTCGGATCCCGATTGTCACGGTTCACGATGAGGGCGGGCGCAGCGGTCGGTGTGGCTGCGCTCGTCGCCGTTGCACTGACGCCCGTGGGAGTGCCACAGGCGTCTGCCTCGACAATCCCCTATGCCTATGTGGCCAACGCCGATTCCGGCACTGTGAGCGTCATCAACACCTCCACCAACAAGGTGGTGAAGACAGTGGGGGTTGGCACCGATCCATGCGGGGTTGCTATCACGCCCAACGAGAGCGTCGCCTACGTGGCCAACGCCGGTACGGGGACCGTGAGCGTCATCAACACCGCCACCAACATCGTGGTGAAGACCATCGGGGTCGGCAGCGGACCATACGGGGGGCCCTACGGGGTGGCCATCACCCCCAATGGGAGCTATGCCTACGTGACCAACAACAGCTCCAACACGGTCAGCGTGATTAAGACATCCACGAACACGGTGGTGAAGACCGTCGGGGTCGGTCAGCGGCCGTTCGGGGTCGCCATCACCCCGAACGGGGACGACGCCTACGTGGCCAACGAGAGCTCCCACTCCGTGAGCGTCATCAATACCGCCACCGACACTGTGGTGAAATCCGTAGGTCTCACTCGGATGCCGGTGGGAATCGCCATCACCCCCAATGGGAGAGAGGTCTACGTCACCAACACCGCCCACGGCAGCCTGAGCGTCATCAATACCGCCACCAACACGGTTGTGAAGTCAGTGATGCTGGAGAGCGACTGGGGTCCATCTGGCATCGCCATCACCCCCAATGGGAGCTACGCCTACATAGCCAACGAGGACAGCGGAAGCGTGGCTGTGATCAAAACGTCCACCAACACATTGGTGAAGAAGGTGCAGCTCGGCACCGGCGATCCGTTCGCGGTAGCCATCAACTCCAACGGGAGCGCTGCCTACGTCACCGACGGCAATACGGTGAGCATCGTCAATACCTCCACTAACACATGGGGGAAGACAGTGACCGTCGGTAGCGGGGCAGACGGGATCGCCATCACCTAGGTTTGGGCGGCTTTTTCGAGACCGGATAACAACTGAAATTTTGATCCAGTCGCCTATCGCCGGGTCTTGGACTTTTCGCTCCTGCAGCCGATGTGGGTGCCCTCCCACCAGCCCGTCCGGACGTGTGGAGAAGTTCACCAAATCCCCTACCTCTTGCGGTGGAGCGTCTTTCCCGATTACTTTTCAACTTGGAGTTCGATCAAGAGCGCTTTCGAAGCGCATGACCTTAGGAGGTGAGTCCGATTCTTTTCAATCACAGTCGGATGCTCGCCCCTTCACGCTGGAGCCTCTAGAAGAGCTTCGTCGTCGTTGGTCCTCGGGTGCCCGCATTTTTCGGATGCCCTGAAAGGGACCAAGACATGTCGCAGTTTCAAGAATCGCTCCCGTCGACCGGGAGCAAAGCCCAATCCTTCACGCCTGACTCGGCGCGAAATACGTCGCACCCGCAGGTGGCTCACAACGTTGCCCTGGTTCTCGGTGGTGGTGGGGCTGCCGGGAACGCCTGGGAGATCGGGATCATCGCAGGCCTGGCCGAAGCGGGTCTCGATATGACAGAGGCCGCCGATTTGGTGATCGGCACCTCGTCCGGTGCCACCGCGGCGGCACAGGTGCGCAGCGGCATTCCGCCGGCCGAACTGTTCGCCTCGGTGCTGTCCCCGCCTGCTCAACCGGTCGGGCGGAACCGCGAACGACCGCTGGCGCTGCCGATGGCCACGGTTTTCGAGCGGATGAGGGCCATCTCCGCCTCCGCCACCTCGGCAGCCGATCTCCAACGTGCAATGGGCGAATTCGGGTTGGAGTGCGACTTCATACTCGGACCCACGGCGGAACAGCACCGCGCCGTGGTCGCCGCCCGGTTGCCTCGCCATGAATGGCCGGCCAGGCCGATCATTGTGGCAGCCGTCGACGCGCATACCGGCGAGTTGGCTGCGTTCGATTGCGATGCAGGCGTCGACTTGGTGGACGCGGTCACCGCCGGCACCGCACTGCCGGGTTCGGCCCCTACCGTCAGCATCGACGGTGCCCGCTACATAAATGGCGGCGTGCGCTCCCCCGAAAACGCCGATCTTGCCTCGGGCTATGCCAATGTCGTGGTGCTCTCGCCGTTCGGCGGACGGAGCGGGGTATTGCCCGAAGGCCAGTTCGAGGGCCTGCGCAGACCACCGGAATGGGGCATGGACCTGGAGGGCCAGGTCGAGGCTCTACGTAAGCAGGGGAGCCGCGTCGAGGTGATCACGCCGGACGCCGATTCCCAAGTCGCAATGGGCACGAACCAGATGGACCCTGCGACCCGTAACCCTGCTGCCCGTGCCGGTTTCGCCCAAGGCAAGCAGGAAGCGACCCGCATGAAGTTCATCTGACGATTGCGCGGCGAATCGCCATTGGCGGTGGTTCCCACGCCGTCTCCTCGGACGGGAACCACGTTTGGGCGACCGCGGACAAGAGGGCCACCGAGCTCACCGCGAAGGCCACGCAGTTGAGCCGGGAATATCCATATATGACTCGGTCGAAGAAGATGTCGTGAACCGCAAGGAACACGAGGCCCGTGGGGGTGAGGGCGCGACCAGGGAGATACCTGAAGGTCCCCACCGACCGGCAACACGTGAGCGAGACGACTCTTGGCGACCACTATTGCCAAGCCGAGGCTCTAGTTCCTCGCCTTCCGGCCAGGACCGAGGATTACTCCTAGGAGGAACGCGAGGAGGAAGATAAGGGCAACAATCCACAAAACGTGGACCACGAATCCCACTCCTGCCAGGATCACCGCAATCACGAGTAAGACGAGAAATAGTCGCATGCTGGTAACGCTACCCGCCGCCTCTGCTCCGCGAACAGAGGGATTTCCAAATACTTCTGTCCCGATCCACTTTGACCGATGGGATTGTGGCCGCTGCCGGCTTCTCAAGCATCCCGTCGCGGCGGGACCTCTGCCCCTGCCCCAGGTCACCGGGACCGTGGGATGTATCAGCGACTGCTCACTACTCAGTGGGAAGGTCAGCTGCTGCATACGGATGATCGATCACATACTTCCAAGTCCCATCAGCCTGACGACGTGCCACCTCCGCGGTTCGGGACGAGAACTCCATACCAGCGCCAGTAAAGTGCCAGTGGTTGCTGAGTAAAGCGGTATCACCCACGGTAACGGCATAGCGGGTCGTCATCTGGATGTTCCCGCCCAGCGCTACAAAGCCTGACCACTGTTCACGGATCGCACCGCGGCCACCCACGAAAGTGCCGTCGGGAGTTGCCATGGCGGCATCTTCTTCGTGAAGAGCTACCAAAGCGTCCGAGTCACCCGGATTCAATGCCTTCTCAACCAGGCGATAAATATCTCGAACGCCCGGCTCTACATGTTATGCCGACGGGCGGCGGCAGACACTCCGCTCAACCGCCAGTGGACGCTCAGGTCCAGACGTACACACCCGGATGGTTCCCTACACTTACCTAGATGAGGACCGAAGAAGCACGAGAAAGAGCGGCCGCGAGCCTGCGAGCGCTCAATCACGCGTTTGCAGCACACGATCCCGCGGACGATGCACTCGCATCGATAACGGAGGCAGCGAGCGCACTCACGCTCTTGGTCAGTGAAGCGCCGACACGCGATCGTCTGGCCCTCATGCAGAGTGCCCCGGGGGGGTCGATATTGGGCGGGAGCGGGTTCGAGGACCGAGCCGTCGGTGGTTGGTCAAATCCGACAGGCATCGAACTCGAGGTGCGGTTCGACGGCGGTGAAGTGATAGCCGACGTTGTGCTGCGGCGAGCATTCGAAGGCGCACCCGGCCGTGCCCACGGCGGAATTGTGGCCGCTGCATTCGACGACGTGACCGGGTTCGTCATTGGCAAACTCCAGGAGCCGGCCTTTACGGGCGAGTTGACGGTTCGCTATCTGGCTGCCGTACCCGTTGACGAACCCTTGGACATTCGCGCACGGCTTGACGGGCGAGAGCGCCGCAAGCTCTTCATCAGTGCTGAACTACGCGTGAGGGAGGTGGTGGTTGCGAGGTGCCGGGCCATCTACATCACCGTCGATCTATCCCGCTTCGCAGGAGCACCCGATCCACGCTGACCCATCGAACGGCAGGTGACCATGGTCATTGATGAATCTCAGACACTGGAGGATAGATTCGAGGTCGCGACGAGGCTTGTAGCCGCCGGTCTTGCCGCTCCGGAGAGAACGGGTCGCTACCGCCTTCCAACCTAAACCACGTATCGTCCTTGTCGATGAAGATTCTTTTGCGTCCAGGAAAGGGCACTGACGAGCAATCTTTGCTCGGGCTCTTTGACGAAGCAGTTCTATGGCTAACCGAGCGGGGTCTCGGTGGGCAGTGGGGTACCGAGCCATGGTCGGAGCGACCCGAGACCAAGGAGCGGGTTGCCAGCTTGGCGACCAGCGCTGAAGTCACCGTCGCCGAGGTCGGCGATGAGCTCGTAGGCGCACTCGAAGTCAGCGATGTTTCGCCTTCCTATGCTCCGGTGACCAGTGAGCCCGGTTTGTACGTCCTGCTTCTCTTGGCTTCAAGGCGGTTCATCGGCCAAGGGGTTGGGTCCGCTCTATTGGATCACGCCCGTTCCGACTGCCTGGAACGAGGCCTCAGCCTGCTGAGGGTCGATTGCTGGGCGGGCGGAAACCAACAGCTCGTGCGATATTACGAATCCGCAGGGTTCACTGCCACCGAGTCGTTCGACCGCAAAGGTTGGCCAGGGCAGCTTCTCATCCAGCGTCTCGGGGAGTGAGGCGTTCCGGGTGGATGACTCCAATCACCGGGAGGAGAACTATAGGAATGGTGGCTCCTGGTCATGTGTCCTACTCGGCGGGGTGGGACCTCGGGTGGGGTGGAGCACCGTGGTGATGAGCCTGGTGGGGCGGCGTTGGATCTGGTCCGCGGTAGCCCAGCCTCCTGAGTATCCAGAGACCGAGCCGACTGGGCTTCTCGGCTTCCTGTTCGGCCTTGGCTTCGGCTTCGTGGCCGCCAGTCACGTGATAGTCCCTGCCCGTCCAACCTCGGTGGTACTTGGCTGTGCCGCTCCACGGTCTGGCCACCTCTCAAGTATGGCATCGGGCGGCCTCGGCATGAGCGGTACCGGTGGCGGCCGCCGTCTGGGGGCAAGCGCTTCGACCCGCGCTCGCTCCCCGTTTGCTGGTCTGAGTGCATTGATCAGGGCTCACGAGGCAAACTAACGACGTGAGTTTCGATCAATATGCACCGTACGGGCCCGTTGTTGAGAGGAGTCTGCGGGTCGTGACCTGGAATGTCTGGGGTCGCTACGGGCAGTGGGAGGAACGTCAAGCGGCTATCGAGGATGCGCTCGTGGCGGCAAGGCCCGACATCGTCTGCCTGGTCGAGTCCTGGTCGAGCACTGAGACTACGCAGGCAGAACGCGTCGCAAATCGGCTCGGTGTAGACCATCAACTGTTCGTCGGTGACTGGGAGCAGGACGATTGGGTTTCGGGGATTGGTCTGGTCTCGCGCTGGCCTCTGTCGATCGTGGAGCGGCGGAAGTTGCGGGGAGTGGACGATTCCGGAGTCGGCGAGGTGCTGGCTGCGACAATCGAGGGCGACCGAGGGCGGATCCAATTGTTCGCCGTCATGTTGGACTACCCACTCGATGCGAGCCGAGTCCGACAGGAGCAGGTCCGACAGCTTGTCCAGCTCATTTCGGAGACGACCCGCCAGCGTTATCCGGTACTGGTGTGTGGCGACTTCAATGCTGGACCCGACTCCGACGAGATCCGGATGCTCACCGGACGCAGCGCACCCGCAGCACCGGGCTGTGTCTTCTACGACGCGTGGGAGGTTGCCGGGAACGGATCAGCGGGATACACGTGGTCCAACCGCAATCCTCTGGCCGCAGTCGCTATGTATCCCGATCGACGATTCGACTACGTGCTGTCGGCCTGGCCGCGACCTGGTGCTGTGGGACATCCCACCCACTGCGAGCTGCTCGGCGTCGTACCTAGCGGCCAGATGCAACTATCGGACCATTACGGCGTCCTCGCCGATCTTCGCTACTGAGGCGTCTCTGCAGTGCTACAAGCGGCGACGCATCCCCGTGATCGGAGATACTTGTCAGCCCCTAGTCCGTGATGGATCAATGCTCACCGCTATTCCACGTGCCGGAAGCTCACAGTCGATGATCGCCGCTGACCCGGTATCTCCTGGACCTTGGTGGTACGGGATAGATCCTCGCAAAGGCACTCATTGTCACGAAGGCCTCCCGTGTTCTCGCTGGCGCCGTCGGCCCGGTTGGTGGCTCAGCGTTTGTCGGTGGTCCGCCTGAAGGTCAGGGCACCAGCCCTCGGCCATCCGACGGGCAAAAATCCGGTAATTGGCGTGGCATTCGCCACCGGATCCCACTTCCGACCCTCTCCGTCCTCAAGTTCCACTATCAAGCGAGGATCGTCGCTTTCTCGGTTGGGCTGCCACCGCAACACGACAGTCATCTCCGTCTCCTGGGAGCCGTCGTCCATGGGGAGAGCCTACAACGGCCGCACGACCGAACTCGCCGAGGAACTCATCGCATCCTTAACGCCGCAGAGCGATGTCGCATGTGACCCCAGTTGCCCGGTGGCAACTACCCGCGGATTCGTGGACCGGCGCCGGTGCCTGGCCGGTTCCGCACCGTGGGTGAGCATGTCCGATAACAGCACCACTTTCGCCGCCGTCCCGTTCGATCTTGGTGATAACTTAACGCGGGCATGAGTTCCACTCCGAGGCAGGATCCGATCGCCGCTCTCAACCAGGTACTCAGCGAGGTTATCGACGAGGTGGGCGGTGTGAAGCAGGCCCGCCGGACAATTCCCGAAAGGCACGCCCTGCACGCTGAGCTTGACCAACTCCTCGAAGACTTAAAGAGTTGGGCACAGCAGCTCATCGAACTGGACGATGCTCTTGGCGTGTCGCCGCTTTCGGTCATGCCAAGTGTGGCTGGCAGAAAGCCGACGAATCTTTGGCCCCACGGTGCCGGTGATGAGGAGGTTCGCCGGTTGATTCACGCTCATCTTGATCGGCTCGCTGAACATGTGGCGGCGGCAGAGGTCGAACAGGAGACCGAGGAGTCGCGAACGCTATTGGCAAACATGGCTGGTGCGCTGCTCACACACAAAGAAGCATTGAATAGGGCCATCGACCCTCACTAGCAGTTTCCCGGGCTGCGAACTCCCGTGCCTGTACGGACGACATGATCGGCTTGGACACTCGGTCCGTTCGCGGACATCCGTCTCCCGGCAGCAGATTCAGCAGCGATGTGCCGGCTCCGAAGACGAACCTATCCTGCACGCCGAAATTCGCGTCGTGATCGTCGTCGAACCCAGCAACTCCTTCTCGGTGTCCGGCGGATTGCCGAGATCAGAAACAGCAACCGTCACCGCATTGCTGGAACTGTCCAGAAGAGAGCGGCTGATCCTCCGGGGTTGACAGCGACGATGATGCCGCACGTGCACCACAGTCCCGGTGGTAGGGGCGCCCTGGATGCCGTGGCCCAGAACCCGTCGCCCTTCGGCACCGCCACGACTAGCTCAGGTGTCTTCCAGGGCCCAACGGGACGGTAGCAGGAGGTAATCCGAGGTCGTGACGTAAGGCATCGCTCTTCGTCACTTCGATACCTTCGTCCGCTTGGAGTCTGCGCTGAACAACTCCATCGGGATGGGTGATGGGGCTCGTATCGGCCGAGAGGTTCACGATACTTGCCACCAAGGCATTGGCGGCCTTCTGAGCGGTGGCGGGGTACTTGAGTTGGCGAAGTCCCCACGCTGTGGTGTTGAAGTCCTCGCTGGTCTTCGTAATGTTGTTCCCATCCTGCTCGACATGGGCGTTACCGATCGAGATGATGTACGTCACCTTTTGCCCAAGCGGCTGGACATCGATGCTGGTGGTCGGAGCGATCGGGGTGCCGGGCGGAAGGACCAGTGGTCTCGTTGACGCACAGGATGTGATGACGGAGCCTGCCGCCACAGCGAGTAAGGCAAGGAGGAGGCGGTTTGATCGACCCACAGTCGACAACGATAATCCAACTCTCGGGGTCGAACTCGTGCACCGACGTTTTTGTGGGAGCCGTGGCCCCCAAGAGCGAGATAGAGCCTGATGTGTCGTGGAGCTCTTGTGAGGGCAGTGAGATCTCGCCTCTGAGTTTCACCAGATATACGGAATCAGGCGTTTCCGGGTGACTGCGTAGTCGCGATAGCGGTCACCCAGGTTGAGCAACAGCGCCCCTTCCTCAGCCCTTATCCGGTACACAAGACCAACCGTCATGCCCGCCACAATCGCAAGCAGCGACAGCCAGTTGTCAAATAACCACCCGATACCGGCGACGGCAAGGAGACTCCCGGCATAGCTCGGATGGCGGAGCACCCGATACGGTCCGACAGCGATGACCGGCTGATCTCTGCTTGCCCGCACCGTGAGCGTGAAGTACCGGCCCAGCGTGTGAAAGCACCATACGCGCAATGCCACGCCGCACCACAGAAAGATAAGACCTAGCCATGCCGCTAGCAACGCCGGGTGGATTGCCGCCGCAGGCACGTAATGCAACGCCAGAACAGCGACCGCGACACCTGCAAGGACCGCCACCCGGAGCACGGTCTCGTTCTTCCAGTCGACCTTGGTAGCCTCAGGCCTTGCCTTAGCCATTTGACGTAGCTCGGACATCGCCCAGACGATCACAGTCACGACTAGAAGGACCACGTACGGGCCGTGGACGGCCTTGAATGCCGTCGTAGCCGCGATCATGATTGCAGCCTACGCTTGTCGCGTCTGGCAACTCTGCAGGGAGCCCCGGTTGAGGTGCACGCCTCCAAACACGGGAGGCCCTCCCATCCCCACACCCAGGGCAAAGCCGAACGCTTCCACCAGACTTTGAAGAGCTACCCGGCCAAGCAGGATCCGGCCCAAACGAACAGACAGCTCCAGGGCCAACTCGACCGGTTCGTCACCTACTACAACACCATGCGCCCCCATCGGGCCATCGCCAGACCCACACCGGTCGAGACGTTCGCAACCCGGGACAAGAGCCATTCTCTCGGGCCGAGGATTGACAGCGCCGGGTACCGGGTCCGCAACGACAAGGTCGACCGGAGCGGCAAGGTGACCCTTCGCTATCGGGGCCGCCTTCACCACATCGGGGTGCGACGCTCCTATGCCGGCTGGCGGGTCGTGCTCCTGGTGGCAGGTCGTGAGGTCCGCATCCTCAGCGCAGACGGTCACCACTGCGACAACTCGTCCTCGACCCCGACCAGAACTACCAACGCATGCCCTGAGCTGGTCGTCGATGATGTCGCGCAACATCGTTGCTTATGTCGCGCGACATCACAGGAGAGCGGACGCCGGGAGCGGACCCGCGACCCTCACCTTGGCAAGCCCACCAAGCCGAATGACGACGAATGCTGACGAACTGTTGTGACTGGTCAGTAGAGTTTGCGTTCAGCGGCGAACCATCTCGAATGACGGCGGCCACGCGATAGACGCGTGATGGAACGTGGCGGGTCAATAGGGGTTGACTATCTGCTGCGAGTCTCAGCCTGGCTAGAACCAAGGATGGGAGGGTGGCTTGGGGCAGCGGGTTCGGGTTATTGGCCTGCCCCTTACCGGCACTTACACGGGTGTGGTTTAAGGCTCAGTTCACCCTGAACCTGCCTGTCTTGACCGGCAATGGTGCAGTCTCGGTGAACTTACTGCTGGGGGGGATGGCTGCCCTCGACCCCCTCAAGCGCAGGTCCGTCCCATAGGCGACAACGTCGGTTCTTCCATTCACGACGTAGATGTGACCAGCTCCGGACACTGCGCCCTGGGAGTAGGTGCCGAAACCCTTGGGGTTCAGGCAGAACAGGCCGGTGAATGTCCCTGTGGCGTAACTGGCGGTGAGGACGTGGGGGCGAAGCCCACTGGCACAGACACCAACGTCGACCGCACCGATGGTGCAATTACCGAGACTGGCCAGTCCCCGCTGGTCGGTGCGTGGGCAGAAGCTGGTTGGGGGCGATGCCGGGATGGCGCCGATAGCGGGGCTGCCCGCTCCAGGCAGCCTGGTGTCGGTCGGACCGCCGTTGTAGGCAAGAGCACCGAGGTCGGGACTGGCGTTCACCACGTCAGTCGATGCGGTCATGCCGCAGGCGGTGCCGGTGGCGTCGTCGGTGAGGTTGTAGCCGAGGTTGTTGGTTGCCGCTCCATAGCAGTTCCCCCCCGGATTCCCCGCGACGATGGTGGCACCGATCGTCAGCGCATAAGGGCCGCCGTTGACGATGCCGCCGGCGAATTGGCTGGCGGTGTTCTTCGACACGGTCGAGGAGCTGATTGTCATCGTGCCGCCGTTGACGATGCCGCCGCCATATTGGCTGGCGCTGTTGCCCGAGACGGTCGAGGAGTTGATCGTCAGCGTGCCATTGTCGTTGAAGATGCCGCCGCCGTATTCGCTCGTATCGGCCCGCACGGTCGAAGAGTTGATCGTCAGCGTTCCTCCGTTGTAGATGCCGCCACCCTCGCTAGCGCTGTTGCCCGACAGGGTCGAGGAGTTGATCGTCAGCGTCCCATTTTCGTTGTCGATACCGCCGCCGAGGCTGGGGGAGGCGTGGACGTTCGTGACCATGAGGCCAGAGATAGTCACCGTTCCCCCTTGCACCACGAACACACTTCCCCCGTCCGAGGCCACCCTGGTGCTCAAGGCTCCGGCTCCGGCGATGGTCAGCGAGCTGAGGGACGAGGCATTGACGGAGACTTGGGCCTCGCCGTAGTCGCCGGCAGCCACGTGGATGGTCACGTCTTCGCCGTTGTACGTGCCGCGGGTTGCGATAAGGAGAGCCAACCTGGGAGAGTTGCAGGGGCTGGACCGCTTGCAGGTCTGGTAGTCCGTGCCAGTCGGCGTGACGTACAACGAGACCGCGGTCGTAGCCGAGGCGGGCAGCAACCCTACCGACAGCGAGGCGGTGATCGCACTGCCCAGCAGCAGTGATCCGGCCAGAAACGTCCTGAGGTACCTCTTTCGTCTCGTTGTCATCTGACCAGCACCCTCCGCTCTTGAGCCGCCGTCCGCACACCCATACGAGCAATAGCACCGAAAGGCGGCCGGTGCAACCAGGGTCATTCTGCCATCGCACGATGTTCTCTCTGAGCGATCGGGCCACACGGACGATGCCCAGGGGTGCCCGACAACGCAGGATAAGTCATCCGTTTACAAACTCGAAGATTCAGTCGGCCCAACCGGCACCCGAGACGAAAGACGATTTATGCAAGCAGGCAAGGAGTGGCTGTATCTTCGCGGTGTCTCCCAAATCCTGAGTCTTGACTTCGGCTGCAAGGCGGCCGCCTTGCTGCCTCTGTGGGGCCTCGATACCCAGAACCTCCGAAAATCCTCGACATTTTGAGAGGGCTAATTCGGCTTGAGCCTTTGACGTCCCACCCCGAAAATCCACTGACATCGAGAAGGGAGAACCACATTGGCCGGAACAGATCGCCGTCTGTGAGCATCCCGCCGTCACCATGAGCGCCAATGAGACACAAACTCCGAAGGCCACCGTTACAGTCCGCACTCTCAAATGCTTCCACACCCGCAGGCCCGACGCCCCCTGACACCGGTTCAGGGGGCCGCCCCGCCCTTAGGTCGCCACGACAGGTGAACCGGGCACAACTCGGACATCATCAGGATTCGTGTTCATCAATAGATCCCTGACGGCGTCTAGACGTTCAGGCAGGACACCGACCCTGACCACATTCTTTTTCGTGTCGGGACCCCATTCAGTAATCCCATCCATGTCCGAACCGAGGATCGAGGGTATCTGCTTGGCTGTGTCCAAAAGATGGCGATAGCTGTACCGCATCTGGATGACCCGCAGCTTCTCGGGCGCAAAGAGCAGGCTCCGTACAGCTTCAGTGTGGCGCTCGATGTCAGTGGTGAATGCAATCACGTAAGCCGAGACCGGAGGTGCCAGTCGTCCGCCATTGCGAGGTAGCCCCTCGCTCTCGATCCACCACCCGGCCAGGGCCTCAGGGTGACTATCGGCGTAGTCACTTATTCGGCCCTTATCCTGCTCGTCCTCATTCACCTAGTCAGTCTGTCAGCGGTTCGACTTGAACTCCGGAGGGTGCCCCTCAAGACGGGCTGAGGGTCGCGCCTTACGTCCAGCGCCCGGCCGCATTCGTGCGAGTGGACAGCAGCGATGTGACTAGGTCTTCAGCCGATCCCCGAAAGCCCTTTCTGTAGGTCTTCGGCGTTCATGGCCGGAGCGAACGTTACCTCTGCGTTGAGTTCCATGAAGAACGGCTCAGCGAAAATCGGGATGGCCGACGCGTCCGGCATGTCGAAGACGATATACGCCGTTCGCTTCCCATCGAAGGTTGTGAAATACATGGCTTCTGGCGTCCAGCGCTCGGCCATCTGCTGAATCGTCTTTGGCAGGTTGCCGCTCTTAATCCCAGCGTTGCCAGCCTCAACCGGAATCGATACGCGTGCCATCGTTCGCATCTGAGATACCTCCTCGAGCTCGAGTCCTTACGACCCTAGCCGTACCTAAAAAGGTGGTGTCGGGTTCAGGACATCGACGGCGTCACCGGGAAGCTGGTCGCCACTTTTGAGGTACCTAGTGCTCCAAACGGCAACGTTACTGGGGCGCGTCCACCACTTCTGAGCTGAGGTCGCGCAACATAGGGCATGGCCGAACGTGTGCGTGTCCGAGAGATCACCAACGTCGAGGGCAATAAGCTCCTCTCGATCGTCCGACGGGGGACCGGATCGGTGGTGCGATGGCGAAGAGCCCAGGTGGTGCTGTGGTCGGCCCAGGGCATGGACGTGCCCCAGATCGCCACCATCGCCTTCACCTCTGAAGACCGGGTCCGGGAGGTGATCCGCAACTTCAATGCCGACGGGTTCGACTCCCTGGTCCCGAAGTACTCAGGCGGACGACCTCCGAAGTTCACCTTGCCCGAGCGTCGAGAGATCAAAAAGATCGCCCTGTCCCGCCCGCAGGACCACAACCTGCCCTTTTCGACCTGGAGCCTGTCCAAGCTGGCCGAGTTCCTGGTCGCCGAGGGGGTGGTCGACGACATCAGCCATGAGGGCCTCCGGGTCCTGCTCCGAGAGGAGGGCGTGTCGTTTCAAGTGATCAAGACCTGGAAGCAGTCGAGCGACCCGGACTTCGAGGCCAAGAAGAACCGCGTCCTCCACCTCTACGACATCGCTGATGGCAAGGCCAAACCAGGCGGAAAGGACCCGACGGTCGTCATCTGCATGGACGAGTTCGGACCGCTCAACTTGTTGCCCCGACCGGGCAAGCAGTGGGCACCCATGGCGAAAACGAACGAGTCGGCGAAGCAGGACCTGCCCGGCCGGCGTCGCCGGAGGGCCACCTTCACCCGCAAGAACGGGGTCCGACACCGCTTGGCCGCCTACGACCTCAACCAGGACAAGATGTACGGCCACATCAAGACGACCAAGGACCGGACCAAGTTCCTCGAGTTCTGCCGCTATCTCCGCACCCTGTATCCGCCAGAGGTCAGAATCGCCATCGTCATGGACAACTTCAGCCCTCACCTCTCGACCAGGGTCGACACCAGAGTGGGCGACTGGGCCCAGGCCAACAACGTCGAACTGGCCTACGTGCCCACCAACGCCAGCTGGCTGAATCGGATCGAGGCCCAGTTCCAGGCGCTCCGCTACTTCACCCTGGACGGCACCGACCACAAGTCACACGAAGAGCAGAACTCGATGATCCGCAGATACATCATCTGGCGGAACCGCAACACTCAGGACAAGACGCTGCGCGAGCTGGTCAAGCGCGCAAACGTTGCCTGACGCGGCACTAGAGACTGGGCCAAGAATCGCAGGAGGCGGGTTGGCCTCCTCCGGTCCCTGCCCCACATCGATGCTCCTATGGATTGTCAAGAGCGAATTGTGAGCGTGGGAGGGCGGCGAACACCTCCCGAGCGACGTAGCGCTTGAGGAAGCGGATCGCCTCCTTTTTGGTCCGACCTTCCTTCATCCGGCGCTCGATGTAGTGCTTGGTCTTCGGGTCGTTTACCATCCGGGTAAAGACGATGTGCCACAGGGCCGAGTTGGCCTGGCGGTCCCCGCTTCGGTTGAGCCGATGGCGCTCCTGCTTTCCGCTCGAGGCATCGAGGGGCGAGGTCCCGCAGAGCTTGGCGAAGGTCGATTCGCTCTTCAGGCGTTCGGGATTGTCACCGGCAGCTACCAGAATGGCCGAAGCCACGTCGGTTCCCACTCCGTCGATCGCGTTGAGTTCTGGTGCGGTAGCTGCGACGAGGTTCTTCAACAGGTGGTCGATCTCTTTCACCTCCTCTTCGAGGGAAAGGGCCCGGCGGGCCAGAGTGCGCAAAGTGAGCTTGGTCACCGTCGTCACGTCGGTCCGTCCGGTGTGGCGATAGGCGCTGGCCAGGGTGAGGACTTTGTAGATGGAGAGGTCCCGCAGGTCGGCCCGTAGCTCCTCGGGAGCAGTCGAGATGAGGCTGCGCATCTGGTTGATGGCCTGGGTCCTGCTACCTCTGGCCGAGCGCCGGGCCACCCGCAACACTCGCATGGCCTCGACGTTTCCGTCCCTGGTCTTGGCCGACCCGGTGGCGTCGCCCCCCTGGGCGGCTCGGGCTGCAGCCACCGCGTCGTGGGGGTCGGACTTTCCCGTGCGCCGGCGGCGCTGGCGGTTGGGCCGGTCGACTTCGACGACAGCGACCTGGTGATCCAAGAGGTGTCGGGTGAGTCCCGCTCCATAGCTACCCGTGCCTTCGACGCCGACGAGCTCGAGGTTCCCGAAACTCTCGAACCAGCCCAACAGTTCCCGGTAACCCGAGGCTGTGGCCGGAAAGCTCTGAACCCCGAGCTGGGCTCCTCGTTCATCGAGGGCAGCCGCCACGTGGGTGTCGAGGTGCGTGTCGACCCCTCCGGTGATTCGGCGCGCGATAGTGGTCATCGTCATCTGTTCCTTTCGCTTGGGTGGATGACACGGCACCAGCAAGACGATGGACAGGACAGCGATGGGCCTGTGCGGCAGGCTCCTATGAGGTCACTCCGTCCGACCGGTTGGTGTCGGGTGAGTGTCCGAGCCAGGCCGACGAATCGTTTTCAGGACAGTCCGAAAGGACGTCAGCCGGTATCAATGGAGTCAGACCTGGCTCGGGCATTCACCCACACGCTGACCAATTCTCGCTCCGAGATGGTGGACCGTCAGCGGGCTACATCAATCCTCGCTGCCGGGTCAGGGGGATACCTGAGGCTGCCACTGACCGGCTGGTCGGGGGATGGTTCTGACTGATTGGAGTGGGAGGCTTGGCCGGTGCGCTGGGAGAGCCTCGTCGGGCGGGTCGTGGTGATATTGGTCGTTGGGGCTCTCTTTGGTTGGGTGGGGTCCGCCCTTTGGAACCCCAACAGATCAGGTGGTCCTGGGGCCCAGCCGCCCTTTGCGCCTCCACATCTCGCAATCGTTTTGGTTTTGGGGGGCGTGTGGTTGGTGTTCGCTTTCTTCGTGATCCGCAATCGGGATCGCTGATGTTCATCTCGCCCCTCTAACCGGATGTGCCTGCCCCAGAGCGGGACATGGAGAGCATGCCGGTGCAAGCGAATCACGGCGATGACAAATCAACGATAGCGTGCTCTCCTAGCCACGATAGAGGTGGTTGCTGTGGCAAGAACAAGGGACTCGCCCCGATCCAGTCGGACACGTTGGGTCTTGGTCGTATTTTCCCTGATTGTCCTGGTGATCTTTACAACCGTTGCCTTTGGTTTTTCGAATCGTCGAAAAGGGGTGCGTCGGGTTGCCGTTCCGTCCTTGATCTCGCAACCTGCTCCGGAGGTTCAGGATGCGCTGAAGCATGTCGATTTGGTCGATCAGCCGCACCTGCTTGGATGGAAATCGACAGCCCCTCCCTGGGGGGCGATCGTGAGCCAGACTCCCCGAGCTGGCACGTTGGCGGCAGTTGGCACTCCTGTGCAGGTCGGCTTCTATCTCGCCGGCCCCGGTGGCCTGGAGCCTGCCAGTTGGCCTGTAAGGGTTACTGGACGGCAGATCCAACAGGGCTCGTATGCCAATCCCGCACAGATCGGGGCCCCGATCACCGCGGCAGATCTGAGGTTCGGACCGCTGACGTCAAAGAGCTTCATTGGTCCAGATGGTTATGCACTGGCGTCGGTCGACGGCTTCGCCTACCCCGCAGTAACGACAGACGCCGGTACGACCTGGAGAATCGCTGGGCTGTGGTTCGCTGGCCCGTGGGCGGATGGCGCAGCATTCCCGAACACCATCAGGGCGTACAGCCTGAACGTTGTGGTTGCTTTCTTCCCTGGGGAAAATATCTTTTATGCCACGACAGACGGCGGGGCAAAGTGGTTCGCGTCTGCCCTCCCCGGCAAGGTCGAGAATGTGTCAGCGGCTCGCAAACAATCGGCCACCTCCTCGATCACCGTCACGATTGCCAACCAGGACGGCGCGAAAAAGACAGCAAACTATCGAACTGTGAACTCAGGGCGCTCATGGTCACTCGTCGGGCAGGCCGGGGTCTCCGGGAAGACGACGATCCCCAACCTTTCCGGAATGAAAATATCTCAGGCATCCAGCATTCTTGTGGCGCACGGGTTCGTCCCTATGGTTGACCATTTATGGGCTACGGGGGATTCTCCTCAAGTCGTTGTCAATCAGATGCCTCCGCCAGGTGCAACTGCCCAGCGAGGCGTGGACGTGGCGATCGCCGTTCCGCGTTGAAGTCGCCCTCGCTTGTCCACCTGGAGCCTGCTGCCGTCCCACTATGGGACTGAACAAGGTTGATGCGAGCGTCACGTCGTTGCCCCATTCTTCTCGGCGTTCGCATACAAGGGGCTGTGCAATGGCCGACCCCTATCACCGGCTGAGGGTTGCGCTATCTACGTTCGGAAGCGGCCAGTGCTCACGCTCAACTAACCGCCCATGAACGGCATCTCGGGGGCCCGCACGGCAACAATGTCGACGCCGAAATGGGTTGCGAACCTGGACAGCGGGCCCTACCCGAACACTCCCTGGACTACGCGATCACTACCACTGGCGCAGCTCGTTGAGTATCGAACGTCCCGTTCCCGAGCTGGCCGGTGCCGCCCTCCCCCCAGCAGTCGGCTTCGCCGGAGCGGAGGCGGCCACAAAAGCCTTGGTCCATGCCATAGGCGCTCAGGCTCCCCACGCCAGCGAGCGTGCCGGATCTGTCCACCCCTTCAACGGCTACGGGAACGGCGGAGCCCGCATTGCCACTGGTGTAGAGCCTCCCGTTGCCGAGTTCGCCGTAGTAGCCATAGCCCCAGCAATCCACCCCTCCGGAGGTGAGGAGGGCGCATGAGCCTAGAGCGGCGCCGGTGAGGCTGGCCACGCCATCGAGCGTGCCGGCTCCACCCGCCCCCTTCACGGCGGCCGGTACGTCGGAGCCTAAAGACTTGGGGTTGGTGTAGAACTTCCCGTTACCGACCTCGCCGTCGTAGCCATCTCCCCAGCAGTCGACCTTGGCGGAGGTGAGGAGGGCGCAGATGTCCCCGTCGTCGATCACGAGGCTGGTCACGCTAGTCAGTACGCCGGTTCCCCCCATCCCTTTGACGGCCACCGGGACTGCGGAGCCCTCATTGCCAGTGGTGTCGAACTTCCCGTTCCCGAGCTGGCCGAACTGGCCATCTCCCCAGCAGTCCACCTCACTGGAAATGAGGAGAGCACAGAAATTGCCGCCACCGCTGCCGTCGTAGTCTTCGCTGGTCAGGCTCGCAACACCACCGAGCGTTCCGACCCCGCCCACGCCCTCAACTGCCACCGGGACAGCGGAGCCATTACCACTGCCGAAGGGGTAGAACGTCCCATTCCCGAGCTCGCCGTAGTTACCGGCGCCCCAGCAGACCACCTCACTGGAAGTGAGGAGCGCACAGAAGCCGATGCCGCTATCGGTGTAGAGGCTCCGCACGCCATCGAGTGTGCCGGACCCGCCCACCCCGTCAACAGTTACCGGCACATCGGAGCCTGCAGCCTTGGGGTTGGTGTAGAAGTTCCCGTTCCCGAGCTGGCCGAAATTGCCGGCCCCCCAGCAGTCCACGTCGCTGGAGACGAGGAGGGCACAGAAGCCGTTGCCCCCGCCGAGGAGGCGGCTCACGCCGCTGAGCGTGCCGGATCTGCCAACCCCTTTGACCGCCACCGGAACGGCCGAGGCGGGAGCGTTGCCGCCGTAGAACCTCCCGTTGCCGAGCTGGCCGGAGACGCCATTTCCCCAGCAGTCCACTTTGCCAGAAGTGAGAAGGGCGCAGAAGCCCAAGTCGTCGGCCGCGAGGCTGGCCACACCGGCGAGCGTGCCCGATCCGCCCACCCCTTCGACCGCTACCGGTACGGCGGAGCCCCGACTGGCGGCTGTGTAGATCCTCCCGTTACCGAGCTCGCCGAACCGGCCATCTCCCCAGCAGTCCACCTTGCCGGACGTGAGGAGAGCGCACGAGTTTGCGGCGCCGCTGGTTATTGATCGAACTCCAGTCAACGGCTGCAACGCCGTTGCTTCGGTCGGCAGGGCCAAGACGGTGGTGAGTAGGAGTACCGCCGCCACCGCCATCCCGATTCGAGCAGAAACACGCTTTATGGGAGTCATCGCCTATCCCCCGATCTAAACCGTCCAATGACGATCACCGCGCCAAAATCCTAGACCTTCTGGTCACCGCTCGTCCGGTAATCCCGCAGGGCGTTCGGAATGACTTGCCATTGTCGACCACTAGGCAAGTCGAGATAGATAGACCCGAATCGGGTTCTATCCGAAGCTCGACACCTTGCCTCTGACACGTCAGTCACCGTCAGAGACCATCGCCTCAGTCTCAACTTGCATTTGGCCGCCCCGAACACCGGTAGTAGGGCGGTCATTCATGCGAGAATGAGGCCGATGCGGACGCCCCGCCACCCCCTGCGACGTGTACTGGCCTCAGCCACTGCATTGGTCGGTGTGGGTGGAGGCTTGGCAGGGTGCAGCAGCGCACCGCCGCCTCCGATAGCGATTCAGTCGCCAGTGGCGACGACGTTGTCGTGGTTTCAGGCAGTCAACCAACACAACATGCCCCTAGCCCTGGAACACTTCGTTCGTGCTGATCAGGGGATGATGCAATGGTCCTCATGGGGACCTCCGTTTTCCAATCTCCACTGTCATCTCCAATCTGGCGATGCCAAGGGCGCCAACGTCTACTGCTCGTTCGCAACGATCAATGATCCCGATACCGGCATGAGCAATACCTCGTTTTGGAACGTGTACCTTCAAAGGCAGCCCTCAGGTCGATGGCTTATCGATAGCTACGGCCAAGGGTGACCCCTACCACCGGGACTAGGGCCTCAGTTAGCGCGGCGACTGATGCTGCCAGATAGCTTTTACTCCCCGAGAGTTGCCAGCCAAAGAGGTAGTGTTCGCTGCGTCCACAAGGTGCGAAGGGGAGAAAAGAGATGCCTGAGTTCCCTGCGATTACTCACGTCGCGCTGAACGATTACGAGCCTTGAACGGAGTGTGCCTTGGTACAAGGATCTGTTCGGCTCGGACCCAATCATTGACGAGGACACAGGTCCGTTCCAGCGCGTCGCTTGGCTTACCGGCGGCACAATCGTTGGCGTCACTCAGTTCCCTGACTTGGACAGCACTGAGCCGTTCAACGAGCGGAGGCCGGGGCTCGATCATCTGGCTTTCGGCTGTGCCAACCGCGATGAGTTAAAGGCATGGGAAATCCGTCTGAACGAACTCGGCATCCCCAACGGTGGCATCGTGGACACGCCTTACTACTCGGCACTGTCGTTTCGAGATCCCGACAACATCGCACTTGAGTTCTTCGCACCCCGGGACTAAGACCGGCGGAGTGTCCGATTGCTTATAGGCCATCCCATACCTCCGGCTATGCGTCCTCCTCGCTATGAGCCAGCCGGCGTCACCCGGACGAGGCTCCTCGTAACAGTCAGGGCCGTGTCGAACGTTACCGATCCCGACACACCCGACACACTGACATCCCACACCGGAGCGCAGGCAACGATCTGGGGGCTCTGGTCGGCGGGTCGGGTCCATGATTGGAATCGCTGGCCTTCCAGCGGAACGAGACCAGCTGCCAAGTTTCTGCCTGGCGGTCGTCGACCACCGACAATCTCGAGCAGCTCGCCACCATTCCCGTTCGAGAGGAGCATGTAGCAGGGCGGCGGCGATGTACGGAGTGTCGACCTCAGTCGGGGAGCACACCACGACTTCGACACACATCATCGGACTCAACCACTGGGGGTTTCTAGCACTGGCCGTCGTAGTAGTGGCGCTGATTCTTGGGATCTTCGGGTGGCGACGGAGACGGCACCGGAGAATCGCCGCTGGCGGTACTTCATAAGCGCCTCTCTCCCGGCGATCGGGGACGCAGCGCGCTCGGGGGGCAGGTGAGCATTATGGGGCACCCAAGATCGATGTGACGCCCGCCATCACGGGCGCTAGGAGGGGAGCTGGACCTGGTCGGCCTGGGCCAGCAGTCCGGCGCGGTCGGCGCTGAGGATGTACCCGCCGGCAATGGCCTTGTCCAGACTGGCCTTGTAGAGGGAGAGGTAGTTGGTCTTGGTGTGATAGAGGCCGGCCAGGGCGGCGGGACGGAAGGACATCGACGAGCCGAACAGCCCGCAGATCTTGCTGGACCCAGGCGGTGCCGCCCCACTGAGGGTCGAGACCGGGACGTCGACTGCCGGTGTCCTTACGCCACCGATCACGTTGCCGTGGTCGTCGAGCGCCAACTTAGCCGGATCGGTGCTGGCTAGGCGGAACGGTGTGGGGGACGGCGGCGGGGTCCCGCGGGCCACCCACTTGTCGAAGGCGGTGAAGGCGGCCTGGACCACGGTGTGCTGGGGGCCGTCGTTCACAGGGGTCGTGCAGCCGAGCACACCGGCGGCCGGGCCGAGCTCGAAGGCGTCCGCATGCGACGTGCCCGCCACCTCCCAGGTCCGGATCCGGTTGGTATTGGGCTGCTGGGCTGGCGCGTACCCGAGCTCGATGAGGTCGGTCTGGGTCTCGAACATGAAGACCGGTACATCGAGGTCGGTACGGATCCGCAGGTCACCCGAGACTTTGTTAGTGATCGAAGTGCCGCTGAGCGGGGCACCACTGCCACCCCGGCTGTGGATGAAGATCCCATCGAAGGCGTGGGTGACGGGTTGCAGGGCGTCGGCGAAGGTCGTCAGGTAGAAGGCCGATTGCGACTCACCGACGGCCAGGACGTGCTGGGGATGGAGACCGCCCAGTACCGAACCCTTGGGGTTATGGAGGGCCTTTCCGATCTGGGCGAACATGTCGAGCGCGTACTGGTCACCGGGATGATGGAGCGACCCGTAGCGGGCGGGGTCGGTACCGACCAGACCACTGCTCGATCCAGCCACCGGCGAACCGAGGATCGGCTTGCCCCCCTCCACCCCGAGGGCCTGGGCCGACACGGCCAAGTAGGCGAACCCGTCTCGCATGAGCATGGGATTGAGGTAGTCCCAGTCGGGGGCGGACTCGCCGGCGCTTTCGTTCATCCATTCGACCACCACTGTGCCGTTGAAGCGAGCGGCGTCCTTCGGTCGGCGCACGATGATCCGGGTCCGGTAGGAGGCCGAGCTCTTCGGCTCGATCGACCATTTGCCGTCACTGGGCATGGACCTGGCGGTAAAGGCGGTCGCCTTCCCCGAGGCAAAGAACTCCTGTTCGACATAGCCGTACTTGGAGAGAGTGGAGGGCTGGGCGGTGATCGGCTCGCTGATGTGACCGGTGGGGGGTGGAACCGTGAACGAGGCCACGGCCCCGTAAATCACCGGGGGGGATGACGACGCACCCGGCGGAGCGCAGCCCGCTATGAGGGAGACACACACCGTCACCACCACGACGGCCAGCGTTCGAGTCATGTGCCAACCATCGCGCTTGGACATCAGATAGTACTCCCCCATATCTGAGCACTCAGCTCGGGCGACATCGTAGCGGTGCGGTCAGTGACCAGCCGGGCGCCGGGTGGTTCGTGTACCCGACGGAACGACTCCGGTGCCTACATGGAAACGACTGGTGGTACCCCTGGTGGCACGCTGACACTCAGGCATCACCGCCAGGGGGACCGGCACACAGGCCTCTAGAAGGGCCCCCAAATACTCGACGTCCGGGTCGCCAGGGGTCGCCTCGAAGTGCCGGTCGGTGGCACCCTGACGTATCACCTTGACCCCGTCAGATCCCAGCCCCGCTCTGAAGGGACCTATTTGGCCAACCGGTTGATGTCGACTGAGATCTCCACGGCTGGAACCGTTCCTTTGTTCTCAAGCCAGTGGAAGGTGTTTCTATCCTCGGGCCATCCCAGTCCCGGTCCATAGTCCGTAGCGGCACCATTTCGGTGGTCAGTGATCGTTCCTTGCAGGATGAAGACGATGCCTGGCCTGTCCCTATGATCGTGAATCGGGCCGAAGACTGCTCCAGGCTCGAAGGTGAACATACGCATTCGAAGCTCCCGCCCCTCCATGGCCTCGATCTCAGGGCCAAGGTCAACTGTTGTGAGTAACTCGGCCGTCACTCCCTTCGTCTCCGGTGCCGCCTCTTCATCGGTCATCGTGTTCACCTCTGCCCGTCCCAGGACCCGACACCAAGCGAGTGACGGGTCTCTCCTGTGCCGGGGACAGTCTTGTCGGTGTTCGAGGACGGCGCTCGGACACACCGGACTTAGCTCCTGCGGCTGAAACGGGGGGTACGGTTTCGCCGGATTCCGACCGGGTTTGCGCTGATTGGAAAACGTGCCCAACAGTTCTCAGCAGATCATCTTCCCGGTAATCTGGGGCATCTTTCAGGGATTGGTGCGTGGAGCGCCGGTACTCACTATGAAAACTATCTCCGTGTCATCGTTGAGGGTGCTCCCAGGTGGCGTAGAGGCCCCGATGAGCGCACCTTCGGGCGCCACCGGCGACTGCGCATAGTGGGTGACAAAGGACAATCCCACCGCCCCGAAGGGCCTGTTGAGCTTCCTCGACCGAAAGGCCCCATGCCCGTGGCATCTGGCCCATCCGATCCGTCATCCCCTGATTTTCTCACCTGGTGCCATTGCCCACTGATCCGGTGTTGCGGGGCACCCTTGCCGGGTGATTCAGACACGCATTCTAGAGGGTCAGGAACTGCTGGCTATCACACTGACCGTCGATCGGCGGCCCATCGTTGTTCGCTCCAGATGCACATCGGTGAACTTGAGGTCGCGGCATCGATCGGCGAAGGCAGTTGCCTGTTCGTCGGTCCAGCCATGGCTTGCGTGGCCCCGGGATCCTGGTTGAGCCCTCCGCTCAATGGCCACCAAACGACCACCGGGAAGGAGCATCCGGCGAATTTCTCGAATTCCGGCGTCGATGTCCGACCAGTGGTGGACGGTGGCGATCGACCATACGACCGAAGCAGAATCATCAGGCAGAGGGATCGCCTCCGCGACACCTTCGGCGTATCGCACCTTTGCAGGGCGCCGGGTTAGGAGTCTCGCGATCCGAAGCATGATGGGCGCTGGATCGACTCCGGTGATCGTCGCACCCAGTTGGGCCGCGTAGCGGACCGCGACACCGGGGCCACACCCAATGTCCACGACCACGTCGTCTGATTCCATGCCGCTCAGCCGGACGACAAGCCGGGCGTCGTCCTTGCGACCGAAGGTCATGCTGAGGGCAGCGATGAGCCCAGCGATACCGGCAAAGCCGGGGTAGTTGGCGTGGTGATTGGGCGCTGCCTGCCGTTCGTCCACACCTCCACCTTGACAGCTGAACCCGGCTTCAAGTCAAGTGGGATTATGGATGAGCCATTCCTTACCATCGGGGAAGTTGCCGAACGAGCCCACGTTGCCACGTCGGCGATCCGCTACTACGAACGTCTCGGCCTGCTGGTCGCCGACGCCCGAACCTCAGGACAGCGGAGATACCGGGTCGCAACCCTTCGAAAACTTGTCTTCATAGGAATGCTCCAAGACGCGGGGCTTGCCTTGGACGACATCACCGGAATCCTCGAAGCAGCGAACGTTGCCGGATGGAAGGCCATCGCCAGGCAACGACTCAAAGCTCTGGACGATCAGATCGCCACATTGCTGAAGGCCCGTGACTACCTGTCTGGCGCGTTGCTCTGCCGATATGACCACCCGGCGACAGACTGCAAGATCATGGGTGCTGAAATCGATCGTCGGTTGACAGAGGGCCAGGTCGTTCCGCCGCCTAGCCCTGATCGTTCACGAGAAAGCGGAGGTTTTCTCGTGAGGCAGCGAATCGGCAGAGTTGACGAAGGCACCGTTGATTTGAGCTAGGACGAGCTCGCTGTGGCCGCATTCGGGTCAATTCAGATGGTCGGAAGTGTCCGGGCCGCCGTGTCGGGCGTGCTCGGTCAAGCTGGTGCCGACTGACGGGAGGCCGGGTTCGCTCAGGTGATCAGCGCGATGCGTTTGTAGGCGTTGAGCAGCGCGTCGGTGCCCGGCCATCCGTCGATGATCCGGACGACGCGCTGGCGTGATCGCTTGATCAGCCGGCCCGGGGCGTGGAAGATGCCCCAGCGCATGGCCTTCGGTCGGGCGTCGACCCAGTTCCCGTCGAAACAGAGGAGCTGGAACCAGCGCACCAAGTCGGCACTCATGGCCACTGCCATCATCCAGTTGGCGTTGGCCTCGAAGCTGGTGAACGGCATCCGACACAGTCCGGAGTCCTTCAGTCTCTGGATGTGACGCTCAACGTGGGCATGGGCCCGCATGGTGGCGTCGAGTTCAACTGGTGTTCCCTCCGCGTCGGTGTAGAAACCCCAGTAACGGAACTCGAGACTTGGAAAGAGGCTGCGTTGGGCCCCGGGGTGAAGGGGTTCCCGGCGCACGATCAGCCGGGTGCCTTCGGGCAGCTTGTGGTCGGTGACCAACGAGGTGAGCTCACACACCGCGGCCCCATCACGTGGTTCCCCGGCCTGGGTCAGGGCCGGTTCCCACACCTGATCGATGCCAATGGCATCACAGATAGCGGCGGTCACCTGGGGATTCGAGCGTGCGGTGACCAAGAAAGAGACGTTGCGTTCCCGGCATCCGGAGAGGAATCCCTCGGTGCACCCCGCCGAGTCGGCCCGGACCACGACCCCTCTGTTGGCCATCGCCGGGTCGTCACCAGCCCGGTGACCGGCTGCGACGGCCGCAGGCAGTTGAGCGATGGCTTGGTCGAGGACGATGAGGTGATCGGTGACGGTGTTGGCTCCGGCATTCCCCGGACGCAGCAGGCCGGCGAGCACCTCACCGGTGGCATCGGCGAAGCAGAACATCGGGTGGAAGCCGAATCCTCCGTTGCGAGTTGGCCCTGCATTCTCCTTGGTGTCGGTATGGACCTCGACCAGAGAGGCGTCGAGGTCGAGGACCACCGGACCGCCCCCTGTCGTGGCCGACGACCGGGACCAGACCTTCGCCCGCATGTCGGCCATGGCCACAGCGATCCCTGCTCGCGTCTTCTCGTCGAGCTGGTGGAAGGTGCGGAACACCGTCGAATCCGAGGGCACCGACCCGAAGAGGTCGGGTTGCAGGCGCAGGTGCTCGATGTCAGCACAGCTCTCACCACCCCCGGCCAGCATCAGGGCAGCATGCACGAGCACCTTCCCCCGGTCGTGGACAGGTAGCCGCTCGCCGGTCGGGGGGATGCGGGCCGAAAGTGAATCACCCAGGCCCAGGCGGTCGGCAAAACACCCAAGAGCATGGAGCCCGACGTGGGCCACAACGCCCGTCCCGCCGGGTTCAACAATCACGTGGGACGCGCTGATACCGTTCACTTTGGAAGTGCCCTCCTGTCGCTCGGTCGCTGTTGCCTCGAGAACAACAGTTTCCCTTGTGCGGAGGGCTTTTCCGCGGACGCGGGCAGGTCAGCTCAGGTGGCCTCGTGAACGATCAGGGCTAGGGCGTAAGCGTCCGTCGGGCAGGCATAGCCGGTGATCAGGGATCGCGTTTGACTACGATTTGGACAAGACATGCCCCATATTCTACGAGTGCCTGCAGGTTCTGACCGATCAAGGTCGCTCCTGACACCGATCGTGGCATTGGTTGCGGTGGTGGTACTTGGCGGATGCGGCACGGCCGCGACAACGACCACGATCCGGGCTCCACGGGACCCCACTGCGGACCTGGGAAAGCCGACGGCGCCACCCGTCTCCGTCCTCAGTTCCATCGTGTGTACCTCGCAGGACGACTGTTTAGCGGTGGGCAACTCATTCGAGGCCGTAGCCAAAGTTCCCCATGCTGCGGGTCAGACCATGTCCGCCATTGCAGCAACAACTTCGGACGGTGGAGTCCACTGGGCCAGTTTCTCGCTGTCCACCCGGATCGAGACCGCACCAGCACTCTCTTGTCCATCGACGAAATCGTGTGTCGCGGTTGGCGGAACCGCTAGAACGGGGCCCGTTGAGGGAGGCGAGGCGCTGAGGACAGCGGACGGCGGCGAGACTTGGGTGAGGTCCATCATTCCGCCTGGCGTCGGCGCGCTCAGAGGTGTCTCGTGCCCGACGAAGGCGTTCTGCGTGGCCGTGGGAGAGGCGCCTGATGGCAACCGAGGCGTCGCTTTGATGACGCGAGACTCCGGCAGGATCTGGACACACCTATCGTTACCAAGAGGCGAAGACAGGCTCTCTCTTGTCTCCTGCCCCTCCATCAACAGCTGCGTCGTCGCCGTCGACAACCTGCGCGCGCGACGGTCATCACGACGAACGACGGTGGGAAGTCCTGGACACAGACATCGCTCCCGCAACCGAGCACCGGGTCGATCGGGACCAACATCGCGGAGGGCATTTCGTGTCCCTCCCCCAGCCGTTGCTTCATCGTCGGGGGCTTTACCCTGGGTGCCGGCACACCGTCCGGACTGATCTTTACGAGCTCCAACGGTGGGAACCGGTGGACTTCCCAGTCCCTTCCCTCAGGCACACTGGGACTTTTCGGCATCTCGTGTCGTACCCCAACGACCTGTGTGGTGGTGGGAGGCTATGGCGGTGTTGTCGGTGGCATCATTCTCACCACAACGGATGCCGGAGCGACGTGGATGCCTCGATCGGGGCCAGCCGCAGTGAGCGACCTTCAAAACGTCTCCTGCCCGACTCTCAAGCGGTGTGTGGCGACTGGTATCAGTCCGTCGGCCAGCACGACAGCAATCGCTCCTGTGGTGGCCACATCTTCCGATGGTGGCGTCACCTGGATGAGCTTCACCCCCTAGTGACACACGGCCTACCGCATTGTCAGGCACGTCGAGTCCTGCCACCGAAGTGGTGTGTCCTCAACCGGTCAACGCAACGGCGTCAGCGAGCGCCTTTGATGGTGTCATCCACCCGAGGGTTTGTCGAGGACGGGTGTTGAGGGATCGAGCGATGGCGTCGAGCTCCCGCTGGGTGCACTGGGAAAGATCGGTCGACTTCGACAAGTACTGACGGAGGGGTCCATTGGTGTTCTCGTTGCTTCCCCGCTGCCACGGACTCTTCGGATCGCAGAAGTAGACCTGCACGCCGGTGTCGACGGTGAACTGGACGTGTTCGGCCATCTCCTTGCCTTGATCCCAGGGTGACAGAGCGTCGGAGTTGGGCCGGCAGGGTGAGGATCCGCTTGGTCATGGCCTTGCGGACCGACTCGGCCCCGTGGCCGTTGGGGAGCTTCAAGAGCATGACGTGCGGCTGTGTCGCTCGACCAGGGTGCCGATGGACCTCATCTTCTTTCCGAAGATGAGGTCACCCTCCCAGTGACCGGCCACGGCCCGGTCCTCCACCTCGGCGGGGCGTTCCGAGATCATCACCATGTCTCGGATCTGGCCCTGGTCGACCCCGCACTCGCCATGGTTCACGGTAACCCGCAGCCGCATTACATCTCCCGGGGTCCCCATACCTCTCGTTGTTCGGCTGGGAAGATTCGCACGACCTGTGTGGACGTGCTTGATATATATCGGCTACTGATACATACTGAGAGATATGGCGCAGTCGATGCGTGAAGCCAGTTTCCTCATCCTGGTGGCCTTGGTGGATCAGGAACTCCACGGTTACGCCATCATCGGCGAAGTGAAGGACCTCTCCGATGGCCGACTCAAACTGGGACCGGGCACCCTCTATGGCACCCTCGACCGGTTGAGTGACCAAGGGCTCATCAAGTCGACCCGAACCGAGGTGGTCGACGGTCGGCTTCGGCGTTACTACGCCATCACAGGTACCGGTCTGGAAGCGGTTCGGAACGAGGCGGCGAACAGGGCTGCGGTCCTCGATGCTGCCGCGGCGCGTTTGAACCCACGACGACGGACTTCGCTGGCATGACCCCGGTCGAACGGCAGGTTCGGTTCATGATCCGGGCGTGGCCGATTCCCGACCGCATCGAACGGGGTGACGAGATCGTCGGGACCACACTCGATCTGGTCCCCGATGGTGCTACGCGACTTCCCCTTCCACTTGCCGTCAACCTCCTTGCCGGTGGGATGCGGGCCCGAATTCTCCCAGGTGATCTCCAGGCACAATGGGGGCATGGCAACGACCAAACACCTCCCGAGCGAAGTCGAGATTTCGGAGTGGCCTCCTTTTACCGAGGATGACCCCCTGAGACTCCTTGCTAGTGCTCCAAACGGCAACGTTACTGGGGGCGTGTCCACCACTTCTGAGCTGAGGTCGCGCAACATAGGGCATGGCCGAACGTGTGCGTGTCCGAGAGATCACCAACGTCGAGGGCAATAAGCTCCTCTCGATCGTCCGACGGGGGACCGGATCGGTGGTGCGATGGCGAAGAGCCCAGGTGGTGCTGTGGTCGGCCCAGGGCATGGACGTGCCCCAGATCGCCACCATCGCCTTCACCTCTGAAGACCGGGTCCGAGAGGTGATCCGCAACTTCAATGCCGACGGGTTCGACTCCCTGGTCCCGAAGTACTCAGGCGGACGACCTCCGAAGTTCACCTTGCCCGAGCGTCGAGAGATCAAAAAGATCGCCCTGTCCCGCCCGCAGGACCACAACCTGCCCTTTTCGACCTGGAGCCTGTCCAAGCTGGCCGAGTTCCTGGTCGCCGAGGGGGTGGTCGACGACATCAGCCATGAGGGCCTCCGGGTCCTGCTCCGAGAGGAGGGCGTGTCGTTTCAAGTGATCAAGACCTGGAAGCAGTCGAGCGACCCGGACTTCGAGGCCAAGAAGAACCGGGTCCTCCACCTCTACGACATCGCTGATGGCAAGGCCAAACCAGGCGGAAAGGACCCGACGGTCGTCATCTGCATGGACGAGTTCGGACCGCTCAACCTGCTGCCCCGACCGGGCAAGCAGTGGGCGCCCATGGCGAAAGCGAACGAGTCGGCGAAGCAGGACCTGCCCCGCCGGCGTCGCCGGCGGGCCACCTTCACCCGCAAGAACGGGGTCCGTCACCTCTTGGCCGCCTACGACCTCAACCAGGACAAGATGTACGGCCACATCAAGACGACCAAGGACCGGACCAAGTTCCTCGAGTTCTGCCGCTACCTCCGCACCCTGTACCCGCCAGAGGTCCGCATCGCCATCGTGATGGACAACTTCAGCCCTCACCTCTCGACCAGGGTGGACACCAGAGTGGGCGACTGGGCCGAGGCCAACAACGTGGAACTGGCCTACGTGCCCACCAACGCCAGCTGGCTGAATCGGATCGAGGCCCAGTTCCAGGCGCTCCGCTACTTCACCCTGGACGGCACCGACCACAAGTCACACGAAGAGCAGAACTCGATGATCCGTCGCTACATCATCTGGCGGAACCGCAACGCTCAGGACAAGACGCTGCGTGAACTGGTAAAGCGCGCAAACGTTGCCTGAGCGGCACTAGTGCCTGCCTGCGAGGTGTCCGATGTGGAGTTGATGGAAGCTCATACGGCGCTCCTTTCGCTCACACGGAATCCCTCTTTCAGCTTCCCAATGTCCAGGTCGTTACCTTCTGCCCCGAGGAGTTCGCTTTCGGCACTCCACGGGCTACCCCCGATATCCACGGAGGAGATGGCTTCGATGTACTCGATGGCAGCGCCCGGGTCCTCAGCGACACGGGAGAGGATTGGACCGGGCCCATGCTCGATGCCGCCAATGCCATGTTGACGAAGGCCCGAGCTGCTGAGGTGCGTCTGGCACTCCTCACTGACACGAGTGCCGCCTGTGGATCTGAGGTCATCTATCGAGGGGCTAGGACAGAGGGCCATCGTCAGGCCGGTCAGGGCGTCTGCGCTGCCCTCTTGATCCGACACGGGATCAGAGTGATCAGCCAACGTGATTACCGCACGCTTGACCTCATTGTCAGCAAGTTAGACCCAACTCACCGATCGAACCCCGACGCCCGCGATCACCACGAGACGGTGTGGTATGTGGAGAACTTCGGGTCAGCGACGGGCTAAAGCGTCCCCGATCAACGGGGATGCCTCGCCTTCCGATCGGCACATGTGGGCGAGTTGGAAAACTTCGTTCGTTCCGGTATGTACCTTGACAGTTACGTACCCATAATGTTACGACTACAAGGTGGACTCCGTTCTCCAAGCGCTCTCTGATCCAAGCCGGAGGATCATGTTGGACGCTCTGAGCAAGGGACCTGCAACCGCCAGTGAGTTAGCGGCATTGCTGCCAATCGCCCGTCCGGGAGCATCACGGCACCTGCGGGTTCTGCGTGACGCCGGACTCGTCGAGGTGCGCCAGGAGGCGCAGTTCCGTATCTACGTCCTACGTCCCGAGCCGCTGAAACAAGTTGACGCGTGGCTCGATGGCTACCGAACCCTGTGGACGCAGCGCATGGAGGCTCTCCACACCGAGATTGCCCGAGGCAAGCGTGAACGAAGGAGCAGGCAATGACCAAGGATTCAGGGCCGGTCATCGAAGGAACGTTGCACTCGGCAGATGGTCAGGGGCTCGTCCGGATGAAAAGCCGGTACGCCACCGACATCGACGACCTCTGGTCAGCGCTCGCTGATCCCCAGCGGTTGGCCCGGTGGTATGGACACGTTGAGGGCGAGCTTCGGGTTGGGGGCGAGTTCACGGCCAAAGTAACTGCCAGTGGGTGGGACGGCCGCGGCCGAATCGACGTTTGTGAGCCTCCACGGAAGTTAGAGGTGACCATGTGGGAGGTAGAAGGCGACGAAGGAGTCGTCATTGCAGAGCTCACTGCTGACGGTGACGGCACGGTCCTCGTGATTGAGAGGCGTGGCATAGCCCTCGACCTGACTTGGGCGTACGGAGCTGGTTGGCAGGAGCATCTAGAAGACCTCGCTGCACATCTGGCGGGCCAAGAGGCTCCGGACTGGTCCAACAGGGGAGACGCCAGATTCGACGAACTCGCTCCTATCTACCGTGAGATGACGGTCGTACCGCTTGACCTCTGAATGGGTATCCGTAATCGCCGGGGATGTGCCACTGGTTGCGGGATGATGGTGGGGTGATCGATGAGGAGATCCACGTACTGGTGATCTGCGGAGCATCTGGGACGGGGAAAACGGCCACCGCCTTAACCTCGATCCACCGAAATCCCAGTGGTGAACTGGCCATCTGAGGGCTGACCATACGCGGAAAATGCCCCCTGCCTTGGGAAGATGTGACTTGCGACAGTACGCATCATCCCCAAGCAGAAAGGCATCTTTCCGGTGCACACAGAATCCCACAATCCGACGTGCCTTGCCGTGACCTTCGACGACGACCGGGCGGTGGCCGGAGCGGGCCTGGCGCTGGTGGCCGTGCTGTCCGAGCGGTTGGACCTTGTGGCCTGGGCCGACGAGATGGTCGAACTCGGCGACCGTCCCGGGCACGCTCGTCCCGGCCGCAAAGTCGCCACGCTGGTCCACGCCATGGTGGCCGGGGCCGAGTGCATCGACGACTGCGACGTGCTGCGTTCAGGATCGACGCATCGCGTGCTCGGACACGACGTGATGGCCCCGTCCACCCTCGGCACGTTCCTCCGGTCCTTCACCTTCGGTCATGTCCGCCAGCTCGATTCCTTTTCTGAGCAGATGCTCACCGGAGCCTGGGACTTCGGTGCCGGCCCGGGCGATGCTCCGATGACCATCGACATCGACTCCACCATCCAGCAGGTCTATGGAAAGCAGAAACAAGGGGCGGCCTATGGCTACACCGGTGTGCTCGGCGAGCACCCGCTGGTCGCCACCCGGGCCGACACCGGGGAGGTGCTCCACCTCCGCCAACGGAAGGGCTCGGCCGGATCGGGCCGGGGAGCACCACGGTTCGTGCGGGAGACCATCGGCCGGGTGCGACGGGCCGGTGCCGCCGGTCAGCTCACCCTGCGGGCCGACTCGGGGTTCTACTCCAAGCACGTAGTGCAAGCGTGCCGAGACCACGACGTCTGCTACTCCATCACCGCCACCCTGAACAAAGCCGTGGTCAGGGCCATCGAGGCCGTCCCCGAGGACAGCTGGTCGGACATCGACTACACGATCGGCGGCCAGGCCCAGGTGGCTGAGTGCGCCTATGGCGATGGGCACCGGCTGATCATCCGGCGCACCAGGCTGGTCGGCAAGCAGGCCCAGCTCTTCCCCTCCTGGAGACACCACGCGTTCATCACCGATCGGGAAGGGACCGCCGTCCTCCTCGATGCCGATCATCGCCACCACGCCGTGGTCGAGTTGGTCATCCGGGACCTGAAGGACGGGGCCGGGATGGCCCACTGCCCATCGGGAACCTTCACCGCCAACGCCGCCTGGGCCGTGCTCGCCACACTGGCCCACAACATGATCGCCGGCTGGCTGCCCTGGGGCTCGAGCACAAGGGCACCGTGGTGGCGAAGACCATCAGACAGAAGTACATCGTGGTGCCGGGGAGGCTCACCCACCGGTCGAGACGGACACAGCTCCATCTGCCGACCCGCTGGCCATGGGCGACCGAGTGGATCGACTGCTTCGACCGCTTGCGGGCCCTGTCGCTTCGCACCTGATCGATCGCCAACGGAGTGGCCCCACCACGGTCCCGCCACTCCCAGTTCGATCGCCGCCGCTCACCCTCTGGTCGGCCACGTCCTGATTGCCGGAGAGGTCACGCAACGACTCCGCTGGAATCAATCACCGGCCTGAAATCACGAACTCGCCGATTCAGCCGTGCGGTTCGGTGGATCGAGGCTTAGAGGTCGGTCAACACTTGCGGAAACTCGGTATTCACCACGCATTGACACTGACGAACTCGACCGCATCTGGCCGCAACCCGAGCAGATCAAGGATCTCATAGCTGTCTCGCGCCAAAACCTGCGGGCCTTCGCCGACCTGGATGTCCGACATCTCGTGCTGTGCGGAGTTATGGGTTCGATATCAGAGAGCAAGCTCTGGATTGTGGATGCCATAGGAGAGAGCAGGATCACGTACGTCAGACTGACTGCCGAGCGGAGCACGCGAGAATCCCAGCTCCGTGGTCGGGAGATCGGAAGTGGCTTTGAGAATGATATGTCGGCCTCAGACCGAGCCACGGCATTCATCGGCAACCACGATCCCGCGGGCATTGCTCGGGTATCCACCGATGAAAAATCCGTCGTTGCAGTCTCTGCAGAGGTGCTGAGCGCGGCCGATTGGTCATTGGGGTGCCCCTGAACAATGACAATGGACTTCAGGGTCCACCGCTTTGCAGCTGGTCCTCAATAGCTTCGGGAGTACTGGGAGATTTGGCCTGACTTGCAGTCATGAGGCGTCCCCGGGCGTCGTCGGCCGAGCTCTTCCAGCGGCACATTGACAACGGCACGCCCCGTCTCTGAGGTTGGGTGATTGGTCCGGGTTGCTACAACAACCTGGACCGCCCGTCGCTCGATCAAGGACGGCCGTGCCACCCCTCAACCGCTAAGGAAGGAAGGGATGGCCATGACCATCGTAGAAGCTGCTCCCGGTATTCAAGGCCATCGTCCAGATGCGCCACCTCGGAATCACTGCTCCTGACCAGCTCCATTCCCGTTTGAAGGGACTCACCGTTGCTGCTCTTGTTGCAGAGACGACCCGATGGGAGCCTCAGCGAATTCACGGCACCGTTCCGATATGTCTGGCCGGCGGAGTTGGACCTAATGGCTCGGATCGCGGGCATGACGCTGGAGTATCGATGGGCGTGGTGGGACCGCTCGCCGTTCACTGGTGATAGCCCCTCGCATGTCAGCGTGTGGCGTCTCCCCGAGGCTTAGATGTAGTCGAGTCCGGGTCGCCAGGGTCCTGCAAGCCGACTGGGGGACCCTGCTCAGATCACCGGGTTTGAGCCACTCCGGACGGGGTTGCGAAAGTCTTGCGATGGGAGCAGCATGGTTACATGATTTGGTGTGACCATTGTGGTCATGCATTCAATATCTCCGAGCGTGATCACCTGCGTGAAATGCCCGAGCTGCGCAAGGACCCGAAGGCCGTGGTGCCGTTAGCCATTGTGTGTCCCAGCTGCGACATGGTGCAACGGATCGTGTATTCGAGCTCGAGCGCCTCAGGCCGTCCTGGTCCAGCCCGAACGCCGCCTCAACCCAGCGGCTGCTAACAATGTCATAACGTCCCCGATCACCGGGAGCGGGTCAGTTACCGTCGGCTGATCGGCACATCCGGGTTAGTTGAGACGAGCTTCATTGTCTCTCGATGTGATACTTGTCTCTGTGTCTGATCTCTGGCGAGCGGCGGACAAGGCTTCAGAGCGATTCGCCGCCCAAGCTCTCGACTACGACCGTTATCGACCTCGGTATCCCGATGAGGTCTTCGATGACCTTGTTGAGTCGGTCGGGCTGACCTGTGGAGACAAGGTGGTCGAGATAGGGGCTGGAACGGGTATCGCAACCGAGCCGCTGGTCGAGCGGGGCACCTTGATGTCACGGCCATCGAACCGGCGACCGCCCTGGCCGCCGTTGCCGAGGCCAAGCTCGCTGATCGGGTTCACTTCTTCACTGGACGTTTCGAGGACTTCCCACCCGCCGCTTCGGTCAAGCTGCTGGCTGCCTTTAATGCTTGGCACTGGGTCGAACCACGCAGGGCCGTTGAGCTTGCCGCTCGCTTGGTTGAACCGGGTGGCTCACTCGCTCTTGTGTGGACTGAAGTGATCTCATGGGGTCAAGAGCCCTTCGAGCAATGCCTGGCCGAGGTATTTGGCTCCCTTTGGGAGAAGCGAATGCAACATGTTGACGGGTCGATGGAGCCGATCCGACAGGATGCTCGGTTTGGTGAGTTTCAGGTCCAACACCATCCGTTTGAACGCAACCTCGATGCAGCTACCTTTGTCGCCGTCACGAAGACGTATGGAGTCAACTTCACGACCGAGCAGTTTCGAGCCATCGAGCGAATCATCAACGAGGACTTTGGCGGAGTCATCACAAAAATGGAAGACGCCGCTCTTTACCTCTCGATGCGTTTGTGACCGAAACCTGCCCACCCGCCCCCTGTCACTGGGTGAGAGGCGCCTATCCCTATTCCGACTGGCAGGAGCGGGGCACCCTCGAACGCCGAACGCCGGACACTTGCTACCATTCCCTCATTCGCCTGGAGCCTCGTACCCGGGACGATGGAGGTGATGATGCTTGATCGTCAAGACCCGGGTGGCCTGGTATCAGTAGGCGGGAGTCGACGGGGTAATGCGCTCCGGCTTCTAGGAGAACGATGTGCGGACACCATCCAACATCTCAACGGAAACCTCCTTGACCATCTGAAGCGCACCGAACGACTGCTTCTGGATCGGGAGGCTTCGGAGGAGCTTGCCCTGGCTGGGCTGTGTCACGCAGTGTACGGAACCGACGGATTCGCTCCCGCTCTCCTCGGCTTGGACGAGCGTCAACGGCTCTCGATCGCCGTCGGCTCTGACGTGGAGGCGACCGCTTACTTCTATGCGTCCTGTGATCGTGGGTTCATCTATCCCCAGATAGGCTCAGTAACTGCGCCGAGATTCAGGAACCGCTTCACCAACGACGTGACTACGGTGTCACAGGAGCAGCTCCGGGACTTCGTTGACCTGACACTGGCTAACGAGACCGACGTGGCGATGTTCAGCGATTCCTCCACAACGGTCCCTACATGGTATGCCAGCCTGGTCGATCAGTTTGGACCCGTGGCCAGCCGTCCGGTAGCCCGGGCCTGTCATCAACTCATTGAATCTGCCAGCTAGCCATCGCCATCGGCAGCCTCTGACCCCGAACACCGGACCTCGAGCCACAATTAGCGACGGGGACTTGTGCTGCCAGATAGCTTCTACTCCCAAAGAGTGGCCAGCCAAAAGACGCGGCATTCGCCGCCTTCACGAGGTGCCGAAAAGACATGCCAGGGTTCCCTGCGATTACTCACATGGCGCTAACGGTCACGAGCCTCGAACGGAGTGTGCCTTGGTACAAGGCCCTGTTCGGCTCGGACCCGACCCTTGACGAGGACACAGGTCCTTTCCAGCGTGTCGCTTGGCTTACGAGCGACACAATCGTCGGTCTAACTCAGTTCCCTGATTTGAACAGCACTCAGCCGTTCAACGAGCGCCGGCCGGGTCTCGATCATCTGGCTTTCGGCTGTGCCAACCGCAATGAGTTAAAAGCGTGGGAGATCCGCCTGAACGAGCTCGGCATCCCCAACGATGGCATCGTGGACGAACCTTCCTACTCGGCATTGTCATTTCGAGACCCCGACAACATCGCACTCGAGTTCTTCGCACCTCGGGGCTAGGACGGGCGGAGTATCCAACTGCTATCCGACGCTGCACGGCCATCCCCTACCACCGGGAGCGGGTCAGTTATCGACCGTGGGTAATCGACGCTTCGTCAGGCCGCCTGGCCCGTGGCCCACTGGTGGACCCTGCCTCCAGGGAATACCGTCTAAGCGTGAAGTCTGAGGCTCAGTGGTACCTCGTGGAGGCACTTTCCAATGCACGTGGTCTCTTGGGCATACGTGACGACTACGAGGCCAAGCAGAACCGGTTGAGCCACTTCGCAGGCGTTCTGGAGCGTTCCGCTACACGGGAGATATCACCCAGGACGAAGAGCACGCCTGGTATCGCAGGATGCTGATTGCTCTCGGTGTCGTCGATCACCGGAAACTCCCCAGAGATGATCACTGAAATTCCCCAGTTGTGAGCCCGGGGTGGATGCCACAGATCCACCACCTGAGGTGAGGCCCCTTCGAAGCTGGCGGTTCCTATGCCAACCAGCCCGAAGGAGCCACCTCCATGCTCACACGAGGAGAAGACGTGGAAGCTCATGCACTGAGGAAGAGGGGATGGTCGATCTCGGCCATCGCCCGTCACCTGGACCGCGACCGGAAGACGATCCGGGCCTATCTGAACGACGAACGGGTCCCGGGCGTGCGGGCCCGCAGTGGGCCGGACCCGTTGGCACGCTTCGAGAAGTACCTGACCGCCCGCTTCGCCGATGACCACCACGTCTGGGGCACCGTCCTGTTCGAGGAGGTCGAAAACGCTCGGCTACTCCCAGAGCTATCCGACGTTCGTGCGCCAGGTCGCCAGACCAAGGGCCTGCGCCGCACTGCGAGGCGTGCTCAGGCGTGAAGGGCCGCGGCACGCATCGAGATCGACCACCCCGCGGGCGAGGAGATCCGATGGGATTGGTTAGAGCGTCGCCGGGCCCCATGGGGCGGGACCGCCTATGTCCTGCTCGGCACGTTGCCCCACTCGAGCGAGACCGGGGGGTCCTCGCCGAGTCGATGGACCAGGCCCATCTCATCGAGGCTATGGACGGCGTGCTCCGGCGCCTGGGCGGGACGCCACGGGTCTGGAGGACAGACCGGCTGGCCACGGTGATCCGTCCGGGCGCGAAGAGACGTCCAGGCGACGTTTGCCCCGGTGGCCAAGCGCTACCGAGCTATCGTCGAGCCCTGTCCGCGAGGCGCGGCAATCGCAAAGGGGCGGTCGAGGCGGCGGTGAGCTACACGTCGGGCCGATGGTGGCGATCTCTCGGTGCGAAGAGTCCGAGGAGGCCCAGCTCCTGCTCGACCGGTTCCTCTGGGGCGCCGGGAGACGCTCAGACCACGGCGCGCCGCCTTCGGGGAGAAGACGACGGTGGGCGAACTGGCCGACGCCGAGCCGTTGTTGGCTCTGCCGACGCTCCGTTTCCAGCCACCGTCATCGTCGAACGACCAGTGGACGACAACGCCACCGTCGCCTTCCGGGGCAACCGCTACTCCGTGCAGCCGGGGTTGTCCGGGACGACCCTCGAGCTGCGACGCCGGCTCGCTACGTCGACCCTCCAGGTCCATGCCGCCTCGGGGGCACTCCTGGTCAGTCATCGGCTGGCCCCGAGTGATGCAGGGACCATCGTGCGCACCCGAGCATCGAACGGCTCTGGAGTCGGTCGTCCTGTCCAGCTTCACCACGGCCCGACCCTGCGACACCAAGGCCAATCGGCCGCTCGGTCCGAGTCGCTGGCCGAGGCGGCCCGCCTGCTCGGCACCGAAGGCCGAGAGGTCACGGTCGACCTGTCGGGCTATGCCGACCTGGTCGAGGGCATCCGATGAGCGACAACTCCCTCTATCAGCAGGCCCGGGGCCATCTGGCCTACCTGCGCATGGCCGCCGCCGCCGAGGCTCTCCCCGCCGAGCTCGAGTACGCCACCAGTGAGAAGCTCGGTCACACGGCCTTCCTCGAGAGGATCCTGCAGGTGGAGGTCGCAGCCGCCGAGATACGCGGCGGGCCATTGTCGAGCGCTTCGCCTCGCTGCCTCGCCGTTCCGGCTGGAGGACTTCGACTTCGACGCCCAGCCGTCGATCGACAAGAAGCTGGTCAACGAGCTGGCCACGCTGCGGTTCTTAGAGGACGCCACCAACGTGCTGTTCATCGGGCCACCCGGGGTGGGCAAGACCATGCTGGCCGTCGCCCTGGCCCGGGCCTCCATCGACGCGGGCTATCGCACCTATTACACAACGGCGGCAGACCTGGATGGCCCGCTGTCACCGGGCGGCCCTCGAAGGACGGTGGGCCACCACCATGCGCTTCTTCGCCGGACCCAGACTGTTGGTCATCGACGAGGTCGGCTACCTGCCCCTGGCCAACGAGGGCAGCTGCCGCCCTCTTCCAGGTGATCACCCAGCGCTACCTGAAGAGCTCGACCGTGCTCACCACGAACTTGGGCGTCGGGTCCTGGGGGAAGATCTACGACGACCCCATGGTGGCCGCCGCCATGCTCGACCGGCTGCTCCACCGGTAGGTGGTATTCAACATCGACGGCGAGAGCTATCGGATGCGGGCCCATGGAGCAAGAGGCCGAGAAGCTCACGAAGGGGGTGAAGTCGCGAACTCCAAGATATAGTATTTGGCATCACCCATCCGGGCGAGCACTGGGGAATTTCGATGATCGAGAGTGGGGAGTTTAGTGATCGGCGTCATCGGCTACGAAAGTCCTGATCCGGCTCGACCCGGAATGTCCCAGTTCATCTATGTCGGTGACTCTGAAAAGCGACCGGTGCCACGTTCAAGTCCCTCGAGAGCTCCGGACTTCATCCGGTCACTTCAAGGACCTGACCGAGAGTTCGAGATCCACGGCGGGAGGCTCCGAGTCATCGCCGTCGAGTTCTTCGATTCCGTCGTGCTCGTCAGATGGAGAGTTTCGCCAGAGCCGGACATCGCCTCCGTCTTTCCCGAAGAGGCGGCGGCGCTAGAGCAGGACCTCGTCGGTTTGGAGGATTGGGCCACTGAGGACTTGCGGAGAAAGGGCCAGCAGCACTTGAGGATGATGCGGCTGTACAAGTTCGGCCTGACGGATGACCTCGGCACCTGTTATAGCCCGATGGGTTCAGGTCACAGCGGTCGCCCGCACGAGATGACCGGAGAGGTGAGGTTTCAACCGGCGCCCCCGGCCGCTGCATCCTCACTTTCGTTTTCGTGGCTTGGTCTCGAAGTTCCCATCCTCATCACTTGACACTCCGGGCGTGACTTTGGCTGTCCCTGCCCCCTATAACCGGGTCAGGGGGATACCTCAAGGTGCCACCGATCGGCACATCGGGGCTATCCCCTTGGCCCGCTACTGACTGCACAAGCCGGGACAACCCTGTCGGGTCGGTGCTCCAAGGTATCGGGCATTCCTGAAGGCATAGACCGCTGAATCTGCGCCCAGGAGGTAGTAACCCGCGCCTACTGGCGACGGGCTGAGTCCGACAACCGGCGCCGAAAGCGGCGTGCCCCCGAGAGAGCCGAGGAACGGGGCGCCAAAGGCGAAGACTCCACCGTCGGCGGCCACGAGCCAGTAGCCCGAACCATCGGGGTCCGCAGCCACCGCGACGATGGGTTTGTTCAATGGAACCCCACCCAATGAGCCTAGGAAGGCAGCATCACCGAAGGCGAAGACACCACCGTCAGAGGCGGTTAGCCAGTAGCCCCTTCCGTCTGACGTGGCGGTGATGCCAACGATGGGTTGGTTGAGGTGTGTACCCCCCATCGATCCGTAAAAGGCAGCATCACCGAAGGCGAAGACACCACCGTCAGAGGCGGTTAGCCAGTAGCCCCTTCCGTCTGACGTGGCGGTGATGCCAACGATGGGTTGGTTGAGGTGTGTACCCCCCATCGATCCGTAAAAGGCAGCATCACCGAAGGCGAAGACACCACCGTCAGAGGCAGCGAGCCAATAGCCCTTCGAATCCGGAGTGCGGGCGATGCCAACCACTGTGCCGCTGATCGGCGGGGTGACGCCTCCTGCGGAGATTCCCTGCATTCCTTGGTCGAGGGAGTTGTAACCACCTAGAAGTGCTGCCCCACCGACACTGTTGACCACCCCGGCGGGTGATGTGATCCAGTAGCCGGGGCACTCACCATTCATGGTGGCGGAGATTCCCGACACCCACGGCTGCGCCTGACCGATCAACACCGAAGCCACACCCTGAGCCACGGTCGAACACGTCGTCGGCGGAGGCGGCTCCGACGGACCTACAACAAGCCTGCCATAGGCCGGCCCAGCCGGTCGGTTCGCATGGTTGCCGTAGATCGTGGCTGCGACCAGCCAGATGCCCTTGGGCAGTGGGAGAAACAGCGTCCCTGTTCCACGCCAGTTCACGTGCACGTTGAGCAACGACAGCGGATTACCGCCTACGGACTTTCCGAGGAGCACGTTCCCGTCCTGAAATACGTTGCCTCGGGCGTCGGTGCTGCTGCCAGAATAGATGGCCGTCACCCCGGTGCTCCAACCCCGGATGCACACGTGCTCGCCTTCGTAGGAAACGCAGATAGGTGCCTGGGCGGTATGCCGAGATGGGGCTGCCCCGAGGGATGGCCCTGGCAGAACGAGGGTGCCAGCAGTACAAGTCAACACGACCAGTGATCGTGCGAACCACTTCATGGCAAGAATCGGCGAGGTGGACATGTCCCGACTGTACCGACATTGATGTCAAGCCACCGGAACGGAATGGGGGACACGGGTGGACGGAGTATCCCGCATCACCGGATATGCCGCAGCCGTTGACCGATGGCAGGCCGATTTGGGCCGAAGCCCTGATTTTGGGACCTGAAAGGTGGTCTTCATCTGACTTGGGCTTACTGGCTGTGGTCCAAGCTGAAGTGAAGCCTTATCACGGCAATTGGCCGGAATCGGACGGCGTCGCCCAGCGGCCTGCACGCTCCCTACCCGTCTATCAGGGGTGATTCTTGGCCACCGTTGCCATCAGTCCTGGGACGTGAATTCGTGATCTAATGATCGAGGCTGCTGGTTGGCCAGTGAGTGCCATCGACAGCCTGGACCGAAGGGGGTCGTAATGCGACCGAGCCCGGATGAGCCCGCTGTTTCAAGGAATTGCCCGCCACGGATTCGACTCCGGGGCTGGCGCCGGAGCCATTTGATCGTCGCCAGTGTGGTCGTGGCCCTGGTCTTCGCCATGGTGACGACTGTCGGAGTCACCTCGGCACCGGCAGGTGCCGACACAGTCATCGACGGCTGCACCATTGTTACCAATCCCACCCCAACCTCATACACCAACTGTCCGGGTGCGGACCTGTCTGGCGCCAACCTGTCAGGGACCAACCTCTCTTACGCCGACCTATCTGGCTCCAACCTGACAGGAGCAAACCTGGCGGAGGCCAATCTAACATCGGCAAATCTCTCGAGTGCGTCTCTGGCCACGTGCTCCTGGTCGATCAGCGAGGGCTTCTTTTGTACCGTCGCAGACTTCAACGGCGCCACCCTGACCGACGCCAACCTCTCTGGCGCAATCACTTCATCCTGTATCGCCCTGCCTAATATGGCGTCCTACTGCGGTGGTGCGGCCATGTCGGGGGCCGACCTTAACGGAGCCAACCTGACAGGTGACGATTTGTCCTGGACAGACCTGTCCACCGCCAATCTGACCAACGCTACGTTCGCTGGTGCAGTTTTCAGCGAGTGCACGCCTCAGTCATACGTCGACAGCATTGAATGCAGTGCGGCAGATCTTGACGAGGCCATTCTGAGCGATACAGATCTGTCTGGGTTGAAGCTACAGGGGGTTCACCTCGACGGCGCCAACTTGTCTGGAGCAGATCTTTCCAACGCCAACCTGTCCCCTCTCGACGAAATCGGATATATCTGGCTCCATACGAACTTGGACAGCGCCAACTTGTCATCAGCCAACCTGACCGACTCCGATCTGCATGGTGCCAAGCTGGCTGGTGCCAAGCTGGCTGGTGCCAATCTGAGCGGCGCCACCCTGAAGGTAGTGTCGTCGGGCGGGATCACCGGAAAGCCCTCCGCCCTTCCCTCTGGCTGGTTCCTCGCCAAGGGCTACCTGGTCGGTCCCGACGCTAACCTGACCAGCGCCAACCTTGCCGGTGTCAACTTGACCGGCGCCGACCTTGCCGGCACTGACCTGACCGATGCCAACCTGACCAATGCCAACCTGGAAAGGGCCAACCTGAGCAAGGCCAACCTAAGCGGCGTGTCTGCAAGTGGGATCACTGGCACCCCGGCGGCCCTTCCCTCTGGCTGGGTACTCGCAAATGGCTACCTGATTGGTCCCGACGAAAGACTGACCGGTGACAACCTGACCAAAGCCAACCTGAGCAAAGCCAACCTGACGGGAGTGTCGTCGGGCGGCATCATCGGAAGGCCCTCTGCCCTTCCTTCTGGTTGGTTGCTCGTCAAAGGCTACCTAGTCGGTCCGGATGCCAACCTGACGAATGCCAACCTGAAAAATTCCAACTTGAGCAGCGCCGACCTGAGAGGCGCGATTCTCACCCGAGCCGCCCTCACCCACGCCAATCTGAGCAGTGCCAAGCTGAGCGGAGTGTCGTCGGGCGGGATCATCGGAACGCCGTCCTCTCTTCCCTCCAACTGGAAGCTTGTCGGTGGCTATCTGATCGGTCCCGATGCAGATCTTCTCGACGCCGACCTGACCGGTGCCAACCTGACCGGCGCCGACCTCTCCGGTGCTGATCTGAATGGTGCCGCTCTGACCGGTGTCATTTGGTCCAACACCATCTGTCCCGACGGTACGAACAGCGACAACGATGGAGATACTTGCGTCAACGATCTTTCGCCTTGACATACACGATGGTCTCGCACCCACATCCTGTTGGATTCAAAGGCCATCACGCATCGATGCGTGCCCCCAAGGGACTGTCACCAGTACTGTTCCAGGCTCAGGATCGATCCGGTTCGACGGAATCGACGCCCTCACCGGGGTGACCCATGTCACCGGGCTGGAGGCACCTGTCTGGGCGGCGACTTAGTCGGCGCCCAGTCCAGGTGCCCGCCTCCTGACAATGTGCGCTCCAAGCGCAATAGAGAGCACCCCAAGGACAAGCGAGATGAGCCCGAAGATCGTGAACGCCAATAGGAAAGTCAGCACGATCAGGACGGCACCTACCCCGATCTAACACAAATGGGCACGGTGTGATTGTATGCCAGCGGCGTATCGGTACCTAGGTGACCCACAACGCCGGGACAGGCGGCGGATATTGACCTGGGTGTGCTTGCCGGGTGCCACCGCCCATGACCGGCACACGTGGCGTGCCGATAAATACCCCGGACTATCGCTAGAGACGGCATCATTAAATGATGTCCCACCTTGGCGATGGCGCTTCCGAACTGGACTTCACCGATTCCAATCGACAGACGTATGACCGCATTGCACGGCGATATGCTGAGCGTCAGGTTCACATGCCTTCGGCAGCCGAACACTGGCTTACCGAACTTGAAAACCACTTCGTCGCCCGCATGCCCCAGGGCGGGGTTGTAGCGGACCTGGGATGCGGGCCGGCCTACGACGGGCTACGGCTCGCAGATACGGGATTGCAGGTCCTGGGGATCGATCTTTCGGCAGGAATGCTTGGAGTCGCAGCTGAACACCTCAATGGCCGCGTAGCCCAGGGTGATCTGCGGGCACTCCCTATCGCCTCTAGGCACCTTGATGGGATCTGGAACGTCGCCTCCATGTTGCACGTACCCGAACAGGACACCATGACGGTGCTTTCCGAGTTCAGGCGGGTCATGAAGCCGTCCGGATCACTCGTGTTCGTCACTGCGCTTGGCGATGTCTCCCGACATGAGGCTGTTCCGTATGCCTCCGATGAGAGCCGCTGGTTCGTCTATCGAGATCCTATGATTTTGAAGGCCCAGATGGGTGAGGTTGGACTCGTGATCCAGCACGCAGAAGAAGTTCACGCCAGTAGACGTTGGTGGACCGTCCTAGCGTCGTCAATCTAAGGACCTGCCCCCGATCACCGCGCGGGTGGGACAGCCTGACCGACTCGGAAGCCAGGGAGGATGGTTCTCCTTGCCGACGGCTTGGTGGAGGTGGTCACGTTCCCAGGTCGTTGACCCACCTGTCACCATCGTTGTGCCGTCGGAGCAGGTCGTGTTGACCAAGCAACCCCGGACCGGGTCGTTGGCGTCTCAGTGGCCGAGAAGACCTGGTGGGCAGCTACCGATAAATGCGCAGGACAGAGGCTCCAAAGTGTGCCCTCTCTCTTCTTAAAGATATATCCACACGCTCGGACGTAAGCAAGCTACGCGCCGACGGTCACCCCTGGTAGGCAACCGTGAGATTGCGAGTCGTCAACTTCTTGCTCGTGATCGTGACCGGAATGCCTTTCGAGGACACGTATAGGGAGTTGGCGGCGTAGCCCGGATAGAGCAGCCATGGTCCTGGTGGCAGAGTCGTCAGGCTGTAGTCGGCTTCCAGTGGAGTACCAACTTCGGCACACATCGGACCGGGGGCCGCCGGCGGTACGTAAGGCTCCGCCGCAGGACAGGCCAGCACGATCGCATCGTTGATGTGAGTCCCCGATGGGATACCTGTAACAGTGACCAGGCCGATCAGGGCACCCGGATCGACATAGTGCACGAACAGGTTCACCTTTGAGGTCACACCGGCCACGACTTTCACATTCACATCTGGTCCGGTGCGTGTCCCACCGTCGAAGGTGAGTTGGTAGTCACCCGTTACGCTCCATGTCCCCGCCGACAACAGAAGTTGGGAGGGACTCCCACCCAGGTATGACGACGTAGGCGTTGGGCAGTCCGGCGCGGCCGCACCTTTGCAGGCGATCGCTCCCGTGTAGGCAGTGAAGCCGGGGGGCGCGCCGGTAATGGTGACTGTTCCCTCGACTAGGCCTTCGGTGGGCTTCTGGTAGGCGAAGCTGAGATCCTGGGTGACTGACTTGCCCGAGATCACTGTTACTGGGTGACCGGACTTTGAGGTGATCGAACCGTAGATCGTCGAGTAACCCGGGTAAAGCAGCCATGGGCCGGGGGGCAAGGTCGTGAACGAGTAGTTGGCTGTGCCCCCGGAGACGCAAACGATGGGCAGCGTTCCTCCGGTGTACGGGTCGCTGGCCGGGCAGGCGAACACCGTCCTACTTTCCACAGTGATCCCCTTCGGGACGCCGGTGATCGTCAGGGTACCCTTGACGGTGCCCGGTGCCTTGTAGGCCACGGTGTAGTTCTTGTGGGTGACCTTCCCCCCGGTCACCGTCACTGTGGAGTTGGCCCCGATGAACTGGCCACCGAACCCTGCCAACTCATAGAAGCCCGCGGTACCCCACTTCCCAGCGGACAGCGTGAGGCTGTAGGCCCCGCCCGCCCCTGCCAAGGTGTACTGCGGATTCGAGCAAATCGTCTTGGGCGGAGTCGAAGCCGGACACCCCCCCACCCCCACGATGGCGGAGAAATGGGCGGGTGCCCCGGTGACGGTCACTGTCCCAGAGAGTGTGCCCGTAGTTGGAGCAGCGGTGGCTTCGGCCCACCCACCTCCCAGCCCGACGAGTCCTGTCAGTGCCAGGCCGCACGCCGTCACCAGCCTGAAGAGATGTCGTTTCATTAGGTCCCCCTCTCAATCAACCCCAGTCGATTGTAGGCATATCCAGGGACTCTTGCCGGGCGACTGCAAGGAAACCGGTGTTGACGAGACCATCGCTCTTCAAGTGCGGCCTAAGATACCCAACAATCTCTTCGCCAATGCAGGCGTATATTCGGGGACCGAACCTCACACGACATGTCGCTGAGATCGATCGCATGGTCTCCTCGCACCTTCGGCAGAGGGTGACCCATAACACCGGCTCGGCACCGGACCAGGGAGTCAGCCGCCTGTCGGGGATTGGACAAGTCCCCCTTCCGACACTCTCGCTCGCACCTGTCCGATACCGGGCGTGAGCTGCACGAGCACCGGACCCTGAGGCTTCGTCCGAACCGCGAGCGGACCTCGTATGCCCTTGAGGTGCTACCGTTCGTGCCATCCGAGCTGGGAGGTGGGCCGGTGTCCAGAGCATCTTCCGGATGGCGTGCAAATACCCGGGTGGTTATTGCGATTCTGTTCTTGATGGCTGGCGCCCTTCAGGGACTCGCAGCCGACGGGCAAGCGGGAGCCTCAACGAATCCCGCCCCGACAATTGAGAGCAGAAGTATCACGCCAACGGAAGTGAGCTCTGGAGGTGGCACCGTGACTCTGAGGGCCACGGTGGTCCATGCCAGCACCTGTACCTTTTCTTCCAGAGCGACGGTCCCAGGCCTTCCCGCCAAGATCAACTGCACCAGCGGCTCCACACCGATACAAGTCACCAAACGCGTCACGATTCCCGGAAATAGCGGGAAGGAACGTATCTATTATCATTTTTTTGTCTCCGCAACCGGGACCACGACGGTGAAATCGAGTGAGTTCAACCTGGTAGAGGAATTCAGCACTTCGGGCGCAAAGCCGGGAAGGCCGACGAGCGTCTTCGCAACGCCACACGATGGGTCGGCGACTGTGATCTTCAACGCGCCATCGAGCGCTGGTTTCACTCCGATCACCAGCTATGTCGTAACAGCCACCGACGAGACAGACGCACTGAATGGGGGTGAGTCGCAGACTGCAGGATCAAGTCCGATCGTGATGACGGGCCTAACCGACGGAGACACCTACGCCTTGGATGTGGCCGCCACCAATGCGGCTGGAACTGGGTCCTCATCTGCGTCGAACGGCGTCGTGCCGATGCAGGGACTGTTCGGACCAGCCACAACTATTCCGGGTCATACCGGGCAGTTCGTCAGCGTCAGCTGTACAGGGGCGGGTGACTGCACGGCTGTCGGGGGCGTCTTGGTTGCCAGCGAGGTCAACGGAATCTGGAGTTCAGCCACCACTCTCGACGCTCCAAGTGGCGCTTCTTTCGCCAGCGTGAGCTGTATCGACGCTGATGATTGCACCGCGGTCGGGGCAACAACAACGGCTGAAGGTGCGCACCCAGTGCCCATTTATGCCACCGAATCAGACGGTGAGTGGGCTCCAGCCGCAGACGTCTCCGACCCCAGCGGTGACGCAGAACTTAGCGGGGTGAGTTGCGCAGACAGTGCTGACTGCACCGCGGTCGGCTATGACTCAGCTGCCCAAGAAGCGGCCTATGCCATCGAATCCGCGGGTGTCTGGGGTCCGTTGACAGATCTCTCAGAGGACAGTTTCCTCAGCAGCGTGAGTTGTTTGGACGCCGGGGACTGCACCGCGGTCGGCAGTGAGCCCGTTTTCAACGGAACACCGGTTGAGGTATCGGAATCGGGTGGCTTGTGGGGGTCCGTAGATGTAATCCCCGGCCCCGCCGGTTACACCAAGGGCTACGAGAACAGTGTAAGTTGCACGGGCCCTGGTGACTGCACGGCGGTTGGTGAGAGCACCAACTCCTCTGGAACCAGTACTGGTGCCTCGTATGCCGTTGAGTCGGGCGGCGTCTGGAGTCCGGGTAACTTGGTGCTGTCTGGGTCGGCGACTCTATGGACGATTAGTTGCACAGATGCTGGCGACTGCACTGCGACCGGGGCTGAGAATGGCAATGGTTTCTACCTGTTCGAGTCAGATGATGTGTGGGGACAGGCCAACATCATTGCCAATTCAGCTACGTCAAGGACTTTTCTCACTGGTGTCAGCTGCACTGCGCCGGCCGCCTGTACATCAGCGGGATGGACGTCGCGAAACGACACAGACAACCCCTCCACACCGATCTATGCAGAGACCAGTTGAGTGGTGCCCTTAGGCGGAGTTGGGTCTGGGTAACGGTCGATCTACGTCCGACATTGACTGGCCTTTGTTAGTGCGCTCCAGGATGCCGGGCGCCAGTCGGGGAGTGCCGACGACAGTCCGTGGATGTCATCATCGGCCTGGTCCGTGGCCATCCGGTAAGACACTGCAACGAGACCGATGCCACCGACCACCTTCGTCACCCAACCGGCTTTCGGGCTGACTCGCCGGAGCCAGGTGACTCAGCCATCGTTGACATGGACCATCGATACCTCACGACCGTCATCTTTGCCGATCCGTGTGTCCCCTACCACCGGCTCGGGCGCATTATCCGCGGACGAATGCTTGTTGGCAGCTAACTGCCCATGATCGGCATTGGTGGCACCGGGGAGGACGCTGGCTCCTCCGATGGATTAGCTTCTTCCACGACCACTCAACACAAGATCGTGAAAAGTGCATATGGACAAGGACAGAGGTTCTGGTCAGGGGCAATCGTGATGAAGCGGTCGACGCTGTCGATGCGTTCTTTGATGCGAAATGGAAGTGGCGTCACATCTCATGGACGATACCCAGCCAAGTCTTTCGAGCACGGCATTGGTCGGGTGCCATTGTCGTCGATCACCGGAAACTCCCCAGAGATGATCACTGAAATTCCCCAGTTGTGAGCCCGGGGTGGATGCACAGATCCACCACCTGAGGTGAGGCCCCCTTCGAAGCTGGCGGTTCCTATGCCAACCAGCCCGAAGGAGCCACCTCCATGCTCACACGAGGAGAAGACGTGGAAGCTCATGCACTGAGGAAGAGGGGATGGTCGATCTCGGCCATCGCCCGTCACCTGGACCGCGACCGGAAGACGATCCGGGCCTATCTGAACGACGAACGGGTCCCGGGCGTGCGGGCCCGCCGTGGGCCGGACCCGTTGGCCCCCTTCGAGAAGTACCTGACCGCCCGCTTCGCCGATGACCACCACGTCTGGGGCACCGTCCTGTTCGAGGAGGTCAAAACGCTCGGCTACTCCCAGAGCTATCCGACGTTCGTGCGCCAGGTCCGGACCAAGGGCCTGCGCCCGCACTGCGAGGCGTGCTCAGGCGTGAAGGGCCGCGACACCATCGAGATCGACCACCCCCCGGGCGAGGAGATCCAATGGGACTGGTTCGAGCGTCGCCGGGCCCCATGGGGCGGGACCGCCTATGTCCTGCTCGGCACGTTGCCCCACTCGAGCCGGACCCGGGGGGTCCTCGCCGAGTCGATGGACCAGGCCCATCTCATCGAGGCCATGGACGGCGTGCTCCGGCGCCTGGGCGGGACGCCACGGGTCTGGAGGACGGACCGGCTGGCCACGGTGATCCGTCCGGGCACGAAGGACGTCCAGGCGACGTTCGCCCCGGTGGCCAAGCACTACCGAGCCATCGTCGAGCCCTGTCCGCCGAGGCGCGGCAATCGCAAAGGGGCGGTCGAGGCGGCGGTGAGCTACACGTCGGGCCGATGGTGGCGATCCCTCGGTGCGAAGAGTCCCGAGGAGGCCCAGCTCCTGCTCGACCGGTTCCTCTCGGGGCCCGGAGACGCCCGACCACGGCGCACCGCCTTCGGGGAGAAGACGACGGTGGGCGAACTGGCCGACGCCGAGCCGTTGTTGGCCCTGCCGACGCTCCCGTTTCCAGCCACCGTCATCGTCGAACGACCAGTGGACGACAACGCCACCGTCGCCTTCCGGGGCAACCGCTACTCCGTGCAGCCGGGGTTGTCCGGGACGACCCTCGAGCTGCGACACCGGCTCGCTTCGTCGACCCTCCAGGTCCATGCCGCCTCGGGGGCACTCCCGGTCAGTCATCGGCTGGCCCCGAGTGGTGCAGGGACCATCGTGCGCACCCCCGAGCATCGAACGGCTCTGGAGTCGGTCGTCCTGTCCAGCTTCACCACGGCCCGACCCTGCGACACCAAGGCCAATCGGCCGCCCGGTCCCGAGTCGCTGGCCGAGGCGGCCCGCCTGCTCGGCACCGAGGGCCGAGAGGTCACGGTCGACCTGTCGGGCTATGCCGACCTGGTCGAGGGCATCCGATGAGCGACAACTCCCTCTATCAGCAGGCCCGGGGCCATCTGGCCTACCTGCGCATGGCCGCCGCCGCCGAGGCCCTCCCCGCCGAGCTCGAGTACGCCACCAGTCAGAAGCTCGGTCACACGGCCTTCCTCGAGAGGATCCTGCAGGTGGAGGTCGCAGCCACCGAGATCCGCCGGCGGGCCAGTCTCGAGCGCTTCGCCTCGCTGCCCTCGCCGTTCCGGCTGGAGGACTTCGACTTCGACGCCCAGCCGTCGATCGACAAGAAGCTGGTCAACGAGCTGGCCACGCTGCGGTTCTTAGAGGACGCCACCAACGTGCTGTTCATCGGGCCACCCGGGGTGGGCAAGACCATGCTGGCCGTCGCCCTGGCCCGGGCCTCCATCGACGCGGGCTATCGCACCTATCACACAACGGCGGCAGACCTGGTGGCCCGCTGTCACCGGGCGGCCCTCGAAGGACGGTGGGCCACCACCATGCGCTTCTTCGCCGGACCCAGACTGTTGGTCATCGACGAGGTCGGCTACCTGCCCCTGGCCAACGAGGCAGCTGCCGCCCTCTTCCAGGTGATCACCCAGCGCTACCTGAAGAGCTCGACCGTGCTCACCACGAACTTGGGCGTCGGGTCCTGGGGGAAGATCTTCGACGACCCCATGGTGGCCGCCGCCATGCTCGACCGGCTGCTCCACCGGTCGGTCGTATTCAACATCGACGGCGAGAGCTATCGGATGCGGGCCCATCGAGCCCAGGCCGAGAAGCTCACGAAGGGGGTGAAGTCCAACTCCAAGACATAGTCTTTGGCATCACCCCATCCCGGGCGAGCACCTGGGGAATTTCGATGATCGAGAGTGGGGAGTTTCCGTGATCGGCGTCACCATCGTTATGCGTATCCAGATTCTGTCGACCGATACGGATCAGGTGAGATTGCAGATAGTGAACGAACGGTCCGAGGGCGCATATGACTGGGGTCTGAATGGAAGGGACGTAAGGCAGCTTCTGGGATCGCTCGAAACGGCTCGATTCCCAGTTTCCATCGAGTCAAGGGACCAGAAGTACCGTAAAGGGAAGATGGGTTGAGGCGACCTGCTCCTGAGTTCACCGATCCGCGCCAAGTAGCCATTTATGACACGGTTAACTCATACGAACCGGGGATGCAACCCGACTTCTACCTTGGGATTGCTGAAGAGGTCAGTGCTGAGCTGGTCATTGACCTCGGATGCGGTACGGGCATCGTCACGCTGCAGTTCGCGAGTAGGGGCTATCGAATGATCGGGATCGATCCGTCTGCCGTGATGCTGGAGGTGGCCATACAAAAGCCCGGAGCCGACGGCGTGCAGTGGCTCCAAGGGGGTGCCGGACAACTGCGAACGCCAGGAGCTGACCTGGCAATCATGAGCGGCCATGTTGCCCAGTTCATCCTGAAGGATGACGAGTGGCTGGAGACTTTGGCTGGGGTGTGGGAAGCGCTCAGGCCGGGAGGATTCTTGGCCTTCGAGAGCCGCGACCCGCGGGCGAGGGAATGGAAGACGTGGACCGGTAGGAAGCGGATCATTCCGGACTCCATCTACGGTCCAATCGAGTCCTGGACCGAGGCAACGGCCATGGAGGGGGATGTCGTTTACGCGGTAGGCCACCGACGCCTCGTCGAGAGTAACGAGGAGCTGCTTTCACCTTTTGCCCTTCGATTCCGCAGCGAAGAGTTCCTCAGGCACTCTCTCGCCTCGGTGGGATTCTCCGTCCAAGATGTCTTTGGTGACTGGGATAGGCGTCCCTCGGGTCCGGGTGAACGCGAGCTAATCGTTATCGCGAGGAGGATATAGCTGGCGGCCATCATGGAAATGGCTCCCACTCCCCAGATTTAGCCTGCCCCCGATCGCCGGCCCAGTGGGACACATTTCGGACTACCAAACGCCGGTGCTTACTGTCGCGACCGCCGAACCAGCCCCATTCCGACTGTGGGTCGCCCACGCCACTGACCGACATCCGACATGAGGGACATCGACGGACGGAGTCCCCGCGGCCTGGCCCGGCCGCCGTTATCGGGTGATCCTCCTTCTTCTCGTTGCGGTCCCAACCAATGCGTCCGACAGTTCACCGACCGTTTCTTGCCGACCATTGGCTTCATCCATAGGCGCGTCGACCTGGACCGTAGAGCGGTTGCGACGGCCCTCCTTCTCCTTGACCACGTAACCGGCCGCGATCAGATCCTCGATAGTGTCCCAAACATTCCGTTCACTGATGTTGAGCCTCAATGCGATGTCTCGTAGGCGCACGTCGGTATCATCAGCCATGCAGACGAGGGCTCGGGCATGGATCGTAAGGAACCTGACCTCGGCCATACGACAATATTAGCGGTTGGATTCGTGAATCTACCTGACGAGCTCGAGGTCGGGTCGGTGGTCGGCCGGCGAAGATGACCCCGGACAAAGGTCAAGGTGCGGAGGGAGATGTACGAGTCCAAAGATCACACGGTTGAGGCCATCGCCCACACGATCGGGGTGAGTCGGAAGACGGTGTACCGGCACCTGGCGCCGAGGGGGTGTGAGGGCGGGCTAGACGCTTCGGACGGATTGGACGGACGTTTCCATTTTTGTGTTTTATTCACGTCACCCCCACAGCGCCTTCCTCCTCAATCCCTAACTTCTTCCGAAGTAAGCGTCCAATCCGTCTACTGCGTCAAAGTTGGGCTCTGACCAGGTAGTTCGACAGGACGGATGTGGGAGAGCTGTGGACGCATTGAACGGATCGGGCCTTAGATCGTCTTTCGAGCCTCTCGCATGCCACGCAACGGACCCATGGCGGGCGTTCGTCGGGCCATGGAGCCATAAGGGGGAGTTGGCCTCTCCCCAACTCCGGTGTACCTGGGTACGCTGCCGCAGATGACAGGTACTGTGCATAGAGGACTATTCCCACACTGGCCGGAGGGCTACAAGGCCCTCCAACAACTGAGTCGCCTGGTCAAGGGATCCGACCTGGAACCCGGCCTCATCGAGTTGGTAAAGATGCGGGCATCGCAGATCAACGGTTGTGCGTACTGCATCGACATGCACTCCAAGGATGCCCGTGCCCAAGGAGAATCCGAGCAGCGTTTGTATGCGTTGAACGCCTGGCGGGAGACACCGTTCTTCACAGACCGTGAACGTGCAGCCCTAGCCCTAACGGAGGCCGTGACTCTGGTCGCTGGGGAGGAGATCCCCACTCCGTCCTTGACGAGGCGTCGTCGGCTTTCACCCCCGAAGAACGGACAAGACTCCTGTATCTGATCATCGAGATCAATGCTTGGAACCGGCTGGCGATCACGACAGGATCCCCTGAGCCAGGTAGTTACACGCCGACGGCGTCGTGACCGACAGCATGGTTATCGGCCCTCGACACGATCCAGTCGACTCCGCAGTTGTACTTCGCACTCCGGCCACTCCGACTCAATTACCCGCGAACATCGCCGAGTCGCGTAACCCGCCCTCCTCGCCTCGCACCCACGACTGAGACCATTTCCGCAGCACCCCTTCGAACTGGGCACCGATTCCCTCGATCGCCCTCCGAGACTGGTCGTTCCGGGCGTCCGTCTTCAAGTCGACCCGGGCCACGCCAACCCGTTCAAAGGCGTGTTTGAGGAGGAGGTACTTGGCCTCGACATTGATGCCGGTCCGCTGGGCGGACGCGCTGAGCCATGTGAAGCCGATCTCGAGGGCATACGGATCGGATCGTCCAGGGAGGATTCGGATATCCCAGTATGCGGTGCAACCGACAGCGCGATCATCGGCCAGCCGGATCTGGGCGAAGGGGGCGAACTTTTTGGACTCCGCTCGTTCCAAGTGGGAAGTGATGTAGTCCTCGACCTCGAATGCACGCGGAACCCAGGTGAATCCGTACGCGCTCCGCTCCTCCTCTGCCGCGGTCGCCAGGTCTGCGGCATGCTTCTGGGATAGGGGCTCCAACCGGACCAAACGGCCATCGAGGGACGGAAGGCCAAGCAGCAAGTCCATGAGTCCTCCTCATCGGTCCTGGCATTGGCACCTTGCAACAGAGCAGGTTGCCGGATCTTCACTGGGCCAGGTCCCTCGGATCCTCTGGATGAACAACAGCAGGGTATCGCGGACCGATTAATCGCCGGTGGCAACCGATCATCCCGACCCCTTCACACTCCGTCTGTCCCCCCTGCTCCCCACCTCCCATGCCCCATGAGCCCCTTTCCAGCCGTCGAACCAACCACTGGGCCTATGGGGTGTCGGCCTCGACTTCCCACGGCGGCTACGCAGCGACGTGCGTAGTGGCGACGTTGAATGCCACCTCGAGCATGACGATGCCGATGAGGAGTTCAAGGACACGCCAAGTTGCCGGTCGCGACATCAGCGGGGCCATCGCTCTGGCTCCGTATCCAAGGCCGACGAACCAAACAATCGATCCAGTACAGGCTCCGGCAGCGAACAGCCACCTGCTGTCGCCGTACTGATTACCGATGGACCCAAGAAGCAGGACGGTGTCGAGATAGACGTGTGGGTTCAGGAATGTGAATGCAAGCGTTGTCGAGGCGATGGCTCTCCGTGAAGGACGATCGGCCGCAGACGGAAGGAGAACCTGGCGTCGGCTCGCCCGCCAGAACGAGTGGAGCGAATAGCCCACAAGGTAGGCGACACCGACCCATTTGAGGACCTCCAGCACCCCAGGGTACGAGCGAGTGACACGGCCGATTCCGCCTATCCCGAGCAGGATCAGGATGATGTCCGAGATTGCACAGATCGTGACGGCAATGCCGACATGCTGGCGGGTGAGGCCCAGGCGCAGAAGGAAAGCATTCTGTGCGCCTATTGCCACAATGAGGGACAGACCGGTCAATAGGCCAGCGAGGGCTGCGTTCACAGGGAGGTCAAGGTCCAATCGAGCAAACGCAGTCCACCTCCATGGGCTCAGTCTGACCTACTGCGGAAGGCCCGGATGCGTTGAATCCGGATCAGCGCTGACCGAACAGAACTTCACTGGAAACGTTAGACCCGGCCCGCCTGCCTGACGGAAAGAGGATTTCAGTTTTTGAATTGAGAGGTCGATACATCGAAGAATGACGGCGGCAATATCGACCCATGGGTCCTTGGCGATCGGGTGTGCGGTATTCGTCGCTCTGTTCCTCTACTTCATTCCGACGATAGTGGGCGTCGATCGACAGGTCGTCGACCTTGGAAGCGTAGTAACGATCAACGTCTTGCTCGGTTGGACGGTGATTGGCTGGATAGTGGCGCTTGCGATGGCGATGCGCACCTCGGTGGAGAAGGCTGAGATCTCGCAAAGGTCCGCAGTTCGAGAAGAAGCGGGAATAAGCCCGGGTGCTGTTTCACCGAGCCGGCAGATACCGCTACCAGGATGGTATCGAGAGGCAGAGGGCGGGCCCCGACGGTGGTGGGATGGGACACAGTGGGGCCCATGGCACGCAGAAGACTAGGCGAGGGACTAGTCCAAGCCTTCGGCTGGCGGACCCTGGTCATGTACATCACCGGTGCTCGGCGCCACCCGCAAACACTTCGGCAACGGCCCCTGCCCTAGCCTTGTGCCGTGGCTGACGAGCCCGAGCATCCCGGCAGCAGGCTTAACGGCTGGATGATCGTCGTGATTGTTCTGATCCTGGCCGGCGCCGCTGTGTCGATCACTGCTCTCGTGACCCGTGGGCCAGGACCGAACAACGCCGCCCACGGCGCAGGTGCGAACTCGTCGAGCACGACGACCGCATCAACTACGACTACTTCTCCCCCGACAACCCTCACGGCCCCGCCGACATCAAGCCTCATGACCTACTCGACCGGCCAATCCAACGCCGGCTGGCCCACCTATGACCTATTTACGGGCAACTGTTCGAGTGTGGCCACTTACCAGTACTCGTGGATGGGCCTCGTGAGCGCTCCGACGCCGATTCCGGTTCCTGCCGGAGGGCTCGTCCAGCTCGGAGGAAGCCAGACGGGCAACTCGATCACCCTAACCTCTGCACCAGCGACCACATCGTTGCCAGCTGGCCTCCCGAATCCGCAGTCAGATCAAGCGGGCGAACTGGTGGCCGGACACGACTCCTTAATCGGTTACAAATGCGGCTAGGTACTACTTCGACTGGTGCGGTCGGATGGCAACGAATCGGTCCGAATATGCGGGCGGATACCGATACTCCGGGCCGCCTGGACCGGTCACGCGAGTCAGGGCAGTCCATCGCGCAAACGATCGGTCGCCCCCCATCGGTTGGCCGGCGATGGTCAGATCCTACCCTCCATCAACGCGCGTCCGACCCAGTCCCTCGACCGCGCGTTGATCTCATCCACCGTTAGATCGACCCCTAACCCGCCGTACGCTTGTACCCAGTGGTCGACCGCAGCGACTCCCCTGAGCCCGTACAGGACGTCCCACAGGGGCAGGTCCGCCAGTGATCGACCCGATGCTGCCAGGTACACGCTCAGGAACTGATCCGGGCTATCACCGCCGGGATGGATGGCCAAGAGGTGCCGGTACTGAGCCACGGCCGCTTGAGCAGGTTCGACGGTCACATCGGCCCAGTCCACGACCCCGGACAGGTCACCGTCATCGAAGAGAACGTTGCCGGGGTTGTAGTCGTCGTGACTGAATACCTTGGGGTAGGACTCGGCCCGTCCGTACAGTTTGGCCAGCACCTGCTCGACTACGGCTGCTTGATCCCCCATCAGTTCGACCTCGGGTCGCCACCTCTGCCAGCGAGGAACCTTGACCACATAAGCATTCCTCGGATCGACGGCGTGGATAGCGGCCAGGCCCTGGGCGGCACCGTGAACCCACCTCTCGACGTTCGCGGGATTGAGATCCGGCCTCCCGGGCACGGCGGTCATCACGATCGCCGGAACTCCAAACCAGTCGCCGCTGGCATCGAGGAAGATGGGATCGGGCGTCGGCACATCGGCTCGGGCAACGATCGACAGATTGTCGAACTCCGTGGTGGCATGGGATCCGTCGGTTGAAAAGATCTTCACCACCAAATGCTGGCGACCGAGGGTGACCAGGAAGGTCTGGCATTCCAGCCCGCCAGTCATCCGTTCCAGTTCGGACGGTGGACGGCTGGACCCGAGGGACTGCGCCAGGCGATGCCATCCACCCAGGTCAAGGTGCGGGCGCCCGGGAGGATCAGAGAAGGCCATCTCGGCTGACTCTACGGGCAACCGGGTGCGGTTATGGCCATTGGGGGTTAATACTGGATAGGTGGTCACCCCCACATTCTCGGACTCCATCGTGATCGCCCGCCGACGCGACGTCCTCTACGACCTGGTCTCCGATGTCACCCGCATAGGCGAGTGGAGCCCCATCTGCACGACATGCTGGTGGGACTTGGGTGATGGGCCGCGCGCGGGTGCTTGGTTCACCGGTAGGAATGAGCCCCGGAAAGGATCGGGGGATCCGCGATCCCCGTGGGAGACCCGCGCCGAAGTGACCGTGGCCCACCGCGGGCGGGAGTTCACGTTCGTCGTGGGAGGGTCCTGGATCCGATGGTCGTATAAGTTCGCCGATGCACTCGGCGGGACCCAAGTAACGGAGACCTGGACGTGCCTACCGCAGGGGATTAAAAGGTTCCGCGAACGGTTCGGTGACGACGCCGATGACCAGATCACTCAGCGGGCCGGTGGCGCCTATCTGGGGATGGCGGAGACCCTGGCCGCGATCAAGAGGGTGGCGGAAGAGGAATAGACGGGGGAACCGCAAGGCTCGGTACTTCTTTGACTCTGTGACCGTCGATCGAACGGGCTGGATTGTGGAAGATCCGAACGACTTGGGTGGCGTCTTGGGTGCCAGATCTTCTCCCTTCCTCCACTCGCCCGCCTCGGCTAACAATGGGGCCAACAGCCGCGGAGTCTCGATTCCATCGCTAGGACCCAGGCCTGACCTCCAATCTATTGATCGTGGCGGGTTTGCCGAATTCGGAAGCGGTTGGGTCGTTGGCATGAGGATTATGCGTCTGGTTCTCCTCTCCCTTCTCGTAGTCGGGTTGACCGCGGTGACCGTCATCGATGCCGACGGTGATCCGGCTACCGCGAATCTGCCGCTGATCACACTTGGCAGCGAGTCGGCCGTGCCGTCAGAGGCTGCGGTCCATCTCAATGGGATGGACCCCGGCGACTCCTCGGGCACAGCGCCGCCCGGACCCAGCGCAACCCATCACCGTCTCGTCGCTGCCCTCGCCCAAAGGCTACGCCGCCTGCACTTTCGCAGAGCACCCATTCGAGGGCCCTGACCGCCTGTTCCGCAGGAAGCCAACTGTCGTGGATCCATCCACGTCCCTCAACGGAGCAATCGCGGTCTCATGCGAACCTGAGACCTTGACAGCGCCTTGATTCATTCAAGCCTTTCTGCTGCCCGAATTAGCTGAACACGAGAGTGTCCGGGTGGCTCACACGCACACACTTCGAGGAGGATCAACATGCCTACGATTGACGAAGAGAAACTCATGGAGTTCATGGGCAAGGCGGTGACCGACATGTCCGCCGCCATCTCTGTGGAATTGATGACCATCGGCGACAAGCTGGGTCTCTACAAGGCAATGGCAGGGGCAGGTCCCCTGACCTCGACGCAAATTGCCGAACGCACGGACACCAGCGAGCGCTATGTGCGCGAGTGGCTCGGCAATCAGGTGGCGGGCGGCTACATCACCTATGACCCGCCAACCACCACCTACGAGCTACCCGACGAACACGCTTTCGCCCTGGCCGACGAGGACAGCCCGGTCTTCCTTGGCGGCGCCTTCGACCTGATGGCCGCCTGCTGGGGTTCGGAAGACCGGATCCTCGACGCATTCCGCACGGGCGAAGGTGTGGGCTGGCATGAGCACCACCCTCGGCTGTTCGCCGGAACTGAACGGTTCTTTCGGCCTGGCTATCGGGCGAATCTGACTTCGGCGTGGGTACCATCCCTGGAGGGAGTCCAGAAGAAGCTGGAGGACGGGGCCCTTGTGGCCGACGTCGGGTGCGGTCACGGTGCGTCGGCCATCATCATGGCCCAGGCATATCCGAACTCCCGGTTCGTCGGCTTCGACTACCACGAGGCGTCGATCGACACGGCGCGGAAGCGGGCCGTCGAGGCCGGCGTCGCTGACCGGGTCGAATTCAGTGTCGCGTCGGCCAAGGAATACACCGGAAGCGACTATGACCTGGTGTGCTTCTTTGACTGCCTGCACGACATGGGTGATCCACTCGGAGCAGCGGCACACGCGTGGGATTCGCTCGCCGCAGATGGCACCGTCCTGCTCGTAGAGCCGTATGCCAATGATGCGCTTGAGGAGAACATCAACCCCGTGGGTCGGATGTTCTATGGGGCGTCGACCCTCCTTTGCACCCCGGCATCGCTGTCCCAGGAGGTCGGAACGGCTTTGGGTGCCCAAGCGGGGGAAGATCGGTTGCGACAGCTCTTTGCGGACGCGGGGTACCGTTCATTTCGTCGGACGACGGAGACCCCGTTCAACCTCGTGCTGGAGGCAAGGCCCTAGGGCGCGTTGTGCGCTACGACCGTACCGAAACGGTCGTAAAGGTCGTCCAGTCGTCCCTGAACGTAGCTCCCCTCGGGGCCCGTTCAAATCATTCGAACTACTAGGAAGAAGTCATGTCATCATTCATCCAGATCATGCAGTTGCGGACGTCCAAGATTGACGAGATCCGGGCGGCCGTCGACGAGTGGCAGAAGGCCACCGAGGGCAAACGCACGGTAGGGCGGAGCGCGGTCTGCCAGGACCGTGACAACCCGGGCCGCTATATGGTCGTTGTCTTCTTCGACTCCTACGAAGACGCAATGAAGAATTCGGCGCTCCCCGAGACAGATGCACTTTCGAAGAAGACGACGGCCCTGTCTGACGGTCCCCCCAAATTCGTCAACCTCGACATCATCGAAGAACGCCTCGTATAACCCATTGACGCTTGGGGATCATTCCCTAACACATATCCAGCGGAGACTAAAAGACTCTGCCTTTCAGGGTTGTTGCCATGGTCGAGCGTATAGGGCCGGACCGAGCTGTGCTCTGTCCCAGAACGCCGAATATGCCCTGCCCACGACCGGCGCTTTGGGGTGAGGTCGTCCTCGGCCTCGCCGGACTAGTGCTTTAGGCGCCGCCCGGTGACCAGCCATGCACCAGCCCCGAACCGTGCACCCACACCGGGCTCGTAGCGCTCGGTGAGGGACGAACGGACACCTTCGACCACCTCGTCATGGTGGTCACTCCCTGCGAGGCCGATAAGTCCTCGGACCATCCCCATCCCGAGGAGGAAGTCCATCGACTGATCGACCGTGCCGCCCCCACCTATAAGGATGGTCGGTGCGAGCGGCTCGAAGACCACATCGGTGAATCCCGCAGATTCGAGGAGCGCTGTTGTCTCCTTCCGGTCCTTGAGCGCGAACATCCCCGGCCCCATTGCGAGGCCGCCGAACTCGGGGATCTCGACGTAGTTCGCCACCTCATTGGCAACGACAGTGAGCCATTCGTTAGCGGTGAGAGCCTGCCAGCTTACGAATGCGAGTTGGCCGTCGGGAGCAAGCGAGCGTCGCAAGTTCGAGAATGCCCCGACCGGGTCATCGAAAAACATGAGCCCGAACTGACTGACTATCAGGTCGAACGTGCCCGACGCGAAGGCGTGGGTCTGGGCATCGCCGACGATGAACTCGACGTTTTCGATGTGCGCTGTTTGGGCCCGCCCGGACGCGACCTCCGTCAGCGGCACCGATATGTCGAGACCGACCGCCGAGTGGAAGATACCTGATGCCGCGAGGGTGAGCGCTCCGCAGCCACAGCCCACATCGAGCAAGGAGCAATGGGGCTTCAGTCGGACCTGATCAAGTAGCGCCTCGGTGATCGGCGCTAGTTGGCGGTCGTAGCGGTCGGCATGGTCGACGTAATGCACCGACTCGCCGCCGTTCCACGCTTCAGACTGGCTCCTGTTAGGTAGCATTAGTGGTCCTCGGGCGGGGAGCGTCTCGACCGTCATCGTGGCATGTCGGTGAGACCGAGGTCCAGATCACAATATTCCGGATCATGTATCCCATACCACCGGCTATACGGGTGATGTCGGCGGCTTCCAGGTCCTATTTGGATCGTCCCAATCTGGACTCGGAGGACACTGCCAGCCGTACCCCTGGTCTTGGGCTGTCGCTTCGCCCCCTGCCAGACAGTCCTGGTGCAGGACCACCAACTTGGCCTTGGCACCCGGTATCGGTCCGACCGACTGGCTTAGGTAGAGAACGGCGTTCGGCGAGGTGAAGGGTGCACCAGGGACAGGCGTCCCGCAGACGACGCAGAAGACGCCACCCTTGGATCCATTTCGCTTCCACATATCCCCGTCGAGTAATGATCCCACCTGCTCAGTTTATGGCGATTAACCAAGTCCGAGTGTCCCCGACCATCGGGTCAGGGCCGGACAAGCCCAAGTCTGGCAGGATGCGACAGTGCCAGGAACAACCGGTGTCAGCGGACTACCGATTCAACCGACTGAGGCTGCATGTCGTGGATAGGCTGGTCACTAGTGCGTGGTTCGGTTCAAACCGTCCCATATCGGATCAGTAGGAACTGTTAGCCGATACAAGAAGGGTGGCCGAGGTCGATGCTCAGTGCTCTCAAGATCAGCTCGCCGTTCAACGCACACCAAACGAACTGATCTGGTAGACCGGGTTCCCAATCACCCCCAGCATGCCCGGTGGCGTATATCCCGAGGAAATACAGACAGGGAAGTCGTAGTTGATGATGACTCTCTTGTAGTACCCCGGGGCCACCTCCGGACCCCAACCGTACCGATCGCTCGTCTGAAGCAGCATTCCCTTTAGGGGCGAGTTGGTAACCGAATCGGTGATGTCTCCACACATGACGGGCGTTCCGCCAACTCCCACCAACCATTGGTCTTCCGGTGAAGGACTCTGAAATCGGGAAGTTGCCGAGACCTCGCCATCGTCGCCGATGTATCCCTGGGGCCGGGCGGCAATGTGTTGACCTTGCTGGCTCGTTAGTTGGCCCGGGACAAAGACGTCTGGACTCGGGGCGGTACCAGTATCTCTCCATGTCGTGTAGTAGTTCGTCAGATGGTTGAACCAAACGGCGGTCGGGAGGAAGCTCGACGCGGTTATAACGTCGTACCCTTCGGCGTCGACGTCTGGATAGGGGATCGACAGATCAGGTGTGGATCCGTCCCCTCCGATGAGGAAGGCAATCTTCCACGAGTCCGTGGGTCCTGACCGAGTCATGACCATGAAGCCGTTGGATGCCCCCGTGGAGCTGGGGACGGCCGCAATCGAGGCTGCAAAGTAAATAGGCCAGGATTGTTGTCGAGGGACGTACACCTTGACCGCTTCTGCCGGACGCGGAGAGATGAATTCGGTCCGGCCAAGGCCATACTGGAGGCTTCTGAGATATTCGGTGTCCTCGGCGGCAGGTGGGCCAGTTTCTATTTGTCCAAGCACCCCTAGTCGGCGATGGACGAGGGCATCCTCCCGTGTCGTCCACAATGCCGTGGCCACTTCGGTTGCCTGGAATGGAGTGATCAGAGGACCAGTCGGTTGGGACAGAGTCAGAACCGGGCTCAGCGACTGCTTCGAGAGATCTAGTGGAAGCCGCGGATAGGGCGCCGTGTTGAATGGACCGGACGCCTGACGAACTCCGATACCGACTGCAGCAAGAACCAAGAGGGAGACCGCTACGACGAGCGCGACGATGAATCCCGTCCGGAGGTGACGTTGCCGGCGCGGTTGTTCCGCCGGGGCGCTCCAAGGGCTTGGCCCTCCGTAAGAATCTCCCGGCGGGGAGAACTGAGGAAACTGTGGGAGGCCAGCGGGAGGGCTTGGCCACGGTCTTGGCGGAGGTGACCAAGTCTCCGCGGACTGCCAGGACGGGTTCCCAGCTGTTGGAGGGTGGTCTCTGGGAGGTGGCGAGGACCTTGCGGAAGGATGGAGTTCGGGCGCGTACCACTTTCCGTCGCTCGCTTGCCACCAGCCTGGGCCGGGGGCTGTATCACTCATCGTCGTGGTGCGCCTGAATCACTCATCAGACCATGTTTCGGCGTCATAAGCGCCTCGCTGAAGGACAAAACGACGCGGCCGGCAGCCGTCAGATATCCCATGCATTCATTCCACTCTCGCAAAGCTCCTCGTGAGCAGCTGTGTCGAGCGCCGCCGACCCGCACATTGTGCGAGCTCAGACGGTGTCCTTAACACCGGCTCAGGGTCGCGTTATCTGCATTGGTGCACTGGTGGCTGCTCGCGGTCAGCTAACTGCCCCCGACCAGGCACTACCGGGCTACCTTTCGGGGTGGTCGGTTGGCGGGCCGATCCGGGTGAGGGTACGGCCTAGCGATGCTCAGGGTGCTTCGAGTGCTCGTAGCAGTAGCGCATGTCGCATTTTGTGCACTTGGTCTGCGCCATCTTGATGCAAGCGGAGCTCGAGCACAGCCCGCCAGCCGAACTGAACGACCCCAGGATCTTGGAATCAGCCACCGACTCCGTAACCGGCATAATTTGAAGCCTACGCTCCGGGTGTCGCGTGTCAATGGCCGGTTCCAGCTGCTCGGGACGAGCCCCGCCCCCCGGTCGGGCCAGTGAGCGGAATCCCCCCAACTACTGCGACTGACCCGACACCCTCAGGCATAACACCTGCCCAGGGCAAATGACAGGGTACAAAGTCCCTATACAGAAACGGGCAGAGTGAAGAAGGATGGGCTGGTAAGGGAGCGTGATGAACGAGAGCGAGATTGAGGTACAACGTCAGCAGAAGATGAAGAAGCTGCGAGAGGCCCGCGAGGCATACCGAACTCTGGCCACTTCAACCGATCCGCTCACGTCCCGGCAGGTGCCGCGCTTACTGAGCGATCAGTTGAAGGTCCGCCAGGATGCCATCAAGACGGCAGAATCCGACCTCAGGACCTTCAACCAGGAGCACCCCCGTACCGTCGAATAGCGGCTCTGAGAAGCTCGTAAGGGTGTCGCCTATCACCGGGTCAGGGTGTCACCGACCGACACCTGTGGGCGTGTGGAAAACCCGGGGGAGCCTGTCCCGCAAGCGACCGCAGTTTGCCCAATCCGCAACCTCGGGTAAGCCTCAGCCTGGTCACTTTTCGCGGGTGCGGATTCCACCTCGGAGCTTGCCATCAGAACTTCATCGCCTTAGCTTTGAATCATGGCAATGACGACGAGGGTTCTGAGTGTCTCCATTCCAGTTACCGATCAAGATGCTGCCCTGCGGTTCTATGTCGACGTACTTGGCTGCGAGCTGAGAACCGATCGTGAAGTTTGGCCAGGAGCACGGCTGGTCGAGGTGGTGCCGCCCGGTTCCGATGTCGGGCTCGTGCTGTTGCCACAAAATAGTGAGATTCCGATGGCAGTTCGCATGGGGACTAGTGACGCTGAAGCCGCCCACCGACGACTTCAGAACGCAGACGTGCTCCTGCACAACGACGAAGTGATTCATCTGGATGGATCACCACCGATGTTCTTCTTCGCTGATCCGGACGGCAATGGGCTGGTCTACCTACAGGAGCCAGACGACTGAGGGATGGGTGTCCCACCACAGTGATGATGTTCTGGTCGTCCAGGAGGGTCCACCGCGTTGGCGATGGTCTCCAATAGGTTCGGAAGCGCTGGGAGATTCGGCCCTGACTTGAAGTTATGAGACATTCTCGGATGTCGTCGGCCGGGCTCTGCCAGCAGGACTAAAACGGCACGTCCCGTCCCAGAGGGGGTGATGGACCGACCTGCGACAACAGGCCGGACCGCCCGTCACTCCGATCGGGGACGGCCGTGCCACCCCTCAACCGCTAAGGAAGGAAGGGATGGCCATGACCATCGTAGAACCTGTGCGCACCGTGACCGGTGGCGTCGACACTCACCTGGACGTCCATGTTGCCGCCGCACTCGACCCGTTGGGAGGTCTGCTCGGATCCCAACCCTTCGAGACGACCCCGACCGGTTACAAAGCCCTGCTGGTCTGGCTCGAGGGCTTCGGCGAGGTCGGGAAGGTAGGTGTGGAAGGGACCGGCTCTTACGGGGCGGGACTCGCCCGGTTCCTGCGCCGACGACGAGTCCAGGTCGTGGAGGTGGACCGGCCCAACCGACAGGTGCGACGTCGCCAGGGAAAGTCCGATCCACTCGACGCCATCGAGGCGGCCCGGGCCGCACTGTCGGGCCGGGCCCAGGGCAAAGCGAAGTCCCGAGACGGTGCCGTCGAGGCCATCCGGGTCCTGGTGGTGGCCAAGCGCTCTGCCCGACAAGCCCGGGTCAAGGCCCTCACCCAGGTCCGCCATCTGGGCAATACAGCTCCCGACCAGCTTCGATACCGCATGAAAGGACTGAGCGTCGCCGCCCTGGTCGCCGAAGGAGCGAAGCTCCGGCCGACCAGGTCCACCGACCCGGTGACCGCGGCCACGAGGGCGTCGCTCTCCTCGTTGGCCCACCGAATCCAAGCACTGGATCGCGAGATCGCCGAGCTCGACGCGATGATCGACCCCCTCGTGGCTGCCACGGCGCCCGACCTGCTCGCACTGTTCGGAGTCGGTCCGGACACCGCGGCTTCACTCTTGGTGACCGCCGGCGACAATCCCGAGCGTCTCCGCTCGGAGGCCGCCTGGGCCCACCTGTACGGTGTCTCCCCGCTGGAGGCGTCCTCGGGAAGAGTGACCCGCCACCGGTTGGACCGAGGCGGTGACCGTCAGGCCAACAGTGCCCTGTGGCGCATCGTAATGGTCCGGATCGCCCACGATCCCGACACCACGGCCTATTTCGAACGACGCGTGAAGGAAGGGCGCACCAAGCCCGAGGTCATCCGCATCCTGAAGCGCTACGTCGCCCGCGAGGTCTACCGCCACTTGCCTGGCGGCTAAATCCCCGGCTGTGGGTCTGGCTCACCCCACAACTGTCGTCCCACATGGACTGACTTTCCAGTGACTCGCCGACCCGCAGCTCGGGACACCGATTCTTCGAAACGCACGGCCTGATAAGAGCTTGTCCTCGACGCCGAGTGACTCATCACTGTCCTGCCCGCTGTTTCCACACCGAACTTCCCAAAGGGCTTGACAAGTAATAGGAGCGTCACCGGGTCAGAGGCGGTTATCGAACTGCCACCGAACGGCACTCTAATAGCGCCCAGTTGATTGTCATTTCCATGACCCCAGTGGGAACCTCGATAAGTCCGGTGATGTAATGGTCGGCGGAAGCAGTCTCGAACGGCACCAGCCCAGATCGGCAGAGTTACGGCAGATGACGACCGAAGTGGCCTTCAGTGATCAGCTGGAGGAGTGGCTAGACGCAGAGGGCTCAAAGACGATCGGCGATCTCGGCCGCGTCTTCTCGGAAAAGAGCTTCGCCGTCACGATCCTGTTCCTCATGTTCTTCCCTGCTCTGCCACTGCCGACTGGAGGTGTTACCCATGTGTTCGAGGTGATAACCGTTTTGTTGGCGGTCGAGATGGTGATCGGCGCGCGGTCGATCTGGCTCCCAGCTCGTTGGAAGGATCGAGCCCTCGGGGCGACGACAACGGAAAAAGCAATCCCCTTTATGATGCGACGCATCCGCTGGCTTGAGAGATTCTCCAAGCCTCGGGCTGCCTCTCTGTTCGATCGACGGTGGTTCCTACGGATCCTCGGAGTAGTCTTCGCCGGCTTGGCGGTTGCTTCGGCGGTGGCGCCTCCGTTCTCCGGGCTTGACACCTTCCCTGCGCTTGGTGCCGTTTTCGTCGCCCTCGCCATCATCCTCGAGGACGTTCTCGCATTGGCGATTGGCCTCGGAATCGGGGCCGGCGGTGTCGTCCTGATCCTCACGGTTGGCGCCGCTCTCGTTCACCTCATTCGAAATCTCTTCTAACTCCGATCTGCCCCTGACTCACCGGGTAAGGAGACGGATGTCCCTACCCCGACGGCACGTCGGGACGTCTCGAAACGGCTGTGCCACTCCGTGCTGCTCCAGAGGACTACTGCCGTAACGAAGGTTTGGCTACATTCGGTCGAGCCACCGTCAGAAGTTCTTTTGCAACCAACCTGGGTGCGGGCCGGCCTACACGGCAATCGCGGGCGGGTGGCCGCCGAAGTTCACGGTGACCCCGTCGTGCCGCATGCTCCTGGCGAACCAGACGATCGAGAGCGCAATGGAACCCGCCGTCAGCGAGAGCGTCGTCCCAAGTCGTTCGAGAGGGAACGACTGGGTCGACGAGGTCAGCAGTAGGACCAGGACGACCGCTCCGTTCAAGAACATGGTCACCGCCCAGAGGAAGGACACGCGGACGAAGAAGCGGTGGACGCTCGGACGCGCCAGGAGTTCGGGGGTGAGGGGGCAGAAGTCGTGGGTGAACCGCTGGGTGAAAGGCCGACCGGCGAGCGCACTGAAGACCAGCAGCATGGAGGCCAGGAACGCACTCACTGTGGGCTGGATGAAGTAGACGAAGGCGCTGCCGGTCACGAAGGAGATGACCGTACGGAGGGTGAGCAGGGCGGTGCCGAGCAGGAGCAGGGTGGAGACCCGTTCCCCCCGCCACAACCGTCGGACGATGAGGACGTACGACCAGGCCAGGGCGGCGAGCAAGGCCCCACGGAATCCCGCCAGGAGGAGCACGAAGTAGTACGCGGCGACCGGCGCAATGACGCTCTCGAGGATGACCGGAAGGGCGTTGCGCAGGACCCGCATCGGGTGCGGGAGGCCCAGGACGGACCCGGAACGACCGTCGGGGCCATCGGAGAACGCCAGCGCCCCAAGGTCCGCTCGCTTGTGGGTTCGGCTGATATTTGAGTGTACCGGTCCCCCAGGTCACCGTCCGGTCGGGTCCCCGCACCCTGCGCTTTGGTCGGGGCGCACACGGTCTGCAACCTGCCCCGCCGGGCCTGTTGAGCTGGGTTACGCCGCCCGGTTCCGGGTCCGGCGCTATCGCCGTCAGCGGTGCCCCCGAAAGAACGCTACACCTGTAGATGTCGTCGGGTCAGTCGTATCGCCAGGGGTCAACTGGCCCGGCGTGGGGTGGGGCTGCCCATTTGGGGAGGCGGATCATGACGGTAGACGGCAACTCGATTCGATGTGACGCCTACGGGTGCCGGATCGAATCGAGGGTCGGCTTCAGACCGCCAGGTGCCCCCGCCACCCTGCCTGAAGATATTTGCATGGTTCGCAATGGACGGCTGGGAATCGAGATCGAATGACGGCAGCGTCGCGGGGCAGCTGGACTATTGCCCCCTGCACTGGTGAGCTAGGGACTAGGCACTGGCGACTCGGCCCAGGACCCTGCACCAACATTTGGCTGGACGGGGTGCCCCGGAACCAATCGACCTCACGCCGGCGTCAAGCTGGTCGAGCACGTTGCGTCGTCCACTTCCTCGATTCATCACGAACTTCGAGCACTCAACAGCAGCACGCGCGGAATAGATCCCCCGTTCGGATGCCCCCCAGTCTCCTGAATGATCGAGGGAGGTGGTGCTGGTTCCACCATGTCATCGATCAGCAATCCGCACCTCCCCATTTCGTGCACATACCTGCCGAGAGGACGATGAATGAACGAGAAGTGGATCCCTGGCCCGACTTCATCGGTAGCGATCTCGTCATCGAGATAGGAGCCGACTCGCCAGAAGTGTTCATCAGAATCGACAACCTCCACCCAACCGCTGCCTGGCGATTGCAATAGTGGATGGACCAGAAGTAATAGGAACCGCCCCCCCGGTGTCAGTACTCGGGCAACTTCCTGAATGGCAGCCTCGAAAGCTTCGACGTGTTCGATCGCCAAACACAGCACGACTGTGTCGAACTCGGCGGCGCGACAGGGAAGCTGATGGGCAGAGGCTTGTAGGTACCCGGAAAGGCCTCCTCGATCGTACGCTCTGCGAATCTGCGACTCAGTCACATCGAGGCCAACCACCTCCGCTCCCTGACTCGCCAGGCGTCGGCCGACCTGCCCTTCACCGCATCCGATGTCCAATACCCTTCTGGCACCGCTGGCATAACGCTCAACCAATGGAAGGATCTGCTCCTCGTACTCGGGGTCAGCTCCCTCTGTGAAGTTCCGTTGCCACCAGTCCGCCCCCTTCTCCCAGAGGTCGTTCTCCATTCCATCGACGCTACAACGATCAGGTGAGATCGGAGCTGTGTGATCGACTACCTGTGCACTGCATCAGTCGGTCATCAGGAGCGCTTCAACAAAGCTAACCGAGATGACCCTCCACGATCTCCTTGCCGCGTGAGCACAAAGACACGACAGAAGACCAGCGACAAGGAGCACGAGAATCATTGGAAGCCAGAGGTCCTGGTGGGTGAACGAGATCGTCGTGAAGCTTCCATGTGCGGCTTGGCCTGCCTGCATGATGAGACCGACTCCCATTGTCCCGAAGGCCAGCACCAGGAGGGCAAAGAGCGACGCAACAATGGTGGACACCGACTTGCCGAACCGGAGATCGGATGGTGCAACGTGGGCTCGCCTGGCTGCCACTCCGACGCAGGCAACGGAGAGAAGCCATCCAATACCGGCCACCGTCGGCACGATCACGGCGAAGGCGTGGGCGGCGGAGGCATGGCCACCGTAGGGGACCAGACGGGGCGCAACAACACGACCATTCTTCTCACCACCCCCAACCAAGCGCGGGTACCTCACTGTGTTCTGAGCGATCATCAGAGCGACATCGATGAGAAGCGAGAACAGCGGTGCCCAGGCAAGAAGCAACAGCCGTCGCCGGCGGGGTGCGCCCGAACGTTTGATGGCGCCGGTCAGCCCCGACCACCCACTGATGAGGACGACGAAGGTCACGAAGAACAACATCACAAAGGCGAACATCGCATAGAGCACAATGTGTCCGCCCGACGTCAAGGGCGGTGCAGCCACGGGCGTTCCGTTGGAGAAACCGGTTTGGAGGTGGGTTGGAAGGAAGTTGAACCCGGACCAGGTGACCAGTCCAGCCGATGAGTGAAGGGTCTGGTTCCCGATTGCGATGGCGGCTAGTGGAGCGACCACCAGCCACGGCAGCGTCGCGGCGGCAATCGAGATCTTCGCCCTCGCTGACCACAAACCGTAGGTCTTGGGCATCCCCTGGGCGCTGGATCGAGCACGGACGGCCCCTCCCAGGAGGTTCAACGAGACCATGAGAGTCGATCGCCCCTCGGCCGTCAGATCATTCGATACCACCCGCACTTCGTCGGCATACCGTTCGCGCCACCAGCTCGGGTAGCACCGCAACGCCAGCTCAATGGCAGATTGCCTTGTCATGCGCCGAGCGCCCCGAGGCGCTTGAACCCGATGTCCGCCACCTTGACGTTCGCTTCCAGTCGTTCGCGCAACACGGCAGCTCCGTTACCGGTGATTCGGTACGGCCGTCGATGATCGTCGCTCGGCATCGACTCGACGAGTCCTTCATCTTCCAGGCGGGCAAGCACGCCATAGAGAGTGCCTGGACCGAAGGCAACTCCGCTCATGGCCTCTATGTCCTTGATGACGGCGTACCCATGCTTCGGGCCCCCCGAGAGGCTGGTGAGCACGAGGACGGTGGGGTCCTGGGTCCGGCCGAGCCGCTTCGACTTCATCGCCCATCCCTCCGCTCGTCTCTCTGGATACTATTCCGAAAGTCGTAATAGTCAATGGCCAGAAAGGAGGAGGCAAGCGGTGTCCCGTTTACCGGGCTAGCTGGAACCGATCTCGGCCAACGTCGCGGTCGCTTACTTCTCCGCTCGCCCTCACGACTGACCGACATCCCAGCTCTTCGGTCGACTGGGACAAGATCCGCTTGTACACGGACGACGCTTCGGACGCCTTGGACGGATTCTCCCCTACAGCAGACCGAGTCGGTGAGATTTCACGATCTGCGCCACACCTGCGCCGCCATTCTGATCGCCAACGGGAGACACATGGAGGAAGTCAAAGACCACCTTGGTCACAGTTCGATCCGCGACACCTCCGATCGCTCGCACACCTCTTCCCGTCAGCGCGCGCTGCGCTGGACGAGTCCCTGGATGCCACTTTCCGCAACACTCACAAAACTGGGACGGCCGAAATACGGCCGAAGTTGCCAAATCGGGCGATTTCGGAGCCCCCCGAATCCTTCAAAACTGTGTCCTTACCTGCGAGTTAACTGGAGCGGACGACGGGATTCGAACCCGCGACCCTCACCTTGGCAAGGTGATGCTCTACCAACTGAGCCACGTCCGCGTATGGGTCTCACCCTAGCAGCAGAGCACCCCGGATCCCGAAGCCGATGAGCCTGTCAGACCCCGGAGAAGCAGCCGGGCCACGGAGGACACAAGCGATCGTCGTCAACGACAGTGGCGGCAGAGACTCCCTCTACGCAGGGAGTTCGGCGTGCCACCACGGCACCGGCCGATCCCGACGGTTGGCCTCGGCGACCAGCCCGGCCAGCGATTCCTCCATACCCCGGGCGATGACCTCGACGTCCGGGACCAGATCCCAACAGCCCTGCACCCCGGCGTACAGCGTGTCCAAGTAGGAGAACACCGTGACGTTGACCCCGACCCCTTCGATGATCGGACCCAGCGGGTACATCGCCACCATGCGGGCACCGGCCAGGTACAACGGGAAGTTGGGCCCGGGCACATTGGACACGATGAGGTTGAAGATCGGCGCCACCCGATCGAAGAGACGCAGGTTGGTGACGAGGCGCGACAACCTCGTGGCCACCGCCGGGAAGGTCGTCTGGGCCCAACCGGCGAATACCTCCGACCCGATCGACTGGCTCTGCTCCTTGGCCGAAGCTACTCCGTCCCGGATGTGACCGAGGCGGGCGGCCGGATCGACGACGCCATCGGCCAGCGACACCAGCATGGCCGACACCCGGTTGCCGAGGGCACCACGCTCGTCGTCCGTCCGCACCGATACCGGCACCAGGGCCACCAGCGAACCGTCCGGCTCCTCACCCCTACTTTCGAAGAAGGTACGCATGGCCCCCGCTGTCACCGCCAGCACCACGTCGTTGGCTGTGCCTCCCAGCACGTCCCGGATGCGCTGCACGCCGTCGAAGGGCAACTCCGCGAATGCCACCCGCCGGTGCGGTGAGATGGCCCGGTTGATCGAAGTCTTCGGTGCCTCGAACGGAGCCGGCGGCAACGTGCCCTCCACCTCGCGGTTCCGATCGCTCAGGCCGCGAACCGTCCTCACCGTCCGGCCCACCGTGCGCAACACCGCCTCGGCGTGACCGGGCAGCGAGGCCAGCACATCGCGCCACAGATCGGCGTCGTTGGGCAACGGGTCCGGAGACCACCGGGGGTCACGCCGACTGCGCCCGCTGCCCGAGCTATCGGCACCCGCATCATCGTCATTGGCCGGCTCCGGGCGACGCCCTTCGGCACGGAACAGAGGACGCGGGGACGGATCGGGGGACAGGTCGAAGAACACGGCCATCACCTCCGCCCCCGACACCCCGTCGATAATGGCGTGGTGCACCTTGGGCACCAGGGCGAAGCGTCCGCCCTCCAACCCCTCGACCACATGGAATTCCCACAGTGGCCGTCGCCGGTCGAGCGGTCGCGACGCCAGGTCGGCGACCAGGGCCTCCAGCTCGGCCCGCCCACCCGGCGGCGGAAGGCTGGCCCTGCGCACGTGGTAGTCGATGTCGAAGGCAGGATCATCGACCATCGACGGGTGTTGCAGCCCGAAGGGAACCTCGACCATCCGCTTGCGGAACGGCGGGACCAGCGCCACCCGCTCTGCCACCAGGTCGCGGATGCGCCCGAAACCCACTCCCCCGTTCACCGTGGCGGGGTCGAAGATCAACGCCCCCAGGATGTGCAGGTGGGTGGTGGGCGATTCGAGGGACAGGAACGCCCCGTCCAGCCCGGTCAGGCGCTCCATCGGCTACCGGCCCGTCGAACCGAAGCCGCCGACGCCCCGCTCGCTCTCGCCCAGCTCCTCCACCTCGACGAAGGTGGCCGTCTCCACCCGCTGGATGACCAGCTGGGCGATCCGGTCCCCCCGTCGCACCTCGTAGGGGACCTCGGGGTCCGTATTGACCAACAGGACAGCCAGCTCGTCGCGGTAGCCCGAATCGATGAGCCCGGGGGTGTTCAAGCAGGTCACGCCGTGCCTGAGGGCCAGGCCGCTCCTCGGCTGGACGAAGCCGGCATGACCCGCCGGGATGGCCAGCGCCACACCGGTGGGCACCAGCGCCCGCCCTCCGTTGGGTGCCAACGTCACATCGGTCCGGGCCACCAGGTCGGCGCCGGCGTCGCCACTCCGGGCGTAGGCGGGCAGGGGCAGCCCCTCGTCGAGCAGGACCACCTCCACCGGCAGGGCCCCGGGGGCAGGTGACAGCCCGATCGTGCCTTCGACGGTTCTCTCGTCGACGCCGGTCCGTGATGCCGAAGCCACCTGGCTCCTCCCCTTCTCTCGCACCGGACGCTACCGCTCACCGCCCGGCGGTGGCGACCTCATCTCCCCGTGGCGGCCGCCCTGCTTGGAGACGGTGCCGCCAACCGGTAGCGTCACCCGGGTGCTGGTGTGGATGGACCTCGAGATGACCGGGCTCGACGTGTCGTCCGACGTCATCGTCGAGGTGGCCACACTGATCACCGATGACGACCTGAATATCGTGGCCGAAGGCCCCGACCTGGTGGTGGCCACGGCGTCGAGCCAGCTCGAGGCCATGGACGACTTCGTCCGGTCCATGCACACCAAGAGCGGGCTGCTGGCCGAGATCGCCTCCTCGACCATCTCTCTGGAACAGGCCGGCGCGACCACCTTGGACTTCATCCGCGCCCACATTCCCTCCTCCCGGACCGTTCCGCTGGCCGGCAACTCGATCGGCACCGACCGTCGGTTTCTCGCCGCCCAGCTCCCCGAGATCGAGGAGTACCTCCACTACCGGTCGGTCGATGTCTCCACCGTCAAGGAACTGGCCCGCCGCTGGTATCCCGAATCGATGAAGGGCGCCCCGACCAAGGCCGGAGGCCATCGGGCCATGGACGACATCCGAGAGAGTGTCGCCGAGCTGGCCTACTACCGCACCGCCATCTTCCGCGACACCAGCGAAGGCGGAACCGGCACCCCCGTTGACCCCGCTCCATGACCCGGTCCCGACCCGCGTATCGTGCCCATCCGGTGGGATCACCCACCCACCCAGAGAGGATCGGTCATGGCCCAGTCGCCTGAACAACAAGACACCGCTGCAGCTGCCGCGGCCGATATCCCCACCTGGGAAGAGGCCACCGCCACGGTCACCGCCCCCGGCGGGCTCTTCGAGATCGAGGAGCTGACCATCCGGGGGATCCCCACGCGCACCTGGAAGAGCGCGCCGGCCACCCTGCGGGCGGTGCTCGAGCTCTCCTCCTTCCAGGGCGACAAGGACTTCCTGATCTACGAAGACGAGCGCATCACCTTCGCCGAGCACTTCCGCACCGTCGCCACCCTGGCCCATGCCCTCGTCGACCGGTTCGGGATCACCAAGGGCGACCGGGTGGCCATCGCCATGCGCAATCTGCCCGAGTGGGTCATCGCCTTCTGGGCCTCCATCTCGGTGGGGGCGGTCGTCGTCCCCCTCAACGCCTGGTGGACGGGTCCCGAGCTCGCCTACGGGTTGAGCGACTCGGGGTCCTGCCTGCTGTTCGCCGACGAAGAGCGCCAGCAGCGGGTGCTCCCCCACCTCGGGGACACCCCCGACCTGCGGACCATCCTGGTGTGCTGCGAGGAACCGGCCGCCGGCGGGGGTCGCCGGGCGGCGGTGGGGTCCACCGTCGAGCGCCCCGGGTCGGCGCCGGTGCCAGTCATCCCTCTCGCCGACGTCATCGGGTCTCCCGCGGCGGACGTCACGCTCCCCGACGTGTCCATCGAACCGGACGACGACGCCACCATCTTCTACACGTCGGGAACCACCGGCCGGCCCAAGGGTGCGGTTGGGACCCACCGCAACAGCGCCTCCAATCTGATGAATCTCTTCTTCGTGTCCACCGTCAGCGGCATGCGGCGACGCGGACCAGCCCCCGAAGAGAGCAGCGGGACCCAGAACGCCAACCTTCTATCGGTGCCGCTCTTCCACGCCACCGGTTGCCACGCGGTGCTGGTGACCAATACGGCGGCGGGCGGCAAGCTGGTGATGATGCACCACTTCGACCCCGAGCGGGCCCTCGAGCTCATCGAGCGCGAGCGCATCACCATATTCGGTGGTGTACCGGCCATGGTCATGCAGGTCATCGACTCACCCAACTTCTCCAAGCGGGATACCTCATCGGTCCGGTCGATCTCCTACGGGGGTGCACCGTGCCCACCCGACCTGGTGCGCCGGATCAAGCAGCACTTCCCGTCCGGGGCTCCCGGCAACGGTTACGGCCTGACCGAGACGTCGGCCATGACCACCATGAACTCCGGCGACGACTACGTGCGCAAGCCCGACAGCGTGGGACCACCGGCGCCGGTGTGCGACGTGGCCGTGGTCCCCGACGACTACGAGGGCCAAGAACCGCCGACCGACCAGTCCCCCGACTCCGAACGCACCGGCGAGCTGTGGATCAAGGGGCCCAACGTGGTCCGGGGCTACTGGAACAGGCCCCGCGAAACGGAGCTGTCCTTCAGCCGCGGATGGCTGCATACCGGCGATGTGGCCCGCATCGACGACGAGGGCTTCGTCCACATCGTGGACCGGGCCAAGGACATCATCATCCGGGGCGGCGAGAACGTCTACTGCGTCGAGGTGGAGGCCGCCCTGTTCGAACACCGTGCCGTCGCCGACTGCGCCGTCATCGGCGTTCCCCACCCGGTCCTGGGCGAGGAGGTGGGGGCCGTCGTCGTGCTGCGGCCCGGTGAGGACGTGGGCGCCGACGAGCTGTCCCGATTCGTCGGCGAGCGGTTGGCCGCGTTCAACGTCCCGTCCCGGTTCTGGTTCCGGGCCGAGCCTCTGCCCCGCAATCCCGCCGGCAAGGTCCTCAAGCGCGAACTCCGCACCGAGCTCCTGGGCGAGGTGCGACCGATCTGACCCCGGTCGCCCACTCGTCGAGGGGCGGCAGCCGGCTCAGCGCGGTTCCCCCAGCAGCACCCGGGTGGCGGCCACGTCCCGTTCCATCTGTTCGATGAGCTCCTCGACGTGCTCGAAGGCCTGCTCCTCGCGCAACCGGGACACGAAGGACACCTTGGCCTCCTCGCCGTAGAGATCGCCGGCGAAGTCGAGCACGAAGGCCTCGACCAGCAGGTCGCCCCCGTCCCCGTAGAAGGTGGGGCGCCGGCCGACCGACACGGCCGCTTTGTGGGCCGATCCGTCCGGCCGTTCGTACCAACCGGCGTAGATCCCGGCCGCCGGCAGACAGATGCTGTCGGGTACGGCCACGTTGGCCGTGGGGAAGCCGAGCTCGGCGCCGCCCCGGTGATCGCCGTCCACCACTTCGCCCCGGACCTGGTGGGGCCGTCCGAGCAGCAGGGCCGCCTCCTCCACCCGTCCGGCACCGACCAGGTTGCGGATCCGGGTCGACGAGATGGGGTGGGCCTCCGTTCCGGCGGCGTCACCGTCGGCCCGGAGCGAGACGCCTTCGACGGCGAATCCGGCCTCCGATCCCATCTCCCGCAGCAGGGCCACGTTCCCCTTCCGGCCGTGGCCGAAGTGGAAGTCCTCCCCCACCACCACCAGCCGGGAGTTGAGCCCGGCGATGAGCACGACCTCCACGAAATCCTCGGCCGTCTCGTTGGCCCGCTCCTCGTCGAAGGGGACGACCACCGTCCGCTCGACCCCCGCCGATTCGAGCAATTCGAGTTTCTGGTCGAGGTCGCAGAGGAGTTTGGGCGCCGACTCCGGGCGCACCACGGTGGCCGGGTGGCGGTCGAAGGTGACCACGGTGGTGCAGAGACCGTCCGCCTGGGCCCGGGCCCGCAGCTCGCCGAGCAGGGCCCGGTGGCCGAGGTGGACACCGTCGTAGGCGCCGATGGTCACCGCGCTGCCCCCGGGCGGGGGCGTGCAGGTCGACAAGTCGGTCACGATCTCCATCACCGTGGAAGGTTACTGCCGTGACTCCGGTGAACGGTGCGGGACGCCCAGCTCGCGGGGCCGGCCACCGGGCCTCATCCGGCCGCCTCGAGCACCACGGCGGGCCGGATCCGGTCGGTCTCGGTGGCCTCGTACACGGCCAGGAGCCGGTGGGCCTGATCGACCAGGCCCCAGGGTCCGTCGCCGGTGACCCCCAACGGCACCCGGTCGAGAGCCAGGCCGCGGGCCACCAGCGTCCGGACCGCGTCGGGCACCACCACCTGGTCGAGATCCCGGAGCGCCTGGGCCGGTGGGAGCACCACGGCCGGGGTCAGCTCGTCGACCGGCCGGGCGTCCTCGGTGGAGAACGAGCCGATCCGGGTGCGTCTCAGGTTCCGGAGATGGGCTCCCCCGCCGAGCAGGACACCCAGGTCGGCGGCCAGCACCCGGATGTAGGTGCCTGACGAGCACTCCACCTCGATCCGGAACACGCCGGCGCTCGGACCCGGCCCGACATCGAAGCGGTACACGGTGACCGGCCGGGCCGCCCGCTCCACCTCGATCCCGGCCCGGGCCAGTGCGTGAAGGCGCTGGCCCCCCACCTTCACGGCCGACACCATGGGTGGGACCTGCTCGATCGGTCCGGTGAGCGAGAGGGCCGCCGCCCGCACCTGGTCCAGGCTGGTCCCGTCCATCTCCCAGGTCCCGGTCACCTCGCCCGACGCATCGAGGCTGGTGGTGGCCGTCCCGAGGACGACCTCGGCCTCGTAGGTCTTCGGCAGGGCGGTGAGGAAGCGCATCAGCCGGGTGGCCCGGCCCAGGCCGACCAGGAGCACGCCGGTGGCGTCGGGATCGAGCGTCCCGGCATGTCCCACCCGGCGCTGGCCGAAGATCCGCCGGCACCGGGCCACCACGTCGTGGGAGGTCCAGCCGGCCTCCTTGTCCACGACGACCAGTCCGGTCACCGGACCGGGACCGGCCGGGCTCACCGGTCCGCCGGTCCCTCGGCCCCGGGACCCTCCGGGTCGCCGGCTCCGGGGCTGTCGCGGAGCCTGCGCAGGACCTCTTCGACCCGGCCCCCGGCGACCACGGCGGGATCGGCGGTGAACTCGAGCAGGGGGGTGCGCTTCATCCGGGTCTGCCGGGCCACGGCCCGCTGCAGCTGCGCCCTGCGGTCGGCCAACGCCTCGGCGGCGTCGTCGGCCAGCGAGCTCAGGTAGACGGTGGCATGACGCAGATCCGGGGCGGTGTCCACCGAGGTGACCGTAACCAGGCGCAGCCGCTCGTCGGCATCGGCCAGCCGCTCGAGCTCCTCGGCCAGTACCTGGCGGAGGACCTGGTTGACCCGCAGCGCCCTCGGGTAGGGGGCGGCGCCCCGATTGTCATGCCGACGACCTGACACAGCACCTCCGCTCCGACCACCCTGGGGCCCGCCGCCGGGACGGCGGGCGCTCCCGTTAGGTGCGCGGGATCTCCCGCTCGTCGTACGTCTCGATGACGTCGCCGACCTTCAGGTCCTGGTAGTCGGAGAGACCGATCCCACATTCGAAGCCGGCCTGCACCTCGCGGGCATCCTCCTTGAAGCGCCGGAGCGAGGTGATGGCCCCCTTCCAGATGACCACGCCGTCGCGCAGGAACCGGACCTTCGACCCCCGGGTGATGACACCCTCTCGCACATAGCAACCGGCGATGGCGCCGATGCGGGGCACCCGGAAGATCTGGCGCACCTCGGCCTCGCCCGTGACCACCTCCTCGAACACCGGCGAGAGCAGGCCGAGCATGGCCGCCTCGAGGTCCTCGAGCAGCTTGTAGATGATCTCGTACAGACGGATCTCGACATTGGCCTTGGCCGCCATCTCCCGGGCCCGCCGGTCGGGACGGACGTTGAACCCGATGATGGTCGCCGCCGAGGCCTGGGCCAGTTCCACGTCGGACTCGGTGATCCCGCCCACACCACGGTGGACGAAGCTGAGCTTGACGTCCTCCCGCTCGAGTTTGCGGAGGCTGTCGGTGACCGCTTCCAGCGACCCGCGGACGTCGGCCTTGAGGATCAGGTTGAGGGTCGCCGTCTCGCCCCGCTGGATCTGCTCGAAGAGATCCTCGAGCTTGGCCCCGCCCAGCGCCGACGTGGCTGCCGGCACGTGGCCGGCCACCCGGTAGCGGTGGGCCCGGGCCTCCCCGATGGTCCGGGCCTGGGCCAGCTCGGGCGCCACCCGGAAGGCGTCGCCGGCCTCCGGGGGCTCGGAGAAACCGAGCACCTGGACCGGGGTGGACGGAGGGGCCTCTTTGATCTGGTCCCCGTGGTCGTCGACCAGCGCCTTGACCTTCCCCCAGGCCGCGCCGGCCACGATCGGGTCGCCGACCCGGAGGGTGCCCCGCTCGACGATGACCGACGCCACCGGGCCGCGGCCGATCTCGAGCTCGGCCTCGAGGACGACGCCGCGGGCACGGCCCTCGGGGCTGGCCACCAGCTCCTCGACCTCGGCGACCAAGACGATCTGTTCCAGGAGGTCTTCGATGCCCAGGTTCTGGAGCGCCGACACCTCCACGGTGATGGTGTCGCCGCCCCACGCCTCGGGGACCAGGCCCTGCTCGGAGAGCTGCTGAAGCACTCGGTTGGGGTCGGCTTCCTCGCGGTCGATCTTGTTGACGGCCACGACGATGGGAACGTCGGCCGCCTTGGCGTGGTCGATGGCCTCGATGGTCTGGGGCATCACGCCGTCGTCAGCCGCCACCACCAGCACGACGATGTCGGTGACGTCCGCTCCTCGGGCCCGCATGGCGGTGAAGGCCTCGTGGCCCGGGGTGTCGATGAAGGTGATCGGATGGCCGTTCCACTCGACCTGGTAGGCCCCGATGTGCTGGGTGATGCCGCCGGCCTCGCCGGCCACCACGTTGGCCGACCGGATGCGGTCGAGCAGCAGTGTCTTGCCGTGGTCGACGTGGCCCATCACGGTGACCACCGGAGGGCGGGGCCGGAGATCGGAATCGTCCTCCTCTTCATCGTCGTCGTCGAAGAACTTGGCCAGCAGTTCGGCCTCTCGCTCCTCTCCCGGGTCGACCAGACGTACGTCGGCGCCCAACTCGGCTGCGAACAGCTCGATCATGTCGTCGCCCAGCGACTGGGTGGCCGTGACCATCTCGCCCTGCAGGAGGAGGAACCGGATCACGTCCCCAGCCGAGCGGTTGAGCTTGGGGCCCAGGTCGCGGGCGGTCGAACCGCGTTCGATGATGACCTCGGTGTCAGGCACCGGGGCGGTCGACGGGGTGTAGGCGGTGAGTTGGGTGGGCTCGAGCTCCTCGAGGTTGCGGCGCCGACGCCGGGGCCGGCGCTGGTTGGGCCGTCCGCGTCCGACACCGGGACCGCCGCGCCCGCCCGGACCACCCCCGGGGCCGCCGGGGCCGCCGCCCGGCCCTCCGCCGGGCCGGCCGCCGTAGCCACCGCTCGATCCACCACCGGGTCGGGACCCGAAGCCCCCGCCGCTCCCGCTGCCGGGCCCACCGGTCCGGCTTCCGGTCCCGCCACCGGGACGGGCGCCGCCCGAGCTCGGTCCACCGGACCGGCCCGAGAACCCGCCCGAACCGCCGGGGCGGGTGCCGCCCGCGGGAGGGCGACGCCCACCGGTGCCGGGCGGTGGAGGAATGGGCTTGCCGGTCACCGAGCGGGGTGGCCCGCCGGGTGGCGGCGGGATGGGCCGCCCCGAGGAGCTGGTCGGTGCATGAGTCGGTGCCGACGGCGGCGATGACGGCGGACCGCCGGCCTGGGCGGGTGCCGGGGGCCGCGGCGGGGCCGGGGTCGTCGGTGCCGACGGAGGAGCGGGCCGGGCCGGGGCCGGGGCCGGAGCGGCGGCGGCCGGAGCCACCGGTGTCGACGGCGGAGCCGGGGCCGGTGCCACCGGTGCCGCCGGGGCGGGGGCCGGAGGCGCAGGTGTCATCGGTGCCGGGACCCGGGCCGGTGCCGCGGCCGCCGGTTGCTCGGAGGCCGGCCGGCTGGTGATGAGTCGGGCCCCCGAACGCTTGACCGGAGGGGCGGACGGCGGGGCCGGACTGGCCCCGGTTCCATCGCCGTCGGGTGTCGCCACCCCACCGTCGGATTTCGGGGTGAGATCGGGAGCCGGTGTGTCGGCCACCGCCGGAGCCGTGGCCGTCGCCTTGGCCGCCGCCTTCTTGGTGGCCGCCGCCTTCTTGGCCGGCGGGGCCGGCTCCTCGGGCTGCACCGGGCGGCGCAGACCCTCCCGGTCCGCCTTCCGGCGGGCGCGGTCAGCCTGGGCGTCCTCGATGGACGACGAGTGGCTCTTGACGCCCATCCCCAGGGACAGGCAGAGATCGAGCGCCTCTTTGTTGGTCAGCCCGAGCTCGTGAGCGAGCTCGTAGACCCGGATCTTCTTCGGCAACGGCTGTTACTGCCCTTCATTCACTGTCGTAGGTGCCGATACGCACATACGACCCTCTATTCTCGCACATCACGAGCCCGGTTCTCCCGAGCCCGGTCCGGCCTCCCCGCTCCGGGTTGGCCGCCCGATCCGAGCGCCACCCGCAACCGGTCCACCTGAACGATCCCGACCTCGCCCCGCAGGGCACGGCTGAAGGCACGACGCCTCACGGCCAGATCGACGCACCCCGACGAGTCCCGGCACAACCAGGCCCCCCGCCCCGAGAGCGTCCTGCTCACCGCCAACGAACCTCCATCCACCAGAACCACCCGGACCAGGTGGTCGGCCGGTGCGCGGGTCCGGCAGCCGATGCAGGTCCGAACCGGGGCTATGCCGGAGCCTCCCCGTTCCCTCCGGAGACCTCGGCGTGGACCACGTCGGAGCCGGCCTCGACCGGCTGGGCGGCGTCGTCGCCCGACCCGTCGGAGCCGGCACCGTCCACCCCGGTCGGGGCGTCGCCATCGCCGGTGGCGGCCGTCGTGTCGGCGTCCGCCGGAGCCTCGGGGCCGGCACCGGCGGCCGCCTCCGCCCCCTGCGACCATTCGGTGGCCGACACCGCGGTGCCGCCCTCCGCCGGCTGCCAGACCATCTCGCCGGCCTCGTTCTCGATCCACTCGCCGTCGGCCCACTCCTCGCCGGCGTACCCCGATTCCTCCTCGGCCAACTGGGTCTCGCTCTTGATGTCGATCCGCCAGCCGGTCAGACGGGCGGCCAGCCGCGCGTTCTGACCTTCCTTGCCGATGGCCAGCGAGAGCTGGTAGTCGCTCACGATGACGGTGGCCGTGCCCGTGTCGTCGTCCAACCGCACCTCGCGGACCCGCGCCGGGGCCAGCGCGGACTGGATCAGCTCCACCGGATCGTCGGAGAACGGCACCACGTCGACCCGCTCGCCACGGAGCTCGTTGGTGACCATCCGGACCCTCGAACCCCGGGCCCCCACACAGGCGCCCACCGGGTCGACATTGGGGTCGTTGGACCACACCGCGATCTTGGTGCGGTGACCGGGCTCGCGGGCGGCGGCCTTGATCTCCACCGCACCCGAGGAGATCTCGGGCACCTCGAGCTCGAACAGCCGCTTGATCAGGCCCGGGTGGCTTCGGCTGACCACGATCTGGGGGCCCTTGGTGGTCTTGCGGACCTCGACGATGTAGGCCTTGAGCCGGGCGCCGTGCTCATAGCGCTCATAGGAGACCTGCTCGGCCTGGGGCAGCAGGGCTTCCACTTTGCCCAGGTCGAGGAGGGTGTAACGATTGTCCGTCTGCTGGACGATGCCGGTCACGATGTCGCCCTCGCGACCCGCGTACTCCTCGTACTTGAGGTCCCGCTCCACTTCGCGGATCCGCTGCAGGATGACCTGCTTGGCCGTCTGGGCGGCGATCCGCCCGAAGTCGTCGGGGGTGTCGTCCCACTCGCGGATGACGTTGCCGTCCTCGTCGAGCTCCTGCCCGTAGACCCGGATCTCCCCCGACTCGGGGTCGATGGTGACCACCGCCTCCTCGGCGGCGTCGGGCCGGCGCTTGTAGGCGGCCACCAGGGCGTTGGCCAGCGCGTCCAGCAGCGTCTCGACGGAGATGCCCTTGTCGCGGGCGATCTGGCTCAGGGCGTCGAGGAATTCGAAATTCGGCTTGCTCATGGGGTAACGACCTGCTTCCTCTTCTCCGTCGCCTTCGCCGGCACGGCGGTGGCCGGGCCGGCCGATGGGGAGCCTCTTCCGTTGCGACGTGGTTCGGGGCCCCAGACGAACACCGTTCGGGCCCGGTCGATGTCCGTGTAGGACAGCCGCCTCGTCCCGGCACCGTCATCCAACTCCAATTCGAAACCTGCGTCGTCGGCCGCCGTCAGCCGGCCGCGGAGCCTCCGCTCGCCGGGGACCTGGGGCCGGGTCTTGACCGACACCGTCTCCCCCACCGCCTTGGCGAAGTGCTCGGGGGTCCGCAGCGTCCGCTCCACGCCCGGGCTCGAGACCTCGAGCGAGTACTTCCCGGGGATCGGGTCGAGCTCGTCGAGCAGCTGGGACACTACCCGGTTGGCATCGGTCAGGGCCTGGAGGTCAACCCCGCCGGGGCGGTCCACCGTGACCAGGAGCACGCCGGACCGCAGCTCGACGTCCACCAGTTCGAGATCGGCGGCCGTGACCACCGGTCGAAGGGCGGCAAAGAGATCGATCATGTGGGCTGCCTCCTTCGTCTCGTCCGTGTGCTCGATGGTGAACGTCGTGTCTTTTCACCCTTGCTGATACCTATTCGTGCCCTCCATCGAAGCGTTCTGGACCAAAACAAAAGCGTGGGCTGTCCGCCCACGCTTCCAGCAGCGTCACCTCACTCCAACCGAACGGCAGACCAGAAAGTATAGCAGCGACCGCTCGGGCCTGTAAACGCCGTGACGTGCGATTTCACGGAATTCTGCCTGTGGACAACGTTTCCGTCGGACCCGCCGGCCGGGAACCGGGACGGTCCGGTGGCAACCTCCCGCCCGCCGGTTCGGGTCAGCCCCCGAGCAGGGCCTCCACCGGGGCGTCCACCGCCACCTCGCGCTCCTCGCCCGTGGTCCGCGACCGCCATTCAACGATGCCCCGGGCCAGCCCCTTCCCCCCCACCACCAGCCGGACCGGGATGCCCAGCAGGTCGGCATCGGCGAACTTGACCCCGGGGGACACGTCGCGGTCGTCGTAGAGGACCTCGACCCCGGCCCCGGCCAGCCGGTGGTAGAGCCGGTCGGCCGCCTCCGCCACCTCGGGTGAGCGGCCGGCCCCGAGCGCCGACAGGTGCACCCCGAACGGTGCCACCTCGGACGGCCAGGCCAGTCCCCGGTCGTCGTGGTGCTCCTCGGCCACCACGGCCAGGAGCCGGCTGACCCCCATCCCGTAGCAGCCCATCGAGAAGATGGCCTCCTCGCCGTCCTCGGCCACGAAGCTCGATCCGGGCATCACCTCGGAGTACTTGTACCCCAGCTGGAAGGTGTGGGCGGCCTCCACCGACCTGACCAGCTCGACCTTCTCCCCGCAGTGCGGGCAGCGGTCGCCTGCGGAGACCTGGGCGAACGATCCCCACTCGTCGACGGTGAAGTCGCGGCCGAGGACGGCTCCGGTGATGTGGTGGTCCCGGCGGTTGGCACCCACGATCCACGGGCCGGGCCGGGCCACCTCGAGATCGGCCACCACCCTGATGCCCGACTCCTGCTGGCCGGCCGGGCCGATGTACCCCTTGGCCAGGGAGGGATAGGCCTCGAAGTCGGCGTCGTCGAAGAGCCGCCACCCCCCGGGGAGACGAGCCTCCCGCTCGCCCGGGACCACCAGCAGCGTGGGCCGCCCGTCACCGTCGAACACGGCCAAGCTCTTCAGGAAGTCGGAGGCGGTCACGCCCCGGTCGGCGAAGTAGGCGACCACGTCGGCGATCCCCGGCCGCCCCGGGGTCTCGTGCTCGGTCGCCGGTTCGGCCCCCGAGGTGTCGCCGGGCGGGCCGGCATCGGGGACGGCCCGGGTGGCCGCCTCGATGTTGGCGGCATAACCGCAGGACGGACAGGAGACGAAGTGGTCCTCGCCCACCACCGAGGGGACCATGAACTCGTGGTTGACGTCCCCGCCGATGGCGCCCGAAGTCGCCTCCACCGGGACGGCATGGAGGTCGAGGCGGCTGAAGATCCGGAGGTAGGCGTCGTACACCTTCCGGTACGACTCCTGCATGGCCGCCTTGTCGACGTCGAACGAGTAGGCGTCGGCCATGATCAACTCGCGGGTCCGCAAGAGCCCGAAACGCGGCCGGGCCTCGTCGCGGAACTTGACCTGGATCTGGTACACGGTCAGGGGCAGTTGCCGGTACGAGTCGACGTCGGCGCCGACGGTCACTGTCGCCACCTCCTCGTGGGTGGGCCCGAGGACGAAGGTCCCGCCCCGCGCCTCCACGGTCATCGCCGGCAGCAGATCGCTTCCGAAGAGGGCGGCCCGGCCCGACTGCTCCCACAATTCGATGGGATGGAGGACCGGCAGCAGCAGCTCCTGGCCGCCGGCGGCGTCGAGCTCCTCGCGGATCACCCGCTCCAATCGCTGCAGGACCCGGAGCCCGAGGGGCAGGAAGCTGTAGACACCGGACGCCAGCCGCCGGATGTACCCGGCCCGGATGAGCAGCTGGTGACTGGCCACCTCGGCGTCGGCCGGCGCCTCTCGCAGGGTGCGGACGAGGAGCTGGGACATGCGCATGGTCGGCGATCCTACCGGCGGTCACCCACAGGCCCCGGACGGCACCGCTCGGCGGGCTCGGCCCTTAGGACTCCTGGTCGGGGCGGCCGAATTTCTTGCGGATCAGATCCACCTTCGTCTCCGACGCGTTGGCGTCGTCGCCCTTGGCATCGATCAGCGCCCGGCGGTCGGCCTCGGCCTCGGCCTCGGCCCCGGAGTCGGCGGCGGCCAGCCTGGCCTCGAAACCTTCGGCCACCAGCTTCTCCGCCTCGGCCACCAGGGCCTCCACCATCTCGTCCTCGGGTACGACCCTGATGATCTTCCCCTTGATGAACAGGTGACCCCGCTTGCGGCCGGCGGCGATACCGAGGTCGGCCTCGCGCGCCTCGCCCGGGCCGTTGACCACGCAGCCCATGACGGCCACCTGGATGGGGAGGTTGCGGTCCTCGAGGGCGGCCTGGGCCGATTTGGCCACCGAGATCACGTCGATCTCCGCCCGTCCGCAGCTGGGGCAGGCGATCAGGTCGAGGCCCTTGCGCTCACGGAGGCCCAACGCCTCGAGCAGCTGCCGCCCGGCGCGGGCCTCTTCGACGGGATCGGCGGTGAGCGAGTAGCGGATGGTGTCGCCGATGCCCTCGGCCAAAAGGGTGGCGATTCCGGCGGTGCCCTTGAGCAAACCGGCCGGGGGCGGGCCGGCCTCGGTCACCCCGAGGTGCAGCGGGTGGTCGAAGGTCTCCGAGGCCAGTCGGTAGGCCTCGATCATCAACGGGACCGACGAGGCCTTCACCGAGATCTTCACGTCGTCGAAGCCGACCTCGGCGAAGTAGGCCAGCTCCATGCGGGCCGACTCGACCAGGGCCTCGGGGGTGGCGCCCCCGAATCGCTTGTACAGATCGGGGTGCAACGACCCGGCGTTGACCCCGATGCGGATGGGCACCCCCCGGTCCTTGGCCTCGGACGCCACCTCTTTGATCTCGACGGCCTTGCGCAGGTTGCCCGGGTTGAGCCGGAGGCCCTGCACACCGGCCTCCAGGGCGGCCAGGGCCATCTCGTGGTGGAAGTGGATGTCGGCGATGACGGGCACCGGCGATCGGGGCACGATCCGGGCCAGGCCCTCGGCGGCCGCCTCCTCGTTGCAGGTACACCGCACCAGGTCGGCGCCGGCGGCGGCCAGCGCGTAGATCTGGGCCAGGGTGGCCTCGGCATCGGCCGTCTTGGTGGTGGTCATCGACTGCACGGTGACCGGGGCGCCACCGCCGACGGCCACCCCGCCCACGTGGATCTGGCGGGTGGGCCGGCGCTCGGTGGTGGTCCAGGCCGTTCGTCCCATGCCCCCATGCTAGGTGCGGGAGGGCTCCGACCGGCTGCGGAGGCTCACCCGAACGGGTTGGCCACCGGGTGGAGGATGTCGGTCAGGAGGGCGGGCACGACCAGGATGGCCAGGAACATGAGCATCAGCCATGTGAACGGCATCAGCTTGGCCACGTCGGCGTGGTACATGACCCGGCGGCGCCCGGTCCGGATCTTCTCGTAGACGGCGATGGCCACGTGGCCCCCGTCGAGCGGCAGCATCGGGAACAGGTTGAAGATCCCGAAGAAGACGTTGATGATGATCAGGATCCAGAGGAACTGCCCGATCCCGGCCTGGGCCGCGTCGGTCGCCGTCTGCACGACGCCGACCACCGAGAGGGGACGGGTGCCGTTGGTCTCGGCCTGGTCGGCCGCCTTGGCACTGGACACCTGGTTGAACCGTTGGGCGATGCCGTTGGGCGAGAAGAGATGGCCCACCCCCACCACCGATGCCCACATGAAGTGCCCGAGCTGCGCACCGGCCGAACCCACGGCCGGAAGGGGCGCCGTCCGCTGGGTGGGCTCACCCAGGCTGACCCCGATGATGCCGAACGGGGCCGAACCCTTGGGGGCCACCATCCCCTTCTCGGGGCTGGTCCGCCCGTTGGCGGGGGTGACGGTCAGGGTCCGGAGGTGCCCGTCCCGGTCGACGACCACGGTCACCGGCGTGCCGGGGTGGTTGCGGATGGCGTCGGTGAGGACGTTGACGTTGCTGCCGACCGCCTTCCCGTCCACCGACACGACCACGTCCCCGGGGCGCACCCCGCCCACCTGGGCCGGCCCGGGTCTCCCCCCGACCGGGAGCACCCCCTGGAAATCGACCTGGTTGGCGTTGGGTATCCCGATGAAGCTCAGCAGGGCCCACAGCAGGAGGAACGCCATCAGGAAGTGCATGGCCGATCCGGCCACGGCCACCAGCAGGCGGGCATGGAAGGGCTTGTCCCGGTAGAGCCGGCCCTCGTCGGCGGGATCGACCTCCTCCAGATTGGTCATCCCGGGGATCTTCACGTAGCCGCCGAGGGGCAGGGCCTTGATCCCGTATTCGGTCTCGCCCCGCCGGAAGGACCACAGGCGGGGCCCGAAACCCACGAAGTACTCGGTCACCTTCATGCCACCGTGTTTGGCCGCCAGGAAGTGACCGAGCTCGTGGATCATGACGATGGCGATGATGCAGAGGATGACCAGCAGCAGGTCGAGGTGGCCGGTGGCGGCGCCCAGGGCCACGATCACGGCGATGGCGGCCACCAGCTCGGTGGCCAGTCGCCGGGGCGACTTCTCGCCGGCCGCCGCCGCCCCGGCCGCCGGCGGCTCAGGTTCGGGGCCGGCACCTTCGTGGACGGGGGGGCGGAGGTCGGTGGTGCTCACGCCGCCGCCTCCCGGCCCCGCACGGCAGCGTCGGCCACCCGGCGGGCGGTGGCGTCGGCGTCGAGCACGTCCTCGATCCGGCGTGTCGGGGCCGGGCCGCCAGCCGGCGTCGACGGCTCGTACCGGTCGAGCGTGCTCTCGACCACGTCGGCGATGGCCTGCCACGAGATGCGGCCGTCGAGGAATCCGGCCACGGCCACCTCGTTGGCGGCGCTGAGCCAGGCCGGGGCCAGGTCGCCGGCCCGTCCGGCCCGGTAGGCCAGGTCCAGACACCGGAACACCGACCGGTCGGGTGGCTCGAACTCGAGCACGGCCAGCTCGGCCCAGTCGATGGCCCCGAAGGGGATGCCGAGCCGGTCCGGGTAGGCCAGCGCGTAGCCGATGGGTAGCCGCATGTCGGGCATGGACAGCTGGGCGATCACCGCCCCGTCGGTGTACTCCACCATGGAGTGGATGACCGACTGGGGGTGGACGACCACGTCGATGGCGTCGTAGGGGATGCCGAAGAGCTCGTGGGCCTCGATGACCTCGAGGCCCTTGTTCATCAGGGTGGACGAGTCGACGGTGATCTTGGGTCCCATCGACCAGGTCGGGTGGGCCAACGCCTCCTCCACTCCGACGGTGGCCAACTGCTCGCCGGTCCAGCCCCGGAACGGCCCGCCCGAGGCGGTCAGCAGCAGACGTCGCACATCGTCGACCCGGCCGGCACGGAGGCACTGGTGGACGGCGCAGTGCTCGGAGTCGACGGGGATGAGCTCGGCACCCGGCGTGGTCCTGGCCCGCTGCACCACGGGGGCGCCGGCGATGATCGACTCCTTGTTGGCCAGGGCCAGCCGGCGACCGGACTCGAGGGCGGCCAGGGTCACGGTCAATCCGGCAAAGCCCACCACCCCGTTGACGGCCACATCGGCCACCGTGGCGATGGCGGCCAGACCCTCGGTGCCCACCACCACCTCGATGCCGGGGGGCAGGGACCGCTCCAACTCGACGGCCGAGTCCTTGTCCCCGATGGCCACCATCTCGGGACCCAGGCGGCGGGCCTGGGCGGCCAGTGCCTCGACCGAGCGATGGGCCCCGAGGGCCAGCACCCGGAACCGCTCGGGCGCACCTTCGATGACCTCGAGGGCCTGGGTCCCGATGGAGCCGGTCGATCCGACCAGGCTGACCGTCACCGGGGCCCGGGACGAAGCGGCGATCGGAGACGCCCCGGCGACCGCTGAACCGGGCGGATGGGGCCGGTGGGCCGAGGTCTCCATACCTCTAGCCTGCCCGAAGTTCAGCCAATATTCAGGGCGCGGACCAGGTAGTAGGTGGCCGGGAGCACGAACAACAGGGCGTCGACCCGGTCGAGGATGCCGCCGTGGCCGGGGAGCAGGGTGCCCATGTCCTTCAGCCGCAGGTCGCGCTTGAGCAGCGACTCGCACAGGTCGCCGATGGGGGCGACCACGGCCACCACCACGCCCAGGAGGGCGGCATTGGCCGGTGTCCACGGATGGATGTCCCCGACGATGACCGTCGAGGCCAGGATCGAGAAGAGCGCGCCGCCGACCAGGCCCTCCCAGGTCTTGTTGGGACTGATGGTCGGGGCCAGGGGGTGGCGTCCCATGCCCCCGCCGATGACCAGGGCGCCGACGTCGTTGGCCACCGTGGCGATGATCGCCCCGAGGAGGAAGGCGATGCCGTGGCGATCGGGGAACAGCGACGGTGAGAGGAGCAGCCCGGCGTAGGAGCCGAGGAGGGAGACCCACCCGACGGTCAGCAGGGTCGCCGCCGTCCCGGCGACGGGCGAGCCCCGTTCGATCCCGAACAGGTACCAGAGGAGGGTGAAGGCGGAGATCAGCACCAGCACCAGGGGGACGGCGGCGACCCCTTTGCTGTAGGCGCCGACCATTAGGGAGATGGTCCCGACCAGTCCGAGCAGCGTGGCCGGGTGATAGCCGGCCCGGCGGAGCACCCCGAAGGACTCCCCCGCCGCGAAGGTGACCACGACCAGGCACAGCACAAGCGAGGCGACCGTGCCCGCCTTGAAGGCCAGGAGGGCGATGATGGCGACGGCGATGCCGGTGCCGACCCGGAGGCCGATCGAGCTCCCCCGGTCCGAGGAGCTCGTCCCCGGTCCGCCCGGATCCGGCGTCGAGCGCCTGGCCCTCCGGGCCGGCGGTCCCCCACCGGTCGGTTCGCTGCCCACGGTGGCCACCGCACCCGCACCGGAACCGCCTTCGGAGCGGTCCGACGAGGACCACCTCCTCGGGCGGCGACGGGGCACCCCGGCGGCCACCGCGGCGGTGGCGGCAATGTCCACGCTGTCAGACACCGGCCGCGACCAGTCGGAAGCCGGATCGGTGCCGTCGGTGCCCTGGGGATCGCCTTCACGCTGGGCACTCCGGTCGGCGGCGGCCAGTCCGACCACCCCACCTCGCTTGAGACCGACGCCGGGAACATCGGTCACCGATGCCCCCGGCGGTTCGGCGGCCAGCGGGGTGTCGGTGACCACATCGACGTCGTCGGGGCGCTTGGCCCGCATCCGCGCCGGCAGCAGACCGTTGCGGCGGGCCCGTCCGGCCCGGGCTCCGCCGGTCGGGCGAGGCTTCGTCGATTCGAACAGCTCCTCGCCGTCGGCGTCGTCGGAGGCGAACGGGTCGGGGTCGCCGTCACCGTCGCCCGGGACCCCGGCCGCCTTCATGCCCCCGGCCGCTCCGGCGCCGGCCACGGCGGCCGCCCCGGCGCCGGCCGCCGGGCCCAGGGGCGACGACACCGGCGAGGGGTCGCCGACCAGAGGCAGCTCAGCCGCCGGGCTGCTCCCGGCGGTGCGCTCCCCTTCGTCCTCGGAGACGGGCGAGACGACCTGGGTCGGCTCGGTGATGGGGACGACGGTCGAGAACTCGTCGTCATCCCCCATCCCACTGTCGTGGGACCGACTCGGGCTGGCGGCTCCCGGCCGCACAGAATCGAGGTCGAACTCCCACGGTCGCCGGTCGGCGTCGGTGCTGTCGGTTTCGTCGAGCGAGCCCAGGGCCACCTTGTCGTCGCCGAACATGGCCGGTTCGAACTCCTCGTCATGGGCCGTCCAATCGGCGTCCTCCTCCCGCCACGTCGGCGCGCCGATCCCCGACCCCGAGCCCTCGTCGCCGGCATCGCGGGAGAGCACGGCCGGAACCTGACCGGTGGGGGGTTCGGTCCAGTGGGGCAACTCGGTCGGCGCGCCGGTGCTGGGCACCGCGGTCTGGCCCGGGTTGACCGGATGGACGGCCGGGACACTCGAGTCGGCCTCGGCCGGTTCGTCGGTCAGTCGGACCTGGGGCTGTCCGAACGGATCGGCGTCCGCCTCATCCGCTTGGCGGGACACGGTGGGAACCACCGCGGTGCTCTCGCCGGCCGGCTCGGCACCGACGATCCTGACCCGGTCGGTGGCCGGTCCGGTCGATTCTGGACGCGGCGCGGCACGGTCGGCCCCGGTCGCATCATCCTCTGTCCGGTCAGGGACGTCATCCACGTCGGTTGTTTCCTCCCGTCAGCCGGGCCGGGCACGGCCCAGCCAGGCGTCAGATCTCGAGGAGCTCCTGCTCCTTGTGGGCCAGCAGCTTGTCGATGCCAGCCACCTGGTCATGGGTAATCCTGTCGAGGTCCTTCTCCACCCGCTCGAGCTCGTCGGTCGAGAGATCCCCCTCCTTCTGCATGGTGTCGAGCTCGTGGCGGGCCGCCCGCCGGGCGTTCCTCACCGCCACCCGACCGTCCTCGGCCTTGGCCTTGACCACCTTCACCAGCTCTTTCCGACGCTGCTCGGTCGGCACCGGGAAGGACAGGCGGATGACGTTACCGTCGTTCGACGGGGTGATCCCGAGATCGGATCCCTGCAGCGCCTTGTCGATGGCGGCCAGTGATCCCTTGTCGTAGGGCGACACCACCAGCAGCCGGGCCTCGGGCACGCTGAACCCGGCCATCTGGCGGAGCTCGGTCTCGGCACCGTAGTAGTCGACCTTCAGGTGCTCGACCAACGCCGGAGTGGCCCGGCCGGTCCTGATGGCCCCGAACTCCGACTGGACGTGGTCGACTGCCTTGGACATGTGGTCCTTGGCTTCAGAGACCACCAGCGCGATCAGGTCGTCATCCATTAGCGAACCAGCGTAGCCAGCGGGGTCAGGCCCCACCCAGGCAAGTGCGCCACCTGGTAGTTCATCGAACGAGCGTCCCGATGGGCTCGCCGGCCAGGGCTTTGTGGATGTTGCCCGGCTCCATCAGGTCGAACACCCTGATGGGCAGGCCGTTGTCCATGCAGAAGGTGATGGCGGTCAGATCCATCACCCGCAGGTCCTTCGCCACCACCTCCATGAAGGAGATCTCGTCGTAGCGGGTGGCCGTCGGATCGAGCCTGGGGTCGGCGGAGTACACGCCGTCCACGCCGCCGTGGGTCCCCTTGCACAGGAGCTCGGCTTCGATCTCCGCGCCGCGCAGGGCGGCCGAAGTGTCGGTGGTGAAGTACGGGTTGCCCATGCCGGCGGCGAACACCACCACCCTGCCCTTCTCCAGGTGGCGGATGGCCCGCCGTCGGATGTAGGGCTCGGCCACTTCGGCCATCTGCACGGCCGAGAGCACCCGTGTCGCCTGACCATGGTGCTCGAGCGCATCCTGGAGGGCGAGGGCGTTGATGACCGTGCCCAGCATGCCCATGGTGTCCGAGGTGGCGCGGTCCATTCCGGCCCCGGCGCCGGTCGTCCCCCTCCAGATGTTGCCCCCACCGACCATGACGGCCAGCTCGAGGTCGAACTCGCTGCGGGTGTGGGCGATTTCGACGGCCAGACGCTCGACGACGGTGGCGTCGATGGTCTCGTCCGACGCCGATGAGGCCAGTGCCTCCCCCGACATCTTCAGGACGATGCGTCTCCGGTCACCCACCGCGGCCTCAGTCGCCGACGACGACCTGGGCGAACCGGGTCACCTTGGCCGACCCCAGGAGCTTGGCGATGGTCTGCTTCTCGTCCTTCACATAGGGCTGATCGAGGAGGACCCGCTCCTTGTACCAGCCGTTGAGGCGACCCTCGACGATCTTGGGGAGAGCGGCGTCGGGCTTTCCCTCGTTGCGGGCGATCTTCTCGAAGGTCTGGCGCTCGGCGGCCACCTCGTCCTCGGGGACCTCGTCGCGGGAGATGAAGTCGGGCCGGGCGAAGGCGATGTGGGCGGCGATGTCATGGGCCAGCTCCGCGGTGCCGCCGTCGAGGGCCACGACCACGGCGTTGACGCCGCGCCCGGCCTGCAGGTGCAGGTAGGAGTCGACCACTCCGCCGGCCGGCGCCTCGATGCGGACCACCTGTCCGACCGAGATGTTCTCCTTGAGGGTGATCTTGAGGTTGTCGATGTCCTCGCTGCGCTGGGCGATGGCATCCTCCCCCTGTTCGGCCACCAGGTCGGCGAGCGCGGTCACCAGGGCCACGAACTCTTCCGACTTGGCCACGAAGTCGGTCTCCGACCGCAGCTGCACGATGGAGGCGGCGTTGCCCGAGCGCCCGATGGCCACGGCCCCTTCCGAGGCGTCACGGTCGGCCCGCTTGGCCTGGCTGGCCAACCCCTTCTCCCGCAGCAGGCGGGCTGCCTTCTCCATGTCTCCGGTCGTCTCGTCGAGCGCGTTCTTGGCATCGAGCATGCCCACGCCGGTCATCTGGCGCAGGTTCTGGACGTCCTTGGCGGAATACGCAGGCATCGGGTCAGGCCTCCTCGGTGGTCGGGGCCGGCGCCTCGGCGACGGGAGCCGGTGCCTCGGCGGCGGTGGGCGGCGTCGGCGTCGCCTCAGCGACGGGAGCGGGCTCGGGTGCTGCAGGTGGTGGGGTCGGTGCCGCCTCGGTCGCCGCCGGGGCGGACGCGGTGGCGACGGGAGCCGCCTCGGTCGCACCGGCTGGGGTGGCCGACTCGTCGGCACCGGCGGGGGGAGTGCCGTCGACCGGCGCCGGCACGGCCTCGGCCGCGGGAGCGGCGGAGGAAGCGGCGGTGGCATCCTCGACGGCCGGGGCCGGCGGGGGCGGGATGGGGGCAGAGGTGGCCGGGGCGGCGGCAGCCGGCGGTGCCGGCCGTTGCTGGGCGACGAACCGGCCTTCCACCACGGCATCGGCCACCACCCGGCACAGGAGGGCACCCGAGCGGATGGCGTCGTCGTTCCCGGGGATGACATGGGTGATCACGTCGGGGTCGCAGTTGGTGTCGACCACGGCCACCACCGGCAACCCCAGCTTGTTGGCCTCGGTCACCGCGATGTGCTCTTTTTTGGTGTCGATCACGAAGATGGCGTCGGGGAGCCGCTCGAGACCCCGGATACCGCCGAGGTTGCGCTGGAGCTTCTCCAGCTCCCGGGTGTGGCGCAGGGCTTCCTTCTTCGGCATGGCGTCGAAGTCACCGGCCTTCTGCATGGCCTCGAATTCCTTCATCCGCTTGACCCGGGTCGAGACTGTCTGGAAGTTGGTCAGCATGCCGCCCAGCCAGCGCTCGTTCACGTAGGGCATCCCACAGGCTTCGGCATAGATGGCCACCGGCCCCTGGGTCTGCTTCTTGGTGCCCACGAACAAGATGGTGCCGCCACCGGCGACGAGATCACGGATGTATCCGTAGGACTCCTCGATCCCCTTCATCGTCTGACGGAGGTCGATCAGGTAGATACCGTTGCGTTCCCCGAGGATGAACCGGCGCATCTTGGGATTCCAACGGCGGGTCTGGTGCCCGAAGTGGACGCCCGCGCCCAACAGTTGCTTCATCGTTACGACGGCCATGACAGTGCTCCTTGGTACGGTTGTCGTTCACCGACCGCTGCACCCCTGGCAAAGGGGCGACCGTGGACGCGGCCGGGTGCGAAAGAGATCCCGCTTGTGCGCCCCGTCGGTTGACGGAGCCCTCCCATGCTAGTGCGAGCGGAACCGGGGCTCCACTCGGAGGGCCCGGTCCCGGGCCCGACGGGTCAGCCGGCGGCCCTGGTGGCGACCCGCTTCGAACCCGAGGTCGAGGCTGACGTCCCCGAGGCCGCCTTCGGACTGGGCTCGGAAGGCCGCCGGCCCGTGCCCTCGGGCCGATCGGCCAGCTTGGCCCGGAGCTGCAGCACCGCCTTGGTGTGGATCTGGCACACCCGGGATTCGGTCACACCGAGGATGTCCCCGATCTCAGCCAGGGTCAGGCCTTCGTAGTAGTAGAGGGTGAGGACCGTCTTCTCCCGTTCGGCCATCTGGCTGACCGCCTGGATCAGCGCCTCTTTGGTCTCTTTCACCTCGAAGGTGTCCATGGGGCCGGCATTGCTGTCGGGCAGGGTCTCCCCCAGCGTCGAACGATCGGACCGGTCGCCGCCTCGGAACACCTCGTCCAACGCCACCACGCCCACGAAGGAGATCTTCCGCAACGCCGTCTGGAACTCGGCATCGGTCATCTCGAGGTCGGCCGCCACCTCGGTGTCGGTGGGTGTCCGGTGCAAGGTGGCCTCGAGCTTGGCATACGACTGCTCCACGGCCCGGGCCTTGGCCCGCACCGAGCGCGGGACCCAGTCGATGGAGCGGAGCTCGTCGATGATGGCGCCCTTGATGCGCGGGATGGCGTAGGTCTCGAATTTGATGTTCCGGAGGGGCTCGAAGCGCTCGATGGCGTCGATCAGCCCGATGATCCCGTAGCTGGCCAGGTCGGCCTCGTCGACGTGGCGGGGAAGACCGACGGACACCCGGCCGGCCACGTACTTGACCACCGGGGCGTAGTGGACAATGAGCTGGTCGCGCAGCTTGCGCTCCCCGGTCTCCTTGTACTCGGCCCACAGTGCGTCGATGCCGTGTCCCACCGTGTCTCGTTGCGTCGGCAATTCTCCCCTTAGGCCCGTGGATGTGTTCCCGAATAGACAGTCAGCAACCGCTCCTTGCTTACATGAGTGTAGACCTGCGTGGTCTGCAAGCTGGCGTGACCCAGCAGTTCCTGCACCACACGCAGGTCGGCGCCCCCGTCGAGGAGGTGGGTGGCGAAGCTGTGGCGGAGGGCGTGGGGGTGGGTGGGGACCGGTGACCGCCGGTCGAGCAGCCGCCTGACGTCCCTCGGGCCGAGGCGGTTGCCCCGGCTGTTGTAGAAGAGCGCTCCGGGGGGGCTGCCCTCACGGGTCAGGGCCGACCTCGGTGCGCCCAGCCAGGCGCGAATCGCCTCGGCGCACCGGTCGTGGAGGAGCACCTGGCGCTGTTTGGAGCCCTTGCCGGTGACCATGACCACCCGCCGGGCGAGGTCCACGTGGCCGACGTCGAGGCCGCACAGCTCGGCCACCCGCAACCCGCTCCCGTAGAGCAGCTCGAGCACGGCGTCGTCCCGGCGATCGACCTCGGGCGTGGCCCCGGCAACGGCGTGGGCCGTCGGCTCCAGCAACTCGTCCAGCTCGGCGTGGCCGAGGACCCGGGGGAGGCGGGAGTCGGGTGCCGGCGCCGACAGGCGGGCCGACGGGTCGGCGTCGACCAGGCCCCGTTGCGCGCACCACTGGAAGTACGACCTGAGGGAGGCCGCCGTCCGGGCGATGGTGGCCCTCGAGTACCGGCGGGTGGCCAGGAAGGCGAGGTACCGGCGCAGGAGCATCCGGTCGACGTCACCGGGGCCCTCGGCCCCGCCCCGGCCGGCCCACTCGGCGAACCGCTCGGTGTCCGACGAGTACGCCCGCACCGAGGCCGGCGACAGACCGCCCACCGACCGCCGGAACGCTTCGATCTCCCAGGGCACGTGCAAAACAGTACCTGTCCGGGCCAGACGGATCGGGCACCTCCGGCACCGGCGGTGGTGGCCCGGCCCGGTGTCATCCCCGCAGATGCGGAGCCACCATTCCGGGCGCAGCAAGGTCGGGAGGGCTATCGTCTGGCTGTCACGTCACCGTTCCTCGTCCACACGGCGGGTCACGACCGACAAGCAGTGCCATTGCGTGAGGCCGGCGAACCCGTTTCGATCCGGTCCCTGCCCAAAGGGGGAATATGTCAGATCGAATCGACCGTCGCTCGTTCTTGGCCCGGGGGGCGGCCACCGGAGTGGGCATCGCCGCCATCGGCGCCGGCGGCGGCATCCTCGACGCGTGCAGTTCGGGATCAGGTTCGAGTTCGACGACCGGCACCGGCGGCCATCCGGACGGCATCACCACGGCCACCCCCAAGAAGGGTGGTCAGCTCATCTTCGGCACCGAGGCGGAGGAGAAGGGCTTCAGCACCACCCAGGGCACCTTCGACACCAGCGGGATCCTGTACGCCCGCACCGTCTTCGACCCGCTGGCCATCATCGACATCAACGGCAACGTCCAGCCCTACCTGGCCCAGTCGATCACCCCCAACACCGACTACACGGTGTGGACGATCACCATGCGACCCAACCTGGTCTTCCACAACGGTGCCCCGTGCGACGGAGCCGCCGTGGCCGAGAACTTCGCCCTCCAGCAGGCCTCGGGTCTGACCGGTCCGGCGTTCACCACCATCGCCAACGTCTCGGTGCCCAGTTCGCTGGTGGTCACCGTCACCATGAAGACGCCCTGGGTGCCGTTCGACTTCTACCTGGCCGGCGGGATCGGTGGCCAGATCGCCTTCATCGCCGAGCCCACCTGGCTCAAGTCAGGCAGCCAGACCAACCCGATCGGCACCGGTCCCTTCGTCTTCCAGACCTGGGAACCGAACAGCCACTTCACCGCCACCGCCAACCCGCACTACTGGCGCCCCGGTCTCCCGTTCCTCGGCAGCGTCACCTACAAGCCCATCCCCGACAGCGAGCAGCTCCTCAACACCCTCGAGTCGGGTGGGGTGGACATCATCCACACCTCGACCATCCAGGTGACCAGCCAACTCCGGGCCAACAGCTCGCTGGGCTACACCGACGACTCCAAGCACGTGGCCGGGGAGCCGGACATGAACTGTGTCCTGCTCAACCTGTCCAAGCCGCCCTTCAACAATCTCAAGGTCCGCCAGGCGGCAGCCATGGCGGTGAGCTCGGCCGAGTACGCCAAGGTCATCGACCAAGGCATCAGCCCGACCTCCAACGGCCCCTTCGTCAGCGGCTCGCCGTACTTCGCCCCCACCGGCTACCCCGAGCCCAATCCGACCAAGGCCAAGCAGCTGGTCAGCGAGGTCCATCAGGAGACCGGGCAGCCGGTGGTGGTGACCATCAACCACACCCCCGACCCCAGTGCCACCCGGGACGCCGAGTTCGTCCAGCAGCAACTGCAGGCGGCGGGCATGCAGGTTACCCTCAGCCCGGTCCAGCAGGCCGACATCATCAGCACGGCACTCCTCGGAACCTTCGAGGCCCAGATGTGGCGGCAGTTCGGAGCGGTCAATCCCGACCTCAACTACATCTTCTGGAGCCCCACCAACGCCGTCCAGGCCGGGTTCGCCATCAACATGGCCCGGAACACCGACCCCAACATGGAAGCGGCCCTGCTCAAGGGACGCCAGTCCCCGGGCCAGTCCGACCGGGTGACGGCCTACCAGGAAGTGGGCCGGCTCATGGGTTCGGACATCCCCTACGTCTGGACCGACCGCACCGTCTGGTCCATCGGGGCCCAGCCCAAGGTGCAGAATTGGAACAACCCGACCACACCGGCGGGCAAGCCGGCGTTCGGCATGATCACCGGCGCCATCTGGCCCACCCAGATCTGGCTGAGCTCCTGATCCATGCGGCCTCCCGCCCCGTAGCGGCGGGTTGGGCCGTGCCATGATCGGACCATGAGCCGCATCCTGGTGGTCGAGGACGACGAGCGGATCCGGTCCTCCATGCGCCTCGCCCTCGAGGACGAGGGGTACACCGTCGAGGATGTGGGCAGCGGCGAGGAGGCCCTGGCCCGGTTCGAGGAGGAGCCTTTCGAGCTGGTGCTCATCGACCTGATGCTGCCCGGCGTCGACGGCTTCGAGACCTGCCGCGAGCTCCGTCGTCACAGCACGGTGCCGGTCATCATGGTCACCGCCCGGTCCGACACTCATGACGTGGTAGCCGGCCTGGAGGCCGGCGCCGACGACTATGTGACCAAGCCCTTCGTGGCCAAGGAGTTGGCGGCGCGGATCCGGGCCCTCCTCCGGCGGTCGCGGCCGGTGGACGCCGGGGGTTCGGCGGTCAGCTTCGGGGACGTCGAGATCGAACCCGACGCCGGCGTGGTGCGCCGGAAAGGCGAGGAGGTCCACTGCACCCGGACCGAATTCCGGCTCTTGTGCGAGCTGGCCGATCACCCCGGCAAGGTCCTCAGCCGCGAGCACCTCCTCGAGCAGGTGTGGGGCTACGACTACTTCGGGGACGGGCGTCTGGTCGATGTCCATGTCCGCCGGTTGCGAACCAAGGTGGAGCCCGACCCGGCCAACCCGCGCTACATCCTCACCGTCCGGGGCATGGGCTACAAGCTGGCGGTCTGACCGGTGGCCCCGGCCCCGGCCCCGTCCCCGACTTCGCCGGAACCGGGCGCCGGCGCACCCACGGTGAACGGGTCGGCCCCGGAGCGGGCGTCCCGGCGGGACCCCCGCCGGCATCTCTCGGGAGGCCTCGGCCTCCGGGCCCGGGTGACGGCGACGTTTGCCATCGGGGCCCTGGCCCTGTCCACGATCATGGCCGGCATCACCTACTTCACCGCCCGCCAGAGCTTCCTCAACGAACGCCAGACCACCGATCAACGCCAGGCGTTCGCCAACGCCTCCCTGATCCAGAACTCGCTCCGGTCGCCGGGGATCAACGTCGACCAGCTGCTCGAGCAGGCCGACACGTTGCCCGGTTCGCGCTCGGTCCTGCGCAACGACGGGCAGTGGTATGCCACGTCGATCTCGGTGGGCCGGAGCGCAATCCCCAGCCAGGAGCGGAACCTGGTGCTGTCGGGTGCCCCGGCTTCGCAGCTCTTCTCGATCAACGGGACCCCCCAGCTGGTGATCGGCGTGCCCCTTCCCGCGGTGCACGCCGCCTATTTCGAGGTCTTCTCCCTCGACGAGCTGGAAGGGACCCTGCGCACCCTGGCCTTCGCCCTGGCCGCCGCCGCCCTGGTGACCACGGTGGCCGGGGCCGTCGCTCGGCCGCTGGGCCAGCGGGCGGGCCCTGCGCCCGCTGTCCGGGGTGACCGAGGCCGCGGTGGCCATCGCCGGCGGCCAGCTGGACACCAGGGTGGAAGCGGGCGACGACGTCGACCTCCAGGAGCTGGCCTCGGCGTTCAACCAGATGACCGCCAACCTCCAGGACCGGATCGAGCGGGAGGCCCGCTTCACGTCGGACGTCAGCCACGAGCTGCGGTCGCCGCTGACCACCCTGTCGGCGACGGTGGGCGTGCTCGAAGGGCATCGTGACGAGCTGGGCCCCCGGGCGCGGAGCGCGCTGGACCTGCTCGACGGCGATCTCCAACGATTCACCCGGATGGTGGACGACCTGCTGGAGATCTCACGGTTCGATGCCGGTTCGGCCGAGCTCTCCCTCGACGAGGTCGACCCCGGAGAACTGGTGCGCCACACGGTGGCCGCCTCGGTTCCCACCGAGGAGAACGGACGCCGGGGTCCGGTCACCATCCCGGTGGTGGTCTCCCCGGACGTGGAAGGTCTCCGGCTCCGGGTGGACAAGCGCCGGTTCGAACGGGTGATGGCCAACCTGTTCGAGAACGCGTCACTGTACGCCGGCGGGGTGACCCGGGTCCTCGTGGACCGTGATCCGCACGACCCCGATGACACCCGGCCCCCGTCGCGCATCCGGGTCGTGGTGGAGGACCACGGACCGGGGATCCCGCTGGCCGAACGCCTCCACCTCTTCGAGCGGTTCTACCGGGGCAGCCGGGCCGGCCAGCGGGCTTCGAGCGACGGCACCGGCCTCGGGCTGTCCCTGGTGGCCGAGCACGTGCGGCTGCACGGCGGCTCGGTGTGGATCGAGGACGCCCCCGGCGGCGGGTCTCGGTTCATCGTCGAGCTGCCGTTCGCCTCCGACGACGCGCCATGGAGCATGTCGTGACCCGTCGGCGGCTGCTGGCTTCCGCCGCCGCCGTGCTGATGGCCGGCGCCACCGCGGCCTGCGGCATCCCCACCAACGGGACCCCGACGGCCATCGCCAAGGCCGACGTCCCCTTCCACCTCCTCAACCCGGTGACCCCGACCACGCTGACCCCGGTCGTCCGGCCGAGTGTGACGGTGCCCGAGACCGTCTTCATGGTCGCCCCCAACCAGCACGTGGTGGCGGTGACCCGGGACGTCCCCATCCCGGCCACCCTGAGCGAGATCCTCGGCGCCCTGCTCGAGGGACCGACCGCCACCGAATCGGCGTTCGGGTTGCAGAGCTTCCTCTCCGGCGGCACCGCCCGGGTGAAGGCCACCGTGGCCAAGGGCGTCGCCACCGTCAACTTCCTGTCCGCCAATCCGGTCCAGGTGGTCGGGCCCGACCAGACCCTGGCCATCGCCCAGGTGGTGTTCACCGCCACCGAGCAGCCCGGGGTCAGAAGCGTCATCTTCAGGATCGACAACCGGCCCCTCGAGGTGCCGACGGCCAGCGGTGCCCAGGTGCCCGGGCCGGTGAGCCGGGCCGCCTATCTGCCCCAGGCCCCGTTGCCCTGACCGGGCCGGCGCGATCAGGTGCGGTCGGACCCGGTCCATTCGATCCGGGGCGCATCGAGCCAGAGGTGCTCGAGGTCGTAGAACTGACGGGCCTCGTCCAAGAAGACGTGGACCAGGAAGTCGCCGTAGTCCATCAGCACCCACCGCGCGTCATCGAGCCCCTCCACTCGCACCGGCGGCCTTCCCTCGTGGGCTTTGACCCTGAGCTCCACCTCGTCGACGATCGACCTCACCTGGCGGACGTTGCGCCCACTGGTGATCACGAAGGCATCGGTGAGCCCCAGCAGTTCGTCCATGGACAGGATGGTGGTGTCCTCGCCCGATTTGGCATCGGCGGCGCGGGCCGCGACGATGCAGCCTTCGGGCACGGTGGGTTCATCGTCTCTGACGACCGGCGTGGGACTGATCGATGTCAAGGGTGACCTCCTAGTGGCGCCGACGCGCCGAGGATCTCGGTGGGTTGCAATTCGGGTACGGCGTGATGATCGACGGGCGGGGTGGCGGTGAACAGCGCGGTGGGCGTCACCACCTGGGGACCCGGTGTGCGGTCGCGGGCGACGGCGACGATCAACAAGGTGAGCGCCGTGCACAACGCGATCAACAGGGCACAGACTATCGAGAGTCTCCGTCGGCGCCGCCGGGCGGCACGCAGGGCGCTGCGGCTCTCGTTCGGGGCCTCGTGCCCGGGGTCCAGCTCGGGGTCGGGTTCGGGATCAGCGACCGGATCGATGGCCGACGGAGCCCGGTCTTCGGGCTCGGGCCCGGTGGGTGGTGGGTCGGGCCGGTTGGTTCCGGGATCCCCGACCGGGGGGGCACCGGGGAGGAGGGAGCCGCGGCCCCGGTACGGGTGGAGAGACTTCGTGGTGCCCGAATCAGCTGGCGTCATCCCCACGGTCATCTCCTCGTAGCGTACAGACCTCGTTGCTCAATACAACGGATTACCGCGTCCGGCACCGATCCGTCCACCGGCAGTCCGGCCTCGAGCCGCTCCCGCAATTCGGTACTCGAGACGTCGAATGGTCCGACGGCCACGTTGACCGCCCGCCACCCCGGCGGAGGGGGGGCGGGCGGGACCCCGGGACGGCCCACGACGGCCAGAGTGACCAGGTCACGGAGGGTGGGCTCGTCCTTCCACGTGGTCAGGCCGGCCACCACGTCCGACCCGACGACCAGGATCAGCTCGGCATCGGGGACGTCACGGTGGAGCTGGCGGACCGTGTCGATCGAATAGGTCGGGCCGCCCCTGTCGATCTCCATCCGGCAGGGATCGAGGCCGGGCCAGCCGGCGGCCGCCGCCTCGACCATGGCGAACCGGTCCTCGGCCGGGGTGAGAACCCGGTCGTCCCGCTTCTGCCAGGGCTGATTGGCGACCATCAGGAGCATGCGGTCGAGCCCCAGCGCCTTGCGCACGGCGTCGGCCACCTCCAGATGGGCGGTGTGGATGGGGTCGAAGGTCCCCCCGAATATCCCGATCCGGGCTGTCGGCTCGCCCACCGCTAGGTTCCCGACAGGGCAGCCACCACCGGTGCGAACGCCTCCATCTCCGCCTCGTGCACCACGATGTAGGAGAATCCGAACCGCTCCCGCCGTTCGCGCAGCGTCTCCGCGATCTGCTCGGCGGTCCCGATCATCACGATCGGCGAACCCTCGATCTGCTCGGCCGTGACCGACATCATCCCGGCCAGTTGGGCGACGGCCTCCTCACGGTTGGGCACGATCTGGACGACGAAGGTCAGGCACTGCAGTTCGAGGTCGTCGAACCGCTTCCCCGACGCCTGACGGATCCACTCGATGCGCTGGTGGTAGTACTCGGCGGAGGTGGTCTCGAGGACCTCGGCACCGATGTAGCCGGCGGCCAGGCTCGGGTTCACCCCGACGATGTCGGCCTCCCGGGCGGCGATACCGAGGACCCGTTGTCCGCCGCCCCCGATGATGATGGGCGGGTGGGGCCGCTGGACGGGGACGGGCGTGCCGACGGCGTCGGTGACTTGATAGTGCTCGCCGGCGAAGGTGGTCTCGCCGGTCGACCACAGGGACTTCATCACGGCCAGGCTCTCGGCCATGCGCGAGATGCGGATACCGGCCGCGTCGGCTCGGATCCCCGACTGCTCGTAGTCACTGGTCATCCAACCGGCGCCGAGCCCGAATTCCACCCGGCCCTCGGAGAAGACGTCGAGGGTGGCGATCTCCTTGGCCAGTACCACCGGGTGGCGGTAGTCATTCCCGAACACCAGGGACCCGACCCGGAGTGTCGACGTGGCCTCGGCGGCGACGGTCAGGGCCACCAAGGGCCCGAACTGGTCCTCGAAGTGATCGGGGATGAAGAGCGTGGAGTAGCCCAGGTCTTCGATCTTCCGAGCCGTGGCCCGCCAGGCGGCGCCGGTCTCGGCCTTGGACAATTGGAGTCCGAATCGAAATGGATGCATGTCGGGAGCCTACGTCCCGAGGCTTTACGCTGGTGGTGTGGCTCCGCAACCTGTCCCTGTTTCGTGGGCACCCGGCACCTGGAGGTCGATGCCCGCCGCCCAACAGCCGGTGTGGCCGGACGAGACCGCGCTCAAACGGGTCCACGCCCGCCTGAGCAGCCTCCCCCCGCTGGTGTTCGCCGGCGAGGCCCGCCATCTCACCCGTGCCCTCGGCGAGGCGGCCGACGGTCGGGCCTTCCTGTTGCAGGCTGGGGACTGTGCGGAATCGTTCTCGGAATTCAGCGCCGATTCCATCAGGGACAAGTTGAAGGTCATCCTCCAGATGGCCGTCGTGCTGACCTATGGCGCCGGGGTGCCGGTGGTCAAGGTGGGTCGGATCGCCGGCCAATTCGCAAAGCCCCGGAGCTCGGCCACCGAGGTCGTCGGGGACCAGGTGATCGATTCGTTCCGCGGCCACATGGTCAACGACGACCTGCCCGAGCGGAGCGCCCGCATCCCCGATCCCGAACGGTTGGTCGCCGCCTACCAACAGTCGGTCTCGACCCTCAACCTCCTCAGGGCCTTCACCAAGGGCGGCTTCGCCGACCTCAGCCAGGTCCACGCGTGGAACCAGCAGTTCGTGGCCTCCTCCACCGAGGGTCAGCGCTTCGAGGACATCGCCGAGGGCATCGACCGGGCCCTGCGGTTCATGGCCGCCTGCGGCATCAACCTCACGGCCGAGGACTCCCTCCACGAAGTCGATTTCTGGACCAGCCACGAGGCGCTCATCCTCGACTACGAAGAGGCCCTCACCCGGCGGGACTCACTGACCGAGGAGTGGTACGACTGCTCGGCGCACATGCTGTGGGTCGGCGAGCGGACCCGGCAGCTGACCGGGGCCCACTGCGAATTCTTGTCGGGGATCCGAAACCCGGTGGGGTCGAAGATCGGCCCCGGCGCCGGCCCCGACGAGGTCATCGCCCTGTGCGAGCGGCTCAATCCCGATCGGGTCCCGGGACGGCTCACGCTGATCACCAGACTGGGCGTCGATGCCGTGGATTCGGCCCTGCCGCCGCTCCTGGAGGCGGTCCGGGACGAGGGCCACCCGGTGGTCTGGGTGTGCGATCCCATGCACGGGAACACCTTCACCGCCGAAGGGGGCCAGAAGACCAGGAAGTTCGACGACATCATCGGCGAGCTCCAGGGCTTCTTCCGGGCCCACCGCCAGGTGGGCACCTGGCCCGGCGGCGTCCACGTGGAGCTCACCGGCGACGACGTGACCGAATGCCTGGGCGGCGTCGAGGACATCGTGGAGGGCCAGCTCCATCAGCGGTACACGACGACCTGCGATCCTCGCCTCAACGCACGTCAGTCCCTCGACCTGGCGTTCGCCGTCGCCGAATTGCTACGAGGCTGACCCGAGGCAGTGCCGAGCAGGGGGGTCATTGACCGGTCGACCCCCAGCGACGAGAATGGCCCCGCCCAGGTGAGCCGGGACATGGCCGGACCGTCGTCGAGCGGTCGCCAGCCCGATGCCCAGACCCTCACGCATCCGATCGCGCCCTGATATTCGATGGAGACGGTTCACATGCAGTTGCTGCGTCGCCGGAGCCAGGTCACGCCCCGTGCAACCGCCCGGCGTCGGTGGGGATCCGGAGGGGCGGTCCTAATCGTGTTGGCCGCCCTGCTCGGATCCGTCGTCTCCGCCGGGAGCGGCGCATCGTCGGCCGGCGCGGCCACCAGGCAGGTCTCCGCCTACTGGTTGGTGGCGTCCGACGGCGGGGTCTTCTCCTTCGGCGGGGCCGGGTTCTACGGCTCGACGGGCGCCATCCATCTCAACCGGCCGGTGGTGGGCATGGCCGGGACCAGGACCAGCCAGGGGTACTGGCTGGTGGCATCGGACGGCGGCATCTTCTCCTTCGGGAACGCCAGGTTCGAGGGATCGACCGGGGCCATGGCGTTGAACAGGCCGGTGGTCGGCATGGCGGCCACCCCCGACAGCGGCGGCTACTGGCTGGTGGCGTCGGACGGCGGCATCTTCGCCTTCGGCGATGCCAGGTTCTACGGGTCGATGGGTGCCCATCACCTCAACCGGCCCGTCGTGGGCATGGCCGCCACCCCGGACGGGAAGGGCTACTGGCTGGTGGCCGCGGACGGCGGCATCTTCGCCTTCGGAGACGCACGCTTCTTCGGCTCGACGGGCAATCTCCGGCTCAACAAGCCCATCGTGGGGATGACGGCGGCGCCCAACGGGCGGGGCTACTGGTTCACTGCCTCCGACGGCGGCGTGTTCGCCTTCGGAGACGCACGCTTCTACGGCTCGCTGGGCAGCGTGCCCCAGCGCCGGCCCATCGTCGCCATCACCACCGATCACAGCGGAAGCGGGTACTGGTTCACCAATTCCAACGGTGCGGTGACCGCCTACGGCGGCGCCACCTACTGGGGCTCAGCCCCGCAGGTACTCAACCATCCGGTGGTGGGCATGGCCGAGGCCATCGGCAGCGGGAACTTCTCCGGCTCGTCCTACCCGCCGGGGAGCTACGGGTACGACATCTCGAACTTCCAGTGCGGAAACCTGCCGCCTTCGCCCCACACCATCGGGCTGGTCGAGGTGGTGGGCGAATCCAAGGGCAGCACCAACCGCTGCCTCGGGACCGAGGCGGCGTGGGCCGCCGGCGGTCTCAACCTCTACGTCTATCTGACCTACGGCCAGGACGCGTCCAGCGGCGACCCGGCGTGCCGGAACACCCCCTCCCCCGCGGCATGCAACTACGGCTTCAACACCGCCCTCGACGCCTTCGCCAAGGCCGGGGCGGCCGGGGTCAACACGTCGGTGGGTTGGTGGCTCGACGTCGAACCCAGCACCGCAGGGGTCCCGCCGTGGACGTCCAACCTCGGGGCCAACGCCTCGGTGGTGGCGGGAGCCATCGACGGCCTCCACTTCGAGGGCCTCAACGGCGTCGGCATCTACGCCAGTCCGGGAGCATGGTCGGGCATCGTGGGCAACTACTCGCCGGCCGTGCCCTACTGGGCCGCCGACTGGGAGATCAACCCGGCCACCACCTGTGGGAACGTGCACTCGCTCTACTCCGGGCTGCCGAGGGGCCCGGTCGAGATCGTCCAGTACAGCTCACCCAGCGCCAAATATCCGGCCGGAGGGATGAACCTGGCCTTCGACGACGACTACGCCTGCTGACCGGGAGGGAGCGGCGGTTCGCCGGTCACCGAGCCGCGGGGGACGGGGCCCGGACGATCGTCTTGCCCATCGTCTGGCGACGTTCGATCGCCTCGAGCAGGCGGGGGACGTCGTCGAAGGCGATCTCCTGCCCGACCACCGGACGGATCCGCCCGGCCATCGTCATCTGGAGGATCTCTCCCCAGATCCGGATCCCGTCGGCCCGCGACAGGAAGTTCATGCCCAGGCTGTGGGTCAGGCGGGGGTCGTCGACGAGGGCGAAGCAGATGCCCACCAGATCGAAGTTTCCGTAGATGCTCGGCTGCAGACCGATCGGCTGTTCCTCCAACGTGATATCGGCGGCGAAGCCGACGACCAGATGGCGACCGTTGAACGCCATGGTTCGGAAGGTGTCCGTGGTGACCTGACCGCCGACCGAATCGAAGGCGAGGTCGACCCCGTGCCCGTTGGTGACGTCGTCGACGAACCCGACGAAGTCGCCGGTGCGGTAATTGAAGGCGTGGTCCGCTCCCAGCTGTCGGCAGAATTCGACTTTCTCGTCGGTCCCCGCCGTGGCGATGACCACCGCGCCCAGGGCCTTGGCCAGCTGGACGATCCCCGAGCCCACTCCGCCGGCGGCGGCGTGGACGAGAACGACATCGCCGGCCTGGAGCCGACCGCGCTCGCACAGGGCCAGCCAGCCGAGGAGGTACGGGAAGTACATGGCCACCGCGTCGACGGAACCCAACCAGCTGGGCAGGGTCTGGACGGTCGGCCCGTCGAGCAGTGCAGTCGAGGCGTAGCCACCCTGCACGCCCGCCGTGACACCCACGACGCGCCGGCCGAGGAGCGCCTCGGCCCCCGGTCCGGCGATGTCGACGATGCCGGCGGCGACCATGCCGGGGATGAACGGCGGCTCGAACTTGAGGAGCCCGTACCGACCGTGGATGGTGTCGATGTCGTTGAAGTCGAGGCTGAACGCGTCGACGGTGATCCGCACCTGGTTGGGTCCGGGCGGGTCGACCTCGACCGCCCGGATCTCGAGCGCTTCGGTGGCCGACCCGAGCCGGGTCGCCACCCAGGCCGTGGCCGGAACCGGTGCCGGCCCGCCGGCCGGATCCGGTGTCACGATCCCGCCCGGGCCCGGTAGGCCACCGGCAGCGCCTTGATGCCGTTGAGCCATGAGGATCGCAGTCGGCGGGGCCTCCCGAGCAGCTCGATGTCGGGGAGCCCGTCGGCCAGGGCGTCGAACATGATCCGGACCTCGAGCTTGGTCAGGTTGGCCCCGATGCAGTAGTGGTGGCCGCCACCGCCGAAGGTCACGTGGGGATTGGGGCTCCGACCGATGTCGAACCCCCGAGGGTCCTCGAAGGCCGCCTCGTCGAAGTTGGCCGAGGCGAAGTACAGGCCCACCCGCTCACCGCGGGCCACCGCCCGGCCGGCGATATCGGTGTCCTCGGTTGCCGTGCGCTGGAGCACCACGGCCGGCGACGCGTAGCGGAGGATCTCGTCGACGGCGGTCGGGGGCCGCTCCTCCAACCAGCGCTCCCATTGGTCGGGGTGCTCCAGAAAGGCCAGCATCCCGTGGGCGATGGCCTGGCGGGTCGTCTCGTTGCCGGCGACGGCGAGGATCATGAAGAAGAACCCGAACTCTTCGCTCGAAAGCGTCTGGCCCGATGCGTCGGGGCGGACCAGTCGACTGGTCACGTCGCCCAGATCACAGACTTTGCGCTCCTCGGCCGCCGCGTAGGCGTAGGCCAGGAGCTCGAAGGTGGCCGTCTGATCCATGGTCCCGTACTCGGGATCCTCGGACCCTGCCATCTGATCGCTCCAGTGGATGAGCTGCTCGCGGTCGGCGTCGGGAAACCCCATGAGGCCGGCGATGGCCTGGAGGGGGAGATGGCAGGCGACGTCGGTGACGAAGTCGCCCGACTCCTGCTGTGACGCCGCCCACACGATGCGGGCCGCCCGTTCGCGAAGATCGTCCTCCAGCTTGGCCACCGCCCGGGGCGTGAAGCAGCGGTTGCCGACGCTGCGGACACGACTGTGACGGGGCGGGTCCATGCACAGCAGGAGTTCCTTGGTGGTGTCCCGGGCCACGTCGGACTGGTCGAGGAGCCTGACGAAGGCCGAGCCCTCCTGGGCCGACCAGCCGCTCCGGGCGGTCGACACCGCCTTGACGTCCGCGTAGCGGGTGAGGGCCCAGAATCCCCCGTCGTGGTGGCCCGACACGTCCGGGGTCTGGGCGTTCCAGAACACCGGGACGTGTCGGCGGAGGTAGGCGTACTCATCCAGCGGGAGGCGGTCGGCCAGGATGTCCGGATCGGTGAGGTCGAACCCGTCCCGTACCACCGTTGCCACCAGCGCCCTCCTCGGCGAAGCCTGCACAATAGTTGACACTGGACCGTATCAACTATTGTGGATCCTAGAGTGGCCGAGGCCGCCCATCAACTTCCATGAACCCTCCAGTCACCCGACCCTTCCGGGGGGTCAGCGCAGCAGAACGAAGGCAGACCAGGCGCCGGCAGCTGGTGGACGCCGCCTTCGAGCTGATCGGCACCCGTGGCGCGGCCGGGCTGGGTGTCGGGGAGGTCTGTGCCGCCGCCCGGCTGACCAAGCGGTACTTCTACGAGAGTTTCGGTTCCATCGACGAGTTGAGCGCCGCCGTCGTCGATCACGCCATCGCCATCATGGTCGAGCACACCGAACCCTTCCGACCGGGGGAGCCGGGTGGTTCCGTGCGCCTGGGCATCGAGGCGTTCGTGGGATCGCTGCTCGACGACCACCGCCTGGCCCGGGTCCTGATCACCGAGACCCAGGCCGGTGCCCTCAGCCGGTTCCGGGGCCGGATCGTGGAGGTCGGAGTGGCGTCGCTCCTCCCCGTCGACCGGTTGGCCGAGACCGAGTCGCTCGACCACCGGCGATTCATCGCCTACGCGCAGATCGGTGCCCTGGGCGAGATCTGCCTCGCCTGGCACCAGGGGACCTTGGCCTTGGGACGGGACGAACTGGTCGACCGCCTGGTCGACCTCTTCGCCCGCATCGCCGGTTCCCCACCCTCCTGAGCGCGACAGGTTCCCGGCGCGCCAACCGTCGGACCTACCGCGCCGATCCTGCCGGGGCGCTGTCGTTGTAGCCCAGCAGGCGCCAGCGGCCGTCGTCGACCTCCCAGGTGGTCATCGAGGCGTGGTCGGTACGCAGTTGGAGACGGGCCCCCTCGAGCCCCCCGGCCACGGGCAGCTTGGACAGCAGCGAGGCCTCGATCACCCCGGCGTGGCAGGCCACCACCACCAGCTGCCCGGGATGGTCGACGGCCAGCTTGTCCAGTGACGCAGACACCCGGTTGACGAACCCGGTCCAGCTCTCGCCCCCCGGGGCGATGGGCTGCCCCGGGTCGTCGTCCCAGTCGAGGGCGCCGAACCGGTCGGTGAACTCGCTCCAGGACAGCCCGTCGGCGTCGCCGGGATGGAGTTCGCACAGGCCGCACTCGGTGACCACGTCGAGGGGAGGTTCATCCGAGCCGGGCTCGAGGCGGCGGAGGGCCGGGGCCAGCAGCTCGGCGGTCTCGACGGCCCGGGGCAGCACGCTGGCATAGAGGGCGTCGGTCCCGGCCAGCTCCCCGGAGGCGGCCAGCCGGTCCCGCAACCCTTCGACCTGGGCGCGGCCACGGTCGGTCAACCCCCGGCAGCCGAGCGGTCCCCCGCACACGCCCGACACGTTGCACACCGCCTCCCCGTGCCGCACCAGCACCATCCGGGCCGCCGTGACCGGGGGGTGGGGGGACATGGTCCGGATCCCATAGGGCGGGGGTGTGGCCGCGGTGGACCCCTCGCCGGCCCCGGAGAGGGCGTCGAACCCGCTCGAGCCGCCGGTCATGCCAACTCGCCGACGAACTGCTCGAGCTGGCGGAGGGTGCGGCACTCGACCACGTCGTCGCAGTGGAGGGCGTACTCGCCGACGATCGAGTCGCCCGAGTCCCAGTAGGCGCGGGGCTCGGGGTTGAGCCAGTAGACGTGGCGGGCCCGGGCCTGCAGCTCCTTGACCACCCAGGCCTGGGAGGCGTGGTAGTTGTTGCGGGCGTCACCGAGCAGGAGCACGCTCGATCGGGGGGTGATCTCCTCGCCCCATCGCTCCCAGAACACGGTGAGCGCATGTCCGTAGTCGGAGTGGCCGTCCACCCAGATGACGTCGGCCTCGGTGTTGATCCGGTGCACCGCGTCGGCGGGATCGTCGGTGCCTTCGAAGAAGCGGGTGACCTCGTCGATCCCGTCGATGAACACGAAGCTGCGCACCTTCGAGAACTGGGTGCTGATGGCGTGGACCAGATGCAGGGTGAAGCGGGCGAACGAGGCCACCGAACCGGAGATGTCGGCGATCACCACGATCTCGGGCTTGGACGGCCGCGGATAGCGGAACTTGGGCTCGACGGGCACCCCTCCGGTGGAGAGGGAGTGGCGCACCGTGGAGCGGAAGTCGAGCGGTCCTTTGCGACCGTGGCGCCGCTTGCGGGCCAGGCGGACGGCCAGCTTGCGGGAGAGCGGCTGGAGCGACTTGCGCAGCGCCACCAGCTCCTCGCGGGTGGCGTGCATCACGTCGATGTCCTCGGGCAGCGGCTTGCGCAGCGACTTGGCCAGCGCCTCACTCCCCCGGTCGGCCACCAGCCGCCGCCGGATCTCGTTCTCGATCTCGTGCCGCAGCTGGTCGATACGCGACTGGTACTCGTCGCGCAGCAACCGCTCCTCCAGCGCGGTCAGCGTGGCCATCGGTTCGCCCGGCCCCGGGGGCGAGTCGTCGTTGAGCGAGGAGGTCGTGGCCCGGGCGGCATCGACCAGCCGTTCCAGCACGCGGTCGAGGTCGAGGTTCCGCAGCGTCCGGTAGAGGTAGTAGGTCCCCCCCACCGGCCGGCCCGCCTCCATGCCCGCGTAGCGCGACACCGCCTGCCTGGCCACGGCGGCCACCATGGCGTCGTTGGCCCCGAGCAGCGCCTTGTACAACAGGTCGGCGAGCTCCTCGGGGGTCATCCCCTCCTGGCCACCGCCACCGCCGCCCCGTCCCTGGCCCCGCCGGTCGCCCGAGCCGGCCATCCCGCCCGCCTCGGCGTCGGACCCGGCGTCGGCCCCGTCGGCGTCCTCGTCGATCCGGTACTCCGGCCCCCGCAGCGAGAAGTAGATCTCGAACGCGGTCTCGTAGGCCCGCCAGTGGGACGACGACTTCACCAGGCTGGCCCCGAGGGTGTACTTGATCGCCTCGCGGTCCTCCATGGGCACATGGGTGAGGGCCTCGGCGGCATCGAGGTGCTCGGTGAGGGAGACCGGGATCCCCGCGGCGCGGAGCTCGGCCACGAAGCCGGTGAGAAGGTCGAGCACGGCGGTACCCGGCGATCAGTCCGGGGTTTCCACCCCGGCCAACTCCTTGGCTGCCCGGTCGATGTCGGATTGGTACTTGAGCAGGATGTGGAGCGTGTCCCGGGCCTGGTCGACGTCGATCGACTCGACCCCGAGCACCACCAGGGTCCGGGCCCAGTCGAGCGTCTCGGACACCGACGGGTCCTTCTTGAGGTCGAGGGTGCGGATCGACCGCACGATGCGGGCCACCTGGTCGGCCAGGGCCTGGCTGATGCCGGGCACCCGGGTCTCGATGATGGCCCGCTCGCGGTCGAGCTGGGGATAGTCGATGTGCAGGTAGAGGCAGCGGCGCTTCAACGCCTCGGACAGCTCGCGGGTGTTGTTGGAGGTGAGGAAGACCAGGGGTATCTGGGTGGCCCGCACGGTGCCGAGCTCGGGGATCGACACCTGGTACTCGGAGAGGATCTCGAGCAGCAGGGCCTCGGTCTCGAGCTCCACCCGGTCCACCTCGTCGACCAGCAGCACCACCGGCTCCGGCGACCGGATCGCCTCCAGCAGCGGCCTGGTCAGGAGGAACTCCTCGGAGAAGATGTCCTCCTCGAGCTCCTGCCAGGTCTGGCCGGAGTCGGCCTGGATGCGCAGCAGCTGCTTCTTGTAGTTCCACTCGTAGAGGGCCTTGGACTCGTCCAGCCCCTCGTAGCACTGGAGACGGATCAGCCGGCTGCCGGTCAGGCGGGCCACCGATTTGGCCAGCTCGGTCTTGCCGGTGCCGGCCGGCCCCTCGACCAGGACCGGCTTGGCCAGGCGGTCGGCCAGGAAGACGACGCCGGCGATCCCCTCGTCGGCCAGGTACTGCACACCGGCCAGGCCCTGACGGACGTCGTCGATGGAGTCGAACCGGGGGGCACCGGCCACCGGGAATCCCGAGGTGATCCCCTCGGACGGATCGAGCGCACCGGCACCGGCCGTCACCCCGGTCATGACCGCACCTGCCCGTTGCCCGACACCACGTACCTGACCGAGGTCAGCTCCCGCAGCCCCATCGGCCCCCGGGCGTGGAGCTTCTGGGTGGAGATGCCGATCTCCGCCCCCAGTCCGAGCTCTTCCCCGTCGATGAACCGGGTCGACGCGTTGACCAGCACGGCGGCCGCGTCCACCTCCCTGGTGAACCGGTCGGCGGCGGCCAGGTCGCCGGTGACGATGGCCTCCGAGTGGCCCGAGCCGTAGCGGGCGATGTGGTCGATGGCCCCGTCGAGGTCGTCGACCACGGCCACCGACATGGTCAGGCCCAGGAACTCGGTGGCGAAGTCGTCCTCGGTGGCCGTCCCCGCCTCGGGAAGGACGGCGCGGGTGGCGGCGTCGCCCAGCAGGGTGACCCCGTGGAGGGCGGCGGCGGCCCTCGGGAGGAAGGTGCCGGCCACGTCGCGATGGACGAGGAGGGTCTCGGCGCTGTTGCACACACCGGGCCGGTGGGTTTTGGCGTTGACCACGATGGCCTCGGCCATGGCCAGGTCGGCGGCCCGGTCCACGTAGACGTGGCAGTTCCCCGCCCCGTCGATCACCGAGGGCACCGTGGCGTGCTCGAGGACCGACGCCACCAGTGAGGGGCCGCCCCGCGGGATCAGGCAGTCGATGAACCCGTCGAGCTGCATGAACTCGACGGCCGAGGCCCGACTGGTGTCCTCCACCAGCCCGACGGCGTCGGCCGGGAGGCCGGCCTTCTCCAGTCCGTCCCGCAGGACGGCGGCGACGACCAGGTTGGAGGTCACCGCCGACGACGAGCCCCGGAGGAGCACGGCGTTCCCCGACTTGAGGCACAACCCGGCGGCGTCGCTGGTCACGTTGGGCCGGTTCTCGTAGATGATCCCGACCACGCCCAGGGGGACCCGGACCCGCTCGACCCGCAGGCCGTTGGGCCGCACCCACCCGTCGACCACCTCGCCGACCGGGTCGGGCAGACCGGCCACCTTTCGCAGCCCGGCGGCCATCCCGGCCACCCGGGCCCGGTCCAGCCGGAGCCGGTCGAGGGAGGTGGCATCGGCCCCGGACCGCTCGGCCCGTTCGACGTCGATGGCGTTGCCCTCGAGGACCCGGTCGGCCCGCTGCTCGAGCAGGTCGGCGGCCCGGAGGAGGGACTCGTCGCGGGCGCCCGAGGAGGCCCGGGCCAGGACCCGGCTGGCCGACTGGGCCCGGCGGGCGAGATCGACCATGGGGGAAGAAGGGCTGGACGGCACCGTCTCAGCGTACTTCCCGGCGTTCGCATCCCCGCACCCCGGGGTCGGGGGCGGCCATTGTCACCGTCAGTCGAGCACGACCAGGTCGTCCCGGTGGACCACCTCACGCGAGGCCTCGTCGGGCAGCTCGTCGGACCGCCGTCCCGCCCATGCGGCCACCGTGGACGAGTCCTGGCGCACCAGGCCCTTGGCGAACACGGCACCGTCGGGACCGGCGATCTCGACGGCGTCGTCGATGGTGAACGGGCCGCGGACCGAGATCACGCCGGCGGGCAGCAGGGACCGGCCCCGTTCGACCAGGGCGCGCCGGGCCCCGGCGTCGACCACGACCGTCCCCGAGGACCGGACGGCGAAGGCGATCCACAGCTTGCGGGCCGGGAGCCGGCGGACCTGGGGCCGGAACCTCGTGCCCACCCCGGGCACCGACCCGGTCGCCGCGGCCAGGACGCCGGGCCGGGAGGCGTCGGCGATGACCGCCTCGACCCCCGACCACACGGCGATCCGTGCTGCGGCCAGCTTCGAGCCCATCCCGCCGCTGCCCATCGAGGAGCCGGGTCCGCCGGCGATGCGCTCGAGCTCGTGGTCGATCTCCACCACCTCTTCGATCAGCGAACCGCCGTCGGTCCGCCGGGGGTCCTCGGTCAACAGGCCGGCGGTGTCGGTCAGCAGCACGAGCTGGTCGGCCCGCACCAGATGGGCGACCAGGGCGGCCAGCCGGTCGTTGTCCCCGAACCGGATCTCCTCGTCGGCCACGGCGTCGTTCTCGTTGACCACCGGGACCACGCCGAGATCGAGCAGCCGGCCGAGCGTCTGGCGGGCGTGCAGGTACTGGCTCCGGTGCACGAAATCGAGCGGGGCCAACAGGACCTGGCCGGCGGTGAGGCCATGCCGGCCCAAGGCGTCGCTCCACACCTGCATCAGGCGGTGCTGGCCGACGGCGGCCACGGCCTGGAGCGTGGCCAGGTCGGTGGGCCGCGGCCGGTCCGGAGCCAGGGCGGTCCAGCCGGCGGCGACCGCCCCCGAGGTCACCACCACCACCCGGAGGCCCTCGGCCCGGGCCCCGGCCACCTCCCCGCTCAGCTTGTCGATGGCGTCGCCGTCCACCCGGCCCGAGCCGGTGGTGACCGAGGACGAGCCGATCTTGACCACGACGGTCCGGCCCGTGGTCGATCCCGACCTGAAGGTGCCGCCGCTCACGACCGCCGTCGCCGTCCGGGCCGGTCTCCGGTGAACTCGGGCTGGTCGCGGTACCAGATGAAGGAGAGCTCACCGATGTGGACGACGTCGCCGTCGCGGGCCCCGGCCCGGGCCAGGGCCCGGTCCACGCCGATCCGGCGCAGCCGCCCCTGGACGTAGTCGGCGGCCTCGTCGGTGGTGATGTCGTTGAGAGCCACGGCCCGCTCGGCCACCCGTCCCTCCACCCGGAACTCACCGTCCGCGATGCGCTCGACGGTGAACCCCTCGGGCAGCGGCCGATGGATCACCACCTCTCCCTGGTCCTCGGGTTCGACCGAGCGGGCCTCGGTCACCAGGCCGGTGAGCCTCCCCACCAGCTCGGTGATGCCCTGACCGGTCACGGCCGAGATGGCCACGTCCGGACGGAGGGCCCCGAAGCCTTCACCCGCCTCTCCGGCCATGTCGATCTTGGACCCGACCACCAGCCGGGGCCGCTCGATCAGATCGGGCTGGTAGCGCTCGAGCTCGTCGAGCAGCACGCGGTGCTGCTCGACCGGTGAGACGCCGGTGACCGGATCGAGCTCGACCAGGACCACCAACACCCGTGACCTGGTGATGTGGCGGAGGAACCGGTGGCCGAGCCCCTTGCCGTCGGCCGCCCCCTCGACCAATCCGGGGATGTCGGCCACCGTGAAGGTGGAGCCGTCGTCGGTCCGCACCACGCCCAGGTTGGGCTCGAGGGTGGTGAACGGGTAGTCGGCGATCTTGGGCCGGGCCGCCGAGATCCGGGAGATGAGGGTGCTCTTGCCCACGTTGGGGAACCCGACCAGGGCCACGTCGGCGACCAGGGCCAGTTCGAGGTCGTACCACTGCTCGTGGCCCTTCTCCCCCTGCTCGGCGAAGGCCGGTGCCCGCCTCCGGTTGGTGAGGAAACTGGCGTTGCCCCGCCCGCCGCGGCCACCTTGGCCGGCCAGCCACCGGTCGCCCGGCCTGACCAGGTCCACCAGGACCGACCCGCCCGGCCCCCGGGCCCGGGTGCCCACCGGCACCGGCACCTCGAGATCGGCGCCGTTGGCCCCGTGCTTCTTCTTGCCACCCCCGTGACCACCGTCGCCGCCCCGGCGATGGGGGTGGTCGCGGAAGCCCAGCAGCGACGACTGGTTGGTGGTGGCCACCATCCACACGTCGCCTCCCCGCCCGCCGTCGCCGCCGTCGGGACCGCCTTTGTCGACGTGTGCCTCCCGCCGGAAGGCGACCGCGCCGGCCCCGCCGTCGCCCGCCTTCACATGGAGTTGCGCCTCGTCGACGAAGCCGGACATGGCCCGATCCTACTGACCGACCGTCTGCCCCCGGCAGAAACCGCCTGCTCAGGCCGGGACAAGCACCGCCTGACGGAGGCGGGCCACCGCATCGGTCACCCCGAGCGACTCGGCCAGGGCCTCGTAGCCGCCGTAGCGCGAGCCGATGGCGGCCAGGAACTCCTCCATCGTCTCGGGCATGACCTTGAGGACGGCGGGCGCGTGGCGCTCCACCTCGTCGGCGGCGTCGGGGTACTCGGCTTTCAGGTGCTCGAGGAGGCGCACCATGGCCTCGGCACTGAGGATGTAGTCCTCCACGATGGTCTCGTCGGGAACCCCCATGAAGGCCAGGATCAGTGCCGAGAGGACCCCGGTCCTGTCCTTGCCGGCACTGCAGTGGAAGACGGTGGGGAGCGAACCCGCTGTGCCCAGGACCTCGAAGGCGGCGCGCAGCGCCGGTGCGCCCCGGGAGACCATGTCCAGGTAGCGGGCGGCCACGTAGGAGGCCTCCCGCCACGACGGCATCTCCTCGGTCGACGGGAGCACGTCGGTGAGCGGCAGGTCGACGTAGCGGACCGGCACCTGCTCGACCGGGAACCGGCCCCGCTGCTCGGCCTCGTCCACCGTGCGCAGGTCGATGACCGTGGTCACCCCCAGGTCGATCAGCCGACGGTGGTCGTCCGGGCTCAGACGGTGGAGGCCGTCGGCCCGGAACAGGCGCCGCCACCCGACCTGGCGACCGTCCCGGGTCCGGTAGCCGCCCAGGTCACGGAAGTTGACGCACCCATCGAACTCGAGGGTGCGGGTGAACGCCGACTCGGGCGGCTCGGGCTGCGACGGGGCGACGCCGGTTGCGGACATGGTGCGGATCGTACCGTCTGGCTCCGGTGCCGGATCCGGCGGCGGGCCGCCGGTGGTGCTCAGTCGCCGGCGACCACGTCGACCAGTTTGCGCCCCTTGCGGCTGGTGAAGTGGACCGTGCCGTCCGACAGGGCGAACAGCGTGTCGTCGCCACCCAGGCCGACGTTGTGGCCGGGGTGGAATTTGGTGCCCCGCTGCCGGACCAGGATGGCCCCGGCCCGCACCGTCGTTCCGCCGAAGGCCTTGACGCCCAGCCGCTGCGCGTTCGAATCGCGCCCGTTGCGGGTCGAGCCGCCACCTTTGGTCTTTGACATGCTGCGACTACTCCTTGTCCTCTAGCTCGCCGCGCTGATCGAGGTGATGGCGATGGTCGAGTACCGCTGGCGGTGACCCCACCGGGTGCTCTGGTTGGACTTGTTCTTGTAGGTGAAGCCCCGGATCTTCGGGCCGAGCTCCTCGCCGACCACGGTGGCGGTCACCGACGTCCCGGCCAGCTGGGCCGGCGTGGCCAGGACGGTACCGCCGTCCACCACCAGCACCGGGGTGAAGGTCACCTCGGCCCCGGGGGCCTGGCCCAGCAATTCCACGCGGAGCGTCTGGCCCTCGGCCACCCGCTCCTGCTTTCCTCCGGTTCTGATCACGGCATACATAGGCAGGCGACTCTACTACAGCCCGCCTAGAGCTCGGGGTCGTCGATGACGATCCCCCGGCCTCCGCACACCTCGCAGGTGGTGGACATCGATTCGATGAGCCCTTCCGACACCCGCTTCCTGGTCATCTCCACCAGACCCAGCTCGGAGATGTCGAAGACCTGGGTACGGGTCTTGTCCCTGGCCAGCGCCGACCGCAGGGCACTGCCCACCTTGTCTCGGTTCTCACGGATCTCCATGTCGATGAAGTCGATGACGATGATGCCGCCGATGTCCCGGAGCCGGAGCTGCCGGGCCACCTCCTCGGCCGCCTCCAGGTTGTTCCGGTAGACGGTCTCCTCCAGGTTGGTGGTCCCGACGTTCTTGCCGGTGTTGACGTCGATCACGGTGAGGGCCTCGGTCCGATCGATGACCAGGGATCCGCCCGAGGGGAGGTAGACCTTGCGGTCGAGTGCCTTGTGCAGCTGCTCGTGGACGTGATAGCGCTCGAAGACGGGTAGGGGCTCGACCTCGGGGTCGAAGTACTCGACCCGGTCGGCCAGCTCCGGATTGACCGCGCCCACGTAGTCGCGGACCTGCTCGTAGAGGGCGAGGTCGTCGATGACCACGGCCCGGTACTCCCGGTTGAGCTCCTCGCGGATGACCCGCACGGCGATGGCCGGCTCGCGGTAGAGCAGCGCCGGTCCCTGTCCCTCGCCGGCCTTGGCGGCAATGGTCTGCCACTGCTCGACCAGGCGCTCGACGTCGTTGCCCAGCTCCTCGGCGCTGGCCCCGGCCGCCGCCGTCCGGACGATCAGGCCGTGCCCCTCGGGACGGATGGCGTCGACGATCCTGCGCAACCGCTTGCGCTCGGCGTCCTCGAGGCGCTTCGAGATGCCGTAGGCGGTGCTGTTGGGGACCAGGACCACGAAGCGGCCGGGGATCGAGACCTCCTGGGTGAGCCGCGCCCCCTTGGCCCCGATCGGATTTTTGGTCACCTGGCACAAGATGGTCTGGCCCGGGCGCAACAGCTGTTCGATGCGGGGCTGGCCGCCGCCGGATTCGACATCCTCGGTGTCGTAGCGGACGTCACCGTGGTAGAGGACGGCGTTCTTCGGCGTGCCGATGTCGATGAAGGCGGCTTCCATCCCGGGAAGGACGTTCTGGACCCGTCCCCGGTAGATGTTGCCGTCGATCTGGGTGGCGTCGTCGGACGCCCGGGAGATGTAGTGCTCGACCAGGGTGCGCCCTTCGAGCAGGGCGATCTGGGTGGCCTCGGGCCGCACGTGCACGCAGATCATGTACCGCCCGACGGCCTTGCCCCGCCGCTCGCGCCCGCCGCGACGACCCTCGGCCCGCGGCCCGGCCGCCGGCGCCGCCTGGGTCCGGGCCGGGGCGGCGCCGTCGACGGGTGGGGTCGGACGCTGCCGGGATCGTCCGCCGCCCCGCGATCGTCCCTGGTTGCGGGAGGCGGTCGGGGTGTCGGTCCGGCCGGCGGCCGAGCCCCCGCCGTTGGCCGTGGCCGCGCCGGTACCGGCGTCGCCCACGGCCGGGCGCGCCGGCCGGCTGTCGCCGATCTTCGGACGCTCGGGGACCGGCCGGGGTGGTGGGCCGGCCGGGGTGGTGGTGCCGGTGGTGCCGGGGACCGGTGACGGTGCCGCCACCGCTGAGGCCGGGCCGGCGGCGTCGGGCTCCCGGTCGTCCTGGGCCCGCGCCCCGGGTGAGGTGGACCGGCCCCGTCCGCCCCGCGAGCCGCGCCTTCTGCGGCTGGGGGTGCGGGCCCCGCCCTCGACCTCCGGGCCTACCGGACCCGAGGTCGGGCTGTCGTCACCGCGTGTACCGTTTCCCGAGGCCGGCGACGTGCCGACCCCGCTGGACGTAATCGGAGTGGCAGTCGGGGGCGACCCCGGCGAATCCGCCGGGACCTCCACCGGTTGCCCGGTTGCTCCATCTGACATCGAATTCCCTTCCCAAAATTTTCATGACGCACGCTCCAAGGCGGGCGCGGCGCGGTCGGCACCCGCGGTGTCCCCCCGGTGTTCGAGGGGCTCCTCGCGGATGCCGTTGCGCACGATCCACTGTTTCGTTCTGCATGCCCGGTCGAGTACCGGGACTCCCCATTCGTCGGCGCCCCACCCCGCCGACCCTCCGCCTTCGGCATGACCGGCCACGGCAATGAGACCGCGTACCAACTCCACGGGCCGGACACCGCGAGGTTGGGTGGCCAGCTCGGCCACCAGTTGGACCGACCCCTCGACACCGGATCCGAAACCCGATCCGGGGGCGTCGGCGACGGCCAGGGCCAGCACCGAGGGACGGAGATCGTCACGCTCCTGCCTGCCCTTGCGCTCGCGGACGATCGGGACCGAGGTGGCGTCCAGCAGCGAGGCAACGTCGCCTTCGAGCTGGGCCCTCGACACCCCGGTCACGCTCATCTCCCACGAGCACGACGTGACCAGCTGCTGGAGGGAGCCGCGACTGCGGGCCACCGGCGCCGCCTCCTCGACGTCGATGCCGGCGGGCAGCAGGACGCTGAGTCGGGCCGGCAGCGACCTCACCTCGATGCCGGCCGTCTCGGGCCGGGCGTCATCGAGGTCCACGTCGAGATACTCGGCCAGGGACTCGCAACCGGTGGGCAGCGCCAGCCCGAAGCTGAGCTGGGGCCGGGGGGAGAACCCCGCCGAATAGGCCAACGGAAGGCCGGCCCGGCGCAGAGCCCGTTCCCACATCCGGGCCACATCGCGCTGGCTGGTGAAGCGGATCTTGCCGAGCTTGGCGAAGCGAAGGCGGACACGCATCTCAGCCTCTCCCCTCCCCGACCCGCAACGCGGCATCCTCTTCCGGCCCCGGGGCCGGACCGGCACCCGATGGCACCGTAGTGAGAAATCGTACCGGTACTTGACCTCCGGTTGAGAGATCCTGGCCCGTGCCCTGGCTTCCGCCGGCCGGCGGCACCGCCGAAGCGACCACGTGTTCGATTCCGAATCCGGTGCAGGCCCCGCAGTCGTAGCAGGGGGTCCACCGGCAGTCCTCGAGGCCGTGGTTGGCCAGGGCGTCCACCCAGTCCTGCCACAGGAAGTCACGGTGGAGTCCGGCCGAGAGATGGTCCCAGGGCAGGATCTCGTGCTCGGTCCGGTGGCGGTAGACGGCGTCCTCGAGCGAAAACCCGTGGTCGGCGAGGGCGTCGGTCCATCGCTGGAGGTCGAAGTGCTCGCTCCACTCCTGGAAGGTGCCTCCGCCGCGCCAGACCTGCTCGATGACCGGCCCCATCCGCCGGTCACCCCGGCTGACCACGCCCTCGACGGCTGTGGCCTTGGGATCGTGCCACCGGATGGTCAGCCCCCGCACCGGGCGGGCGGCGTCCCGCAGGAGATGGATCTTGCGGGTCAGCTCCTCGATGGTGTTCTGCCCGAACCATTGGAACGGGGTCTGCACCTTGGGCACGAACCCGCCGACCGAGGCGGTGACGGTGACCCCCTTGTGGTATCGCCGCCCGATGGCCACGCACTGCTTGGCCAGCTCGACGATGCCCAGGGTGTCCTCGTCGGTTTCGGTGGGCAGCCCGATCAGGAAGTAGAGCTTGACCCGCTTCCACCCCTGACTGAAGGCGGCGTCGACGGCGGCGTAGAGATCCTCCTCCCGGATCAGCTTGTTGATGACCTGGCGCATCCGCCAGGTCCCGCCCTCGGGGGCGAAGGTGAGGCCGGTCCTCCGGACCCGCTGGATCTGGGCCGCCGTCCCCACGGTGAAGGCGTCGACCCGCAGGCTGGGGAGGCTGACCGACACCTGGCCCGAGCAGGACGGATCGTCGATGATCGAGGTCACCGTGTCCTCGATGCCCGAGTAGTCGGCGCTGGACAGCGAGGTCAGGGCCACCTCGTCGTACCCGGTACGGGCCAGTCCGTCCATCACCATGGTCTGGACCTGGTCGGCCGGCCGCTCCCGCACCGGGCGGGTGATCATCCCGGCCTGACAGAACCGGCAGCCCCGGGTGCAGCCGCGGAACAGCTCGACGTTGAGGCGGTCGTGCACGACTTCGATGAGGGGGACCAGCTGCTGTCGGGGGTAGGGCCAGGCCCCGAGGTCGGCGATGGTCCGTTTCTCCACCCGCTCGGGGGTGTCGTCGAACCGGGGGGTGATCCCGGCCAGTCGGAGGGGGGCCGGTCGGTCGCCGTCGACCGGGTCACCGACCCCCGTCGGAGGTTCGTAGCGCGCCTCGTAGCACGCCGGGACATAGACACCGGGCACACGTGACAGCCTCCGGAGCAGGGTCTCCCTCGATCCCCCGTCGGCGGCCGAGCCGGTCGTGCCGGCCCGCTCGGCCTGGTACGTGGCCATCACGTCGTTGATCTCCCCCACCGCCTCCTCGCCGTCACCGAGGACGAAGCAGTCGACGAAGTCGGCCAGGGGCTCGGGGTTGAAGGCGCAGTGGCCCCCGGCCACCACGACCGGGTGGTCGGGGGTGCGGTCGGCGGCGTGGACCGGGACCCGGGCCAGATCGATGAGATTGAGGACGTTGGTGTAGACCAGCTCGGCGGACAGGTTGAAGGCCAGCACATCGAAGGACCCGGCGGCCAGGTGGTTCTCGAGCGAGAACAAGGGCACGTCAGCGGCCCGCATGGCCGCCTCCATGTCCCCCCAGGGGGCGTAGGCCCGTTCGGCCACGGCGTCGTCCCGCTCGTTGAGGATCTCGTAGAGGATCTGGAGCCCCTGGTTGGGCAGGCCGATCTCGTAGGTGTCCGGATAGATGAGCAGCCACGACACGGCCGAGCCGGCGTGTTCGGTCACCTGGGCTCCCAGTTCTCCGCCGATGTAGCGGGCCGGCTTGGTGACCTGGGCCAGCAGGGGTTCGACACGTGGCCAGAGGGACTGCATCTCCCGCGACATCTTAGGGCCGCCAGGACCGGGGCCCGACCGGGGCGGCCTCAGCCGCCGGGCGGGGCCGTCGTGGTCGTCGTCGAGGGACCGGTGCCCGATGCCGGGGCGGTCGTGGTGGTGGTGGTCGGGGCCGAGCCGGGGAGGGGCAACGCCTTCGTCGTCTGCACGATGCTCTGCCCGGGGGGGATCCCCGGTGCCGAGACCGGGTGGGTGGCCAGGTAGTCGAAGATGGACCGGACCACCGGGGCCGCCGCCGTGGCCCCGAAGCCGGCCTGGTCGATCACGCACACCACCACGTACTGGGGGTCGGCGGTCGGGCCGAACCCGACGAACCAGCCGGTGGGCTCCTTGCCGATCTCGCTGTCGGCGGTGCCGGTCTTGCCGGCGATGCCGCCCGGGAAGTCGAGGCCCTGGAAGGCCTGGTAGGCGGTGCCGCTCTGGTTCTGGACGGCACCGGTGAACCCGGTGAGGAGGGCGTCGTAGGTGGTCGGCGGCAGGTTGACGTGGCCGGTGACCTTGGGGGTGAACCGTTTCACCACCTTGCCCGACTGGGAAACGACGGCCGCCGCCACCTGGGGGGCGTACCGGGTGCCGCCGTTGGCGAACGTGGAGTAGGCCACGGCCTGTTCGATGGGGGTGATCACGGTCGCCCCCTGGCCGAAGGCCATCTCCATGTTGTCGCCGGTGTACCAGGTGGTGTTGGGGAATCCGGTCGGGCTCATGGCGTGGAGCTTGAGCCGCTCGGCCTGGCTGTCCACCCGGCCCTGGGCCTCGCCGGGCAGGTCGATGCCGGTCAGCTCGCCCAGCCCGTACTGGGCGGCCTGGTTCTGGATCGGGGTCTGGCCGTAGGTGGCGCTGTCGTCGTAGAAGAGGGCGCCCAGGTTGTAGAAGAAATCGTCGCTCGACACGGTGAGGGCGGTCGAGATGTTGATCTCGCCGAAGCCGCCGTCGCCCTCGCTGTTGTGCAGGGTACAGGTGGTGCTGTGGTACTGGCACCCCGGCGCGGTATAGGTCCCGGTGTCGTCGAAGGAGTCGTTCAGATTCCAGAGTCCGGTGTCGAGGGCGGCGGTGGCCGTGTTGAGCTTGAAGGTCGAGCCCGGCGTGTACAGCCCGTCGATGGCCCGGTTGATCAGTGGCTCGTTGTTGGCCGGATTGGACAGGGCCGCATAGTTGGCGGTCGAGATACCACCCACCCACACCGACGGGTTGTAGGTCGGGTAGGAGGACATGGCGTAGACGGCGCCGCTATGCGGGTCCATGACGATGGCCGCACCACCGGTGGCCGCCGGATAGCAGCCGGTGTCGTTGTTGCACTTGGGATCGATGGTCTTGCGGAGGGCCAGGATCTGGGCGGCCAGGGCGTTGTCCGCCACCTGCTGCAGGCCGGTGTCGATGTTGGTGACCAGGTTGTCGCCGGCCTTGGCCGGCGTCGTCTTGAGGGTGCCCCTGACCTGGCCCTCGGGGTTGACCTCCAGCTCCTGTCGCCCCGGGGTGCCTCGCAGCTCGGATTCGTACTGGTACTCGAGGCCGGACTGCCCGAAGGCGTCACCGGCCTGGTAGCCCTGGGCGGCCCGGGACTTGAGCTCGGTGCTGTTGATGGTGCCCACGTAGCCGAGGGCCTGGGCGGCCGGGTAGCCCATCTGGGCCGGCCCCGGCATCTCCTGCTGCGGGTAGTTGCGCTGGGTGGTGGCCACCGACTTCACCCCGGGGAACTCGCTCTGGTGCTCCTCGATGTAGAGGATGGTGCTCAAGGGGGCGTTGGACAGGACCGGCACCGGTTTGTACAGGCTGTACTGGGGGTCGGCGATGGTGGCCTTGACCTGGGCGGTGGTCTGCCCGAAGAGGGCGGCCAGGCGACCGATCACCGCCGGCTGCTGGATGGCGGTGATCCGGGACAGGGTGATCTGCTCGGTGACCACGTTGTTGACCAGGGGGTTGCCGTAACGATCGAGGATCAGGCCCCGGACCGGGGCCACCTGCACCGCCCGGATCTGGTCGGCGTTGGCCGCCTGGGCCGCGGCCGGAGCCTGGAGCACGGTGAGCGCCCACAACCGGAGGCCGAGGAGGCCGAACAGGCCGAGCACCACCAGGGCGATGACCCGGATCCGCAGTCCGGGCCGCGAGGTGCTGGTGTCGGGGGCGTCGAGCATCGCCTCCATCGAGAATCGGGTCTTCTGCCGCATTCTCGGCTGCTTGGGGCTCTTGGCCTGGGTCTTCCGCTCCCGCTCGGGGCGGGCGAACCGGCGGGAGCCCTTCAAGGGGTGGCGGAGGGACCGGTTCACGGGGTACCAGTATCCCAACCCCGGGCCGGCCCGGGTACGCGGTCCCCGATCACCGAGACCCCGAGGAGAGGGCCGAGGTGGGGACCCCCTCGATCGACGCCGCCGGCAACGCCCAGGTGACCAGCCGGAGTGCGGGGATGGCCAGGACGGCGTTGGCCACCGACACCACCACGATGATCCGGAGGAGGTCGACGTGGAGCATCTGGGGTTGGCCGAGGACGGACCCGAGCACGGCGTAGAGGCCCTCGTAGGCTGCGCTCCCGACCAGCGCGGCCACCGGCGGCAACCACAGGGCCGACCGGTTGAGGGCCAGGGTGGCCACTCCCACCCCGAACCCGACCAGGCTCCCGACCAGCGCCGACAACCCGAACGGCGTGGGCAGGAACAGGTCGGCCACCAGGCCGGCCCCGAATCCCATCGTCGCCCCCCGGGCCGGGCCCCCGGCGATGCCGGCCACGATGGGGAGCAGCACCATGATGTCGGGGTGCACCCCTCCCACCCGGAGGTCAAGCACCAGGGTCTCCTGGAGGGTCACGAACAGGAGCACCACCAACACGACCCGGGCCGCATCCCGAGCCGTCATCATCGACGGGCCACCGCCTGCGCCCCGCCCGGTTCCGACCGATGGAGCCGGCGCGACGGGACCGCCGTCACGAGGACGGACCCCAGAGCACGACGGACACGTACCGGAGATGGGCCAGATCGGCCAGCGGCTCGAGCTTGACCGATTCCTCCGACGAGGTGGCCCCGGTCTTGGTGGCGACCACGCTGGCCACCGGGATGCCACCCGGATAGCTGGCGCCCTGGAGCCCGCTGGTGGTGAACACCTCGCCGACCGGGAGCGGCGTGTTGTTGGGCACCAATTGGGCGGACAGCGGCTTGCCCGCGCCCTGCCCGTTGAGCACGGCCAAGTTGCCGTCCGACCCGTAGCGGACCCCGACCGAGGACTGGCCGTCGGTGATCAGCCGCACCGTGGCCGAGCTGTGGTTGGCTTGGACGACCTGCCCGATCAGCCCGCCGGACCCCACGACCGGCATGTTCAGCTGCACCCCCTGGTCCCGGCCGACGCTGATGTCGACGGTGGCGGCGAAATCGCTGGAATCGAAGTCGGAGACCTCGGCCGGCACCGTCTGCAGGTTGCCGACGAAGGGCAGCGAGGAGAGGGCGCTCAACTGCTTCAAGGCCTGGGCGGCGTCCTGTTGTGACGCCTGCTGCTCGCGCAGCTGGTCGAGCTCCTGCTGGAGCTTCTGGTTCTGCTGCCGGACCGCTCCGTAGTGGACCGACCCGGCCAGGAAGCTGCCGATCGGCTCGATGATGTCGTCGATGCCGCTCCGGACCGGGGAGAAGGCGTCGGCCGCCACCGACTTCACGCCCGAGGTGATCCGATGGAATCCACCGCGGGCGTCAAGGGTGATGATGGTCACCGAAGCCAACAGCAACAGGAGCAGGGTGGTACGGGGGCGGCGGGACCGCCGCGCCTTGGCCACGGGTGACGTGCCCTCCGGACGCTCAGCGGGCCGATGAGGTGATGAGGACCTGCTTGAGGGCCTCGAACTCCTCGAGGCACTGGCCACTGCCGATGGCGACGCAGTTGAGGGGATCGTGGGCCACCACGATGGGCATGCCCGTCTCCTGGGTGAGCCGGCTGTCGAGCCCGTGCAGCAGCGCGCCGCCACCGGTCAGGACGATGCCCTGCTCCATGATGTCGGCGGCCAGCTGGGAGGGGTCCGGTCGAGGGTGACCTTGACCGCGTCCACGATGGCGGCCACCGGCTCGTCGATGGCCTTGCGGATCTCCTGGGTCGAGATGACCACCGTCTTCGGGAGCCCGGTGACCAGGTCACGGCCGCGGATCTCGGCATGGAGCTCTTCTTCGAGCTCGTAGGCGGATCCGAGGGCGATCTTGATCTCCTCTGCGGTCCGCTCACCGAGGGCCAGGCTGTACTCCTTCTTGACGAAGGAGACGATGGCTTCGTCGAGCTCGTCACCGCCGATGCGGATCGACTGGCTGGTCACGATCCCACCGAGGGAGATCACCGCCACCTCGGTCGTCCCACCGCCGATGTCGACCACCATGTTGCCCGTCGGCTCGTGGACCGGGAGACCGGCTCCGATGGCCGCCGCCATCGGCTCTTCGATGATGTATGCCTTGCGGGCACCGGCGTACTCTGCGGCCTCCATCACGGCGCGCTGCTCCACGCCGGTGATTCCCGACGGGACGCAGATGACCATGCGGGGCTTGGCGAACCGGCGCTGGTGCACCCGGTGGATGAAGTACCGGAGCATCTTCTCGCAGATCTCGAAGTCGGCGATGACGCCGTCCTTCAGCGGACGGATGGCCTGGATGTGGCTCGGGGTCCGGCCGATCATTCGTTTGGCCTCGGCGCCGACGGCCAGCGGCCGTCCGTCCTTCACGTTGACGGCGACCACGGAAGGTTCGTTGAGCACGATGCCCCGGCCGCGTACGTAGACCAGCGTGTTGGCCGTGCCGAGATCGACCGCCATGTCACGGCCGAGAAGTGAGAAACCATTGTCGCGGATCAGAGATGCACTCCTCCGTCAATTGGTGTTCGGGGTTGCGTCGGTGTCGGGGTACGTCGTCGGGACTGCGTCGGTGTCGGACTGCGTCGATGTCGGGCCAATTCAGGAAAGGTGTGAACACACCTGTGCGCCGCTGGCCGCGTCGCTTGCGGCCAGCGACATCTGCCTTCAGGCTAGGGGAACGGCCAGGCAGAAACAAGGTCGGGCCGGTGCCGGATCCCGATCCCTCAGCCCAGGCCGGGGAAGAAGAGCTCGATCTCCCGGGCCGCCGACGCCGGGGAGTCCGAACCGTGAATGAGGTTTTCACTCATGGCGACGGCCAGATCGCCCCGGATGGTACCCGGGGCGGCCTCGGCCGGGTCGGTGGACCCCATCAGGGTTCTCACCATGGCGTAGGTGCCCTCCGGACCCTCGACCACCATGACCACGGCCGGTGAGCGGGTGATGAAGGTCACCAGATTGTCGTAGAAGGCCTTGCCGGCATGCTCGCCGTAGTGGACGGCGGCCACCTCGGTGGTGATCAGCCGGAGCTCGGCCGCCACCAGGCGGAGGCCCTTGCGTTCCAGCCGGTCGATGATGGCGCCCACCAGGCCCCGTTCGACGGCATCGGGCTTGCAGATGACCAGAGTGCGCTCCACGAGCGAGGCAGGCTAGCCGACGCCGGCACGGGTGCCGGACCCGGGGAGCGACCCGGTCAGCTCGGTCCGGGCCGCAGGAGGCGCAGCGCGTCGGCCACCACGTACAGCGACCCGCACACCACCACCAGGTCGTCGACGCCGGCGCCACCGACTGCCTGTTCGACGGCCGCCGACGGCGTCCCGGCCACCGATACCTCCATGCCCAACCCGGCCGCCGCTTCGGCGACCACCTCGGCGGGCAGCGCCCGGGGGGAGTCGGGGGCACAGGCGACCACCGAGCGGATGCCCGCCGTCATCAGCGCTTCGAGCATGGAGGTCGGATCGCGTCCGGTGAGCATCCCCACCACCGCCTGCATCTCGCCGGCCACCGCGAACTCCTCGACCAATGATCGGGCCAGCACGATCATCCCGGCCACATTGTGGGCGCCGTCGACCACCACCAACGGGCGGTGCCCGATGACCTCGAGGCGGCCGGGCACCCGCACCGAGCCGAACGCCGCCTCCACCGTCTCCTCGCTCAGCGGTGTCCCGAAGAACGCCTCCACCGCGGCCAGCGCGCAGGAGGCGTTGTCCCCCTGATGGGCACCGTGCAAGGGCACCAGCAGTTCACCGTAGGACCCCCCGGGGTGCGGACGTCGATCAACCGGCCCCCGACGGCGATCCGGTTGGCGGTGCAGGCGAAGTCCTGACCCCGGACCCACACCTCGGACGCCCCGGCGTCGGCCGCCGCCGCCCGGAGGAGGGCGACGAGCGTGGGGTCGGACTCGCCGATGACCACCCGGCTCCCTTGCTTGAAGATGCCCGACTTGTCGCGCCCGATGTCCTCCAACGTGGGGCCGAGGACCTCGGTGTGGTCGAAGCTGATGTTGGTGAGGACGGCGACGGCGCCGTCGACGACATTGGTGCAGTCCCACCGGCCGCCCAATCCCACCTCGATCACGGCCACGTCGACCGCCTCGTCGGCGAACCAGGCCAAAGCGGCGGCGGTGAGGAGCTCGAACCGGGTGGGGGGTTCGTCCATCAGCTGTTCGAGACGGGCCAGTGACTCGAGGACGTCGACGAAGGCCCCGTCGTCGATGGGTTCGCCGTTGCGGGAGATCCGCTCGTTGACCCGGGTCAGGTTGGGGCTGGTGTAGGTGCCCACGGTCAGACCCTGGGCGGCGAGCAGAGCGGTGGTCATGGCTGCCGTCGAGCCCTTGCCGTTGGTCCCGGTGATATGGACGGCCGGATAGGCCTGCTGGGGGTCGCCGAGGAGGTCGGTCAGCACCCGCATCCGGTCGAGGGTGGGCAGTGAACGCCTCGACGGCATGGCCGACTCGAAGTCGATGTGGGAGTCGAGCCAGGACAGTGCCTGCGGGAGATCGTCGAACATCACCATGGAGAAGGAAGCGGCCGGCGCCGACGATCAGTCGGCCCGCCGGTGGCCGCAGCCATGGCCGGGCCCCGATCAGCCTGGACTCAGGAGGCGGCCCTGCGGCTCCGGGCCGACTTGGCCGGAGGGCTGTTGAGGGGGACCAGGGTCGGATGCACCTTGTCCAGGACCACGGCCCGGTCGACGACGCACTTGGAGATGTCGGTGCGGCTCGGAAGGTCGTACATGACCTCGAGGAGGACTTCTTCGAGGATGGCCCGCAACCCCCGGGCGCCGGTGCCCCGCAACAGCGCCTGTTCGGCCACGGCCTCGAGGGCGTCGTCGGTGAGCTCGAGCTCGATGTGGTCGAGCTCGAACGTCCGCTGGTACTGCCGGGTGAGGGCGTTCTTGGGCTCGACCAGGATGCGGATCAGCGCGTCCTTGTACAGATGGGAGACCGCCCCGACCACCGGGAGGCGGCCGATGAACTCGGGGATGAGCCCGAACTTCATGAGGTCCTCGGGGAGCACGTGGCGGAGGAGCTCGGAGTCGTCGCGCTCGGAGGCCTTGCGCACTTCGGCCCGGAATCCCATGCCCTTGCGGCCGATCCGGTTCTCGATGATGGAGTCGACGCCGGCGAAGGCGCCGCCGCAGATGAAGAGGATGTTGGTGGTGTCGATCTGGATGAACTCTTGATGGGGGTGCTTCCGGCCCCCCTGGGGAGGTACCGATGCGGTCGTGCCCTCGAGGATCTTGAGCAGCGCCTGCTGGACACCTTCACCGGAGACGTCACGGGTGATCGACGGATTCTCCGACTTGCGGGCGATCTTGTCGATCTCGTCGATGTAGATGATGCCGGTCTCGGCCCGCTTCACGTCGTAGTCGGCGGCCTGGATGAGTTTCAACAGAATGTTCTCGACATCCTCGCCCACGTAGCCGGCTTCGGTGAGTGCGGTGGCGTCGGCGATGGCGAAGGGGACGTTGAGCATGCGGGCCAACGTCTGGGCCAGCAGTGTCTTGCCGCAGCCGGTCGGCCCCAGCAGCAGGATGTTCGACTTGGCCAACTCGACATCGTTGTCGTTCGAACCGTTGCTTCCCGCCTGGACCCGCTTGTAGTGGTTGTAGACGGCAACCGACAGGATCTTCTTGGCGTACTCCTGACCGATCACGTAGTCGTTCAGGAACTCGTAGATCTCCTTGGGCTTGGGAAGCTCCTCGAACGAGAGTTCGGTGGTGTCGGCCAGCTCCTCGGCGATGATGTCGTTGCACAGCTCGATGCACTCGTCACAGATGTAGACACCCGGTCCGGCGATCAACTTCTTCACCTGCTTCTGCGACTTCCCGCAGAAGCTGCACTTCACCAGATCGCCACCGTCTCCGAACTTCGCCACGTCGGTTCCTCTTGTCCTTTTGTCAGCGGTCCCTGTTGCTCATCCGTACGTGCTGCCCACTGCCTGCTGCTCGATCTGTCCCAGTGGCCGTGCCACTGCTCCAGATGCTTGTTGCTGTGTTCGTTCAGATCCTGTGTTGGTTACAGATGCTGTGTTGGTTACAGATGCTGTGTTGGCTACCAAACTGCGATGCTGCCTCAGCTCAACCCTAGCGGCTGGCCCGGCATCAACAGGACCCTCGTGCCGTTGTACGGGCTACGCAGCCCCGACCGCCTCGATCGACACCGCATCCCGGGCCGTGATGACCTCGTCGATCAGCCCGTAGGCCACCGCCTCGTCGGCCGTCATGATGTAGTCCCGGTCCGTGTCCTTGGAAACCCTCTCCGTGGTCTGACCGGTGTCGTTGGCCAGCATTCCGTTCAGGAGATCGCGCATGCGGAGGATCTCCTTGGCCTGGAGCTCGATGTCGCTGGCCTGGCCTTCGACGCCGCCGAAGGGCTGGTGCAGCAGGATCCGTGCATGGGGAAGGGCGAATCGCTTGCCCCGTGTCCCGGCCCCGAGCAGCACGGCGGCGGCCGAGGCGGCCTGGCCGAAGCAGAACGTCGACATGTCGGGCTTGATGTACTTCATCGTGTCGTAGATGGCGAACAACGCAGTGATGTCACCGCCGGGTGAATTGATGTAGAGATGGATGTCCTTGTCCGCCTCCTCCGATTCGAGGAAGAGCAGCTGGGCGCAGACAAGGTTGGCGACGGTGTCGTTGATCGGTGTCCCGAGGAAGATGATCCGCTCGCGCAGCAGGCGCGAGTACAGGTCGTAATTCCGTTCACCGCGGCTGGTGGACTCGACCACCCAAGGCACGCTGTAGGCCTGTGCGTCCATCTCCCTGATTCCCTCCGTGAAACTCACTCCGAGTCCTCCTCGCCCTGGTTCACCTGCAGGTCGTCCCGTGACACGGGCTTCCCCTCCTCATCGATCAGATCAACGTTGTCGATCAGCCAACGCATGGCCTTGGCCTTTCTCCGATCCGAGCGTACCGCCGGAAGCCGTCCGGCCCGTTCCAACTGGTCGCGTACCTCGTTGACGTCCATCTCCAGGCGCTCGCCCATGGCCGCCAGCTCTTCGTCGAGCTCCTCGTCACTGATCTCGATGTCCTCCTCCTCGACCAGGGTCCTGAGGGCGAGGTCGACCTTGACGCTGTGGAGGGCACCGGCCCGCAGCTCCTCGAGGAATTCCTGCTCACCGCGCCCGGTGGCCCCGAGGAATTGGCCCAGGCTCATCCCCTGGCTCTCCAGCCGGTGGTTGAGGTCGTGGATCCGCTCGCGCAGCTCCTCGGCCACCAGCTGATCGGGGATCTCCTCGGTGACCAGTTCGACCAGTGCATCGGCGGTCTTCTGCTGGAGGGCCATCTGGGCCTGGACGACATGACGCTGACGGAGGCGCTCGGCGATGTCCGCCCTGAGCTCGTCGAGCGTCTCGAACTCGGAGGCCTCCGCCGCCCACTCGTCGCTGGCGTCAGGAAGGACCAGCTCCTTCACGTCCTTCACCAGCACCTTGAACGAGATGGTCTGGCTCCCGTCAGCGACGGACGAGTCGAAGGTGAAGATGTCGCCGACCTTGGCTCCGCGCAGGTGGTCGTCGAGCTCGGGGACCACGCCCCCGCTTCCCACCTCGTAGAGATAGTCCTCGGCGTCGAGGTCGCTGTCGTCCCCGGCGGCCAGACCGCCCGTCGCGAGTCCCGTGGATGTCGATGGTGACCTGGTCGCCGTCGTGGGCCGGGCGGGCGACCTCGATCAGCTCACCCGATGTCGACCGCAGGCGATCGACCTGCGCGTCGATCTCCTCGTCGGTGACCTCGAGATCCGGCAGGGTGACCACCAGTCCCTGATAGCCGGGAATGGCCACCGTGGGCCGGACCATCACGACGGCGTCGAAGGAGACCGCCCCGGTGTCGTCACCCGACGTGATGTCGATCTCCGGCTGGTCGATGGGGTCGACCTCGGTATCGGTGACCGCCCGGGCGTAGAAGGTGGGCAGCGCTTCACGAAGGGCTTCGCCACGCAGCGCGGCCGCACCGCCCATGCGGGCCTCGATGACCCTGCGGGGAACCTTGCCCGGACGGAACCCGGGCACGCGGAGCTCACGGGAGAGCCGGCGCATGACTTCGTCGAGAGCCTCGTCCACCTCCGCTTCCTCGATCTCGACGGACAAGCGGACTTTGTTGCCCTCTTCGGGCTCGGCGGTAGCTCTCATACGATCAGCCGAGTGTACCGGCACCGGAGACGTGAACTTTCCGCGCCGGAAACCCCCCGGTGGCCACCGGTGCGACCGCCCGGAGCGCTCCGTCCACGAGGGCTCAGATCATGAAGGCCATGGCCTCGAGCACCCGATGGCCGAGGCCGACGTCCCCTTCGATCCGCACCTCGCCGGTGGCGAGGACCCGCTCCGGATCCACCCTCCCGAAGCCGAGCCGCCAGAATGCCTCCTGGTCCATGCTCAGGGTGACCGAGGGGTCATGGTCGGGCTCCGCCGGGGCCAGCGAGGCGCGTCCCTGGTCCACGGCCACGTTGACCCTCCTTCCCATCACGCCGGTCACCGCGAACAGCACCGAGGTGCCGTCGGGAGGTGTCACCCGCTTCCCCACCACGAAAGGCATCGATCGTGCACACCGGTCGAGGGTGATGGCTTCTCCCACCCCGTTCCGCCCCCCAGGTCGACCCACCGCCCTTCGGATGTCCTGCTCGTGGGCCCAGGTGTCGAGGATGCGGGTCTCCATGAACTGGCGGTAGGGGACCTCGCCGACCGGGCTCCAGCCCACCTCGTCGAACTTCGAATTGGGCATGACCCGGAGCTCCTCGAAACGCCGGTTGGTGATCTGGATGAACTCGTCCAGCACCTCGTGCCCGGGCACGGTGCGGCGGGAGGCGACCCACGCCTCGTTCAACTCCCCGAAAGCGTTGGAGACGTGAGCGGGCACATGGTCGAGCGGGGGCGGTGGTGGGTCCCCGAGCAGCAGGCGCTCGATGCCGATGAGATGGGAGATCTGATCCTTCACCGTCCAGCCCGGGCAGTCGGTGGCCAGGACCCACTCGGTCGGCTTCAGCTTCTCGCAGGCGGTCACCAACGACACCCATACCTGGGTCATGTGGTCGACGACCGCCTCGTTGTTGGCCGAAGGTCCAGCCATCCCGCTCACCCCCTAACTGGTTTGACCCGAAACGCGGTCGCAGAGCCGAACGAGGAGGAGCGCCGTTCCGCCGGTCAGCCCGGGAGGTTCGCCTCGATGGCGTCGATCACCTCAGGAGCCTCAGGATCGACCATGGGCCGGAAGCGCTGCAGGATCTCGCCGGTCGGCGAGACGAGGAACTTCTCGAAGTTCCACTGGATGTCCCCGGACTCGCCTTCGGCATCGGGGAAGGTCACCAACTCCTCGTAAACCGGGTGACGGTCCTCCCCGTTGACGTCCACCTTCTCGAACATGGGGAAGGTCACGCCATAGGTGGTGGAGCAGAAGGTGGCGATCTCGTCGGCGGAGCCCGGCTCCTGGCCCCCGAATTGGTTGCAGGGGAACCCGAGGACGGTGAACCCCTTGTCGCCGTAGGTCTTCTGCAGACGCTCGAGCCCCTCGTACTGGGGGGTCAGTCCGCATTTCGAAGCCACATTGACCACCAGGAGGGTCTGGCCGCGAAAGTCGCCGACCGACGCCGGTTCACCGGCCAGGGAGTGGAGTGACGGGTCGTAGATGCTCATGATCGCCAGTGTAGATGTCCCTCCCCCGGCCCGTGCCAGGGCCGGTAAAGGAAAGTCCCAGGTCTGTCGAAGATAGAGGGCAGGCAGGATTAGGGAATGAGGCGCGGCTTCGGAGCCGAGGGGTTGAATGACGAGCAATGACCGTCGAGGCTGAACAGACGAGCAGCGACCCCGGACACCGCGACGAGGTGTCCGGAGCCGTCGTGCACGTCCTGATCAACCTGGTCCACGATCTCAAGGGCGATGTCGGCGTGGCCCAGGCGTTGGCCATGGCCGGGGACAGCCGCTCCTTCGCCGCCCTGGCCGACATGGGCGCCTGGAGCTCACTCGAGGAGGCCGTGGCCCTGTTCAACGCGGCCGCCCTGGTGTCGGGGGACGGGGCCGTGGGTCTCCATGTCGGGGAGAAGCTGCTCTACGTGCCCGACGGCTCCGGCCTGGTCGACCGCTTCCGGGCCCTGGGTTCGCCGGCCGCCGCGTTCAAGCACATCGAACCCCTGTCCGGGCACTTCGACGCCACCAGCGAGGCGGTGGCCCTCGAGGTGGCCACCGATCACGCGCTGATCCAGGTCCTGCCCCTCTCCGGCGAAGGCCGGCACGCCCATCTGTGCGAGATGACCCGCGGGCTGCTGTCCCAGGTCTCTGCGCTCTACGGCCGCGGGCCCGCCCTGATCAGCGAGACCGAGTGCAGCGCCCGCGGAGGTCGGTACTGCCTCTACTCGTTGAGCTGGGAGGAACCGTCGACCGGTTCGGGACGACCCCGACGCGGCGTCGTCCTCGGATCAGGGCGCACCCCGGCCCGAGCACGTCGGATCCGATGGGAAGGGGATGGACCGGGCCCCGGGGGCCGAAGACAGGGAGGTCACCGACCGGACGGCGGAACTCCGGGCCGAGCTCAACCGGATGAGCGTCCTGATCGAAGGTGCGTTCTCGATGACCAGCCAGCTGATGAGTGACGACATCGAGTCGCTCCTCTCCCAGATCGCGGCCCGGGCCGACGCCGTGGTCGCCGCCCACCGGTATCTCCTGATGATCAGGGTCCGACCCGGCATGCCCATGCAGATCCACTCCCGCGGCCTCGAGCCCGACGAGGCCCAGATGACGGCGGCCGAGCTGTGGCGCGACGATCCCGATGACGACGGGGGCTCGAGACTCATCGTCGACATCGCTTCCCCCGACCAGCTGTACGGCCGTCTGGCCGAGTTCCTCCCCCGTGGGTCGCGGCACCCGTCGTCGGAGACCAAAGTGCTCAGGCTGTTCGCCGAGTACGCCGCCGTGGCCCTCGACATCTTCCGGGTGCTGACCGACGCCAAGCGCAGCGACGCCACCGCCCGGACCCTGCTGTCGTTCTCGGAGAACGTTTCCCGGGTGGCCAACCTGGGCGAGTTGATCCAACTGCTGGCCGACACGGTGCCGGCCGTCACCGACTGCCACCAGTCGACCGTCTACCTCTGGGACCACGGACGCGGCCAGCTGGTCCCGCGGGCCTGGACCGAGGGCATGTCCCCGCCCGACGGGTCGCTGGGCCCGATCGTCCCGGTCACCGGGTCGCGGGGCCGGACGCCGCCGTCGACCATCCGCCCGTTCCCGACACCCCCGTCGGCTGCCGTGCCTCCGGCGCCCCGCGCCCCGTCGGCCCGGGACGGTGTGCCCGAGGGAAACGGGCCGGCCGCGGCGGGAGACGGCGCGGTGACCATCCGTTCCGACACCCCGATGATCGAGGGGATGCTCAATTCGAGAGAGGTCATGGTCATCGACGGCTCGACGGAGGACCCCGTGCTCCGGGGCCTGCTGGAACGGTCGGGCATGGCCGCCTCGGTGGTGGCGCCGCTGGTAGCCGGCGGTGCGTTCCTCGGGGTCGTGGCGGCCAACTTCGGGGCCGGGGGATCGGCCGCCGACGTCGGTGACGCCGAGTTCCACGAGCGGTTGTCGGGCCTGGCCGACCAGGCCGCCACTTCCCTGCAGAACCTCGAACTGCTGGAGAAGGTCTCGCACATGGCCTGGCACGATGCCCTAACCGGGCTGCCCAATCGCCGGCTCTTCGAGGACCGGGTCGAACAGGAGCTGGTCAGGTCGCGCCGGGTGGGCGAGCCGGTGTGCATGTTCTTCGTCGACCTCGACCACTTCAAATCGGTCAACGACACCAAAGGGCACGCCGCCGGGGACGACCTTATCCAGCAGGTGAGCCAACGCCTGGTGGACACCGTCCGGCGCCAGGACACCGTGGCCCGGGTGGGGGGCGACGAGTTCGCCATCCTGTTGCCCGGTCTCTCCGACCAGTTGTCCATCGATCAGCTGGCCCAGCGCTCGCTCGAGGCGATGAGCAAGCCCTTCGTCGTCTTCGGGGAGGAGGTGGAGGCATCGGCCTCCATCGGCATCGCCATGGCCCCCGAGCACGGCGATTCCTATGACGAGTTGCTCAGCCGGGCCGACGAGGCGATGTACCGGGCCAAGAGCCGGGGTCGGAACGCCTTCCAGATGTACTCCGGCTCAGTGGTCACTGCCGAGGCGGCACGATTGGCCATCGACGAGCGAACCCTCCACGCCGACCTCGTCCACGCCCTCGACCACGAGGAGTTCTTCGTGCTCTACCAGCCCTACATCGACCTGCGCACCTCCCAGGTGGTCGGCGTCGAGGCGCTGGTCCGTTGGCGCCACCCCACCTTTGGCATCCTCGAGCCGTCGTCGTTCATCTCCATCGCCGAGCGCAGCGAGATCATCGTGGCTCTGGACACCTGGGTGCTGGAACAGGCGTGCCGGCAGCTCCGCACCTGGCTCGACCACGGCCTCGAGCCGCTCCGCCTGTCGGTGAACCTGGCGTCACGGGATCTCTCCAATCCCGCCCTGTTCGACAACATCGACCGCACCCTCGCCGAGACCAGGGTCGACCCCGCCCTGCTCGAGCTCGAGATCACCGAGCGGGTCGTCCTGGACAGCGCCGGTCCGGCCAAGGAGAACATCGAACGGCTCCGCCGGCTGGGTGTCCGGTTCACCATCGACGACTTCGGGACCGGCAACTCCTCGTTGAACCGCATCGGCTCGTTCCCCGTCAGCACGCTCAAGATCGACCAGTCCTTCGTCCAGGTGCTCGGCCCGGACGGCGACAACTCCGCGTTGGTGTCGGCCATCATCTCGATGGCCGACCGCCTGGGCCTGGACTGCGTGGCCGAAGGCGTCGAGACCTCGGCGCAGAGCCGGGTCCTCCTCCAGCGGGGGTGCACCACGGCCCAGGGGTACTACTTCAGCCCTCCGCTCCCGGCCCAGGACATCGAGAAGATGATGGCTGGCATCGCCGCGTCCGATGGACCGGAGGCGCTCGGCGGCGCCACCGGCTGACCCGACCGTCGCCGATTGGCCCGGGGTGCCGTTGCTAACTTTTGCAAGCATTTCGACCTCCCATCCCCCCTTCCGCCGGGCCGGGCCGATACGTTCGGTCCATCCGATCATCGGATGGGTGCCATCCGAATCATGAGGAGGAGACATGGCGTCGTATGAGGGATATTGCGTGAAATGCCGCGAGAAGCGGCAGTTCGAGGGCGAAGAGGTCGAGATGGCGAACGGTCGGCGCTCCGCCAAGGGCAAGTGCCCGACCTGCGGGACGGGGATGAACAGGATCCTGGGCAAGAAGGCCTGACCCGGGCCCTGGCCGCCTACACGCTCGAGCGGGGGCGGTCGGACTGCAGGGCGAGGGCACCGATGACGGCGCCTTCCCGGAGCCCCCATTCGCTCACCACCAGGCGTTGCAGGCCGAGGTTCTCCACCAGCGTGGAGAGCACCACCGCCCCGACCGGCAGCAGGGGCGCCCGGCGGGTCTGGACCCCGGGGAGGGCGAGACGGGCGTCCAGGTCGAGCGTGGCCAGGCGGTCCGAGAGGTCGAGGAGCTGACCGGCCGGGATCTCCACCTGGTTGACCTGGATCGAGGACACCGAGCCCGAGGAGAGCACCGGACGGTGGAGGCCCAACGCCAGCCGGGCCAAGGCCCGGACCGTGCCTCCACTGGCGATGACCCTGGTCCCGGCGCCCGGGTGGCCCTCGAGCATGGCCCGGATGGGCTCGGCCCGGTGGAGGGCGACCTCGGTGATGGCCTTGCGGTCGTCGGGGGTCAGTAGCTCGCCGGTTCCGAGCTCCCCTCTGAGGCGCGCCGTGCCGAGGGCCACGCTGGCCACGGCCATGACCTCGTCGATGGTGCCGATGCCCGCTTCCAGGCTCCCGCCACCGAGATCGAGGCCGAGCACGGGCTCGTGTCCCACCCAGACACCGGCCCGCTGACCCAGAAAGCACAGCCGGGCCTCCTCCTCACCGCTCAGCAAGGTGATCTTGCTGCCCAGCACCTGTTCGAGCCGGCTGATCAGGCGGGATCCGTTGTCGGCGTCGCGGAGGGCGGCCGTGGCCAGCGCGACCACCACGTCGACGCCGGCCTCGTCGCACGCGGCACTGAGCCGCCGCACCGTGCGGACGGCCGAGGCGGCCCGGTCGGCGGGCACGCCACCGGTCTTGGCCACCTCGGTACCCAGATGGAGGAACGAGCGGCGGCGCAGCACCGGGACCAGCACCCCGTCCCGGGCGGCGTCCACCACCATCAGGTGGAAGGAGCTGCTGCCCAGGTCGAAGACGCCCACTCGTACAGTCCGCATCGGCGTGACGCTATCCGGTGCCGGGAGCACCATCGGCCACGCCATGGCCGGCAGGCGATCGGCGGTGGCGGCCATGGCCGGATCCGTCGACTCTGGCCTACGATGCGACCCCAAAGGCGAGTGGGGAGCATCGTGGCGATCACCGGAGGCGGGGACAGCGTTCCTCCGTCGGACGACGAGCGGAAGCGCAGGTCTCGATGCCGGTGATCGAGAACATCACGGTGCTCTTCACCGACCTGGTCGGTTCGACCGAGCTGGTGTCCTCCCTCAGCCCCGAAGCCGGCGACGAGATCCGGCGCCGCCACTTCTCTTCGCTCCGCCGGGCCATCGCCGACACCGGGGGCACCGAGCTCAAGAACCTCGGCGACGGGGTGATGGTCGTGTTCTCCACGGCCTCGGCCGCGTTGACCTGCGCGGTGGCCATGCAACAGGCCATCGACCGGGACAATCGGATGGCGGAGCATCCCCTCGGCCTCCGGATCGGGCTCAGCGGCGGGGAGGTCTCCCGGGACACCGATGACTACTTCGGTGATCCGGTGATCGAGGCGGCCCGACTCTGCGCCCGGGCCGAGGGGGGCCAGATCCTGGTGGCCGAGCTCGTGCGGGCCATGGCCGGCCGGTGGGTCCGTCTGGACTTCCGCCCGCTCGGCGAGATCAAGCTCAAAGGGCTTCCCGACCCGGTGGCGACGCTTGCCTTGCAGTGGGAACCCCTCGAGGTCGTCGACCCGATCACACCCGCCCCGTTGCCGGGGCGGCTGTCGGTCCGTCCCGGTCTGGGGGTGGTGGGTCGCCAGGTGGAGCTGACCGCGATCGCCGACGCCTTCAAACGGGTGGCGGCGGGCGGCGGGCGCGAAGTCCTCCTGGTCTCCGGCGAAGCGGGCCAGGGCAAGACCACCCTGATGGCGGAGGCCGCCCGTGCCGCCTTCGACCAGGGGGCCCTCGTGCTGTTCGGGCACAGCGAGGAGGACCTCGCCTCCCCCTACCAACTGGTCGCCGAGGCGCTCGGCCACTACATCGCCCACGTCTCCGACGACCAGCTCCCGACCTTGGTCGGCGAGCACGGCTCCGAGCTGGTCCGGCTGGTCCCGACCCTGGCCGGCCGGCTCCCCGACCTCCCGGCATCGAGGGCGACCGACGCCGACACCGAGCGCTTTCTCCTCTTCGCCGCCGTGCTGGCCCTCCTGGCGACGGTGTCCGAACACCAGCCGGTCGTCCTCGTGCTCGACGACCTGCAGTGGGCCGACCCGGGAAGCCTGCTCCTCCTGCGCCATTTCGCGTCGTCGGATCAATCCCTGCCCGTGCTCGTGCTCGGGAACTACCGGGACGACGAACTGCCGCACTCCGACGCCCTCCGCTCTCTTCTGGCTGCGCTCCACCGGCAGAACGGGGTCTCACGCATCGAGCTGCCCGGCCTCGACGACACCGGTGTCGTGGCCCTGGTGGAGGCGGCCGCCGGGCACGACCTCGACGACGCCGCCGTCGACCTCGCCCATGCTCTCTACCGGGAGACCGACGGCAACCCCTTCTTCGTGAGCGAGGTCCTGCGGCACCTCTCCGAGACCGGAGCCATCTACCTGGACGCCACGGGGCGGTGGGTGGCGGAACACGGCCCCGACCGGATGACCCTGCCGGACAGCGTGCGGGAGGTGATCGGAGCCAGGGTCGGGCGCCTCGGACCGGAGGCCGGGAGCGTGCTGGGCACGGCGGCGGTGATCGGCCGCCACTTCGACCTCGAGGTCCTGGCGCCGGCCACGGGCACCACCGAGGACGACCTCTTCGACATCCTCGAATCCGCGGCCTCGGCGGCCCTGGTGAGAGAGCATTCCGCGGCTGCCGGTCGATACAGCTTCGTCCACGCCCTCATCCAGCACACGCTGTACGACGACCTCGGACCCTCCCGCCGGGCCCGCGCCCACCGACGCGTGGCCGAAGCCCTGGAAGGGCTGGGCCGAGGACGTCCCGATACCCGGCTGGGCGAACTGGCCCGCCACTGGGTCAAGACGTCCCAGCCCGCCGATCTGGCCAAGGCCCTCGATTATTCACGACGGGCGGCGGACGCCGCCCTGGCCGCTCTTGCCCCGGCCGATGCCCTCGGCTACTACGCCCAGGCCCTCGACCTCTACTCCCGAACCGACCAGCCCGATCCGGTACTCGGGCTCGACCTGGCCATCGGGCTCGGTACCGCGCAGCGCCAGACCGGGGACCCGGCCTACCGGGAGACACTCCTCGATGCCGCCCGTCGAGCGGCCCGCACCGAGGACACCGGACGCCTGGTGGCCGCCGCCCTGGCCAACGACCGCGGCTTCTACAGTGCCGTCGGTGCCATCGACGCCGACAAGGTCGAGGTCCTCAACAAGGCGCTCGACATGCTCGACGGAGCGGATCCGGATCGGTCGCTCGTGTTGGCCACCCTGTGTTCGGAGTTGACCCATGGCAGCGCACTCGAACAACGACAGGCCCTGGCCGAGGAAGCGGTCGCCGTCGCCGAATCGTCCGGGGACGACGCCACCGTCGTCCGGGTCCTCAACCATCTCTACGTCCCGCTCCAGGTACCAGCCCTATTGGAGCTGGCCCTGGCCCGCACGTCCGACGCGCTGGCCCGGGCCGAACGAGTTGGCGATCCGGCACTGCTGTTCTGGGCGGCGATGTGGCGGGGTGAAGTGGCCGCCCGCGCCGGGGACATCGAGACCATGGACCGCTGCATCGAGATCCACGGGTCGACCGCCGCTCTCCTCAATCAACCGATCTTCCATTGGGGCCACACCTTCTTCCTGGGTCTGCGGGCCCAGATCGCCGGGGATACCGACCGGGCGGACGCGCTGGCCTCCGAAGCACTCCGGATCGGCACCGACGGTGGCCAACTCGATGCCGCCGTCATCTTCGGCGCCCAACTCATGATCGTGAGCGGTCAACGGGGCACCATGAGCGACCTGGTCCCCCTCATCGAGCAGTTGGCCACCGAGACTCCCGACATCTCCCGATGGTTGTTCGGCTCGCTCCTGGCCAAGGCCCACGTGGAGGGAGGTCGCATGGACCAGGCGCTCAGGTTGCTGGAGGAGTTCGCGGCGTCGGGCTTCGATCTTCCTCTCGACCAGGTATGGCTCACCGGCATGGTCGACTACGCCGAGGCGGCGGTCGAGTGCCGAGACCCTCGGTACGCCGCCCCCCTGTTCGACCGGCTCCAGCCGTGGGCCGGACAGGTGCCGGCCACCGGCGCCTCCGCACTAGGGCCGGTCAACCAGTACCTCGGGGGCCTGGCCGCCGTGCTCGGCCGGGACGCCGACGCCGACGCCTACTTCGCCGAGGCCGCCGCGTTCAGCGACCGGGTGGGGGCCATGTTCTTCCTGGCCCGGACCCGCCTCTGGTGGGGCAGGATGCTGGCCGAGCGTCTCGGCCCGGGCGATGCCGAGCAGGCCCGTGATCTCCTCACCAAGGCGCACGCCGCCGCCGTCGAACACGGGTACGGGCAGGTGACGCGACAGGTTGCGGAAGCACGACAACGGTTGGACGGCGGACAGGCCACGGTCGTGCACTGAGGTAGCGTTGCCCGTTCAGCGTTCTTCACCGGGAAGTAGCGCAGCTTGGTTAGCGCGCCTGCTTTGGGAGCAGGAGGTCGCGGGTTCAAATCCCGCCTTCCCGACGCTCACGTCCAGCTTCGTCCGGACTCGGATCAGGCGCTGATGGGCAAGCCGAAGGCGGTGACGATCTCGGTGGCGGGCAGGGGACGCGAGAACAGGAATCCCTGGGCCAGATCGCACCCGAGCTCCCGGAGGATCTGGAGCTGCTCGGCGGTCTCCACCCCTTCGGCCACCACCTCGAGCCCGAGGGCGTGGGCCAGGTTGATCACGGCGGAGACGATCTCCTCGCCCTCGGCATTGACTCCGAGCGCCTCCACGAACAAACGGTCGACCTTGAGGATGTCCAGGGGGAACCGCTGCAGGTAGCTCAGCGATGAATACCCGGTGCCGAAGTCGTCGATGGCCAGGAGGACGCCGATCTCCTTGAGCGCCTGGAGGACCCCGAGGGCCGAGGCGGCATCCTCCATCAACGCGCTCTCGGTGATCTCGAGGGTCAGGTACTCGGGCGGGAGCCCGGTCCGGGAGAGGATCGCCTCCACCGTCTCGACGATCCGGGGGTCGTCGATCTGCCGGGCCGAGAGGTTCACCTCCACCGAGCCCTGCGGACCCTCGCGGCCCTCGAGGTTCCAGTCGCGGAGTTGATGACAGGCCTGCTCCAGGACCCACGCACCGATGGGGATGATGAGACCGCTCTCCTCGGCCACCGGGATGAAGCGGTACGGGGACACCAGCCCCTGGTCGGGATGCTGCCACCGGATGAGCGCCTCCACCCCGACCGTGGTCTCGCCGTCGATCTCCACCACCGGCTGGTAGTGGAGTGTGAGCTCGCTGCGCTCGAGGGCCCGGTGCAACGAATGCTCGGTGGTCATCCGGTCGAGCAACTCGACCCGCATCGACTCGCCGAACGTCTCCATGTTCGAGCCCCCGCGCCGCTTGGCCTGGTACATGGCGGCTTCGGCGTTGGACAGGAGGGTGGGAGCGTCGACAAACCCGAACGTGTTGACGGAAACACCCACCGACGCGTCCAGGAACACCTCGGTGCCATCGATCTCGAGTGGTTGGGTCAGCACGGCCCGGGCCCGTTCGACGAATGCCGACGCGTCGGCGTGCGCCTCACCGGCCGGGTTCTCGAACAGGGCGAGGAATTCGTCGCCCCCGAACCGGGCGATGAGCTCGCCATGCCCGGCCGCCCGTTGCAGGCGTTCGGCCACCGCGGTGAGGACTCTGTCCCCGGCGTCGTGGCCCATGCTGTTGTTGATGGCCTTGAACCGGTCGAGGTCCAGAAGCACGACGGCGACCGTGCCCGGTTTTCCTCGCCCCCGGGCCGCGGCCAGCGTCAACCAGCGGTCGAATTGGGTCCGGTCGGCCACGCCCGTCTGCGGACCCCACTCCCCGATGGTCGATGGATCGGCCCCGTCCCGGTGGTCTTGGACACAGGGTTGGATGAACGCAGCTACCGAACGCTGCGGTCCGGACCCGATATCGAACCACAGACCGTCGGCCACCATCCGCTGACCGGCACGGTGGACGAGTTCGATCCGAACCCGACTGCCGCCGGCGGCGGCTCCTTCACCATCGGGACCGCCTTCCCCGGAGATGATCCGCTGCAACGGCGAGCCGAGGGGATCGACGGGCAGCAGGGCGTCGAAGATCGACCGCCCGACCAACTCGTCCCGCCGCCAACCGAAGACTTCCTCGGCGCGTGGATTCCACTCCTTCACCACGCCGACCCCGTCGACCTCGATGAAGGGGTCGGGACAGCGTGCGACCAGCTGAACCCATCGGTTCCGCCACCGGGACAGCTCGCTCACCGGGGCCTGCGCTACTCCTTCAACCACCATGGTGCTCCCGTCGTGGTTTCGATGAGTCGCCCCCCGATCGCCGGGGTCGCGGTCCCCTGTACATGGCCACTGCCGGATGATCGACCAGATTCACCACCCGGCTCGGACTCCGGGGGGCTCGTCTGACCAACGACGCGGTGCCACTGCGACGACATGGTAGGCAATCGACCCTTGCACATCAAGGATTTCGGCCCGTCCGGGATGGGGCGACAGATCGTCCCGGTGGGCCGCACCGGCGTCTGACCCCGAGTGAGCATACTGATTTGCCGATCGGACACCGTGGCCGAGTACCGTGCCTGGGATGGTCGTCGTCACCGGCACGTTGCAGAAGGACGCATGGGCCCGGAACATCCTCCCGCCGGTCGAACAGGTGCGACCGGGGCTGTGGTCGATACCCGTCCCCATCCCCAACAATCCGCTGCGCTACGTACTCGTCTACGCCTTCGAGCTCGATGGCGGCGGGGTCGGATTGGTCGATGCCGGGTGGAACACCGACGATGCCTGGGCCTCGTTGGGCGATGGACTGGCGGCGGCGGGAGGAAGTATCTCCGACGTCCGGGCCGTCCTGGTCACCCACATCCACCCCGACCACTACGGACTGGCCGGCAGGGTCCGCGAAGCCTCCGGCGCGTGGATCGGTCTGCATCCGGCCGACGCCGTCATGCTCGAATCCCGGTACGGCAACACCGATGAGCTGGTGACCCGCATGGTCAGGTTCCTGGCTGATTCGGGAGTGCCGGACGACCGGCTCCCCGACCTGGCTCACGCCTCGATGGCCATCAAGTCGATGGTGACCATGGCCGAGCCGGACGTCCTGTTCGAAGACGGACGGGAGATCGATCTCCCCGGGTGGCCGCTGCGCACCATCTGGACACCCGGACACTCACCGGGACACGTCTGCTTCTTCAGTGAGGACCGGAAGCTGCTCGTCTCGGGCGATCACGTCCTGCCCCGGATCACACCGAACATCTCGGTTCACGCTCAACAGGAATCCAACCCGCTGGGCGACTATCTCGACTCCCTCCGCAAGGTGCAGGGCCTCGGGACCGAGGAGGTCCTTCCCGGCCACGAGTACCGGTTCTCCGATCTCGACGGCCGTGTCGAGGAGATCATCACCCATCATTCCGACCGCCTCGACGAGATCGAGCAGGTCATCACCGAGCACCCGGGTTCGACCGCATGGGAGATCACGCTGCGTCTGCACTGGTCACGTCCGTGGGACGAGATCCAGTCGTTCATGCAACGTCAGGCCAACGGCGAGACCCTGGCCCACTGCGTCCTCCTCGAGCTGCAGGGTCGGGTCCGCCGCCAGGGGAAGGAGCCGGCCCGCTTCTTCGCCGCCGGCTCCTGAACCCGGCCGTCAGGGGGAACCGCGGTCGGGAACCGATCGGTCGTCCTCAGGGAGATCCGCGCTCGTCCCGGCCTCGTCGTCGGGTCGGCCGGACCCATCGTCACCTCCGGCTGACCCGGTGGCCCCCGAGCGCCTCCGCTCCCGTCGTTTCAGGATGAGGGTGACCACGACCACCACGACGACCAGGCCACCCACCACGGCGACCGACCAGAGACCGATCGTCGAGAGGATGCGGGCGAAGGAGAGGCCGACGATGAAACCGAGGAGGGTGTAGCCGATCCCCCAGATCAATCCGCCGATGGCGTTGTAGAAGAGGAACACCCGGTAGCGGAGTCCGCTCATTCCGGCCAGGGCGGGGATGATGGCCCGGGCGAAGGCCACGAAGCGACCGAGGAAGACCGCCGGACCTCCGTAGTGCTCGAGCATGGCCATGGTTCGCCGGATCCCGGTCCGCCCCTTCAGGGGGCGCCGCTCGACGAGCCACGGTCCCGAACGCTTTCCCACTTCGAACCCGACCGAGTCACCGACGATGGCGCACACCACGACCACCGCCATCATGGTTTCGAGGTTGACCTGGTGCAGGCCGGCCAGGACGCCGCCGACCACCACCGCGGTCTCCCCGGGGATGAAGAACCCCACCATCAAGGCCGCCTCGGAAAAGACCAGGAACCCGACGACGGCGTAGGCGGTGGGCCCGTGGAAGTGGAGCAGCCAACCCGACAGGCCGCCGGGGGCCTGGGAGTCGGCCGCCGCCAGGACCTGGGCCACCCCGCGGGCCGCGGCGGTCGTCGTCAGGATCATGGCACCCTCGGGCGGATCCAACCGCGGAGCGCGGCTGGGCCCTCAGGACCACCGGGACAGGGTCACACTGGTCCACGTCCGCCGCCGGCAGGCGGGGCAGGTCATCCACCGGTCGAAGGTACGCCGGGGGAGCCAGGCTCCGAAGGGAAACTGCAGCAGCACGAATTCGATCACGCCCACTCTGCTGATCACACCGCACGACGAACATCCGACCGAGAGGAGGCCATGGGGAGGGAGCGGGTCGGTGGCGGTGGCCGTCGATGTGGCTGCGCTCGGCTCGCCGCTAGGAGTGGCCTCGGAGAACAGCGCGTGCTTGCCGGCCGGTCGTGCGTGGCGGGTGGCCGGCGTCGGATGGCCGGGGGCCACCTTGGCCCGGTGGGCGGTGGGACCCTCGTCGTCGTCGGACAGCGCCTGTTGGTCGATCGGCATCCAGTAGAGCGCCCGTTTGCCCAGCGGGTCGGGGCCCTCGGGCACTAGCCAACGGTGCCGGCGACGACGGTTGCGCCGACCAGGGTCCGAGCCAGCTCTCGATAGGCCGTCGCTCCGGGCGAGTTCGGGGCGTGCTGGAGAATCGACTTCCCCCGCGCCGGCGCCTCGGCGAACCGGATCGACTTGCGCACCGGAGGTTGGAGGACGGGAATCCCGTAGCGGGCCTCGACCTCCTCGATGATGTGCCGCGAGTGCTTGGTGCGGTCGTCGTACATGGTGGCCACGATGCCCCGCACGCTCAACTCACTGTTGGCGAAGGCGCGCACGTCCTCGATGGTCTCGAGCAGTTGTCCGACCCCGCGGTGGGACAGGGCCTCGCACTGCAGGGGGATGACCACGGCGTTGGCCGCGGTCAACCCGTTGATGGTCAACACCCCGAGCGACGGAGGGCAGTCGATGAGCACCAAGTCGTACTGGGCGAGGACCGGCTCGAGGGCGCGCTCGAGCACGTGCTCCCTCCCCGTGCGGGTCAGGAGATGGACCTCGGACCCGGCCAGGTCGATCGAGGCCGGGAGCAGATCGAGGAAGTCGACCCCCGGCACCGGGAGGGTGACCTCGGCCACGCTGTCCCGCCGCACGAAGACGTCGTGCAGCGACCGGTCGAGGGCGTCGGGATCGAACCCCAGGGAGAAGGTCAGGCAGGCCTGGGGATCGAGGTCCACCACCAGGGTGCGCCGGCCGAGCTCCGCCGAAGCCACCCCGAGCGAATGGACGGTGGTCGTCTTGGCGACGCCACCCTTCTGGTTGGCCACGGCCAGCACGTCGGTCACGAGCGGAGTCTACGCCCGGCCACGGCGATCACCGGAGGCCTCAGAATCCGGACATTCCCACGATGGGCCGGTTGAGGTGGTGGCCACCCATCGATCCGAGGAATGGGGCGGCGAAGCTGAAGATGCCGCCATCGGTGGCCACGAACCGGTAGCCGCTGCCGTCAGAGGTCTCCGCCATCCCCACGATGGGGGCATTCAGGCGGAGCTGCCCGGTCGACCCGTAGAACGGCGCCCCGCCGAAGGCGAAGATCCCCCCGTCGGAGGCCACTTCCCAGTAGCCGCCGGTGTTGGCGTCGTTGACCATCCCCACGATGGGGGCGTTGAGCGGCTGGCCGCCCACCGATCCGGAGAACACCGAGTTGAAGGAGAAGATCCCCCCGTCCGAGGCCACCAACCGGTAGCCGGTGCCTTCGGTGTTCGACGTCATCCCGACGATGGGCTGGTTGAGGTGCTGACCACCCATCGATCCGTCGAAGCGGGCGTCCCCGAAGGCGAAGATGCCGCCGTCGGAGGCCACCAGCCAATAGCCCTTGCCGTCCGGGGTGGCGGCCATACCCACGATGGGCCGGTTGAGGTGGCGGCCGCCCATCGATCCGTAGAACCGGGCCCCGCCGAAGGCGAAGATGCCGCCGTCGGAGGCCACCTCCCAGTAGCCGCCGGTGGCCGGGGCGGCGGCGATGGCGACCACCGGGGCATCGAGGCGGATGCCGCCCGTCGATCCGCAGAAGGGAGCCCCGCCGAAGGAGAAGATGCCGCCGTCGGAGGCGGCCAGGCGGTACCCACCGAAGGTGGCGGCCGGGACCGAGCAGGCCGGGATCGAACCGATCGGCGTCGTCCGTCCGGCGTCGCCGGTCAGCTGCGCATCGTGGTGGAACATGGGCCACGACCCGGAGCCGACGGCCTGCGGGCCGTTCGACCCGGTGATCTCGTAGTGGTCGATCTCCCCCACCCCCGCCGATGACATGGCGGAGATCACATAGCCGGCGAGGGTGATCCCGATGGTCCCGTTGGGATCGGCGGTGACCAGCGGAGCATTTTGGAGGCCGAGATGGGGACTGAGCTGGGCGATGATCGCCCCCGTCCTTCCGTCGAGGACGAAGGCACCGTTGACCGTCGGGGCGACGACGTCGTCATACCCCTGCCCGGTCAGATCGGCGGTCACCACCGATCCGATGATCCGACCGATGTCGGTCCGTTTCCAGACGGTCCGGCCGGTACTGCCGTTCAGGACCCAGACCGACCCGGACCTTCCGGTGCCCTGATCGGTGCCCTCCACGACCTGCATCGATCCGTTGCCCAGCACGTCGGACAGCGCCGGGGACGAGAAGGTGCTGCCATCGAGCCGGGCCGACCATCGCAGCCGGCAATGGCCGTCATAGGCCTTCAGGGTGTCGGTGTCCGAGGCGCGGGGGAAGAACGATCCCGTCCCCACCACGATGCCGGTGGCACGCCCCCCGAGGAAGCCGCCCACCGCCGGGGACGAGTCGACGACCTGATTGGTGTCGGCCCGGCAGATCTGCTCTCCCTGAGCGGTCAGGATCCGGAGGTGGCCCCCATTGGTGTAGGTCTGGCCTCTCCCCTCACCGGCGGTCTGGTCGCCGCCGATGATGATCTCGCTCTGACCGGTGCCGTAGAGATCGGCCAGTGCCGCCGTGGAGTGCGTGCTGTCGGAATTGAAGAACGGCCACCCGGTCAGGGGGGCACCGGTCGCGGCATCGAGGGCGTAGGAGACCTGGCCGAGCGAACCGGCGACGGCCCCGGCGTGGCCCTGGAGGGTCCCCACGCTGATCCCGGCCTGCACGCCCCCCGCCGGAACACCGTCGGAGGGGGGATTGACCACCCGGGTGAACCATTTCTGCCGGCCGGAGGGCCCGAACGCGGTGTAGCCACCGGTGGTGGGGTCGGCGTCGTTCCCCGACCCGACGAGGACGGTCGACCGATTGCCGCCCAACGGGGTGACCGAAGGTGTCGAATCGATCGGGCCACTGGCATTGGTGGTCGGCCACCCGGCCACCTCGGTGCCGTCGGCCAGGTGAAGGCCGTACACCAGGCCTCGCCGGTCGCCGACGACCATGGCCGGTTGGCCGTCGAGGTCGGCCGGCACGGGGGACGAGAGGGCGATGGGCTGCCCGACGTCGGGCAATCGGCCCGTGGACCAGGTCTCACTGAAGCTCGAGGGGTTGATCACCCCGGGTCGTGGGCTCGACGCCGAGCCGGCGGACGCGGCGTCGGCGGCCGGAGCGGTCGCCACCGCGGTGGAGGCGGCGGCCAGCAGGACGGCACCGAGGCCCCAGAGCCATCGGGCCGGCAAGGGGCGTGGTCCGGAAGAGGCGGTGTCCAGGCTGGTCAGGGTCGACTTCCGCGGGCGACTCATGGGGCTGGATCCGATCCGAACAGGCTAGGCCATCCTCCCGGCGTCCCGCAGTCGACCCGCCGTCGATACCTCCGGCCACACATCGGGCTGAGCGCCCCCGCCAGGAGTCGAACCCGGAACCTGATGGGTAGAAACCACCTGCTCTATCCAGTTGAGCTACAGGGGCCAACCACGCCGAGTCCCGGCTACCCGGGCCTCTGTCTGACTGTGCCACACTAGAGGCTCCCTTGGTGGCCGTAGCTCAGTTGGCAGAGCGCCGGGATGTGGCCCCGGAGGTCGCGGGTTCGAGCCCCGTCGGTCACCCTCTTGCCTCCGGGGACGCGGACACGGGAGTGTCAGGCCCCGGGATAGGTTGCAGTACGCGCGCGCCTCTAGCTCAACGGCAGAGCAACGGACTCTTAATCCGCAGGTTCTGGGTTCAAATCCCAGGGGGCGCACCAGGTTGGCCGGAAGTGGGGCGTTTCGGCGTTCCGGACCGCTTTGTGGGTCGGCTCGCTCAAGTGGCGGTGATTATCATCAAGCGATGCCACCCGGCCGCGACCACCCCGAGTCACCAGGTCGGTCGGCCGTGGCAGCAGCCCGTCAGGCCACCGCCCGGGGTGCCCGCCGACTGGCCGGCCGTCTGAGTGCCGAGTCCGAGGCCGGCTCCGCACCCACCATGCTCGAGGCGCTGCTGGTGCGCGGCCTCTGGGGGCGGGTGGGCAGCACATTGATGATGCTGCTCCTCGGGACGTCGCCGGAGATCTCGTTCGACCGGGACTACCCCTGTGAGAACCAGGCCCTCTCCAGCCTGCTCTATTACCTGCAGCCACTCCGGGGCCATGTGGACGCTCCCCACGGATGGTGGATGGACGATCCCGAGCGGGTGTGGTGGCTGGAGCCGGCGCGGTTCGGGTTCGAGGTGAAGGGGATCCCACTCCCCTACGCCAACCTGGGCGTCGACCGCGATCGGCTCTACCGGGGCAGCGTCCGCGGCGTCTGGACAGGATATTCGCAGGCCGCCGAACATGCGAGTGGACACCCACTCCGGTACTACGCGGAGAAGTACGGCGGCTACGAGGACGTGCTCACCGCGGCCGGCATCCCGCACCGGATGATCGATCTGGTGCGGGATCCCCGCGATATGTGGGCTTCGATCCTGGCCTTCGACGCCAAACGGGGCTACTTCGGCTTCGGCCGCCGGGAAGGACAGTCCGAGGAGGACTTCCTCTCGTCGATCCTGCAGGCCATGAGGCGACGACTCGACGAGATGGCCGAGACCGACCCGGCCGTACCGTCACTGACGGTCCGCTACGAGGACCTCGTCTCGGACCTGCCCGGCCAGGCGCGGCGTCTGAGCAGCTGGCTGGACGTCGACCTCGATCCGGTCCTGGCCCTGGCCTCGACCGACGGCTTGAGCCACCACAGAACCCACGAGACAGGCGATGCATCGATCGGTCGGTGGCGCGACGATCTGTCGCCCGAGGTGAGCGACCGCATCGAGGAGGTGCTGGGACATCACCTCGAACGGTTCGGCTACACGCCACGGTTGGCCGGACGAAGCGGAACCCGGGGCGGGTAAGCGCCGAGCCGCGGACGGCGCCCATGCAGCCGTGTTCCGGGTCCGTCGTCCCCGTATCGGCCGACTCGAGGCCGGCCGTCGGACTCAAGCACGGGTGAGAACCTGCCGATCCTGGAGGCATGTTCGACGACAGTCGGTACCAGCGCAAGCTCCCGGGTCTGGGCCGGCGCCGCTCGATCCTCGCCCGGGTGTGCCTGGCCTACATCGCCGCGTACATACCGGCCGGGAGCATCGCCGACGGCGATCCGACGCTGTGCCCGGGGGCTTCGGCTTCGAACAGCCCGGTGCCTTCTTCGTTCTGGATGTTCTGATCGCCCAGCCGCTGAAGCGCGGTCAGATCGCGTCTCGGCCGTTCCCGGCGATGCCGTCGAGCTCGGCCAATTCGTCGTTGGCAAAGACGACTGCGGTGGCGGTGACGTTGTCGTGCAGATGGGCGACGGATGATGTGCCCGGGATGAGCAGGATGTTCGGGGAGCGCTGCAGCAGCCAGGCCAAGGCCACGGCCATCGGTGAGAAGTCGAGGCGTACGGCGACCGACTCCAGGGCATCGGACTGCAGAGGGCTGAAACCTCCGAGGGGGAAGTAGGGCACGTAGGCGATGCCCTCGGCGGCCAGGGAGTCGATGAGACCGTCGTCGACCCGGTGGGCGACATTGTAGAAATTCTGCACGCAGACCACCGGCGCGATCGACTGCGCCTCGGCAATCTGCTCGGCGTTGACCGTGCTCATACCCAGGTGCCGGATGAGACCCTGTTGCTGGAGCTCGGCCAGCGTCTCGAACTGCTCGGCCACCGAACCGGGTTCGGGACCGGCGAGACCACCGAGACGCAAATTGACCACGTCGAGCACGTCGAGCCCGAGGTGGTCCAAGTTGTCGTGCACGGCCCGGCGCAGCTCCTCGGGGGTCCGGGCGTGCGGCCAGCCGCCCTCGGCGTCGCGCCGGGCGCCGACCTTGGTCACGATGTGCAGGGAGTCGGGGTAGGGGTACAGCGCCTCTTTGATGATCTCGTTGGTGACGTAGGGGCCGTAGAAGTCGCTGGTGTCGATGTGGGTGATCCCGAGCTCGACGACCTCGCGCAGGACGGCGACGGCGCCTGGGCGGTCCGCCGGGGGTCCGAACACCCCGGGGCCGGCCAGCTGCATGGCGCCGTACCCCATACGGGTGACGGTCAGATCCTCGGCCATGGTGAACGTCTCGCCCCCAGGTTCCTTCGGTGCCATGAGCGCTCCTCTCGTCACCTCTCAGATCCGCGGTCATCGACGGCCGCTTTGCGCATGGTAGCCAGCGGGTTCCCGGCGTCGACCGGGCCGACCGCCCCTAGGATCGAGGGTATGGAGATCCCCGTCGCCTGCCGCCTGCCGCCACGGGATGCCCGTTCGCAGATGGCCGAGTGGGGCGCGCTGCTCACCGACGCCGTGGCCCGGCGGCATCGGGTGGCGCCGGGGCGACTCGACCTCCACCTCCGGTCCGACTTCGATCGGGTCGACGCCCTCGTCGATCTGGCCAGGAGAGAGGCCGCCTGCTGTGCGTTCTTCGACTTCTCGCTGTCGATCGGACCGGACGCGCTGACGCTGGTGATCGAAGCACCGGACGAGGCCGCTTCGATCCTCGACGAATTCACACCCGGGTCCTGAGCCAGCGCGACGCCAGGAACAGGTGGTCGGCTCAGCGGGGGGTGATGCCCCACGACCCGGTCCATCGCGCACCGGATCGCAGGACGGTCAGATCGGTCCCGGACCGGAAGGCGTCGGGTGGGCAGCTCATCGGCTCGACGGCCACCGCCGTCCGGCGGTGGTCGGCGTCGAGCGTGTCCCCGGTGTAGATCATGAGGTAGGTGAAGCGCTCGTCAGCCCACAGGGTGGTCCCACCGGCGCCGTCGGGGTGGTCGATCTCGACCCGGGCCCGGCCATCCGCACCCCGCACCAGGTCGGTGAAGGCGGTGTCCAGCTTGGTCACGCCGATCAGCCGGCCCCGGCTGAAGTCGAACTCGGTGCCCTCGATCGGGCCGGCGCCGGTCGGCAGTCCCCGGTCGTCGGAGAAGAGCCTGCGCCGCGAGGGGATCACGAGGCGGGCCTGGTCGATCGTCGGGGTCCCCACCGTGAGGTACGGGTGGAAGCCGATCCCGAAGGGGAGATCGACCGGCCCGATGTTGTCGGCGTCGACGACGACGGTCAGCCCGTCCCGGCCCAACCGGTACTCGATGGTGAGCCCGAGGGCGAAGGGATAGCCGGGCGAAGGCCGGAGGTCGAGGGCCATGCTCACCCGGTTCTGGGCCCGGCCCACCATCCGCCATGGCATCCACCGCACCAGGCCGTGGATGGCGTTGTTGGCCGGCAACTCGTTGAGGGGAGCCTGGGCATCGGAGCCCTGGAACGAGTAGCGGCCGTCGCCGAGGCGGTTGGGCCAGGGGGCGAGCACCTGGCCCCGGCCTCCCTGGCTCCACTCGTCCGCTCCGAACCCGTCGATCACCGCCCGGTCGTCGACGGTGAACGACCGGAGGGTGGCCCCGATCTCGGTGATCACCGCCCGCTGGTGCCCGTGGCCGATGACCCACTGGTCCCCGGTGCTGGCCGTGGTCTCGGCCGGACGCTGGTCTTCGGCAGGTGGTCGGGAGCTCATGGTGGTGGGATGGGTTCGCCTGATCCAGCCGACCCTGGGGCGGCTGACGTCGCCCGGTATGGTAGGCGAACGGGCCGCAGGGTCCCGACGCAAGGCCCCTGCGGGCCCCGAGGCCGTCGGACGCCCGCCCCGCACCGCTCTCTCCGACCGACAGGAACGTCTCTCCATGCGCATCCTCATCACCAACGACGACGGCGTCTTCGCTCCGGGCATCGCCGCCCTGGCCCGGGGACTGTCGGCCCGGCTGGCCGGCGACCACGAGCTCTTCGTGGTCGCCCCCCTGGCCGACCACAGCGGGGCCGGGGCCGCGGTCGGGCCCGTCTACGAGCGAGAATCGATCCCCTTCGAGTCGGTGGAGGTCCCCGGCCTGGCCGCCGTCCCCACCTTCGGCATCGAGGGGCCACCGGCGCTCGCCGTCATCCTGGCCTGCATCGAGGGCTTCGGGCCGCGGCCCGATCTGGTGGTCTCCGGCATCAACCACGGTGTCAACGCCGGGCGCTCGGCGCTCCACTCGGGCACCGTCGGCGCCACGCTGACCGGGGCCCAGTTCGGTGTGCGGGGGCTCGCCGTGAGCATCGCCTGGGGGGAGGATCCGGTGCCGTGGGAGACGCCGGTGGCGCTGGCCGCCGGCATCGTCCCTGCGCTGGCCGCCATGGAGCCGGCCACCATTCTCAATCTCAACGTGCCCGCCGTCGCCCCCCACCTCCTGCGGGGCCTGCGCCACGGCACCCTGGGCACGGTCGGACTGATCCGGGCGGTGCGTCCCGAGTCCACCCCGTTCCCGGTCGGTGGCACTCCCGTCGACCCCACCTCCCGGGCCATCACCCTCACCCTCCGGGGGATGGGGGTGGCCTCGGACCGACTGGCCGAACGGGCCGAGCTGGAGCCGGACTCCGATGCCGCCCTCATCGCCGACGGCTGGGCCACCCTCACCCCCCTGCTCGGCGTGCGCGAGGACGCGTCCGGCCCCGGCCGCGCCGCCATCGCCGCCGCGTTGGCCACCTATCCCGAATCCGGGCTCTGAGCGGGGCTGCTCCCGTCCCCTCCGGACGGGGCAGGGCCGGCCGAGTTGCCACCCCTGCGGTGCCCGCCAGACCTCGTTGCCCGACGGCGCCGGGCCCGCCACCGCCAGCATCCTGGCCAAATACCGCTCTGAGTAGTTAGAATGTCACCTACAGTGTTTCATGAGAGCGTCGGGCGGGCCATCGTCCTCGAGAGGCTGTAGTCGTGCGCATCCCGCGTTCGCTTCCGGCTGTCGGTCTGTCCATCGGGGTGAGCGCGGTGGCCCTGGTGGTCTTCCAGCCCTCGGCCACGCTGGCCGGGGCCTCGGGAGCGCCGGGCAACCGCCAGCCGGACTCGGCCGGGAAGACGGCCGCCCAGGTCGGGGCGCGGCTCCTCATCGACAACCTGTCGGCTCCTTCGCCGTCGACCCCGTCGGCCAAGGGGAACGCCACCGTGGGCTCGGTGACCATCGCCCTGGCCTCGCTGCATCTGCATGCACCCGTCCCCCGTCGTCCTACGCCCCGGCCCCCGGTGGTGGCGGCGCCGGTCACCACGGCCCCGGTGACCACGGTGGCGGCGCCGACGCCCCCCGCCGCACCGGCGACACCGACCCCGGTGGCACCGCCGGCTGCTCCTGTCGCTCCGGCTCCGGTCGGCCCGACCAGCCCCAGCCCGGCCGTGTGGGCCGAGCTCCGGGAGTGCGAATCGGGCGACAACTACACCATCGACACCGGCAACGGGTTCTACGGGGCCTATCAATTCGCCGAGCCGACCTGGCTCGGACTGGGGTACTCGGGCTTCCCCAACCAGGCTCCGCCCGCCGTCCAGGACCAGGCGGCTCAGCGGTTGCAGGCCATGGACGGCTGGGGCCCGTGGCCCGGGTGCTCGGCCAAGCTCGGCCTCTGACCGCCTGGCCTCAGCCGAACTGCTCGTCCAACCAGTCGAAGGTCACCTGGGCCGAGAGCCGGATGTTGTCGGACTGGCAGTGGGTCGACGCCCCGTCCTCGGCGGTGAACACGACCGGGGTGACCGGGCCGCCGGTCCCGCCGACGAACGCCTCGAACTGCGCCCGCGGCTCGGGCCCCTCACGGTCGCCGATCATGGCCAACGCCGGGCAGCGGACCGACGACACCATGCCGTCCAGCCGGTAGGAACCCATGGCCTCCCGCCAGGCGTGGAACGAGGGCACCCCGAACCGGTAGCAGATGGCCCCGATCCCCCACTGCATCTGGCGGGGCATCAGGTCCTCGGGGACGCCGGTGACGTCCTCGGGCCGGATGTCACGGGTCATCCGGTACACGTCGGCACCTACCCATGCCTCCATGTACCGGCTCATGTCCACGATCGGCGGATCGGCCACCAGGGCGCCCACCCTGTCGTCGGTGGCCGCGCTGCGGGCGGCGAAGTAGGAACCGAAACTCTGACCGGCCAGGGCCAGCCGGTCGGAGTCGACGCCGGGGAGGCCGGCGAGGTGGTCGATCACCGCGGCGATCGGCACCTCGTAGTCGGGTCGGAAGGTCATCTGCGGGTTGACCCGCATACAGCCGGGTTGGCCGGGACCGTCGAAGACGAACACGTTCCATCCGCGTTCGGCTCCGGGGGCACCCAAGTGGAAGTAGAGCTCCTCGGCACTCGAGTCGAACCCGCCCACCCCCACCAGGGTGGGGAGGGGATGGTCCGTCCCCGTATCGGCACCGGCCGGGCGGACCAGGTAGCCGGGCAGTGTCCCACCGTCGTAGGGCACCTCGATCCGCTCGACCGGAGGATCCCCGAGTGCCGATCCGTCGGCGAAGCAGGCCTGGCTGCGTTCGCCCATGCGGTGCGACCCCCCGCTGACCGCGTCGGCGTAGTACTCGGCGGTGCGGTAGTAGGTGGACGCCCGCAACAGGTGGTCCTTGGCGCTGACCCGGCGCCCTGCCTCCAGACAGGCCCGCCCCCGGTCCTCCACCCGCCGGGCCAGGCGCTCGAAGGCGAGGGCCCAGCTGCGCGGGCTCCCGTCGGTGATCTCGGCCGCCACGGCCAGGCACTCACCCACCGTCGAGCCTCCGTAGTCGGCCACGCCCATGGCCCGGATCAACTGGTAGTCGAACTCATCGTCCCGGAAGCCCTCCACGCGGACGGCGCTGCGGACGACATCGGAGTCTTCGAAGGACACGGCACTCGATTCTGGGCGGACCCGGTCCCCGGTCCGGGGCCAGGGTCGACTGGGGTCATTGTGCCCGAAGAGCGGCCTACCCTGTGCCATGCGCGTCGCCGCCGTCCAGACGACCGCGGGATCCCACCGCGGTCAGAACCTCGAGACCGCCGGTGCCCTGGTGGCCGAGGCGGTGGACGGCGGTGCCGAGCTGGTGGTGCTCCCCGAGTACTTCTCCGTGGCCGGCGACCCCGACTTCCTCCGGGGCCATGCCGAGACGCTGACCGGCCCCACCGTGACCTGGGCGTCCCACCTGGCCGGGCAGATGGGGATCTGGCTGCTGGCCGGCAGCTTCCCCGAACGGCCCACCCGTGGCGCGGGCCGGGACCCGCGCCTCTCCAACACCAGCTGTCTGATCGGCCCGAGCGGAGCGATGGAGGCGGTCTACCGCAAGATCCACCTCTTCGACGTGACGGTGAGCGGCGCCGGCTTCTGCGAGTCGGCCACCATGGCGCCGGGCCACGAGCTGGCGGTGGCGCCGTTGGCGCCGCCGGACGGGTCGGGCACGGCGGTGCCCGCCCTCGGTCTTTCGCTCTGTTACGACCTCCGGTTCCCCGAGATGTACCGAATCATGGCGCTGCGCGGGGCCACGGTGATCGCCGTGCCCGCCGCCTTCACCGCGGTCACCGGTCCGTCCCACTGGGAGCTGCTGCTCCGGGCCCGAGCGGTGGAGAACCAGGTCTTCGTCGTCGGCGCGGCCCAGGTCGGCGTCCTGCCCGACGGGATGCCGTCCTGTCACGGCCACTCGATGATCGTCGATCCGTGGGGTTCGATCCTGGCCGAACGCACCCCAACCGACCAGGGGGTGGTCCTGGCCGACCTCGACGCCGGCCGCCAGGCGGCGATCCGTTCCGAGCTGCCGGTGCTGGCTAACCGCCGCCCCGACGCCTACCGTTGGCCGGATGACGAAACCAGGGGCGACGGGACGACGGAACGACGAGAGCACACCGGGCCGCGCCACGGGCCCGGGAAGTCCGACGCCGGTGGGTGACGGACAGGAGCCGGCGGGGGCGCCACCGTTCGAAGTGGGATTCCTCGACGTTGAGGGGTCACAGCTCTACTACGAGATCCACGGCCACGGTCCCCGCGTGTTCGTGTTCATCCACGGGATCCTGATGGACTCCAACATGAACCGCCGCCTGGCCACCGATCTGGCCGCCATCGGCCATCGGGTGATCCTGCTGGACATGCCCGGTCACGGCCGTTCGGACAAGCCCGACCGGGCCTCGTTCCACCGCATGGACACCTACGCCGAACACGTGGTGGCGCTGCTGGATCACCTCGGGATCGAGACGGCCGTCATCGGTGGCGTCTCCCTGGGGGCCAACGTCAGCCTGTTGGTCACCGCCCTGGCCCCGGAACGGGTCGAGGGCCTGGTCCTCGAGATGCCGGTCCTCGAGTGGGCCGTGCCCGCCGCCGCCATCACCTTCGTGCCCATGCTGTTGGCCGTCCACTTCGCCCGCCCGTTGGTCAGGCGCACCGCCTCGTTGTTCCGCCGACTCCCCCGCACCGGCATCGGGGCCCTCGACAGCGTGATGAACTCGCTGTCCAACGATCCGGTCGAAACGGCCGCGGTGCTCCACGGGATCCTGGCCGGTCCGATCGCCCCGACGGTCGGCCAGCGAGCGGCCATGGACGTCCCGGCGCTGGTGATCGGCCACCGGGTGGACCGAATCCACCCCTTCCACGACGCCGAGCAGTTGGCCCGACGGCTGCCGCAGGGACGGCTGATCCAGGCCAACTCGGTCATCGAGCTGCGGATGCACCCCGAACGGCTGACCGCCGAGATCGCCCAGTTCCTCGACGACGTGTGGGAACCACCCTCCAATGAGGACCGGAAGGTCGGCTGACCCGACACGACCGGTCCGGGACCTCCGGGCCCTCCCCGGGTCTGCCTACTCCTCGAGGTCCGGGCGGCGGTTGCGCTTCCGTTCGGAGAGACGGCGCTTCTCCTGCAGCCGGCGCTCTTTGGCCCCCCGCGACGGTCGGGTGGGACGGCGGGGCTTCTCGACATGAAGGGCATCGGCCACCCGGGAACGGAACCGCTCCACGGCCAGCTGCCGGTTCCGCAGCTGGGAGCGCTCGTCGTCGACGGCGATCCTGATCTCGGGTCCCAGGCGCTCGAGGAGCCGGGCCCGCTGCCTCGGCCCGAGGCTCGGAGATCCGGCCACGTCGAAGCGGAGTTCGACCCTGGTGCTCACCTTGTTGGCGTGCTGGCCTCCGGGGCCACCGCTGGGAGTGAACCGGAACTGCAGCTCGGAGGCGGGAACGGCGAGGGACGATGACACCCTGATCCAGCCGGCCCGCTCATCGGGCACGGCCGTCACCGGTCGGGCCCGTCGGTACCGGGCTCGTCGACCACCGGGTTGGTCAGCTCACCCACCCCCTCGATGCGCACGGTCACCGAATCGCCGGCGGCCAGCCACCGCGGCGGGTCCTCCCCGGCGGCGGTGCCCGCCGGCGTGCCGGTGGTGATCAGCATGCCCACCTCGAGGGTGAACGCGGCCGACAGGTACTCGATCATCTGGGCACAGGTGAAGAGCATGTCGGTGGTGGTTCCGTCCTGACGAAGCTCACCGTTGACCCAGGTGCGCAGGGTCAGATCCTGCGGGTCCGCGATCTCGTCGGCCGTCACCAGCGCCGGGCCGGTGGGTCCGTGGGTGTCGAATCCCTTGCCCATCATCATGGTGGGCGAGCGCCACTGCCACTCCCTGACGCTCACGTCGTTGACCACGGTGTAGCCGGCAATTACGTCCAGGGCCCGATCGGCGGGCACATGGCGGCACCGGCGACCGATGATCAGCCCGAGCTCCCCTTCGTAGTCGACCGTCGGAGACACCCGTGGGATCTCAATGGCCTGGCCCGGCCCGATCACGCACGTCGGTTGCTTGGAGAACCATGTCTGGAACTCAGGGCGTTCGTGCCCGATCTCGGCCAGGTGGGCACCGTAGTTGCGGGCGATGGCCAGAAACGAGGGCGGGTGCGCGACCGGCGCGGAGAGACGGGTGTCGGCCACCGCCAGTCGACGCGCTCGGCCGGCCGGTGCCCGCCGCAATGCCTCGCCGGCGTCGGCGCCCAGCGCCAGCAGCGCGATCATGTCGCCGGGCAGCCCGATGGCCGGATCGGTGAGGTCGATGATCTCGTCGCCGGCGACCAGTCCGGTGCGCGCCATGCCGTCGTCGATGCTGACCAGATGCATGGACAGAACCTACCGGCCTCCCTGGGGCCCGGCCGGAACCCGAGCTGCGAACCGATCACCGGGCCGGTCCCGGTCCTACACTCGGGCGATGGCCGATCCGATCTCCCCTTCTCCCCACACCCGTGACGACGACTTCTCGGGACAGACCGTCCTGGTCACCGGTTCATCATCGGGGATCGGAGCGGCCACGGCGCGTCTGTTCGCAGCCTGCGGCGCCACCGTGGTCGTGAATTCATCGACATCCGTCGAGGCGGGGACGGCGCTGGCCGCCGAGCTCCCCGGGGCCAGCTACGTGCGGGCCGACGTCGCCGACCAGGACGACGCCCGGCGGTTGATCGACGAGGTGGTCGACCGCCACGGCCGCCTCGACATACTGGTCAACAACGCCGGGACCACCGAGGTCATCTCCCACGCCGACCTCGACGCCGCCTCACCCGCCGTCTGGCGGCGCATCTTCGATGTCAACGTGTTCGGCACCTGGCAGGTCACCGTGGCCGCGGTCCCGCACCTCCGTTCGGCGGGGCGGGGTCAGGTGCTCAATGTGTCCTCGGTGGCGGGCGAGCGCCCCACGGGGAGCTCGGTCCCCTACGCGTGTTCAAAGGCGGCGCTCAGTCACATGACCAGGCTGCTGGCCAATTCGCTCGGGCCGGCCATCCGGGTCAACGCGGTGGCCCCCGGGTTGGTCGACACGCCGTGGACGGCCGACTGGGACCTGGTGCGCGAATTCGTCAAGGCGCAGGCTCCGCTCCAACGGACGGCCACGCCCGAAGATGTGGCCGACGTCCTCCTCGGCCTGGCCCGGTCGGCCTATGTCACCGGTGAGGTGGTGCTGGTCGACGGGGGCCTCCACCTCCGCTGAGACTCGGGCCTCCGCTGAGACTCGGCCACCACGATCGCGGCTCGTCACCACTCGTCGGCACCGAGCCTCCAGATGCCGTGGGGCGAGTCGGGGAGGCTGGACAGCACCCGCTCGTCGACCAGGGTGAGGCCCAGCCGGCGGGCCACCGCCTGCGAGCGTTCGTTTCCGGGATGGATCACGCTGAACACCTCGTCCGCCTCCATCTCCTCGAACGCGTAGGTGATCGAGCGCCGACCCGCCTCGGTGGCATACCCCTTCCCCCAATAGGCGGGCCGGAGCGCCCATCCCACCTCCAAGCCCGGCCAGTCGGCCACCTCGGGCCGATGGAGGCCGGCCCGGCCCACGAACGCTCCGCTTGAGCGCTCGGTGACCGCCCACTGCCCCGAACCGCGGAGCTCCCACTGGCCCCGCCACTGGGCCATGCTCTGCCAGGCGTCACGGCGAGAATAGGTCCGCGGCAGGTTGAGCGATCTGTGCACCTCGGGCTCATTGTGCATGGCGGTGAACGCGTCGAGGTCCGCCTCCTCCAGTGGCCGCAGGACCAGGCGCTCGGTGGTCAAGATCGGGCATGCGGTCACCGGATCAGCCGGCCGTCCCCGAGAGCCCGGAGGACCCGGAGGACCCGGCCGAGTCAGACGAAAGTCGTGTCAATGGCCAACCCGGCCCGGAGCGTGCGGGTCACCGGGGTCCGGTCGGCGATCTCACCCAGGCGCGCCCGCTGTGCCTCCGACAGGTCCCCGGTCACATCGACGGTGCGCTCGACGCGCTCGACCTTGGTGGCACCGTCCCCGGTGCGGAGCAGGCGGGCCCGAACCTTCACCTCCCCGAGCGCCCAGCCCTTCCGGTTGGCGTACATCCGCAGGGTCGCGGCCGTGCACTGGACCAGGCCGGCCAGGAGCAACTGGTACGGGTTCGGTCCTTCGTCATCGCCCCCGACCTCGGGTCCTTCGTCGCCGACGAATTGATGACGGCCGGCGCGGATCTCGCCGCGGTAGCCCACCGAACTGGACACCGAGACCATGGCCACCGGGTGCTCGCCTTCGACGGGGGCGGCCTTGGCGCCGGTCATCGCCGATCCACGGCGACGCTGCCGGGCGCGGCCACGACGGCGTCCGACCTCCCGACCACCCACAGGACCTGACCATCCATCCCGCCTTCGTAGCACCGAAACCGTCGGCTGGTGTAACAGGCCCGTAAAAGTTTCGGAAGGTGACATCGGGAAGCGCAGACCTGTGCTTCTCAGCGGGCACGCACCGTGCCACAGTGGGAGCATGGGCACGGTGACCAGACCAGAAAGCTGGCAGCAGGCGGAAGCCGACGAACCCGCCGAGTCGCATCGGCCCGGACCGCGGACCGACACCTGGATCATGCTGGCGGCCGTCGCCGCCCCGATCGCCGTCGCCACCGTCCTCATCCCCTGGCGCCACCACCTCGACACCGCCGACAACGCCCTGTTCCTCGTCGTGGTCATCGTGGCCGTGGCCAGCACGGGGAGGAGGCTGGCCGCGGCCGTGGCCGCCATCGTCTCCGCCCTCTCCTTCGACTTCTTCCTCACCCGTCCCTACCTGTCGTTCCGGATCACCCGACACTCCGACCTGATCACCGAGATACTCCTCGTGGTGGTGGGACTGGCCGTCGGCGAACTCGCCGCCCGCGGACGCCGTCACCGCGACGCGGCGTGGCAGGGTCGCCACGAGATGGCCCTGTTGCATTCGGTCACCGAGCTGGCTGCCACCGGTCGCGATCCCCAGGTGGTGGTGGCCGTGGCCGCCCACGAGCTCGAGGAGCTGCTGTTCCTGCGCGGCTGCCGCTTCACCGCCCAGGACGTCGCCGGAGTCACGGCCCGGGTGACGCCCCGGGGGGAGGTGGTGGTCGGCCACGAATCCTGGTCGACCGGCGACCTCGGGCTCCCGACCCAGAACGTCGACCTCCCGGTGAGGAGCGGCGGGTGGCTGTTCGGCCACTTCCTCCTCGCCCCCACACCGGGAAAGCCGGTGTCCCCCGACCGGCTCCTGGTGGCGGTGGCCGTCGCCGACCAGGTGGGTGCGGCGCTGGCGGCCGACGAATCGCCCGACGGTTCGCCGGCGTCGGTCCGGCTGGGCCCGGCCCCGCCGCCCGAAGTCCCGACAACATGACGTGCGCCCCCTTCGTCGGCGCTGGTTTCGCCTTTCCCGCTGGCCGGACACCACGATAGACAGCGACAGCGGTCCCGATCCCCACGATGCAACCGATGCACCGCCCCTTCCGGAAGCTCTGCCCGGTGAGGCTCCGGAGAGTTGCCCGACTCCCGGCCGCGCTCGGCGTGGTCGCTGTGTGCGGCGCGGCCGTCGCCATTGCCGCCTGCGGCGGTGAGATGTCGACCCCGCCGTCCAACGCGGGACAGAGCCCGACCTCCAACTCTCAGGCGCCGACGGCTTCTGCTCTGGTTGCCTATCGCGACATGTGGGCCGGCCTCGTGACCGCAGCGGAGACCTCCGACTTCCAGTCGCCCCTCCTGGCCCAGCACGCCACGGGCACAGCGCTGACCCTTCTCGTGCAGGGACTGGCCCGCGACCAGCTGCACGACATCGTGACCCGGGGGATCACCCAACATCACCCGGTGGTGACCTCGCTCTCCCCCGCGGCCGCTCCGAACCGGGCCACGGTCAACGACTGCTTCGACGACAGCCAATGGATCGAGTACACGACAGCCGGGAAGCGGGCCAAGAATGCCCCGGGGGACGACGGAAGACCACCGCGGACCTGGCCAAGGTGGGCAGCACCTGGAAGGTCAGCGAGCTCACCGTGGAGGCCGTCGGCACCTGCTGACCATGGCGCCCGGCGTCACGGTGGGCGGGGGACTCTATGACTCGTCGGCCGCCTCGGCGGTGTCGGCGAACTCGGGGGCCTCCTCGCGCCGGGCGATGATGTGGACGTCGATGGCCGCGGGAGCAGCGAGGCGCGAGATCTTCCGCACGATCGATCCCCCACCCATCAGCTCCTGCCACCGGCTCCGGTGGCTCGATCCGACCACGATCTGGGTCACGTGGTTCTTGCGTGCGAAGTCGATGAGCGCCTGCGCCGGGTCGTCGCTCCTGATTTCACCCCATTCGGCACCGAGGTCGGCAGAAAGCTGTCGCAGTTCGATCAACTGGTCATCGGGGGAGGGACGGGCCTTCCCGGTGGCCACGACGTGGAGCACCTGGAGATCTGCCTTGATCCGGGTGGCCATCCTCGACGCCCGGCGCACGATGGCGTCCGTGCCCGGGGCCGTCGTCACCCCTACGAGGATGCGCTCGTGAGTCTCCCACACCGCATCCTTCTGCTGACTGCGGAGATAGGAGAGCAGCTGTTCCTCGGTCTGGTCGGCAAGGAACCGGAGCGCCAGTTCGCGCAGCGCGGCGAGGTTGTCGGGTCAGAAGTAGTTGGACAGTGCCTGATCGATCTTCTCGGGTGGATAGATGTTGCCGTGAGCCATCCTGCGGCGGAGCTGTTCGGGCGAGGAGTCGACCAGCTCGATCTGGTCGGCCTTCCGCAGCACCCAGTCGGCACCCGTTCGCGGATCTGCACCTCGAGGATCCGCTCGACCGCGTCGGCGATGCTCTCCAGGTGCTGGATGTTGACAGTCGTAACCACATGGACTTCTGCGTTGAGAAGGTCCATCACATCTTGCCAGCGTTTTTCGTTGTGGCCTGATCCGGGCACGTTGGTGTGAGCGAGCTCATCCACGAGGACGACCTGGGGATGACGGGCGAGCACTGCGTCGAGGTCCATCTCCTCGAAGTGGGCCCCCCGGTGCTCCACGATCTTGCGGGGGATCACCTCCAGCTCGTCGACCATGTCCTGGACGCGCTGTCTCCCGTGGCACTCGACGAACCCGACGACGACATCGGTGCCGCGCTCCTTGCGCCGGAGGCCTTCGCCCAGCATGGCGTAGGTCTTACCCACACCGGGGGCGGCGCCCAGATAGATCCGGAAACCCCCGGCCGCAGTCAGCTGGCTCGGGAAAGAGGGCATCATACGCTCGCTGGGCCCCTCAGCGGGCTTCTGAAGGAGCGGGGACGGGATCCGCTGGTCCGACCGGGCCAGGCCAGCACCGGCTCATCGCAGCTTGACGAGTGCCTCGTTCAACTGGAGCACGTCGATGTAGCTGCTCCCGAGGAAGCCAAGCTGCGCACTGTTGTTCTCACGGGAGATGAGCGCCCGTAGGGTTGTTGGGGCGATGCCGGTCGACCTGGACACCATCGGGATCTGAGCCAGGGCATCGGCCGCCGTGATGTCGGGGTCGTACCCGCTGCCCGATGTCGTAACCAGGTCGGGGGTGGGGTTCACGCCGCGCTTGTGCCAGTAAGCGGTCAAGGTCTCGACATTGCTCTTCAGGACGCTGGACCTGGGGCCAAGGTTGGTAGCCCCGGACTCACCGGAATTCAGGACTCCGGGCTTCCCCGGGATGTTGTTGGCCTCGAGCGGATTGTCTCCCCCACCGGCCACCGGATTCAACGAGCCGGCGTAGGGGCCGAGAGCATCGGGCCGTCCCTGGAAAACACAGCTCCCGAGCAAGTGACCGGGGCACTTCGTCTGTGACCAGTTCTGGCCGATGAGCGTAGAGCCGTTCGAGGTGATCGACCCGTTAGCCTGGTGTTTGAAGAGAACTTGGGAGACCCCCGTACCGACATAGGCATAGATAAATGTTAGGACGAGAGCGACTACGGCGAGCGTGATCGATCGGCGGATGTGGACGAGCATCAGAGAGACTCCATCAGTAGGCGTGCAGCGCGACGAGGATGAGATCGATGAGCTTGATGAAGATGAAGGGGGCAATGATCCCGCCGATGCCGTAGATGAACACGTTCCGACGCAGGATGGCTGCAGATCCGGCCGCACGGAACTTTACGCCGCGGAGAGCCAGCGGAATGAGGGCCACGATCACCAGGGCATTGAAGATGACCGCCGACAGCACCGCGCTCTGGGGGCTGTGCAACTTCATGATATTGAGCGGCTCCAATTGGGGATAGGTGGCGATGAACAGAGCCGGGACGATGGCGAAGTATTTGGCCACGTCGTTGGCGATGGAAAAGGTGGTCAGTGATCCCCGGGTGATAAGGAGCTGCTTGCCGATCTCCACCACGTCGATGAGCTTGGTCGGATTGGAGTCGAGGTCGACCATGTTGCCAGCCTCTTTGGCCGCCGTCGTCCCGGTGTTCATGGCCACCCCGACATCGGCCTGAGCCAGGGCCGGGGCGTCGTTGGTACCGTCGCCGGTCATGGCGACCAGCTTCCCGCCCTCCTGCTCGGTCCGGATCAGGGCCATCTTGGCCTCGGGGGTGGCCTCGGCGAGGAAGTCGTCGACCCCGGCCTCCTGGGCGATGGCCGCTGCCGTGAGGGGGTTGTCACCGGTGATCATGACGGTCCTGATGCCCATTTGGCGCATCTCGTCGAACTTTTCGCGGATGCCCTGTTTGACCACATCCTTCAGCTCGATGACCCCGAGAATGTTCGGGCCGTCGGTAACGGCCAAGGGTGTGGAACCGGATCGCGAGACCCGCTCGACAATGCCATCGAGGTCGGCGGGCACCGTTCCACCCTGCTCGCTCACCCACCGCTTGACGGAGTCAGCCGCCCCTTTCCGGATCTGACGCGGGCCTATATCGAGGCCCGACATACGGGTCTGCGCGGTGAAGGGCACGAAGGCGTGCTCCCCTTCGAGCTCGCGCTCACGGATGTTGAAGCGCTCCTTGGCCAGTACCACGATGGAGCGACCCTCGGGCGTTTCGTCGGCTAGTGAGGCGAGCTGAGCGACGTCGGCGATCTCCTCCTCGGTGTGGTCGCCGACCGGATAGAAGTCTGAGGCCATCCGATTGCCCAGGGTGATGGTGCCTGTCTTGTCCAGCAGCAGCGTCTGCACGTCGCCGGCCGCCTCCACGGCTCGGCCACTCATGGCCAGGACGTTGCGCTGGACAAGCCGGTCCATCCCGGCAATGCCGATCGCCGAGAGCAGTGCCCCGATGGTGGTCGGGATGAGGCAGACCAACAGGGAGATCAGTACGACCACTGACACGGTCGCTCCGGCATAGTGGCCGAAGGGCTGGAGTGTCACGACCACGGGGATGAAGACGATGGTGAGGACGGCCAGCAAGATGGTGAGGGCGATCTCGTTGGGGGTCTTCTGCCGGTTCGCCCCTTCCACCAGGGTGATCATTCGGTCGAGAAAGGTCTGACCCCGCTCCGCGGTGATCCGGACCACAATGCGGTCGGACAGTACCTTGGTTCCACCGGTCACAGCCGACCGGTCGCCGCCCGACTCGCGGATGACCGGAGCCGACTCCCCAGTGATGGCCGACTCGTCGACAGAGGCGATGCCCTCGGTGATCTCACCGTCGGAGGGGATGAGGTCGCCCGCCTCGCAGACCACCAGGTCTCCTCTGGCCAATTCGGCCGCCGGCATCAGCGCCTCTGTACCGTCGGGGAGGAGGCGGCGGGCCTCGGTCTCAGACCGCATGCGTCTCAGCGTGTCGGCCTGGGCTTTGCCCCGTCCTTCGGCCATGGCCTCAGCGAAGTTGGCGAAGAGCACCGTCAGGAACAACCAGATGGTGATGGACCAGGTGAAGATGCCCGGGTGGGCGATGGCTTCGACGAAGGTGATGATCGATCCGACCAGGACCACGAACATGACCGGGTTCCTGATCTCCGACGCCGGGTTCAACTTGGTGAACGAGTACCACCAGGGCCTGCCAGAGGATCTCGCCGGTCGAAGAGGTCCACGGGACTCGGCCACGCCGTGGGGCTCGGCTGGCCGGCCTGGGCTGGATCTGGTTGGGTGGTGGTCATCGTCATCAGAAGAACCCGTGGCTGAGTTGCTCGACGATCGGGCCGAGCGCGAGGGCGGGGAAGAAGGTGAGGCCACCGATGATCACGATTACTCCGATGGTCAGGCCGACGAACATGCCGTTGTCGGTGCGGAAGGTTCCGAGGGATTCAGGCACCACGTTTTTGGCGGCCAGCGTGCCTCCAAGAGCTAGGGCGGGGATCATGATGCCGACCCGGCCGATCAAGAAGGCGAGGCCCTGGGTGATGTTGTAGAAAGTCGGTGTTGCCGGTGAGGCCCCCAAACGCCGAGCCGTTGTTGTTTCCAGGCGACGCGAACCCATAGAGGATCTCCGAGAACCCATGGGGCCCTGCGTTCAGCGGGCCGGCTCGTCCGGCATGGATGGACACGGCAATGGCAGTGAGGACGAGCACAAGGATGGGCATGACGAGAGCACCAAGGCCGGCGAGCTTGACCTCCTTGGCTTGGATCTTCTTCCCTAGGTATTCCGGCGTTCGCCCGATCATCAGGCCACCGATGAACACGGCGATGATGGCGTAGATGAGGATGGTGTAGAGCCCGCTCCCGGCGCCTCCCGGGGTCACCTCACCGAGCATCATGCCGCTCATGAGGCCGAGCCCGCCTATCGGGGTGAACAGTCGTAGGAGCCGTCGGCCGAGCCGGTTGACGTGCTGGTCGACGCCACTCCGAACAGGGCGGTGGTGGTGTCGCCGAAGCGCACTTCCTTGCCGCACGGTGTTGCCCACCGTTGGAGTGGACTCCGGCTGCAGCCACAGCAGGGTTCTGCTGGTGCTCGGCTACGTGGTGTACCGCCGACCCACACCGCGAAGATGATCACCATGGCGGCCGAGCAGGGCAGCGCCGTGACGGATGCTCCCGACCATCTTCCCGAAGGTGTAGGTGAGGGCGAAAGGGATGGCCAGCAACAGGTAGATCGAGAGCCAGTTGGTCAGACCGGTCGGGTTCTCGAACGTGGTCGCCGAGTTGGCGTTGAGGAAGCCTCCCCCGTTGTTGCCGAGCTGTTTGATCGATTCCATGAATCCGATCGGTCCCCGGGCAATGGTCTGGGTCGACGCCATTAAGGAATCGTGGATATCGAACCGGTGCCGGCCAGCGTCTGCACCGCGCCCTGGCCGACGAAGATGATTCCGCAGACGAAGGCGATGGGGAATAACGATGTAGAGGAGGCCGCGGGTCATGTCAACCCAGAAGTTCCCAATGGTCGGGGAGTTGCGCCGAGAGAAGCCCCGGACCATGGCGATGGCCACGGCGATGCCGATGGCCGGGCTCAGGAACTGCTCGAGGGTCAGCGCGCCGATCTGGGAGAAGTACGACATGGTCGTCCTCGCCGCCGTAGTTCTGCCAGTTGGTGTTGGTCATGAACGAAGAGGCGGTATTGAAGCTCAGGGCCTGGGGAACGGCGCCGAAGATGCTGCGGGTTGAGGGGCAGCGACCCCTGGATCCGGATGAGCAGGTAGGTGACGGCCATCGCCACCGCAGAGAAGATCACCATTGAGGTGGCGTACCGCTTCCAGTTCTGCTCCTGCTCGGGCCCGGTCCCGAGGGCCCGGTAGACCGGCCGCTCGGCCCAGCCCAGGAAGTGCACCCGGCCGTCGAACACGGCGGCCATGTAGGACCCAAGGTACCGCCAGGTGAGGCCCAGGGCGATGACCAGGGTGACGATGGTCCAGGTGAAGCCCATCTAGAACTTCTCGGGCTTGAACATGGCGAACCGAGGTAGATGAACATCACGACGGCGATGCCGAGGAGGATGCCCTGAGTGACCAGGTCATACCCGGTCCAGCGCCCAGATGAGGCCGAGCATCGCCAGCACGAAGCCGATGATGCCCAGCACTGCGAGGAAATCTGCCATGGGACGAGTATCCGCCCGACCGTCTGAACAGACTCTGAACGGTCGCCCGTCGGCCTGAATAAAGTCTCAACAGGCACCCATCTCGAGACCGGCGGACCGCGATCCGTAGGACAATGGAGGGGTGCGCAGACGTCTGCTCGGCTCGATGGTGGGGATCCTGCTGGCGGTGGGCATCGGCGCCGCGCTCCTGCCGTTCCGTCCCCACCTGGGCGTGGCCACGGCCGCCCTGGTCTTCGTGCTCCCCGTCGTCGCCGGCGTCATCGTGGGCGGGCTTCCCGGCCGGCATGGCCAGCGTCGCCGCCGGCTTCCTCGTCTACGACTACGGGTTCATCCCGCCCTACGACAAGTTCAGGGTGGCGGACGGCCAGGACTGGGTGACCCTGGTCGTCTACGTGATCGTGATGCTGTTGGTGGCCCGGGTCGTGTCCAACCTCGACGGGGCTCGCTCGGCCGCCATGGGCAGGACGGCCGAGGCGCGCCGGCTCTTCGAGCTGTCCGAGCTGCTGGTCGAGGACCGGTCCGTCGACGAGCTCCTGGAGACGATCGTCAGCACCGTCCGGACCGTCTTCGGAGTCCCGGGGGTGACCCTGCTCGTCCCCCATGGCGACCGGCTGGAGGTGGCCGCCTCATCCGGCGAGGAGTTGTCCCCGGTCGACCTCCGCCAGCTCGACCCACAGTCGGGGGTGCCGGTGAGCCTGGGCACGGGTCCGGGCGGGGCCGATGGGATGCGGACGGTGGCGCTGACCGCGGCCGGCCGCCCGGTGGGGATCCTGGCCATGCGGGCGGTGCCGGCATCCGAGTCGGACGCCGCCCTCCTCCGGACCTTCGCCAATCACGCGGCGCTGGCGCTGGAGCGGGCCCAGCTCCGGGAGCAGGCCGTACGTTCCGAGCTGCTGGAGGAGGTCGACCGGTTGCGGCACGCGCTGGTGGGTGCGGTCTCACACGATCTGCGCACGCCTCTGGCCACGATGAAGGTGGCCACGTCGACGCTCCTGCACCCGGTCATCCCCCTTTCCGGCGCCGCCACCGACGAGCTCCACGAACTGATCGATGTCGAAACCGACCGTCTCACCCGACTGGTGAACAGCCTGCTCGACATGACCCGGATCGATGCCGGTGTGCTCGAGGTCCATCGAACGCCCCAGTCGGTGGGCACACTGGTGGAGGAGTCGGTCGCCGCCCTCGGCCCCGCGCTCGGGAGCCGGGCGGTCGGCGTATCGGTGGCACCGGACCTCCCCGATGTCGACGTCGACCCGCCTCTGATCGAGCAGGTACTCGCTAACCTCTTGGACAATGCCAATCGACACGCACCGCCGGGCACCCCGATCGAAGTAGCCGCCGAGATCCGCGGCGGGCGGGTCGCGGTCTCGGTGACCGACGCCGGGCCGGGGGTGCCGCCCAGGGAGCGGGACGCCGTCTTCGACCGGTACGCCCGGTTCGACACCGGTGGCCGGGCCGGGTTGGGTCTGACCATCGCCAAGACGTTCGTCGAGGCCCATGGCGGCACGATCTGGATCGAGGACGCGCACGGGGGTGGGGCCCGCTTCGTCTTCACCCTCCCGGTGTCGGCCGCGGTCGGCGCCGGGCGGTAGCGACGTGGCCAAAGTGCTCGTCATCGACGACGATCCCTCGCTCCTCCGCGCCCTTCGCCTCGGCCTCGAGGCCGGTGGCCACGACGTGGTGACCGCGGCCAACGGCGAGCAGGGCATCTCCCAGACCGCCCTCACCTCACCCGACATCGTCGTGCTCGACCTCGGCCTCCCCGACCTCGACGGCCAGACGGTGTGCAAGAGGATCCGCCAGTGGAGCGAAGTCCCGATCATCATCCTGTCGGCCAGTGGCACCGAGGACCGCAAGGTCGCCGCCCTCGATGGCGGGGCCGACGACTATGTGACCAAACCCTTCGGCATGGCCGAGCTCGAGGCCCGCATCCGCACCGCCCTCCGGCACCGGAACCCCGAGCCGGCCGACCAGCCGGTGGCGGAGATCACCGTGGGGCCGCTCGATCTCGATTTCGTCCACCACCAAACCGCCATGCGCGGGGCGTCGGTCGACCTGACGGCCAAGGAGTTCGACGTGCTCTCCTTCCTGGCCCGCCATGCCGGCAAGACCTGCACGCACCAGATGATCCTCACCGCGGTGTGGGGGACGGGGTACGGGACCGAGGCGGGGTACCTGCATGCCTATGTGCACCGGTTGCGCCAGAAGCTCGGGGACCGGTCGGCCACCTTCATCCGCACGGTGCCGGGCATCGGCTACAGCCTGTCCCCCGACCCGGTGACCGCGTCGTGATGAGCCCGACCCGCTCCGACGGCCGCACCGGCCCGGCGCGTAGCCTGGGTACGGATCGGCTCTAGGGGTCAGGAGGCATCGACGGTGGCACGAGGAAAGCTCCGGTTGTATCTCGGCGCCGCTCCCGGGGTGGGCAAGACCTACGCCATGCTCAACGAGGGCTGGCGGCGCAAGGAACGCGGCACCGACGTGGTCATCGGCTGGGTCCAGGACCACGGGCGACCCCACACCGACTCCCAGATACGCGATCTCGAGATCTTCCCCCGGCGGTCCGTGGAGTACCGGGGCCAGACGCTGGAGGAAATGGATCTCGATGGGCTTCTGGCCCGCAAGCCCGAGCTGGTGCTGGTCGACGAGCTGGCCCACACCAACGCTCCCGGCTCGAAGCACGCCAAGCGCTGGCAGGATGTCGAGGACCTCCTTGACGCCGGCATCAACGTCATCTCCACCATCAATCTCCAGCACCTCGAGTCGCTCAACGACGTGGTGGAGGGGATCACCGGGGTGGCACAGCACGAGACCGTGCCCGACCCGGTGGTCCGGGCCGCCGACCAGCTGGAGCTGGTGGACATGGCCCCCGAGGCCCTGCGCCGGAGGTTGGCCCACGGCAACGTCTATCCACCGGAGCGCATCGACGCGGCCCTGGCCAACTACTTCAGGACCGGCAACCTCACCGCCCTGCGCGAGCTGGCGCTGCTGTGGGTGGCCGACCGGGTCGACGAGGAGCTGAGCGACTACCGCGAGCGCCACAACATCGCCGGACCGTGGGAGACCAAGGAGCGGGTGGTGGTGTCCCTCACCGGTTCGCCGGGAAGCGCCGTCCTCATCCGGCGGGCCGCCCGGATGGCCATGCGGACCAAGGCCGAACTGGTGGGCGTGCACATCCGCACCGACGACAGCCTGACCGGATCCGGGTCACAGGGACTGGTGGCCAACCGCGCCCTGCTCGACGATCTGGGGGGGCGGTTCGTCGAGGTGGTCGGCGCCGACGTGGCGCCGGCCCTCGTGCAGGTGGCCCGGGCCGAGAACGCCACCCAGCTGGTGATGGGAGCCACCCACCGGAGCCGGCTCAACGAGTACGTCCGGGGCTCGGTCATCAACTCGGTCATCCGGGCCGCCGGCGGGTCGCTGGACGTGCACGTGATCGCCACCGACCCCGACGCCCGCCGCGATGCGGAACCCGAGGGCGAGGAGGGTGAGGACGATGCCGACCGCCCGCCGGTGAAGCCGCCGGCCCGGCGCCGACGCGGCCTGCTCTCGCCCCTGTCACGGCGCCGACGGGTGGCCGCCGTGGTCATCGGGGTGATCGGCTTCCCCCTGCTCACCCTGATCCTGACGGCGGGCAGGAGCGGCGACAGCCTGGCCACCGCCCTCAGCTCGTACCTGGTGCTGGTGGTCGTGGTGGCCGCCATCGGCGGCGTGTGGCCGGCCCTGTTGGCCGCTCTGGCCGGGTTCCTCCTGTCCAACTACTTCTTCGCCCCGCCCATCCACACCTTCACCATCGCCGACACCCGCGACATCCTGGCCCTGGTCATGTTCCTGGTCACCGCCGGCGTCGTGAGCGTGCTCGTGGACCTCTCGGCCCGGCGGACGGCCACGGCCGTCCAGGCCCGTTCCGACGCCCAGATGCTGGCCCGGGTGGCCGGCCGCATGGTCGCTCCGGAGGGCAATCCGCTGCCCGCGCCTGCTCGACGAGCTGCTGGTGGCCTTCCGGCTCGACGCCGTCGCCGTCCTCCGTTCGGGCAGCGGGCACATCGGCTGGTCGACCGTGGTGGACGCCGGCCATCAGCCGCCGCGGGCTCCCGATGAAGCCACGGTGGTCCTGCCGCTGACCGACGTCGACGTCCTCGCCCTCCGCGGCCCGGGCCTGACCGCCGAGGACCGGGAGATCCTGACCGCCTTCGCCGCCCAGCTGGCCACGGCGCTGGAGAGCGACCGGCTCCACGCCGAGGCCGCCGAGGCCGATTCGCTGGCCCGCGCCAACCAGCTACGTTCGGCCCTGCTGGCCGCGGTCAGCCACGACCTGCGCACCCCGCTGGCCTCGATCAAGGCGGCATCCTCGAGCCTGCTGTCCGACCAGCTTTCCTTCGGGCCCGACGAGACCGCCATCCTGCTGCAGACCATCGACGACGAAGCCGACCGGCTCAACAGTCTGGTGGAGAACCTGCTGGACATGAGCCGCCTCCAGACCGGCTCGATGGAGGTCCTCGATCAGAACACCGACGTCACCGAGCTCATCGAGACGGCCGTGGCCAGCCTCGGACCCCGGGGCGGACAGGTGACCGTGGACGTCGAATCCCCGCTCCCCCGCATCCACACCGACCCGGTGCTCCTCGAGCGCGCCGTGGCCAATCTGGTCGACAACGCGCTCATCCACGGAGGGGGCAACGGCATCCGGGTCGAGGCCGGTCCGGTGGCGGGCCGGGTGGACATCCGGATCATCGACCGCGGTCCGGGGATCCGCCCCCAGGACCGCGACCGGGTGTTCCAACCGTTCCAGCGCCTCGGGGACTCCGACAACGGAGTCGGTGTGGGCCTGGGGCTGGCGGTGGCCAGAGGATTCGTGGAGGCGGTCGGCGGGAGCCTCGACGTCGAGGACACGCCCGGAGGTGGCTGCACCATGGTGGTGCGGATCCCCGAGTCGGCGCCGAAAGGACCGCACTCCCATGGCCCGCCCGCGGCTCCGGATCCCGAGGCGAGCACCCCGGCCGCGGCATCCTCGGGTGGTCCTGGGCCGTGAGCCCGGCAGGCTCGGCCCCACCCGACTCCCTGGTGGGCAACGGCGAGGCCGGTGCCACGGTGTTGGTGTGCGACGACGACACCGCCCTGCTGCGGGCCGTGTCCATCAGCCTGGGTGCCCGCGGCTACGAGGTGATCGTGGCCCGCAACGGCGCCGAGGGGATCGATCGGACCGCCCAGCGCCGCCCCGACGTGGTGTTGGTCGACCTCGGCCTGCCCGGCATCGACGGTGTCGAGGTCATCCGCGGCATACGGGGTTGGAGCTCGGTCCCGATCATCGTGCTGTCCGCCCGCCACCAGAGCGCCGACAAGGTGGAGGCGCTCGACGCCGGTGCCGACGACTACGTGACCAAGCCCTTCGGGATGGACGAGCTGCTGGCCCGACTGCGGGCTGCGCTCCGCCGGTCCGGACCGGCCGGGGAGACCCCCATGGTCGAGGCCGAGGGCTTCATCGTCGACCTGGTGAACAAGCGGGTGACCCGGGACGGAGTCCACGTGCACCTGACCCCGAAGGAGTGGGACCTGGTCGAGGTGCTGGTCCGCCACCCCGGTCGACTGGTCTCGCAACGCCAGCTGCTCCACGACGTGTGGGGCCCGGGCTACGAGACCGAGACCGAGTACCTCCGGGTCCTGATGGGCCGGGTCAGGCGCAAGCTCGAGGTGGACCACTCCCGGCCCCGCCACTTCCGGACCGAGCCGGGCATGGGGTACCGCTTCGAACCGTGACCGGCCGGCCATAGGATCAAGCGCCGTGGAGCGAGCCACCGTCGACATCTACGAGGACCGGGGGCTCGAGTGGGCCGCCACCCACGCCACCGCCGGGCGCCGGGCGGATGCCGAGTCGTTCGCCACCCGGGCGGCCCCGGACGCCGTCCGCCTGGACGTGGGCTGTGGCGCCGGGCGCTACCTCCCCCACCTGGGCACCCCGGCCATCGCCCTCGACGCCTCGGCCGTCATGCTGGACGCGTGCCGCGACCGGGTCCCCGGCGCCCGCTACGTCCGGGCCGACGTCGAGCACCTCCCGTTCGCCCGCCACTCGATCGGCGGTGCCTGGTCGTGGATGACCCATCTCCATGTCCCCCGCCGCCGGCTGCCGCTGGCGCTGTGGGACCTGCACCGGGTGCTGGCCGTCGGCGCCCCGTTCGACCTGCAGGTGCTCGAAGGCGAGTACGAGGGCGATGCCCTCCCCGGTGACCACCTGGGAGCGCGTTACTTCGCCGGATGGACACCGCCACGGCTGGCCGACCAGGTCACCGGGGCGGGCTTCGACGTCGAGCCCGGCTCGCTGGTCGTATCCGGGGACGAGGTGCGGCTGCGGGCGATGCGGGGCCGCACGCTGGCCGACACGGTGACCGACGGGATGCGCCTCCTGATGTGCGGGGTCAACCCGTCGCCGTTCTCGGCCGACGCCGGGGTCGGCTACGCCCGACCGGGCAACCGGTTCTGGAAGGCGGCGCTGGCCGCCGGCATCGTGGACCGGGATCGCGATCCGATCGACGCCGTGCTCCGCCACGGCGTCGGGATGACCGACTTCGCCAAACGGCCCACCCGCACCGCGGCCGAGGTGACCGTCGACGAATACCGCGCCGGATTCGCCCGGGTCGAGCGACTGGTCGAGTGGCTGAAGCCGGGCGCGGTCTGCTTCGTGGGGCTGTCGGGATGGCGGAGCGTCGTCGATCCGAAGGCGGTGGCCGGCCTCCAGCCCGAGGGCATCGGCGGGCGGCCCGCCTACGTCATGCCCTCGACCAGCGGTCTCAACGCCCGCACCTCGTTGGCCGAGCTGGCCGATCACCTCCGGGCCGCCGCCGCGGTGGCCGACGGCGACTGATCCAGTCGGTGCCGGCCGGCCCACCGGTTCGGGCCCTGGTCAGTCCGCCCACGGACCGACACCGCCGAAGCGGTCGGGCGTGATCCTGACCACGTACCCCAGCGACGGGTCGTCGACCGGTGGGAACTTCACCCCGGGCCCGAGGTAGACGGCGGCCAGCCGCTGCAGCAGCGGGGCGGCCCCTCCTTCGACCACCTCGCCGGTCCCGTGGACGACCAGGTAGTGGTCGAGCCCCCGCTCGTTCCTCCCCTGGGCCTCCATCGACAGGGCCACACGCGGGTCGCGCCGGAGGTTCTGCACCTTGCGCCACGCCGACATGTGACCGGAGACGATCTGATTCCCGTCGATGCCCACCCAGACCAGGGAGACCTGGGGACTCCCGTCGGGATTGAGTGTGACCAGGTGGGCCAGTCGGCCGGCCAGCAGCACCGCAGCCACCTGTTCGGTGATCGCCGCGCTCATCTGCGCATCGCCCCGCCGTGGGTCGTCATCCGATCCCCTCGACCCGGGTGCAGTGGTCGACGACCGGCGGCGACTCGAAGTACGGCCCGATCAGTGAACGCCATTCGGCGAAGGCCTCCGATTCGCGGAAGCCGACCATGTGATCCTCGAGCGTCTCCCACTCGACGAGGAGCAGGTACCGGTCGGGCGTCTCCACCCCGCGGTGGAGGGCCAGGGAGATGAATCCGGGGCAGGCGGCGATGACCGGCCGGGCCCGGACCATGGCCGACTCGAACTCCGACCCGGTTCCCGGCTTCACCGTGACGAGGGCGTGCTCGAGGACCATCGGCCAGAACCTACCGCCTGTGGGCGGGGCGCTGTTCCGCCGGACGGAATACCGACGGACGCCGGGCGTTGCCCACTCGTAGAGGCGAACAGCTTCGGGAAACAGGAGTGTGCACGGTGAAGGTGGAGATCTGGTCCGATGTGGTGTGCCCGTGGTGCTACGTGGGCAAACGGCAGTTCGAAGAGGCCCTGTCCCGCTTCGACCACCGCGACCAGGTGGAGGTCGGGTGGCGGAGCTTCGAGCTCGACCCCGACGCCCCCACCCGGGCCGGTGTGCCCATGAGGCGGGTCCTCGAGCGCAAGTACGGGATGACGCCGGAGCAGGCCGACGCGGCCAACCGGCGGATGACCGAGGTGGCGGCCGGCGTGGGCCTCGAGTACCACCTCGACGACGTCCAGCGCGGCAACACCTTCGATGCCCACCGGCTGATCCATCTGGCCGCCGGGCACGGTCTGGCCGATGCCATGGAGGAGCGGCTGTTCGCCGCCTACTTCACCGAGAGACTGGCGGTCGGGGACCGGGCCACGTTGGCCGGGCTGGCCGCCGATATCGGACTCGACCGTGACGAGGTCGAGACCGCCCTGCAGGGCTCGGACTTCGCCGACGAGGTGCGCGGGGACGAGGCCAGGGCGGCCGCCCTCGGGATCAGCGGGGTGCCCTTCTTCGTCATCGACGAGGCCTACGGGATCTCCGGGGCCCAGCCGGCTGAGGTGCTGCTCGGAGCACTGGAGCGGGCCTGGTCGGAATCGCACCCGGCCACCACGCCGGCCTCGATGGCGGCCGTGGCCGAAGGACCGGCCTGTGCCGACGGTGCCTGCCCGGTCTGAGCCGGTGGCGCCCGCTCAGGTGCCCGGCATCCCGTAGGCGCGGGTGGCCGACAAGGTGGCCACCAGGCGACCCTGCTTGACCATCTCCCCCCGAACTCGCCCCAGTCCGGGTGCTCACCCTGGGCCAGCCGGTACATCTCCACCAGTTCGTCGACCACCGGATCGTCGGGGGCCGCCGCCACCGGCGACAGGGCGCCCTCCCCGTCGAGCACGACGTAGGCGAAGAAGTCGTCCCGGGTGACGTGGAGCGAAGCCCGAGGATCGCGTCGGAGGTTCCTCGTCTTGGCCCGTGTGTCGGTGACCGAGATGCGGACCGAGTAGTTCGGACCGGACAGGTAGAGGATGTTGGAGAGCTGCGGGCGCCCGTCGCTCCGCATGGTGACGAGCACGCCCCGGCGGTGCTCGGAGACGAACCGGAACCCATCGTCCAACGAAATGCCCATCGGCTCACCGTACCGGTCGGCGTCGCCCGGCGCTCAGGCCAGGTCGAGCCGGCCTCCGGCCACCCGGGCCCGGGTCCCGATCAACTCGTTGGCCACGGCGTACGCGGCCAGGTCGGCGTCCTCGCTGATGGCCACGCACCGGACCCCGCCGGCCGTCTGGCACAGGGCCACCGTGCGGACCGGGTCCATCCCGTCGTAGGTCACCGTGTAGGTGACGACCGTGGCCTCCCCCCGGTAGCCCTCGAGCGTCTCGACCACGTCGACGATACCGGTTGCCGCTTCGCCCTCGGCGGCCAGATCGGCCACCAGTGGGGGCCTCCCGTCGGGCCGGGCCGACCAGGCCCCGATGCCCGGCTTGGTCAGGAGACCGCTGACCGTGGTGACCATCCCCAGCGCACCCGGCTCGGCCCGGAGCCGCCCGATCACCTCGACCATCGACTGGAGCACGAAGTTGTTGAAGGGCCCCCCGGCAAAGGCCATCCCTCCGGTGACTGTCGGAGCCGTCGACCGGTCCAGCCCCAACTCGCGCTGCTGAACCCGGACCGCGGCCGGAAAGCAGCTGTAGGCCTCCAGGATCTCCGCCTCGGCCACCGGGCGCCCGACCCGGTCGGCCACTGCCCGGCCCAGCACCCCCATGGCCGGCCAGGCATGGGTATGGCGCCGGCGGAGCAACGAGACGGCGTGGCTCGACTCGACCCCGGCCAGGGGGAACACCCATCGGTCGGTGGGCACCCCCCACCGGGTGGCCACCTCCACCGAGCACAGGATGAGGGCGGCGGCCTGGTTGACCGTCCACTGGGTCGAGTGCCACTTGTTGTACGGGAAGGCGAGCGGGCGGTTGGATGCCGACGGGGTGTCCAGGGTGAGGGCGTCCATCGGAGCGGGGAAGGCGGCGGCGGGGTTGTGGCGGGCCACCCGGTTGAATCCCTCCCACAGGAGAGCGATCTCCGATCGGTGGTCGGCCAGGGTTCGGGCGTCGAACGAACGCAGGGCGTTGTCGATCATGGCGTACTGCTGGACCGGGTCCCACAGTCGGTGGGCCACCTCCACCGGTTCCATCAACGGGCCCGGCCGGCGGTGCACGACGTCGGGGACCGCCCCGGGTTGGGCCGTCTCGGCCTCCTCCGAGCCGGCAACGGCCCGGTCACGGGCCCACCGCTTGGCTTCACCACCCACCACCGCGGCCACCTCGGACTCGCCGGCCAGGATGGCGCGGCAGGGCGTCGTTGATCAGCGCCTGCTGGGGGATGCCCAGCTCCACCAGATGGGTGCGGGCCGAACCCGCCCCCACCCCCTGGGCCACCAGCCGGGCCGGATCGGGATAGATCCAGCTGCCCTGGGGGACGGCCAGCCGATCGATCCGCGGGAGCAGCCGACCGCCGGCGTCACCTCCGGCGTCAGCTGCGGCGGTGACCAGTGCCCGGGTCATCAGTTCGGTGGCCTCGGCGTCGCCCGAGGCCGCGCCCACCCCGACCAGGATCGGCGTCCGCGGGTCGAGCGAGGCGGGCCCGACCGGGGCCCGGGGTGGGCTCACCGGTCCGCCGGCGTGGAGGTCCCGGCCGGGGATCCGCCCGCCGCGGTGTTCCCTGTGCGGCGCGCACGCATCATCCGGCCCACCTGCCGCCAGGTCACCGCCACCGCCCCGAGGTCGAGCGCCCGCTGCCGGGAGCGCTCGGGCAGGTCGTAGTGGGCCTGGTGGGGACGGCTCGCCTTGTGCTGGAACCACTCCCTCTTCATGCCCAGGCGGGCCGCGAATGCGTGCAGTTCCTCGTCGGTGTCGGCAACCAGGTGGGACCACCGGTCGTCGACCGGGCCCAACCGGGCCGGCTGACGCCAATCATCGAGGTAGACGGTCACCGAAGAGGGGCGGTACTCAGATGATCCGCCCGGTGCCGCCGTCGTCGGTCACCACCGGTAGCCCGGTCGCCTCCCAGGCCAACATCCCGCCCCCCAGGTTGCGGACGTCGAAACCGGCTCCGGCCAGGCTGGCCGCCACTGCCCCCGACCTGCCCCCCACCCGGCACACGCAGACCACGGTCCGGTCGGTGGGGATCTCGTCCAGCCGGTCGGGGACGAGACCCATGGCCACGTGCACCGCCTCACGCGCGTGCCCGGCCTCCCACTCGTCGTCCTCCCGCACGTCGAGCAGGAAGGCGCCCCCGTCGACCAGCAGTCGACACGCCTCCGGATCGATGTCGACGACGGCAGCCGGCTCGGAAGTCACCGCATCACCGTACCGGAAGCCCTGCCCGCGGCGGGAGCCGGACACCGGCTCCCGCCGTCCCGGTATCCCGGGCTCAACCGGGCAGGTGCATCAGCTCGATCCGCACACCGTCTGGATCGGTGCAGTAGAGGAAGTCGAGCCGGTTGCCGGCCAGGTCGAAGGTCGTCCGGGTGTCGCCCACGACCGTCCCCCCGAGCCCGGCGATGGTCGACGCCACGGCGTCGACATCGTCGACCCGCAGGGACAGGTGGGTCAGTCCCCGCTGGTTCATCGGCCGGCGGCCGCCGTCGCCCAGCGCGTCCGGGACCAGGTAGCCGAGGAGCTCGATGGTCACCCCGTCGCGGGAGATCATCCGCGACTCCAACTCGACTTCCTCGAGTTCCATGAGGACGCCGAACTCCTCGCCCACCCGGTGGGAGCCGGTCTGCTCGAACCCCAGACCCTCGCAGTAGAAGCGCAGCGAGCACTCGAGATCGGAGACGCAGATGCCGAGATGGGAGAAGGAGAGCGTCATGGTGGTCCGAGCGATGTGCTCTCAGGCCCCGGGGCTCTTCCGGCCGAGGTGAAGCAGGTGGCCCTCGTCGGAATTGACCCGGTCGAGATGGATGCGCCGCCCGTAGACGGTGGTCACGGCCAGCACGGCCGAGGCCAGAAGGAGGCCGCCGGCGATGTTGAGAGAGATATTGAGGCCGCGTCCGAAGGCACCGTAGGCGGCCGATACCACCTCGTTGACGATGTGGGTGATGGCATGGTTCTTGGCCGTGGCCGCCTTTGCCTCGCCCTGATAGGAGCCGGTGGTGACGGCGGAGACGACCAGCGATTGGAACGACTTGGGGATGCCGATGGCGGTGAGCTTCCTCACCAGGTTGACCGTCAGCTGGCCGTTGACGATGGACCCCAGGACGGCCACCCCGACCACGGCGCCGAGCTCGCGGAACGTATTGGTGGCCGACGCAGCCATGCCCGAGTGCTTGGCCGGAACCGATCCCAATGACGCAGACGTGACCGGCACCATGGCCATACCTACGCCGACCCCGGCGATGAACATGGTCCATCCGATCTGGTCGACCCCCACGTGGGGTGAGATCTGGGCGTTGGTGAGGAGGATCCCGACCCCGGCCAGCAGGCAGCCCGTGGCCATCGGGATGCGGGGACCCCACAGCGCCACCCAGCGACCGGTCAGCAGGGCCGCCGACACCATGCCCACGGCCAAGGGGACGAAATTGAGAGCCAGGCCCAACGGCGACACCGACACCACGACCTGCAGGTACAGCGCCACCATGAAGAAGATGGCAAACGTACCGAAGTAGGCGGTGAAGGCGATGATGTTCGAGGAGGCGAAGGCGGGTTTCTTGAAGTAGCGGACATTCAGCACCGGGTTCTTGGCCCGCAGCTCGGCCACGATGAAGGCCAGGGCGGCAGCCACCGACAACAGGAACAGCAGGACGATCCACGAGGTCCGGTAGCCCGCGGTCTCGCCCAGGATGATGCCGAAGGTGAGCAACCCGAGGGCCAGGGCGCCGAGGACGAAGCCGGGGATGTCGAAACGGGCCTTCACCGGGTCGGAGCTCTCGGGAAGCACCACTGCGGCACTGGCAAAGGCCAGCACGCCGAAGAAGACGTTGAACCAGAAGATGGCCCGCCACGACCACCCGAACACCAGGAGGCCGCCGATGAGTGGACCGAGGGCCAGCCCCAGGCTGGACACCGCGGCCCAGATGCCGAGCGATCTGGCCCTGGCCGCCCGGTCGGGATAGAGGTGCCGGATCATCGACAGGGTGCCGGGCTCGGAGGCGGCGGCCCCGATACCCATGACCACCCGACCGGCGATGAGGACGTCGGTGGTGGGAGCGACCGCGGCGATGACCGAGCCGGCGCAGAACACGGCCACGCCGGCCAACATCACCTTCTTCCGGCCGAAGAGGTCGCCGACGGTGCCGAAGCTCAACATGAGGCTGGCGAAGGTCAGGGCATAGCCGTTCACCACCCACTGCAGCTGGCTCACCGAGGCGTGCAGGTCGCTCTGCACATTGGCCAGCACGACGGTGACGATGGTGTTGTCGAGAAAGGTGAGAAAGAGGACGAACAGGAGGGTGGCCAGGGCCAGCGACGGAGCCCGGCCGGTTCCTCCGACCGTATCGGCGTCAGCAGGCGACGCCGCCAGCGACAGATCCTCACTCATCGACGATCACCGCGCTCGACCGGTGGATCGGCACGACAGTGGTGCCCGTTCACAAATGGCATGCAGCACTACACCTCGACGCGATCGATCGCCGGATCAGGTCGTTCGCCGAGGTATTCGACCCACGCTCGCTTGGCGCAGGGGTAGTGCTTGCTCGCCTCGACCAGGTCCATGAAGGCCACGATGGTCTGGTCCAGCCGGAGGTGGAGCTCCCGGTCGGCGAGATTGCCGGCCTCGTCGAACGCCCGGTGCGCCTGAGCCAGCGAGAACATGTCCGGGTAGACGCGGCTGCCGAGGTGTTCGAGCGGAACCCGCAACGACCACAACCCGCGGTTGCCGCCGGCCATCGAAGGTGAAGCCGAGAGAAGCAGGGACTGGCGCTCGCTGAACGGTTGGGGATGGAAGCGGGACAGCCAGTCGATCGCATTCTTGAGCGACCCGGGCATCGAGGCGTTGTACTCCGGCGACACGATCACGAATGCGTCGTTCGTCTCCAGCGAATGTCGGAGGGCGTCCGCGCCCGCCGGGAACCCTTCTTGCTCCTGCACATCCTGGTCGTAGTGGGGCATCTCGAAATCGGCCAACGATCTCACCGTGACCCGGCCACCGTTGGCCTCGATGCACTGACCGGTCAGCCCGGCGAGCCGGGCATTCAACGAGTCCCGCCGCAGGGACGCCGACAGGACGAGAACTCGGACGTCGAGGCGTGGCGTCTGCTGCGTACCACCATCAGTCATCGTGCTGACCTCCATCGGCTGTCTCGTACCCACCGATCAGTGGTGTCGTCCACGGCCTCAGTGTAAGACGGATCGTCGATCCGGTCGGGATCCCGACCCCGCTCCTCGTCAGGCGGGATGCGGACCGGGCTGGTCCTGGTGCCCGTCGTCAAGCCGGCGGTCGACGAATTCGCCCACCGCCCGGTAGACCCGGCGGCTGGCGTCGGCCCACGGCATCAGGATGGGGAACACGTGGAACATGCCCGGCTCCTCGGAGGCGACCGTGTCCACTCCGGCCTCCTCGAGGTGGGCGACGAAGCGTCGGATGGCGTCGCGGAACATCTCGTCGCCCCCGTAGGAGACGAAGGTGGGCGGCCATCCGCTCACGTCCTGGTCGACGGCGGACACCGAGCCCGAGTCCGGGTCGAGGCCGTGCAGGTACGGGGCGGTCGGGATGTTCCAGGGCAGGATGTCCCGGTCGGCGTTCTCGGTGATGGACGGCTCGTCGAGGACCAGGTCGAGCTCGGGGGAGAAGAGCACGGCGCCGGCGATCGGCCGATGGCCGGTCGACGTCATCGAGTACATCAGCGAGGAGACCAGTCCCCCACCGCTCGAGTCTCCGGCCACGAACAGGCGGGACGCCTCCACGCCGCCGGCCAGCAGCGACTCGAGGACCAGTACGGCGTCCTCCAGGTCGGCCGGGAACGGGAACTCGGGGGCCAGCCGGATGTCGGCGACGAAGATCTCGCACCCGGTGTGACGGCACAGCCAGGCGATGAACAGCCCGTACATGCGGGGCGAGGTGCCGACATAGCCGCCGCCGTGGAGGTAGAGGATGGTGCCCCGGGCCAGGCCGTTCTTCGGTCGGTACCAGATGCCGGGTACGCCGGCCACGGTCTCCGGCTGCTGGACGATGTCGACCGAGCGCACCAGGGGAGGCAGGAGGACGCCGCACAGGTCGTCGAGCACCAGCTCGATCGAGCGCCACTCGGCGATCGGGAGCGAGGACGAGTACCCCATGAACGACCGGAGCGTCTCCCGGGTGACGGCCACGGCCAGGTTGTGGGGAAGACTGCCCTCCCCCGACCACGGCCGGCGGAACGGGACCCGGGCCATGGCCGTCGACAGCTGGCCGGCCAGACCCATGAGGTCGGTGGACGTGATCGGCCACGACGCCCGCGCCACCCCGGCGCGACGGCCCATCACCACGGCGGGCCCGCTCCGTTCGACCCGGGACCGGACAAGCTCGCTCCGGTCAGACCGGCTCCGAGGCCAGGATGGCCCCGAGCTCGAGCAGCTGTTCGGTGGCACCGCCCAGGGTCAGCTCGAGATGCTTGGTCATCAGGAAGTAGCGGTGCAGCGGGTAGTCGCGGTCGACCCCCACCCCGCCGTGGAGGTGCACGGCGGCATGGACCACCCGCTGCCCTCCGTCGGCCGCCCAGAACTTGGCGATGGCCACCTCCTTGTCGGCGGGCAGCCCCTCGGCGATCCTCCAGGCCGCCTGCCAGGCGGTGAGGCGGATGGCCTCGGTGTCGACGTAGGCGTCGGCGGCCCGCTGGCCCACGGCCTGGAAGGTGGCGATCGGCTTGCCGAATTGCTCCCTCGTCTTGGTGTACTCGGCCACCAGGGCCAGCGAGGCCGCGGCCGCGCCGGCCTGGGCCAGGGCCACCGCGGCGGTGAACCGTTGGACCAGCCACTCGATGATGGCGGCGCCCTCCTCGACCGATCCGAGCAACGCCTCGGGGCCGACCGAGGTGCCGGCCAGGGTGAGCACCGCCTCGGGCTGGCCGGTGTTGGCCACCTGGCGCTGGCGGCTGACCCCGTCGGCGGTGGGGTCGACGATGAACACGGCCACCGAGTCGGGATCGACCCGGGCGGTGACCAGCACCGCATCGGCCACCGTCCCCGAGGGGACACACGACTTGGTACCCGAGAGGGTCCACCCGTCACCGTCGCGCTCGGCCACCACCGACGGCGCACCCGGGGTACCGCCGATCTCGACCAGTGCCGTGGTGAGCACCGAGTCGCCGCTGACCACGCCCGGGAGCCAAGCATGGCGCTGGGCCTCGGTGCCGAAGCGGGCGATGGCCGGCGCCGCGGCGGCCAAGGTCTCGATGACCGGCACGTAGGCGGCGCTGCGGCCGGCCGCCTCGACCAGCAGGCCGGTCTCCACGAAGCCGAGGCCGGCCCCGCCCACCTCCTCGGGCAGGGCGATGCCGAGCAGCCCGGCGGCGGCCAGCTCGGCCCAGATCTTGCGGTCGAACCGGTCGCCGTCCGGCTCCGACTCGAGCTCGCGCAGGCGTTCGTGGGTGGCCAGGTCGGTGAAGATGCGCCCGGCCAGATCGCGAACGGCCTCTTGTTCTTCGCTGAAGGAGAAGTCCATGGGTGTGCCTACCTCTTCTATCTGCTATCGGAGTGAACGGGGCAGACCGAGGCCGAAGATGGCGATCAGGTCGCGTTGGATCTCGTTGGTCCCGCCGCCGAAGGTCAGGATGACGAGGCTGCGGGCGTACATCTCGAGGCGACCGGCCAGGACGGCCTCGGGGCTGCCGCGGGTGAGGTAGCCGGCCTGGCCGACGATCTCCATCATCAGCTTGAACGCCTCCATGTAGAACTCGGTGCCGAAGACCTTGGTGGTGGAGGCGTCGGCCACGTCGAGACGGCCCTGGGTGGCCGTCCACGCCACCTTCCAGTTGATCAGCTTGAGGAATTCGAGCCGGGCATGGATGCGGGCCAGATGGACCTGCACCCACTCCTGGTCGATGACCCGCCGGCCGTCGGCCAGCTTGGTGTTCTGGGCCCAACCGGTCACGTCGGACAGCGCCCGCTCGATGATCCCCGCCGAGCACAGCGTGACCCGTTCGTGATTGAGCTGGTTGGTGATCAGCGACCACCCGTTGTTCTCGCCCCCGACCAGACTCGACGCCGGCACCCGCACGTCCTCGTAGAACGTGTAGTTGATGTTGTGGTCGCCCAGGAGGTGCATGGGCACGACCTTGATGCCCGGGGTGTCCATGGGCACGATGAACAACGAGATTCCCTTGTGCTTGGCCACGTTCGGGTCGGTGCGGGTGGCCAGCCAGATGTAGTCCGCCCCTCCGGCCAGTGAGGTGTAGATCTTCTGGCCGTTGATGATGTACTCGTCGCCGTCGCGCACGGCCCGGGTCTGCAGCGAGGCAAGGTCGGTTCCCGATTCGGGCTCGGTGTACCCGATGCAGAAATGGATCTCACCGGCCAGGATCTTCGGGAGGAAGAAGTCCTTCTGTTCGGGCGTCCCGAACTGCATGATGGTCGGTCCGACCGTGTTGATGGTGAGCATGGGCACCGGAGCGCCGGCCCGCATGGACTCGTCGAAGAAGATGTACTGCTCGATGGCGGAACGTCCCTGGCCCCCGTATTCGGTGGGCCATCCGATTCCCAACCAGCCGTCCTGGGCCATCTGCTTGACCACCCGCCGCATGTCCGGACCGATCCCGTGGCTGTCGGCCAGCTGGGCCTCCACTTCGGGGGTGAGCAGGTTGGCGTAGTAGTCGCGGAGCGTGTCCCGGAGGGCCTCTTGTTCCTCGGTGTAGCCGATCTCCATCCGGTCCTCCCCTTCGGTTGCGTGCGCTGCCGGTCAGGGGGGGCGATCCCCACATGCCGGCCCCCATGGACTGTAGAGCCAGGGGTTGTCGAGCCCGGGACTGCGCCCCGACACCGCCCGTCGTGCAGCACAGTGCCGCGGAGGACGACTAGAACACGTTACATTCGACTCGTCGGGGGCGCCACCGGCGGTCGGGCCGGCGCGGCGGCGGTCGGGGCGCAGCCTGTAGCCTGCCGGCGGGCGCTTCGGACCATCCGTGAGGCCGGGCGCCAGTAGGGTTACCACCCGGTAAGTTCTGATGTTGTTCTGCCATCGCTGATCCATCCGACAGTGCGGCCGTGCCGCCGAGTCCCGAGGAGCACCACATGCCCGAAGCCGTCATCGTCGCCACCGGTCGGACCCCGATCGGACGGGCCAACAAGGGTTCGCTGATCGACTGCCGGCCCGATGACCTCGCCGCCCTGGTGATCCGCGAGGTGCTGGCCAAGGTTCCCGAGATCGACCCGCAGTCGGTCGAGGACGTGATCATGGGCTCGGGCCAACCCGGGGGCGAGGCCGGCTACAACGTCGGCCGTGTCGCCGCCCTCCTGGCCGGAATGCCCGATGTGCCCGGTGTCACCGTCAACCGCTACTGCTCGTCCTCCCTCCAGACCATCCGGATGGCCGCCCACGCCGTCCGGGCCGGCGAGGGTGACATCTTCGTGGCCGCCGGCGTGGAGACGGTCAGCCGCTACCGGAACGGTGCGGCCGACACCGGTCCGCACAACGAGGCGTTCGCCGAGGCGGAGGCCCGTACCGCAGCCCGCACCCCGGCCGCCGGTGAACCGTGGGCAGCCCCGGCCGGCCTCCCCGACGTGTACATCGCCATGGGCCAGACGGCAGAGAACGTGGCCGAGTTCAAGAAGGTCAGCCGCGAGGAGCAGGACGAGTTCGCCCTCCAGTCGCAGACCCGGGCCGTCGCCGCTCAGGAGTCGGGGTTCTTCGATCGCGAGATCATCCCGGTGACCACGCCCAACGGGGACGTGGTCACCAAGGACGACGGCCCTCGGGCCGGCACCACTCTCGAGGGGCTGGCCGGCCTCAAGCCGGTGTTCCGGGAAGGCGGTACCGTCACCGCCGGCAACGCCTGCCCGCTCAACGACGGGGCCGCCGCCGTCGTCGTGATGAGCGACACCAAGGCCCGCGAGCTCGGCATCACCCCGTTGGCCCGCATCGTGGCCAGCGGAGTCACCGGGCTCAATCCGGAGATCATGGGTCTGGGACCGGTCGAGGCCATCCGCCAGACCCTCGGGCGGGCGGGGATGACCATCGACGACATCGACCTGGTCGAGATCAACGAGGCCTTCGCCGCCCAGGTGGTGCCCGCGGCCCAGGACCTCGGCATCAGCTACGACAAGCTCAACGTGCGGGGTGGCGCCATCGCCCTCGGTCACCCGTTCGGCCAGACCGGGGCCCGCATCATGACCACGCTGCTCAATGCCCTCGACGACACCGGGAAGACGATCGGACTCGAGTCGATGTGCGTCGGCGGCGGCCAGGGCATGGCCATGATCGTCGAGCGCCTGTCGTAGGGGTCACGGCTCGGGTGGGGCCGGCACCCCGCCCGACCGGTTCCTAGTCCTGGCGGACCTCGGCGATGAAGGCGTCGAAGGCCGGGCCCCAACTCTCGGTCCATTGGGCCCGGAGGGGTGGGGGCATCCCGGCGAGCATGCCGTCGCGCCGCTCCTCGGTGAGGCCTTCGCGGACCAGTCCGAGCGCCAACCAGGGTTTGTCCCCCCGGAAGGACTGCAGGGCGTGTCCGGGGAGCTGGGCCCACTCCTCGGGACTCATCCACGCCGAGGCGAGGGGCAGGACGGTTCCCTCCTCCTCCCGGAGATGGGGCCGCAACCCTTCGCTGACGCCGGAGATGGCCTCCACCAGGGCCCGCCCGGCGTCGGCGGACGGGGCCGACCGCCAGGCGGCCACCGAGGCCCAGGCGGCATCCATGGGCTCGTAGAGCAGCTTGTGCTGGTCGTCGATCCGTTCGAGCACCGCCTTCTCCTGCGGGCACCGTTCCTCCAACCGCGGATAGATCAGCTCGTCCTCGCCGCTGTGGTGGACGTGCAGGAACTCGAGGACGTTGTCGTAGAAGGACGCGATCACCTCGACCCGGTCCGGGTCGGCGGCCGCCCGGCCGATGAGGTCGGGGCCGGCGTCGAGCGACCCCAGCAGCGCCTGGTGGACGGCGATCATGTCGGAGGTCTCGGTGTTGAAGTTCCCGGGTGCCGTCATCGCTCGGTCTCCTGTCGCCCCGTCACTGTGTCGCTCCCGCGGGGTCCGGACCGGGAAGGTACCACGCAGGCTGACGCTCGTTCCCGGGCGGGTACGGCTCAGTCGGTGATTTCGCTGATGGCGTACTCGGGACAGTTGGCGATGGCCAGACGGGCCTTGTCCTCGAGGTCGGGCGGGACGGTGCCGTCCCCCACCACGGTGGACAACCCGTAGTCGTCCACGTTGAACAGCTCCGGCGCCAGGCCGTAGCAGCGGGCGTGTCCCGTGCACTTCTCCGGATCGACCCGGATCTTCATGGGAACACCACCGGCAGCTGCCGCGGACCCCGGACCTGACCGCCGGCCCAGGTGACCTCGGCCCCGTCGGCCAGACGGAACTCGGGGATCCGCCGCAACCACTCCTCCAACGCCACCCGTAGCTCCATGCGGGCCAGGTTAGAGCCCGCACACCGGTGGATGCCCGAACCGAAGGCCACGTGCCGGTTGAGCTCGCGGTCGAGCACGACCCGGTCGGGGTTCTCGAAGGCATCGGGATCGCGGTTGGCGGCCGGGAAGTTCATCAACACCTTGTCGCCGGCCTTCATCGGGCACCCTTCGAACTCGACGTCCCCGGTCACCACCCGGGCCATGGTCACCGGGGAGTAGGCCCGCAGCAACTCCTCGACGGCCAGGGGCATGACGTCCGGCTCGGCCACCATCCGCCGGCGGTCGTCGGGATGGCCGGCCAGGTGCCAGAGGGACGAGCCGATGGCGCTCCAGGTGGTGTCGACCCCGGCGATGAGCACCAGGGCGGCCACCCCGAGCACCACGCTCTCCTCCACCGGCACCCCTTCGACCTCGCTGTGCAGGAGGTCGCTCAACAGGTCGTCACCCGGGTCGAGCTTGCGCTTGGCCACCTCCTCGACGAAGAACCCGATGAGCCCTTCGATGCCCCGGATCCGGAGCTCGCGGTCGTCGGCGAACTCGAGGACGTCGCGCACCCACCCGGTGAAGGTGTCGGACAACGATGACGGGACGCCGAGGATGGCGGCGATCACCCGCACCGGGATCTGCTGGGCGTAGTCGCGGGCGGCATCGGCCGAACCCTGGTCGATGAAGCCGTCGACCAGCCCGGCACACAGGGTGCGGGTCATCGGCTCGTACCCCTCGACCCGCCGGTGGGAGAACCAGGGCAGGAGGAGCCGCCGCGTCCAGGTGTGCAGGGGTGGGTCGGCCGAGATGGGCGGGACGCCGTACTCGAGCACCCGCTCGTCGATCTGATCGTCTCCCGGCTCTTCGGGGAACGGGATGACCGTGATCTCGGCCGAGCTGAAGTGGCCGATGTCGTGGGCCAGATCGACCACATCCTGGTACCGGGTGGGCAGCCAGGTGCTGCCCCGCCGGTCGGTGTGGGCCACCGGGCAAGTCCGGCGCAGCTCGTCCCAGATGCGGAACGGATCGGCCACGTACTCCGGGTCCAGGACGTCGAAGTCGGTATCCCAGTGCTTCACCGGTGGATCGGTCATGGGGCTCCTCGGGAGAACGGGTGTGATTGTGATACGACGACCGTTCCATTGTGTCACGCCTGTCAAACGGGTCCACCGGGGCAGAGCCCGGCTCCGCCGTCACCGAAGGGTGGAGGGGAGAGACCGGGTCGGCTTCAGATGGTCAGCCCGCCGTCGACCGAGAGCACGGCTCCCGTCGTGTACGACGACTCGTCGGAGGCGATGAAGGCCACCGAGGCGGCGATCTCGGCCGGGGTGGAGAACCCCATCGGCGTCATGATCTTGGTCAGCTCCTTGAAGTCGGCCCCCTCGGGCAGCTCGAAGGTGCCGATCAGCGGGGTGTCGACCCCTCCGGGGGCCACCACGTTCACCCGCACCCCGCGGGAGAGGTACTCGGCCGCCAGGGCCTTGGAGAACATGAGCAGCCCGGCCTTCGACGCGCAGTAGGCCGCCGAGTACGACTGCCCCATCAGCGCGGTGTTGGAGGCCACGTTGACGATCGATCCCCCCAGCTCGAGCAGGTGGGGAAGGGTGGCCCGGCACACCAGGAAGGGGCCGGTCAGGTTGACGGCCAGAATCTGCTCCCACCGATCGAGGGGCATGTCCACCGTGTTGTAGAAGCCCCCGATGCCGGCCACGTTGCACACCACGCTCGGGGCGCCCAGCTCGGTGGCCAACGCCGCCACCGTCTCGGCCACCGACGACTCCGAGGTCACGTCGCACCGGTAGGCGGCGGCAGTTCCTCCTTCCGCCGAGATGCCGTCGATGGTGGCGGCCAGGTTGTCGGCGGCCACGTCGAGGGCGGCCACCTTCCCCCCTTCGCGGGCCAGCCGCACGGCCACCGCCCGGCCGATCCCCGACCCGGCCCCGGTGACGACGCACACCTTGCCGGCGAAGCGACGCCCGGTATGGGAGCTGATGCTGGCGTCGGCGGCGTCGTGCTCGGCTCCTCCCTGACCCAGTGTGACCCGCTGGATCGGACTCATCGGTCGCCTCCCGTCTCCGGCGCCGCCGAGTAGGTCTCGCGCAGCGTGTGCTTCAGGATCTTGCCGGCCGGGTTGCGGGGCACCGAGTCCACCACTTCGAGCTGTTCGGGGATGGCCTGCATCCGGAGGCCGCGGCTCTTCAGATACGCGGTCATGTCGTCGAACCCGAAGGACTGGCCCTCCTGCAACGCCACCACGGCACAGGCCCGCTCGCCCGTCTTCGGATCCGGGAGTCCGATGACGGCCACGTCGGCGACGGCCGGATGGGCGTAGAGGAGGTCCTCCACCTCCTTGGCCGAGATGTTCTCGCCGTGCCGGATGATCACGTCCTTGAGGCGCCCGGTGATGGTGACGAACCCCTCCTGGTCGACGATGCCCAGATCGCCGCTCCGGAAGTAACCCTCCGAGTCGAAGGCGTCGGCGTCGAGCGAGGGGTCGAGGTAGCCGCGGATGACCTGGGGGCCCTTCAGCCGGATCTCGCCCTCCTGGCCGGGGGCGGCCCGGCGCCCGTCAAGACCGACCACGACGAGCTCCACCCCCGGGGTGGGCTTCCCCTCGGTCTCGGCCAGCTTCACGTCGGGATCGCCGGTGGTGGCCATGACCACGATGGGCGCCTCGGTGAGGCCGTATCCGGAGACGATGCCCACCCCGCCGATCTCGCGCTTCAGGTCGTAGTGGAGCTGGGGCGGCTTGGGGGCACCCCCGCCCGGATAGGACCGGATGTCCGGGAAGATGGAGGCCTCCCCCGCCGCCCGCTGCGCGGCCAGGTAGGCCAGGTGGAAAGTGGTCCCCGAGCCGGCCAGGGTCACCTGGTTGGCGGCCAGGTATCCGGGGGTGGCCACCGGGTCGAACGCCTCGGTGATCAGCAGCCGGCACCCGGTGAAGAGGGCGGCGATCAACCACCCGATCCCGCCGATGTGGGTGAAGGGGAAGACCAGGCCGGAGACGTCGTCGGGCCCTATGTCGAGGCACTCGGCCATGGCCAGGGCCGACGCCATCACCGTGAGGTCGGTGTGCTGGGCGCCCTTGGGGTCGGCCGTGGTCCCCGAGGTGTAGAAGAGCCACCGGATGGGGGCGTCGGCCGCCGTCGCCGGGGGCGCCTCCACCTCGGGGAGGTCGTCCGGGTTCCCGGCGGGCAGGTCGCGGTCGACGACCAGGACGGCGAGGCCGGGCCGAGCCTCGGCGATCTCGAGAGCCATGGCCTCGAAGTCGAAGCCGCGGTAGGTGGTGGGCACGACCAGGAGCGCGGCCTGGCTCTGCTCGGTGATGAAGCTCACCTCGCGGCCCCGGTAGATGGGGATGAGCGGGTTCTGGCGCGCCCCGAGGCGGGCCAGGGCGCCCACCAGGACCAACGACTGGTTCCAGGTGGGGAGCTCCCAACTCACGCCGGTGCCCCGGGTCACCCCGTAGTCGGTGAAGAGTCCGGCGGCGGCCCGGAGGCAGGCATCGCGGTACCCGGCGAAGGTGAGCTCCTGGCCGGTGTCCTCGTGGGCCAGCACCGCCTCCGGGGTGGCCGCCGCCCGCCGCTCGATCAGCTCCCACAGGGTGGAGGCCCCGACCCAGCCCCGGGCCGCCGTCCGCGCCTCGAGGTCGTCGATGAAGTCGGTCATCAGGCCGGGGCCGACCACAGCTGGTCGGTGTAGGTGTCGGTGCCCGGGACGGTGCCGATGAAGGGCGAGGCCCACAGCACCCGCCCGAGGCCGGAGCCGGCCACCGCCTCGGCCTGATCGGCGAAGACCGCGTCCCACGAGCCGGGGGGCCCGTCGTCGAGGAACCACAGCAGCAGCACCCGCTGGTCCACCGAGTCGCCGCGGGGCACGTCGCCGGGGGCGTCGGCCAGGAGGGGCAACGGGCTGAAGGCCAGCACGGTGGCCACGGCCGACCCGGGCAGGACCGAGGGCAGGTACTGGGTGCGGTACCAGTCACCGACCTGCTCGGGCGTGGCTCCCTCGCCGGCCTCGACGAACACCGACACCATCCCCGGGAACCGGTGGTCCAGAGTGAGCTCGGCCGGCACCCCGTCCTCGTCCCGCCGGTGCTCCCACTCGAAGTGGTACAGACCGGTGTGGACGTGGTCGCGCTCGTTGAACATCCGACCGGCGGCGTGGAGCGCGTTGACCTGGTCGACCGCCCACCGGTTCCACTCGTCGTGGTGGCCATCGAGCACGTAGTAGACGCCGAGGTAGCTGCCGACCTGGGGGTCGGCCACCAGGGCGGCCCCCCCCTGCGGATAGCGCAGGGCCTTCAACGGCGCCGTGGACACGAACCGGGCGCCGGCGAAATTGTAGGCGCCGATCTGGCAGCCGGCGTAGAAGTGGTCGCGCTCGTACCACCGGTTGTAGGCCACCTGCTGGCCCCGGTGCGGCTCCACCAGGGTGTACAGCATGGTGCCGATCCGGATGGGATCGTCGGTCACGCCGCCCTGGGCGGGGGTGGAACTACCAGTCATGATGCTCGATCTCCGTTCGTCGTTGATGGGCTGTCCGGGTCGGGGACAGGGGACCGCTCCTCACCGCACACCCACCGGCGGCGGCGCCGACGCCGCCCGATCGGCCAGCATCCTCTTGTCCACCTTCATCATCGAGGTCAGGGGGAGGCTGTCGACGACCACCACCCGGTCGGGGGCCTTGTAGTCGGCCAGCACGGCGCGGGCCGCGGCCCGCAGTTCGGCCAGCAACCGCTCGGGGTCGGGCCGATCGCCGGCCGCCGGCACCACGAAGGCCACCCCGATCTCACCGAGGACGGGGTCGGGGGTGCCGACCACCGCCACCTGTTCGACGGCCTGATGGGCGCCGAGGGTGGCTTCGACCTCGGCGGGATAGACGTTGTAGCCACCCCGGATGTAGAGCTCGTTGGCCCGCCCGACCAGATGCAGGCAGCCGTCGTCGCCGACGAACCCGAAGTCGCCGGTGGTCAACCAGCCGTCGTCGGCCAGCACCGACCGGGTGGCCTCGGCGTCGTAGACCACTCCCCCGGCGCCGGGGCCGGTCGGCGGCCCACCCCAGTAGCCGCGCATCACCGCCGCCGAGCGCAGGCGGACCCGTCCGACCTCGCCGGCCGCCACCTCGCCTCCGTCGTCGTCGACGACGGCCAGCTCGACACCGGGGACCGGACGCCCCACCGAGGTGGCCACCACGTCGTCGGGGTCGCCGGGGACCGTCCCGGTGCCGAGCGACGCCTCGGTCGACGTGTACCGCACCACCACCGGGACGCCGAGTCGGGCCCGCATGGCCGCCACCAGCTCGGGCGGGACCCGCGAGGCACCGGTACCGGCGATGCGCAGGGACGAGACATCGACGCCATCGAGGTCGGGGTGGGCGAGGACCAGGGCCCACTGGGTGGGGACGCCCTGGGCCACGGTGATCCGCTCGTCGGCGATGACCCGGATGGTGTCGGCGGCCCGCCACGGGGTGGGGGTGATCACCGTGGTCACCGCATTGGCGATCTCGTCCCAGGTGCGGGTCATCGATCCGACGTGGGCGAAGGGAAGCGGCGACAGGCGCCGGTCGCCCGGTTCGGACAGCACGTCGGTCCCGTCCGCCACCGCGGCCAGGGCGTCGTGGTCGAACACGGCCCCCTTGGGCAGCCCGGTGGTTCCGCTCGTCCACACCACGGCCACCGGATCGGTCGGAGCCAGCCCCGGAAACCGGGGCGGCGGCGGCCCGTCGGCGGCGGCGTTGACGGCCGACCGCTCGAGCACCGCGCCGACCGGGCCCCCCGGCGGGGTCGCCCCGTCCTCGACCACGGTGACCGCCGGTCGGGTCCGGTCGAGGATCGACCGGACCTCGCGTTGGCCGAGACGCAGGTTGATCCCCGAGACGATGGCCCCGAGTCGGGTGGCGGCGGCGTAGCCGACCATGTAGTCGATGGAGCTCGGGAGCATGAGGCCGACCACCGAGCCGTGGCCCACGCCGCGGGCGGCGAACAACCCGGCCACGCCGTCGGCGGCCCGGTCCCACTGGGCGAAGGTCAGGCTCCGCCGGGGTCCCTCGGCGGTGGCCGGCTCGACGTACGCCTCGACGTCGGCGTTGTCGGTCGCCGCGGCCCGCAGGACCTCCACCACGGTCTGCCACTTCCCCTCGATCTGACGCACCGTCATGTCGGGGCCGACTGTAACAGGACGGTCCCCGTGCTCCCGGTCCGGACCCGCGGTCAGAAGGTGAGGACGCCGCGGGCCAACTTGCCGGCCTCCATGTCCTCGACGATCTCCCGGAACCCCTCGAGGGGCCGCTCTTCGGTGACCAGCTCGTCGAGCATCAACCTGCCCGAAAGGTAGAGCTCCACCATCAGGGGGATGTCGTGGTGCGGGCGCGACGATCCGTAGCGGCAGCCGAGCAGGCCGCGGTCCACGTAGGCGAGGGCGTTGACGTCGACCGCCACCTCGGTGCCCTGGGGCGGGATGCCGATGGCCAGCGCGTTGCCGCCCCAGTCGAGCACGTCGAGGGCGTTGCGCAGCACGGCGGGATGGCCCACGCAGTCGAACGACCAGTTGACCCCGCCTGTCCAACCCAGCGCCCCGGTCACCCGGTCCGGCCCCGGGGGGACCAGTTCGCGGATGGCCGCCACCGCGTCGGTGGACGAGGCGTCGACGAAGTGGGTGGCCCCGAACTGGCGGGCCAGGTCCTCCTTGGAGGCCAGGGTGTCCACGGCCACGATCCGGCTGGCGCCGGCCAGCCGCAGGCCCTGGATCACGTTGAGCCCGACGCCGCCCACACCGAACACCGCGGCGGTGTCGCCGGCCTGCACCTTGGCCCGGTTGAGCACCGAGCCCACCCCGGTTAGGACCCCGCACCCGATGAGGCAGGCCGAGGTCATGGGGACGTCCTTGGAGATCTTCACGGCCTGGACCTCCTTCACGATGGTCGACTCGGTGAACACCGAGGTGCCGGCGAAGTTCGATGCCGGCTCACCCTTGAAGGTGAAGGGCTGGGACACGTTGCCCAGTGTCTTGACACACCAGGTGGGATGGCCGGTGCTGCAGGCGCGGCAGTGGCCACAGCTCTGGAGGGTGGCGATGACCACGTGGTCGCCGACCTTGACCGCGGTGACCTCCGAGCCGACCGCCTCCACCACCCCGGCACCCTCGTGCCCGAGCACCGAAGGTGCCTTCCACGGGATGGTCCCGTTGATCACCGACAGATCGCTGTGGCACACGCCGGCGGCCCCGATGGCCACCCGGACCTCGGTGGGACCGGGGTCGGCGACCTCCAGCTGGTCGGTGACCTCCACGTCGTCACCCGTGTACACGATGCCTCGCATGGCACTCCCTCTCTTCGTTGCTCAGTCGTTGCTCGTTCGTTGCTCAGTTGGAACATCCGGTCAGGCGCGGTGGTCGGGGGTGGGCCTCATCCTGCCGGTGCGAACCGCTCCCGCAGCTCGCGCTTGAGCACCTTGCCGCTGGCGTTGACCGGCAGGACCTCGATGGCCAGGACCTCACGGGGCACCTTGTAGTTGGCCATCCGCTCACGGGTCCAGTCGAGCAGCTCCCCGCCCAGGTCGGGGACACCGGGCGGGCCGGGCGCGAAGCCGTCGGGGGCGACGCCGTCGGCCGGCACCACCAGGGCCAGGCCGACCTCACCCAGTCGCCGGTCGGGCACACCGACCACCGCCACCTGCCCGACGGCGGGATGGAGGCGGAGGACGGCTTCGACCTCGGCCGGGTAGACGTTGAACCCTCCGCTCACGTACATGTCCTTGAGGCGGTCGGTGATGGTGACGTTGCCGTCCGGGTCCATCACCCCCACGTCGCCGGTGTGCAGCCACCCGTCGATGTCGATGGCCTCGTCGGTGGCCTCGGAGTCGTTGAAGTAGCCCCGCATCACGTTGTACCCGCGGACCACGATCTCACCGGCCTCGCCCCGCGCCAGCTCGGCCCCCCCGCCGTCGACGATCCGCACGTCCACGTCGGGGATGGCCCGGCCCGACGTCCCCGAGATGACCTCGGCGGAGTCGCCCCGGCGGCACATGGTGACCGTCCCGGTGGCCTCGGTCAGTCCGTAGGCGGTGAGCACGGTCTCGATCTCGAGGTCGGTCCACAGCCCCTTCACCAGCTCGACCGGGACCACGGCCGCTCCGGTGACCACCAGGCGCAGCGAGGACAGGTCGAACCCCTTGCGCTCGGGATGGTCGAGGATGGACTGGAAGATGGTGGGCGGTCCGGGGAGCACGGTGATGTGCTCGGCCTCGACCCGCGCCATGAGCCGCTCCACGTCGAACACCGGCTCGGGGATCATGGTGGCCCCGGTCATCAGGCAGGCCAGGATGCCGGCCTTGTAGCCGAAGGTGTGGAAGAAGGGGTTCACGATGAGGTAGCGGTCGCCGTGGCTGAGCCCGACCACTTCGGACCAGGTGGCGAAGGTACGCAGGGTCTGGCCGTGGGTGGACATGGCCCCCTTGGGCCGGCCGGTGGTCCCCGAGGTGAACACCAGGTCGGAGAGGTCTCCCGAGGTGATCGAGGCGGTCCGGCCGGCGGCCACGTCGGCCGAGCAGGCCCCACCCTCCTGGAGGAAGATCTCCCAGTCGACCACCGGATCGCCCTTGGCCGTCGGGGTCGCGGTCACCCCGTCGGTCCGGCGCAGGACCACCACCCGCTCGAGCTCGGGAACCCGGGCGCCGGCGGTGACCGCCTCGTCGAGCAGCCGGGTGTAGTCGTTGCCGAGGAACCCGTCCACCGTGAACAGCAGGCGGGCGCCCGACTGGGCCAGGATCCCGGCCGCCTCGGCCCCCTTGAACCGCGTGTTGAGCGGGACCAGCAGGGCGCCGGCGCCCACCGCGCCGAGGGCGGCGATCATCCACTCGGCGCAGTTGGGTGCCCAGATGGCCACCCGGTCGCCGCGCTCGATCCCGTTGGCCACGATGGCCCGGGTGGCCGAGGCCACCTCGTCGGCCAGCTGGTCGAAGGTGAGGCGGATGGTCGAGCCCCCCGGCCCGTGGACGTCCACCACCGCCTCCAACTCGCCGAAGCGGGCGGCGGCATCCTCCACCAGTCCGGGGATGGTCCCCCACTGCAGATCCCCGCGGGGATCGATCACATCTGACACTCCGTCAGGGTACTGCGATCATCGGCTCGGGGAGGCTGGGATCATCGGGCCTAGGGATGCTGGCTGCTCACCGACACCACCTCGCCGGTCATGAAGGTGGCGTACTCACTGGCCAGGAAGGTGATGACGTTGGCCACCTCCCACACCTCGGCCCCCCGGCCGAACACCTCGCGCCGGCTCAGCTCCTCCAACTCGTCGTCGGGCATCACCTTGTTGAGGAAGGGATGGACGGCCAGGCTGGGGGAGACCGCGTTGACGCGGACGCCGTGGCCCACCGCCTCGACGGCGGCGCAGCGGGTGAGGGCCATCACCCCGGCCTTGGCCGCGGCGTAGTGGGACTGCCCGGCCTGGGCCCGCCAGCCGAGCACCGAGGCGTTGTTGACGATGACCCCTCCCCCGGGGCGGGCGTAGAAGTGTCGGAGGGCGGCCCGCATACAACGGAAGGTGCCGGTCAGGGTGACGTCGAGAACCAGGTCCCACTGCTCGTCGGTCATGTCCACCACGTCGACCTTGCCCCCGAGGCCGGCGTTGTTGACGGCTACGTCGAACCGCCCGTGACGCGCCGCGGCCGAGTCGTAGAGGTGCTGCACCTGGGTCTCGTCGGTCACGTTGCAGGGCACAGCCAGGGGGCGCGCCCCGGCCAGCTCGGCCAGCGCGTCGGCCGCCTCCCCGAGCCGGCGCTCGTGGGCGTCCGAGATGACCACCGTGGCCCCTTCCTCCACGCACCGCTTGGCGGTGGCGAACCCGATGCCGGTGCCGGCGGCGGCGGTGACCACCACCACCTTGCCGGTGAGGAGCCCGTGGCCCGGCGGAGGAGCCGGCGCCTCGGGTCGCCCTGCACCGCCGGCCGGTCCGGCCGAGTTGGCGTCGGTCATCGCACTGCCCCCTTGGGTTCGGGCGGCAGGCCGAGCACCCGCTCGCCGATGATGTTCTTCTGGATCTCGTTCGAGCCCCCGTAGATGGTCTCCGAGCGGCTGAAGAGGAAGGTGCGCTGGAACTCGCCGAGCTCGTAGGGGAACCCGTCGGCCACCATCCCCGCCGGACCCAGCACGTCGATGGCCAGCTCGCCGAGGGATCGGTGCCAGCTGGCCCAGTAGAGCTTGCTGATCGACGCCTCGGGGGGCGCCACCGGTCCGTCGATGCCGGACAGGCTGCGCAGTGTGTTGTACCGGAGGATCTCGAGTTCACCGTAGGAGCGGGCCAGGCGCTGGCGGATGACCGGATCCGACGATCGCCCGTTGGCTCTGGCCACGCCCACGAGGTGGTCGAGCTGGCGCCGGAACGAGAGCTGGTGGCCGAGCAGGCCCACCCCCCGTTCGAAGGCCAGGGTGGCGAGGGCCACCCGCCAGCCGTCCCCGACCTCGCCGACCACGTTGTCGGCCGCGGTCCGGGCCCCGTCGAAGAAGACCTCGTTGAACTCGGAGGTCCGGGTCAGCTGGGTGATGGGCCGGACCTCGATGCCGGGCTGGTCCATCGGCACCAGCAGGTAGGACAGGCCCTTGTGCCGGAGCGAGCCCGCCTCGGTGCGGCAGACGGCGAAGCACCAGTCGGACTGGTGGGCCAGCGACGTCCACACCTTCTGGCCGGTGATCACCCACTCGTCCCCGTCGAGCACGGCCCGGGTCTGCACGTTGGCCAGGTCGCTGCCCGCGTCGGGCTCGGAGTACCCCTGGCACCAGAGCTCCCGGCCGGCGGTGATGGGCGGGAGGAACCGCGCCTTCTGCTCGTCGGTGCCGTAGTGGATGATGGTCGGACCGATGAGCCCCTCGCCGAGGATGCTCACCCGGCCCGGGGCCCTGGCCTTCACGTACTCCTCGTTGAAGATGACCTGTTGAGCGATGGGGGCGCCCCGGCCTCCGTACCCGACCGGCCATCCGATGCAGGTCCACCGGTCGGCGGCCAGCACCTTCTCCCACTCGAGCCGGGTCTCGAACCCGAATGTCTCGTCCCCCGACCCGCCTCGCCCGCCCAGGGCGGCGAAGTCACCGACCACATGGGCCTCCAACCAGGCGCGGACCTCGAGGCGGAAGGCCTCGTCCTCGGGTCGGTCTCGAAGGTCCATGGTCGGCGGGTCCTGTGGCGTCGGTGGGTGGACGGATCGGCAAGGTTGCGATCGAGCCCGCGTCCGGCGAATGCCCCTCGAAAGCTGACGAGACGCTAGCAAACCGGGGTGCGGGCGCCGTCGGGCCGACTACGGCTGTTGACCGGGAACACCCCGCCGCTCCGGGGCGTTTTATTGGGTACTGGTGGGCGGAGCCGCCCCGTGGGGGGCGGCCGGCCGGCAGGAAGAGGAGATGGAATGAGTAAGGACACCGGAACAGGCACCGGAGACCGCGTCGAGCTGACCGAGGAGGAGTGGAAGGCCAAGCTGTCTCCCGAGCGCTACGCCGTACTCCGGAAGAAGGGCACCGAGCCGGCGTGGTCGGGTGAGCTGCTGCACGTCGAGGGGACCGGCATGTTCACCTGTGCCGGGTGCGGCGCCGCGCTGTTCCCGAGCGACACCAAGTTCGAGTCCGGATCGGGATGGCCCAGCTTCTACCGGGCCCTGGACGACGGTGTCATCGATGAGCACACCGACCGGAGCTTCGGGATGGCGCGGACCGAGATCACCTGTGCCCGGTGCGGAGGGCATCTCGGCCACGTGTTCCCCGACGGGCCGGCCCCGACCGGCCAGCGCTACTGCGTGAACTCGCTGTCCATCGAGTACGAGCCCACGGAGGGCTGACCACCGGCCGACCCGGGTCCTCCCGGGTCGGGCTCGGCCGGGTCGGGCTCGGCCGGGTCGCCCTCGGCCACCAGGCGCTCTTCGAGCAGCAGGAAGAGGTCGCCGAGGGCGTCGGCCTCGCCCAGACGACCGGTGCGGACCAGGCAACGGTCGGCATCGGCCAGCGCCTGGCAGGCGGAGAACACCTCGTCCTTGCTCAGGCGGACGGACGCCGTGAAGCGGGTCGGGGTCAACCCGCTCCCACCGCTTCGTCCTCGGTGTCCGTGCTTCCGTTGGCGACACCGGGATCGGCATCGATCCCCTGGTGGCGCTCGACCTTGTGCACGTCGACGGTGGCGAACCGGAGACTGGCGCCGACCTCGTCGGCCACGATCTCCACCTTGAAGCGGCGATCGCCGTCCTCGGTCTCCCAGCTGCGCTGCTCGAGGCGGCCGGTGACCAGGACGCGCATGCCCTTGGTCAGGCTCAAGGCGACATTCTCGGCGAGGTCACGCCAGGTGACCACATCGAAGAACGATGTCGATTCCTCCCACTCGTTGGTCTCGCGATTCTGCCAGCGGCGGTTGACGGCCACACCGAGCGTGGTGGTGGCCTGGCCCTCCCGGGTGTAACGGATCTCCGGATCGCGGGTCAGGTTGCCGGTGATGGTGGTGGTGGTTGCCGGACTCATGGTGTTCCCCTTCTCTCGTGCACACGAGGGCTGTGCCGCCGCGACCGACTGTTGGCCTCGGTTCGGGTCGACCCCGTTCGGGGCGACGGTGCCATGGTGGGAGGGCGACCTTGCCCGGGCCCGGGCCGGTCAGCTGCCCGCGACCTTGCCGGTCGGAAGGGCAGACCTTGCCGGTCGGAAGAGCAGACCTTGCCGGTCGGAAGAGCCGACCTTGCCGGTCGGATGAATTGCCCGGTGACGACAGAAATCGGGTCGACCTACACTGACGGGCACCGGCCGACACGACGGTGCCACGAGCAGGGAAGCGAGGAATCGGGCTGCGATGGAGTTCACCGCGGGAGAGCCGTACGGCGACGACATCTACACCGAGCCCGACGGCGATCCCGACACCCTCTCCGAACTCGGTCCCCTCTCCCCGATGGCCGGAGTCTGGGAGGGCACCGGCGGGGCCGACGAGCACCCGGTGGCCGAGGGGACCGAGAAGAATGCATTCTTCGAGCACTACGAGCTTCAGCCCATCGATCGCCAGACCAACGGGCCCCAGCTCTACTACGGCCTCCGCTACCACACCCACATCGTCAAACCGGGAGAGGTCGAGACCTTCCACGACCAGGTGGGCTACTGGCTGTGGGAGCCGGCCACCCGGACCGTCGCCCTCACCCTCGGCATCCCCCGGGCTCAGGTCCTGCTGGCCGGGGGCACCGTCGAGCCGGACGCCACCGAGTTCGAGGTGCGGGCCGAGGTCGGTTCCGAGATCTACGGGATCTTGTCCAACCCCTTCCTCGACCAGGCGTTCCGAACACTCAGCTACCGGATGCACGTGACGGTGCACCCGAACGGCACCTGGTCCTACGAGGAGGAAGGGGTCTTGGAGATCCCCGACCGCACCGAGCCCTTCTCCCACATCGATCGCAACACCCTCACCAGAGTCGAGCCGCCCACCCCAAATCCGTTGGCCTTGGCCGCGGCGGGTGACAGCAGTCTCGGCATCGGCAACCTACGACATGAAAGCAGGACACTCCCATGAACCACCTGATGCGAGAGCTGGCCCCGATCACCGACGACTCCTGGAGCCAGATCGACGCGGAGGCGGCCCGTTCGCTCAAGCACTACCTGGCCGCCCGCCGACTGGTGGACTTCTCGGGCCCGAAGGGCTGGGAGCACTCTGCGGTCGATGTCGGACGGATCGACGCCCTGGACAGTGGACCGCTCGGGGAGGTCGAGGCGGCGCTCCGCAAGGTTATGCCTCTGATCGAGCTCCGGGCTCCGTTCGCGCTGTCCAAGTCGGAGCTGGCTGCGGCCGACCGGGGAGCGACCGACCTCGATCTGGCCCCGGTGATCGCGGCGGGTCGCGCCGCCGCCCTGGCCGAGGACCACCTGGTCTTCCACGGGTACACGCAGGGCGTGGTCTCCGGCATGGTCGCCGTTTCACCCCACCAGCCGGTGGTCATCAGTGACGATTACGGCCGCTACCCCGAGCACGTGGCCAAGGCGGTCGCCGCCCTCCGGGGCGCCGACATCTCGGGTCCCTTCGCCATCGCCCTCGGGGCCCGCTGCTTCACCGGAGTCACCGAGACCACCGAGCACGGCGGCTACCCGGTCTTCGAACATCTCCGCCAGATCCTCGACGGACCGGTGGTGTGGGCACCGGCGGTGGACGGCGCCGTGGTGCTGAGCCAGCGCGGCGGGGACTTCGAACTGACCATCGGCGAGGACTTCTCGGTCGGCTACCGGTCCGACGACGCCGGGTCGGTCGACCTGTTCATCGAGGAGAGCCTGGCCTTCCGCATCAATACGCCCGAGGCCGCGGTGCACCTCACCTACAAATGACCCGACCCGCAATTCATCTGACTGTCATCTGACTCGGACTGCGATACCGCTCACACCGCTGGCGGGGGCCGCTGGTTGCGCTGGCGGTTGTGGGTGGGGCACAGCAGCCGGCCGTTCTCCTGGGTGGTGGGTCCGCCGAGGGCCCAGGGCTGGATGTGGTCGACCTGACAGGAGGGGGCGGCCACATCGCAGTAGGGGTGGGTGCACTGGCGGTCCCGCACCTCGATGGCCCGCCGGGTGGCCCCGGTGAACAACCGGGCCCGGGGGCTGATCTCGACCCGGCGGCCGGGAGCGAACACGGCCCGCTCCAGGTCGGCCCGGTCCAGCCAGGGCAGGAGGGCGCCGGGGGGGACCACGGTGCCGTCCTCCAGCTGACAGATCCTCCCGTGCAGTGTCTCCCACCCGACGAGGACGGTGAACAGCGGTGCCGGCCGGCGGGCGTCTTGGGGGGCACTCTTCGACCGGGTGGCCATCTCGACCAGGGCGTCGGCCCGGCGCTGGCCGGGGGTGCGGAGAAGCTCGGCCGGGGTCGGGTCGTGGCCGAGGGCGTCCCGGGCCTCGGCCCACTCGGCCTCGAACAGGTCGTGCTCCAGCCGTTCGAGCTCGGCCGAGACGATGGCCCCCGAGATCGGATCGAGGGTCATGGCCCCGAGCCAGGAGCCGGCGAAGCCGGTGACCAGGTAGACGTCACGGCGGGCCCGGCGGGCTTCGGCCTCGGCGTCGGCGCCCTCGGGATCGGCCAGCTGCTTCCAGTAGGCCACCGCCTGGACGAACTGGTCGAAGCGCAGATGACAGGCCTGGCCCACGAGCAGGGCCTCGTCCCGGGCCAGGGCCTCTTCGGTCTCGGGACCGGACAGGGAGGCCATGACCTCGACGTGGGCGCCGGCGAGGTCGCCGTTGGTCCAGGCCCGCTCGGTCTCGGGCAGGGTGTGGAGGGCCCGGCCCCGGCGCACCCGGCGGCGGGCCTCGGCCTTCGGGATCCGGCACCGGACCGACAGCCAGGCCGAGGCGGTGCGGGCCCCGTCGGGGGCCCAGTGGCCGGCCCGGTCGAAGGCGGCCGTGGCCCGGGTGGTGAGCGCCTCCAGGCGGGCCAGCTGACGCTGGAGGGAGACGACCGACTCCGGGTCGGCCAAGACGGCGGGGTCGACCCGGCCCAGCCGGTCGAGGGCCTCGGTGAGGGCATCGAGGGAGACGGGATCGAGCGAGCCAGCGTCGAGGGTGAGGGCATCGACCGAGCCGGCGTCGGGGGTGAGGGCATCCACTTCCACGAGGCCAGTCCAGCACCGGGGTGTGACAGCACCCGGGTCGGGCCGAGGTCGGGCCGGGCCGGTCGGCGACGGGTCCCGGCGGAGCCGATGGACCACAGAACGGGCTGGTCAGGACCCAAAAAATGGGCCCGAAAGCGCGGTCGGCTACTCCCCCCGGAGGTCGGCCACCAGTTCGGCCCGGGTGGCCGGGCCCAGTGCCGTCCCGGGAAGGCCGTCGGGATAGGCCGGGTGGTTGACGGCCAGGGCGGCCGGGCCGGCGGCGAAGGCCTCGATCTGCTCCGCGGTGAAGGCGAAGCGCACGTAGTGCACGGCGGAGGTCGTCTCCTCACGGGTCAGGTTGGCCTGGTGGCTGGCCTCGGGAACGGAGGGGACCACGACGGCGTCAGCATCGCCGCCGATGCGGACCTCGACGGCGCCTTCGATCCCCACCAGTCGGGGCAGCCAGGTCCGCAGCTCCTCGTCGGTGGTCAACTCGATGAACAAGGTGGCCGACAGCTCGCCGCGGGTGGGGAGCAACCGGTTGTAGACGTCGAGCTCGTGCTGGATCTGCTGATCGGTGACCATCTTCTCGGCGCGGGCCATCTCCTGCACCTGAAAGCGGATGGTCAAACGGCTCTCGAAGACCAACGTGACCACGGGGCCGACCGACACCCGTCGGAGTTTCTTGGCCGCGATCACCTGGGCCCGGAACTCGTCCCGCTCCCGCTCGTAGGCGCGCTGATCGGCGATGTCCTCGAGGGTGAGTGGTCCGGTGGCGCTCACGGCGATGCCGTCCCGGCGGGTGGGACCACGTGAGCAGCCGGGGGGTGGATGGCGGTCATCGAACGTTCCGGAGTTTGATCAGAGGAGGTCGATCAGGGGTCGTCAGAGAAGGGAGCCACGGCCCGGCGACTCCGCCCCGGAGCAACGGGGGCGGGGGTCGCCATCGGGCACGTGCTCGCAGTGCTCGTGGTGCCGAGCTCGGGCTTCGGGTCCTACGAAACGGAGGCCAGGCCCTCGGTGAACCGTCCGGCGTGGCTCTTCTCGGCGCGGGCCAGCGTCTCGAGCCACTCGGCGATCTCGACGAAGCCCTCGTCGCGGGCGGTCTTGGCGAACCCCGGATACATCTCGGAGTACTCGTACGTCTCCCCTTCGATGGCCGACTTGAGATTGTCCTCGGTCGGTCCGACGGGCACGCCGGTCACCGGATCGCCCACCTCGCGGAGGAAGTCGAAATGGCCGAATGCATGCCCGGTCTCGCCCTCGGCCACCGAGCGGAACAACGCAGCCACGTCGGGGTAGCCCTCGACATCCGCCTTCTGGGCGAAGTAGAGGTACCGGCGGTTGGCCTGGCTCTCGCCGGCGAACGCCACCTTGAGATTGGCCTCGGTCTGGGAATCTTTCAGTTTGGTCATGCTGTTCCTTTCATGGGTGTGTGGCAGGCACCACGGGTTGCTCAGTGGGAGGTTGACAATGAGGGGCGGCTCGACGGCGTCCGCTTCCGGCGACGCCCTGCCGGCTGGCACTCGGGGCACAGACCGCGGAAGACGATTTCGGCGGAGCCCACGTTGAAGCCGAGATCGGCTCCCTTCGGAATCTCCAGGTCGGGGAAGTCGGCCACCAGGTCTCGCATCCGGCCGCAGTTGCGGCACACCAGGTGGTGGTGGGGGTGGTCGACGTTGGGATCGAACCGGGTCATGCCGGTCCCCACGTCCAAGGAGGCGATCTCGCCCAGTTCCGCCAGGTCGTGGAGGGTCTGGTAGACCGTCTTCAAGGAGATGGTCTCCATCTGGCGGCTGGCCTCGGCGTGGACCGCCTCCGCCGACGGGTGGGTCTCGTTGCCCTGCAGGACACGGAAGATGCACTGCCGCTGGGCCGTGACCTTGCGACCGGTGGCCCGGAACAACTCGGTCAGCTCGTCCGGCGTCTTCACGCCGACCAGCCTACCACCAACGATTGTTCTTCAACAATCATTGTAGATACGAAGGGGGAGCCGAACGCCGGACCCGCCGTACGACCGGCCGGTTCGGCGGCAACGGCGCCCCCGTTCACCTGTGGCAGGCTTTGCCCATGCCCGACCGCGCCAGCGTTTCCGAACCGGCGGCCGGTGGATTCCGACGCCACGAGGCACTGGCCCGCCTGGCCTCGGAGAGCTTCGACGTCCTGGTCATCGGCGGTGGCATCACCGGGGCCGGCGTGGCGTTGGACGCGGCCAGCCGGGGGCTGCGGACGGCATTGGTCGAGAAGGACGACTTCGCCTCGGGCACCTCGTCGAAGTCGTCCAAGCTGGTGCACGGGGGTCTCCGTTATCTCCAGCAGAACGAGTTCCGACTGGTCTACGAGAACCTGGCCGAGCGGCAGCGCCTGCTCGAGAACGCCCCCCATCTGGTGTCGCCACTCCCCTTCCTCATCCCCCTGTTCGGCCGCGACGGGGTGGTCAACCGGGGGGTGGCCCGGGTGTACCGGACCGCGTTGTGGCTCTATGACCTGACCGGGGGGGTCCGGATCGGCCGCCGCCACGAGAAGGTGACCCGGGCCCAGGCCCTGGCCCACATGCCCAACCTCCAGGCCGACCGGTTGGTGGCCGGATTCCTGTACTGGGACGCCCGGACCGACGATGCCCGGCTGACGCTCACCGTGCTCCGCACCGCGGTGCTCGACCACGGCGCGGTGGCCGCCAACCACGTACGGGCGACCGCCCTCACCACCGGCCCGGACGGCCGGGTCGACGGAGCCACCGTGACCCCCGAGGGGGGCGAGGCGGGCGAGCCGTTCGACATCCGGGCCTCGGTGGTGGTCAACGCCGCCGGGGTGTGGGCCGATGACGTACGCGCCCTCGACGAGGGACAGAACCCGCACTCCATCCGGCCGGCCAAGGGCATCCACATCACCGTGCCCGAGGCCGCCTTCCCGTGCGACATCGCCGCGGTGATCCCCGTCCGGCAGGACCGCCGGTCGATCTTCGTGGTGTCGTGGGGCGATCAGGTCTACCTCGGGACGACCGACACCGAATGGGACGGACCCCTCGACGAACCGAGCTGCCTTCCCGAGGACGTCGACTACATCCTCGACGCGGCCAACGCCATCACCACCAAGCCGATCGGCCGGGATGACATCACCGGCATCTGGACCGGTCTGCGGCCGTTGCTCGCCCCGGTGGAAGGGAAGCACGCGCCGAGCGAGCGCACCGCCGACCTGTCCCGCCGGCACACGGTGCGTGTCTCCCCCGAGGGGATGGTCACGGTCACCGGGGGCAAGCTGACCACCTATCGCAAGATGGCCGAGGACACGGTCGACGCCGCCCTCGGGGTGCTCGGGCGGAAGGCGGGTCCGTGCGTGACCAAGTCGCTCCGGCTGCGCGGGGCCACCGGCCGGCCGGTCCGGGCCCGCTCCCCGGAGGGCACGGGGCCCGCGGGAGATCCAGGCGATACGGGCCATACGGGCACGGCACCCCGCCCGGGCGACGATGCCACCGCCGTCGCCACCCACCTGGCCGGACGCTACGGGTCGGAGACACCGGCCGTGCTGGCCACGGCCGACGGACGGCCCGAGCTGCTCGACCCGCTGGTCCCCGGGCTCCACTACCTGGCCGCCGAGGCCGTCTACGCCGTCGAGGAGGAGATGGCCCGTTCGGTGGCCGACGTCCTCGACCGGCGCACCCGGGCCTCCCTGCGCGACGCCCGCGGCGCGGCCGAGGCTGCCACCCGGGTGGCCGCCCTCATCGGTCCCGAGCTCGGGTGGGACGAAGCCCGCATGACCGACGAGGCCGAGTCGTACGCCGAGGGCATCCGCCACGATCTGGCCCGGGCCGGACTCGACCCGCGTGACGGTCCCTACGCCCACCGGGTCGCCCAGGAGACGGGACCCCGATGATCGAGCCCACACCGGTCACCCCGATCGACGCGGGCCCCGACGGCGTCGGCGATCACCTGGCGGGCCGACGGGTCGAGGTCGACGACCAGGTGCGGCGGCGGTTGGCCGACGTCTGTCCCGTCTCCGACGACGACGCCGACCGGGCCGAGGCCGGCCGGGACTGGTGGCCGGTGGCCATCGGCTGGGCGGTCGACGGACAGGTCCCGGCCCGCCCCGCCGTCGTGGTCCGGCCCACCGACACCAGCCAGGTCGCCGGCGTGCTCGCCCTCTGCCACGAGGCCCGGGTTCCGGTCACCCCGGCCGGTGGCCGGAGCGGGGTCTGCGGGGCCTCCGTCCCGCTCTTCGGGGGGGTGGCCCTCGACCTCTGCGGCCTGGTCGGCGTCACCGACGTCGACACCGAGTCGCTGGTGGCCGACATCCGGGCCGGCACCTTCGGCCCCGACGTCGAGTCGACCCTCCGTGCCGGCTCGGCGGTGACCCTCGGGCACTGGCCCCAGTCGATGGACCTGTCCACGGTGGGCGGCTGGCTGGCCTGCCGGGGTGCGGGCCAGTACTCCAACCGCTACGGGAAGATCGAGGACATGGTCATCGGCCTCGAGGTGGTGCTGGCCGACGGACGGGTGATCCGGACCGGTGGCCACGGGCCCCGGTCGGCCACCGGGCCCGACCTCACCCAACTCTTCGTGGGCAGCGAGGGCACCCTCGGGGTGATCACCGAGGGCCGGTTCCGGGTGCACCCGGTCCCCGAGGGCGAGGACCGGCGGGCCTTCGGGTTCGCCTCGTTCGCCGACGGTCTCGACGCCTGTCGCCGCATCCTGCGCCGCGGTGCCACCCCGGCCGTCCTCCGCCTCTACGACGGGACCGAGTCCGGGCGGTCGTTCGACCATCCCGAGACCAACGTCCTGATCGTCCTCGACGAGGGCGACCCGAGGCTGGTCGGGGCCACCCTGGGCGTCGTCGACCAGGAGTGCGGCGGCTCCGACCCGCTCGACGTGGGCCTGGTCGAGCGCTGGCTCGGCCACCGGAACGACGTGTCCGCCCTGGCTCCGCTGTGGCGGGGCGGCATCGTCGTCGACACCGTCGAGATCGCCGGCCGGTGGCGGGCGCTGCCCGGTCTGTACGGCGCCGTGCTCGAGGCCCTCGGGAACGTGGAGGGCACGCTGGTCGCCTCGTCCCACCAGTCCCACGCCTACACCGACGGTGCCTGCCTCTACTTCACCTTTGCCGGCCGGCCACCCGCCGACCTGCCGGCCGCCGACCATCGGGCCTGGGTGGCCCGGTACTACCGGGTGGCCTGGGACGAGGTGACCAGGGCGACCATGGACGCGGGCGGGGCCATCAGCCACCACCACGGCATCGGCATCAACCGGGCCCGGTTCCTGCCCGACGCCCTCGGCGGCGGCTTCGAGGTGCTGGCCTCGCTCAAGCAGGCCCTCGATCCCCACGGCATCCTCAACCCGGGCAAGCTCGGGCTGGACGGCCCCTTCGGCGCGGTGCCCTGGCCGTGAGCATCCTGGTCGTCGACGTCGGCACCTCCGGGGTGCGGGGGGCCGTGGTCCGCCCCGACGGCACCGTCGACCACATCACCCACGTGCCCGTCCTGCCCGACACCCCCTTCCCCGGCCTGGTCGAATTCGATGCCGTGGCCATGGCCGACGCCGTGGTCGAGGTGGCCTCGTCGAGCCTGGCCGAGGGCGGTCCGGTCGACGCCGTCGGCATCGCCGACCAGCGGGCGTCGACCATCGTCTGGGACCGGTCCACCGGCGTGCCGGTCGGACCGGGGCTCGGGTGGCAGGACCTGCGTACGGTGGGTGCGTGCCTGGAGCTCCAGGCCAAGGGCATCCGGGTCGCCCCCAACGCATCGGCCACCAAGGTGGCGGCGCTGCTGGACCTGGCCGATCCCGACCGGGCCCGGTCGGAACGGGGCGAGCTCGCCTTCGGCACGGTGGACACCTGGGTGGCCTGGACACTGTCCGGGGGGCGACTCCACGTCACCGACGCCTCCAACGCCGGGGTGACCGGCCTGCTGGGCGCCGACGGTGCCGGATGGAGCGCCGAGGTCCTCGCCGAGCTGCGCATCCCCGAGGCGATCATGCCCGAGATCGTCGACTCGTCCGGCGCCATCGGCCCGGCGGAGATCCTCGACGGCCGGCCGGCGATCACCGGGATGGCCGGCGACCAGCAGGCGTCGCTGATCGGCCAGGGCTGCACCCGGGCCGGACAGGCCAAAGCCACCTTCGGGACCGGAGGCATGCTCGACCAGTGCGTGGGGACGGGGCGCCCGGCGCAGGCGGCCCGCGGCCCGGCCGGGACCATTCCCATCATCGCCTGGCGGCGCCGGGGGACGATCACCTGGGGACTGGAGGCCATCATGCTGTCGGCCGGGACCTGTGTGGAGTGGCTCCGCGACGATCTCGGCATCATCGACTCGGCCCCCGACTCGGCCGAGGTGGCCTCCCGGTGCGTCGACACCGGGGACGTGTGGTTCGTGCCCGCGCTGCTCGGGTTGGGCACCCCGGTGTGGGACTTCGGGGCCCGGGGCACCTTCGTGGGCCTGACCCGGGGCAGTGGACGACCCGAACTGGTGCGGGCCGTCCTCGAGGGGGTGGCCCACCGGGGCGCCGACCTGCTCGAGGCGGCCGAGTCCGACTCGGGGTTGCCCATCGCCTCGCTCCGGGTGGACGGCGGGATGTCGGCCAACCCGGTGTTCACCCAGGCCCTGGCCGACGCCTGTGGGCGGCCGGTCGAACTGTCGCCGGTGCTCGAGGCGACCACCCTGGGCGCCGCCTATCTGGCCGGGATGGCCGTCGGCACCTGGTCGGACGAGGATGACGTGGCTGCGGCGTGGGCGCCCCGCCTGGTGGTCGACCCGGCGGTGGGCGACGAGGACCGCGACCGGGCCCGGCGGCGCTGGCTCGAGGCCCGGAAGCGGTCCGAGGCCACCATTCCCGAGCTGTCCGCCCTTGACTTCTGAGCTCCCTCCCCGCCCCGGGTGGCCGACTCCCGGCCGGGGCCCGACGGCGCCGTTCCTCCCCTCCGGCCTGGGGTCTTTCGTGCCCGGGCCATTGAACGGTGACCGGGGTGACGCCTAGTGTGGGTGGGTTACCACGCTCGGCGCCGGGATCCTCGGAACGGGTGGGTACACGAGAGGCAGGGGAACCCATGAGTACGAGCACCGGCTTCGAAACGGTGGGTCGCGGCCCGGTGGCCGCCGGCGGACCCGTTCCGTCCATCGACGAGGCGGTGGCCACGGGCCGGAACCTGCACATGGCGCTGTCCGAGGTCCTGCTGGGCACGCCCCGGGCGGTGACCCTGGCGGTGGTGGCCGCCCTGTCCGGGAGCCACCTGCTCATCGAGGACGTGCCCGGGGTGGGCAAGACGGTGCTGGCCCGGGCCCTGGCCACCGCGCTCGGGGTCCAGCTGTCACGCGTGCAGGGCAACCCCGACCTGCTCCCGTCCGACATCACCGGTGTCACCGTGTTCTCCCCGGACACCGGGACGTGGGATTTCCGACCCGGGCCGGTGTTCGGACACGTCGTCCTCCTCGACGAGCTCAACCGGACACCGCCGCGGACCCAGTCGGCGCTGCTCGAGGCCATGGAGGAACAACAGGTGTCGGTGGACGGCGAGTCGTGGCCGCTGCCCCGTCCCCACCTGGTCATCGGTACCCAGAACCCCATCGGTCAATTGGGCACCTACCCGTTGGTGGAGAGCCAGCTCGACCGGTTCGGGGTGGCCACGTCCATCGGCTACCCCGATCCCGAGGTCGAGACCCGTCTGGTCCTCCACAACGGCGGCCGCTACGCCCTCGACGCCCTCGTCCCGGTGGCCGATCCGGCCCAGTGGGAGCGGGCCATCAGCGCCACGGCCTCGGTGCAGGTGGTCACGGCCGTGGCCGAGTACGCCGTGTCCCTGGTCAGGGCCACCCGCTCGGCCGGGACGGTCCGCCTGGGCGCCAGCCCGCGGGCCGCCATCTCCCTGATCCGCAGCGCCCAGGCCTACGCCGTGCTCTCCGGGCGGGCCTACGTCACGCCCCAGGACGTCCAGGCCGTGGCCGTGGCCTGCCTGGCCCACCGGCTCATCGCCGAGGGCGGCGGGGGCGACGGCCCGACCCTGGTCACCCGGATCGTCGACGAGACGCCCGTCCCCCCGACGTGAGCCCGCGGCGCACCGACCGCCGCACACTGGTGTGGCGCACGGTCAACGCCACCACGACGGGCCTGCTGGCCGGCCTGGTGGCGGTGATCGCCGTCCGGACCGTCTTCGGGCCCGCGGTCGTGGTCGCCGGCGCCGTCGTCGGGCTCCTGGCCATGCTGGCCGGGGTGATCGTCTCCTGGGGGGTGTTCGCCCGTCGATCGGCCCGTCGCCACCGCTCCTCGTTCCCTGACCGGTACGTGGTCAGGTCGCGGCTGCACCCGGTGGCCTGGTTGGCGCCGGTGGTCGGCAGCGTGGTGGCCGTCCTGGCCTGGGCCGGGGTGGCCCATTCGAGCGGATCGGGGTGGGTGCAGGCCATCGGGGCCCTGTTGGCCGCGGTGCTGGCCACCGGGCTGGTGGCCCCCCTCTTCCCGGCGCGACGTGCGGTGGTCACCTGCACCGGCTGCCCCTCGGACAGCGAGGCCGGGCGGCCGGTGGAGGTGACCATGACGGCCAGCGGGCCGGTCCGGGTCCGACCCCGGCATCCGACGGGCCCGGCGGCCCGGGCGGCCGGCGCCCCCCGCGGGCCGCGGGAGGTCGAGGTGGTGTTCACCCCGGCGCGGCGGGGGGTGCTCGACGCCGTCGTGGTCGAGCTGGCCTCGTGCGCGCCGTTCGGGCTGCTCTGGTGGGCCCGGGAGGTCGAGGTCCCGCTGCCCCGGCCGCTGCACGTGGCGCCGCGGTTCGGGGAGGCGACCCCGTTGGAGAGCCTGCCCGAGACCTCGACCGGGGATGCCCCGCTCCGGGTGCCGTCCGGGGCCGGTGAGCCCCGCGGGGTTCGGCCGTACCGCCCCGGCGACATCCGCCGGTCGATCCACTGGCCGGCCACGTCCCACGTCGGATCCCTGATGGTGCGGGAGAAGGAACGCCAGACCGACGACCCCATCGTCATCGACCTCGCCCTGCCCGCCGATCCCCTGGCCGCCGAGGCCGAGACGGAACGGGTGATGGCCTCCCTCTCCCAGTACCTGGTCCGGGGCCGGCCGGTGGTGCTCGGCACCCTCGAAGCCGACGGCCACGTGGTCCGGGTGGTGCGCGACCGGATCGACCTCGGGCGACGGCTGGCCCGTGCCCGGGTACCCACGCTCCCCGGGACCGGCTCGACCGCCGGAGCACAGCCGACCGGCGGAGCGCAGCCGACCGGGGAACCGGATGGCACACGACGGGGACGGCCATGACCCTGTGGCAGCGGGTCGTCCAGGCCAACAAGCCGGGTCCGCCCGAGCACTCAGTGCCCTTCCGGGTGGCTTCGGCGGCCACGGTGGTGGTGGCCGCGGCCGCCTGTTGGAGCCAGGGCGAGCTGAGCCCGGCCATGGCCGGGTTCGCCATCGTGGCCACCGTGGTCGGCAACGCCCTCTCCTACTGGCGCCGGGAGCGGCCGTGGCCGGCGGTCAAGCCCATCCTGGCCGTCTGCGCCCTGGGCGGCTTCGTCTGGTTCATCACCACGGTCACCCGCACGGCCACCCCGGGGGACATCTCGACGGTGGAGAGCCCACTGGCCGTGCTCTTCGCCTGGGTGCTGTGCACCCACGCCTTCGACGTGCCCGCCCGGCGTGACGTCGCCTACTCGCTGGCCGGTTCGGCCGCCCTGATGGCGGTGGCCGCCGCCCAGTCGGTCGATCTCGCCCTCGGCGTCTACGTCGTGGCCTGGGTGGCGTTCGGGCTGTGGGGCCTGGTGGCCATGTGGCAGTCGATGTCCGGCACCCGCGGCGTCCCGTGGCTCACCGTAGGCGCCGCCGGGTTGGCCGTGCTGGTGGTGGCGGCGCTGCTGGTGGCCGTGCTGCCGGCGCCCAAGGTGTCCACGTCGCTCATCTTCCCCTCGTCGTCGGCCGGGTCCCCGCCGGTCGACACCCCCAACAACCTCACCGACGGCTCGGCGTCCCTGCCCGCCCATGCGGCCAGTCCGTCCGGCCCCACCCGGGTGGGGGGCTACCTCGGTTTCGCCAAATCACTCGACACCGGCGTGCGGGCCTCGCTCGGGAACCAGGTGGTCATGCGGGTACGGGCCAGCCGGCCCAGCTTCTGGGTGGGGCAGAGCTACGACACGTGGAACGGGCAGAGCTGGCTGGAGTCGGCTCCGGCCAAGGGCCAGGGCGTGGTCAAACTGGACACCGGGTCGCCGTTCGAGATCCCGCTGAGCCCGGACCAGCAGGCGGTCGAATCCTCCGGAGACACCGACATCCAGACCTTCTACGTGGCCCAGTCGGGACCCAACCTGGTGTTCCACGCCGACAACGCCGAGCGGGTCTACATCCAGTCGCGCTCCCTGTTCATGACCGGGGACGGCACCATCGTCTCGACCACCTCGATGGGGGCCGGGACCATCTACACGGTGGTCTCCGCCGACAGCACGGCCACCCCGGCGCAGCTGCGGGCCGACACCGAACCGGTGGCGCCGAACGACGACGAGGTGGACGCCCTCAGCCGTAACCAGTTCGCCCGCTATCTCCAGCTGCCCCATGCCTACCCGCGGGTGGACGCCCTGGCCCGCTCCATCACCGCCGGCATCCCGGGCACCGCCGCCGCCGACCCCCACACCTACGACAAGGTCGAGGCCATCGAGGGGTGGATGGCCGACCACATCCGGTACACCACCGACATCCCGCCGCTGCCCGCCGGGGCCGACGCGGTGAGCAGCTTCCTCTTCGGCACCCGGCTGGGCTTCTGCGAGCAGATCTCCACGGCCACGGTGGTCATGCTGCGGTCACTCGGCATCCCGGCCCGAGAGACGGTGGGCTACGTGCCCGGCTCCTACGACCCGATCACCGATCTCTACGACGTGCAGGCCAAGGACGCCCACGCCTGGGTGCAGGTGTGGTTCCCCGGCTACGGCTGGCAGAACTTCGACCCCACGGCCGACGTCCCGCTGGCCAACCCCTCCCCCGGCTCGGTCCTGGCCCGCACCGCCGGCCGGGTGCTCGCCCACCTCCCGTGGATCCCGATCGGCATCGTCGCCACCCTGGTGGCGACGGTCCTCGAGGTGCGGCGGCGGCGGTTGCGGCGCCCGCCCACCTGGGCCCACCAGATCGCCGCCGATCTCGAGCGGGGCGGGGCCCGCGTGGGCAGCCGGCGACTGGTCAACGAGACGTTGTCGGCCTACGGGATACGGCTGGCGGCGGGCGACGAGCGGTACGGTGCCGGCCTGATCGGGTCAACCCAATTGGTGGAGCGCTACACCTACGGCGGCGTGGAACCCTCGGCCGAGCAGATCGGCGCCGCCCTCGACTGCTCCCGCCGCTACCGACAGGCGTCCCGGCGCAGGCGGCCGGGGGTTGGGCCTCACGACCGCGACACGGCCAGCGCCTCGTCGAACGAGGCCCCGGCGGCCAGCAGGGGGCGGTAGGCCATCAGGTGGCGGGGGCGGCTGAAGGCCAGGGCGGCCCGCAGCCGGTCGCCCCGACGGTAGAGGGCCACCAGCTTCCCCTCCTCCACCGAGCCTTCGACCACGACCACTTCGTCGTCGCGACCGGGGAGGCCGATCATCTGGATCTTGGTCTGGTACTGATCGGACCAGAAGAACGGAACGGGGTCGTAGGGCTGGGCGGCGGCCGATCCGGCCAGCAGGTTGCGGGCCGAGGCGGCACCTCCTTCGGCGGCGTTGGTCCAGTGCTCGACCCGCAGCGTCTCGCCCAGCCCGGGATGGGTCCACCGGGCCACGTCCCCGGCGGCGACCACGTTGTCGGCGGCGAACAGCGTCTCGGTGCAGACCACCCCGTTGTCGAGGGTCAGGCCCGCACCGGCCAGCCAGTCGACGGCGGGGACCACGCCGATGCCCACCACCACCAGATCCGCCTCCAGGTCGGTCCCGTCGACCAGGTGGACCACCAGGGGCGACGGCCCGCCGGGATCGGACGTGACCCGGTCGACACCGACCCCGGTGAGGACGGCCACGCCGTGGTCGCGATGGAGCTGGGCACTGGCCTCGCCCATCTGGGGCCCCAGCACCCCGGCCAGGGGGGTGGGCAGGGCCTCGACCACGGTGACCCGGGCCCCGATGCCGTGGCTGGTGGCCGCCACCTCCGAGCCGATGAAGCCGGCCCCGATGACCACCACCCGGGGCTCCGGCCCCGCCGCTTCGAGGTCGGCCCGGATGGCCAGGCAGTCGTCGAGGGTGCGCAGGACGTGGACCCCGCCCATGCCCTCGGTGCCCGGCAGGACCCGGGGCTGGGCCCCGGTGGCCACGATGAGGCCGCCGTAGTGGAGCTCACGCCCGTCGTCACAGAGAAGCGTCTGCGCTCCGGTGTCGAGTGACAGCGCCCGGCGCCCGAGGCGGAACTCGAGCCCGAGGGTGTCGAGCTTGTCCGGCGCGTGGTGATGGATGCGCTCGACGTCCCAGGCGCCGGCCAGCACCTGCTTGGACAGCGGGGGGCGGTCGTAGGGCGGGTGGAGCTCGTCGCCGATGATGATCACCGGTCCGGCATGGCCCTCGTGTCGGATCTCCTCGGCGGCGCGCAGGCCGGCCAGGGAGGCGCCGACCACGACGATGGTCGAGTCGTTGTCCTGGGGGTCGCTCACCGTCGCTCAGCTCCCGAACATCGTCCGCCACTGTTCGGGCGTGCGCAGGCGGAACACGTAGTTGTGCTCGCGGGTGTACCCCATGGTGGCCGACGGTTCGGGTGAGTAGAGGTGACCGGGGAAGAGCACAGTGTCGTCGGGCACCTGGGCCAGTTTGGTGGTCAGCGACTCGTACAGTGCATCGGGATCGCCGCCGGGCAGGTCGGTCCGCCCGCACCCGTCGAGGAACAGGGTGTCGCCCGCCACCAGACGGCCGTCGACCAGGAAGCACTGGCTCCCGGGTGTGTGGCCCGGCGTGTGGACCATGGTGATGGGGACGGTGCCGACCTCGACCACGTCTCCGCTGTGGTGGGTGGCCAGCTCGTCGACGCCGACACCGGTGGAGCGGGCCACCCAGGGTGCCTCGTCGGCCTGGACGTGGATCGGCACCGGGGCCACCTCGAGCAGCCGGGTGATGCCCTCGACGCCCCATCCCATCATGTCGCCCCCGACATGGTCGGGGTGGTAGTGGGTGGCCAGGGCGCCGACGCACTCCATGCCGTCGGCCCGGAGGATTCCGAGCAGGTCGTCGACACCGTAGGCGGGGTCGACGATGACCGCCTCGCCGGTCTCCCGGTCCCCGATCAGGTAGACGAAGTTGACCATCTGCCGGGCCACCTGATCGTCGGCGGCGAAGTCGCGTCCGGAGAGGAGTTGGCGGAAGTAGAGACGGTCGGTGTCAGGAGAAGGCATGGGCTCGGGGGCAGCGTCGGTCACGGCCACACCTTATGGGCGACGACGCGACGGTTGCCCAATCGGCGGAGCCGGAACCTCGGCCCTCCGAGTCGTCCCGACCGTCCCGACCGTCCCGACCTTCCCGGGAGTACGATCACGGCGCCGGCGTCCGGGTCCGGCAGGGTGACGGCCGGAGGACGGGTACGACCCCAACCGTTCCGATCGAGCAAGAGGAGTGGCAGCGATGGGCAGCGACCAGTCGGACCAGGCGCCACCGACGGACGCGGCCGACCACCGGTCGGCGTCCGCCATGTTGCGGACATGGGCCCGGGCCACCCCCGACGCGCCCATGCTCACCGAGGGCTCCACCACCCTTACCTGGTCCGAGGTCTTCGACCGAGCCGTCCGGGTCAGCCACGCCCTGGTCCAAGAAGGAGTGTCGGCCGCCGACCGGGTGGCCTTCCTGGACAGGAACGGTATCGAGTACTTCGAGGTCTTCTTCGGCTGTGCACTGCTCGGCGCGGTGAGCGTGGCCGTCAACTGGCGGCTGGCTCCGGCCGAGATGGCCACCATCATCGACGACGCCCAGGCCAGTGTGGTGTTCTACGGGACCGACTACACCGCGGCGGCCAAGGAGGTGAGGCCCATGGTCGACTGCGTCCGCACCTGGGTCCCCCTCGACCAGTTCGCCCGGTGGCGGGACGCCGACGCGCCCGCTCAGCGGTCGGACCCGGGCTTCGAGCCGGATCCGGACGACGTGGTCACCCAGTTGTACACCTCGGGGACCACCGGCCTCCCCAAGGGGGCGATGATCTCCGGGCAGAACATCTCGTGCATCCTGACCGAGGCCGACCAGGTCTTCCGCATCGGCTCCGACACCGTCTCGCTGGTGGCCATGCCGTTGTTCCACATCGGCGGAACCGGGTGGGCCCTGTGCGGCATGTCCCGCGGCGGTCACTCGATCATCCTGAGGGACATGGATCCCGCCGCCGCGCTCAGGCTCATCGAGGAGCACCGGATCACCGAGATGTTCGTCGTCCCGGCTGTCCTGATGTTCGTGCTGGCCACTCCGGAGCTGGCCACCACCGATGTCAGCTCGCTGCGCACCGTCTTCTACGGTGCCTCACCGATCAGCGAGGACGTGCTGGTGCGATCCATGAGCGCGCTGGGCTGCAATTTCGCCCAGGTGTACGGCCTCACCGAGACGTCCGGCGCCATCACCTCCCTGATGCCGACGGACCACGATCCGGACGGGCCGCGCTCCCATCTCCTCCGATCGGCCGGGCGGCCCTTCGATCACGTGGAGCTCCGGATCGTCGACACGGCCACGGGCGAGACCCTCCCGGCGGGCGAGGTGGGCGAGATCTGGACCCGTTCCGACCAGAACATGCTCGGCTACTGGAACAAGCCCGAGGAGACCGCGGCCGCGCTCGACGCCGAGGGCTGGTTCCGGACCGGGGATGCCGGGTGGTTGGACGACGAGGGGTACCTGTTCCTGCACGACCGGATCAAGGACATGATCGTCTCCGGCGGGGAGAACATCTACCCGGCCGAGGTCGAGAACGCGCTCCTGGCCCACCCGGCGGTGACCGACGCCGCCGTCATCGGAGTGCCCGACGACCGATGGGGCGAGACGGTGAAGGCCATCGTGGTCAGATCACCCGATGCGTCCGAGGACGACGAGGGTCTGGCCATGGACATCATCGCCGCCACCCGGTCGCGACTGGCCCACTACAAGTGCCCGACATCGGTCGACTTCGTCGACGTCCTGCCCCGGAATCCCTCGGGCAAGGTGCTCAAGCGTGAGCTCCGCCAGCCGTACTGGGTCGACCGGGAGCGCAATATCCACTGACTGCAGTCGGGGGGGCCGGTTGGCCACCGGACGGGCCTGTGATCAGAAGAGGCCCGGGGACGTGTCGTCCTCGGGGGAGGCGGCTCCCCGTCGTTTTCGAAAGCCGGGTCTTCCTCGATGTCGACCTCGATGACCTCGACCACACCGACGTCGGGCTGTCCGATGGCCTCCAGCCGGGGCACGAGCTCCTCCACCTGGATGCGGGTCCGTCGCAGCCGGCGGTCGAGCTCGTCGACGATGTCGGTGGCCCGCTGCAACTGCTCGACCAGTCGGTCGACGTCGATCACGCCGGTCTCGAACTCCTCGATGATGGCGTCGAGCTCGGCACCGGCATCGGAGTAGCTCAACTCACCCACACCGCCCGACTCGTCCTCGGGTCCGGCGGTGCTGCCGCCTCCACTCGTCGATGCCATCACGTCGTTCCTTCCTCATTGTGATCGTCTCCCAACGGATGCCGGGGCGGGCCCGGCGGGGCTGCACCGGTCTCTTCCACGGTCGACACCAATTCGCCGTCGGCCACCCTGGTCCGGAGCACGGCCCCGATCTCGACGCCGTCGACCGACCGGACCACCCGGCCCAGCTCATCGCGTGTCACCGAGTAGCCCCGCTCGAGCTGGCGCTGATAGTCGTAGGCACCGAGCAGCCTCCGCCACTGGTCGAGGCGGCGGTCCTCGCCGGCCAGCTGCCGACCGGGCATGGTGGCCAGACGGCGCGATCGTCCGGTGAGCGACTCCCCCTCTGCCTTCAGCGTGCGGCGGGCGGCGGCGGTCAGGGCTTCGCCGCGGGCGGCCAAGCGGAGGCCGTGGGTGTCGAGTTGGCCGCGCGAGACACCGCGCAGGGTGCGGGCCCGGTGGCCGAGCCAGTCGCCGTGGCGATCGAGCTGGGCCCGGGCTCCGGTGGCCACGGCCCGCTGGCGCGAGGCCAGGAGCCGGTCGGCCACGAGCAGCTGCTCGCGGGCCATCCGGGCCACGACGGTGCCCGCGTCCTCCACCTGCCGCCAGTAGTCGACGGCCAGACGGGCCAGCTCCTGCCCGCACTCGGTGGGGGTGATGAAGAATCGGTTGGCCACCTCGTCGGCCACCGACAGGTCGCCGGTGTGGCCGATGCCCGTCCACACCGGGACGACGGAGGTGGCGATGGCGCGGGCCACCCGCTCGTGGTCGAATGCGGCCAGATCGGCCTTGGATCCGCCTCCTCGCACCACGACGATGAGGTCGAGGGGTTGGTCCTGCAGCCTGGCGATGGCCGCCGCGACCTTGGTCGGGGCCCCCTTCCCCTGGACGGTGGTGGACGCCACCGTGACCTCGAAGGCCATACCCGAGCTGTGGAGGCCCCCGATGAAGTCGTTGAATCCCTCGGTGTCCGGGCTGGCCACGAGTCCGACCCGGAGAGGGAGGACGGGCACGGGGAGCCGCCGTTGGCGATCGAACAGCTCCTCGTCCACGAGCGCCTTGATCAGTCGGGCCCGCTCGGCGGCGACCTTGCCGAGGAGCGCGTCGGTGTCGAGCTCGGAGAGGATGAAGTCGACGGTGCCCCGGGCCTTGTAGAACTGGACCTGGCCACGGGCCCGAACCACCATGCCGGCGTCGAGGGTGATGCCCAGCCCGTCGAGGGTGGAGCGAACGCTGCGCCACTGGGTCGACCAGCACTTCACGTTGAGCGTCGGCGCTCCACTGTCCCGGGCGTGGGTCGGGTCGACCAGGTCGATGAAGCAATGGCCCTTGGCCAGGACCTTGATGGTTCTGATCTCCCCGGTGACCCACAGCGCCTCGGTGAACGCCGACCGGAGGGCCCGGTCGACGCGGCTGTAGAACTCGGTGATGGAAAGCGCGTCGGGACCGGGCCGCTCGGGCACTGACAAGCCGGCTCTGGTCATGGGTGAACCACTGGGCACGGCGCCAGGTTAGAGCCACCCTGTGACCTGACCGGCTGACCCAGCATGGGGGCGGTCGGGCGCGGGTCGGGTGGTGTGTGGAACGATGGTGGCGACGGTGAGTCGGCCAGGTGGTCGCGGTCCGTCCCGGTGGGGGGTCACCCCTCCTGCCAGGTAACGGATCGAGGAAGGTCGGGACTCCACAGGGCAGGGTGCTGGTTAACGGCCAGTCGGGGTGACCTGCAGGAAAGTGCCACAGAGAACAGACCGCCGATGGCGATGCCCCTGGGCAGCGCACAGGTAAGGGTGAAACGGTGCGGTAAGAGCGCACCAGCGAACGGGGTGACCCGCTCGGCTCGGCAAACCCCACCCGGAGCAAGGTCGAACAGGGGGACGGATGGCCCGTCCGGTGCTCCTTCCGGAGTGCCACCCCCAGGTGGACCGCTCAGATGGATGACCACCCAACCCTCGTCAGAGGGTGGACAGAATCCCGCCTACAGGCCGGCTCACCGTCAACCAGGTTGTGGGCTGGAAGTTGACGTGGCTCCCCAGCCAATGAAAGTGGTCCGCATGGACTACCGAGCGCGGTCGGCCGCTGTGGATGTGGACACGTCTCCTCGTCCCCCGGGTCACACCACCCGAGCCGCGTATTCGGATCGAATGGCCGTGACTGCCGGAACTAGTCAATTTCCTTGCCCTTCTGCCCGATGACCAGCCAAAATGGAGTGATGGTAGGGGCAGGATCACAGCGATACCGGACGCGGCACGAACGGCGTCGCCTGATCGTCATCGCCGCGCTATTGCTGGCCGCTGGTTCCTTGCTGACGTTGCCGGCGACATCGGCAGCCGCGGGTACCACCTCTGCATCCAGCGCGTCGGAGTGGACGGCCACAACCATCGACCAAGGCCAGAATCTGAGCGCTGTCTCGTGCGCTTCGTCGCAGTTCTGCGTGGCCGTCGATGGCAGCGGCAATGAAGTCACGTTTGGAACCAACGGCTGGGGCCCGCCTACGTCCATTGCATCGACCGCCCTGAGCTCGGTTTCCTGCCCCACCGCAGCATTCTGCGTGGCCGTTGACCAAGGCGGCGAAGCCGTCACGTTCGAACAGGGCGGCTGGCAGCTTCCGGTCTCGATCGATCCCTCGCAAGCTCTTGTCTCCGTCTCTTGTCCGAGTACCCAGTTCTGTGTCGCCGTCGACTCGGTGGGAAACGCCGTCACCTTCAACGGCAGCTCCTGGTCCGCACCCGACAGCATCGATGCCGGCAACCAACCGACCGGCGCCTCCTGCGTGAACGCAACGACGTGCACGGTCGTTGACCACGAGGGCAACGTCATCTCATTGGCCGGGTCTGTCTGGTCGACCAGCCCCTATGTGGACACCAAGGGTCTAATTGATGTGACGTGTCCGTCGGCGTCGTTCTGTATGGCACCGGACCCAACCCACGTCGAGTTCTACAACGGAACCGGTTGGACACAGACTGTATTCAATGGGCTGACCGTCCAAGCGGCGTCGTGCCCGACAGCATCATTCTGCGCTCTCGACACCTCGAGCGGTGTCTTCACCTACGTGGGGGGAAGCTGGGGTTCCGGATACCCCCAAGCGGTCGGATCTTCGCTTGCCGGAATCTCGTGCACGTCGGCAAGCTTCTGCGTCACCGTGGGGGGCGCCCAATCCTTCGTCTACACCGGAGAGGCAATCCTCCCCTCGGGGAGCATCGACTCCCATCCGCTCGCCGCGGTGTCGTGCGGTTCGCCCGAGTTCTGTATGGCGGTGGACTCCCAAGGAGAGATCGTTCCCTTTGACGCCCCCTCCTGGGGCACTCCGCAGGACGTTGACGGGACGGTTCCCATGACCGGCGTGTCCTGTGCCGGGCAGTGGTGTCTGGCCGTTGACAGCCAGGGCAACGCGTTGACCTACAAATCGGGAGTCTGGTCGGCTCCGACTCCGGTGCCCGGTGCCGCCAGCTTCACCGGGGTCTCGTGCGCCACGAGTACGTCCTGTGTGGCCACCAATTCCGAGGGTTCGGTGCTCGCCCTCAGCGGGTCAACCTGGTCCTCTCCTCTCGACATCGACGGGGTCACTCCGCTCACCGCCGTGTCGTGCGCCTCTCCGTCCTTCTGCGTAGTGGCGGATGCTGCCCGGCAGTCATTCACCTTCTCCGGCTCGGTTTGGTCTGCTCCCATACCCGCGGACGCCGAAGCACCCATTCAATCCCTCTCATGTCCCACCGGAACCTTCTGCATGGGTGTCGACTCCAACGGCGAGGAGACGACGTTCGACGGATCGACGTGGTCGGGTCTCGTGTCCCTGTCGGGCCCGAGCGCGGTCTCGTGCACGTCCTCCACGTCGTGTGTGGCAGCGGGAGAATCGGTGCGGTTGAGCTTCAACGACGGTTCAGCCTGGACCTACCCCGAAGCTTTCGGCACCAATTACGAAGACCCGACGGGACTTTCGTGCGTCGCATCCTTCTGTGCCGAAGTCGATGGCGAGGGAAATGCGCTGACGATCTTCGATGCAGGATCGACGGTGGTCGCGTCTTCAGGTGCGGATGGCGTGGCCGGACATTCGGTCACCTACAGCGCCACCGTGAATGGTGCGTGGGCGCCCCAAGTCCTCCCGACCGGATCCGTCACGTTCGCCATCGGCGGTGCCACACTGTGCGCGGCCACCCTGACCGATGGCTCCGGCAGTTGTACATCAACGTCGGCGCCTGCCGGCGCCGATACCGTCACCGCCACCTACAGCGGTGACGCCACCCACCTCGGTTCGACGGCCCCGCCGTTCGTCGTAACAGTGCTGCCAGCGGCCGTGCCAATGGTAAGCAGCGTCGGCCCCAGCACGGGCTGCGCCGTTGGCGGGAGCCAGGTCACCATCACCGGGTCGAATCTGTCCGGCGCTTCCGCCGTCGACTTTGGCACCACTCCGTCCCCGGGGTTCACCGTTGACAGTCCTACCAGCATCGTCGCCACCGTCCCCCCCGGGGCAGGCGTCGTCGACGTCACCGTGACCGGGCCGGCCGGCTCGTCCACGACGGCGCCCGACGACTGGTTTTCCTACGGCCCCGTGGTCACCGCCATCTCGCCATCCGATCCCGTCGGCACGGCCGCGGGGGGAAACACGCTGACGATCTCAGGCTCGGGCTTCACCGGTGCTACCGGCGTCGAGTTCGGCGCGGTCCCTGCCCAGTCCTTCCAGGTAATCGATGCCTCGAAGGTCGTGGCCGTATCTCCGCCAGGGTCCGGGATCTTCGATGTGAGGATCACCAACGGCACATGTACCTCCCAGATCAGCACCGCCGACCAATACTGGGCATGGCCCGTCGTCTCATCGATCAGTCCGTCGACCGGGGTCACGGCGGGTGGGACCGTCGTGACCATCACCGGTACCGGCTTCACCGGGGCGACCACAGTGGATTTCGGCAGCAATCCATCGCCGTCATTCCAAGTGGTCTCCGACTCCGAGGTGATCGCCGTCACTCCGCCGGTACCGTACAAAGAGTCGGTGCCCGTGTCGGTGTTCACCTCGATGGGACCGGGATTTGAACAGAACGTCAAATACCTGTACGACCCGTTCCCCGCCTCCGGTCCACCCACGATCGATACCGTCTCGCCGTCGACCGGCCGGGCCGGAACGTCGGTCACCATATCCGGAACGAACCTCGGAGATGCGACGACCGTCGAGTTCGGATCGACACCGGCGTCGTTCACCGCCGACTCCGGGAGCGAACTGACCACGGTGGTGCCCGACGGAGCGTCGTCCGGGCCCGTGAACGTGGTAGGGACCAACGGTTCGGTGACGAGCGCCCAAACGTTCACCCTGACCGATCCCTCGACCGTCCTGCCGGCCAGCTCGTGTGGCCAGGTCGTCCCGGACCAGACACTTCCCCAGGTGTACGTCTCGTGCGGTTCGACCGTCTCGGTATTCGATGACAGCGGCGACGTGCTCACCACCATCCCCGACCTGCCCGCGGCGGGTCCGATGGTGGTGAGAGGAGACAACCTTTATGTCCTCATGGAGGGGACAGGCTCGATCGCCGAGATCAACACCAGTTCCTTGGCGGTGAACCAGGTGTTCCCAGCCGGCATGGTCAATGCCTCCTCGATGGTGTACGCCGCCGGACGGCTTTGGGCCGCGTCGGGCGCCAAGCTCGACAGCCTTGATCCCGTGACCGGGTCGACTGTGGCCTACTCGGGGCAGTACATCGCGGACCTGAGCTCCAGTGGCCTACGACCCGATCCAGCCAATGCGAACCTCATCTACGACCTGGGTGCCTTTTCGACCATCAACGTCGGGGTGAACCCTCCCACTGTCTCAATCCCGAAGTCTCTGGGGACACCCAACTACTCCATCACGGGAGCGGTCGACGGGCTCATGACCCCTGACGGCACACATGTCTTGGTCGATTCCGCGGGTCTCTTCCAATACGACGTAAACGACCAGTACGGGCCAGACGACCAATTCGTCGATGGCACCAATGGCTTCGGCGCCGTGACGATGACAAACACCGTGGACGGTGGATTGGTGGCAGCCGGGCTGACGTCGGGTGGCCTGCAATCCGTAGAACTGTTCGGACTGGCAAGCGCCCAGCCGCTCACCTCGGTCTCCTTCGGAGATGACGATGCCACAGTACCGCCCCAATGCCTGGGAATCAGCCCGGACGGGACCGATCTGTTCGCGGTGACAGAAGCCAATGGCACCGCCTCGTTTCATGCTGTGCCGCTGAGCCTTCCTCCCGCCGTTCCTGCGTTTACAAGCAGTTCCGAAACAACAATCGTGAAGGGTGAGACCTCGACCATCGCAGTGACGACCTCTGGTACGCCGGCGGCGTCACTTTCCCTGTCAGGAGCCTTGCCTGCGGGCCTCAGCTTCAGGCCAGGGGCTGACGGAGCGGGCACCATCTCCGGAACGGTCGCCGCCGCGACCACCGGGAATTTCCCGGTCCAGTTGACGGCGACGAATGCGAGCGGTACCACGAGACGCACCCTCACCATCACTGTGAATCCGACGCCTTCAGTCACCAGTCGATCCGCGGCGACGTTCACCACGAACGTCGGCGGCTACTTCGGCCTGACCGCAAGTGGCAGCCCGGCTCCATCAATAACGGAATCGGGCACGTTGCCATCGGGGTTGAAGTTCGCCGACCACGGTGACGGCTCCGCCTCCATTTCGGGAAAGTCCGGCGCCACCTCGGGAGGCCATTACCTGGTGACCATCACCGTTGACAACGGCAGGGCCTCCCCCTCCAGTCAGACGCTGGGGATCATCGTCAACAATCCTTCGTCGTCATTGACCGTCGCAGAACCCGGTGATCTGAGCAATTACATCGACTCCCCCATCGCCGCTCTTCACGGCTCGGAAAAAAATGGAAAAGCTCAAGTCACCTGGTCGGCTGCTCGGTTGCCCTCGGGTCTCAGCATCAATCCGTCGTCGGGAACGGTGACCGGTACGCCGACCGCTCCGTGCAGCTGTTCGGTCGCCCTGATAGCCACTGACGCTGATGGCCAGGTCGCAAGGGCCGCCTTCACTTGGGACATTCTGCCCTTTGCGATCACCACCAAGTCTCTGCCCCCAGCGACACCGGGACGGCCCTACGGGGCGGTCACCCTGCAGGCCAGAGGGTTGAGTCGCGATGCTGCGGGTCACACGGCGACGCTGCAATGGGCGAAGGTCTCCCTTCCGCAGGGACTCACGTTGTCGTCAGCGGGTGTCCTGTCGGGTACAGCAAGCTCCGGTCTGAGGCCAAACCCGAATGGCACCATCACGGTCAAGGTGACCGAGACCACTACCACGGTCACGGGACGGACGACGACCAAGAAGTCCACGACAGTCAAGGCCACCATTTCTCTCGCCATCTCCTGAGCTCGGGTACCCGTTCTCTCAGGTCACCTGTTCCTCGCTTCGTGAGCTGGTCCGTTCCTCGAGCCAGCTGGCTTCGTGGTCGTGACCGCTTGGCCACCCTTCACGAGACGGCATTGTCTCGAGTTCGTCACTCAAGGTGCTCTGATCATCATGCAAAGTGGCAAAGAGACCGCTATGCAAACATCAGGTGAACGTCGGCACCAACTGTTCATCGCCCCTTAAGCGTTTGGTGACGTTGGGCACAGGACAGGGTGCTAAACCGATCCTACGGAACCGGCTGGCGGGGCGAGGGCCGCTTTCCTGGTTCCGATTGGGTACACGCCGAGACTTCTCCTCGACACGATGACATTTTTGTTTCCTATCTATTCCTCGGATGCGAGATTGATTGAAAGAACGGATTGCTCAACCCTTGTCCAATCGATTGAGAACCAGCAACCAATCCCACCACGTCGTTGGTAGTCACACGCTGGCACTGGTGGCGGTGGTTGGAGCGATTTCTTTGATTGCTGGGATCGTCGGTCCGTTTGGCCTGGCGGCAGCGAGCACCGGCAGCGGGAATCCCGAGGCGACAACGACTGCACCGGCTCGTGTCGTCGTGACGGCATCTCCGAAGAACGTCTGGACATCGGTCGATGGGAACGCAACGGCAACCATCACGGCAACCGTCACTACCTCAAACGGTCAACCGGCACCCAACGTCCCGATTCAGTGGAGCACGACCGGTGGAAGTCTGTCGGCACCAACCGGGCGGACCAACGCTGACGGTCGAGCGCAGGTCCGCCTGAACCAGCCGCAGAAGGTCACCTCATCGATGGTGGTCGGAGTCACCGCCACCGATGCGAATACAACCAGCCTTCGTTCGTCCGGAGAGGTCGACTTCCTTCCAAACAGAATCTCGATCTATCCGAAATCTGCCTCGGGCGGTCCGTGGGAGTGGTACCAGTCCTGTCCCTTCATCCCGTCGACTGACGTTCCCCCGAACGCCAAGAGCGGATGTCAACGCTCTGATCCGATCTTCGGCCCGGTCGTGCTCGACGGTGATCTGTGGAACCTCGGTAGCACCGCCAAAGGTGGGGTGATGATGCGCAACACCACTGCCGGCGACTTGTCAGTCTCGGCCAACTTCACCTCGGCACCATCGGCGTCCGGGTCAAGCTGGGTACTGGGCGACCCCAACGTGACCTACGGCATTCAGCCTCAGACAATCAACACTTCACCGAAGCCCCTGCCGAGCCTTCCGCTTCCGATGAATGTCAATGCCTTACCGAAGGATCTGATCGCCACGACGAACTACAAGCTCGCCGGTACATCATCCACCAGGTTTGATTTCTCTTACGACATCTGGCTCCAACCCCAGAAGGCGGTGGAAACCCCGAGAACCGGGACCCTCGAAATCATGGTCTGGACCGATGATGGAAACCAAGCCCTGCCTCCCGGTTACCGAGGACCGGTTTGGATGGACTATGCCGACAATGGAGTCAGAAAGACCGGACAGTGGGGCGTGTACATCACGAACGGCGAAAAAGGCTCGGGGACGACAACGGTGCAGTTGGTCCTGACGAAGGTGATCAACAAGGGCAATGTCGCTATCGATCTCACCCATTCATTCCAGAAGGTCGAGTCGGCGCTGACGAACTACTACCCGACTAGTTGGCCGAGCTTTTCGAGCTACTTTTTGGACAGCATCACCCTTGGGTCTGAGTTCGGTCGCAAGACAGGAAGTTCGGGAGTTGGCCCCTTCTCCTGGAATCTCTACAACTACTCCTTTGGTCTCGGCACAAAGCTGCCGTAGAACAGAGGCGCATCGATAGAGTCTTGCGATGGGTGCCCTCGTCATTTTCTCCGTTGATATTGGTCGTCTGGCGACGTTTTACGAGAACGTCCTCGGAGCCGAGCCGCATCACGAGCCATCTGATGACGTTCGTTTGGTCGATGATCGTGACGAAGTTCTGATCCACTCGATACCCAAGAGGGTCGCAGAGGCAATCGAGATCGGTACCCCACCGTCACCACGTACCGATTCACCAATCAAGCCGATCTTTGATGTCGACTCGCTTGAAACGGCTTTGGAGAGCGTCCGGCTAAATGGCGGAGTAGTCACGGACCGCACGTTCACAGTGGATGGTCTCACCCGGCACGATGTCCTCGATCCTGATGGGAATGTCATCCAACTTCGCTCCCATTCGTGACCTCACGGTGACCGGCGTCCGCCTTGGCTTAGTGACCAGTCGAGGCCTATGGCCCCTCCGGCCTATCGAGGTCTGGCGTGAAGGCGATCACGTGTTCCAGGTTCTCAATAGCGGATTCGATGTTGGTAACCAGGGAGGTGAACGCCTCTCGTACCTTGGGGTCGTCAAGGTGTTCAGCCGCACCGCGTGCCGGGTTGAGCCGACAACGTTCGGTCCACGCCGAAAGCTCGGGCTCAGCAGAGCGAGCGACAAGACCTGCCATACCGGAGCGCGAGATAGCTAGGAGAGAAGATGCTTCGCCGGTGAAGGCAACCGGTGGGCACAGCTCGTTCTTGTGAGTCGCGTCTCGATCTGATGCCTCAACTGCCGCGATGGTGGCCGCACTCCACGGGGCAACGCCGATCGTGACGTACTGAGGGGAAATTCGATCGACCTCAAAGACGGGACGCGGGGACACTGGTGGTAGACCCTCAGCAGTGCAATCGATGTACATGTGTTGTGCATCCGTGGAGAGTGAGGTTCCGTCGAACACCACGTGTTCCAATCCAATTCGCTGGACACGGCCGAGCCGAACGACGTTCTCGATGCTGCGAAGAGCACTCAGCTCCTGCACACTAAGCGTGGCGCCACGGAACACTCCCGGCTCCACGTCAGGGTCGATCCTGATCATTACTCCGTCAGCCTCAAGCCGGTGGACAAAGTCGGTCGCGTCACCGCAAGCCGCGGCACTTTCCGTCCAGCGCGCTTGGAGCTGCATGTAGGACGCGACCAATTCGAGAGGCTGCGTGAAGGCGCGATTCAAGAACCACCCATCGCGCGGCCGGATCCAACGGATGTGGTCTGGGTCGACGCCTGCGTCGAGGAGCCAGGTGCAGGTATCCATCGCCGTCTTGCCCGCGCCGATGACCGTGAACCCCGTTGCCGGCTCATCAAGGTCGACAAGCGCGTTCGGCGGGATCACCTGCACACCCGGCTCTATCTCGTACTTCGGGGTGTGCCGAGAGGGTATCGATGACTCGACATAGGTGGCATCGACCAACTTGCGACGCACCTTTACGGTCGTCTCTGCACCGGTCAGTCGTGATACGAAGTGATGACCGCCCCCATCACCGCCGCGATAATCAGACATCGGGAAGAAGCGCACGCGTCCCGAGGGAAGGAGGTGTTCTTGGAGCACACGGTTGTAGTAGTCACAGATCTCCGCGGCCGTGGACCGCTCGTAGAAGCCGGCGTTTGGGCCGAAGTCGTCGACGCGGTCATCGCCAAGCACACGCGAGTTGACCCCGTAGTATGCCGACGGTTGGTGGAGACGCACGAAGGGATAGGCATCGAGCCAGTGACCACCAGGACGATGCCGCCGGTCGACGACGACCACGTCGACGTCCGACTCGGCGACCAACGTGTCGACGAACGCCATCCCAGTGGCACCGGCGCCCACAACGAGGTAGTCGGTCTCGACCAGGCGCACCCGTCCTCCCTTCGTCAGTGAAAGCTGACCTAAGTTTGCCGGGCTACTACGTGACGCGCAATAGGCTGAAAGAGTCACCAATCTGGTAACGGACGACCAGGCCACACGGTGTTCCGGATTGAACCGGCGCCACGTGCCGATGCCGAGCAGGTGCGAGAGGTGCCCCGCCCTGCCGCGTTCCGCCCTACCCTTGTTGCCTGTGTTGGCATCTCTGGACGGTCAACACTCGATCGTCAGGACGATGGGAAGTACCGGCCGTAACACTGATAGATGCCGTCGACGGTATTCGGCTCGACTGTCCCGAAATATTGTCCGATTGTCGAGCCGGGCAACCCCCGACCACGTATTGCTGGACCAATCGACTGGTACTCGCCTGGGTCCCGAAATGTCACGAACCGAGCTTCGGTCCCGCTCCCCTGCCTATTCGACTTCGTCAACGTGTTCTACTCGTAATCCACACTCAACCAGGGCAGAGACCAGGCCGTCATGGCTCCAACTGAAGAACCTGAAACAGGCGATGCTACCGTCCTTCCGACCAAACCGGACTCTATGTCCGTCAGCCTTCACCGAGGTGATCTCATCGAGCGATGCGTACCATTCCGACCGAAGAGGAAAGGTCGAGATGAGGTCCACCCCATCCTCCGCGATTGAGATTCGGGCGAAGGGCCAACCGGTGGCGACGACACCGAATGCTGTTGATACCGAGAGACGAAGTCCCGTGAATATGTGTTGGGTCACGACGCTGATCGACTGTAGTTGCCGACAAGAATACGAACACCGCTCCCCGACCGGCTTGGATGGTTAACCGGGAATCCCGCTTCTTGGTTTAGGGGTTGCTGACGGAGACCCCCATGAGTTCCGCCGCGTCACCCACTCCCTGTGCTTGGCGAACCACATGGGTTGGTCACTGTTGAGGATTAGAGCGACGAAGGCCACGGCCACACGGTAGCCCTTCGAACCTGGCGTCATCGGTTCACATCGCCGCGTCTGGCTACGCTTTCAGAATGACAAGCCCGCGCCGTCTCGGTGCCCTTCTACTGATCGTCGGATACCTCGGTGTGATCAGTGGCACTGTGGCGTGGGTGGTTTCGTGGTGGACATCGGAGTTGAGCTTTCCAGAGACCATCGTGTTCCAATCGGCCCTTGCGGTGGGAATCGGTCTGGCTGGAATTGCATGTTGGCGGTGGACTGTCGCTTCCCGATCCTCTGAAGTCGAGGCAAGACTGGTCCGTGGTCCAACTCGGTGGATGGCAGCTGCGTCAGTCGGATTTGCCGCAGCCTTTGCTGCGGACACCTATCAGACCTACGACAATCACCGAGTGCTGTTCCAACATTCTCCACCGGGCGAGGGTTTCTACCCCCACTACCGCTTAATCATTGCTGGTGGCAGCGCCTTCGTTGTTGGCTTGCTTCTAGCGGCAGTTGGATTCTGGATACTCGGAAGTGCCACAAAGGCAACGGCGACGGCGCCAACTCCCATGGAGAACCCTTCGTCAGAAGGGACGACGACCGAGGTGGACCCAAACCTCACGTTGCCGGATAGCCGGACCTTCAGCTGAGCCCTGGGGTGACATTGGCGGCACCAATGAGAACAGATGGTGGACCAAACGGGGCTGCGCTTCCTTCCGTCACACCGTGGGATGCACGCGCCGATCGGCAGCGTGTTGGCGGCACGTGCGACGATGGAATTCGGCGCCAACATCGGTGTATCTGACAGCGAAGGGAGCGCATATGACTGAACCAGTTCCAGATGCCGAGCTAGTTGGCGTCTTCAGCGGCCCGGACGCGAAAGCGACCGAATGGTCCCAGGCGTTGCATGAGCTGACGAGCGCTCAGGTCTATTGGTTTTCGACAGTTCGACCTGACTGACGCCTGCACGTCACACCTCTGCTGGCAATCTGGCTCGAGGGGGCACTGTATTTCTGTACTGGTCCAAGCGAGCGCAAAGCGAAGAACCTCTCCGCCAACCGTCATTGCGCCCTGACGACGGGACAGAACTCTCTCAACGGTCTCGATCTCGTCATTGAAGGACCCGCTGACAGCGTGAGTGAGAGTGCCGAGCTTGGACGTGTTGCCAGCACCTACGAATCGAAGAATGGATCGCATTTCACCGCACCGGATGGAACGTGGTCCGGCCTTGGGGACGCCATCCGACGAGCAGAGGTTCTGGTCTACCGCGTAGCACCCCAGACCGGTTTTGGATTCGGCAAGGGAGGAACGTTCAGCCAAACGCGCCGGATTTTCTAGACCTCATACCTTGCCATCTCCTTCAGCCCAACTCGCGGCCGAGAAAGGCCGCAACTCGATCGGCCGCTGGGCGCTCGTCGCCGCACGGCTGCTCGCCACCGAATGGACGACCGACACCTCGGAGTCCAGGGCGGCTCATCATCTGCGGCGAGAACGCGAGCACGTAGTCGGCCAGTTCCGGGTCGAGGTCGGTCGCCTGCCCGGTTGCAACGGCAAGGTCCCAGGCGTGGACAAGAAGGTCAGTCGTCCGCAACTCGATGAATGCGGTGCCCGGAACTTCTCCGACGGGCAACCGATAGGTGCGGGTAAGGGCCTCGGGCTCAGCGAAGGTTTTCTGCGCCGCCTCGGCAGAGGCTCGGTGGGCAATACCGAGGTCTTCGGGGAGTGGCGACACTTGGCCGCCAGCTCGCTCTACGACTCGCCCGTTGCCCACTATGACATGACCGATGAGGGCCTTCACATCCCATTCAGGACACGGCGTGGGTGACGACAGTTGATCGGATGTCACGTTGACAAGCACATGGGCGAAGGTGTCCTGCGCACGCTGGTGGGCAACCAGTGGGTCCATGCCCGTGGACCATACCGTGCACACCGTCACCATGATGGCTGCTCGAGGCAACCGAGGTACCGGAGGCGAACTCCGTAGATCTGCCCAGCGCCCTGTGGTTTCGGGGATTGGATCGTCCTGGACCAACTTGGCTCTGCTCGATGACCTGACTGAGCAACAGAGTGCCCCGATCGTCGGGAAGGTGAGACCCTAACTGAGCGATTGACCTCGCTTTTCCAGTGCCTCCCGGATGATCCGAAGAGCCTTCGGACCGAAGCCATGTAGGGCCGCCAGCTCCTTCGCCGAGGCCCCTGCGAGTTGATCGAGCGAGGTGTAGCCGGCTCCAATGAGCGCCCGAGTTGCCGGCGCTCCAATGTCTCTTGGCGGATCGCGTTCGTCGTCGGCCACAGAGAGAACTCTATCGGTGGGGCGCCGCCGACCACCGGTCTCGAACGGTCACGACTTTCATGACAGCTCTTTTTCCGCGTTCGCCGGATTGGCGAATTACTGCACCGATGCCGCCGAAGAGCAGAGCTCTCCGGAGCACCGGAGAGGGGTCCCATTGTTCTTGGTCGAGCTCGATCGATGTCGCGGCCACCTAGATGCCATGATCGACCGGGGTTGGTGCGAGGAGCAGCGGACTCAAAGGTAACCTTCGGCCCTCCGGCAGCCTGAGCTATTACTGCTCGTGGAAGTGAAGAAATCCCAGATTCACATCAACGAATACGGCGAGCTCTTGACCGCGTCGACTGCCTTCCACAATTCTGGCGGTGACCTCGTAAAGCATATGCTTGGCCAGACCTGGTATGTCGTCCAGAAGTTGGTTCAAGCCCCTCTGCGTGAGCACCAGAACGCGCACTTCGGTCTCCGCTACAACCGTTGCGTTGCGTGGGTGACCCGACAGGACAGCCAATTCCCCCACCACGTCGCCGGCGGTGACGGTCGCCACGTGTTGTCCATCCCTGGTCACGGCTGCGGCACCATCGATGAGTATGAACATCTCAAAACCGACCTCACCCTGACAAGCCAGAACCTTCCCGACAGGAAGGATCAGCTCGTCGGCCACTTTGCCAATCTCCTGCAGCTGGCTCTTGGTGCAGTTCGAGAACAGAGGGACCGAGGCAAGGTGCCGCAGATAGCTGTCACGAATCACCGTCTCAGATCCCTTCTTCCGCGCCTGGCTGTTGAGCTCGCTCGGCGGTCACTTGTCAGCAGCCTGAGCACCGTACTCCGAATGTCCCGATTCCGCCCAGCGTCGCTTACAACACCGGGTCAGCAGTGGTCATGGCTGCCCCCGGGCCAGGCGGAACGGTGGCACTCTACGTCAGGTGAAGTGAGGCAATCTCACTACGGCTACTTTGCCTTCTAACTCATATTTTCCGGCACGCTCATGACGGCGCGTGCTGCGATCTGGCACGATTGCTGAATGAAATCTCGGGATGCCGAGGCGACCATCCGACAAGCTGCCCGGGAATACGCTTCGGGGGAGACCTCTCCCACCGTTCTTTGGTCCGTGTTTCAGGCTCAACTCCGGGACCTCTCCCTACGTGGGCCGCTCTCGGGCGACTTCTTGCGCCTCTTTCAAGCCTTGGATCTTTGGGAGCAATCCAAAGCGCCGGACCGTGAGATTGCAGAAGAGAATGTCCGGGAAGCAGCCGCCAGGCTCGGTGGCGGGGGTTAGGCGACAAATCAACTCGGCGGCCAAACGTCGCCTTTTGAACCCCGGGCAGGAATGTACTTCACGGCTCACCGGCCGGCATGAGCGGGCGTGTGGATAACTCATCAACCTAGGATGCGTAGGCGGGACAGGTGGAGCTGAACTCGGATGCAGGAGATGGAGCCAAATGGCCGAAGGTAGCTCTGACGAGGCGATCGGCGGTGATGACAATCGCCCCACTCCGATATTCCCCCTCGGTGGTCGAAGCCTCTGGATTCTCAAGGCTGCGGAGGGCGGCCTTAGCCACAGCCCTCTGCTCTCAGAGCCGAAGAGGTCAACTCCCCTGGGTGCCCGTGAATCCGAAGATTCGATCCCAACAGTCATTATGTGGGCCATGAGGTACATGAGGCATGGGTGGTTCAACACGTCTTCCGATTCCGATCCGATCCGCTGGCAGTCTGGAGAAGAGGACAAACACTCGGCCGTGTATGTCATTGACGACGGGCACGACCACTGCATGGTGGCTCGGTTCGTAGGCTCATCACCGGACGGGTGCACGTACTGCCTGGTTACACGTACCAAACGGTTGGATTTTGAGGACGTTCGCTATGGTCGGGCGGAAGCACCCACGCTCTTCTCGGTCGGCCGTACCTTTAGCCTGTGCAGTGTCGTTGAGGGGTCGGTTTCGAACGTGGTTCGAGTTGCTGAATACCGCCGGTACGGGGACGTTCCAGTCGACTATCTACCTCCATCGACATTCATCCAGTTTGCCGAATCACTGTGAGGCAAGTGGCCCTGGTATCCCAGAACACCGGCCTTGGGCGACTTCTTGTGATCTCCTGATCCGGAACTCTGCCAGGATGTGGTCAGTGGGATGGGAGGCACTCAAGCAGTGGGGTGACGACGCCGTTCCCATTGCGCCGCTCGGCGACGGAGTTGGCAACGAAGTATGGGGCGTGCGCGTCAACGGACACCTCGCGGTCGGTCGTCTCCGCGCCAGGAGCGACGCTGATCTGGGTTGGGAAACCGAGCTTCTCCACTATCTCAACCGTGAAGGTCTCTCCGTGCCGCTGCCGATGCCGACGACGGACGGCCGGCTGTTCGCCCAGGGACTGGTGGTGATGAGCTACGTGGAAGGCGGACCGCCCGAGACGCGAGCCGACTGGAGTCGGGTGGCCGGCACGCTCCGCCAGTTACACCGTTTGACCCAGGCCTGGCCGCAACGCCCGGGCTGGCAATCGTCGATCGACCTCCTACACGCCGAAACCGGAACGAGGATCGACCTCAGAGCAATGCCGACTGACGGCGTTGCTCGATGCCGAGCAGCGTGGTCGCGGCTCGCCGGACGTCAGACATGTGTGGTCCACGGCGACCCCAACCCAGGCAACGTCCGCATGACCGACGATCGGGTCACGCTGATCGACTGGGACGAGTCGCATGTCGACGTCGCCGACCTCGACCTGGTGCTGCCGCATAACGCCGCCGATCTCGATGACGGCGCTCACGACATCGCCGCACAAGCATCGGCCGCATGGGAAGCCGCCGTCTGCTGGGACGACGAGTACGCAGTCAAGCGGCTAGCCGAAGTTCGAGTCGTCTGAGCAGCGCCAGCGAGGGGCGCTAGTGACTTCTCGGTGGGCGGCTATTCGATAGGGAGCTTCGCGGCTATCCAACCACATTCCGGCAATTGCGCGTCTGCCTCCGAACAATGACCATGGCGTTCAGGGTCGTTGTCGACCGTGCCCTGAGTCGGTCCGCCGCCAGATAGACGGCATCCCTGCCTAGCCGCTCGAGGCGACACCCATTTTGTGACCTTGAGCGTCCGCGAAGACGCCGAAGGTCGTTCCGGGCACCTCCTGAGTTGGCTGAATGATCGTGCCTCCCCGTTTCGCGGCCCTCTTGAGGGTGGCAGCTACGTCATCGACCGCCACGAAGAACAGAACCTCGTCGTCTGGCCCTTGGCGTGGGCTGATGGCGACGTAGGGGCCAGTTTCGGCACCCGTGTCGATGAACGTATAGCCCGGAACTCCGCCTTCGGATGCAACCTTCCAGTCAAAGAGATCTGCGTAGAACTTTCGTGTTGCGTCGGGATCGACAGAGCGGATCTCCGCATGGACTACTGGATGAGGCATGGTTGTGCTCCTCGCTGTTCGGAGCAGCTGGTTGGCGCTCACTATCTAGTACCACGAGGTCACGGTCGCTGGATCGACAACTCTGCCGAAGAGATCTGTTGTTCGAGGGCCGTCCAATGGTGACCCTTGCCACCGAGCCGGCGGCTACTGTCGCATCTCCGGAGGCAGGTTAACGTGGGGATGATGGATGTAGACCAAGATGCAGAAGGTTGGTACGAAGACCCCTACCACGCTCACCAGCACCGGTGGTTCTCGGCAGGTAGACCCACCAGTTTGGTGAGAGATGGTCGAACTGAATTGGAGGACGCTCCGCCGAATGAACCGCCGAGTGGAAACTTGGTGCGTGCCGTCCCCGATTCCGGAGTTGTCGTAGACGGAAGCGACCTTCAGAGAGCAGACAGCAAGCAGGGAGGTCTTTACGATTCCCGGAAGGCTTGGGATGCTGCGCTCGATGCAGCCACAACATGGGGTCCTCTCAACTAACCCTGGCCATAAGGTGGTCTACAAAATCCGGGCCACTGGGCATCCGGTCCTTGCGAGGGATTGTGGACGTCATCCGTGAGTAGTAACTGGTGGGAGTACCTGCTCCTGTTCTTGGCGGTCATGGCTTCGTGGGCCGGAGTACCGGCAATTGGGAGTGCGGCTGTCGCAGCCGCTGCAGTTGGTGCTAGTCAAGGCAATCTCAATCTTGATGCTGTAATCGTCGTTTCGGTGATCGGCGGTGAAGCCGGCGGCTTGATTGGTTACTCCATCGGCCATCATTGGGGCACGCAACTGTTGGCCCGCCCTGGCAAACGCCAGGCAAGCCGCCAACAGCTGCTCGACAAGGGAGAACGGGCCTACGCCAAATGGGGTCGACTGGCTGTTTTCTTCACCCCAGCCATCATCTCGGGGACGGCCAGGATGAAGCTGAGCCAGTTCATCGTGTGGAACTTCATCGCATCAATCGGCTTTACTCTCTCCGTTGCCGCTACCGCTTATGGAATTGGTCGAGTATCGACTGGTCACCGGTCGGCCGAGGACATCGTGATACTTCTTCTCGGTCTGGTAACGAGCGCCCTCTTGATATTCGTCTTCGTGCGACGGCATAGACGACACAAGTTGGTGCCAGGAGAGGGGCCCGAGGCGCGTTGATCGTCGGATCGTTTCCCAACTGCTGCGACCGGGCAATTGACGTCGAGGAATCGGTGGCTACTGGATGAGATGGGAGACCGGCGATCGCCGTTACGGCTCTTCATGTATCTGTCAGGTTGCGAAGCGATACTGCTCAATCTGGCTGAACGTACTGCCATGTCGCCGACTTAAGGGAGCCCTATGGAGCACTTTCTTGAAACCTGGGGTTACGTGGCCGTCTTCGGGTTGAGCTTCATCTCTTCGATGGGTCTGCCGGTCGGAGCCGAGGTGGCCATCATCTATGGCGGGGTTCTGGCCAGCGGGCAGATCCCCAATGAACCGCATCATCTCAACCTGGTGGTCGTCATTGTCGTTGCCACCGTGGCCGAAGTGCTGGGGTCCATGTTGGGTTACCTCATCGGATACTTCGGGGGGCGGACACTGGTCGACAAGGTGGGCAAGTATGTATTACTCACTCATAAGGATCTCGACCGCGCCGAGGCCTGGTTCGCCCGACGTGGTGAGCCAGTGGTGCTGTTCGGTCGCTTCATCCCGCTAGTTCGCTCGTTTGTCTCCTTTGCCGCCGGTCTGGGAGAGATGGCGATGGGCAAGTTCTTGATCTTCACGGTCATCGGATGCGCCATTTGGTGCACCATCTTGACAAGCGTTGGTTACGCCCTGGGTTCCAGCTACACGCATGTGCTCAAAGCCTTCAGTTACGCCGGTTACCTGGCTGCAGCGCTGGTCGTAATGGCCGTCGCTCTCCTCTTCTGGCACCGCTTCAGGGCGATTCGGCTACAAGAGCAGCGAACTATTGAGGGAACGACCGACCGCCGTGATGACCGGATCTGATTTGCTGTAACGCGTCTAAACAGCGTTCGAACTGAACTCGGTCCCATCAAGGAAGTTGACGGTGACAGTTGCCGTGGCGACAAACCGATTGTCCATTCCATTGTCGTAGACACGAACGTTGCAGACTCCATGACTCTGCCCGAGTCGCAAGACTTCAGCCTCAGCGCGTAACGGGCCCACTCTGCCAGCGGCGAGATAGCTGACGGTGAGGTTCGAAGTAGCCGGCGGGCGCTTACTGGCCTGTGCAACCGCAGAGGCACCAGCGCAATCGATAAGACTGGCCACGAGTCCTCCGTGAACAGCTCCGCCGGGACCCCGCATCTCGTCAGAGATACTCAGTTCAACGACATGACGACCATCTTCGATGAAATGACGATGAGAGAGTACGTCCAGAAGAGGGCAGCCGAGTCCCTGATTGGTGTCTGCCTGGGGAGGTTGTTTTTGGGGCATCGAGAGATCCTAGGGCGCAGTTCACGTCCACAAAGAACCCGAGCGCTCGACTCAAGGAATAGCAATTCGAACGAACCGGATTCGGACATCCAGAGATAGGTGTCCTCCTCCTTGGCGTCCCAACAACCCAGGGTTTTGTCCCAGAATGCCGCCACAGCCCAAAGGCTGACGCAATCGGTAACCGTCTGACGGACGACGAGTCCCGCGGTTGGATTGCTTATTCGCTCCCGGATACTCCTGCAAATGTTTCATGGGATCACGTGCCAGGTGGGGGCCGGCGGGCCTCGATCTGATCGTGTGTCCAGATTCGGTCCGAAGAATGCCACCAGCCGAAGGCCTTCGAGGTAGGCGATTCCGGCGCGTTCGGCTCAGTCAGTGCGGGCACCGGGATTGGTTCAGACGTATCTCCTTGGGGTTGAGTTGAATCGCTGAGATGCTCCCGCCGCCAATCAGTTAGGGACTGCGGCGGATACCAATTGCCGTCACACGCCAGCCACGACCCCTCCACCTGGCTGAAATCGCTCATCTGAGACCCCCCTCAAAGCGTCAGACCACCACCAAAAGAATATCTCCAACCCTTCGGTAAGCCAACTGGTCAGTTTCCAACACCGGGAAGCCGAGATCGAGGCCGATTTTCCATGCCTGATGGCTCGGTCTGTCGACGGGCCCACGAATCGATCTGCTGGTGCGGCAGGGCGGCGGGTCAAGTTGAGGCAGGAAGTGGCCGATCCATCTCCTATGGCGATGCGACAAGAGCCAGAACCTCCCGAAGTCATCTGGCGGAATGGCGTCGAATATCGAAGGGTGCACGGACCAGCGGGACCGGTGGCGGTGGACAGGTCGCACTCCCCAGTCGTCGAGCAAAGGCGAAGGATCAGGCTGTTCGACAGGCAAAATGGACGTTGTTACCACTGCAACACCCTGATCACCGAACGAGGAGCGGGAGTCAGGGTGGCTGTCGAAGTGTCAGACGGGGTGCTCATTTGCGATCTGTGCGCTCGCCCTAGCTCGTGATCGTCTCCGTGACTCACATCTGACACAAGAACGCTGGCAATCGGGGCCGACTGGTCGGTTTGGTCACACGTCAGATCGGCTAGACACCCTGTGGCGGAGGGCTCGGGGTGACGTGTCATGCCTTCATTCCCTGTGACATTCTGAGACACCCTTTCGGCATGCCGCGGTGGTGGCACGCCGCCAGCAGTTCAGACGTATCGAGTCACTCTGTGGGCGGGCGCCCGCGTCTGGGTAGAGGTCGTGCCTTTTTCGGCATTCGTCCGGCGTCATCGAGGGCTCTGCGAAGCAGCATCTCGATATGGGCATTCAGGCTTCGGAACTCATCCGCTGCCCACTGGGCCAGAGCGTCATGGACAGCCGGGTCAATCCGAAGCAGTACCTGCTTCCGATCATTCACGGATCAGGAGTAGAGCGTCCCGGTGTTGACCACCGGCGAAGCCGGTTGGTCACCGCAGAGTACGACCATCAGGTTGCTGACCATCGCGGCCTTGCGCTCTTCGTCAAGGTCGACGATACCGCGCTCACTCAGCCGGCCAAGCGCCATCTCCACCATCCCGACCGCACCGTCGACGATACGAGAGCGGGCCGCAACAACGGCGTTAGCCTGTTGCCGGCGCAGCATCGCCTGGGCGATCTCCGACGCGTAGGCAAGATGGCTGATGCGCACCTCGATGATCTCCACCCCGGCTATGGCGACGCGCTGGGCCATCTCCTCGGCAAGCTCTCCGGCGACAATGTCGGTCGAGCCGCGAAGCGATAGACCGTTATCTGCAGGGTTGTCGTATGGATGTGTCGTTGCAACGTGCCGCAACGCTGATTCGGCCTGGACTCGTACGAAATTCAGGTAGTCATCCACTGCGTAGAGAGCACGCGAGGTATCGGACACTTGCCAGACGACAATGGACGCGATTTCCACAGGATTGCCGTCGGCATCGTTCACCTTCAGATGACTGGTTTCGAAGTTCCGGACCCGAATGCTCACATTCTTCCGGTCGGTGAGGGGCAGAATCCAGGACAGGCCGGTACGGCGCACGGTGCCGATGTAGCTGCCGAAGAACCGGACGACCCTGGTTTGGCCTGGCTGCACAATGACCAGCGAAGCAAGGATGACAACGGCAACGACGGCCGGACCAACCGCGATGGCCCCGAGCGAGTGCTGGGCCAGCAACACACACGCCGCAATGCAGCCGGCAGCGGCGGCGACTCCGAACCATCCGCTAATGGCCCACGCTTTCCGCTCATGGATCTCGACGCGGGTACCCAATTGACCGACCGGAGTTGCCTCGGGGTCAAGGTACGGCTGGACAGGCTGGCTCATGGTCCCTCCCTCACCGAAGACCTACTAAAACTGATATTATTATGATATCACTTTATTTGCCATTCTCCAGGACGCGCTGTCGCCGGGACGCCCGATGGCCGAGCGAGGTTGAGGCGAGACACCGAGTGCATCGCCATGAAACGTTCATGCGTGCAGACCACCCCACGTCCAAGCGCCCTTCTCAAGAGCCATATCCAAACCGCCAAGCGGCGCTGAGATGATCAGGTCGCAACGATTGTTGCCGCCAATGCCAGCCGATGATCCTTCGACCAGGGTGGCCCAATGGTTGACCTCGGGCTGCGAAGCACCTCGTTCGCTCGTTCACCCAGGATGCGAATGGCATCGTCCTCGACGGTCTTGGCGTTGTAGGTATGGACCGGCCATCCGCGTGCTTGTGCCAATTCATTTAGCACTTTGCAGTACATGACGGAATCTGCACGGCTCTCGTATGGTACGCGGCGCTGGACGGCGACGTCGTTGGGGAAATCGGCTGGCCAGCCACGAAGCGAAATGCCGTCGACCGGCCCAGGTAGCGCAGCCTCAAGCTCGTCAAGGGCCGCCGACGCCGATCGGACAACAGAGGACCGAACGGCCGCAACCAATTCAGCCAGACAGTCGTCGTCGAGTGGCACGCCCGACCGGTGGAGGAGATGTGGGCCTCCCTCGTGGTGAATCGGCGCCACGGCTATGCCGGGTTCGACCAACTCGATCCTGCGACGGTCTACGACCGTATGGTCCTCCGAGGCGGTTATGGCCACGGCCCAGCCAAAGTGATGAGCGATGCCAAGACGCATGGCACCGATTCTGCCATTTGTACTCACTCTCGAGTGCCCTTGACCGATGGTGATGCCAATGCCACGCCAGCCAGCGGCAAGGCCTAGAAACAAGACGCAGAGATTGAGGAGACGCTCCTCGAAACTGTCCTGACTGGTCGTTGAAGCTCTCCCACACCACCGGTACATGGGATACCTCCGGACGCCACTGAGACATCGGTCACGGTTCAGGCGATCGACCCGGACGGAGTTCTCCGCACGCCGGAGTGCAAACATGTGATGTGGACCAGTTCTTTGAGGCGCTCGTTGCTGAGGCAAACTCAACTCCGATCAGAGGTTGGAACTTTGAGTGGCTCGCCGGTCGAGCCACCGAGGAGCGCCCATCCTGGCAGTACTCAAAGCTGGTGGCCGAGCGCTTCGAACAGTCGAGGCGAGCGTTGGATCTGCAATCTGGAGGGGGCGAGATGCTCGCCTCAGTTCCCAGCCTCCCGCCGCTTCTCGTGGCGACAGAGGGTTATCTACCCAACGTGGTTCACGCCGCTGATCGCCTACGACAGCGTGGAGCGTTCGTAGTAGCCACTGACGACGAACACGAGATGCTCCCATTCTGCGACGCGATGTTTGACCTGGTCACAAGCCGTCATCCCATCACCACATGGTGGCCTGAGATCGAACGAGTGCTGCTTCCGGGTGGGACGTACCTCTCTCAGCAGATCGGGCCGGACAGCGTGAGGGACCTCAGCGAGTTCATCATGGGACCCTGGCCGAAGAGCTCGGCAAGAAATCCGCGACTCGCCGAGCACGAAGCTATCGGGGCGGGATTGGTCATCACTGACCTCCGTCAGGAACGACTTCGGACGGTGTTCTATGACATAGGAGCCGTCGTCTACTTCCTGCGTTTAGTGATCTGGATCGTGCCCGACTTCAGCGTGGAGCGCTACCGGGATCGACTTTGGACCTTGCACCAGAAGATTCAGCGGGATGGACGGTACGTTGCGCATGCGAGTCGATTCTTGATCGAGGCTCGCAAGCCTTAGTGGGACCACGAACACCTCGAGTGGGACGGACCACACCTCTGACTGCGAGCGGTCCGAAGATGCGGTCTGAATCGCTACTGCCATAGTGGAGATGGATCCCGTTGGAGTGGACCTCGGTCGTTGCCTGGGCCATCCATTCGCTTGGCATTCGGCAACACGAGCTTGTCCGTACAAGTCGCGATGACCTAGCCGGGGAGCGGGCCGATCGGCACCCTGACTCCGGCCAACGACCTTATGTAGGGGTCGAGGTTGTAGACCCGCCCGAGCGCGGCCATATTGGGAGTGCCCGCCCCCACGGCGACGCCTGTAGTGGTCCCATCAGCGAGGGGGAGCGGTAATTGCAACACCATGGTCGAGGCCTTGACCGACGCAGGATCGGTCGTCGTGGTCGAAGTCAGCGTTGCCGCTCCGCAAGACCCACAACGAAAACGGCCCCGCAACATGACGACATACTCCGGTCGGGCGGCCCCTCCTGCTGGAACCTGCGCATAGAGTGCCGCCTGCGTGGTGACCACGGCTCGAACTCCTACAGGCTTGTACACCGAATAGGCCTCGGCCGCCCCAAGTGCGTGCCTCGCCAGGCCCAACAGCGGAACACCGTTGACCACAGCGGGCAACGCTTGGCTGATCCTCCTGACCGCCGGCCTCGTCTGCGGCTTCGCCTGTGAGGACGGTTGGCTGCACGCCACTCCGAGCAAGCCCACGATTCCGACCATGAGCACCATCTGGACCCGCCTGATGCTTGAAGACGCCATCCTTTGCCGCTCCTACCCTCTGGCCATCAAACCGAACGGCACTCGCTCCTCACACACTAAGACGCACGGAGCGGCCAAAAGGTTCCAAACGTGCCCAGATTGTCGTTCCGCTGTCCGCCCATTTTCGACGCACCGATCGTCGGGACACCTCCCTAGCCTGACGAGGAGCCTAATGGGGATCGACCACTTCGTTCCGTGGTGGAGTGAGGCTGGTTACCGAGCCGTCGACAGGTGAGCACTGTGTGAGCCAGGGTCTTGAGCCCTAGTTCTAGATCGTGCCCCTGTTGGTCGGTGAGGTCTCCTCGGACGGCTGGTGGGATGTCGTGCCTCGAGCACTGATCCATTAGGAAGCCGCTGGAGTCCTCGGGCTCATGTCGTGACCGTCGATGGAGAGGAGCGAGGTTGATGATCTTTGTCGGAGTGGACTGGGCAGAAGCCCACCACGATGTGTTCGTCCAGGATGAGGACGGCAAACGACTGGCCGGTGGCCGACTACCCGAAGGCGTGGAAGGCATCGCCCGGTTCCACGAGATGGTGGGTGCCCTTGCCGAAGAACCCGATGAGGTGGTGATCGGGATCGAGACCGACCGCGGCTTGTTCGTCGGGGCTCTGATGGCTGCCGGCTACCTGGTCTTTGCGGTCAATCCGATGTCGACCTCTCGCTATCGGGACCGGCACTCGACCTCGGGGGCCAAGTCCGACCCTGGGGACGCCAAGGTTCTGGCCGACATGGTCCGGACCGACCGGCATAACCACCGCCCGGTGGCCGGGGACAGCGAGCTGGCCGAAGCCATCAAGGTCCTGGCTCGGGCCCACCAGACCATGATCTGGTCGAGAACCCGCCAGACCAACTTCTTGCGGTCCACACTGCGGGAGTTCTACCCGGCTGCCCTGGTGGCCTTCGAGGACCTGACCAGCGGCGATGGGCTCGAGCTATTGAGGATTGCTCCCACTCCGACGCTTGGTGCGGGTCTGTCCCGCTCCAAGATCGCCACTGCCCTCCGGCGAGGTGGTCGTCAACGCCGGATCGACCAGCGGGCCGAGGAGATCCAAGAAGCCCTGCGGGCACCCCAACTCAGGGCTCGGCCCTTGTGGCCACGGCCATGGGGTCCTCGGTCTCGGCCACGGTGGCCGTGATCGCCACCATGAACGCCCAGGTGGCCGAGCTGGCTCAGGAGCTCGAAGCCCATTTTGAGCAACACCCGGATGCCGAGGTGGTCCGATCCCAGCCAGGACTTGGGACCATCCTCAGCGCCCGGGTGCTCGGCGAATTCGGCGATGAGCCGAACAGGTATGCCACCGCTAAGTCTCGCAAAAACTACGCCGGCACGTCACCCATCACCCGAGCATCGGGCACCAAGCGGATCGTGTTGGCCCGCTACGCACGGAACAAGCGGCTGGCCGACGCCGTCTATCAGTGGGCCTTCACATCGATGAACTCCTCACCGGGAGCCCGGGCCTTCTACGACTACCGAAGGGCTGCTGGAGACACCCACCACGCGGCACTCCGGCACCTGGGTAACCGGCTGGTGGGCATCCTCCACGGCTGTCTGGTCAGCCGCATCGCTTACGACGAAGGCACCGCTTGGGGCCACCGAGCGGAACTCGAATTAACTCGAGCCGCTTGACAGATACGGCCGTGGGATACCTAGAACGGACTCGACTATCGCCGGCTATTGCGGTTGGGGATCGAGGGTGATCAAATCAGTGCCATGGATGAGACGGGAGAAACCCAGGCCCCACCAAGCCTCTTGGCAAATGCAGCTGCGCACATCTTGATCGGATTGCTCGTGACGACCCTCGTCAAGTCTGTCTTCCGGCAAAAGTTCGCCGTCGCCGTGGTCGCGGGCCTTCTGGCATTCGCAGTGCATCGGAACTTTGATGCACCAGTGGCACGAAAACTTAGTGAGCTGGGGCTCTAACTCACAAACCAAGTGGAATAGGTGTGGCCGGCGCCACATTTCCTGGATTTCCTACGCGTTGGTGCTCCCGATTCGCCCTCAGACTCGAGACCGCGATTTGTTCTCACCAGGCGAAGTCGGTGTGCGGGACTCAGCCACGTGTATGTGGAGATAGGTGCCGGCTGAGGCGACGGACGGTGTGGGACATGGCGGATACCTAGCCTCAGAGGTGTCGTTGCGTGGTCCCTGAACTGACCCTGATCTCGTCGAAACGGCCACGGTATTCAGGAGGCGACCGCCTATAGCGACTTGACAGCAACCCTGAGTGGGCATGGTGCCCTGGCCGGAGCATGGAAGCGATCGTCTACATATAGTTCCCGCTTGGGGGATGTCTCGTTCGAGCGCCCTCATAGAGCAGGGAAGATGCGCAAGAGAAACCGGGTGGACGATGGTTGATCATTCTGAACCCGATCGAGCTGGGCCAGCCAGTGACCTGAAGCCATGGCAACTCGAGATGCAGTCCATCCTGAGTCCCCTGATGGCTTCCTTGAACTCCGCCTATTGGTCGTCAACGCCCGAGGCAGGGCTGGCTGTCAGTGACCAACTCCGAGCCATCGCCCGGGATTCTACGAAATGGCTGCTGAATCATCATTGCCCGATTCCCGACCTCGCTGTGTCATTCTCCAGGGTGCTTCGGTCCACCATTGCGCTCGCCGATGTTCTCCAAGAACATGCTCAGTGTCCCAGCGGACCCGATTGGCCGGCTCTCACCAGAGAGGTGACCGGCTTCCGTAAATTGCTCGAGCAGTTCCAGATCAAGATGACTGATTATTCGTCGCGAACTCATGTCGACCCGGGGTAGCGGGTCGAGCGTCATGAGTCGATGGCGGGGGGCGGCACATCGGAGGTTCGTCAGACATCGCAGTGAGCTAGCGGAGCACTATCGCAGGTGGTGGATGGCGACGCCCCGAGCCGATGATCGGGGCTACCCCGATCGCCCGATCTCGGTACGTGTCCGATGACCGCGGAGCAATGCCTCGGCGGCGATGATGAGCTCAGCTCAGCGTCGACGATCATCCCTCCATCGGGTGCAGGAGCACCAAAGGTATCTCCCGCTTCGTCTTGCGCTGGTATCCGGCGTAGTTGCGGTGGTCACCGGTGATCAGGGGCCAAATCCTGTCCCGCTCCTCGGGCCCGGCGGTCTCGGCACGCATTCGCTGTGCCGGTTTGCCCCCGACAGACACGGTCACTTCCGGATGGTCTCGCAAGTTGAGATACCACGCCGGATGATGGTCGTCGCCTCCACGCGAGGCGACGATGGCGACGGTCGACCCTTCCTGATAGGGCGAGGTAAGCATGGTCGAGCGAGGCTGGCCACTGCGCCGTCCTGTGGTCGTCAGTTCAATCACCGGCATCCCACCAGCGGTCCAGCCGAGCCGGCCGCCTGTGGCTCTGAGCACTATGCGATGAACGCGATTCATGGCCTTCAGGGCTAGGTCCGAGGGCATGAGAGGATGCTAGATCAAACCCCGCAACGCGGTCGGGTCGGCGCATGCGACGTGGAACGGCATCGGTTCCAATGATCCGGGTCGGGGACGGGCTGCGGAAGAAGAGCGCCGACTACCGAGCCTCGCCATCAAGCGCCGAGTGCATCGCAACGTTCCAATCCTCGGCCCCCAGGGTCCGAAGCTGTCGCTCGGCGATGCGCCATCCATCGGAAAGTCGGACAACCGAGTCGTGGTAATAGCCCCATAGGCGGGGTGTGGTCCCGTCTCCCCGCTGGTGCCAGGCGTACACAGATGTGCGTACCGATGCATGTTCATGGTCCTCAAATGTCACGAGGACGTTCGCATTGTGGTGGCTCGTTGCGACGTATCGAGCCTCGGGATGTCCGAACATCTGCCGGAGACCAGCCCTGGATCGCACAGGAGGAAATGTCGGGCCGTAATCGACCACACAGTCTTCGGTGAAGAGTTCGACGACGTCGTCGTAGAGCCTGTGGTCGACGCCGTACGAATAGCGATGGACGAGATCGACGATCTGGTCCTTGTCGATCAGCCGTCCGACTGCGGCTTGGGCCTCTTTGTCCATTTGTCCTCCTCTGTTTGGTGCATCGCTCGGAATCTAGTTCCAGCTCTCCACACGCCTGAACGTGCGGCTCGGCCGACGGTTGAGCCGTCTCGTTCCAACTCCCACCTCGGCCCCGGTCACAACACCGGCTGCACGCCGGTTGGCGTTACTCAGGCCAAGGAGTTAGCGGCCGACGTATGACGCCGATCCTGCTCCGCCATGTGTGGTCGTTGATCGTGATGATGATCCTCGGGCGCTTGCCTCCACCGAGCGCTTCCACGACCCTTTCGGGAATTTCCAGCCCCTTCATCGGTTCGGGTGGTTCGACGTTGGCTCGAAATCTCATGTCGTTCCGACCTCCATCTGTCACATTTGTCCATTCGCGATTGTCATATGTATGACCAACGTGAGCCTCATTCTGCGACACGAGGCATCCGTAAAGCCTGACCGATGACGAAATCAAGGAGGACCCCGTGCCGGTACGGATGAAGAATCCAGCCGTAATCATTCCCGAGGCCATGCAGGCTATCCAGGCGTTGGCCCAAGCCACCCACCAGGGAGGTGTGACCGAGTCGACCCTCGGCCTGGTCCACTTGCGGGCCAGTCAGATCAATGGCTGCAGCCCATGCGTGCAGTCGGGAACTGCCCATGCACGGCAGGCCGGTGAGAGTGAGGACCGTCTGGCCACGGCGGTGGCATGGCGGGAAGCGCCCTACTTCACCGACGCCGAGCGAGCGGCATTGGCACTGACCGAGGCCGTCACCCGCCTTGCCGACGTAGCGAACCCCGTGCCGGATGAGGTTTGGAATGAGGCAGCGCGGCACTTCGACGAGACAGGGCTCGCTGTGCTGCTTCTCGCCATCGCCACGACCAACGTCTTCAACCGACTCAACGTCGCCACCCGGCAAGAGGCCGGCGCTTGGGGATGAGGTGGGGCGACGTCCAGACCCAGGCACCGCCGCTTGCCTTTGAACCTTCCATAGCGCTGGGACGTGGCCGTCACATGGGGCTCTCGGCCAGGTCGACCAAGAGCTCCGCCACCAGGTCGGGGCGACACAGGAACGGCGAATGATCAGTCGGCCACTCGATCACTGAGCTACAACGGCCCGCCATGATGCGCTGAAGGTCGGGATGGACCGCCATGTCGTTAGTGCACACGACATAGGTGGACGGCTTGGTGTGCCACGCAGCAACCTTCGGCTCTCCCTGCAAGGTGATGAGCGGTTGAGGGCCGAGGTGCGCTATCGCCCAATCAACGGCGTGGGTGTCGCAGCCGTTGTAGAGGCACTCAGCTGCGCTCGAAGGGTCGAGCGTGATCAGGTCATCGGTACTCATGATGAACCCGGCCCCCAGGTTCGGTCGACCTTCGTGAGAGACGAGGCCGGCCTCGACCTCGGCGGTGGCGGCACTGACGCAAGACTCGCCGGCCTCAAGGGCGAAGGCGGCGACATAGACCAGGTGATGAACCGCAGGATGGAGTCCCGCCTCGGTGATGACAGCTCCGCCATAGGAGTGTCCGACGAGCACGACGTCACCGCCAAGGTCGTCAAGCGTCTCCCGCACACGCGCTGCGTCGGAATGCAGGTCGCCGAAGGGGCCACCGTCCTCTCCGTGCCCGGGTAGATCGAGAGGGATGCACTCGACTCCCGCGGACCTGAGCAAAGGGACCACTCGCTGCCATGCCCATGCGCCGTGCCACGCCCCATGGACCAAGACGATCAGTCGTTTCATTTCTCCAAACCTAGAGCGACGTCGGTTTCTCGTCGGCCACTGCTCGGTGGTCGAGTAAGTGGTGCTTGGGGTCATGCCCGATCAGCGATGGCTGGAGCAGCCAACCTTCCGGGGCGATCACCGGTACCCGCGGCAAATCCCCACGGGAACCGCCGTCGCGCCGCAGGTCGCCCCGGTCTCTCGCCGATCTCCTCATCGGGGCACGAGATTCAGACGTCGTGACGCAACCACACGTTCGGTTCCCAGTAGTGGCCCAAGCCTGCCGACACGGTCAGAGGAGCCAGTCCGTCCGGGAAGATGTATCGGCCTTCCTCGGGAAATTGCATCTGCGTCCATGTCTCCCAGTCGAGAACGGGTGCACTGATCTGGAGTGACCGAGGTTCAGGGCGCAGGATCTTGGCCCCCGCCCGGACGTGAACACGCATCCAGGGATCGAACGGAAGGCCATCATCTCGGAGCCAAGCGGAGTAGCGCTCAATGGAGGTCAAGGGATATCGACTCTTCCAGCTGGGTCGCACCGGAGCCACGAGAGGGGCCAATCCGGCAAGTCGTGCGACGACACCCATGGCCCGGATCACCAAAGAGCTGATCCCGAAACCCTGGTAGGCGGCATCGACTTCTGCGGCCAGGGCCGAGAGCGCCGTTGGACCCTGCCGTTCGTCCACGGCGCGCAAGCCAACGGCGTCGATGCCGTTCGGGAGGTCTTCAAGGGTGCCGTCCCAGCGGAACGGAATGGTCCGACCGCGGGCGACCAAGCCTTCAGAGCGGCGGTCCGCAAACAGGATCTGAAGGTTGGCATAGCGGGGAAACAGCTCGCCGAAGTACCGACCGGTGTTGTTTCCATGCCGGTTGTATTCCGGCCACACCTGGTCGAAGAAGTCCTCCGACCTGGCTCGCTCCCAGAGCTCGGGACGCTCAGCGGCGGTGACGACTTCCAGCCATTCCGGCTGTCCTACAAGTGCCTGCACGGTCTCATGGTGTCACGGCTGGACTACTCGAGCAGAGAGGGCGACCCTTGACCTATCCGCCGGCGATGACAAGGCTTGTCTTCTATGGACTTCGGAGAGCCGTCGGCTGACACCTCTGACCGACTCGCCTCATGGCGGGCGAACGGCTTTCTCCGAGTCGACGGCTTCATCTCGAACGATCGGTGCTCTTCGCTCCTCGCCGCGACGGATGACTTGCTAAAGGCACGAGGCGACGCCCACCCGGTCCGATTCGAGGGCAACCTCCCAAGCTCGCTCCCTCCCAAGGATCGGATCTCCAAGCTCTACGGGGTCCATCGGACAGAACCATTTCTGTCGCTGTGCACCAGCGACCATCTTCTCGCTCAGGTACGGCCGATGTTTCCTGGCGATATCGATGTATTTCTCTCGCAAGTGGTATGGAAGCTGCCTGGAGCACTGGGCCAGCCTTGGCATCAGGACTCATCCATCTTCCCCTTCGATCCACCACGTCCGGTCGTCGCCGCGTGGATCGCCCTGACTCCGGCGAACAATGAAACCAGTTGCCTCTGGATCAAGCCCGGATCGCATCTTGCCGAACTCGCACCTCACGTCCGCAACAGGAATGGACCGACTGGTGGAAGGTACTTTGAACTCACCGATCAAGATTCCTCCGATAGCCGAGCACTGGTAATGGAACCCGGTGACCTCGCCCTCTTCGACAGTCATCTTGCCCATCGGAGCGGAGACAATGTGAGCGATGAGGGTCGGGTTGCCCTGTGCTTCCACTATGCATCCTCGGGTACGGCGGACGGGACGTTCGATCAGTTCGGAACATCACCGTTCAACGACTGGATGCCTGCTTTTCGAGCTCGGGCACCCGCCTGAACGAGGCAGGATCGGCCAGGGTCATCAGGGAATGGTCCCGGGTCCTCCGACCGCCATCCTTCATTGCACCGCAACCGCTGGCAGGAGCGCTTAAGGACCTGAGATCTCAGGCCGATCTATCTCCTATGGCTCGGCTGAAGGTCGTGGAGTGGAAGAAGTACGGACAACACAGGCTCTATCTGAAGACGCAGTCGGGAGAGGATGTCGGTTGGATCGATCTCAAGAGTTCGAGATTCGAACTCTTGAGGACGACTTGCGGTCTGAATTCGAGCTGGCACTGAGAGAACAGGCCGCCGCCTATGTGTTGAAGGGAGACCGAGTTCTCATATCGTCGGATCGTCGGATCAGCCGCCCAACTGTGGCCGCTGATCCCATCGGGCTCCATCAATGGGACGAGCCGGCCGAGCACTCGGCTTCCGCCGAACAGCCTGAGCGCCCTTGGACCGACCTGGCTCTCAACAGGCCGGGCAATGGCATCAGAACACTTGCCAGGGCCCACCGGAGCACCGCACCCCTCAGTACCGGCATTGCTCGGCTCTTCAATATTCATACGGACGAGCGGGCCTATCGAATCGGTGCCGACGGCGAGGTGGCCACGGGAAAGGTGTTGGCCCGCCTTCCGGGCGGATGGAAGGTACTTCACTCGGTGCCGGTCGGATCTCATGGCTCGGATATCGATCACGTCGTGATCGGTCCGGGGGGCGTGTTCACCATCAATACGAAACACCACCCGAATAGTTCGGTGTGGGTGGCCGGAGAGACGTTCCTCGTGAACGGGCTGAGACGCCCCTACGTCCGCAACTCCTGTTTTGAGGCGAAACGAGCTGTCCGGCTCCTCACCGGTCTCAGCGGGTTTTCCGTCCCGGTAACCGGAGTAATAGCCGTCGTGGGCGCCCATGAAGGATTCAAGGTCAAAGAGCAGCCACAGGGCGGGCTCGTTCACGTAGTTCGCGCGGAGGAACTTGGCCCACTGGTTGACGGAACGTCCCAGCTGTCTGAGCGGATGGGAGATCGATTGCCTGTTCGCACACGCCCGCAGGTCCACCACTTGGCTCTAGAGCCGTCGGCATCCTCTCGGAGGCCCATGGTCGGCTAGAAAAGGAGCGACCACAGCTGAAAGCGGGAGTGCCTGTGATCCAAGCGCCCACAGGTAGACCCGTTCGGTGACCCCCTTGCCCCTCGAGCGCCTTCGCAGCTTCGAACAGAGGACCGTCGCCGGGATCAGGTCCCCTTCTCCCACGTGCCGGTAAAGCCACCCGTCGGGGTGAAGTCGCTCAGCTTCAGAAGGCCAGCCATGTCCACCTTGTACACTTCCAGACCGTTCTGTGCAGCGTTGGGTGTCAGATAGATGCGACCCTGAACCTTGCTGCCTCTCCCCCATCCCGCTCGACAGTCCGTGAATTGAGTCGTTCCAAAGTCGGCAAGAGGCTCATGGCCGCCGCTGATAAGAGGTCGCTCGATGATGCACTCGGCCTGGTCGCTGGGAGGGGCGGACCTGACCGTGTGGTATTCAACCCACTCCTTGGCTCCGGCCGACGAAAAGTCCTCGAGTTCCATGGATGACGGTGCCATGACCACTCTGTGTGGAGGGTGCCCATCTGACGAGGGAATCCATCACGTCACCCGGATGCACCCCATCGACGAAGTCTCGTTGGTGGTTGACAGGAAACTCTTCCCACCAGGCCCGGTATCGTGCAACACCAGCCCTGCACTCGGACTCGCTGCCCGCTTGGAACAGCGGATTGCTCTGTGTGCCATCACCTGCACCGGCCCAGTTGGACACGGCCGAGTTGGCACCGGACGGACAGCGGACCTCGGGGACCGTCCATGAAGCCTCAGCCAGGTGAAAACTGTTCCTCGTCCCTGGGACGATCGATGAGCTCATTCCAGCCCAGGTCTCAACCACCTGTACGCCTGACGATGCGGTGCTCTGTTCGGCGACGACAAGCGGCGCCAAGATCAAGCAAGGAGTGAGACTCAGCACGGTAACGAAGAATCGACGCCAGGCACCGCTCATACGACCCCCCTTCAATCAGGGCCACACCCCAATTTGCCATACCGAGGAGTTACCCGCTCCGGGGAGGGCGGAGACGCAGTCCCAGGCCACCCCACCTGGGCACCATCAAGACAGCTCGTCGCCGACGGCTCCCCGACCGTGTCTTCGCAGAGCCTTCGCCCGACGAATGGATCACCACCTCACGAGGGCCCGGATGATCCTCCGGGCGTGGCCGGTTCCCGCGGGAGGCCGAGGACGCGCTCGCCGATGATGTTGCGCTGGATCTGGTCAGTCCCTCCCCCGATCCGCGACGACCACTGCGAGAGAAAGTACTGCTGCCAGAATCCACCATCAGGTGCGGCCTCCACGCCGAGCATCGCAGACGCACCTTCCAGTTCGAGCATGAGGTCGGCGGTGCGGGCGATGTGGAGCGAGTAGAAGAGCTTCAGGATCGAGCTCTCGGGACCGGGTGGACGGCCCTGGCTCAGAGCAGTCTGCACCCGCAACCCGAGGTACCGAAGGATCTCCAGCCGCGTATAGGCATTGACCAACCCCTGACGCACCACCGGCCGTCTGTCGGCGCCAGCGGCTGCCGCCAGCGGCCGGAAGTCATCGAAGGAGATCCCCCCGCCACCGATCATCACCCGTTCGCTCTGGAGGGTGGTCCGGGCCACCAGCCAGCCCTCGTCGACCTTCCCGACGACATTGGCATCCGGAATCCGGAGGTTGGTGAGGTAGACCTCGTTGAAGTGGGCGACCCCGTCGATCTGGCGCAGTGGGCGAACCTCGATGCCATCGGAGTCCATATCGACCAGAAAGTAGGTGATCCCCTTGTTCTTGGGTGCGGATGGATCGGTCCGAGCCAACAGTATCGCCCACTGGCTGTGTCGGGCGAGCGACGTCCACACCTTCTGTCCATTCACCACCCATCCCCCGCCTTCGCGCACCGCAGTCGTCCGCAGACTGGCCAGATCGGAGCCGGCGTCCGGTTCGCTGAACAGCTGACACCACACCTCGTCGCCGTGGAGCATGGCGTCGAGGTGGGTCGCCTGTTGTTCCGGTGTACCCCATGCCATCAGTGTCGGGCCCACCATGCCCAGGGCCACGGCCAGGGAGCCGGTGGCTACTTCGAACCGGGCCTGCTCCTGGTTGAAGATGGCCTGTTCCATGGGGGTGCCCCCGCGGCCCCCGAACTCGACTGGCCAGGTGATACCGGCCCATCCTCCGTCGGCCAGGGTGCGCTGCCACGCGCGGCAGCGAGCCACATGTTCATCTTGCGCCTCAGGCGACGGATCGCGCCAACGGGCACGCGTGGCAACGGCTCCGGTCTGCCGTCGGGGTGCGTGGCGCTCCAACCAGGCACGCGCCTCCCGACGAAAAATCGCCTCCTCGGGAGTGTCGTCGAAGTCCATGATGGCTCACCGCTTCCAGATCGTGCATCGTCCCACTCGGGAGGACGGGCGTCATGCTCCCACCGTTCGTGCCCGGGGCGAAAACCGGCGCACGCCGCGTCGAGCCACTGGGAAGGCCACCCGTGCCAGGCTGACATGGACCAAAGACGGAGAGGCTTGACCGGCGAGCATTCCACGGCCGTACGACCTGGAGCAACCGCATGGACGACTGATGACGCGAAACACCGGGCAGGATTGACCTGCCCGGTGTTTCCACAACGTACGCAGTTCGTCAGCGAATCCGATCGACCGCCTTGGTCAGGCGAGCCGGCAACTTGGCTTCGATCGCCTTGGCTTGGGCCTCGGTCAGCTTGTGGTTGGTCACGGCCTGGCTGATCTTGGCGTCCGCCGCGCCGTCCAGAGCATTGACCACCGACTGGGCATCCACGCCGTGCTGGCTGGCCACCTCGGCGATCGACTTGCCCGATCGGAGCTCGGCCACCAGGGCCTGCGGCGAGACGCCGATCGTCTTGGCGCTGATGGCGACACCGTCACGCCGGAGCTCCCGGCGATGGGCCTGGACCCACGCATGAAGAGGATGGGCCCGCGTTTGGGTCGCCGCGCTCGGCGGTGCGGATGGGGACGAAGCGTAGGCGGCCGTCCCGACAGCGATCCCTCCGAGCAGGGCCCCCGCGATCACAACCGAGGCGATGACTTTCTTCTTCAACATTGTTTGCTCCTCATTGGTGTGACGTGAATATGTACTGACCCCTCATTCTCGGGGTCGAACGTGAAGAATCAGTAGCGGAAATGTGAGGATTCGATGAGCACCTGCATGGAACCCCGTCTCATGGCACGGCACCGGTACAGTTCAGGGTATCGTCAGCCTTCGGCTCGGTGGGGTCGGGGCCTAGCCGGTAGGCCACGCTGAGTCGATCCCGCCGCCAGGGCATGGCGCTGTCGAAAGGCTGAAGAATCGTGAGTCTGGTCACCTATACGTGCACTGATTCCATCGCCACCATCACGATGGATGATGGCAAGGCAAACGTCTTGTCGCCGGACATGCAATCGGAAATCCATGGCGCATTGGATCAGGCGGTCGCCGACCGGGCTGTGGTCATTCTCCAAGGGCGGGAGAGCATCTTCTCGGGCGGGTTCGATCTTGCCGTCCTTCGTTCCGGTGGACCTGCTGCCGTTCGGATGCTGAAGGGCGGGTTCGTGCTCTCCGAGCGTTTGCTCACCTTCCCCAGACCGGTGGTGGGGGTCTGTCCCGGACATGCCGTGGCCATGGGGCTGTTCCTGCTCCTCTCGACCGACTACCGGATCGGCGCGTCCGGGTCATACCGGATCACGGCCAACGAAGTAGCGATCGGCCTCACCATGCCTCGGGCCGCCGTCGAGATCCTCCGGCAACGCCTGACTCCGGCTGCCTTCAACCGGTCGGTCATGCTCGCCGAGATCTTCTCCCCGGTCAATGCCGTCGAGTGCGGCTTTCTCGACCAGGTGGTCGACCGCTCGGAGCTCGACGGTTCGGCTCGGGCCATCGCCATCTCGCTGGTCAGTCTGGACGCTGCCGCTCACCTGGCCACCAAGGAGCGGGCCCGTCAGCAGACGCTCACCGCCCTCCGGGAGGCGATGGAATCCGACGCCGCCGAGTACGACGGTCTCCTCCCACCACCGAGCTGATCGGAGCGGCGGCGAGGCCCTCGCCCAGGCGGTCGGACCGGCCAGGAGGGACGATCCCTGAGGCTACGGGAAGGGTTCGTCCAGGTCATGCTGCATGAGGAGGAGGTCGAGACGCTGTCCCCACTTCTCACCGATCCCCGGCATCCGGCCGACGACGTGGAATCCCAACCGGGCGTGGAAGTCAACGGATCGGACGTTGGTGGAATCGATAGCGGCGACCATCACCCGGATCCCGACGGATCGTGCCACCTCCGCCAGTTCGAGCAGCAGCGCCCGACCGACACCGCGGCCCCAGTGGCTCTCGGCCACGTGGATCGAATGCTCGACAGTGAACCGGTAGCCCGGCCACCGTCTCGAATCCCGGAAGTCGCCGTAGGTCGCCCACCCCACCACGGCCCTCTGCTCCACGGCCACCAGCACCGGGTTCGAAGCCCGCTCCTTCTCCCGGAACCACTCCAATCGCTCGCCGACGGAGTAGGGAACCTCGGTCCACTCATAGGTCGTGGTGGCCAGCAGGGCGTTGTAGATCTGCGTGATGGCGGCAACGTCCTCCTCGGCGCCGGCGCGGATGACCATCGCAGACTCGGACGGCGTCATCCTGCCAGTTCACACCTCGGGCCCGGGCACCCACAACAAACGAGGCTCCTCTGCCCGGACCCCGGCCGCATCCGGTGCATTGAACCTCAGTCGGGCTTACGACCCCACGCCGAGACCATCGGCGAGGTGGCCAGATCGAGCCGACCGGAGACCACGTTGGCCAGATGCCGGTCGATATCGGACTCTTCGGCCAAGCCGCCTCCTACGAGGAGCTCCCGGATCTGTTCGACCGTCGCCCGTTCGAGCTCGTCGCAGAAGGGTCCGCCCATCGGGAAATAGGCATCGGACTCCACCTCCCCGAGCCCGGCGGACCGGAGCCTCCTCGGAAGCGTCCGACCGAAGGCGAGGTCGACGCCGCGTTGGGCCAGCAGGGTCCGGAACTCCCGCTTCAGCCGGTTGGCCAGCCGCTGGTCGGGCCCCCACTCGTCGGGACAGGCGAGCTCCTGGAGCCCGGGGTCGGCCTCTTCGAGCAGCAGCCAACCCCCGGGACGGAGCGAGTCGACCATCGAGGTGATGGCCCCGTCGCGGTCGGGCACATGCACGAGGACGAGCCGGGCATGGATGAGGTCGAACGGCCCCGACGGAGCTGGCTCGGTCCCCACGTCATGGCGGAGGACGTCGTAACCGGCCCCACCTCCCCCCTCGAGCCAGGAGGTGTCGATGTCGGTCGCCAGGACGTAGCCCCGGGTCCCGTCTGCCGAGCCAACCACGTCGGGATGCTCGGACCACCGGCCCCCACCTCCCAGACCCGCCAGCCGGGGACGAGGCCCAGATGTTCCAGGTGGCGAACGGTGGTCGGATTCGAACAATTCCGAGAGCGCGTCGAAGCGCTCCATGGACTCGGCCTGTTGGTTGTCGAGCAGGTAGCCCTCGTCTGTGCCCACACCGGAATCCTAAGAGAGTGCCGTGCTCTGCGGTACCCATCGGCCGGGCCTCGCCCGGTGACGGGAGGCGGAGGGCTCCCCGCTGGGGCGGGGAACCGATCTGATATCGTGATGGAATGCGTTGGTATTGGTGGTTTGACGAGCCGGCTCTGGATGAGCCTCGGAGCGCCCCCACGCACTGACCGCGCATTCATCCAGAACCGGCTGCAAGGCAGAGGCTCCCGCCTCTGCCTTTTGCTTTGCCCATGACGAGGCGAGCCGGTCATCCACGGACCGAACGGCTGGCCGGAAGGAAGTGAGAAACCGTGGAAGCGAAGGACCTGGCCCACAATCGACGGATCGCCGGCATCCGGACCCTCGTCTCGCCGGAAGAACTGTCCCGCGAGCTGCCGCTGAGCAACGAGCTCGCCGAGGTGGTCATCCGCGGCCGGCAGGTCGTCGCGTCGATCCTCGACGGCAGGGACGACCGTCTGCTCGTCATCGTCGGACCCTGCTCCATCCACGACCCCGAGGCCGGGCTCGAGTACGCCCACCGGCTGGCGGGACTTGCCGTTCGGCACCAGGAGGATCTGGTCGTGGTCATGCGGACCTACTTCGAAAAGCCGCGCACGACGGTCGGGTGGAAGGGTCTCATCAACGACCCGGGGCTGGACGGGAGCTTCCGGGTCAATGACGGGCTGTTCGCGGCCCGATCCTTCCTGCTCGACGTCATCGCCCTCGGGATACCGGTGGGATGCGAGTTCCTCGACCCGATCACACCCCAATACCTGGCCGACACGGTGAGCTGGGGCGCGATCGGAGCCCGCACCTCACAGAGCCAGATCCACCGTCAGCTGGCCAGCGGCCTCTCCATGCCCGTCGGGTTCAAGAACTCGACCGAGGGGGATGTCCAGGTGGCGGTGGACGCCATCGCCGCGGCCGCCGGGGCGCAGGTCTTCCCGGGGATCGACGGGGCCGGGCGGGCCGCCATCATCGAGACACGCGGGAACAGCGACGGGCATCTCATCCTCCGAGGGAGCTCAGCCGGGGCGAACTACGGCGACGTGGACGTCGCCGAGGCCCTCGAGCGCCTCGGCCGGTCCGGACTGGGTCGTCGGGTCATCGTCGACGCCAGCCACGGGAACAGCGGGAAGGATCATCGCAGGCAGCCCGGCGTGATCGCCGAGCTCTCGAGACGGCTGGCCCAAGGCGAGCAGGGTGTCGTCGGCGTGATGCTGGAGAGCTTCCTCGTCTCCGGCCGTCAGGACCTCACCTCGACTCCGCTGGTCTTCGGGCAGAGCATCACCGACTCCTGCATCGGTTGGGACGACACCACCGCGGCGCTCGATCGTCTGGCCGGGGCGATGGCGCGTCGCCGGCAGGCGTCTCACGCCATGGCCCCCGGGTGACCGGGTTGCGGTCCGGCGCCGATGCCGGGTGAGGGTCCGGTTCATGGTGGAACGACCGGTCCCACCCGGCCGTTGGCGCTCGTCGCGGTCGGCGACGGGCCCAGCAGCCAGAGGAGGATCATGATCCAGAGCCCGAGGCGCACCTCGGCCAGTCCCTCGATGGTGTGGCGGGTCACCTCCTGCCCGTCGCCGTGCCAGGCGACCAGCAAGGACAGGACGCCGGTGACGGTGAGGGTGAACACCATGCGCCACACTCCCTGACGCCAGGCCCTGGACAACACGCTCACGCACACGGCCGCACCCGCCAGCACCAGGAGCCCGATCAGTGGCGGCCACAGGACGATCGTCAACGGCGACTCGAGCCGATGGGTCGATGACGCATAGAAGATGAGGCTCCCGTGGGCGAAGTCGAAGGCCCGTTCCGGGCGGCGCAACGGCTCGGTGAACACGTACCCCGGATGGGTGAGAAGCCAGAGGCCGTACGTGTCGGTCCCCCGGGAATCGATCCAGTGCTCCAGCGGAGCAAAGGTGGGATCCGTGGCCGAGAAGAAGACGGCCTTGGCGCTCCCCGGCGTCACCGTCGTCGCCTCCGCCAGCCCATCGATCTGCTGTTGTTCGGGCATCCCGTGGGCGGCGAACCATGCCACCCGGTCGGGGAATGGGAAGATCCGGACGTAGAAGACGTCGGCCACGTTCTGCTTCGTCCTGTGCGACGAGACGGTCCCCCACCCGGTGACGGCCACGACTGCGGCCAGGCAGAGGGCCAGCGTTCCGGCCCGGATGGCCAGGCCCAGGTCCCTTCGGGCCGCCAGGAGGGCGCCCGTGGCCACGGCGAGGGATAGCAACCCGACCGTCCATACCTGGGCGTCCCTGGTGGCGGCGAAGCACAGACAGACCCCGCTGACAGCGGCCACCCGGGGCCAGGTCAACCGGCGGGCGGCCCAGATCGAGGTGGCAAAGAGCAGGGCCAGGAGGCTCATGGAGAGCGACTCGGAAAGGACCGAGCGGTTCCAAAGTGTGACCGGGAAGACGGTGGCAAAGGCGAGGATCACCCAGGCGGCCACCACTCGCCGCCACCCTGGAGCGACCAGGCGCCCCACTGTCCAGGCCAGGAATCCCCACGAGGCGGCGGCGATCACCGCCTGGGCCGCCAGAAAGCCGCTGGAGGAGCCGACCAGGTCGATCAGGAGCGGCGTGGCCGGTGGCCGCGGGCCGGCCCAGAACGCCTTGCTCCACAGCGCCCGAGAGGCGATGTGGATATAGGTCAGGGAGTCGTTCCAGATGATGGCCGGTCCGGCCAGGGCCTGGGCGAGCAGGTAGACGGTGAACAGGCACCATCCGGCGAACGCCAGCAACGACGGGGCCGGGGCCCAGGCAGGCAGGGGACTCCGGCGGGTCGGTGTGGACGTCACAGGGTGCAACCGTGGCACAGACGCCGAACGGCGCGGGCGATCAGCTCCTCGTGGGTGGGCAAAACCGCTGGTCCAGGAGGGCGAACGCCCAGCTCGGGGTAGAATTTGCAATCCACAGTTGCATTCTGCTGCGGAATTCCCGATACTGTCAGTTGTTGGGCGGCGGATTCCAGAGTCGATGACCATGCACCGGAAAGCCGGAGTCGTGCCGGCCCCTTCCGGGCGTGGTCCATCGGCCGATCGGTGGCAGTGCGGCGGTTGTACCCCCGTTCACCGGTCGGGGTCGGGCTCCCACTCCGGGTCGATTTCCAAGAACTGCCAGATCAGACCCTCGAAGGCCACGGCAAAGAGCGACCATTCCTGAGCCTCCCCACCCGGGCCCGTCTGACGAATTATCCGCTCGTCGATCGAACTGTCGATCCGGTCACGCAATCCGTAGCCCTGGCTCAACGCGTCGGCGGCGACGACGAACTGGCGCAGCGTGAACACCTCCCGGAGGCGAAATCCGAGATACGAGATCATTGCCGCATAGAGCCGCTGGATGCGCTCGGTGAACACCTCGGACCCCGCTAGCAGCGCGTCCTCGATCTTCTTCCGATAGTCGAACGACCCGCCCGACGCGGCCAGGGCCCAGACGCCGATCCACGACGGCAGATTGCTCGACTGCCGCACGGCTTGGGCGTTGGCGCCGCCTCCCACCCGACACAGTTCGCGCATGGCCTGGGCCCGCGACTCGGGCGACGAGCGGTCGACGTTGGCCAGGACCGGTCGGATGTAGTCCATGGCGACATCGACGTCCGCGTCGTAGTCGCCCAGCGCGATGCTCACCAGCACGTCGATCTGGAATTCGGCCTGGTTCTCCCACACCCGGCGGATGACCGACGCATTGGTGAGCCGGATGCCGGTTTCGTCGTCCACCCGGTCGAAGACCCGCTTGAAGGTGAGCGCTTCGGCCCCGGTTCCGAGGCCATCCTCACGCAAGATGGTCCGACCGGTTTCCAGAAGGAGTTTCCGCAGCTCCTCGCGGCTCTGTCTCGGGCGTTTGGCGGTCACGTTCCCCCGGTCTCCGCCGTCGGGCCGCGCCGGTGGCGCCGGCGATGGCGCGGGTGCGCCGACACGCTCACCTTCCCACCGGAGCGGGCGCCCGGTGTCACGTCACCGGGGGTCGGCGAGCCCGAGGGACTCGCCGACCGCGGTTATTCCCGCAGCATCGGCGAAGGCGAAGCTGAAGATCACCTCGTCGGCGCCGGCCCTGAGGTGACCGGCCACCTGATCGGGGATCTCGTGCGGCTGGCCGATGAGGAACGCCGCCACCTCCTCGGGCGAACTACTGGCCTCCACCATCTGGCGGACTTCGGCCGTGTTCTGGTCGGATGTGGTCAAGATCAGCGGTGCCATCCAGGTCACATCGATCTCGGCCGGATCGCGCCCGACCTCGGCGCAATGACGGTGGAGGACCTCGATCTTGCGGGCCAATGTGTCCACGTCGCCGGTCACATTGCATTTGTCGGCGTACAGGGCCACCAGGCGAAGGGTCCGCTTCTCACCGCCCCCACCGATCAGGATCTTCGGTCCACCCGGTTGAACCGGTCGGGGAAGGTTGCGGGCGTGGTCCAACCGGTAGTGGTCGCCGTCGAAGCTCACATCGTCACCGGTGAACATGGACCGGCAGATCTGGACGGCCTCGGTGAGCATGTCCAGGCGTACCCCGTCGCTCGGATAGTCGACGCCGAGTCCGCGATGCTCGACGTCGTACCAGGCCCCTCCGATCCCGAGGATGGCCCGGCCCCCTGAGATGACATCCAGTGTCGTGACGATCTTGGCCAGGATGCCCGGGTTGCGGTAGGTCACCCCGCTGACGAGCGTGCCCAGTTGAATGCGCCGGGTCCGGGCCGCCAACGCACCGAGCAGGGTGTACGCCTCGAGCATCGGCTCGTCGGGGCCCCCGAGGGGCGGGAGCTGGAAGAAGTGGTCCATGACCCACAGCGAATCGAAACCTGACGTCTCGGCGGTCGTGGCCAGATCGGCGACGTGCTCGAACAGGTCGGCAGGGTCGAACCCCGAGAAATTGGGCAGCTGAACGCCGAACGCGGCCATGGGGCCACGGTAGTACGACCCCGCGAACCAGGGGCCACCGGTCCTCCACCGTGCCCACGGCTGACCCGGCCGGGATCGGGCGACTCGTGGTAAGCACTGACACTGCGGCCACCACGGTGAGCGAGAGCGCGGGAGGCAGGTCGATGGCCAGACGGAGTTCCCTCAGATCGCAGCTCTACCGGGCCGCCCGCGATCTGGGCAACGTCCAGGCGGCGAGCCGGGGGCCGGGCTCCTACGCCCGACGGGTGGCCCGGAGGAAGGTGTACCGCACCACCAACGGGCTGACGAATCACCTCCTCCGCTCCATCAGGCTGTAGGGGCACCGGGCCGCCAGGACCACTCCTCGTTCTTCCCTTGCCGTCGGCCGGATGTTAAGTTTCGCCCGCCGACACGAGAGGCGAGGTCGCCTGGTTCGAGAAGGGTCCGCCCGCATTCCGGCTGCAGATCGATTGGGGTATTCCTTGCATGCACTGACCGGCTTTCTCGATTTCCCACCCCACCAGCGGGAGGAGACCATCGCCGCCCTGAAAGCGGTGGCCGCCCGGAGCCGACAGGATCGGGGTTGCGTCGAGTACTGGTGGTCCGAGGATGTCGAGCGGCCTTCCCGGTTCCGCTTCTTCGAGTGCTGGGAGTCGGAGGAGGCCTTTGCCGCCCACCAGGCCCAGCCCTACGAACACGAGTTCATGTCCGAGCACGTCTCTCGGATCGTCGGCGCCGACGCCCACGTCCTGGCCGTCGCCGAACGGACCCCGGTCGGAGGAACGTAGGCCCGATGCGGGGAGTCCGATGCACCGACGACGGGATCCGGGTGGTGACCACCGATGCCGAGCCGGGCGGCGGCGTCCGGGTATCAGTGGTCAGTTCGGGGATCTGTGGGTCCGATCTCCACCTGGTCTCCTTCGGTCCGTCAGCGGTCACCCTCGGGCACGAAATTCTCCGGCCGTCTCGACGACGGCACGCCGGTGGCCATCCTCCCCGTCGTGCGCTGCGGTCGCTGCGGTCGCTGCCTCGCCGGTGCCGAACAGCAATGTTCCGCCGCCCTCGGCGCGATGTACGGGATCAGCCTCGACGGCGGGTTGGCCGACGAGGTGTGGGTGGACCCGTCCTGCGCCAGGGAACTCCCGACGGACCTGGCTGTCGAGCACGCCTGCCTGGTCGAGCCACTGGCGGTGGCTCTCCACGGCATCAACCGGTCCGGCGTGAAGCCCGGGACCCGGGTGCTGGTCATCGGGGCCGGACCGATCGGTCTCTGCTCCATCGCCGCCGCCCGTGCCCTGGGCGCCGACGTCGATCTGGTGGCCCGACACGCCCGGCGGATCGAAGCCGGTGAACGGCTGGGGGCGACCACCGGCGTCACCGGCGACTACGACATCGTGATCGAAGCCGCCGGCACCCAGCAGTCGATGGACAAGGCCTTCGAGCTGGTTCGCCCGGGCGGCACCATCGGCGTCATCAGCACGTTTTGGGAGCCGGTCAGTTTGGCCATGCCATTCCAGCTGAAAGAGGTGACCCTCCTGCCGGCATTCACCTACGGCCACCACCACGGGGTGTCCGAGTTCGAGGAGGCGGCCAGGATGCTGGCGGCGACGCCGGACCTGCCCGAGGCGGTAATCACCCACCATTTCGACCTCGATGATGCCGCCGAGGCCTTTCGGGTGGCCGGCGACCGAAGCTCGGGAGCCATCAAGGTGGCCGTCCATCCGTGAGCGACCGACCCGAGCCCCGCCGATGGAGGACGTCATGACTCGACTCGTGATGGAGAACGCCACCGTGCTGGACGGCGACCACCCGCCGGTCGCCGGTCGCCACGTGGTGGTGGATGGCGAGCGGATCAGCGCGGTCGGCCCCGGCCGCTACGCCGACCGTGCCCCCGACGACACGCTGTTCGACCTGGGCGGCCGAACGGTGATGCCGGGCATGGTCAACTGCCATTTTCACGCCACGTACCACAACCTCGGTGCCGTCCCCGCTCCCTTTGGTCTGGAGGAGCCGATGGCCCTCCAGGCGGTCCGCGCCGTGAACAGCCTCGAGCTACTGGTCAACAGCGGATTCACCAGCGCGGTGTCGGCCGGCGCACCCTTTGCCATCGACGCATCGATGAAGGTAGCCATCGAGCGGGGACTCATCCCCGGGCCGCGCCTCGTGCCCTGCAGCAGAGACATCAGCACGACCGGGCACGCCGGGGACCGGAGCTACCCCACGCACTGGGAGGTCGGAGCCCTCGGCGCCATCCGGCCCAGTGACGGGCCCGACGGGTTCCGGCGTTCGGTCCGGGCCGAGATCAAAGAGGGCGCCGAGTTCATCAAGATGTTCGTGACCGGCGGGCACGGGACGATCGGCCCCCGGGAGCAGATCGAAATGACCCGGGAAGAGATGGCCGCGGGGATCGAGGCCGCTCATCTTCGCGGTGCCAAGGTGAGGGGCCACATCGCCAACCGTGAGGCGATCCTGATGGCCCTCGATCTCGACATCGACGTCATCGATCATGGTGACGGCATGGACCACGAGTGCATGGACCGGATCATCGACAGCGGAACGCCGGTGGTGCCGTCGATGATGTTCCCGGCCCGCTTCCTGGCCTCGATGGGCGGGTCGGCACTCGGGTTCACCGACTCGATGAAGTCGGACATCGATGCCATGGCCGAGGTGCTCCCCAAAGCCAATGCCGCCGGGATGTGCCTCGTGCTCGGCGACGACTACGGCGCCATCTTCCTCCCGCACGGCTCCTATGCCGAGGAGCTTGCCTACTACGTCGGGGAGATCGGCATCCCCTCCCTGGACGTGATCCGGTGGGCCACCAAGCACGGCGCCGAACTGATGGGCCGGGCCGACGAGCTCGGAACGGTCGAGGTGGGGAAACTGGCCGACCTTCTCGTGGTCGATGGCGATCCGCTCGCCGACGTCACCGTCCTCCAGGACCGGACCAACCTGTTGGCCATCATCAAGGGCGGCCGGATGGTCAAGGACGACCTGGTGGCGACCGTTCCCACCTGAGCGGTCGCGCCCCCTGGTTCTGAACGGTCGCCTCCCCGACCCCAGCGGTCGCTCCCGGGCCTGCCCGGTTTCCCACCCTCCGACACCGGCGGACCACACCCCAGGCGCCGGACTGCGGGGTTCGGGGACGAATCGGGTCGACCGGGGCGCGGTCTCCCTAGGCTGACCCGGTGAAGGGCATCGGCATGGGCATTGGGGGATAGAGACGGCGAGGGAGGCAGGGGACCGAAGGCGCGCACCTGGGTGAACCGGTCCGGTGCTCCGACCGACGGCCGGTTGCTGCGAGGGGAGCGCACCCGACTTCAGATCATCGATGCGACCATCGAGCTGATCCATGCCGGCAATCCCCAACCGACGAGTGCGGAGATCGCCGGTCACGCCGGCATATCGGTGCGCATGATCTTCAACCATTTCGGTGAGCTCGAGGTGCTGTTCCTGCATGCGGTCACTCGTCAGTTCCTGCGCCATCGATCGCTCATCGCCATCCTGCCGGCGAACGGCCCGGTGGAGGTGCGTGTCCGGGCCACGTGCCGCCAGCGCCGGCAGTTGTTCGAAGCCATCGCGCCGGTGCTCAGGATGGGGTACTCGAGATCACTCGGCTCGCCGTTCGCCTACGAGGTGCTCGCCGAGATGCGGTCACTGCTGCGTCGGCAGGTCGCGGTGACGCTCCACCCCGAGATCTCGATCCGCGGATCCGCCGGCCCGGTGCTCCTCGAGACACTGGTTCTGGCCGCCGACTGGCAGAGCTGGGAGGCGCTCCGAACGTACGCCGGGTACTCGGCAGACGCATCCGAGGACCTCATGGCCTCCGCCCTCATCCATCTCCTGGGGTGAACCGGCTTGGGATCCGTTTGGCGGGCGGCTCGCACCCGGCGGCGGCGTCAGCGAGCGCCGGTCAGTCCGGCTCCGACCACGGGGTCTCGTTGAACCGGTTGAGTACCGGTCCGTCCGCACCCCAGCCGATCCGGGTCATCGACGCCGTGGCCAGGTAGAGGCGCCAGGCACCCTGGTCAGCGAGGCCGAGGGCCCAGCACGTCGCCGCTTTGATCGGCGAGACGTGGCTGACCACCACCACCGGCCCCTGGCTGCGGGCCCCTTCGCCCTCGGTGGCGAACAGCTCGTCGCAGGCGGAGCGGACCCGTACCCCGGTTTCGGCCAGCGTCTCACCACCGGGCGGTCGGAAGTCCGGATCCGACCTCCACCGGGACCACAATTCGGAAGGCACCGACCCGAGGGGGCGTCCGTCGAACTCGCCATAGTCGACCTCGACCCATCGATCGTCGATCTCGATGGGGAGGCCGGTGGCCAACGCCTCGGCGGTGGCCCGGGCCCTGGACAGTGGACTCGAGATCAACCGCGTCGCACCGGCCACCCAGGGGGCAAGGGCACGGGCCTGGGTCTGACCTCGCTCGGTGAGGGGCGCGTCGATCCGTCCCACCAGCAACCCGTCGGCGTTGCCGGTCGACTCACCGTGACGGACCAGGATCAGCACCGGACGTCGGACCCCGTCGGGGTGGTTCGGGTCCGGCTCAATGAACCAGGATGCGGTCGCACTGGGGGCAGGTGGCGAACTCAGCGGGTGGCAGACGCCGGATACGCTCGGTCTCGACCGAGGACAGGGTGAGGTGGCAGCCGTCACACCGGTCCCCCACCAGCCTGGCCGCACCCACCCCTCCGAGACGCGCCCGCAGGACGTCGTACCGGGCGGCCAGATCGGCGGGGAGGCCGGCGGCGCTTCCGGCCCGAGCTGCCTCTTCACCGGCGATGGCCACGGTGATGTCCTTCTCGGCTTCGGCGATGGCGACCTCGAGCCGGGCCGCTTCAGTGGCCAGCGAGGTGGACTCGGCCTGCTGGGCGGCCAGGGCACTGTCCAACGGCTCTTCCTCCTCGAGCAATGCGATCTCGTCCTCCTCGAAATGCTCCTGCCGTGAGGCCAGCTGGTGCACCTCCCGGTCCATGGCCTGCAGATCGCGGGAGGCGGAGACCTCGCCGGTCTGCATCCTCGATTCGATCTCGTGCCGTCGGGTGGCGGCGGCGGCGATCTGTTCCTCGAGCCGGCGCTGTCGCTCGGTGAGGTCGTCCACCTGCGCGGCGACCTCGGACATGGCCGCGCCCAGCACGGCTTGGCGCTTCCTCACCTCGGCCAGCTGGGAGCGCTCCGGCAGCGAGTCGATGCGGTGGCGCAGCTGGTCGATGGTGATGTCGTGGTCCTGGACCACCATCAGGGTGTCGAAGGGTTCGGCCATCGGTCTCCTCTCACTCTCCCTCGTCGCGGATCGCCCGCCCTCCGGGATCCTCGAGTATCCGGCAGGCCGAACGGAGGGCCCCGACCAGCGCATCGTCAGCGATGGCAGCGGCGTCCTCCCAGGTGAACCATGCCACGTCCTGGCTCTCGCCGGGCCCGGGCACCGGTTCCTCGTCCGGCGCCCACACCAGGTAGCGGAGGTCCAGATGGACGTGGTGTTCGGCGGCCTCGTGCACGTCCACGTGGATCATCATCGGCCCGGACGCCGGATGGGACACCTCCAGGCCCGTCTCCTCGACGCACTCCCGGATCACCGCCTGAGCCGGGGTCTCACCGGGATCGATATGCCCACCGGGTTGCATCCAGCGAAGAAGGCGCCGGTGCCGGTGGAGAACCACCCCTCGGTCACCGACGACGATGGCCGAGGCAGTGACATGGGTCGGATCCGCGGTCCGGTCGAAGGGCCGGTCGAGCCGGCTCAACTCGACCAGCATGATGTCCTTGGACAGGGTCTCGCGAGGATCGGCGGCCCGATGCTCGACCAACTCACGCCGAAGGCGTGCACCGGCGACCGAGGCAACAGCCGTCAAGCGAGCCGCCGTCCTTCGACAACTCGGCTCGTGCGGCCCGTGGACCGGGAGCGGGTCAGGCCGACTTGCGACGCTGGCGGTGGATGCGGCGCCGTTCCCGCTCGGTGGTGCCGCCCCAGACCCCTTCGCGCTCTCGATTGGCTAGCGCGTGCTCGAGGCAGGACTCTCGAACTGCGCACTGGTCGCAGATCGACTTTGCCTCACCTGCCTCCTCATCGGAGACCGGGTAGAACACATCTGGATCGATGCCCCGGCAGGCTGCGTGCTTGCGCCAGGTGGCAATCATGGGAACGTCACTTCCTAATACTTGTTGGGATTACTGGTCGAACCGCACGACATGCTCTCGGTGACCTGGGGAAAGGCGGCCTACCGGCGAAAAACGGGCGGAACAGACAGTATGGCGCACCAAAGGTGGCGATGTCCACATCGACGGACGAGTTCCTGGGTCGCCGACCGGCGCTTCCGTGACCCGGCCTCCGGGCCGGCCATCGGCCGGCGGAGCCGACTCGGCGCTAGGATCACCCGGCGCCAGCTGCCTCTCGGCAGCATTCCCCACCTCCCCACCCTCTTGAACCGCCGATCAGGCGAAGGAGCCCGCCCATGCCGCCAGAACCTCTTCGGGACAAGACCATCGTGGTCACCGGCGTGACCGGACAGGTGGCGGAGCCGGTGGCGGTGGCTCTGGCCAAGGAGAACCGGGTGATCGGGGGAGCCCGGTTCAAGGACGAAGCCGCCCGGCGGAGGCTCGAGGATGCCGGGGTGACCTGTGTTCCCATCGATCTGCTGTCCGGGGACGTGGCCGGTTTGCCCACCGACGCCGACTACGTGGTCAACTTCGCCGTCTCGAAAACCAACGACTGGGACCGCGATCTGCAGGCCAATTGCGGCGGCTTGGCCTGGTTGATGGAGCACCACCAGAGCGGGGCGGCGTTCGTCCACTGCTCCACTACCGGCGTCTACAAGCCGCTCGGCCACCACGTCTTCAAGGAGGAGGACGAGCTCGGGGACAACCACGGGGTATGGCCGTTCCTGCGCACGTACAGCATCTCCAAGATCGCCGCCGAGGCCACGGCCCGGTGGGCGGCGGTCCGCCACGACCTCCCCACCACGGTGGCCCGGCTGTCGGTGCCCTACGGAGACCGGGGGGGTTGGCCGGCCATCCACCTCGAGATGATGCTGAACGGCGTCGACATCCCCGTCCACGTCGATGCTCCCAGCGTCTACCACCCGCTCCACGAGGACGACATCATCGCCATGGTCCCGGGCCTGTTGGCGGCCGCCACCACGCCGGCGACCACCGTCAACTGGGGAGGCGACCAGGCCGTCAGCATCGAGGAATGGTGCGGATTCCTGGCCGAGGTCACCGGGACGCCGGTGCGCTTCTCCCCTACCCGGGACACCATCGACAGCGTCCAGATCGACCTGACCAGGATGCACGAGCTGGTCGGGACGACCACGGTGGATTGGCGGGACGGCATGCGCCGCATGGTCGAGGCCCGTCATCCCGAGCTGCTGGTGAGCTGACCGCCCGCCGACGGCCCGACCCGGTCGACCGGACGCCGCAACGGCCGGGGCGCCGACCCACGGGGGCGCCGTCGTTCAGGCGGGGGCGCCAGGCATGCAGTAGACGTTGCCGACCGACCACGCCTTGCTCATGGCGTCCGGGGTGACCTTCACCTTGGCTCCGCTCTCGAACACCGCGTTCAGTTCGCCTTCGGCCGAGGTCCACAGCCACCGCATGGTCGACGGGAACAGCGCCACCAGCGGCCCGAGCGCTTCGGTGCGGTGCGGACTGAGGTGGTGGACGCTGCCGTTGACCTCGACGGTGAACGGGATCCCGATCACCACTTCGGTGGTCCCGAATTGGAGTCGCGACTGTTCGTCGATGCGAATGTAGGTGAGAGCCGGGTCGTCGAGAACGAACTCTTTCCCGCCGTCGGGCAGCTCTCGAATCTGGAGACCGTCTGCCACCGGACCATGATCGCACTTCCCCGGCGACGGTGCACGTTCCGGTCCCGCCGCCTCAGGACCGCTCAAGTCGAGAAGAACTCCGGGCCCCAGGGCCACAGGAGCTCGGTGAGCCGGGCCACCAGCTGTCCGAGCTCGGTGGCCGTGGACCAATAGCGGGCCAGCGTCCCTCCGTACGGATCGGCGACTTCGTCCGCCGAGGACCGGTGGGCCAGCGACGTGCGGGTCCGCCCTCCGTGGGCGGCATCAATCCAGGCGGGGATCGACTGGCCCGGGATGCGCGGGCCGAGTGCGTTCCCCCGACGAATCAGCTCCTTCAGCATGAACGCCCTCGGCCAGCACGTCGGGTCGAGGAGGACGGCCTCTTGGATGTGGCGCCGGCCCATGCCGATGACCAGGTCCGCATGGGTGACCATGGCCGCGCTCAGCTGCCGACTGCGATGGTCCCGGAGGTCGATCTGGTAGGGGGCCATCACCTCGAGCACCTCGTCGGGCACCTTGTCCGGCACCTCCCGGGCTTCGGAGAGGAGACCTGCCGAGGAGACCTCCACCGAGTCGGTGAGGCCCCGGCTCTGGGCGGCGAAGAGGGCGGCGGCCATCGGTGACCGGCAGATATTTGCGGTACAGACGAAGAGGAACTGGACGTGCGGATTGTATCCACAGGACCAGACCACCGGGCCGCGGCCCTCCGCGGTCGCCGTCCGGCACCGAGTCCGCCGGCCGCCACTGCCGACCCGGCATTGTGCCTGCACCGACAGAGACCGTACGCTCAGGTCCGGAGTGGGCACGGCCGGGGCTCCCCGGGTCGATCGCACGACAGGAGAGACTTGTGCCGTCCGAGCAGGACAACGGAGGGATCGCCACCCGTCGAGGTACGAACGGACTGGGGCGGGTCGCCCTGGTCCACGATTACCTGACCCAACGCGGCGGTGCCGAGCGGGTGGTGCTGGCGCTGGCCGATGCGTTTCCGGGGGGCCCGGTGCACACCTCCCTCTACGATCCCGACGGAACCTTCCCCGAATTCTCGAAACTCGATGTCCGCACCCTCCCGCTCGACCGGTCTGCCGTCCTGCGGGCCCATCACCGCCTGGCCCTTCCGTTGCTCGCCCCGGCCTTTTCGAAGCTCAACGTCCAGGCCGACGTGACCGTGTGCTCATCCAGCGGCTGGGCCCACGGAGCCTCCACCACGGGTCGCAAAGTCGTCTACTGCCACACGCCGGCCCGCTGGCTCTACCAACCCGATCGCTATCTGGCCGGTCAGTCCAAGGTCTCGGCCGCCGTGTTGTCGCTCATTTCCCCCTCGCTCCGACGGTGGGACCGCCGCGCCGCGGCCTCCGCCAACCGGTATCTGGTCAACTCCCATGCCGTCCGCCAGCGGGTGTCGGATCTGTACGGCATCGATGCCGAAGTGGTGCCCCCGCCCGTCGACATCGACCCCCAGGCCGATCAGGAGGCCGTCCCCGGCATCGAGCCCGGGTTCGTCCTCTGCGTGTCGAGGCTGCTCCCGTACAAGAACGTCGAAGCGGTCACCGCCGCCTTCGGGCTGCTCCCGGGCCAGCGACTGGTGGTCGTAGGGAGCGGACCGCTGGCCGACCAGATCACCTCGACCTCCCCACCGAATGTGACCGTGCTCGGTCGGGTCAGTGACGCCAACCTCCGGTGGCTGTACTCGTCGTCGTCAGGACTGGTGGCCGCCTCCTATGAGGACTTCGGTTTGACCCCGGTCGAAGCGGCGTCGTTCGGCAGGCCCACCGCGGCGTTGCGATGGGGTGGCTTTCTCGACACCACGGTGGACGGGCGCACCGGGGTGTTCTTCGACGAGCCCTCGCCGCGGCTCATCGCCGATGCCGTCGATCGGATGTCCACGACGGCATGGGCCAAGGACTCGATCACCGCCCACGCCCTGCAGTTCTCGATGCACCGGTTCGTCAAACGGATGCAGGCCGTGGTGGCCGAGGAGCGCGCTGCGCTCTGACCGACGGGGATCTCCGCCGACCCGCGTGCCTCATTCCTGTCCCTCTCGCCCCGGCCGGTGCCGGCGGACGGGATCAGGAAGCGCCGCGGCCCCGGAAGATGGTGCTGGGCGTCTGCCAGAGGATCTGCATGTCCCACCAGAACGACCACGAGGCGACGTACTGGTAGTCGAGCCGGCACAGCTCGAGATGGGAGAGCTCGTTGCGCCCGGACACCTGCCACAACCCGGTCATCCCGGGTCGGGCCTCGAATCGCTTGCGGGCCCACCCTTCGATCTCCATGGCCTCGGAGACCACGAACGGCCTCGGTCCGACCAGCGACATGTCGCCCTTCCACACGTTGATCAACTGGGGAAACTCGTCGAGGCTGGTCCGCCGGAGGAAACGGCCCACCCGGGTCACCCGGGGATCGTTCTGCACCTTGAACAGCGGCCCGTCCACCTCGTTGAGATGATCGAGCTCGTGGCGCCGGGACTCCGCATCCCGGTACATGGTCCGGAACTTCATCATCGAGAACGGCTGCTCGTTCCGGCCGGTCCGCACCTGACGGAAGAACACCGGGCCGGCACTGGTGGCCTTGATGATCACGGCGACGGCGGCAAAGAAGGGGGCGGCCACGAGAAGGATCACCGAGGATGTGGCGATGTCGAAGCTCCGCTTCATGAACCGGGAGCCCAGGCTCAGCGATGCCGGGGCGATGTCCAGCATGGGGAGACCTGACAGATCCTCCACGTGGGACCGGCTCGTCATCAGCTCGTAGTACCGGGGAACGATCGACACGCCGACCTGTCCCGCCAAACCCTTCAGCATCTCGGTGGTGCGCTCGGGATGGGTGCGGGAGAAGCACACCACGACTCGGGCCACCGAATACCTCTTGCACAACTCCGGGAGTTCCTCGAGTTCACCGAGCACGTCGTTGCGGCCCAGTGGGTTGTCATCGACGAACCCGACGAAGTTCACGCTCGAATGGGCGCGGAGATGGCTGGCCACGGTCTGCGCCAGCTTCCCGGTGCCGACCACGATGACCGGAACCGAGCCCACCGTTCCTCGCCTGAACAATCCGAAGGCCACGACCCGGGCCAGCGGGACGGCGATGACGGCCACCACGCACATGGCGGCGACCTTGCCCACAGTCAGGGCGGCGAGATCTGAGTTCTTCCTGGTGGAATAGGCCAAGATGGCGTAGAGGAAGCCGCTGATCATCAGGGCGTGGAGGATGTTGCGGAGGTCCGAGAACACGCTCATCGAAATACGACGTGTCACACCCCGGTAGAGGCCGTAGAGAGCGAACACCCCGATGAACAGCGGGATCACCGCCAGATCGATCAGGTAGATCCTGCCGCTACGACTCGCCGCGCTGGCCGGATTGCTGGAGACGGCCGAGACCAGGAGCGGTCCGATGCAGGCGGCGACGGTCAAGCCGACGACATCGGCCAACAACAGACGCCGGAGCCCGTGCCGACGGACCTTGGTCAGAGCGACGGCCCGATCGCTGACACCACTGCGATGGGGGCGCTCGATTACGTCAGAGCGCAACGGCTCCTCGAGAAGGCGTTGAATTTCAGAATCCAGTATGGCCATCCCAGCAGGCCTGCCCTTTCCTGCGCTGGTCATCCACTGCCCCTCGTCCGAAACGTTCGAGAGCTCAGCCACCACAACTACGTCCGCCGAGGAAGCCCATGGTAATACCGAGACAACGTCCTCCACAACAGCCAATTCTGCTGGTGGCGGAGACCGATGGCCGGGCCAGTCTCCGGCCGCTGCTGTGCTGTCGGAGGCTCGCCACCATCGATTGGGAATGGTACCTCCAAATCCCCTTGAAGCCGGGATGGTTCTGACGGTCTCGTCCGCCCCCCTCGGGAACGGCACCGGTGGTCCGAACGCGGGTGGCCGAGCCGACCGTCGGAGGGCGGTGAGAGGGGTCGGTTCGGACAAGGCTCATACCCCCCTATCGGCCGGACGGGGGGCGGTCTGAAGGTCCGTCTGTTCTGCCTGGAGCAGCGAGCACTCCCCCGCTCCCGACAGAATTGGCCGGGATCACCCGGTCGCCGGGCCTCGGACCGGCCGGGAAGCCGGCGGGGTCGATGGGGATGGGTGGAGTCGGCGGGGCGGGGGCGGCGCCGGATCAGCCGCCGGTCACCTGGAGGACGCCGGCCCGGATGGCGGCAATCGACTCGAACGTCGATTTTTTCAACATGTTCTCGGGGAACTCGAAATCGAACGCCTCCTCGAGGGCCAGCATCACATTGACACTGGCGTGCGAGGTCATGCCCGCATCGAAGAGATCGGCGTGCTCGTCGATCGAGCCCGGGTCGGTCCCCAGCCGGCCATGTTCGGCCAGCACGAGTCGAATAGTTTCGTCCATTGTCACACCTCTCCTCGATCAATCGTCGTGTCCTGGACAGCAGATCGGTCCCCCGGGCGGCAGACCCCGACCACGACGGCGGCAGCCGTCGACCCTTCGTGGGTCAGACTTACCGCCAGCTCGTCGATGCCGGCCTCGGCGGCCAGGACCGCGGCCTTCCCGAACAGCCGGATCTCGGTCCAGCCGTCGCTGGACCGGTGCACCTCGATGTCCCGCCAGTCGGGGCGGGCCCCCACCGGCCGGAGGGCCTTCACCGTGGCCTCCTTGGCCGCGAACCGGGCGGCCAAGGACTCGTACGAGTAGCAGGGGCTTGGCGTCGGGACGGTCTCTGGCGTCGGGACGGTCTCTGGTGTCGGCACGGTCTCTGGCGTCGGGACGGTCTCTGGCGTCGGGGCGGTTTCGGCGGCCGGGACCGGCTCCTCGCCCCGCCCGCCGCCCCGGCAATAGTCGACCTCGTGAGGCGTGAAGATCCGCCGCACGTACTGGTCGCCGAAGCGTTCGACCGATGCCATCACATCGGACACCGAGACCAGGTCGATGCCGACACGGAGCGACGACCTCTGATCGGGGGCGGTGTCCGACCCAGCCGGCAGCGGGGTCATCGGACCGACCCCGCCTCTTGCGGACGCGAGCCGCCGCCAGACGCTGCACGACCGCTCCGGGCCTCGACTGCCGACGAATAGACCTGGCGGTACTGCTCGGCGATGGACGGCCATCCGAACTCCCGGACACGCACCCGCCCGGCCTCGCCGATGCGCCTCGCCCGCTCGGGATCGAGCAGGAGGTCCTCGAGGGTGTGGGCGAATGCGGTGGTGTCGAACGGGTCGACCAGGACGCCGTCATGGCCATGGCGGACGAGTTGCGGAGGTCCTCCCCGATCGGTGGCCACCACCGGGGTACCGGCCCGCCAGGCTTCGAGGATCACGATCCCGAACGGTTCGATCCGGCTGGGCATGACGAACATCGTCGCCCCGGCCATGGCTTCGGCCACCTTCTCGCGGGACAGCCGACCCACGAAGTGGACCCGGTCGGCAATTCCGAGGGCCGAGGCGGTGCGGCGAAGATCCCCGAGTGCCTCCCCCTGCCCACCGATGACCAGATCGGACGACCGGTGGGCGTCGTCGATGGCGGCATAGGCGGCCAGGAGCAGGTCGAACCCCTTCTTCTCCACGACGCGCCCCAGGGCGAGGACGTAGGGACGGTCCGGGCGTCCCGCCTCGGTGGCGAAGACCGAGCCGACCGAGGCCGTCGAGCCATTCCGGCCGTTCGAGGCCGATCCGTTGGCGGCGTGGCCGTTCGAAGAGGTGGCGTCGGTGCCGGCACCCTCGCCGAGGTCGACGCCGTTGGGGATCACCTGCCCCCGGCCCGGCTCGAGCCCGAACCTGTCTTCGGCGTCGGAGAGCGTGAACGCGGAACAGCCGGTCACCGCCGCCGCGCTCCGCAGGCTGGACCGGAGCGATGACCGCAGGACACGCGAGACGTCGAAGATGTCGGTGTCATCCATCAGCGTCTCCCCCTGAAGGGTGACCACCAACGGGAGCCCACTGACCCGGGACAGCGCATGGGCGTAGGCACCGTTGGGTCCGAAGCATTGGACATGGAGCATATCGGGGCGGAATGCGGCGACCGCGCTCCGCAACGAGAACAGCGTGCGGGTACCGGTGACCGCCGAGCGGCGGATGGCCGACCAGTTGGTGGCCGGCAGGGGCATGGGCAGGCGGCGGACCACGATCCCGTCGAGGACCTCCACCGTCTCCGGGGTGGCGTCGTTCGGATGGCCGGTCCAGACTTCGACCTGGTCACCGGCGTCGCCCAGCGCGAGGGCCAGATGCCGCGTCAGCTCCTCGACACCTCCGAGTGACGGAGGATACGAGCTCGGGAGGATGGCTACGCGGGTCATGATGGTCGGTCGGCCAGGGCCCCGACGGGCCCGGGATACACGCCGACCGGTTCGACGGTAACAGCGGCACGGGTTGTTCCGAACCGGGCACGGACGAGGCAGGGGCGGGGCATGGGAGCGCTCAGGAGATGGTCGGGTTCAGCCAGGGTTCGACGGCGGTCAGCACCGCCCCACTCGGCTCGGGGGCGATCTGGCTCCAGTCTCCGACGCCCGGAGACCAGAAGTTGGAAAAAGCCGATGCGTACCATCCCGACAGGAACCCCTGTTCGGCACAGTCACAGTTGGGTGCCCAGCTGGCCGGGTGGATCCCCAGGATGTTCTCGATCTGGGTCTCGCCCCCCTGAGGCTCAACGGCGGCGGCATCGACCTCGTGCCCGATCTCGAACGCGGTGATCCCCGCCAGCCGATCGACCGTCTCACCGGGGTAGACGTACAGCACCGAGGTCCCTCCCGCCTGCCCCCAGGTGAAGGTGGTGTTGCCATAGAAGCCGGGAGACGGTGCGTCTGCGATGGGGAGGAACTGGATCGAGTAGCCCGGGATGTTCTGCCAGGGGTACCGGACGAGGGCGAGCGCCTGCGCCCCCATCTGGGCCGGGGTCAGGTCGGCGGTCGTGGCTGCGGGGGCAGGAGGCACGGTCGTGGCCGGAGCCGCGACGGGCGGCGGCGCCGCCGCCGTCACCGCCGGGGCCGCTCCGGAAGCAACGGGGGGCGGGTTGGCGCTCGGGTGGGTGGTCGACGCCGGAACCGTCTTGGTGGGGGCCCGGGTCGGTCTCCTGAGTGTGTGGCCCGGCGCTCTGGCCGATGGCGGCGCGGCGGCGTCGGTCCGGGCCCGGGCGGTCCCATGGGGGGCGGTCGGAGGTTTGGCGTTCGTCTTCGAGGCCGGTGTCGACGGGGATCCACCCGAACCGACCAGCAGCACCGAAGCCGTCGCCACCACGGCCACGGCCACGACCAACACCTCGAACCGCAGAAGGGACCGGCGGGTTCCGAAGGTGGCCCGAATGAGCCGGGCCCCCAGGCCCGTCCGGCGGCGGTCCGAACCGATGTACTGCGGGGAGAGGACCAGCCCCGGATCATCGAGCTCGTCGCGGAAGGCCGACTGAAGCGCCGCTTCGGTCCGCGTACGACCTGGATCAGCGCTTTCCCGGAGCAGGTCCCAGGACGACGCCGTGGGCTGTTCGACCGCGACGGAAGAATCACCTTCCGTCAGTGTTGCGTCCATACCGACAGATCGGCAGGTTGCCGGATCAGCTGAAGCCCCGCAGCCCTCGACGGGTCAGCCCCGCCCCGAGCAGGCCGCCGGATCAGGCTCGACCGATGGCGCGGCGCGCTCGAGCTCGAGCTCGGGCTCGAACTCGGGCCGCAGCCCGGGCACGGGACCGGGCCCGGACCCGCTCCTGCTTGGCCAGCGCCTGTCGTCGGGCCACCGTCGCCCGTCGGGCCGCACGCTGGCTGCTGGCCCGACGAGCGTGGAGCGCGCTCGCCTCCCGCCTGCGAAGGGCGGCCGCCCGGCGGACCGAGCTCTGGCGGGCCGAACGGGCCCTGGTCGCGGCTCGGGCCTGCTGGCCGGGCGTGTTTCCGGTCGGACGCTGGACGGCGAGGGCACGGGCTCCGGGGGTCGACGTGGCCGCGTTGGGAGTCGGCGAATGGTTCGAGGTTCCCGACGCCGGCGCATGCGTTCCCATCAAGGTCAGCGGGACGGCGACGAGAATGGTGGACACCATGATGACCAGGACCTCGACCCACCGGAGCGATGGCCCCGGGCTGGAGGCCTTGGCATCACCGGGGTCTCGGGGATCACGACGGCCCGACGCTCCGCGCCGCTCCGGATGATGGCGGACGGACCTGGTCCGACGGTCCCGACCCACGTAGTCGGGCGTGATGATCAGAGGATGGTGGTAGAGATCGGCCAGCAGATCCTCGGGGAGATCGGTCTCGGGGGCGCTGACCTGACGATCGCCTTCCCCGGCCAGGAGCTCGTAGGCGGTCGTCGCCGACGCGTGCGTCACTGCCCCGTGGGCTCGGCGCCCACCTCTCACCACCGACTCCACATGCTCTCATCGGCATGAGGGCAGGCCAGCTGAAGCGACCGCTCGTGCGCCGGGCGGCCCGGCCGGCGCTCACGCTCTCGGGATGCTCAGACGGTCAAGCCCAGGGACCGGTAGACGTCGGCGGTACCACGGGCGGACCGGGCCCAGTTCAGCTCCTGCACCCGTCGGCATCCGCGCCGGGCGAGCTCGGAGCGCCGCTGGTCGTCACCGACCAGCGCCCGCAGCGTCTCGGTCAGGCCGCCGACGTCACCGGGTCGGAACGTCTCGGCTCCGTCCCCGACCACCTCCACGACGGCCGGAACCGGGGTGCTGACCACCGCAGCCCCACAGGCCATGGCTTCCACCGGGGGCAGCCCGAATCCCTCGTATCTGGAGGCGTAGCCGACCAGCGTGGCCGCTCCGTAGAGGGCGGGGAGGTCGCCCCGGGGCACGTGCCCGATCTCGACCGTCCCCGCCGGGGCGACACTGCCCCACAGGCTGTGGCCGGTGAGCACCAGCGGGATCGGCACCCGCCGGCAGGCGTCGGCCAGGGTGGCGATGTCCTTGCGCGGCTCGATGTTCCCCACATGGAGGACGAACCGGTCGGGAAGCCGGTACTGGGCCCTCACCCGCCCGACGTCCTCCGGCGAGGCCGGCGACATGTCCGGGCTCGGGGCCGAGTGCACGACGACGGCGTCGAGTCCGAGAAGGCTCCGGATCCGTTCGGCGGTGAACGACGACACGGCGATGACGGCGTCCGCCCGTCGGAGCGCATGTCGGACCAGCACCCGCTCGCCGGCCACCCGGTGCCGCGGAAAGGCCCACGGCGTGTCGAAGATGGCGAGGTCGTGCACCGTCGAGACCATCGGGCCGGGTCGTCGCAGCGGGAGGTCGACGTCGAGCCCGTGGGTCAGATCGGCCTTTCCGAACCCGACCGCACCGGTCAGCGCCCGCCGGATCCCCCCGGAGTCTCCCTTGATCAGCGGGTGGATGCGGTCGGGCAGCTCGGAGGCACCTCCCGGCCGCACCGCGGCCACCAGGTCGGCATCGACCTCGGCGACCATGGCGGCGAGGAGCTCGCGTATGTAGGTGCTGACCCCGCCGCCACGGGGATCGAGGGGCAGGGCGTTGTAGGCGATCCGGGGTGACGCGCCGGTCACCGTCGAGCCAGCGTGCCGGTCAACGGGCCGGGAGTATCTGCGCCAGGCGGGTGGTCACCGCCGAGGCCGCTACCGCGAGGCGGGCCGTGACCGCCGAGGATCCTGCCGCCAAGCCGGTTGTCACCGCCGACATCCAGCCCGCATCGGCGGTGGGCACACCGGTGGGCGCCGGGGACAACTCGGCCGACGAGCCCGCCAGGCCGGTGGTGGCCGGAGCGGCTCGGGCATCGGCGGCTCCCGATTCACCGGCCCGCCGAGCCACTTTGTCCATGTCGGCCATACCCAACGAGATCCCGGCGATGATGAACGGGCCGATCGACGACGCGCCGATCCAGAAGATGTCGAAGAGACCGTCCACGTAGTGGAAGACGAGGATGACCAGACCGAGGGTGCCCAGGGCGTACGGCAGCCGGAACATGGTTCGGACGGTGACACAGACCATGAAGACGAAGGCCAGCGATCCGACGATCCCGCTGGAGGCCAGGTTGTCGATGAAGACGTTGGGCGGTGCGGTCACCGCCAGGAATTGCGGGAGGTAGTAGAACCGCATCCCCTCACCGAGGATGGGGCTCAGGTGCCAGACGTGTATGGCGGCCGAGATCTGGTCGACCCGGGTGGCCACCGAGTTGAAGCGGGGGTTCACCCTGGCGTTGATGACGAAGCTGAAGTACAGCACCACCCCCATGGGGACCGAAGCCAGCATCAACAGCTTGGACTTGCCCCGCAGTTCCGGATTCAGGAAGGCGGCCAAGGCGATGGCCAGGATGAGGAGGATCACCGATTGCCGACTCTGCGAGGCCAGCAGTCCGCCGATGCAGAGATACTTGTTGATCCTCGCCTCGGTGCGGCCGATGCCTGTCCAGGACGGATTGATCTGGGCCACCACGATGGCGATCCACATGATGGTGCCGATGCCGTTCTTCTGGTAGACGCCCCACTGAGCGGGTTGGAAGTGGCTGGTCACCGCGTGTTCCATGGCCAGGATGGCGATGATCGAGGAACCGGCTAGAAAGAGGCGGAAGGCCTGCCGGGTCCGGCCGTTGGTGGCGATGACCCATCCCACGATGACACTGCCGGCCACGTAGGACCAGCGGTGGAACCATTCGACGATGTTGTCCCGGAACGGGTGGGCGATGACCACCAGGATCAAGGCGGCCTGGAACCAGACGATGCCCTTGAGAAACTGGCGCAGGTAGGGCGCCTCCTTCCACCGGACGTGAAAGAGCGACACGATGGCGGCTACGAAGACCAGGAGGTCCGCCGCACTGAGATTGGTGGAACTCCCCCCGACCCGCTGGATCAGGAGGGATCCGGGAAGGGCGATGACGACCAGAAGGAGCGGATCAGCGATGAAGATCCCGAACACGAGGACGAACCCGGCTGCCGCCAATCCGACCTTGCGGTTGCCGGCCACGGCGATGCCGATCGCTCCGGCCACCACCACGGTGGACAACCAACCCAGCATTCCCAGTGCCCGCTGCCCGGCCGGCCGCCCGCTCAGCCGGGTGCGCCTGGTCCCGACCCGTGGCGGGGCCGGGCTCGTTGTGCGGCTCATCGTGTCAGCGCGCTCTCGCTCATCGGTCGTCGGAGACGTCAATGGTGACGGCATCCGTAGCGTAGCCGCCGCTGCCTGCGCACCCGGGGTACGGCCAATTGGATCTCAAGGTGGCCCTCTGCGGTGTCGACGCTATCTACAGGCCCCTGCCCGCAGGGGTTCAGCAGTGCCCGAGGCGCGGGGTCGGGGGCCCACCTGGTCGACAGCGAGGGACGCAGCTAGGAACAAGGATGACTACGCAGAACCTCGTCGACAGCATCGTCGTCCCACCCGACCGAGGTTCTGAGGTCATGTCCCTGGTGGTGTGCTCGCTGGAGGCCTGGGGCGAGGTCAGAAGGCGCATCCGCATCCTTGTCGACGAGCTCGTCGACCTCGACCCGTCGCTGCGGGTGCTGTTCGTCGCCCCCGCCATCGACATCCCCCACGAGCTCAGATCGGGCCGGCTCGGAGACCTCACCGGCCCGCGACTGGCCGAGGTCCACCCCCGGATCCATGTCCTGCGGCCCCGCAAGTGGCTACCGCGCCTGGTGGGCCCGTTCGCCGATCGATCGCTCGAACGACAGGTCCTCGATGCCGTCGACGAGCTGGGGCTCCACCGCCCGCTGCTCTGGATCAACGACGCCTCCTACGCCTCGTTGGCGGTCCGCACCGGGTGGCCCAGTCTCTACGACATCACCGACGACTGGCTGCTGGCCCCGCTGGCCCCGAGACAGCGGGACCGGCTGATGGCCGACGAGGCCCTCTTGATGGAGCACAGCCAGGAGGTCGTGGTCTGCTCGCCCGAGCTCGCCCGTTCCCGGGGCACCAACCGTGCGGTCGAGCTCATCCCCAACGGGGTGGACGTCGACCTCTTCCGCACCTCCCGACCGCGGCCCGCCGACCTTCCTCCGTCCCCGGTCGCCCTCTACGTCGGGACACTGCACACCTGGCGGATCGACATCCCGCTCGTGCTCGAGCTGGCCGGGGCCCGCCCGGACCTCCAGGTCGTGCTGGTCGGGCCGAACAGCTTGCCGAGGGACGTCACCGACCGGTTGGAGCGGGTCCCGAACATCGCTGTGCTCGGGGCCCGTCCCTACGACCGGATCCCGGCCTACATGCAGCACGCCGACGTGGTCATCATCCCCCACCTGGTCGACCGGTTCACCGAGAGCCTCGATCCGATCAAGGCCTACGAGTGCCTGGCCGCCGGCCGGCCCACCGTGGCCACGCCGGTGGCCGGCTTCCGTGAGCTGGGTCCCCCGATCGTCACCGCCGACCGGAGCCGCTTCGTCGAGGCGACATCGACCGCCCTGGCCGCCGCCGGTCCCGCCGGCCTGCCCGGCCGGTTCGACGGGGCACCCATTCCGACCTGGCACGACCGGGCGGCGGCCATGGCCTCGTTGATGGTTCGGGCCCGTGAGGAGGGTCGATCCCGGTGAGAACGGCATGCCGCCGCCACCCCGCCCTCCGGGCTCCGGACCGGTTGCCGGCCCCGTTCACCGGTCGGGCGGGGCGAGGGTACTGCCCCCGGGGGCCGGGACGCCCTATCCTCAGCGCAAGGCCCACAGGCTCTCCGAAAGCGAGCGACCACTGACTTTTCCCGAATTCCTCTCGATCTTGTGGCGAAAGCGGCTGATCATCGTGGTCAGCGTCGTCGTGGCCGTCGCCGCCGCCTTGGCCTACTCCAAGCTCCACACGCCGATGTACCAGTCCACCGCCCTCGTCCAGATCAACTCGACGACGAATGCCTCCGGGGGGTCGTCCACCCAGGTCACCCTGCCCGATCCCGTCCAGGCCCTGAGCAGCACGGCGGTCGAGCTGCAGGCGGCCAAGCTCCTCCACAACCCCGATGTCGGGGCCGTGGCCAGCGAGGTCACCGGGACGGTCGACCCCACCACCGGCGCGCTCACCATCACCGCATCGGCCTCCACCCCGGAAAAGGCCCAGGCGGTGGCCAAGGCCTATTCACAGGCCTACGTCAACCAGATCCAGACCCTGGTCAACAACCAGAGCCAGAAGATAACCACCGTCCTGGCCGGGCTGACCCAGAAGCTCGCCGGCCTCGAATCCCAGCCGTCCAGCTCCGTGACCGGCGCCGAGATCCAAGCCCTGACCACGACGGTCAGCGCCCTTCAGACCGAGCAGGAGCAAATCACGCTGGGCGAGCCGTACGCCAGCATCCAGGTCGCCGCCGGGCTGCCGACGGCTCCCTCCGGCCTGAGCAAGGCCAAGCTGGCCGTGATCGGGGTGATCGCCGGGCTGCTGGTCGGGGTCGGGATCGCCATGGCCCGGGACCAGTTCGACGACCGGCTGCGGAACACGCCCGACATCGCCTCGGTGACCGAGTCGCCCATCCTGGCCGAACTGCCCGAGGACAACGAAGTGCGCTCGGGGAAGGTGGCCATCGCCATGCTCCAGGCGCCCCAGTCCCTCATGGCCGAGTCCATCCGGGAGCTCCGGACCAGTCTCCGGGTCATCCTCGACGACACCCCGTTCCCGGTCCTGGTCGTGACCAGCCCCGAACCGGGCGACGGCAAGACATTCGTCACCGCCAACCTGGCCGCGGCCTGGGCCATGGCCGGGAGCAAGGTCATCGTCGTCTCGGCCGACTTCCGGCGACCGAGGCTGGAGGAGATCTTCGGCCTCGAGGTCACCGGTCAACCGGGTCTATCCAATCTCATCCGGGCCAACTGGAAGAACTCCGACCCCGACCTGCTGTCGAACGTCCCCCGGGGCGAGGGAGCGGCCTTCGCCCGGCCCGGCGAACGCCGGGCGCCGGGCGCCGAACGGCCCACGCCGCCGCGCTCCCGGCGCGAGTTCTCGCCGGTCCCCGAGCAACCCTCCATCTCCTCGTTGCTGGTGGAGAGCGGCATCTGGGGCCTCCAGGTGCTGCCGGCCGGAACCCAGCTCGAGAACCCCAGCGAATTGTTCGGCAGCCCGGGGATGCAACCCGTGCTCGACCAGATCCAGCTGCTGGCCGACGTCGTCCTGCTGGATACACCGCCGGTGCTGGCCGTGCCCGACACCGCCATCCTGGGGAGCATGGCCCGCGGGGCGGTGATCGTGGCCTCGGAGGGCAAGACCGACCGCACCGACCTCGAGCGCACCGTGCGCCGCCTCGAGAACACCCACTGCCGGGTGCTCGGGATCGCCATCAACCGGGTCAAGCGCGCCTCCACCGACTCATACCAGTCCTACGCCTACAAGCAATGACCCGGGTGGAACCGGTCCCTCCCGACCGGTCGGCCGCCGGCACGCCCGAGGATCGAAGGCCGGCACCCTCGAGTCGGGGCCGTCGGAGGCGCTGATGGCCGGTGGCGTCGACGTCCTGGTGGTGGCGTTCGGCGCACCCGATCTCCTCGACGGATGTCTGAACCGGCTGGATGCCGAGTTGCCCGTCGTGGTCGTCGACAACTCCTCTGATGCCGCGGTGCAGGCGGTGGTCGAGCGCCACGGGGCGACCTACGTCGACCCGGGGCGGAACCTCGGATTCGGGGCCGGGGTGAACGTCGGCCTCAAGCACCGGGCGCTGAGCGGGGACTCGGTCCCCGACGATCTGCTGCTCCTCAATCCCGATGCATCGATCGGTCCCGACGCCATCGCCCGATTGCAGGAACGGCTCCGGGCCGCCGACGACCTGGCCTGCGTGGCCCCGGCCCAGGTGGACCCGGCCACCGGCCAAGAGGCGCGGGTGGGTTGGCCCTTCCCCACGCCGGCCAGAGCCTGGCTGGAGGCGCTCGGTCTCGGTCGCCTCGGGGGGCGCACCGATTTCCTGATCGGCTCGGTCCTGATGCTGCGGGCCGACGCCCTCGTCGCCGTCGGCCCGTTCGACGAACGCTTCTTCCTCTACGCCGAGGAGACGGACTGGCAACGGCGGGCCCACGACCTCGGGTGGCGTGTCGCCCTCTGTCCCGAGGTGGTGGCCACCCACGTGGGTGCGGGCACCGGGGGCGATCAGTCGGAGCGCGACACCCACTTCCACGCGTCGAACGAGCGCTACCTGCGCAAGCACTACGGAACCGTCGGCTGGTGGATCTTCCGCACCGGAGTCATCGCCGGGGCGCTCGTGCGGGCCCTGTTCCTGCCCGGCGACCGGGGACGCCGGGCCGCGGCACGGTTCCGGCTCTATGTGTCCGGCCCGGTGCGGGCTGAGGCCGCGCTCGGATCCGAGGACGGACTCGGCTGACAGGCTCGGGGGGTCGACGGGGTCGACGTGGTTGGCGCCGCCGTCACCCGAACAGGATGCGCTCCACCCGCTCCATGACCCGGTCGCGGCGGTAGGGGGCGACCGAAGACGACGCCTCCCGTCCCCAGGCCCCCAGATCGGCGTGGCCGGCCCTGGCCAACAGCCCGGCGAGCTCGGTCACGTCGTAGGGATCCTCGAGGATCAGGCCGGTCCTCCCGTCGCGGACGGCTTCGGAGGCGCCGGCCAGCCGGCTGGTGATCACCGGGACGCCGCTGGCCAGAGCCTCCACGATCACCAGCCCGAACGGCTCGTACTGGGTGGGCAGCACCATGAGGTCGGCCGCGGCCAGGTGCCAGCCGACGTCACGGGTGGGTCCGTGGTACCGGACCAGGTCGTCGAGACCGAGACGGTGGATGGTCGATTGGTACGGACCGAGCCCGGCCTTGCCCACCACGTGCAGGGCCATCCTGCGGTCGCCGTTGCGGGCCATCGCCTCCAGGGTCTGCCCCAATCCCTTCCGATGGAGCTCGTTGGCGATGAACATCATGGCCAACTCGCCGTCGTCGATCCCCAGATCACGTCGGGCACCGACGCGATCCCGCTTCCGGCGCTCGACGTTGAACCGTTCGGGGTCGATCGGGTTGGGCACCACCGTGGTGAGTCCGGGGTCGACGCCGTAGAGCCGGCCCAGGTCGTCGACCTCCCGTTTGGAGGTGCACAGGATGTGGCGGGGATGCCCGCGGCGGAAGTACTGCGACTCGAGGGCCAGCAGGGCGCGGTGCCGGGGCATGGCGAAGCGCACCCCGGCCGGGACCTGCAGCCTGCCCACCGGGACGGTCCGGGCCGCCTCCAACCACGCCCGATGCACGCTCGGCACCCACAGGACGTCGCCCGGCGGCACCACCGAGCCCATGGTCACGGTGGTCTGTGCCCCCAGCGGTTCCAAGACCTTGGCGAAGCGGGCCCGGCGGACCCACATCCCGGCGGGCCCGGGATCCGGGTGCCCGGGGACGGGCACCATCCGGACTCCCTCGGGCAGTCCCTCGGGGGCGCTCGAGCCGACGAAGACGGTGTCGTGCCTCGGGGCCAGATAGTCCAGCAGGTCCCAAGAGACCCGCTCGATACCTCCGCTCCGGTGAACCTGCGGGAAGACGACGGCGACCTCCGGACCGCTCATCCCCGCCCTCGGCTCACAGGGCTCGGCCCACCGGCGGTGGTCGTCGTTGGCCAGTTCGTGAGGACTACGACCACGCGGGCATGATAGGAGAGGCACACCGGACCCCGGTACACGGCTCCGGTCCCATCCCGCGGCCAGGGCGGCCGCCATCCGGCACCGTGGGCCGACCGGCCTGCGGTCGACCGGAGGCCGTCGAGAGAGGAACCCGATGGACGTCGAGCGGAACGGCGCACCTGACCAGGATGCGGGCGCAGTGGCACGCCCCTCCACGGTGTCGGGCCGGAACCTCTCAGTGGTCCAGGTCGTGCGCAGCGATGCCTTCGCCGGAGTGGAACGGTACCTGTGCCAGGTGGCCAACGGCCTCGATTCGCGCGGGCACCACCTGACGGTCATCGGCGGGGATCCGGACCGCATGGAGGCCGAGCTCCATGATGAGGTCGAGTACCGGCCGGCCTCCACCGTCATCCGCACCGCCCGGGCGCTGGCCGGACGGGGTCACGTCGACATCGTGCACGTCCACATGACGGCCGCCGAGGCCGCGGCGTGGCTGGCCCGACCGTTCCAGCGGGCCCCCATCGTGGCCACCCGCCACTTCCCCGGCGGCCGGGGCACCGGCACCGTGGCCCGCTCGCTGGCCCACGTCGTGTCCCGCTCCGTCTCCCGTGACATCGCCATCAGCCAATTCGTGGCCCGCGGCCTCCCCGGACCCTCCGTGCTCCTCTACAACGCCGTGCCCGACCGGCCCCAGGCCGACCTGGACGCGCCGGTGGCCCTGATGCTCAACCGGCTGACCGAGGAGAAGCGCCCCGAGCTCGGTCTGCGGATCTGGGCGGCCAGCGGAATCGGGAAGGCCGGATGGCGCCTCGTCGTGGCCGGCACCGGCGACCGGCGCGGTTCGATGACCGATCTGGCCGACGCGCTCGGTGTGGCCGAAAGTGTCGAATTCGTGGGCCAGCGCCGCGACACCGACAGGCTGATCAGCGAGTCGTCGGTCGTCCTGGCCACGGCCCCGGAGGAGCCCTTCGGTCTCTCGGTGGTCGAGGCCATGGCCCACGGGGTGCCGGTGGTGGCGGCCGACGGAGGCGCCCACCCCGAGACGGTCGGAGATCCCGATCTGCTGTTTCCTCCAGGCGACGTCGATGCCGGGTCGCGGGTACTGGTGCGTCTGTCGGAGGACCCGGCTCTGCGGCGACGGCTCGGCGATCGGCTCCGGCAGCGCCAGCAGCGGATGTTCTCGATCCGACAGCATCTCGACGGTCTCGAAGCCCTCTACGGACAGGTGATGGACGAATCGTCCCGGGAGTGAGTGGACAGTCGTCGAACCAGGGCGGCGCCGACCCGTTGGCGCCTGTGGTAGCCGGCCGGCCGTGGGCCGGCGGCGGTGGGCCGGGACCCAGACCGGTCAGCGGCTGCCGGCCGGCCCCGAGCTTCCGGAGGTGACGGCCCGGTAGAGGGCCATCTGGGAGTCGGCGATGCTCTTCCACGAGTAGCGGACGACCTCGGCCATCCCCAGCTCTCGTAGCCGGGTCCACAGGCCGGGCTCGTCGAGGAAACGGGCCAAAGCCGCTCGGAGGGCGGCCGGGTCGCCGGGCGGCACCAGCACACCGGCGTCACCGACGACGTCGGGGAGGGCGCCACTGGCGCTGGCCACCACCGGGACCCCGGACGCCTGGGCCTCGGCCACCACCCGGCCGAACTGCTCGATCCAGCCGGGCAGGGGGAGGGACGGCACGGCGACCACATCGACCCGGGGATAGACGTCGGGTATCCGGTCGTCGTCGACGAAGCCGTCGAAGGTGACCCGATCCCGGATGCCGAGCGTGTCGGCCATGGCCGCCAGCCGTTCGGACTCGGGACCGGAACCGACAATCTCGGCGGTGAAGCGGTCATCGAGTGCCACCGCCTCGAGGAGGACGTCGACCCCCTTGTGGCGGATGAGACGACCGACGAACCCGATCGAGAGCGTGCCCGCCGGTGGCTGTCGGTCCGGCGCCCGGAACCGGTCGACGTCCACCCCCAGCGGCAGGTACGCCCACTCGCCGTGGAGACCCTTCCGGCGGAGGATCCGGCCCGCCTCGGTGTTGCAGCCGTAGGCCCCGGCCGCCCCGTGCAGGGCCAGCTTCTCCAACCACCGGAAGGGGGGCGGATACCGCTTCTCGATGTTCTGGGCCGACGAGAAGATGTAGGGGACGCCGGGCGCCCGCAACCACCGGAGGAACAACACTTCGGCGACCGCCAACCCGAACGGTTCTTCGTGCATATCGATCAGGTCCCAGCGGCCGGACCCGAGCAGTCGCCACAGTGGCCGCGGGTCGTAGACGAACAGGTTCGGATGCCGCCCCACCGTCCGCACCGGGACGGCGAAGTCGTCACCGTCGGCGGTGAACTCCACCATCGAACCGCCCTCTTCCCACCGGGCGGCGGCGGCCAGGGTCAGGTCGGCCCCGAGAGCCCGGAGTTGACGTTCCCGTTCCCGCCACGCGGTGACCACCCCGCTGTGGGAGATCCGGAGCACCCGGATCCGACCACCGCCGTGGGGAGCAGCGTCGTCAGGGGCGGTGCGGTCGGCGGCAGCGTCGTCAGGGGCAGTGCGGTCGGCGGCAGCGCCAACGCGCCTGGAGGACCGTCTCACCGGCCGAATCGTAGTTCGGACGACTTCCGGTTCCGGGGCTCCTCGGGGGCGCTCGGCGCCGGGTCGGCTCGGTCTCGCCTCGGGTCGACCTCGGGTCGGGCTCGAAACGGCCACGGGGTGACCGAGGGGTGACACGCGCCAACCCGAGGGGTCAGCGTGAATCGGCCTGAATCTGCGTGTCCCCCATGTTCTTTCACTAAAGAAATGCATCGGGGCGTCGATGGGGAATTGTGATGAGGGCACCGGATCGTCGACCCCGGATTCCCCGTCAAGGACCGGTCGGCGCGGCGCTGGTCTCGGTGCTCGTCCTCGTCGTCGTGCTCACCGCGTCGTTGGTCAGCGCCCACGCCGGATCGCCGACCCCGCAGATCCGCGGCAGTGTGGCGGCCCCGGCCGCCGCCGATATCAGCCCGATCTGCGACGCCCCCGATCCCACCGGCATCCTGGGCCCGTCCTCCAACCTGCCCTCCAATCCGACCAGCACGCTGGTCACGCCCAAGGGCGGGGTGGTGAACTTCACGGCGAGCTCCAGCGACCTCTACGTCGACACCGGGAGCCAGCTGATCACCTACACCCTGGCGGGCGCCGAGGTCGGCTCGTTCAACCTTCCGTCGGCGATCGTCAACCGTCACGGCAACGAAGTCACCCAACCGGTCGTCGACCCGTCGGGGAACATCTACATCGCCAGCTACTACGACCAGGTGCTGGACAAGTTCTCACCGAACGGCCGGCTGCTCTGGTCGGTCGACCCCGGGGGTGACAACCCGACCGGGCTCTTCTCAATCGGCACCGGCTCCGGCTTCGAACTCGCTCTCAGCAACGTGAAACACCAACAGAAGAGTGATCTGATCGATCTGTCCACCGGTGCGGTGACCGGATCCTTCCCGTTGTTCGACAACTTCGACTACGTGAGCCAGGAGTCGGACGGCAATTTGCTCTTCTCGGGCAACGGCTACGTGGAGACGATCGACCCGACCGGCAAGGTGCTGTCCTCGTTCGGGTCGAGCCGGGTCAAGGGAGCCGGGACCCACACCGGCTCCGGCAGCCAGTTCTACTATCCGGCCCAGGCCGCACAGGGGCCGGACGGGACCATCTACACCGCCGACCCCCTCGACACCATCGAGGCCACCAGCCCCCGGGGCTATCTCGAAGGCAGTACCACGCTCGGCCAGAACGGCAACGGCGGCTTCGTCCTGGCCATGGGTGGCTACGACTTCTATCGGGTCGGCTCCACCTTCTTCTACCAGGGAGGCCCGCCCTTCAACACCGGCGCCGACAACATCTCGACGATCTCTGCGTCGACCCTCACCGCCTTCCTCGACGCCGCCCATGTCCCGGCCGACTCCCTCGGATGGGGTGCCGGCCTCTCGACGCCGGCCTCGGCCAACTACTTCGCCGCCGGGACCACCCCCCAGGTCGCGGCGAGCTTCGACCCGTGGTGGCTGTCCGAGGCCTCCCACCTGCAGCTGTCGTACTCCATCGAGAACACCACCTCGTTCGACGCCGAGACCGTGCCGTCACCCACCACGATCCCGCTCCCCACCACCGTCGCCGGACTGGCCGATATCCCTCTGGCCATCCCCGGAGCCGACCAACAGCCCGGGCCCTACCTGGTGCAGGCATCGCTGTCCGACACCAGCACCACGCCGCCCACCCTGCTCGGCACCACCTGCATGCCCTACACCGTCGGGACCGTCTCGGACGGGCTCGACCTGGCCAGCCTCCCGAGCGGCATCGGCGCCGGAGGGCCGAGCGATCCGCGCGGCGTCGCCCTCAATGCCCAGCTGGGTCTGGACGGACTGCGGGGGGCGACCATCAACTGGAGCAACTACCTCCCCAACTGCTCGCCCTCCGATCCGACCGCGGCAACCTGTGGCCCGTCGGCAATGACCTTCGCCAACGCCGCCGACGACTACTTCAGGGCCGCCTACCTGGCTCAGCAGGACCACGTGACCTATTGGCTCCAGGCCAGCGGTGGCAGCGGTGGATCCGTTCCGACGGCGCTGGTGACCAACGGGTGGTGGAAGGCCGACGTCACCGCGCTGGTCGGCTACTACGCCAAGGTGCCCGCCGGCTGCGGTCAATCGCGCGCCGGTGACCAAGTGGGAGCCGTGGAACGAGCCGAACAACACCGGATGGGGTGACGGCAGTCAGTACGTCTCCCAGGTGCTGGCGCCGTTCTACCAGGCGGTCAAGTCGGTCCTGCCCCAGGGGGCGTCGACGGTGATCGGCGGGTCGTCGCTCAACGTGCCGATCGGTTGGTGGCAGCAGCTGATCGCCGCGGGCGGACTCAAGGACCTCGACGTGGCCTCTGTCCATCCCTACACGGGCAACAACGACTCCTTCGAGGAGGACGGGATCCCCGCCCAGGTCCGCCAGCTCCAGGGGATGCTCGGCGGCAAACAGCTGTGGTTCACCGAGGTCGGCTGGTGGAGCGACGGCGACTACAACTTCTTGAACCAGGCCAACGTGGTCGCCCGGGCGATGATCTGGCAGAAGGTGCTCGGCGTCCCGGTGTGGAACTACTTCTTCGACGAGGGCAACTGGGGCAACGACGGGGTGTCGTTCTCGCTGATCCAGGCGTCGAACGCGGACGACTACGTCAAGCCGGCCGCCCTGGCCACCATGGCCACCGCATCCGAGATCGCCCACCGCCCCTACCTCTCGATGCCGGCCACCGGAATTCCCCAGACCTACGAGGCCTCGTTCGGCGCCACGGCCGGCGGCGCCGACCAGGTCGCCGCGCTCTGGTCGGACGGACTGGACTCGACCGGTTCGGTCGAGGTGACGGCTCCGGGCGGTGGCTCGATCCCGGTCACCGTCACCTCGGAGTACGGGGACGCCACCACCGTGTCGGCCGCCTCGGGCGCCGCCTACAGCCTGCCCATCTCCGACCAGGTCACCTACCTGACCTATCCGGTGGGCGACACCGTCACCGTCGGCCCCACCGAGAACTACGGAGCCGACCTGGCCCTCTGGTTCACCGGAGCCACCGCCACCGCTTCGTCCGGCAACGGGTCGGCCGCCATCACCGGGCTGCCCGTGGGCTACGACCAGGGCTGGAGCTCGAGCAGTGGGGACAGCGATCCGGTCCTGACCGTCACGCTGCCCGGCCGGCCCACGGTGAACCGGATCGTGGTCGACACCCAATCGGTGGGGAGCACGGCCACCGGAGTCAGGAACTACACCGTCTCGGTCGACGGACCGTCGGGTTGGACCACCGTGGCCGGCGTGGTGGGCCAGTACCGGACCCACGAGTTGCAACTGGCCTTCGCGCCGGTGGCCGCCACCGGGGTCAGGATCGCCGTCTCCGAGGTCGACTTCGGCGGCTATTACGGCGGGGGTGTCCCCCCGTGGTGGTCGCCCAACCTGGCCGGACCCGCCTTCCTCCATGCCCTCCAGGTCTACGCCGGCTCGGACCCGCCCGACCAGATCGACGGCTCGGCCCTCACGCCGCTGGTCCCCGGCGACGTGTCCCCTCCGCCCACGACGACGACGACCACCACGACGACCACGACGACGACGTCTCCGTCGGGCACCCCGCCGACTACCACCGGATCGAGCCCCGACAAGCGACCCCACCCCGCGCACCGACCTTCGGCCGTGGACGGCTACTGGCTGACCACCAGCAGTGGGGCCGTCTACACCTTCGGGAACGCCCCGTTCTACGGACCGGCGCGGGTCGTCCCCCTCAACAATCCCATCGTGGCCATGGACAGCACCCCGGACGGCAAGGGCTACCGGATGGTGGCTAGCGACGGTGGCATCTTCACGTTCGGGGATGCCGGCTTCTACGGCTCGACCGGGGGGCTGGCCCTCAACCGGCCCATCGTGGGCATGGCCGCCACCCCCGACGGCCGGGGCTACTGGCTCGTCGCCTCCGACGGCGGGATCTTCTCCTTCGGGGACGCCCGCTTCTACGGCTCGACCGGGGCGCTGACCCTCAACCGGCCCATCGTGGGCATGGCCGCCACCCCCGACGGCCGGGGCTACTGGCTCGTCGCCTCCGACGGCGGGATCTTCTCCTTCGGGGATGCCCGCTTCTACGGCTCGACCGGGGCGCTGACCCTCAACCGGCCCATCGTGGGCATGGCCGCCACCCCCGACGGCCGGGGCTACTGGCTCGTCGCCTCCGACGGCGGGATCTTCTCCTTCGGGGATGCCCGCTTCTACGGCTCGACCGGGGCGCTGACCCTCAACCGGCCCATCGTGGGCATGGCCGCCACCCCCGACGGCCGGGGCTACTGGCTCGTCGCCTCCGACGGCGGGATCTTCTCCTTCGGGGATGCCCGCTTCTACGGCTCCGCGGGAGGTCTCGATCTCACCGCCCCCACGGTGGCCATCTCGGGATAGAAGCCGGCACCGCCCGCCGCCCCGGCGGCCCGGCGCCCCGGCGGCCCATGTGACCTGCCGGGTGGGTGACAGGTACCGGAACAGGCGGATGCGGCAAACCGGGGACCCTGCTCGTGGCGCACTGACAAGCCGAGGACCCGGATGCCTCCGCGCTCAAGCCTTACGGCCGATGTGTCGATCCTTCCAGGCAGGAACGCCTTTCATCGGAGATCCATACGTGCCCCAGAGACCCCAATCCCATCTGTCGGACCCAGATCTTCAGGGAGATGCGGATCCCGGATGGCTCCCTGCCAGTCCCCTGAGCCTCCTGGACGGCAAGCCTTCGCCCGGTCCAGCTACTCGTGGCGACGGTGCCCACCGAGCGCTGAAGATCTGTTTCGTCCTGCCCCCCATGGAGCGCTACTACCCCCGATCCGGAGGAGCGATCTCCACCGTGACCCGTCACCTGACCAGTTCCTTGCTCGAACTCGGTCACTCGGTCGACGTGCTCACCCCGGATGATGGCGAGCAGCCCTACGCCGAAGGGGCCGTTCTCCGGCTCCGGTTTGGTCCGGCATCGCCTCCTCCGGAGCTGCTCCACAAGAGCTACGTGCTCGAGGCAAGGGCCCGCCGATGGTGCTGGCCCGAGTATGGGCCGTATCTTCGGCGGGTTCTCCGCTGTCTGTCCCAACCTGGAATCTCACTCGATCTGGTGATCGTGGCCAACGACCCCGAACTCGCCTGGAGACTCAACCGAAAGGGAATCGGACGTCGTCAGGTCCTCTGGCTTCACAACCGGCTGAGGGGGAAAGAGGCCCGCCGACTTTCCAACCTGCCGTCCGACATCATGATCGTGGCCGTCAGTGATTCGGTCCGACGGTGGACCTCGGACACCTACGGCATTCCAGCGTCGAGGATTTCGGTCATCCACAATGGCATCGATCTTGATGAATTCCATCCTCGGGATGGCTTCGATCAATGCCGAGATGCGGTACGAGTCGTGAGCCACGGTCGCATCGACCCAAACAAGGGACATGACATCGCCGCCAAAGCGGTGGCTGCGCTCCGTCGCCGGGGCTACCCCGTGACCTTCACCATGATGGGCGGAGTCCAAACCTACGGAATACCCGAGTCCGAAGCACGTGCCTATGCCGATGCGCTGGCCGTCGCAATTGCCGACGCTGGAGGTACGGCCACCGGTCGTCTTCCTGCGGCTGAGGTGGCCGGTGCCCTTCGCGACCATGACATCGCCTGCGTGCTGTCGAAGAACTCGGAACCCTTCTCTCTGGCGGTGCTCGAAGCAATGGCATCAGGTTGTGCGGTGATCACGACGGGCACAGGCGGGATCACCGAGGTCGTGGGTGACTCGGCCGAGATCGTCGGGGTTGACGACGTCGAGGCGGTCGTAGCGGCCATTGCCGCGCTCACAATTGACCCTCGGCTCCTCGCAGAGCGGAAGGCGTCGGCCCGGCTCCGATCGAAGTCATTCACCTGGGACAGGGCCGCGGCCAAGCTGGAGTCTTTGATGGTCGACGCGAAGTCGTAGTCATGCGCACACCTCAGTGTGGACCCTTGGTCCTCGTGAACAACAGCCGAGAGACGTTCACCCCGACCGTGAGCGGAGCCATCGGCACCTGCCTCTGGGAGCTGTGCCGGGCCGCATCCTCGGTAGGAGAGACCCCGGTGGTGGTGAGCCTGGGGTCACCTGCAGAACCCTACGGTTGGCCTGATACTCACTTCGTGCGGCCTCGGAACATTCCCACCGGGCCGGTTTCCGACAAGATTTTCAGACTGGCTCGTCGGCTAACCGGCTGGGCCCGGATGGATCAGCGGGCGTACGCGGCTGAGCGTGGAACCCGTCCTTCGTGGCCTGCAGCCATCGATCATCGTTTGCAACAACGACCTCGAGCTCGCTGTCTACTTGCAACGGAAATTCCCTGGCGCTCAAGTCGTGCACTGGTTCCACAATCTGGAGTTGATCTCGGATAGGCCACGCCGGAGGTTCGTTCGCGACGGAGCCCTCCATTCGGTCGCCGTGAGCGCCTACTTGGCCAGGGCACTCGAGGTCACCTATCAGCTGGAGCCGCTCAGCGTCGCAGTCGCCATCAACGGAGTGGATACCTCTGCATTTCGACCTGGGGCCGCGAACGGAGAAGCCGGGCTCGATGGCGTCCCCGTCTTCGGGTTCGTCGGTCGGATCTGTGTGGAGAAGGCTCCGGAAACCTTCCTACGGGCGTGCCTCGTCTTGGCCCAAGAGCGAACTGATTTTTCCATCCAGTTGGTCGGCGACACCAACTGGGGCCGGACCGAGTCAACTCCAACCCGACGTTTGGTCGAGAAGCTCTCGGCCGAGCTGCGCGACAGAGGCGTCGACGTGCGCCAACTCGGCCACGTGCCCCGCGAGCACGTTCCGAGCGCCCTCCGAACAAGTGACGTCCAGGTGGTGCCTTCGCGCTGGGATGAGCCGTGCGCGTTGACCATCCTCGAAGGCCTGGCCACCGGATTGCCGATCGTTGCCTCGGCGACGGGAGGAAGCCCCGAGCTGGTTGGTGACGGGGGGCTCCTCTTCCCTCGCGATGATGTCGTGAGCCTGGCGCAGAGACTGGCGCTGCTGCTCGATGATCCCGAGCTGCGGAGGGACCTGGGAGCGCGGGCACGGCGCCGAGCTGAGTCCTTCACGTGGCTGCGCACGTGGAAGGCGATCGGCGACGCAGCCGGTCCGGACGTTGCCCGCGCCGCTCCGATCGAAAGTCCCGTCCATGCTGTATGAGCAGCACCTCGAGGGAAGTGAACGGCCGGGTGCCCGGACGGTCGCCGGGGTGACGACGACCCCGATCTGGTTCGGTGGCCCGGACCAGCCCCTCTTCGGGTGGTTCGAGTATCCCAGTGGCGGAACGGCCCGCGCCGGAGTCGTCATCTGTCCCGCGCTGGCCGTCGAGGGGACGTCATCCCAGCCTACGTTGCGCCTTCTTTCGAACCGGCTGGCCGCCGACGGCTGTGCGGTTCTCCGATTCGACTATGCCGGGACCGGCGACTCGGCCGGAGATGACCATGAGCCGGCCCGCGTCGCCGCCTGGTTGGCCAGCATCCGAACGGCCATCCACTTCCTCGAAGCGGCGGGGTGTGCTCACGTCTCACTGGTAGGTCTCCGGGTCGGGGCGACCCTTGCCGCCGCCGAGCTGTCGGCGGGCGGCGGTATTGCTGCTGCCGTGCTGTGGGATCCCTATCCGACGGGGCGCTCATTCGTTCGCCAGCAGGGGATGCTGGCACGAGTCATCGAAGATGGGCACTCCCGGGACGACGGCTCCGTCGAAGGGCCGGGCATTGTCATGTCTCCGGAGACCGTCTCGGACCTCAAGGATCTGAAGCCACCCATCGATTCCTCTCTGTCGCCGATCGACTCCTTGTCTTGACTCGGGCTGGTCGCTCCTTGCCGATCGATCTGCAGTCTTCTCTCCAATGCGGGTCAGTGGATTGGAGGGAAGTCGAAGGTCAGGAAACACTTGTCGATGTCGAGCCGGTGTTTGCCCGTGTCCCCCATCAGACACTCGAGTTGATTGTTGGGTGGTTGCGAGATGTGCTCCCTGGCACTGAAGGGCCGGTGCTCGCTGCCCGTGCCCGCCGGGCGCCGTTGTCGGCCGCGCCCAGGACGGTCGGATGATCCTCGAGCATCCCGTCCTGCTCGGACCGAACCAGACTGTTCGGCATCGAGACGACGCCCGGAGCTGTTGACGGGCGTCCCTGCATTCTCTTTCTCAACGCCGGGCTGATCGACCATGTGGGCCCGGCTCGGACATGGGTGACGATTGCCCGCGGGTTGGCCGCCCGAGGATTCCGGACGGTCCGATTCGACCTGAGCGGCGTGGGGGCAAGTCCCCTTCGGCCGGGGTCGGATCCACGATCGACGGTCACACTGGTCGGAATTCAGGATGTCGCCGGACGCGCAAGGGGCGGTCGCCCCTCATGACCCCTCCGATGTGGTGCTGGTAGGCCTGTGCTCGGGGGGATACCACTGCTCGGAAGCCGCGTTGTCGACCGGCGCGTCGTGGCGTGGTGATGATCAATCCCAGCTTTCGGCTGCTCGGGGTGGAGGGCGAACTCGCCGCTGACGACGCCACAGCCTCGGAGCTGGAACGACAGGTGGATGAGGCACCACGGCCATGGGTGAAGAGAATCCCGGGCCGGGCTCAACTCTGGGAGCTGGTTCGTCGGGCACCAGATCCCTTCTGGACCCTCGTGAACCGGCTGGCCATCAACCACCCACCGGCCGATACGTTGAAGCAAATGAGAGAGACCGGAGCCGACGTGTTCGTGGCCTGCGATGACTACGACGCCTGGGTCCTGCAGCGCGGCGCCCGTCGGGACCTTCGCCGCTCGGGCCATCCCGGTCGGGTCCGAATCGAGGTCGTGGACGGCATGGATCACACCCTCTTCTTCCAGCAAGGGCGTGAGAAGACCATCCAGCTGGTCGTGGACCACATCGCTGCGCAGTTCTCAACGAAAGAGCAGACGGAGCACCGGCCGGTCAGTCGGTGATGTCCGTCTACTTCCACTCGTCTAGTGGCGCTGGGTCTGGTGACGTTGGGTCTACAGGGTCTACAGGGTCGGCTGGTGTTGGGCCAACTGGCGTTGGGCCCGACCGCGGGCGGCCGGATAACGTAGGCCAGCGCCGATCGGGCGACGAGGGCCCCGGTCACGACGAGGGCTCGTCGCCTTGGAATCGCTACGCAGCTTCTGAGGCTACTGGTTCCTACGAAAATGTTTGATGGCGGTGCGCACCGAGTCTTCCGGTGCAACGCGGGGATGGATACGCAAACTCATCCCAAGAAGTCGTCCCGCCTCCACGAGGCGTCCCGCCCTCACCGCCTCCGCTGCCCGACGCGAAGCAGCCAGGGCATTGATCCTGCGATTTGCCCGAGCCCCGTTCGCCGCGGCAGTCGCGGCTTCCACCCATCCATCCCGCACCGCCCACAGTTCGTGGGCACGAAGAATCGGATCGATCACCTTTTGGGACATCCGCGGATCGATGTTCGTGTTTCCCGCATGGAGCCGGTACAGCGTGAGAATCTCGGGGACGTAGGTGAGTTCATGATCCTTTGCCAGCCGCAGGTAGAAATCTATGTCCTCACCAACGGTCATGAGCGTGTCAAATCCGCCGGCGATGATGGCCTGCCGTCGTCTGACCATCAACGATGTCATGTAGAGGAATGATGCCCCGAGCATGTCAAGGTAAGTCGTCGGACCACCATTCGGGGGGCCAACACGGGCTTCTCTGTCGTCGATCACTTGTACCTGACTGTGGCAAATTGCGGCTTCGGGATGGGTCACAAGTGCCTCGTACTGGAGCTTGATCCGCCGCGGCATGGCGATGTCGTCCTCATCCATGAATGCGACGAAGTCGGTGGAACTCTCCAATAGGCCTGCGTTGCGGGTCGCAGAAACACCCCGGTGATCCATGCGTACGATGCGCACTCGCGTATCGGCGTCTTCCAAATCCGACATCGGATCATCGGAGCCGTCCGAGATGATAAGGATCTCCAGTTGCTCGAACTGTTGAGTGACCATGCTCTCGACGGCTCGCCGGAGCATCGGACCGCCGCGGTAGGCGGGAATGACGACACTGACCTTTGGCGGATGTGGCATAGATGTTCGGTCCTGTTCCCTCGCTCGCCATGGAGCGAACGCCCGGTCTGCACGACGCGGATGGCAAGTTCGACACCCACGGCCCTCTGTCCTGCGCTACGTCAAGCGGACCTGTCAACAGTCCACCTCAACCGACAGACCCTCCCGGTCGTCAGATCTCTCGTCGCCAACTGCCGCGACGGTTTGAACATCGTCCTATTGCTCGATGCGCTTGAGCCGCTTTCTCGTCGGTGCCGGACCTGGAGTCCGCACTTTGACCACCGACCCACCTCGATGCTCGTCTGTGAAGCAGTGCCTATTACTGCATGACTGCCGTTTTCAGGGGCAATCAACTTCAGCCTGAGGTGGTCCCGGCAGTGAAGGTGCCGTAGGACTATTCGTCGCTGGGCGTGGGGAAGCCGCCACGGAGACGGGTAAACGGGGCCTCCGTCTATCGAATACCGATCGTGCCTGGTACCTTCGAATTGGAGAGAAACCGCGATCTCACCACGCTCCAACTGGAGGAAACCCATGCGTGCCAGATACGCCAGCCTCGTGACGAAAGCCGCGATGGCCTTGGTTCTCGTGACGTCACTCTTGGTCATCGCCATGGGAACGGCCAACGGGCCGAGTGGCGCGGCGTCGAAGCCGACGGTGAAAGCGCAGACGACGTCGGCAAGTGTTGCGACATCGGCTGAAAATGCCATCTTCTACTTCGCGGCGAGGGAGAAGTCGGTGGCCAACTGCTCCGGTGGCGGTGGGTATTACGGGCCCACGGCCCCGGCGTCGAGCGGATGCACGGTGCCCGGCTTCGGCTGCATGAGCCTGGCCCAGTTCGCGGTGTACCAGGGAACCGGCGGCAAGGTGAAGTTGCCGATCAACACCCAGTTGTCGGGAGTCGGAAAAGAGATTCCCCCGCCCAAAAGTGGGTCTCTGTGGGCCGGCTTGCGACCCGGTGACGTGACGTACTGGGGTGGATCGATCAGCTAGTTTTACCACTCGGGGATCTATGCCGGAAACGGCTACGTCTGGGATGCCGTGGGCAGCGAGACGGTCGGTCTACGGTCCTTTTCCACCCTCCTGAATGCGCCATATAGCTACGACTACGACGGTGCGATTCGTTATGCGAGCGCTCCGCTTCTCTCCATCACTACGGCTTCGCTCCCCGGCGGCACTCTCTACAGCAGTTCCAAGCTGGCCTACTCGGCCACCCTGCACGCCACGGCGGGCAGGGCACCGTACCGGTGGTCGCGGATCAAAGGTTCGTTGCCGACCGGCCTCACCTTGTCCACCGGTGGCGTGATCTCGGGTCGGGCCACCAAAGTAGGCACCTTCTCCTTTGTCGTCCGGGTCTCTGATACCAAAACTTCGACGCTGGTCCAGGCCACTGTCACAAGAGGCCTGTCGATCAAGATCACGGCGACCGGCTGAACCTCCGAAGGTCGGGTCAGATTCCGACCGACGAAACGGGACTCTCCGGGTCCTTGGCGCCCAATCGATTGACGGGTTGCGTCCCGATCACCGATGCCGTGCATGACCTTGTCGCCGGAGGTCCGGAGGGAACCAACAGACCGACCACCCAGATGAGTAGTGCTGCGGTGGTCAACACCTGCAAGAGCACTGATGTGACGAGCGGACGAGCCAGTCCGCCGTTCGAGGAGAGCAGACTTGCGACTCCCCACACCGAGTTGCTGACCAGATGCTGCGATCTGCCGGAGATGACCGACCTCACGAAACCGACGAGTCCGCTCCACTCAGCCGGCGGTGGCCGGCGGTCACCAGGTGATCGTGGCCGGTACCGAGTCGTCGAAGCTCCGACCGTTGGCGGTCCACTGCTCGGCCGGGATGCGGGCCGACGGGACGACGGTCATCGAACCGTGGTGACCGGGCATCTGGAAGCGGACCACCACCGTCGAGGTGGTGCCGGCAGGAATGGTGAGCGGTGCCGCCACCACCCAGGTCGGCCCTTCCGGCCCCTTGATGTCCACCGGTCCGGCGCCGGTCATGGAGATGTGGCTGGCCGACGCCGGGAGGTTGGCGGCCACGATTCCGAAGTACCCTCCGTAGCTCACCGGGACCCCCGGGAAGGGACCGGCGATGAACTGCGATTGGCCCGCCGGCGTCATGTTGGCCAGCTGGCTGGACATGGTCACCGTCGTGTTGGCGCCGGCTCGGGCGGTGGTCACGGTCACGTGGACGGGAAGGTACTGGTCGAGTTTGTTCCCGCCCCGGTTGATGAGCGAGACATCGACCGAACGGGGGGCGAGGCTGCCACTCACACCGCTGAGGACCCAGGCGGCCTGATCGACTCGATTGCTCGACCACATCATCAGGTTGCGTCCGGCGACCGCGCTGGACACCGCCTGGCCGAGCGACCGTAGATCGGTCGACTGGCTCTCCAGCTGATGGAGGACGGCTTTGGTCAGGGTGCCCAAGGCGTCCTGCCGCTGTTGCCCACCGGCCGCGGCGTCGGTCAGGCCGACGTACTGATCGTGGAGCAGGTATTGCTCGACGTTGTCGGCGCTGATCGTCTGTCCGTCAGCGACCACCGGGCCGGTGACGGCCAACAGTTGCTTGACCCCGGCGACGTCGATGGCCATGACCCCGTCCACCTTCTGACCGGTCAATCCGGTCCAGATACGCGCCGCCAGCGGTGCGGTGACGTCGAATTCCGGGGTCAGCCCCAGGTTCCGGAGGTCGACCCCGGGGAGGAGCCAACCCCATTCGCGTTGGAATTCACCGGTGGGGTTGACCTCGCCGGCCGGAAGGATGTGGTCACCCGAGGGGACGAAACTGCTCAGATCAACAGAGCCGTCCGAGGTGGAGGCCACACCGGCGTCGAGGAAGGCCCCGGAACCGGCCCGCATCTCAGCATTGTTGGCCGCCAGCACCAGATAGTTCTGGGGGCCCTGCAGGATTCCGGCCACCGCCGCCGACACCGCCGCCGCCTTGGTCAGACGGACCTGGGCGTCGTAGAGCTGGGTCACGAACTGGTTGTGCTTGGCGGCCAGGGAGCCGAACAGGGCCTGGGAAGGACCGGTGTTCACCGCGGCCAATTGGTGCTCGGCCGACAGTGACAGTGCGCTGAGCTTGCGCAGAGAAGTCAGCCGATCCGGTCCGGCGCCATGGGGTTGATCGAGCAGGTCGTGCACCTGGGCGATGAACGACGATCCGACGTCGGATACCGTTCCCGCCGCCGAGCTCAGGTCGCGGACGGCGGTGTACTGGCGTCCGATGACCGGCACCACTTCGAATGGGGGCGAAGAAGGGCGAAGAGAGGTCCGACTGGGCACTCACGAACTCGGCGTGGGCCTGGGCGAGAAGTCGACTCGACTGGGCCGAGGTCAGATCTCCCGGAGAGAGATCGGCCTTCACCTGCTCCAGAGCCGCCAGACCGGTCTTGTCGTGCCGGTAGGCGGACAGTGTCTTGAGGCCCACGATCAGCGCCCAGACACCAACGACCGCTACGACAGCCAGGGCGATCAACCACCTTCGTCGCCGTCGACCCCGCTTCTCGCTCACCGCGACCACTCGATTTTTCAGGCGACGGTGAGCCAGTCAATGGGGCTGGCTGGGCTCAACGGCGCAACGGACAACGGCCTCCGATGGTACCGGAACCACCCTCCAAACCTGCGTCACCAGCGGCCATGGCGAGGATTGCAGGGGCGCGGCCGCTAGCATCCCAACGTGTCATTCACGACCATCCGGATGGCAGTGGGGCGGGTGGTTCTGGTTGCCGGAGTGTTGGTCCTGTTGTTCATCCCCTACCTCTTATGGGGAACCGGATTGATGACGGCCCGGAGCCAGGCCCTGCTGCGGACCGAGTTCAGCAAGGCCCAACAACGCGCCGACGCGTCGACGCCCAGCACCCTTCCGGACCCCGCGCACCGGGCGCCGGTGGCCCAACCCGCGCCGCCGATCCTCGATCCGGCCATCGGCAGTGCCGTGGGTACCATCACCATCCCGAAGATCGACGTGTCCATGGTGGTCGTGGAGGGAACCGGCGATGCCCAGCTCCAGACTGGTCCGGGCCATTACCCGGGCACACCGCTGCCGGGCGAGATCGGCAATGCCGCCATCGCCGGGCATCGCACCACGTACCTTCATCCCTTCTACAACCTCAACGAGCTGGTGCCGGGCGACCCGATCACCATCGTCACGCTGCAAGGGATCTTCCTCTACCACGTGACCGGGAGCCTGGCCGTGTCACCCACTGATGTGGCTGTGGTCGACCAGACCCGCAGGCCGACACTCACCTTGACCACCTGCAATCCGCGCTACAGCGCCAGTCAACGGCTGGTGGTGCACGCCCGTCTGGTGGCCAGCATCCTGGCCCACCCCAGGCACGTCGTCACCAGCGTCCCGACGCGGAAAGCGAGGCCGGCCGTCGCGGCGCAGAACGCGTCGGCCACACCGGCGCACGATTGGCTGGCCGCCATCCTGTGGGGGATCGCGGTGGCTGTCCTGACCACGGTGGTCTGGGTGTGGGAACGGCGGACCCGAGGGGGGCGGCGTGTCGCCGTGGTCGCCGGCGGACTGATCGCCTGGCTGGTCGTGGTCTTCTTCTTCTTCCAGGTGGCGGCGCCGTTGCTCCCAGCCAGCTACTGACGGCTCGGGGGTCCTGCACGCGACGTTGCGCCGGGGTGGCGGCGCCGAGTCGGGGGCGCAGGGGTCACGATGGCGCGTCAGAAGTCCAGGTCCGTGCTTCAGACTGGCGTATCAGCGCGCGTCACGACCGGGTGCTGACGGCACTCGATGGAGCGTGTTCCTGGCGCTGCCGACCGGAGCCGGCAGCTGCACCTCAGACCGAGGTGAGCTTCAGGAAACGACCGGACGACGACGGCGGCGCATCAGCAGGCTGCCGGCCAGAACCGCACCGACTCCCACCACGGCCAACTCTTCCACGTCTGCACCGGTGAAGGGCAGACTGGTGGTCGGAGCCGTGGTCGGCCCTGAGGTCCCCGTACCCAGCGTGGCGGGCAGCTGACTCGTCGGCTTCACCGTGCCGGAGTTACCAGCGATGGCCGGAGGCTTCCCCGAACAGCTCACGTCGGACATGGAGCCACAACTGGCCGCGCCGGCCGCGGACGGAACCGCGATCAGCGATGCGACTGCGACACCCGAGCCGATCAACAAACGTCTTGCCCACATAATGGTTGCCCTTCTTCCCGTAGGGGGATTCCCCCCTGCGTGCCCCTCACAGACCACGTTAACCGCCTGCGACGGCTGCCTGTTGGATCCATCTTGCCGGGTTGTCGACGACCTACGCAACGCATCCAGACACGTTCTCGGCCCAGTATCACTCAGCGGGGCTACTTCACCACAGATAGCGTTCGAATGAGCGGTGGAGGCGTTGCCGGGGCCGATTCGGCACCGAGCCGGCCTCCGGCCCAAGGCTCGGGCCGGGGCCAGGAGCGACCCACTTCTCAGGCCGGGACGAGTTGGCCGAAGGTGCTGCACAGCCCGAACGCCTCGATGATCACGAAGGCGGCCACGATCACCAGCACCACCGGGACTCGCCAGCCCTTGCCCCGTCGGATCATCGGGGAGGGCATGTACCAGGAGGGCAGGAGGCCGGGAGCCTGGTCGAGATAGACGGCAAGGGGCACCGCATCGTCAGCCAGGGGAGCGTCGGGATCGGCAGCGAGGGCGAGTTCGGCAAGTTCGGCTTCGCTGATACCGAATTCCAAGGCCTCTGCCGGGGCGGAGCCCTCTCCGTGAGCTTGACTGCCACTCTGGTTACGCACCATCGGCCTCCCCTTCGGGCATCTCGCCGCGGAATCGCTGAGCGAGGCCTCTCCATACTACCGGCGTGGTTTCTTCAGGCTGCGGTCAGAGGAGGTGGACCACCAGCTCGAGCAGGACGATCATGACCCCCACCGAGACCAGGCCCACGACGTAGAGGATTCGTCGGGCCATCGAGCGTTCCCGGCGGCCGACGGTGCCGATGCCCACCACGGCGAGGGCGAGCACCCCGACGATTTCAGCCAGGACGAAGGCAGTGTCCACATTCCAGAGATGGATACCGGCCAGCGTGAAGATGATGGTGGCCGGGAGGGCGGCGGCCACGATCGACCACGATCCGAGCAGCTGGGCACGGATGTCCGACCGCTGGAGCTTCAGATCCTGCCACGACCGGGTGGTGACCAGGCGGGCCAGGGTGTGAGCGAACCAGATGGATACAGCACCCACCACCACCACGCCCGCTGTGGTCAACGCTTCCGGGTTGGTCTCGAAGGTGAGGCCGGCGATGGCGACCAGTGTGGAGATGGTGCCGTAGACGTAGTCGGCCAGCCACTGCACCGCGTGCATGCGCTCGGGCTCGAACGGACTGGGGCCGGATGAGTTCAGCGGGTCCGCGGACGTGCCCGGGCCGACGGAGACGGTGGGATCTGCGGACTCGCCGGGCTCGGGCGACAACCCGGACCCGGCGGACCCCGTGGGCTGAGTGGAACCGGCGGACCCCGTGGGGTCGGCGGACCCGGTGGGCTCGGCGGAACCGGTGGGCTCGGCGGACTCAGCGGAACCGGCGGACCGGGTGGGCTCGGCAGAATCGGCGGAACCGGTGGGCTCGGTCACTCCGTTGTCCAGCGGTTGGATGACACGAATTGGCTCCTGAGGGGCGGGTGCGTCTGTGGCCGTCCGACTTCGCCGGCGCACCTGTGTTCGAACGACGATCGGTCGACACTCGATTCTGGCATCGTCGGCGCGGCATGGAGGTATATGCCGACATCGGCGTGCCTTCACCACGTGTGACGGCGGAGGCCCTCCCCAGCCCGGTCTGGCCACCTCGGGCGTCGGTCATACGGGGTGCGTCATGGCAGCAGGAGCCGGTTGAGGCGCCTGCTGGCAATTCCGTAACCCACACCGAAGAGGACGACGAGGTAGGCCGCGTTGGCCAGCAGGCTCCAATGGAGCTGGCCGAGCGAGAAGGCCCGGTTGATCTGCACCCCCTGGTAGAGCGGTGTGATGGCCACGATGTGCGCCAACCAGGGCGGATAGGCACTGATCGGGTAGAAGGTGCCGGAGAAGAGGAAGAGCGGCATGAACACCAGCGAGACCATGTCGAAGTCCTGCCAGCTCCGCATGTGGGTGGTGGCCGCCATCCCCACGGCGGCAAACGCCGCGCTGAGGAGCACGCTCGCCGGCAGGCAGAACACCACCATCCAGCTCCGGGCGTCTCCCAGGACGATCATGATGATCACGAAGGTGGTGGCGTAGAAGAGGCCGCGGAGCACCGCCCAGCCGACTTCGCCCAGGGCCACATCGTTTGCGTCGAGCGGAGTGGCCAGCACCGAGTCGTAGAGATGGGTGATCTTGAGCTTGAAGAACATGTTGAAGATCGAATCGATCATCGCCCCGTTCATGGCCGAGGTGGCCAGCAGCGCGGGCGCCACAAAGGCCGCATAGGACACCTCGGTGCTTCCCACCTTGATCGGACCGACCAGCCCGCCGAGCCCGATGCCGATGGACAACAGGAACAGGAGCGGCTCCAGCACTCCGGTGAGGAAGAGGACCCGGTGACGGAGGTAGAGACGGGCGTTCCGCTCGAGCAACAACAGGGACCGTCGGCTGCCGAGCGGCGGAATGAGTCGCGACGGCAGGGCAGGGCTGAGCCCGTGCGCACCTCCCCTCTTCACCGCGATCGCCGCCGTGGCCACACTGCCGGCATCTTCACTCACGCCGTCGGATCGACTCACTGCACCAACCTCCGACCGAAGGTCCTGAGGGCCAAGGCCAACCCCACCGCGCTCCAGGCCGCCAGGTAGGCCAGATCGAACAGCAGTCCCCAGCCGAAGCCGGTACCCAGAGTCAGGGCCCGGCACAGGTTGACCCCGTGGGTCAGCGGCACGATCTGGGCCAGCACCTGGGCCCACTGCGGAAGGCGGGTCACCGGATAGAAGACGCCGGAGAAGAGGAACATCGGGAGGACACCCAGTCGGAAGAGCAGGGCCATGCCGTAGTCGGAGTCCTGGGTGGCGGAGAAGGCGGCCGTCGGGGCGGCGGTGGCCAACCCCGAGAGGACGGCGACCGGTACGACCAGGAGCGCCCATGGCGACGCCACGACGCCGAAGGCAGCCATGACGGCCAGGAAGACCGCGGCCACCGAGGCGAACCGGACCACGGTCCAGCCGAGGTGGCCGATCACCACGTCGGTCACCCCGAGCGGGGTGGCCACCTTGGCCCAGTAGGTGCGGTCCCACTTGAGGCCGGCCATCACCGGGTAGGAGCACTCGGCCACGCCCATCTGGAGCATCGTCGCCGCCAGCAGACCGGGAGCCACGAAGTCGAGATAGGGCACTCCGTTGACCCCGCCACTGTGCCGATTGACCAGGCTCCCGATCCCGAGCCCCATCGCGGCCAGGTACATCACCGGCTGTAAGAAGCTGGTGGTCAGCGAGGAGCGCCACGTCTTCGAGTAGACGTACCAGTTGTGCCACAGCGACCGCAGCCAGGTCGGCCAGCCGGCCTGCGGCTCGGCGATCCCCCGGTCGGTCAGCGCGTCAGCATCCATAGATCGCACCCCCGTCAATCCACCAGGGTGCGCCCGGTGAGGGCGAGGAAGACATCTTCGAGTGTCGAGCGGCGCACCAGTGCGCTCTCGGGGACGAGGCCTCTGGCGTGCACCGCGGCCAGGGCCTGGTCACCATCGTCGACATAGAGAAGCAGTCGGTCAGGCAGGACCTCGACCCGGTCGGCCACGTCGGCCACCTCCTTGGCCGAGTGCTCGTGGCTGTCGAGCCCGAAGCGCAGCTCCAGCACCTCCTTGGTCGACAGGCGGTCGATCAGGGTGCGCGGCGGGCCCTCGGCCACGATGTGGCCATGGTCCATCACCACGAGGCGGTCGCAGAGCTGCTCGGCTTCGTCCATGTAGTGGGTGGTGATGATCAGGGTCACGCCGTCGGCCTTCAGCCGGTAGAGCCGCTCCCACAACAGGTGGCGGGCCTGGGGGTCGAGGCCGGTGGTGGGCTCGTCCAGGATGAGGAGGTCGGGGTCGGACACCAGCGACCGGGCGATGGTCAGGCGTCGTTTCATTCCCCCGGACAGCGCGTCGACCTTGTCATGGCGGCGATCGCCGAGCTGGGCGAAATCGAGGAGGCGGTCGGCCCGTTCGAGGATGACCTTCTTGGGCAGGTCGAAGTAGCGGCCGTAGAGGTAGATGTTGTCCAGCACCGACAGCTCGAGCTCGAGGGTGTCGTCCTGGGGGACGAGTCCGAGGCGGGCCCGGATGGCCGGCCCGTCGGTGGCCGGATCGCGACCGAGGACCCGCAGGGTGCCGTCACTGAGCGGTGACATGCACGAGATCATCTTCATGGTCGACGTCTTCCCCGCCCCGTTGGGGCCGAGGAAGCCGAAGGTCTCCCCCTGTTCCACCCGGACATCGATCCCGTCGACGGCGGCGAACGGACCGAACCGCTTGACCAGGCCTACGGCCTCGACCATCGGGGCGTCGGCGGGCAGGGTTCCCCGGGTCGGGATGCGGCGAGATTTTCGGCGAAACATGGGAGACCAACATTCCCACACGCGAACCGAGGTCCGGAGCCGAGGCTTGGGCGGGCCGGCCAGGCCATGCGGTGTTCCGTGCAGGTCCCCGGCCCGGGCCGGGGCGGGACGGGTACCCGAATCCCTTGACGATCCCCTCGAGTCCTACGGGATGGAAATCCTGACGGCCGAGGACGGAACTCCTGCCGGCAGGTACATCAATGGCTGCTCATCTGTCGACCGATCCGAGGTCGGTGATCGCCGTCGGGGCCCACGCCGGCCAGTCAGGGCTCCCGACGACCAGTCCGTCGCTGAACAGCGCCGCCATCCGGGGCCCGTCGGGACGGGAGTTGTCCCAGAACGTGGCCGAGTCGGCCAGCGACACCGCCTGGGCCACGATCGGCCAGAGACGGCGGTAGCGCGTCCGGATCTTGTCGACAGGCACATCGTGACCCCCGGCGGCCACGCGATAGGCCACACGGGCCACCGACAGGTTCTCGGGCACCATCAGCACATGCAACGCCGTGAAGTAGCCGGCGCCCTTGGCGTCACGCATCAGCCCGAGCTTGGACGGGTGCGAGAAGACTGTTTCGGCGATCAGCGGGAGGCCCAGCTGGATCAGCCGGGCCCTCGTCGCCGCGGCAATCGTGGCTGCTTCATAGGAATGGGCGAGCTGATCGTCCGGCCAGCGCTGGGCGGCGATCTCGTCGGCATTGACGAAGGTCGCCACCGGCCACTTCGGGAGGAGAGCCAGCCGGACAAACGTGGACTTGCCGGCGCCGTTCGGCCCGGCGACCAGATCGAGTCGGCTCACCCGCCGTCTGGGGCGGCAAGAACCGTTCGGGACCCGTCAGGGCGGTACTCGACCAGAGCCCCGTCGTCGTCCAGCGCCACGATGGTCACACCTTCTCCGGCCAGGTGCTCACCGAAGGACATGGACTCGGCCTGAGCCTGGATCGACGCGTCCAGCTCGGCGTTGGCGACGATGCGTTCGCTCTCGGTGAGATCGGCGAACGGCAGCTCTCCGCCCAGCGCCGCCTCCACCCGACGCCGGGCTGCGGTCTGGTGCATCGACACCGACCTCCCCACCCGGGCCCAGTGGTCCAGCTGCTGCTTGGCCGAGCGGCTCTCACGCCTTCCCTCGACGGCAGCAGAGTCGAGAAGATCGGTCGCGAACCTGGTCGGCCGGTCTGCAGCCATGATTGTCCTCCTCCGACGCTCGGTCTATCTCTGTATCACTCTGCTACGAGTGTACCACTCTGATACAGATTTTGGGTGCCGGGCGGTGGTCGCCGATTTGGGGGCGATCCCGGGGCTGTGCTCGGGCGGAGGTCAACCCCGGGAGAGGAGCCCGGAAAGGCGTGGCCCGGGAGGATCCGAGGAGATGCCCAACCCGGGCCGGATCTCACTGTCGACCGGACCTCGGCACGGGCAGCTCCGACATCCAGGGCCAGTCGACCGACCGGTTATGCGGCCCTGCGGCCCTCCGGCCGAGCGAATCAGATCACGAGCAGCCGCTGGTGGTGCCACAGCTCGCGCACACGTAGCACGACCCGGCCCGCTGCATGGCGTTGCCGCACTGGTAGCAGTAGGGGGCATCGCGTTGCTCGGCCCGGGCCATCGGCTCGGCCGGACGCGGCGCCGGGAACAACCTGCGGCGTCACTTCTGCCGGGGTGGCCCCGCCCGCCCCACCGCCGGCCCCCGCAACACCGCGACCGACAGCCGAGTACCACCGGCACCGGACGCGCCCAGACCGGGCAGCTGGCCATCGCCACTCCCGTCCAGGATCGTGGTGATGACCGGGTCGACGGACTCGACCTCGACCACTCCCGACGACGTCGTGGCGGTCTCCTCCACACCGGGCAGCGTCGGCTGCATCCGCTCGGAAGTGGACAGCACACCGAGCTCCTTGCGCTCGTCCACCGGGAGGTAGTCCACGGCCAGCCGTCGGAAGATGTAGTCGACCAGGCTGGTGGCGATGCGGAGATCGGGATCATCGGTGATCCCCGCCGGCTCGAAGCGCATGTTGGTGTACTTGCGGACATAGGTCGCCAGTGGGACCCCGTGCTGCAGGCCCAGGCTCACCGAGATCGAGAACGCATCCATGATGCCGGCCAGCGTCGATCCCTGCTTGGACACCTTCATGAAGACCTCGCCGGGACGCCCGTCCTCGTACTCGCCGACGGTCACGTACCCCTCGCAATCGGCGACCCGGAAGGCGAAGGTCGACGACTTGCGCCGCCGGGGCAGCCGCTCACGCACGGCACCGACGACGACGGTCTCCGAGGGACGGGCCTGCTCGTTGGCCAGGGCCGCCTCGAGGCCGGCGATCTTCTCGTTGAGCTCGCGGGCATGGGCCTCGGCCTCGGATCCGGCGGGCACGTCCTCGAGCCCGGTGTCGGCGTCGGCCTTCTTGGTGGTCGAGAGCGGCTGCGCCACCTTGCAGTTGTCACGGTAGATGGCGACGGCCTTGATCCCCATCCGCCACGCGTCGATGTGCAGCTGCTCGACGTCCTCCACCGTCACGTCCTCGGGGAGGTTGACCGTCTTGGAGATGGCACCGGAGATGAAGGGCTGGACCGCGCCCATCATGCGCACGTGCCCGAGGTAGTGGATGGTGTTGTCACCCATCGAGCAGGCGAACACGGCCAGGTGCTCGGCGGCCAGGTGCGGCGCGCCGACGATCGTCTTGTGCTCGTCGATGTAGGCGACGATGTCGTCGACCTGGTCCGATGAGTAGCCGAGGCGGTTGAGGGCACGGGGGACCGTCTGGTTGACGATCGACATCGTTCCCCCGCCGACCAGCTTCTTGGTCTTGACCAGACCGAGATCGGGCTCGACGCCCGTGGTGTCGCAGTCCATCAGCAGACCGATGGTGCCGGTGGGAGCCAACACGCTGGCCTGCGAGTTGCGCACCCCGTACTGCTCCCCGAGCTCCACGGCCAGGTCCCACGCCTCCTGGGCCGCGCACAGCAGATCGGTCGGGACGGCCTCCTCGTCGATACCGGCCACCGCGTCGCGGTGCATGCGCAACACATTGAGCATGGGATCGACGTTCTCGTGGTAGCCGGCGAACGGCCCCATCCGGGCGGCCGTCCGGGCCGAGGTGGCGTAGGCGTGCCCGGTCATCAGGGCGGTGATGGCCCCGGCCCAGGCCCGGCCCTGGTCCGAGTCGTAGGGCAGGCCCTGCGCCATCAGGAGGGCGCCGATGTTGGCGTACCCGATCCCGAGCTGGCGGAACCGCCGCGAGTTCTCGGCGATCTTCTCCGTCGGGTAGTCGGCGTTCCCCACGATGATCTCCTGGGCGGTGAAGATGACCTCGACGGCGGAGCGGAAGCCCTCCACGTCGAACGACGAGTCCTCGTGGAGGAACTTCATCAGGTTGAGGCTGGCCAGATTGCACGCCGAGTTGTCGATGTGCATGTACTCCGAGCACGGGTTGGACCCGTTGATCCGGCCGGTGTTGGAGGCGGTATGCCATTTGTTGATCGTCGAGTCGAATTGCATGCCCGGATCGGCACACTCCCACGCCGCCTGGGCCACCTGGCGGAACAGGTCCCGGGCGGGAACCCACCGGACGGGCTCGTGGTCGCCCCGGGTGGTGAGCGCCCACTCCCGGCCGTCGATGACCGCGTCCATGAACTCGTCGGTCACCCTGATCGAGTTGTTGGCGTTCTGGTACTGCAGGCTGATCGAGTCCTTGCCGTCGAGGTCCATGTCGAACCCGGCGTCGCGCAGCACCCGCGCCTTGCGTTCCTCGATGGCCTTGCACCAGATGAAGTCCTCGATGTCGGGATGATCCGAATCGAGGATGACCATCTTGGCGGCCCGCCTCGTCTTGCCGCCCGACTTGATCGTGCCGGCCGAGGAGTCGGCCCCCCGCATGAAGCTGACCGGACCGGATGCCGTGCCGCCACCCTTGAGGAACTCGTGGGAGGAGCGGATCCGGGACAGGTTGACCCCGGCGCCGGAGCCGCCCTTGAAGATGACTCCCTCCTCGGTGTACCAGTTGAGGATGGAGTCCATGGTGTCGTCCACCGAGAGGATGAAGCAGGCCGAACCCTGCTGGGGCACGCCGGCCACCCCGATGTTGAACCAGACCGGCGAGTTGAACGCCGCCATCTGGTGGATGATCAGATGCTTCAGCTCGGACCGGAAGGTCTCCGCCTCCTCGTCGTCGACGAAGTAGCCGTCCTTGATGCCCCAGGTGGTGACCGTGTCGACCACCCGGTCGGCCACCTGGCGCAGCGACCATTCGCGCTCATCGGTGTTGGGGGTGCCGCGGAAGTACTTCTGGGCCAGGATGTTGGTGGCGTTGAGGCTCCAGCCTTCAGGCACCTCGACATTCAGCTGCTCGAAGGCCACGGCGCCATCCCGGTAGTTGGTGATCCTGGCGTCGCGGCGGTCCCACCCGACCGCGTCGTAGGGATGGACCTCGGGAGTGGTGAAGTGGCGGCGGATGCCGATGCCGATGCGCTGTGGGGCGATGGTCATGCGGTGGGACCTCTTTCTGGATTCTTCCGGTGGTCGCTGATGCGGTGAGCTGGTGCTGGTGCTGCTGGTGCCGTCAGTAGTGGGGCTGGCTCGGCGTGTGCGCTGTCTGTGTCATCGGTCAGTCGGTGTCGTCGGCAGTCGGTGTCGTCGGTCTGGTCGCTTGGTCAGTTCGTCGGTCGGCCTGCCCCCCGGTCACCCGAGTCGGGGTCCGGTGCCGAAACCACCGGCCGACGTGTCCGACATCCGCGGGGCCCACTTCCGACCCGAATACCGCCGAAACACCATCTAAAACACTATATGTAGTGGTGAGCCCTCCCCCGAGGTACGAGATAGTGGGTCTATTACAGCAGCGTAGTTACACCCCTGTCAACGAATTCTTTCGAATTTCGGGTCTCGGCGGCCGGCGAAGTTCCTGCTGAGGAACCGTTCGCGAAGAATTGCAGATGATTGCTGGCGCGCGAGCAGAGATGCCGGTGCGTTCCCACCCCGATCCCGGCACCGGGCTCACTACAGTCCACGTGTGGCCTCCCGTCCTCCCGTCTCGCCCGTCACCGTCGCCATCGACGCCGGGACGAGTGGGATCCGGGCCCTGGTGGTCGACGAGCGGGCCCGGGTGGTCGACGTGGCCTATGGCGAGCTGACCCAGTACTACCCCCGGCCGGGCTGGGTCGAGCACGACCCGACCGAGATCTGGAACGGGGTCCGCGGCCACCCTGGCCGAAGTGGCCGGACGACTGGCCGACGGGGGCCGGGCCGTGCGTGCCGTCGGCATCACCAACCAGCGCGAGACGGTGGTGGCCTGGGACCGGCGCACCGGCCATCCGCTGCACCGCGCCATCGTCTGGCAGGACCGCCGGACCGCGGCAGCCTGCCGGGCCCTGGTCGACGCCGGTCACCTCCCCCTGGTCCGGGAGCGCACCGGGCTCGTCCTCGACCCGTACTTCTCGGCCACCAAGATGCAGTGGCTTCTCGGGTCCGGGTGGACTGTCACCCGGACGGGACCTGACCTTCGGCACCGTCGACGCCTGGGTGCTGTGGAACCTCACCGGAGGGGCGGACGGCGGGGTCTTGGCCACGGACGCCACCAACGCCTCGCGTACCATGCTCTTCGACATCGTGGTCCGGCGATGGTCGGCGGAGCTGTGCGACCTCTTCGGGGTCCCCGAGAGCACGCTCCCCGAGGTCCGGCCGTCCTGCGGCCGGCTGGGCCGGGTGTCGGAGTCGGCCCTCGGAGCCGACTCACCGCTCCGGGGGGCACCGATCAGCGGGGTGGCCGGCGACCAGCACGCCGCCCTCTTCGGCCAGGCCTGCTTCGACCCGGGGATGACCAAGGCCACCATCGGGACGGGCAGTTTCGTCCTCATGAACGTCGGCCCCGTGGCCCCGGCCCCGGTCGATGGGTTGATCACCACCCTGGCCTGGGACCTCGGCACCGACGGGCACGTCGCCATCGGCGCACGACGGCGGGCCCTCCGGGTCGCCGGTCGCGCCGCTCGTCGGTGGCCTATGCCCTGGAAGGGTCGGTCTTCGTGTCGGGGGCCGGCGTCCAGTGGCTGCGGGACGAGCTCGGCTTCATCGAGGACTCCCGGGACATGGAACCGTTGGCCCGGACCGTCGACAGCAGCGAGGGGGTCGTGGTCGTCCCCGCTTTCACCGGGCTCGGCAGTCCCTACTGGGACCCCGCAGCCCGGGGAACCATCGTCGGACTCAGCCGGGGCACCGGCCGGGCCCACCTGGCCCGCGCCATGATCGAAGCCATGGGCTTCCAGCTCCGTGACGTGCTCGACGCCATGTCGGTCACGGGAACGGCGCCCTCGGTCCTCCGGGTCGACGGCGGGGCGTCGGCCATGGCCCTGCTGCTGCAACTGGTCGCCGATCAGACCCGGCTCCCGGTGCGCAGACCTGCCTCGGTCGAGACGACGGCGCTCGGTGCGGCCACCCTGGCCGGACTGGCCGAAGGTGTCTGGGGCTCACTCGACGACCTGGCTGCTCTGTGGACCGAGGACAAGGCCTTCGGCCCCCTGGCCCCGGTGTCCGAGACCGAGCCGGCTCACGAGGCGTGGCTCCGCGCCCTCGACCGGTCCCGGAATTGGGCCGGAGGCGGCTAGTCCCGCTCCGCCCGGGACGACAAGGGCCGGCTCGGCCCGGCTCGGCTCGGCCCGGCCGGCTCAGGCGACCAGGTCGGCCCGCCGGCTCGGCTCCGACCCGGCTCAGCCCGCGCCCCGGTAGCCATAGTCGGCCAGGCCGGCCATGGTGGAGATCCACTGCCGCTCACGCTTGCGCAGAACGGGGTCGAGGCGGCCCACGATCAGGATCTTGCCGCCCAGGGGCATCGGCATCACCACCGGACCGGGCCGATCATCGAGTTCGCCGAGGGCCGACCCGTCGGCCGAACCGGAGCCGGTCTCGAGGCCGATGCCGGACCCGACGTCCTCCGGGGGATCGCCGTCAGAAGTCACGATCGCCGAATCATGCTCGTCGACCACGGCGGCGAAGGTGGCGGCCAGGCACCGGCGCACCCTGGCCGTGAGGTGCTCCAACAACGCCGGCGGAGGCGTCCCCTTGAACAGTTCGGCGGCCATCTCGAGGAGCTCGGTGTCCCGGTCGGGCATCGGCCCCTCGACGGCCCGGATCGACTCGATCGAGACACCGTCGACTTCGAGGACCTCGTCCCTGAGGAGGTCGATCAAAGTGTCGCTGTCCAGGCCGACGCCCAGTTCGTCGACCACGCTGCCGCGGCCCCGCTGGAGGATGTCGATCGAGACCACGTCGCCGCCCACCGATCCGATCCGACTGGCCACCGCCCCGAGTGCACCCGGCCGATCGGGAAGCTTCACCCTGATCAGGTAGTTGAACACGGGCTCAGGCTAGGCCGTCACTGTGTACGGGCTGTTTCCGCCCGGTTACGACATCGGGTGGGGTGATGGCGGGCATCCGTCGACCGCATCCCATGGCCGCAGCTACCGGGCCTTCGTCCTCGAGGCGTAGTGGTCGACGTACTCCTGACCGGAGAGACGGGCGATCTCGGACATCAGGGCGTCGGTCAGCCGACGGAGTTCGGCCTGATCGCCGGCATCACTCCGGGGCTCAGTTTGATCCGGGGCATCCGGGGCATCGGGGGCGTTCCCGTCGCCCGCGGCCGTCCCGCCCGCTCGCACCGGCGCCGGTTCCTCGCAGACCCCGGTGGTGACGGTGCGTCCGTTGCGCTCGTAGGCCAGCGGCGGGCCGAAGCGGACGGTCACACTGTGAAAGGGGCGCATCAGGTTGCTCCCCGGAGGCTGCACCGCCCGGGTACCGATGATGCCGACCGGGATGACCGGCACATCGCAGGCCAGGGACAACCGGGCCACTCCGGTGTGCCCCTTGTGCAGGCGCGGATCGGGAGCCCGGGTCCCCTCGGGATAGATGGCCAGCAGGCCGCCCCCGTCGAGCACCCCCATGGCCGTGTTGAGGGCCCGTTGCGAGGCGTCGCCGCCGGAGCGCTGCATCGGGATCTGTCCGGCGGCCCGGAAGAACCACGCCGTGCGCCAATTGTCGAAGTACTCCGCCTTGGCCACGTAGGTCACCCGGCGGCGGAGGACGAGGGGCAAGAAGAACGAATCGCAGAACGACTGGTGGTTGGCGGCCAGGACGGCGGGACCGTGGGTGGGGAGGTGCTCGCGCCCTTCGACCTTCACCCGCCACAGCAGGTAGAAGACCGGGGTCAACAGCACCTTCATGATCCAGTAGGCCACGGGCCACGGTACCGCCGACTGTGATGGACTGCATCGCATGACCACGGCTGCGAACGACGGGGACCAGCGGACCGCCGATCCCGGGATCAACGGCTCCGGGAGGAACGGCAGAGCCGGCGCCGCCGGCGGTTCGGACAGAGCCGGTGCTCCCCGCCAATCGGGCAATTCCGACAGCTCCAGCAGCTCGAGCAGTGCCGGCGCGGCGACCCGTTCGGCCGATCCGGCCACCTCGTGGTCGGTGATGGGACGGACCGTCGGACTGCCGGTCGAAGTGCGCCGGGCGGCCCAGTGGGGCGTCCAGTACCTGGTCCCGGCGGCGGCCGCCCAACGGATCGTCGGGCCCACCGGGCTCGAGGTCACCGGCCCGGTCCCGGGGAGGGCCCTGATGGCCCTGGCCGTCTGCCGCTACGACGACACCGATCTCGATCCGTACCACGAGGTGGCGGTCAGCTTCGTGGTCCGGCCCCACGATGCGGCCGGCAACCCGTCGGCGGCCCAGCGGACGAGGGAGTTCTTCTCGGGGGCCATCGGCGCCTACATCCATCGCCTCCCGGTCGACCGGGAGTTCTCGTGCGCCGCCGGACGGGACATCTGGGGCTTCCCCAAGTGGGTGACCACCATCGACATCGACGAGCCCGCCGCCGGTCCGGCCCGGTCGGGCACCGGGACGTCGGTCCGCTTGGTCGACGACGGGGTGCACGTGCTGTCGCTGACCGTCGCCGCCGGTGGCCGGCTGCGGCTGCCCTCGAACGCGCCCCCGAGCTACTCCTTCCGGGACGGCGTGCTGCGCCGGACGACCTGGACCACGTCTGCCGACGGGGTCGGCGGACGGCCGGGCGGGGCCACCCTGGTCCTCGGCGACCACCCGATGGCCGACGAGCTGCGGACACTGGGTCTGCCCAAGCGGGCGCTGTTCTCGTCGTCGGCGGCGCTGATGCGAGCGTCGTTCGACGGCGCGGAGGTGGTGACGGCGGCCGGCGGCCGCGGCCGGCATTGACCGCGCCCGGGGAGGCCCGTAGCGTCTAGGGACCATGCCCCGTCGACTCACACCGAAGGGCGCCAAACGGCGGAGCGATCTGATGGACTACGCCGCCCGCCGCTTCGCCGCCGACGGCTACCACACCACGTCGGTGACCAGCATCGTCGACGGCCTCGGCGTGGGCAAGGGCGTCTTCTACTGGTACTTCGAGTCGAAGGACGAGATGCTCACCGAGATCCTCTCCGAAGCGCTGCGGTCGATGCGCCAGGCCCAACGCGAGGCCATCGCCGACGAACCCGACCCGGCCCGGCGGATCGAACAGGGCATCAGGGCGTCGCTGCGATGGCTCTCAGAGAACCGCCCGCTCTTCGTCCTGATGGAATTCGCCCGCACCGAGGAGCGGTTCGCCCCGATCATCCGCCAGGGCGACCAGCAGACGGTGGCCGATGCCCTCCCCCATGTCAGCGCCGGCATCACCGCCGGCCTTCTCCGGGGCGAGGACCCGGTTATCCTGACCCTGGCGATCCTCGGAGTGACCGCCCACCTGGCCCGGGTACTCGTCCTGGAGCAGGGGGAAGACGCCGATCGTGTGGCTGAGGCGGCCATCGCCTTCTGCCGCCAGGGCTACCTGAACACGGAGAACTCGACAATGGCGCGGAGGATCGCATGACCGACCTGGCCCCAGCATGACCGACCTGGCGACGAGAGAGTCGGTGCCCTTCATCGAGGGGCTCCGCTTCGGTGAGTCCCCGCGGTGGCACGAGGGGCGCCTGTGGTACGCCGATTTCTATTCCGGGACGGTGCTGTCGACGAGCGAGTCGGGGGACGTGCGGGTCGAGCTCGAGGTCCCCGGCGAACCCGCCGGGCTGGGCTGGCTCCCCGACGGCCGACTCCTCGTGGTGGCCCGCAAGCCCCGCACCGTGCACCGGCTCGAAGCCGACGGCCGGCTCGTCCAGCACGGGGACCTCAACCCGACGGCCGGGTTCTACGGCAACGACATGGTCGTCGATGCCGCCGGACGGGCCTACGTGGGCAATTTCGGATTCGACCTCGACGGCTTCATCGAGGAACGGGGCCAGGCGGCGCTGGTGGAGCCCCCGGGCCCGCCGACCACAGCCTTGATCCGCGTCGACCCGGACGGCTCGGCCCACATCGCCGCCGAGGACATGTCCTTCCCCAACGGAGCCGTGATCACCCCCGACGGCAAGACCCTGATCGTGGCCGAGACGCTGGCCGGCCGGCTCACCGCCTTCGACGTCGGCGACCGGGGGGAACTCACCGGGCGCCGCGAGTGGGCCACGCTCTCGTGGTGCGCGCCCGACGGGATCTGTCTCGATGCCGACGGCAACGTGTGGGTGGCCAATGCCATCACCAACGAGTGCATGCTGGTGGCCGAGGGCGGGGACGTCATCGACCGGGTCACCACCTCCCAGACCTCGTTCGCCTGCATGCTCGGGGGCGACGACCGGTGCACGCTCTTCGTGATGACCGCACCGACCAGCACCGAGTCGGTGGTCAGCACGACCCGGACCGGACGCATCGAGCAGGCCCGGGTGGAGGTCGGCGGAGCCGGGTTGCCCTGAGCCGCGGCGGAGGCGGGTCGAGGTCGGCCGGAGTCGGAGGGTGGTCGGCCGGTGCCGGAGGCGGGTGGGCTGATCCAGTCAGAGTCGGCCGGTGCCGGAGGCAGGTGGGCTGAGTCGGGGTCCCAGTGGAGCCGGGTTGCCCCGGAACCGGTCAGTGGAGCCGGGTCAGTACCTTGCGAAGGCTGCGGACACCCTGGCCGATCCGCTGCTCGTTCTCGATGAGGGCGAACCGGACATGGTCGTCGCCGCCGGGGCCGAAGCCGACCCCGGGAGAGGTGGCCACATCCGCTTCCTTGACCAGGAACTTCGAAAATTCGAGCGAGCCCATGTCCGCATAGGGCTCGGGGATGGGCGCCCACACGAACATGGTCCCGCGTGGCGGCGTGATCTCCCATCCGATGCGGTTGAGCCCGTCGCACAGCGCGTCCCGACGGGCCTGGTAGGTCTCGTTGATCCACTTGGGGTAGTCCGGCGCCTCGTTCATGGCCACGATGGCGGCGATCTGAATGGGTTGGAAGGTCCCGTAGTCGAGGTAGCTCTTGAGTTTGGTCAGGGCCTGGACGATGGCGGCGTTGCCCACCAGGAAGCCGACCCGCCAGCCGGCCATCGAGAAGGACTTGGTCATCGTGTAGAGCTCGACGGCGACCTCCTTGGCCCCGGGAACCTGGAGGATCGACGGTGGCGTGTACCCGTCGAAGGCGATGTCGGCATAGGCGAAGTCATGGACCAGGACGATCTCGCGCTCCTGCGCGAACTCGACCAGGCGGGTCATCCAGGCCAGGTCGACACATTCGGTGGTCGGATTGTGGGGGAACGACAGGACCACCACCCGCGGCTTCGGCCACGCCGACTCCCACGCCTCCATGAGGTTGCCGAAGAAGGCCTCGCCCGGGCTGGCTCCGGCGGCGGAACCGGGAGCGTCGAGTCGGACGTGGCGGACGTCGCAACCGGTGAACAACGGGGCATAGATGTGGATCGGATAGGACGGCGACGGGACGAGGGCGGTGTCACCCGGGCCGACCAGCACCCACATCAGATGGGAGAGACCCTCCTTGGCGCCGATGGTCGTCACCACCTCGGTGTCCGGATCCAGCTCGACCTCGAACTTGCGCAGGTACAGATCGGTGATGGCCTGGCGGATCTTCGGGATCCCCCGGCTGGCCGAGTACCGGTGGTTGCGCGGGTTGTGCACGGACTCGGCCAGCTTCTCGACGGCGACGTCGGGAGAGGGCAGGTCGGGGTTGCCGAAGCCGAGATCGATGACATCCCGCCCGTCCCGACGGGCCTCGGCCTTCAGGTCGTTGATGGTGGCGAACACATACGGTGGCAGTCCGTTGATCCGGCGAAACTCCATGCACCGAGGTTACTGCCGGTCTCCCCCGCCCCCGGACACCCACGATCCTGGATGGTCCGGTTCCGGGGTCGGGGGTCGGGGGGTCGGGCGGGCGTTCGGCCTGCCGGGGGTCGGGCGGTCGGGGGTCGGGCTCCGGGCGTCTCCCGGTCCTGTGCCGGGGGTCGGGCGGCTCCCGGTCCCGGGGCGGCGTCGTCAGCTGCGATGCCGCGCCAGCTGCACCGCCCGGGCCAGGCCCTCGAGCGACTCGGGCCAGGCGCACACCGCCCAGGTGGCCCCGGCCGCCTCGAGCTCACCGAGCCGGGCCGCGGCCTCCGTCACCGACGCGCTGACCGGACCGCCCCAGGTGACTTCCATCCCGGTCGCGGTCAGCTCGGCCACGCGGAGCGGCTCGGCGCCCCACAGGTTCACGGCCACCCCGAGCTCCCGGGCCAGGTCGATGGTCTTGGGAAGCCCCCCGCCGACCCAGACCGGGATGCCCAGATCCCGCACGGCGGCACCGACCGACAGCACTCGGGAACGTCGCTTGTCCGCCGATTCGTAGGGGACTCCGAAGGCGAGGTTCTCCGGTCGGCTCAGATGGTCGCCCGTCCCGATGCCGGCGATCATCCGGCCCCGGCTGATCACTGCGAGGCTCGACACCGTGGCCACCAGCACTTCGTCGGAAACCAGGCCGACCCGGGCCACCAGGGTGCCCACCGAGATGGAGGAGGTGGTGGCGGCCAGAGCACCGAGCAGCGGCCCCGAGGACAGCGCGGGCCGGTCCGGCCGGCCCATCGGCCACAGATGGTCGAAGCAGAACACCCCGTCGAAACCGAGTTCCTCGGCTCGTCGGGCCGATTCGAGGGCGGTGTCGGCCTCGTCGCGGAATTGCGGGAGGGTGATCCCGATCTTCACGGCGTGTTCATGGCGTCTTCACGGGGCCCCGGTGGTCACGCCGCTCCTTGCCCGGGCGGCGGCGGCGGTCACGCCGTCGAGATGCCCCGGGCGGCGGCGGCGGTCACGCCGTCGACTCGACCCGGGCCTTCAGCTCTCGCAGGGCGATCGACATGATGCGGCTCTGGGCCCGCATCTTGATGAACCCCGGCAGTGGCACCTTCATCTCCACCTCGAGGTGGTAGATGACCTCGGTCCGATTGTCCTCGGTGGCCGCGAACTCATAGCGCCCGTCGAGCTTGGACGTGATGTCGCCGCGGGTCTGCACCCACGCCAGAACCCGTGGGGCCTCGCTGAAGTCGTAGGCCAGGGTGTAGTTGGTGCTCCGCCCGAAGGCGGCGGCCCGAAAGGTCACCAGACGGGGACGTCCTTGGTCATCCCGCTCTTCGATGGTGACCTCTTTGATGTCGGCCGCCCACTCCGGATAGGCACCGATGTCGGAGCTGACCTCGAAACAGCGCTCCGGCGTGGCCGATACGACCATTTTCTCAGTGGCTAGTTCCGCCACAATCGGGCCCTCCTCCTCGAATCGGTTGCCATGGCCGTAGGGGCCCTCAGCCTGCCACGTCGGCCAGCGACGCAGCCAGCCTAGGGGCGAGTTTGTCATAGTCGAAGGATGCCTCGGCCCGCCGTCTGGATGCCGTCCCCATGTAATGTCGAAGGGCCTGATCGCCGAGAAGCCGACCGATGGCACGGGCCACCGTCCCGACATCGGTCGGCCGCCTGACCACGAGACCGGTCTCTCCGTCGGCCACCGCTTCGTCGGCTCCGCCCGATGCGCCGGCCACCTGGGGCACGCCTGCCGCAGCGGCCTCGAGGAACACGATGCCGAAGCCCTCCTGTTCGAGGCCCAGCCACCGATTGCGGCACAACATGGCGAAGACGTCGGCCGCCCCGATCAAGGAGGGCAGTCCGGCATCGGAGACGGCCCCCAGCAGTCGGACCGGGGCACCGTGCTCGGCGATCCGGTTGGCCAAGCGGTCGGAGTCACGACCCCGGCCGGCGATGGCTACGGTCAGATCGGGCACGTCCGTCCTCAGCCGGACGGCGGCGTCGATGAGGACGTCCATGCCCTTGCGCGGCACCAGACGACTCACACTCACCACGAGCGGTCCGTCGGGCGGGAGGCCGAACTCGGCCCGTGCCGATGTGCGCTCGTCCGCCGAGAGCGGTCGGAACCGGTCGAGGTCGACCCCCGGGGGTATCTCCACCATGGGCGGGACACGCTGCCCCCGGCGCAGGGCCCGGCGTGCGGCGGCGGCCGGATAGCCGCCGGCCGACACGGCCAGCGCGCTCTGCCGCAGCACGTGGGCGACCAGCTGTCGGCCCGCGGGCAGGCGTCCGGGGATGGCGACCTCGGCACCGTGGAGCATCACGGCGTAGGGGATCCCGAGCCGGGGACCGATGAGACCGAGGGGGAAGACAGGATCGAGGACGACAAGGTCGGCGTCGATCCGACGGGCGGTGTCTCGGATGCGGCGGACCAACTGTGGCCCGGGGACGAGCACGCGGGTCGAGACCCGCTCGATGCGGATCCCCCGGAGCGCCTGCTCCCGATCGAAGGCCCGAGCGTCGGGGTGGGAGCTGGCGGTCAGCACGGCGAACGAGTCGGGGTCGAGCCGTCGCCACAGCTCCCAGAGGTAGGCCTGGATGCCGCCCACCTTCGGCGGGAAGTCGTTGGTCACCAGGAGGTGGGTCACGCCGGTGGCTCTGCTCGTTCTGCTCGTTCTGGTCGTGGTGGGCGGCTGGTCGCTGTGGTCGTGCTGGTCGCTGTGCCGCACCCACCAGGTCGTGCCGTCCCAGCTCCCGGGCCGCCCACTGTGCGTGCTCGACGATCATCTCGTCGTCGACCGACAGCCAGCGGATCAATGCCCGCTCGGTTCCGAGGTCGGAGCCGTCCCCCACGTTGCCCAGCGCCAGGAGTGCATTCCGGCGTAGGTACCGGGGATCTCGTTCGGCGATGTACCAGCGGCCGTGCGCCGCCATCAGGGCTTCGTCGGAGAGCTCGAGGAGCTCGAGGAGGTCCACCCAGGGCGGGCTGGCCGCGTCGGGGGCTGGCGGTGGATCCCGCCGGTCGGCGACACGGTTGATCGGACAGACCTGCTGGCACTCGTCGCAGCCGTAGATCCGGTCCCCCAGTGCCCGGCGATACTGGTCGGGGAAGGACCCGGGAGCCTGCACCAGCCAGGCCAGGCACCGACGGGCGTCGAGAACCCCGGGGGCGACCAGGGCCCCGGTGGGGCACGCGGTGAGACAGCGGGAGCAGCTGCCGCAACCCTGGCCATGCGGTGGACGCACCTCGGGGGCGGTGGGCCGAAGGGGCGCGTCGGTGACCACCGAGCCCAGCACCGACCACGAACCCAGCCCCGGCACCAGCAGGAGTGAATTCTTGCCGAACCAACCGAGGCCGGCCCGATGGGCTGCGGCCCGGTCGACCAGGCCATTGTCGTCGCAGATCACCCTGGCCCGCCATCCCCGGTCCTCGAGGGCGGCGGCTATCGGGGCCAACGCCTCACGCAGGGAGGCGTAGTGATCACGCCGTGCGTACCGGGCCACCCGGCCGGCGGGGCGGCGGGGTGAAAACCGGACACTGCCCTCGGGGGGTTCCTCCTGGCGGTAGCTCCAGGCGCCCACGACCAGCGCCTTGCAGCCGGAGAGGATCCGGTCCGGGTCGGTGGACCTGCCGGGGTTGCGATAGGTGAACTGCATCCCGCCGTCGAGCCCGAGTTGCTTCCGCTCGATCAGGTCCGTGCGGGTGTCCTCGAAGACCTCGGCGGTGGCAACAGCCACCGCGGCCAGGCCCGCACGTCGTCCGAGGTCGACCAGGACTTCGCTCAGTTCCAACGATTCCTGCCCGGACACGGATCGGGACGGATCACCCGCGCCAGGTCGAGAAGAATCGGAGACCGCTGATCGGGACACACACCATCGTCGCACGGCCGGGGCGGCCTGATCACGGCCCCTGTTCGAGGGCCATGTGCCCCGGTGGACGACCGGGTTCAGCTCACCTGTCGCGAGTGCCGGACACCCGGGACCAGACCTGCCTCCTCGAGCAAGCGGACGGCACGGGCCTCCTCGGCGTCGACGACGACGGCGTCCTCGGGCTGGCGGCCGACGATGAAGGAGACGACGCAGTCCTCACATACCTCGGTCCTCCGGTGCATGCAGTCTGCGCAGTCGATGGTGAACGCCTCGGAGGCGACCACCGGCCGGTCCGACTTGAGGTCCGGAAGAGATATCGGGACGACGGTGGGGACAGCGGTGAGCGGCATGGTTCGGCCTCCTCGGTTCGGTGAATCGATGATGTGTTCCATGACCCGGCCATGATGGATGAAGGGTGTGACAGACGGGCCGGTGCCGGGCCGGTGCCGGGCCGGCGATTCCGACCGTCCATTGTCGGCGGGCGGATGTCGACCGGATCGGGCTCCGATTGACTCACCCGTCGATTGACTCACTAGACCGGATGACTTACCGGTCCGAACTACTCACCAATTGGCATGAGTGCCGTGCCCCCGGAGTCGTCTTCGAGGGAGCGTGAGGTGTCACGTCACGTTGAAGGCAGGGTGAAATTGGCGATCGTCGGGCCGGGTGGCGTCGTCCATGGGACGTGGGGACGCCATCTTTCTTGTGCATCCTTTCCTGTCCATCACCGCCCGTCACACCCCCCTGGAACAATCAGTTCCATGCCACTGACGGCGACTCGCCCCACCAAACGCCCCGACGGGGTTGCCATTCCCCGGTCCACCGGGTCGGCGAGCTCGGGCCTGCTGGCCGCCATCGACGCCATCGCCACGTTCGTGGCCGACTTCGAACCTTCGATCTACAGCGGGGAGGACGCCGCCACCCTGGTCGGCGCATTCACCCGGGCCGAGCGCCTGTGTGGTGCCGGGAAGACACTCGCTGCCACCAGAGCGGCCGAGTCCAATCGTCATGCGCATTCGGGACACCGAAGCGCGGCGGAGTGGCTGGCGCAACAGACCGGGGAGTCGGTCGGTGAGGCGGTCGATCTCCTCAAGTTGGGTCAGGCGCTCGAGGACCAACCGGAAGTCGGACGGGCCTATCGTGACGGGAAGCTCTCCCGATCGAGGGCACGGTTGGTCTCGGGCGCCGCCAGAGTCAATCCGGGGCGCGAACACGACCTTGTCGACGGAGCGCAGCAGGACACCTTCCGTCAATTGAAGGAGCGGTGCCTGCGGGCCAAGTCCGAGGGTCGTTCGGCCGAGGACGCGGCCAAGGCCTACGCGGCCATCCACCGGTCACGGAGCTGTCGAACGTGGACTGACAATGACGGTGCGTTCCGGCTCGACGCTCTGTTGACACCGGACGCCGGGGCCACGCTGCTGGCTTCGTTGACCAAGGAATCCGACCGCATCTTCCAGCAGGCGCGCAAGGCGGGGCTCGAGGAGCCGCCGACCGCGTACGCTGCCGATGCCCTCGTGGCTCTTGTGACCGGACAACCCGGTCACGTGTCCGATCGATCGCGAGGGGGACGGCCCGATGCGGAATCGGGTGCCCCGCCGGTGGTCGACGCTCGGTCCGACCGTGACGATCGGCCGGGCCAGAACGGACGCCATACGCCGTCAGCCACCGTTCACCTTCGAGTGGACCTCGATGCCTTGCGTCGTGGCTCCGTGAACGACGGCGATGTCTGCGAGATCCCGGGGGTCGGCCCGGTTCCGATCGAATCGGCACGCGCCCTGATGGGAGATGCCATTACCGATCTCGTCATCACCAACGGGGTGGACGTGACCACGGTCTGCCATCTCGGACGCTCGATCCCCCGACCACTGAGGACGGCGCTCATGGAGCGGGACAGAACGTGCGTCGTACCCGGTTGCGACGTGCGACGCGGACTCGAGATTGACCATTGGCAGATCTCGTTCGTCGACGGCGGCCCAGCGACGCTGGAGAACCTGGCCAGGCTCTGTGGTCATCATCATTACCTCCGCACCCATCAGGGATTCGAGCTCCACGGTGGACCGGGTCGATGGCGATGGAGGCCGCCCAAGACACCGAAGATGCCGAAAGCGGGAACGGGGGGCAAGGGTGACCGTAAGCGACGGCCGCCGCCGCTCAGGACCTGACCCGGCTCACTGATTTTGATGGCCTGGCCGGCGACGGCCTGGGCGCGGCCCGATCGGCAGCAGGACAATTTCCGTTCTTCAGCGCCGCTCATGAACAGGATTTCGTAAGAAATCCGGGCCGTTGGTACTGATCGAAGTTAAGAAGTCGTAATTTTCCGCGTGGGCTCATTCTGGAGGCAGGTAGTATTTTGTTCAGCGGCCCCGTCGAGCAAGGTTTCCGCCGACCGCGCTCCGGGGCCGCCCTTTCTCCGGCTTAACCCTCCCTTTTGGATTACGGGAGCGGGCTGTCAGTGGCCCCGGACCCGGCTCGACGCCGGCGGCGGCCCCGCCCCGGCCCGGGTCGGCCGCAGCCCCGCAACCCCGGCCCCCGGCCCCCCGGCGGCGCGCCCCAACCCCCAAACCAAACCCCGACTCCCGACCCGAAACCTCCTCAGTAGCCGGCGTCGGGATCGACCAGCCCGACCAGTTGCTCGCCGGCGGCGAACCGGCTGACATTGGTCCGGATCCGTTCGGCCAGGAGGGGCATCACCATGTCGATGGTGTCAGCAGTGTGGGGCGTGATGATGCAGTTGGGAAGGTCCCAGAGCGGGTGCCCGTCGGGCAGTGGCTCCGGATCCGTCACGTCCAGTGCCGCCCCGGCGATCGAACCGCCCCGGAGGGCGGCGACCAGTGCGTCGGTGTCCACGTGTCCTCCACGGGCCACGTTGACCAACCATGCCGTCTCGTCCATCAAGGCCAATTCCGGCGCACCGATGATCCCGGTCGTCTCCGGAGTGAGGGCCAGCGCCAAGAAGACGACCAGCGATCCGGACAACACCTCCCCCAGCGACGACACCGGGACGGTCCGGGTGGCACCGGGGACAGGTTCGGCCTGCCGGCGGACCACGGTCGAGTCCACCCGGAACGGGGCGAGCTGCTCGAGCAGCACCGAGGTAATCCCTCCGCCGCCGAGAATGGTCACCGGCTGATCGTAGAGACTGGTGCCGGCGGGCGTTCCCCACGATCGGGCGGCCAACCGCGTCGGCATGTGGCGGAGACCCGCGAGGGCCAGCATCAGGGCGTGCTCGGCCACCGGCTCCGCATAGGAGCCCTTGGCGCACGTCCAGACCCGGTCGTGATCGAGCAGTCCGAAGGCCAGGACCCGCTCCACGCCGGCGAACGGGAGCTGCACCCATCGGACATCGGGGGCCTCCGCCAGCTGATCGGCGAGGCCCTTCACCTCCATCGGATCGAGCCAGACCAGGGCGTCGGGATGGTCGGCTATCCCGACCACCGAACCGCCGCCGGCGGCGACGGCATCGGTGGCGAACGGGGCATGGTGGGGGCCGACGGCAATGCGGGGCGGAGTCATGGAGCGCACACTACCGACCGCAGCGGCCGGACCACCAGGGAGGCTGGACGCCGCGCCGGCCCTTCCTTTGCTTCAATGGGTCGTTGCTCTGGTTCAATGGAGCGATCGCTACCTGGCCCGATCGGGGGATCGATGATCGTTGAGTTCAACGTCCGGGACTTTCTGGACCGGGCCGAGGTGGCCTACCCGGAACGGGTCGGGCTGATCGACGAGCCGCACCAGGCGGCCGAGACGTGGCCATCGCTCACGTTCATGGAGATGGCCGATCGGGCCCGCTCCCAGGCCGCCGGTCTCGATCGGCTCGGCATCGGACCCGGGGAGCGGGTGGCGGTGATCTCCCACAACGCCTCGCGCCTGCTCACCTCGTTCTACGGAGTCTGCGGTTGGGGTCGCATCCTGGTGCCGATCAACTTCCGGCTGGCTCCGGCCGAGGTGGCGTACATCGTCGAGCACTCCGGCGCCTCGGCGCTCCTGGTCGACCCGGAACTCGATGCCGACCTGTCCGCCATCCGCACCCGCCACCGCTTCGTACTCGGCGCCGGCAGCGACGAGACCCTCTTCCCGGTCGACGCCGAACCCATGCCGTGGGCGGCGGACGAGCGGGCCACCGCCACCATCAACTACACGTCGGGAACCACCGCCCGGCCCAAGGGCGTGCAGCTGACCCACCGGAACTGCTGGATCAACGCCTCGGTCTTCGGCTGGCACATCGGGCTTTCCGATCAGGACGTCTATCTCCACACCTTGCCCATGTTCCATGCCAACGGCTGGGGTATGCCGTGGTCGACCGCGGCGGTGGGCTGCACCCAGGTGGTCCTGCGCAAGGTCGACGGCACCGAGATCCTGCGCCGGGTGGAGCGCCACGGTGTCACCCTGCTGTGCGCAGCGCCGGCCGTGGTCAATGCCGTGCTCGACGCACTCCCCGAGTGGGACCGACCCATCCCGGGCCGGGATCGCACCCGCATCGTGGTCGCCGGGGCACCGCCGCCCAGCCGGACCATCGAACGGGTCGAGTCCGAGCTGGGTTGGGAGTTCATCCAGATCTACGGGCTCACCGAGACCTCGCCCCTGCTGACCGTGAACCGCAGCCGATCGGAGTGGGACGAGCTCCCCTCGGGGGACCGGGCCCGCAAGCTGATGCGGGCCGGGACGCCGGCGGTGGGGACGGCGATCCGTGTCGATCCGAACGGCGAGTTGTTGGTGCGCAGCAACACCGTGATGGACGGCTACTGGAGTCAGCCCGAGGACACCGATGCCGCCCTCGACGGCGGGTGGTTCCACACCGGTGACGGAGGGATCGTGGACGACGAGGGACATGTCAGCATCCTCGACAGGAAGAAGGACGTGATCATCACCGGCGGCGAGAACGTCTCGTCCATCGAGGTGGAGGATGCCATCTTCTCGCTCGAGGGGGTGGCCGAGGTGGCGGTGATCGGCGTCCCCCACGACACGTGGGGCGAGATGGTGGTGGCGCTGGTGGTGCGGGCCGACGGGTCCCGGTTGACCGAGGAGGACGTGACCGCGTGTTGCCGTTCGGTGCTGGCCGGCTACAAGTGCCCCAAGCGGGTGGAGTTCCGCGACGAGCTCCCTCGCACGGCCACCGGCAAGCTCCAGAAATTCAGGTTACGGGCCCCGTACTGGGAAGGGAAGGAACGGGGCGTCAACTGATCCCCGCGGGAACGGGGCGAACGATCCCGGAACTGATCCCCGCGGAACAGGTCTGATCCGGGTCAGCCGACCGAATTCGCGCTCGCATAGGGCGCCGCCGAAGCGCGCCCGACGGCCGGCTCCCCCTCGGCGGCCATCCAGTCCTCGATCACCGCGGTCGTCCACTGGGGCACCTCGAGCATGGGCACATGGCCGGTGTCGGGAGCGATCTCGAAGCGCCATTCCCGGTGGGCGGCGCCCATCCGGCGGGCGGCGGACAGCGGGACCAGGAGGTCGCGCTGTCCGTGGATGAGCAGGGTGGGCTGTCCGATGGCGTCGAGCCGCCGCATCGGCTCCCCGGGGTAGGCCATCATCAGCGACAGGGAGCGGGCAGAACGGAGATAGGCGTCGTCGGCCCGGACCCGGTCCAGTCGGGCGGTGAGCTCGACGTGGGCCTCGACCACCTCGGGGGGAACCCGGGAGGCATCGACGCAGCAGACCTCCAAGACCCGGCGTACCGTCTGTTCCGGCGTGCTCCGGCGCCGGCGCTGGGAGAGATAGGTCTGACCCACGCCCGGGACCGCGCACAGGAGGAAGTTGGCGATGACCCGCGGATGGACGAACCCGGGCCGGGAGGTGGGCAGCGCCGGATCGATCAGGATGAGGCCGGCCACCGAGTCGGGCTCGGCGGCGGCCTGCAGCGCGGCCACCAGACCTCCCATCGAGTTGCCCACCAGGATGGCCGGCGAAGCACCCACCGCGTGCAGGAAGTCACTCAACAACCTCCGGTGGCCCTCGATGTCCGGCGTCCGGCGCCCGGCCGGGGTCAGTCCGTGCCCGACCAGATCGAGGGCCAGCACCCTCGAGTGCCGACTCAGGGCGGGGCCGACGGCGGTCCAGTTGAGGTGGGACCCGCCGAGGCCGTGCACCCCGACCAGGAGTGGCCCGTCGGCCGGCCCGCCCATGTCCAGGTAGTGCACCGGTCCGGCGAGGTCGACGGTGCGGGACCCGGCGCCGGTTGGCCACGATGGGGTCACCGGACAAGGCTACCGGCCGCGGGCCGGGAACCGGCTCCGCCTCCATCGGCCCCGCACCACCGGCTCCGCCTCCCTCTGTGCTGCACCGACCCCTCTGTTCTGCACCGACCCCTCTGTTCACCGACCCCTCTGTGCTGCACCGACCCTGCTGTTCTGCACCGACCCTGCTGTTCTGCACCGACCCTCGCTGCTAGCCCCCTCGGGCGCGGCGCCCTTCGGCGTTCGGGCTCGGGGGCCCGGATGCCGGCGGGCACGACAAGGATCGGTTGCCGCGTCAGGGGTCAGGCCGGGAGGAAGTCGAGCAGCAGACGATTGACGGCGTCGGGGTCCTCGAGCTGCATCCAGTGGCCGGGCCCATCCAACCGCTCGTAGCGCCAGGGCCCGGCGACGTGGTCGGACGACCCGGTCATCTGGACCTCGGTGAGCGCGAAGTCCCCGCTGCTCCACACCCCCATGGTGGGCGCCGGGATGGGCGGCAGGGTCAACGGCGGGTCGACCAGCGAGGAGGGCACCACATTGGCCCGGTACCAATTCGAGCGCGGGGGTTAGGGACCCGTTGGCCTCCAGGTCGTCGATGACGGCGTCGATGTCGGGGTGGTGGGTCCACTGGCGCAGGTTGGCCCACGAGTTGTCGGACAGCCACCGTTCGGCGACGCCCTCGAATTGGAAGAACATGATGTACCAGGACAGCTCGAGCTGGCGGAAGCCGGCGTCCCGGAAGGCCACCGGGTGGCCCACCGAGAGGGCGACCAGGTGGTCGACCCGGTCGGGAACCAGCGATCCCATCACCCAGGTCAGCGCCGCGCCCCAGTCGTGGCCCACCACGTGGGCCCGCTCGAGACCCAGGTGGTCGAGGACGGCCAGCACGTCACCGGCGAGATGGACGAGCGAGTAGACCTCCACCCCGGCCGGCTTCCCGCTCGACCCGTATCCACGGAGGTCGGGCACGATGACCTGGAACCCGGAGGCGGCCAGGGCGTCGACCTGAGCACCCCACATCCGTCCCGAGTCGGGGAAGCCGTGGAGCAGCACCACCGGTCGACCTTCCCCGGTGGACTCGAAATGGATGTCGATCCCGTCGTTGTCGATGATCATCCCGGACCTCAGCGGTTGTCGCCCGACGGGAAGTGCATGGCGATGGCCGCGTCGGGGCCGGTCACGTCCTCGGGCCACCGGGTGGTGACCGACTTGAGGCGGGTGTTGAACCGGACGCCCTCCATGCCGTGGATGTGGGCGTCACCGAAGAGCGACTGCTTCCATCCCCCGAACGAGTAGTAGGCCATCGGGACCGGGATGGCCACGTTGATGCCGACCATTCCCACGGTCACGTCCCGGCGGAACCGGCGCGCCGCACCTCCGTCCCGGGTGAAGATGGCCGTCCCGTTGCCGTAGGGATTGGCGTTGACCACGTCGATGGCCTGCCCGAGATCCTCGACCCGGAGCACCGACAGGACCGGCCCGAAGATCTCGTCCCGGTAGACCTTCATCGAGGGCGTCACCCGGTCGACCAGACAGGGGCCCAGGAAGAACCCCTCCTCCCCCCCGGGGACCTTGACGTCCCGGCCGTCGAGCACGACGTCGGCACCCTCGTGTTCGGCCGACTCGACGTACCCGGCCACCCGGTCGCGATGGGCTCCGGTGATGAGGGGGCCCATGTCGGAGCCGGGGTCGGTTCCCGGTCCGACGGTCAGCGCGGTAGCCCGCTCGTACAGGGCGCGGACCAGCCGGTCGCCGTCTCCGACCGCCACCACCGCCGAGATGGCCATGCACCGCTCGCCGGCCGAGCCGTAGCCGGCGGCGATGAGGGCGTCGGCGGCCGCGTCGACGTCGGCATCGTCCATGACCACGGCGTGGTTCTTGGCGCCGCCGAGCGCCTGGGCGCGCTTGCCCGAGGCGGTGGCCCGTTCGAACACCTGTCTGGCCACCGGGGTCGAACCGACGAACGAGACCGCAGCCACGTCAGGGTGGTCGAGGAGGGCATTGACGGCCACGGCGTCGCCGTGGACCACCGAGAACACGCCGTCGGGCAGTCCCGCCTGCTGCCACAGGTCGGCGATGAGCGACGACGGCGACGGGTCGCGCTCGGACGGCTTCAGGATGAAGCAGTTGCCGCAGGCGATGGCCACCGGGTACATCCACATCGGGACCATGACCGGGAAGTTGAACGGGGTGACGCCGGCCACCACCCCGAGCGGCTGGCGGACCGAAGACGCGTCCACGCCGGTGGACACGTCCTCGGAGAACTCCCCCTTCAACAGATGGGGGATGCCGCAGGCGAACTCGACCACCTCGATGCCGCGGGCGACCTCGCCGCGGGCGTCCTCGAGCACCTTGCCGTGCTCCTCGGTGATCAGGCGGGCCAGGTCGTCGCGGTGGCGGTCGGCCAACTCACGGAAGGCGAACAGGATGCGGGTGCGCGCCGTCAGGGAGGTCTCCCGCCAGCCGGCCCAGGCCCCGACCGCCCCGGCCACGGCCCGGTCGACGTCGGCCGCCGAGGCCAGGGCCACCACCCCGGTCTGCGCTCCGGACGCCGGATTGAACACCGGCGCCGTCCGCGGTTCGCCTCCTCGGTCGGAAAAGCCGATCCGTTTCATGGTCTGTCTCCCGGCGCGTTGCCGGCATGCCTGCCGGGCGGCGGGTGCCTGCGGGCGCATCGAGCGGAGGGTGCGTGGCAGAATCCATGCATGGCCGAAGCGACCCCACCCGGCGATGCGGGTGCAGGCGAGGTGCCGATGTCGGAACGGACCCGCCTCCGCCGCCTCCCCGAACAGGGATCGCACCGGCGTTCGGATCTCCACGCCGTACTCGATGCCGGGTTCGTCTGCCACCTGGGCCTGGTGATCGACGGCTGGCCGATGGTGGTGCCCACCAGCTACGCACGCCATCACGACTGGCTCTTTCTCCATGGATCGGTGGCCAGCCGGAGCCTCCGCGCCGCCCGCCAACCGGTGCGGGCGTGTGTGACGGTGACTCATGTCGACGGTCTGGTGCTGGCCCGTTCGGTGTTCGAACATGCGGTCAACTACCGCTGCGCCATGGTCTACGGGGTTCCCGAGGTGCTGACCGACAGCGAGGAGAAGCTGGTCGGCCTCCGGGCCATCAGCGACCAGGTGGCCCCCGGGCAGTGGGAGTACGCGCGCTCGCCGTCGGTCAAGGAGCTGGCCGCCACCACCGTCCTGCGGATGACCCTCGACCAGTGCTCGGTGAAGATCCGCCGTGGTCCCCCCGACGACGGCGACGGCCCCGACGCCACCCTCGATGTCTGGGCGGGCGAGATTCCGTTGCGGGTGGTCCGTCTCGATCCGGTGGCCGACCCGGCGCTCGGTCCCGGCATCAGCGTTCCCACCCACCTGTCCGAGGGAAGTCCGGCACCGGGCTCGACACCGCTGCGGGCCGTCGACCCGGCCGTCGACCCCGCCATCGACCCCGGCTGAGGCCGCGCCGGCACGACCGGCACGACCGGCACGACCGGCACGACCGGCACGACCGGCACGACCGGCACGACCGGCACGGCAGGCACGACCGGCACGGAAGGCTAGGCGGGCACGACCGGCGAGGGCGGCAAGGTCGAGGCCGGCGAAGCCGAGACCGGACGCCGTCGCTGAGCCTCCACCCCAGGCCGGTCGGCCACTCATTCGAGGAAGGTGCCCAGGGGTACCGAGGGCAGGCCGTGGGCCTCGGCTACCGGCCCGTAGACGACCGACCCCTCGACCACGTTGACGCCCTCGGCCAGGGCGGCGTCGAGGCGGACCGCGTCCCGCCAGCCCCGATCGGCGATCTCGAGCGCATAGGGCAGGGTGGCGTTGACCAGGGCGTGGGTGGAGGTGTGGGGCACGGCGCCGGGCATGTTGGCCACGCAGTAGAACACCGAGCCGTTGACCTCGAAGGTGGGGTGCGAATGGGTGGTGGGCCGGGTCGACTCGAAACACCCGCCCTGGTCCACCGAGATGTCGACCAGAACCGACCCTTCCCGCATCCGGGCCACCAGCTCGTCGGAGACCAGCTTGGGGGCCTTGGCCCCCACGACCAGGACGGCGCCGATGACGATGTCGGCGTCGATGCAGCACTCCTCGATGGCATGGGTGCTGGAGGCCACGGTCTCGAGGGCGCCGCGGAAGTGGTGGTCGACCTGGCGGAGGCGCTCGAGATTGCGGTCGAGGATGTACACCTCCGAGTGCATGCCCACGGCCAGGGTGGCGGCGGCCATGCCGGCGACGCCGGCCCCGAGGATGACCACCTTGGCGCAGCGCACGCCGGGGACACCACAGACCAGCACCCCCCCACCGCCTCCGGGGCTCATCAGATGGTGGGCGCCCATCAGGGGGGCCATCCGACCGGCCACCTCGCTCATCGGGGTGAGGAGGGGCAGCGAGTTGTCGGGCAGCCGGACCGTCTCGTAGGCGATGGCCGTGTTGCCCGCCTCGACCAGTGCACCGGTACACGACCGTGACGCGGCCAGGTGCAGATAGGTGAACAGGACCTGTCCGGATCGGAGCCCGAGGCGCGGGTACTCCTCGGGGATCGGCTCCTTGACCTTCAGGATCATGTCGGCCTCGGCCCAGATGTCGTCCGGGTCCTCGATGATCTTGGCTCCGGTGGCCACGAAGTCGGCGTCGGGGAGGGCCGATCCCAGTCCCCCACCCCGCTCGATGTAGACCAGGTGGCCGGCTGAGGTGAGCTCGCGTACGCCGGCCGGGGTGATGGCCACCCGGTACTCGTCGTCCTTCACTTCCTTGGGCACCCCGACGATCATCAGAACGGCCTCAGTTGCATCGCTCGACGGAGAAGTCGGAGGAGAGAGGGCTCGCTTCGGACCGCGAATGGCTTCGGTCATCGGCGACGAATGGCCTCACTGGCAACGGTCGCTCCTCTCCAAGGGACTGGACCGGCAGGGTCGACTCCCGCGTATCTTCGACGGGAACACACCGATCAGTGCGGCGAATCCCGCAAACCCATGCTAGTCCCAGGGGCGGATTCTGCGCACCGGCGATCGGGTTCCATCGGCGCCCGTTTCTCCCGTTCCGCTCGATACCGGCGCGGTCCTCGGCAACGGTTGGAGGGCGTCGGGTGAATTCGGACTCGCTCCTCACCATCGAGAAATCGAGTGCACATCTGCAGTACTTTCTGGTCACTGGGCGATCATCCAGGGGGAAGCAGCACTCGTTCGTACAGGCAACCCCGGTTGCCGAGAGAGTCAGGAGCCGATCGTGACCGTCGATACGCCAAGTTTGCCCACTACGAGTCGTCCGGAGAAGGGTCTCAAATCGGGAGCGCTCGGACTGATCTCGAGCACGGTGATCGGCGTCGCCTCCACGGCACCGGCCTACAGCTTGGCGGCCACCCTTGGATTCGTGGTCGCCGCCATCGGTCTTCAGGCGCCGATCATCACCATCCTCGCCTTCGTCCCCATGCTGTTCATCGCCTACGGGTACAAGGAGATGAACAACGCCGACCCGGACTGCGGGACCACCTTCACCTGGGGGGTCCGGGCCTTCGGACCCAAGACCGGTTGGTGGGGCGGTTGGGCCATCATCGCCGCTGACGTCCTGGTCATGGCCAGTCTGGCCCAGATCGCCGGTCAGTACCTGTTCCTCCTGTTCAACGCCAACACGATCGGCATGGATGCCAGCAGCGGCTGGGTCCTCCTGGTCGGCATCCTCTGGATCGTGGCCATGACGGCCATCTGCTACGTGGGGATCGAGGTGTCCGCCAACTTCCAGAAAGCCCTCCTCGGGATCGAACTCACCATGCTCCTGGTGCTGTCGATCGTCGCGCTGGTGAAGGTCGGCAACGGGACCGCCCCCATCGGGCACCTCACGCCCCACTGGAGCTGGTTCAACCCCTTCGACGTGCCGTCGGCGTCTGCGTTCATCAACGGCATCCTCCTGATGCTGTTCATCTACTGGGGATGGGACACCACGGTGTCGGTCAACGAGGAGACCGCTGATCCCGCCACGGTGCCCGGACGGGCCGCCGTCCTGTCCACCGTCGTCCTCCTGGTCACCTACGTACTGGTCATCCTGTCGGCCCAGTCCTACGCAGGTGTGGGGACGACCGGCATCGGGCTCGGCAACCCGAACAACCAGGGGGACGTCCTGTCCGTTCTGGGCCACTCGGTGTTCGGGACGTCGGGATTCGGCAACGTCCTGTCCCATCTGCTCCTGCTCATGGTGCTCAGCTCGGCGGCCGCCTCGACCCAGACCACCATTCTTCCGACGGCGCGCACGACGTTGGCCATGAGCGTGTACAAGGCCATTCCCTCCACCTTCTCGAAGATCCACCGGCGGTTCCTCACGCCGTCGGTGTCGACGGTGGTCATGGGGGTCGCCTCGATCGTCCTGTACGTGGTCATGAACTACATCTCGGCCGGAACGGTCATCTCCGACGCCGTGTCGGCGCTCGGGGTGATGATCGCCTTCTACTACGGCCTGACCGGATTCTCGTGCGCCTGGTACTACCGCAAGACCCTCCACGAGAGCGCCCGCAACCTGTGGTTCCGTGGGATCCTGCCCGCCTTGGGCGGTCTCCTCCTCTACGGAGCGCTCGGCTACAACCTGTGGTTCTACTGGCAACCGGTCAACAGCTTCACGAGCTGGCACATGCAGTTCTGGCCGCATTGGGACATCGGCGGCGTCTTCCTCATCGACCTCTTCGCCCTCGTACTCGGAGGCGTGCTCATGTACTCCTACGCCGCCGTCCGACCGGCCTTCTTCCGCGGCCAAGTGCTCAATCGGGACACGCCGACGCTCGTTCCCGAGGACATCGGTGCCGAGGTGGGGCTCTTCGGTATCGAACCGTTCGACACCGAGTCGAAGTAGCCGAGTCGAAGTAGCCGGGCCGACGTACGCGAATCGAAGTCACCGAAGTAAACGGATCGACAAGCCGATCGAAGTAACAGATCAAGCCGATCGAAGCAAAACACATCGAAGTAACACATCGAAAGCAACACATCGAAGTAACACATCGAAGCAACACATCGAAGCAGCCATGCGACGCAATCAAAACGACGTGGCCGGGACGATCCGGTCCGGGGACCGGCCGTCGTCGTTCACCCCGAACCGTCGTCGTTCACCCGGAGGGCGGATCCGGCGTATAGGTCGATCGACGGATCTTGAAGAACGGTGAGCGCAGGACCCAGGCGCTGACGCCCATCAGGACCACGCCGAGGATGGCCACGCCGGCCACCGTCCATCGGGCCGACGGGCCGAGCGATGGGATCGACTTGCCGAGTACCCAGACCAGCACCGCGGCGCCGAAGAGAGGAAACACGCCGACCAGGGCGAGGTCGGTGAGACTCCTGCGGAGCAGCCTGCGGTAGTACCAGGTCGTGGCCAGGGCAGTGAAGATGTAGAACACGGTGAAGGCGATCGACTCGGCATTGACCACCGTGTCGAATGCACTCTTGAGCGACGACCACATCACGTAGACGTCGGCCACCACCACCATCACCAGCCCCCAGAACACGGTGGCGAACATCGGGGTCCGGAACCGGGGATGGACATAGGCGAACCGTCGAGGCAGCAGGCGATCAGTTCCCATCGAATAGGTCACTCGACTGGTGGAGACGATGGTGGCCTGGGTGGTCCCGAGCACCGAGAGGACCACGGCCAGCACCATGAACTTGGCCCAGCCGCTCCCGACCAGCGTCTGGGCGATGTAGGGAAGGGCGTCGGCGGCATGCGCCTGCAGTTGGTCCGGCCGGAGCACCCCCTGGAAACTGACGAACAACCAGGTGAACACCGGCCCCAGGATGGCCACCGAGATGATGGCGGCCTTGCCCGGATTGGTGCGCTTCTTGGTGGTCTCCTCGTTGATGTAGATGGTGGCGTCCCAGCCGGTGAACAAGAAGATGGCGATGAGCATGGCTCCGGCCAGGCTTCCCTTGCCGCCCACCCCGCTCACATGGAGCCAGCTCAGGCTGGGGTGGACGGTGCCGGCCCGGTGTTCGACGAAGACAGCCCAGAATGCGATGGCGCTGAAGACCAGGAGCACCAGGTACTCGATCGAGGCGATCGCCAGTTGGAACCTTGCGGTGTACTTGATCCCGACGGCGGCAATGGCGGTCACCGCCACTCCGAAGACGGTGGCCGTGAGTACATTTCCCGCGGTGCCGGACACGTCCAATCCGGTGAACGAGAGCACTGCCGGACCGAGAGGCAGGATGTTGCTCACCGAACCGAGGACGAAGCCGACCAGCATCGACCACCCGATCAGATAGCCGACGAAGGGACCGATGGACCGGGCCACCCAGACATAGGGACCCCCGCAGTTCTGATCCCACAGATTGAGCCGCTGGTAGCAGAGCGCGATGGCCAGCATCGGGATCATGCTCAGGATGATCGCCGGTCCGGTGGCGTAGGCGGCCACGGCCACCATCCCGGCCAGCGCCACCGCCGTCGACTGTCCGGGTGCGGAGGTGGCCACCCCGATGACCACGCTCTGGGGGAGCGAGACCACATCGGGGCGAAGCTGGTGGGTGGACGCATCGGCCACCGCGGCCGGCAACGGCCGGGATGGCTCCTCGGCTAGGTCCGCCGTCGGTCGGTTCGCGTTCATGGAGGAATTTGGCGCCACGGGCCCCGTGGACCGCATCATTCAATCACCGGAGCCGCGCTCCGTCGAAACCGGGTGGTGTCCGCCGGTGCCCCGGCGGTCAGCTCAACTGCCGATGAAGCTCATGACGTGCTTGATGCGGGTGTAGTCCTCGAACCCGTAAGAGGAGAGGTCCTTGCCGTAGCCCGACTGCTTGAATCCCCCGTGGGGCATCTCGGCGGCCATGACGATGTGGGTGTTGATCCACACGCATCCGAAGTCGAGCCCCTTGGCCATGCGCATGGCCCGCCCGTGGTCGCGGGTCCACACGCTCGATGCCAGCCCGTAGCGGACCCCGTTGGCCCAGGACAGCGCCTGCTCCTCGTCGGTGAAGCGCTGGACGGTGATGGCCGGACCGAACATCTCCTCCTGGATCACCTCGTCGGACTGCTCGAGGCCGGTGATCACGGTGGGGGCGAAGCAGTAGCCGCGTTCGCCCACCCGCTCCCCGCCGGTCACCACCTCGGCGTGGGAGGGGAGCCGGTCGAAGAATCCGCTCAGGCGGGCCAGCTGGTTGGCGTTGTTGAGGGGACCGAAGTCGGCGTCCTCGACGTCGAGGCCTCCGACCTTCTGGGCCCGGGCCTGCTCGACCAGGGCGGCCACGAACTCGTCGTGGACGCGGGGACCGGCCAGCACCCGGGTGGCCGCCGTGCAGTCCTGCCCGGCGTTGAAGTACCCGGCGATGGCGATGCCCTCGGCGGCGGCGGCCACATCGGCGTCGTCGAAGATCACCACCGGGGCCTTGCCCCCCAGCTCCAGATGGACCCGCTTGACCCCGGCGGCGGCGGCGCCGGCCACCTCCATGCCGGCCCGGACGCTTCCGGTCACCGAGACCATGGCCGGGGTCGGGTGCTCCACGAGCAGCCGCCCGGTGTCGCGGTCGCCGCACACCACGTTGAGGGCCCCGTCGGGCAGGAACTCGCTCATGATCTCGGCCATGAGCACCGACGAGGCCGGCGTGGTGTCCGACGGCTTCAACACCATGGTGTTGCCGGCGGCCAGGGCCGGTGCCCACTTCCACACCGCCATCATCAACGGGTAGTTCCACGGGGTCACCGCGGCGCACACCCCGATCGGCTCACGGCGGATCATCGAGGTGTGGTCCTTCATGTATTCCCCGGCCGACTTCCCCTCGAGGTGGCGGGCCGCGGTGGCGAAGAAACGGATCTGGTCGACCAGCTGGGGGATCTCCTCGGCCAAGGTCACGGCGATCGGCTTGCCGGTGTTCTGGGACTCGACGCGCACCAGGTCGTCGGCCCGGGCTTCGAAGGCGTCGGCGATGCGGAACAGGGCCAGGCTGCGGTCAGCCGGGGTGGCGTCACGCCACTCGGGGAACGCCGCGGCCGCCGCGGCCATGGCCAGATCGACGTCCTTGGCCCCGGACACCGGAGCCTCGAGGTACTCCTCGCCCGTGCTGGGGTCGATCAGCATGGTCGAGGTACCGTCCGTGGTCTCGACGTTCCGGCCCCCGATGAAGTTGGAAAGCCTCCCAGATTCCACGGCGGTCCCCTTTCCTTTGTGGTCGCTCACTCGGTCCTCCCCGGACGGTCGTTCGGACGCCGTGACCGGCGTAACCGGCGTAACCGGCGTAACCGGCGTCCCGGGCTCCCCGGGCCGGCCGAATGCCGGCCCCTGACGACACTGTTCCGTCATAGTGGCCGAAGAATTCCCGTCAGACAAGTTTTTTTTGGCCTGGACCTGAAGTTGCCTACGATTCCAATCGATTTTTCGGACCGATTCTGCTTGAACTGCTATAACTGGCGGTCGATGATCATGTTTCGAGCCCGCCGATCCGCACCGTCGGTCGATCCGCAGATGAGGGGACTGAGGACCCGACCATGACCGCTTCTGTCCCCGGCCCATCAGCCAACGGGCTTCTCGACGACGTCAACAAGGCCATCGTTGAGGAGCTGCAGAAGGACGGTCGCCGGACGTACGGCTCGATCGCCGAGGCGGTCGGGCTGTCGGAGGCGGCGGTGCGGCAGCGGGTGCAGAAGATGCGCGATGCGGGGATCATGCAGATCGTGGCGGTCACGGATCCCCTCCAGGTCGGATTCCGCAGCCAGGCCATGGTCGGGATCCGCGCCGATGGCGATGCCCGGGTGGTGGCCGAACGCCTGGCCGCGGTGGACGACATCGACTACGTGGTGCTGTGCACCGGCTCGTTCGACATCCTCGTCGAACTGGTGTGCGAGGACGAGGACACCATCCTCGATCTCCTCAACGGGGTGATCCGCCAGATCCCCGGCGTGCGGGACACCGAGACGTTCATGTACCTCAAGCTCACCAAACAGACCTACACCTGGGGGACGAGATGACCGCCATGTCCAACGAGGCCCTCGAGGAGAGCGCCCATCGCCACCTCTGGATGCACTTCACCCGCATGTCGCCCACCGGCGACATCCCGGTCATCGTCAGGGGCGACGGCGTCTGGGTGTACGACCAGAACGGGAAGCGGTACCTCGACGGGCTGTCCGGGCTCTTCACCAGTCAGATCGGCCACGGGCGCACCGAATTGGCCGAGGCGGCGGCGCGCCAGGCCGAAACCCTGGCCTACTTCCCGGTGTGGAGCTACGCCCACCCGATGGCGGTGGCCCTGGCCGACCGGCTGGCCGAGCTCACGCCCGGAGACTGCAACCGCGTCTTCTTCACCACCGGTGGTTCGGAAGCGGTCGAGTCGGCCTGGAAGCTGGCCCGCCAGTACTTCCGGTTGACCGGCCAGCCCGACCGGCTCAAGGTCATCAGCCGGGACATCGCCTACCACGGGGCCACCATGGGAGCGCTGTCGATCACCGGCCTCTCCGCCATCAAGACGGCCTTCGAGCCCCTGGTGCCCGGAGCCATCAAGGTGCCCAACACCAACTTCTACCGGGCCCGGTACTTCGCCGACGACCTCGACGCCTACGGCCAGTGGGCCGCCGACGCCATCGAACAAGCCATCCTCATCGAGGGACCGAGCACGGTGGCCGCCGTGTTCCTCGAGCCCGTGCAGAATTCGGGGGCTGCTTCCCCCCGCCGCCCGGCTACTTCCAACGGGTGCGGGAGATCTGCGACCGCTACGGGGTGCTCCTCGTGTCGGACGAGGTCATCTGTGCATTCGGCCGGCTGGGCCATTGGTTCGGCGCCGAGCGCTACGACTACCGGCCCGACATCGTCACCATGGCCAAGGGCCTGACCAGCGGCTACTCCCCGCTCGGGGCCATGGCGGTCAGCGACCGCCTGGTCGAGCCCTTCCTCCACGGGGAGAGCTTCCTCCACGGCGTCACCTTCGGCGGCCACCCGGTGAGTGCGGCCGTGGCCATGGCCAACATGGACGTCTTCGAGAAGGAGAACCTGCTCGAGCACGTGCGCAGGAACGAGGGTGCCTTCCGGGCCTCGTTGGAGACGCTCTCCGATCTCCCCATCGTCGGTGACGTGCGGGGGGCGGGCTACTTCTACGGGATCGAACTGGTCAAGGACAAGGACACCCGCGAGACCTTCGACGACGACGAGTCGGAGCGCCTGTTGCGGGGGTTCCTGTCGGGCGCGCTCTACGACGCCGGTCTGATCTGCCGGGCGGACGACCGCGGTGACCCGGTGGTCCAGTTGGCGCCGCCGCTCACCTGCGGCGAGGAGGAGTTCGAGGTGATGACCTCCATCCTGCGCTCGGTACTGACCGAAGCGTGGAAGCAGATCTGAGTCCGTCGTCGGGCGAGGACTACCGACGGCTCTCCCTGTGGTGGGACCGGCTCCCCGGACCGATCGGCATCCGGGCGGCCCTGCCCGGCGACATCGATGTCGACGTGGCGGTGGTGGGCGGTGGGTTCACCGGGCTGTGGACGGCGTTCTACCTCGCGGAGGCGGACCCGAGCCTGACGATCGCCGTCCTCGAGCGCGACGTCGTCGGCTTCGGGGCCTCGGGGCGGAACGGGGGATGGTGCTCGGCCCTGTTCGCAGCCTCGGAGGAGAAACTGGACGCTGCCCACGGACCCGGCTCCGGGGAGTCCATGCGGCGGGCCATGGAGGGGACGGTCGACGAGGTCGGACGGGTGGTCGAGGCCGAGGGCATCGGGTGCGACTTCGCCCTTGGCGGAACGGTGGTGCTGGCCCGGACCGCGGTCCAATGGCGACGGGCCCGCGACGAGGTCGCCGCCGCCCGGGATCATGGGGTCGTCGAGGACGATCTCCGGCTCCTGTCGGCGGCCGAGGCCTCGGCCCGGGTGGGGGCCACCTCGGTCTTCGGGGGCACGTACACCCCGCACTGCGCCACCATCGATCCCGCCCGTCTGGTCCGGGGTCTGGCCGAGGCCGTGGAGCGGCGGGGCGTCACCATCTACGAAGGAACCGAGGCCACGGAACTGCGGCCCGGCGCGGTGGCCAGCGCCCGGGGCACCGTGCGGGCGGCCACCGTGGTCCGGGCGACCGAGGGCTACACCCGGACCCTGCGGGGCGAGGAGCGGATCCTGATCCCGGTGTACTCGCTGATGATCGCCACCGAGCCACTCCCCGAGGAGTTCTGGGCCACGGCCGGACTGGCCTCCCGGGAGACCTTCAGCGATCATCGCCACCTGATCATCTACGGGCAGCGCACCGCTGACGACCGACTGGCCTTCGGTGGTCGGGGCGCCCCCTACCACTTCGGTTCGGCCATCCGCCCGGAGTTCGATCGGGACGCCGGCGTGCACGAATCGCTGCGCCTGACGTTGGTCGACCTGTTCCCGGCGGTGGCCGGATTCGAGATCACCCACCGCTGGGGAGGCCCCCTCGGGATCGCCCGGGACTGGTTCCCTTCGGTGGGGCTCGATGGCGCCAGCGGCCTGGCCTGGGCCGGCGGGTATGTCGGCGACGGTGTGTCCACCACCAACCTGGCCGGCCGGACCCTGCGCGATCTCATCCTCCGACGGCAGACCGAACTGACCGCCCTCCCCTGGGTCGGCCACCGGTCGAAGCGCTGGGAGCCCGAACCATTTCGCTATCTGGGGATCAACGCCGGGCTCCGCCTGGCCGGCAGCGCGGACCGGGCCGAGGAGAGGAACGGGCGCACCACATGGCGATCCACGGCCCTCGAGCGGATGCTCGGCTCCTGAGGGACGGGCGGGTCCGTCCCGGGAAGTCAGGCGGCCCCGAGGAACGAGGCTCCGAAGGCGAAGGTTCCACCGTCCAGCGAGAACAGCCAGTACCCACCGGTCGCCCGGTCGACGCACAGACCACCGACCGGGGCGTTGAGCGACTCCGCCGAAACCGAGCCGCGGAACGTGGCCGAGCCGTAGGAGAAGACGCCTCCGTCGGCGGTCACCTCCCAGTACCCCTGACCGCTGGGCGCCGAGCCGATGCCGACGACGGAGTCGCCCACATCCGAGATGGAGGGCGATCCCAGCCTCGGGGCGCCCCCGAAGGCGAACACGCTGCCGTCCCGGGCCACCTCCCAGTACCCGCCGGTGACGGGGTCGAGGGCCATGCCCACCATGGGCTGGGCGAGGGGTTGTCCGCCCATCGAGCCGGCGAAGCGGGCATCACCGAAGGTGAAGACGCCGCCGTCGCTGGCCACCTCCCAGTAGCCCCTCCCGTCGGCCGTGGCCACCAGCCCCACGATCGGGGCGTTGAGGGCGTTGCCACCCATCGAACCGTGGAACTGGGCGGCGCCGAAGGCGAACACGCCGCCGTCGCTGGCCACCTCCCAGTAGCCCGGTCCGTTGGGCGCGGCCACGATCTCGACGATCGGCGCATTGAGGTGGAGACCCGCCGTCGATCCTTCATTGGTCACCGCACCCTCGGTGGCGATCTGCCCTTGGGAGTTGGCCGACCAGTACCCGGTCCCCTCCGCATTCGAGGCCATGGCCACCACCGGGGCCGGCAGGGAGCCGACGGACGAGAAGGCGACCGGAGGGGTGACGGCCATCTGGTTCGAGGGCATCGAGCTCCCGACCGCGTTGATGGCCTTGACCGTGAAGTAGTACGTCGTGCCCAGGGTGAGATGGCTGACCGTGTAGCTCCGGCCCTGGACCGGCCGGCTGCCGTTGACCGGCGTCACATACTGGGCACCGGGAAGGGTCCCCACGAAGAGGTCGTACCCGGTGACGGGGGACGTTCCGTCATTGGTGGGCGCGGCCCAGGTGACCCGCGAACCCTTCCGTCCCGACGTCGCCCCTACGAGGGTCGGCGCGCCGGGGGGGGCGGTTCCGGAAGGGATCGGAGAGGACGAATGGATGATCGGGGCGGCCAGCGTCGGGACGGCCGACGAACCTCGGGAAGCGGCCGCCGCGGCGCCGGAGGCGGACCCGGTCCTCTTCGCTTTCCGCACGTGCCGCTTGGCCTTGTGCGTGGCGTGCTTCGCCTTGGCGGTCTTCTTGGAACCGGATTTCCGCTGATCGGCCGTGGCCAGGGCTATCGCCTTGCGGTACTCGGTCGCCCTCGAGCTCTTGTGTTTCGTCTTGGTCGTGGTGGTCGACTTGGTCGCCTTGTGGGTCCGCTTGGCCGCAGCACGGTGTTTACTCTCGTTCCCGTGGCGCAGCTTGGCCCGGTAGGCGGCGGCAGCCTCAGTGGCATGGAGTCCGCCGTGCTTCTTCCCCGGAGCGGGATTCTGCAGTGCGAAGGCGGCGCCGACCCCGAGCAGTGCGACGACGGCGATGGTTGCGCCGAGCATGAGACCGGCCCGCCTGTCGGGCACCGAGCCTTCACCGACGAGCCACATGGACCACTGCTTCAAGCCCTGTGCCCACTTCTTCATGAAAGGCCCCTTCGTCGCGACATCGGCCACTCTCGGTACGACCCGACCGCCCACACCCGTCGTCCATCCGACGCTGTGGGAGGAACCCCCCAATTCGGCGTGGCACCGACGAGCCCCGAGCTACGGCAAGTATAGCCATCGGGTCGGTCATTTCGGCAGTCGCGCCGGCATGCTGGCCGATCGACGAAGCCGTGAACAGGAGGTACGTCGTGACCGATCACGATGATCCCGTCACTCACCGCCACCGGACGACCACCGACCGGCACCCGACCCGGTGCCCGGGTCAGCGGGGACCGGTGAGCTGGTTCTCCTCGTCGACGAAGACCACGGACGGCTGGTGGAGCGGGATCTCCGCGTCCTCCACATCCACGTAGGTCACGACGATCACGAGATCACCGACCTGGGCCAGCCTGGCCGCGGCCCCGTTGAGACAGATCTGCCCATCGGTCCCCTCGATGGCGTAGGTCTCGAAGCGGGCGCCGTTCATCAGGTTGTAGACGGACACCTGCTCGTTCGGAACGATGTCGGCCGCCTTCATCAGGGTCGGGTCGATGGAGATGGAGCCGACGTAGTTGAGATCGGCGTCGGTGACCCGCGCCCGATGGATCTTGCCGTTCAACACCCGTCGTCGCATGGCCCGTCCCTCCTCTCACGTTTCCTACCCGTCGGCCCCTCGGATCCGGTCACCGCTCCCTGGCCAGCGTAATCGGAACCCCCGGTGTCGTCGGACCGCTCATCGGGTTCTCCGCTGACGGCAACGAGGCCCGGCCGGCGGATACCGACAGCGCTCCGATGGTCAGGTGCCTACGCTTGGCGCGGTACTGGCAACCCTCGCAGAGGAAGGTCTCGGTGGCCCACGAGTTCGAACTGTCCGATCTGATCCCGGCGAGTCCCCAGACCATCTACGAGGCCTGGATGTCGAGCGCCGGTCACAGCGCCATGACCGGTTCGCCGGCCGTCGTCGACCCCGAGGTCGGTGGCGTCTTCGAAGCGTGGGACGGGTACATCACCGGTCGCACCGTTCTCCTCGAGCCCGGGCACCGGATCGTCCAATCGTGGAGGACATCGGAGTTCTCCGAAGGTGAAGGGGACTCGCAGATCGACGTCGGGCTCGAGCCCGACGACCAGGGGACCAGGATCACCATCCGCCACACCGGTGTCCCCGACGGCCACTTCAGCTACGAGCGGGACGGATGGGAGGAGCACTACTTCGAACCGATGCGGAGATACTTCTCGTCCCGGTGAGCATCGGGCGCGTCCCGTGGGCGCGGGGCCTACGACGGCGCCGACCGGGCCACGCCGACCGTCCGCCCGACTCCTCCGCTCGGACACGGCCGTTCCGACACGTCCGCGCCGGCACCTCGCTACCCGATGGGACGGAGGCACACGTAGACGTGGCTCGGACCGGCGTCGCTCGGGTCGTCGGACTCGAGCGCTCCCGACCAGTCCCGCCGGAACCCGGCTTTCTCGAGGGCCCGCCATGACTGTCGATTGGCCTGCTGGACGGCCACGACGACGGCCTCCAGGTCCGGGTACCGGTCCCAGGTCCCGAGGACGAAGTCGCCGATGACCCGTGGGCCGAGCCCTCGTCCCACCCGGAACCGGTCCCCGATCAGGTAGTCGATGCCGGCCGCCGGTCGTGGGGCGGTGCCGACCGCGACCGTCCGGTCCCAGGCCTCGTTCTCGTCGAAGCGGTAGCGCTGGATCAACCCGATGGGCAACCCGTCCTCCTCGATCACGAAGGCCTCGGTGGGGTCCTCTCCGTCCACCAGCGGTCCGAAGTCGGCCTCCACCGCAGCCCGGTCGTGCCCGTGGCGCCACCATTGTGCGACATGAGGGGCGGCCAGCCACTCCGAGAGACGTGGGAAATCGGATCGCTCGAGCCGGCGGAAGGCAGTGGCCATGGGGTCAGGATGCCAACATCCGACCCGGTGGTCGAACCGGCACCGGCCGCCGCCATCGGGCAAGCTGGGGCGGTGAGTGCGATTCGCCGGGCCTTGGTCCTGGCCCCCATGGCCATGGAGCTCAGGCCGATCGTCAAACGGCTCGGTGCCCGCCCATCGACGGTGGGAGGAATCAAGGTGTTCGAGGGCCGTCGGGGCTCGGTCGAGATCATCGTCGCCCAGATCGGGGTCGGGCCGGAGATGGCCGCCGCCGCCACCCGGCGTCTGCTCGATCAATTCAGCGTCGACCACGTCGTGGTCAGTGGCATCGCCGGCGGGATCCATGCCACCTCGACGATCGGCAGGGTGATCATGCCCGAGGTCGTTCTCGACGTGAGGTCGGGCCAGGAGTACCGCCCGTTCCCGCTGGGCGGAACCGCGCTGGACGGGAAGGTGGGGACGGCCGACGAACTCATCGTGGATCCGTCGCGCCTGGCCGGGCTGGTCGAGCAGGGCGTCGTCGCCCTCGAGATGGAGTCGACAGGGGTGGGCTCGGTCTGTGAGAGCCGGAGCGTGCCGTGGACCGTGGTCCGGGTGATCAGCGATCGTCCGGACGACGGGTACACCGATCCCTCCGTGCTCGGCACCCTCCGGCCCGACGGCTCCGCCGACCTCCGGGCCGCGCTCCGGCTGATGGCGGCCAAGCCGACCCGGATCCCGGGATTGGTGCGACTGGGCCGCGACTCCTCCTCGGCTGCGGTGAAGGCGGCGAGGACCACGCTCGAAGCTCTTGCCTGACCCCGGGCCGGACGGCGACCCGAACTCGACCGATTCCGGCGCCGAGGACGTCGAAGACGCGTTCCTCGAGGGTGACCGGGTCCTCGAAGTGGGCGGGGCCAGAGCGGCGCTCGGCTACCCGGTCTTCCGCCGCATCTACCTGTCCGCGCTCACCTCCAACATCGGCAGCTGGATGCAGACCGTCGTGCTGGCGGCGTTCGTCTTCAACATCACCGGATCGTCGACCGATGTCGGGTTGATGACGCTGGCCCAGCTGGGACCGCTCTTCCTGCTCTCCCCGATCGGCGGCATGGCGGCCGACCGATTCGACCGGCGCACCCTGCTCGTCGTGGTGACGGTGGAACAGACGCTGGTGGCACTCATCATCGCCCGGTTGACCGATGCCCATGATCCGAGGATCGGAGCCCTCTTCGCCGCCGTCCTGGCCGGCGGCATCGGACAGGCGTTCTACGCACCCACCTTCTCGGCCCTGATCCCGACCCTGGTCGAACGCAAGGACCTGCCCGGCGCCATCTCCCTCAACTCCGCCAACATGAACCTCTCCCGGGTGATCGGTCCGGCCATCGGCGGAGTCCTCTACGCCAAGGTGGGCGCCTCGTGGGCCTTCGTCGTCAACGCCGCCTCCTATCTGGCCTTGATCTGGGCGCTCGCCACCGTTCGACTGCCCGTTCATCACCGGGCCGAGGAACAGGGGTGGCGACGGATCCTCGACGGGTTCGACGTAGCCCGCCGGGACCGGGTCGTCGGCCGCTGCCTGACCACCATGGTGCTCTTCTCGTTTTTCTGTCTCCCGATCGCCGTGTTGATGCCGGTCCTCGCCCACAACGAACTCGGGATCGGTGCCAGCACCATCGCCTACGGCCTCCTCTATGCCACCTTCGGCACCGGCGCCGTCATCGGCGCCCTCTCGATCGGCACGTTCCTCGCCGGGCAGCAGCTCGAACGGGTGGTCCGCTTCGGGATCGGCGGCTACGCGGTCACCCTGGCCGTGTTCGGCCTCCTGCGGAGCCCCGGGCCGGCCTACCCCGTCGTGTTCCTCCTCGGTCTGTTCTACTTCGTGACGGTGACGTCGCTCGCCACCGTGCTCCAGAAGCGACTCGACGACTCCGTGCGCGGCCGGGTCATGGCCCTCTGGGTGATGGCCTTCGGAGGCACGGTTCCCCTCGGGGCCATCGTCGCCGGTCCGCTCAGTGAACGGTTCAGCATCTCGGCCGTGGTCCTGGCCGGCGCCGTCGTCGCCGCGGCACTGGTCTTCTACGCCAATCTCCACGAGCGCTGACCGGGAGCGGAACCCGGTGCGCCGTGGTATGCCATGCCCGTGAGTTTTCCGCTGGCTCCGTTCCCGCCCCGGACCGGCTCGCGGGGCATGGTCTGTGCCGCCGACCAGTTGGCATCGATCGCCGGCGTCGGTGCCCTCGAGCGGGGAGGGACGGCCGCCGACGCCGCCGTGGCTGCGGCCGCGGTCATGGCCGTGACCAGTCCGCACCTGTGCGGCATGGGCGGGGACCTCCTGGCCATGGTCAGCGCGGCCGGATCCGAACCCGAGGCCCTGCTGGCCGTCGGCCGCGCCGGTTCGGGCGTCGACCCGGCGCGGATGCGGGCCGAGGGCCATTCGGTCATGGCCCTCCGCGGTGACGCCCGCAGTATCACGGTACCGGGCGCGGTCGACGGCTGGCTGGCCCTCCACGATCGGTACGGGCGGCTCCCACTGGGCACGGTGCTCGGTCCGGCCATCGAACTGGCCGAAGACGGGTTCGTGGCCTCCATCCTGCTCGCCCTGTCCAGCCACCTCGTCGCCGGGGTCCCCGGCGCCGACCAGCTCTGCCCGAACGGGCCGCTCCAGCCCGGCGACCGGGTACGGCTCCCAGGAATCGCCCGGACCCTCCGCGGCATCGCCGACGGAGGGCGCGATGCGTTCTACCGGGGTGAGTTCGGAGGCGCCCTGGTCGACCTGGGTCAAGGCATCTTCTCGACTCCGGATCTCCAACACTCGGTCGCCGACTGGTGCGAGCCGCTCCGACTCGAGGTGTGGGGGCACCGACTGTGGACCGTCCCGCCCCCGTCCCAGGGCTACCTCACCCTGGCCAGCAGCAGGGTGGCCGAACACCTCGGCATCGGGAGCGACCCGTCGGATCCGCTCTGGGCCCATCTGGTGGTCGAAGCGTCACGAGCCGCCGGCTACGACCGTCCGATGGTGCTCCACGACGGAGCCGACGGGCCGGCCCTCCTGGCCGACGACCGGCTGCGCGTCGGTGCCGGCCGGGTCCGACCCGACCGCACGGCCGGGCCCGACGTCGGGCCGCCCCTCGGTGCGCAAGCCGGCACCCAGGTCCCCCGCCTGGGCGACGGGGACACCACGCATCTGTGTGCCATCGATGCCGACGGTCTGGGGATCTCGCTCACCCAGTCCAACGCGCTCGACTTCGGATCCCATCTCGTCGCCGGGACGACCGGGATCTTCCTCCACAATCGCGGGGTGGGCTTCTCCCTCGAGGAGGGCCATCCGGCCGAGCTCGGTCCCCGCCGCAGGCCGCCCCACACGCTGTCCCCGATGCTCGCCACCACGCCCGGCGGATCGCTCACCCATCTGGTCGGGGCCATGGGCGGCGACGCCCAGCCCCAGATCCTCCTCCAGCTCCTGGCCCGGATGCTCCCGGGCGGCCAGGATCCGTCGACCGCGGTGGCCGGGGCCCGGTTGGCGCTGGATGCACCGTCGGCGGGACCGTTCCGGCTGTGGTGGGGAGACGACCTGATGGTGCGCGTCGAAGCCCATGCTCCGCCCGGATGGCTGGACGGCCTCCGGGATCGGGGGCATCACGCCGAGCTGATCAGCGCCTTCGATCCGGTGGTCGTCGGGTGCGCCCAGATCATCGAGGTGGTGGGAGGGGCGGACGACCCGGCCAGGCACTACGTCGGCGCCGCCGATCCACGGAGCCCGGAGGGCGGGTCGGCAGGGCGGTAGGCCGGGCACCGACGTTCGCCGATGGCGAAGTCCTTGACATGATGATGACCGTGCTGGCCATGACGACCGAGCAGTTCGAGGGGTTGGTGGCCGACGCCCTCGACGGCATCCCCGCCGCGCTCGGGGAGGGCCATGGAGAACGTCGCCGTCCTGGTGGACGACCAGAGTCCCGCCGGACCGCTGTACGGGCTGTACGAGGGGGTCCCGCTCACCCGGCGGGGCAACCACTACTCGGCGTCGGCGCCCGATCGCATCACGATCTACATGGCGACGATCTGCGCATCCTGTCGGACCCGGTGGGAAGTCGTCGAGCTGGTTCGAAAGACGGTGATCCACGAGGTCGGGCACCATTTCGGCATCGACGACCGACGCCTCGGGGAACTGGGCTGGGGGTAAGTCGCCGCCTCGCCCACCGGGCATCGGGCCGGCCGGCCCGGATAGGCTCGTTCCCGGCCAGGGGACGGCCACCCGACCGCAAGGGAGACAGCATGGACGCTGAAGGGTGGTATCAGGACCCGTTCCGGCTGCACGAGGCCCGTTGGATCTCCGACGGCACGGCCACCGCGCTGGTGCGCGACGGTGGAACCGAGTCGCAGGACCCCCCGCCGAGCGCCACCTTCACCGGTGAGCTGGTGCCCGTTGCCGAGGATGCTCCGGCCGACGGGGAAGACCTGCGACGGGCCGACGACGAGGAGCCCGACGCCATCTTCGATCCGAACGCCGCCGTCGGCGCGGTCTGGGACACCTTCGGCGAGAGCGGCGGGGACTGACCGCCGGTCGCCACGCCCTCGCCGCCCCGTCGGGTGAAGCCGAGCAGCGCGTGGCCGGCGGCTCAGGCCTGTGCCGCCACCAGATTGGCGAGAGCCTGGGCCCCGGGCCCGTCGATGGGCAGGTGGGTGCCATCGGAGTACAGCCAGCCGGGGTTCTGCGAGGCCAGCCCGTTCCAATCGGCCAGGACGGTGTTCGGGTACTGCTGGACTCCGGCGGCCAGCACCGCGTTGTTGGGGTCCTGCCAGGGCCGGTCGACGTAGATGTTGACGAACACCACGCCGCGATGCACCTGACAGCACACCCATCATCGAAGCGACATCGGCACTCGAGATGGGCCCGTTGGTGGAAAGTCCGACGATGACGACAGCACCGAGCTGACCCTCCGACTTGAGCTGCTGGAGGACGGCCTCCCCGGCCGACCACTGCTCGCTCACCGCCGCCTGCACGTTGATACCCGGGATGTCCTGCTGGAGCGGGGTCTGGTAGTCGAGCATCACCGAGTCGCCGACCGCGGTCACCTGACCGGCATTGAACCCCGGCCCCGGTGCCGGGAGCGGCGGGGAGGTGATCGGGCCGTGGGCCCCCGTACCGGGCGGTGGCGACGCCACCGGGGATGGAGCATTCGTGGTCGGGACCGAGGTCGTGGGAGGTGCCGGCGATGTCGTCGTGATGCGGGGAGTGGTCGTGGTCCGGGGGACGGTGACCGGCACGGTCGTCGGCATCCTCGTGGTCGGCGAAACGGTCGCCGTCCGCTGATCCGGGCCGGTCGTCGGGGCTGACGCCTTGCCCGAACCGGCCACGGCATACACGGCCACGGCGACGGCCACGGCGACCGCGCCCACCAGGGCCACCACGCCGGCCTGCCACCATGGCGACCGCCCGGGGGTCGGTGGTCCGGTCTCTGACGGGGGGCCGGATGTCGGGCTGTCGAGGCTCATCGATCGGGGGCTCTATGCATGTCGGAGAGGCCAGGGCGCCGCCGCCGTGGTCATCGGCACCCATCGGGACGGGGCGACCGGGTGGCTTTCCATGGTACTGCAGCACCGCTGATAGCCCAGGTCGCAACCGGGATCTCCCACTGCCGGGAGGCGTTCAGCCCGCTGACCCCGCCCCCGGAACGTCACCGGTCCGCGTCGACGCCCGCCGGGGTCCGCAACAGGAATGCGGAGGTGACCACCCAGATCGTCGTCAAGGCCAGCCAGATCAGCAGTCGGACCCACGGATGCAGGATCAGGCCGGGCCGGGCCGGGCCGGGCTCGGGCCGGGCCGGGCCGGGCCGGCTCAGCGACGCGTACCCGACCCATCCAACGAGTTCAACTTTGCTCACCGTGGAAAGTCGGACAACGCCTGGCTAACCTACGGGAGCGGCATCGGATTGCGAGGGGCGGCCGGCACGAACATCGATGACAACGGAGGCGAGCCCTGTGAGCGCGATTCAACCGGCAATGGCCAGCACGGACGGACGGCAGGTACGGACCAGGGCTTCGGGCGGTCGCCGGCCCAGGCTCCGATTGCCTCTCGCCCTGATGCTCGGGGTCATGCTGGTGGCGCCGCTCGGCCTCTGGGGCCTCTCGGGTGGCGCTGCGGCCGCCGCCACGCCGGCCGCCTTCACCTGCACCGGCACTCCGGCATCGCCGGGACCGCTCCCGGCCGGGACCTACAGCTCGGTGACGGTCACCGGCGCGTGCGCGGTCAATGACGGTCAGGTAGTCGTCACCGGCGACGTCACCGTCGAAGCCGGTGCCGCCCTGGTGGCAGCGTTTGCCAACAACGACGTCGGGGGATCGGGCACATCGGGCCTGACCGTCGACGGCAACATCGACGTGGGCACGGGGGCAACGTTGCTCCTCGGATGCGAGGCGGCCCACTTCGCCTGCGTCGACGATCCCAATCAGAACAACCCGACACTCAACGCCACCGAGACGGTCAAGGGAAGCCTGATCTCGAGCGCACCCCTGGGGGTCGTCGTGCACCTCACCAAGGTGGGCGGGGACGTGACCGAGGTCGGCGGCGGGGGCGGCGTCAACTGCACACCCACCGGCATCTTCGCCAAGTTCCAGTCCCCCGCCTACAGCGACTACGAGGACAACACCATGGGGGGCAACCTCCGGGTCACCGGGCTCAACTCCTGCTGGTTCGGCGCCCTCCGGAACAAGGTCAGCGGCAGTGCCACCTTCGGGCACATCACCCTGGCCGATCCCGACGGTTCGGAGAACCTCACCAATACCATCGCCGGCAACCTCCTGTGTCCGGACAATTCGCCGGCCATCGAATACGGGGATTCCGGGGCCTCGCCCAACATGGTCGGCGGCTTCGCCACCGCCCAGTGCGCCTTCGACGTGAAGCAGCCGAACCCGGCGGCCGTGCCCGGCCCGGGCGGGAACCCGGCCGGCCCTCTGACCCCCATCGCCGTCCATAGTGGCGCTCCGCAGGGCTACTGGCTGGGAGCCGGGGACGGCGGGGTCTTCAGCTTCGGCGTCCCGTTCTTCGGCTCCCAGGCCGGTCTGGTGAGCCAGCCCGTGTCGGGTATCGCCGCCGTTCCCGGAGGCCGGGGCTACAACCTGGCCGGAACCGAAGGCGCCGTCTACAACCACGGTCCGTTCGGATCGGACTGCACCGGGCTGGCCACGATGCCCAACCAACCGGTCATGGGCATCGCCGCGGCGCCGGGGGGCAACGGATGCTGGCTGGCCGCAGCCGACGGTGGCGTGTTCTCCTTCGGCACCAACGCACCCTTCTTCGGCTCGGCCGGAGGCCTCCCCCTCAACCAACCGGTCGTGGGCATCGCCGCCGCGCCGGGCAACGACGGCTACGACCTGGTGGCCGCGGACGGCGGGGTCTTCACCTACGGCCCCGGCGCCGCCTTCTTCGGCTCGATGGGCGGCCAGCACCTCAACCAACCGATCGTGGGTATGGCCACGGACCCGTCGACCGGCGGCTATTGGCTGGTCGCCGCGGACGGAGGGGTCTTCAGCTTCAACGCTCCGTTCCTCGGCTCGATGGGGGGTCTCGCCCTCAACAAGCCGATCGTGGGCATTGCCGCCGCCCCCACCGGGAACGGGTACTACCTGGTGGCATCGGACGGCGGCATCTTCGCCTTCGGCCCGGGAGCGAAATTCCAAGGGTCGACCGGGGCCACCCCGCTCACCGAGCCAATCGTCGGGATGACCCTCGGCTGACCCCAGGGCCGGCTTCGGTCGGCCACATCAGTCGGACAGACGAGCCGAATCGCACCGGGCTTGGCCGGTGCGAACACTCGGGCCTAGCTGACGGCGTACCGCTGAAAGGTGACGGCGTACTCGCAGCCGGCGGCCATCCCGGCGTACCCGGCCATCGATCGCAGGAACTCGTCGGGATCGAACTCCCGCCCGAGGCCGTCGATGTAGGCCCGGTGTTCCCTGAGTGAGGCGACACCCCGATCCAGCGTGGCCCCGACGTCGACGTAGTGAGTGGCCTCGCCCGCACCGGCGACGTAGACGAATTCGATCCCGTTCCACGGGACGCCGGCGTCGGGGAAGACCCAGCGGTTGGCGGCGTCCCGGCACGCATCGAGCACAGTGAGCCCTGTCGCCCGGTGATCGGAATGATTGACCCCCCCGCCGTCTCCCCACGTGAGATCGAAGTTCATGGTGACGACGACTTCAGGCTGCAGCCTTCGGAAGGCCGAGGCGATGTCGCGTCGCAGCCTGAGGCCGGGCTCGATGAGACCGTCGGGATGGCCGAGGAATTCCACCGACGCCGCCCCCACCACCGCCGCGCTCCGCCGCTCCTCATCCTCTCGGAGCGGACCGGCCGTCGCCGGATCGATGCCGTCGATCCCCGCCTCACCACTGGACACGAGGACATAGGAAACCTGCTTGCCCTGCTCCGTCCACCGGGCGACGGCGCTGGCCGCGCCGTACTCGAGATCGTCGGGATGAGCCACGACGGCGACCGCCCGGGCCCAGTCTTCAGGCATCGGCTCCACGCCCAAAACATACCCGCCCGACTCCGCACCCACCGGCAACGGGCCGCCGCCGGCCCGCGCCCCGGGTGAACAGATCCGCTCCTCGGTCCGTACTACCAGACATCCCCAACGGAATGAGGACCTCCATGGACGTGACCGCCGGCTCGAAGATACCGGGCTCGAAGAACCGATCCCGGCGACCCACGGGCGACGGGCGACGCTGGCTGGTCGGCGCCGGCCTCGGCGGACTTCTCCTGATTGCTGCGGCGTGTGGCTCCTCGGGTGCCGCTCCGGCGCCGTCCACGCAGGGCACGACCGTGCCGGTCGCCCACACGACAGGTGTCGTCACCGTCGCCACTGCGAAGGTCGGCGCCCTGGGGACGGTGCTGGTCGACCAGCGGGGGATGACCCTCTACCGGTTCACCCCGGACGGGACAGGCAAGACGACCTGCACGGGCGCCTGTGCGGCGGCATGGCCGCCGTTCACGGTGCCGTCCGGCAGCCGACTGTCGGCCGGTGCCGGTGTTCCCCGATCGGCGCTCGGCACGATCGTGCGTCCCGGCGGTGGCCGGCAGGTCACCTTCAAGGGGCTCCCCCTGTATCGATTCAGCGGCGACACCAAGGCCGGCCAGGCCAAGGGCCAGGGCGTGGCCGGAACCTGGTTCGTCGTGCCGGCGTCGGGCGCGCCGGCCGTCCAGCCGCACACGGTCCCGCTTGCGACCACGCCGGCCACGGCCCCGGCGACCGCTCCCCCGGCGACGGCACCCCCGGCAACGGCTCCACCGACCATGGCTCCCCCGGCGACTGCTCCACCGGCGACGGCACCCCCGGCGACTGCACCCCCGGCCACGGCTCCCCCGGCCACGGCTCCCCCGGCGACCACACCTCCGACCACCGCGGGCGGGGGGTACGGCTATTGACGGTCACGACGACTGAACCGCGTAACCGGGCCCAGCCGAAACTCGCCGCTCTGGCCACGGTGGCGACGGATGCGTCGGCCGACTCGGCCATGGCGGCACCGGGCGGGCCGACGGCGGGGTCGGAACGACGGCGCCTGGCCGTGCCCTCCCTGGCGCTCGGAGCGACGGCGTTGTGCCTGGTCTGGATCGGCCTGTCGGCGCTGTACCGATCGGGAGGTATCGGGTCGGGGCTGGCCGCCGGAAGGTCCGAGCTGCTGGCTCCCGCGGTTCTCCTCCTGGTGGGCGCGGTGCTGGTGTGCGAGCGGCGTTGGCCGGCCGAACCGCGGGCCGTCACGGCCCGTGGCCACCTCCAGGACGGCCTCTACTTCGCCCTCCACGTGGCCGCCGTCGTCCCGTTGATGACGTTGCTCAGCGTCGCCTTCGCCCATCTGCTCGGCACCCACGCGGCATTGGTCGAGCTCCCCTGGACCGCGCTTTGGCCGAACTGGCTCCTCGTCCCCATCACCCTCGTCCTGATGGACGGGGCCAACTGGCTGGCCCATTGGGCCGACCACCACTTCACCGCCCTGTGGCGGATGCATGCGCTGCACCATTCGCAGGAAGAGCTCAGCGTGCTCACGTCCTTCCGAGCCCATCCACTGAGTCATCTCCCCGGGTTCCTCCTCGCCGCCCTGCCGGTCTGGGTCGTGATGGGTGGGCGCGGACTGGCACCGGTCATGGTGACGGCCTACGTGTGTCTGGGCACCCTCCCCCACGCCAACCTGCCCTGGTCGTTCGGTCCGTTGGGGAGGCTGGTGGTGAGCCCCGCCTACCACCGTCTCCACCACGCCGTCGACGGGATCGACGGCGCCAACCTGGGCGTCGTCCTCACCGTCTGGGATGTCCTGGCCGGACGGGCCCGGTTTCCGGAGAAGGCGGACCCCGTCCCGAGGACGGGCCTCACCGGCGGGTCGGTGCCGACCGAACAGTCAGCGTCGAACGGACAGGTGGGCATCCTGGCCGCCCAACTGGTCGAGCCGTTCTTGATCGCCCGGCCGCCGGTGGCGACCGGGGTCGCCTCGGGCCGGTCCCGGAAGCCGGACCTGGGACGGTCGAGTCTCAGGCCAGGGTGGTGGCCCCGGCCGTGCTCAACCAGAGAATGAGCTCCTCGAGGGGCATGGGCCGGGCGAACAGATAACCCTGGACCAGATCGCAGCCGGTGATCGAGAGCGCCTCGATCTCGTCGACGGTCTCGACCCCCTCTGCGACCACGCGGAGATTCAGGTTGTGCCCGAGTTCGACCATCGAGCGGACAATGGCCGCATTGGCCTGGTTCAACTGCATGTCGGCGATGAACGACCGGTCGATCTTCAGCTCGGCGATGGGCAGCGTGGCCAGCAACCCGAGGGACGTCTGACCGGTGCCGAAGTCATCGATGCTCACATCGGCACCGGCATCGCTGATCTCTCGCAAGATCGACCCGGCCCGGGCCGGGTCGATCATGAGGGCGGTCTCGGTGACCTCGACAGTCAACCGCTCCGGCTCGACGCCGGCTCGCTTCAGGGCGCCGACGATCTGGCCGGCGAAACCGTGGTCGAGATTGCGAGCCGAGACGTTCACCGCCACGGTCAGCCGGTCGTTGACCTCCTCCATCCGGCTCAGGTCGTCGAGCGCTCGGCCCACCACCCATCCGGTCAGCTCGTCGATGAGGTCGGTCTGCTCGACGAGCGGGATGAACCGGTCGGGTGAGATGTTGCCGAGGGTCGGATGCTGCCACCTGACCAGCGCCTCGACACCGGCCACGGTCCTGGTGTCGACATGGACCTTGGGCTGGTAGTGCAAGCTCAGCTGGTCGGTGGCGATGGCGTGACGGAGCTCGGACACCAGCGAGAGATTCGAGGCGTCGTAGTGGTTCTGTGACCTGTCGTATCGGACGACACCCGAATGCTGGCCCTTGGCCACATACATGGCCACGTCGGCCAGCTGAAGAAGCTCGTCGATATCGGTTCCGTCTTCGGGGGAGACCACGTAACCGATGCTCGCCTCGACCGAGAGCGGAAGCCCACTGATCTGTACCTCGCGCTGGATCACGTCGCGGAGCCGGCTCAGGACGTCCCCGGGATCGGAGACATTGCTGAGGACGATCCCGAACTCGTCACCACCCAGTCGGGCCAGCCCGTCCGGACGTCGAAGGTGGGCGGCCAACCGGCTCCCGATCGAAGTGAGCAGCCGGTCGCCGTTCTGGTGGCCGAGGGTGTCGTTGACCTCCTTGAAGCGGTCGAGATCGATGATGGCGATCGTCGTCGGCTGGCGCAGTGCCCGCCCACGCGCCACCTCGGCCTCGGCTCGCCGGTGGAAGAGCATGCGGTTGGGAAGATCGGTGAGCGAGTCGTGCTCGGCCAGATACGCGTTGAGCTTGACCTGGCGGCGCAGTCGTCGGCCTACCCAGAAGGAAATTCCGAACAGGACCACGTAGAGGGCGGCCAACCCGACCAGGAGGTTCCGATAGAGGGTGTGGAGCCCGGCGCTGACGTCGGCCTTGATCGGCGCATAGGGCAGGTACACCTCGAGGACGCCGACCCGCTGGTGATGGTCGCCGGCGAAGAGTGGAAGATAGACCTCGACCGACTCCGGCCCCGCCTGTCCACTGTCGTCGCTGTCGGTGTTGATCCGGGTCAGGCGGGCCACGACGGTGCCGTGGGCGGCATCGAGGGCTTCGTCCTCGGGGCGCTGATGGAACCCCGAGCCGTCGTCGGAGAACACGACGGCACCGGCCAGATCTCGGAGGCGGAGCCGCTGTACGTCGCCGCCGGAGACGGCATCACGGGCCAGCCGGTGGAACTGGGCCTGTTCGGTGGAACTGAGGCCTCTGCTCAGCGGCCGGCCGTCGAGGAGCGGCTCGACGGCGGTGTGGGCCATCAACTGAGCCTCGGAGCGGCCCTGGGCCAGACCTCGACGAGTTGCCTCGGAGCGGTAGCTCCCACCGAGAATGAGGCCCAGGAGGACGACGGCGCCCAGGGTGATGGCGGCAAAGGCCACGAACTGCCTGGTTGCCGATTTCTTGCCCACCCCGTTCTATCGACCCTCCGACCAGGGCACTTGAACCGCAAAGGCGGACGAACGGGTGGTCAGGCACCTGACCTCCGTGAACAGAGTCCCCTTCCCGGTCGTAGTACTGCTCCGAGACCGAACGAGCGATTCGGATGAGGAGGATCAGAATGACCCACGGAACAGCGCGGCGTCGACGGATTGTGCGCCATCGGACCCGGTTCGTCGGAACGTTGGCACTGGCCGGCGCCATCGCCGGTGGCGGTGGGGCGCTGGTGTTCGCCGGCGGTCCGGTGCAGGCGGCCACGGGGACTTCGGAGGCGGTGGTCAAGGTGGTCAACCGGGCACCATTCGGAAAGATGCTGGCCACCCTCAAGGGCCGCAGCCTCTACACGACCAAGGGGACGTGCACGGGCCAGTGCCTGGTCATCTGGCCCCGTCTCGTGCTGGCTCCGGGCAAGACCACCCCGACCGGCGTCACCGGGCTCGGGAAGGTGGCCTTCAAAGTGGGCACCAAGACCGAGTACCAGGTCACCTACCGGGGGAAGCGCCTCTACACCTTCGTCGACGACAGTGGGTCCCAGGTGAACGGCAACGGGGTGGCCGGATTCGTGGTGGCGAAGGTCACCTGACCGGACCGGCCCTCCGGTCGGCCGGGAGGAAGGTGTCGGCGGTCGCCGGTGACCGAGGCCGGGCGGCCAGGTGACCACTGCGGGAAGGTGACTACAGCGGGAAGGACTGGTCTTCGAGAAGCAGGTCTTCATAGAAGGCGCCGATGCGCCGGTCGGGATGGGCAATGGCGATCTCGAGCACCCACAGATTGGGGTTGGGCCTGAACTCGACATCGGCGAGTGATCCGTCGTAGTGCGCCGAATGGGGGTAATCCGACAGCCGGTGGCCGGAGAGATCAAGATTGAGCTTCCACCCGAAGCTGTCGGTCGTCTCGACGGCGAACTCATACAGGTCGTGTCCGGTCACACCCTCGGCGAACCACTTGTCGCGGACCGTGTCCCAGATGAGCTTCACCTCATGTGCGGCCCGATGATGTTCGGGATCCGAACCCACCACGAAGGTGTCGCCGGCATCGCCTTCGCAGCCACCATAGATCGGACCGATGTCCACGAAGAAGATGTCGTCGGCGGCGAGGATGACGCCGGGCTCTGACCGTTCGCTGAAACTCTTGGTGGTATTGGAACCGAAGCGGACGATGATGCGGTGCCATCCTCGGCGCATGCCCAGGCCGGAGAGGGTCTGGCGGGCCATGACCTTGGCGTCCTCTTCGGCCATGCCCACTTCCACCTGGTCGGCGATCAAGCCGACGGCCTGGCGGGTTCGGCTGCGAACGTCCATCAATCGATCGAGGGAGAAGTGCTCGCCCGTACCTTCGAGATCAGAGAGCAAGGTCAGTGCCTACCTCGTTCTGAGGCCGGTGGCCAAGGCCGGATGCCGGGGCCCCGCTGCACCCTGCTGTACCTCGCCGGGACCATGGCCGACGGCGCGGCACCGGGACCGCCCACTCCTGGGCGTCACGTGCTTCACAGCCGCCACGGAGGGTCGCGACGGTTCTCTCCGGCGTGGAAGAGGCACAGCCGGTGCCCGTCCGGATCGCGCAGCCGGCTCTCCCGCCATAGCCATGGCATGTCAGCCGGCGCCTGCTCGAACTCGATGCCGTCCGCCCGCAGGCGTTGGCAGGCCAGGTCGAGATCGTCGATCTCGAAGTACACGGTCACCTGTTCGAATTCGGGAACGCTCCCGACGAGGTCGACCGAGAACGTGCTCTCGCCTTCGGGGCACTCGAAGCGCAGGTAGTGCTCGTCCTTGACGATCAGGGTGAGGCCCAGCGTCCGATAGAACGCCTCCGACCGGGCGAGGTCGGTCGAACCCACGGTCACCTGGTCGAGTCGCATGCCTCCATTGTGGCCGCCCGGACGGTTCTCCTGCCGGAGGCCACGACCGAGGGGTCAGCGCCCGGCAGCGCCGGCCCGCCGGGCGTCGGCCGCCACCCGACGGACGATGGTGGCCGCGGGCTCGGTGGTCACGTGGCGCCATCCGGTGCCCGCCCAGAGGTTGGGGACACTGGTGTCCCCGGCCCGGGTGGCGGCCAGGCGAAGGGGCCGGGTGAGGTGGTGCACCTCGGGGTAGGCCTGGGGTGCCTGCCTGTCGTGTTCGAGGGCGAAGCGGTTGGCCAGTCCGCGGGCGAAGCGGCCGCTGTAGGCACGGGTGACGATGGTGTCCGGATAGAGCCCGTCGAGCAGAGCCCGACGGTACGGGACCGACGTCCCCGCTTCGGGTGTGCACAGGAGGGCGGTACCCAGCTGCACGGCGGCTGCGCCGGCGCCCAGGGCGGCGGCGGCGTCGGGCCCGCTCATGATTCCGCCGCAGGCGATCAGAGGCAGGTCGCTCACCTCCCGGACGGTCCCGAGGAGCGACAGCAGCGGGCGCCGGTTGATGTCAAGGTCGATGAAGCTGCCCTGGTGGCCACCGGCCTCGGTCCCCTGTACAGCGAGAAGGTCGGCACCGGTCGCCGCGGCCAGCTCGGCCTCGCTCGCCCCGGTGACAGTGACCGCGACCTGGATACCGGCGCGGTGCAGTCGAGCGACGGTCTCCGAAGTCGGGCACCCGAAGGTGAAGCTGACCAGATGGACGCGGGCCGATTCGACCACGTCCAATTTGGCCGCGTAGGCATCGTCCTCCCATTTCGGCTCGCCCAGCGGGACGTTGAGCCGGTCGGACTCGGGTCGCAGCGACTCGGCGTAGGCGGCGACCGGGCCAGGATCGCCCGGTGCTGACGGGACGAAGAGATTCACGCCGAAGGGGGCGCCGGTCAGCGAACGGGTGGCGGTGATGGCCTCGCGGAGTCCCTCGGCCGACAGGTAGCCGGCGGCGATGAAACCGTATCCGCCCGCGGTCGAGACGGCGGCGGTCAACTCGGGAGTGGACGGGCCGCCCGCCATCGGGGCCTGCACGACGGGGAGCTCGCTCGGGAGATGCACGATCCCGATTGTTGTCGATCCGCTGGGGTCGTGCCCTCCCGGTCCGTGGTCGCATCGCCCAACGGAGAGCTTGCCTTCGCCGTCGCGGTGCTCAGTCGGTGGCGAAGGAACCGGCGGCTACGAGAAGGCCGTCGAGCAGCGAGGAGTCTCCGGTCACCTGGGTGTCCAGTTCACTCTGGTCCAGACGGTTGGCCGAGTCGTTCAAGGCCTGAATCGGCTCGCACGAGACCGGCCCGGCGCAACAACTCAGGGAGCAACAGAGGACGAAGGACGGAACGAAGGAGGAGATTGCAGCTCAGCCGGCCATTCTCCTAGGATCGCCCCCGGGCTCAGCGATCGAGCGCCGGAAGGAAGTCATGACGGAGAAGGTGATACTGGAGGTGAGGGGCCCGATCGCGGTGATCACCAATAATCGTCCCGAAAAGCGCAATGCCTTCGATGACGAGATGGATGTGCGTCTCTTCGACATCCTTGCCGAACTCAAGGAACGACGGGACGTTCGGGCCGTCGTGTGGCGGGGCGAGGGACCGGTGTGGTCAGCGGGAAGGGATGTGTCGGTCATCGGCACCAACGCCACCTCGCTGAGCCACCACGACCTCATGACGAGGGGCCACAAAGGAATCCTTCAGCTCTTCGAGCTGGATGTGCCATCGATAGCGGCCTTGCACGGCTGGGCGATCGGAGGTTCGTTCCAGCGAGCATTGCTCTGCGATATGCGCATCGCAGCCGAAGGCACGAGGTTCCAGCTCCCCGAACTGAGCAAGGGCGTGATCCCTGACACCGGTGGCATGGGTCGCCTCTTCGAGATATGCGGTTCGGGTGTTGCCAGCGATCTCATCAACACCGGGCGGGTCATGAGCGTCGACGAGGCCTACATGCACGGAATTGTCTCTCGAGTGGTGCCGCCGGAGGAACTCGACGACACGGCATGGGAAATGGCGGAGAAGATCGCGGCTGCTCCGATGGTCACCGTGAAGCTGGCGAGGCGGGTGCTTCAGCATTTGAGCGAGCCGCACGTCCGCTCGTCGATGGCCGACGAGTTGATCTATCAGACCTTCATCAACAAGTCGGATGACTTCGCTGAGTTCCAGGCGGCCACACGCGAAGGACGTGAGCCGAAGTACTTCGGTAGCTGATCCGGGGACAGCGAGACAACGATCTGAGACCCGGCTGAGCACGTTCTCTTTGTCAGTAGCGGGAGGATCGACGTGTCATTAGCATTGGCCCCATGCCTCTGTTCATCGATCGTCACAATCTGCCGGGCGTGACACCGACGGAGATCGCTGAGGCCCACAAGCTCGATCTGGCCGTCCAACCGAACTATGGAGTTCGCTACCTGACCTACTGGTTCGATGACAATGACGGAACCGCGTTCTGTCTCGCCGAAGGCCCCGACCGGGAGTCCTTGGAAGCGGTCCACCGAGAGTCCCATGGTCTCGTGGCCGACGACATCATCGAGGTAGGAGAAGGTCCGATCAACGCGTTCCTCGGACCTCTCTCCATGCATGAGCCGGGAGACGTCTACGTCGAATCCGCAGTGCGAGCCATTCTGTTCACCGACCTGTGCGACTCGACGAAACAGACCCAAGAGCTCGGTGACGAGGGGTACATGGTGCTCCTCCACGAACACGACAACCTGGTTCGCTCCGCCCTGGACACGCATGGGGGGCGCGAGGTGAAGCACACCGGTGACGGCATCATGGCCTCGTTCACCTCCATTTCCGGCGCGGTGGAGTCCGGCATCGACGTGCAACGATCGCTGCGTCGCCGGAATCAAGAGGCCCAACCCCATATCCACATTCGGATCGGAATCAGCGTCGGCGAACCCGTGACAGAAAACGGTGACTTGTTCGGAACATCGGTGCAGCTCTCCGCACGGCTATGCGGAGTTGCCTCGACCGGTGGCATCGCCGTTTCGAGTGCCGTCCGCGATCTTTGTGCCGGGAAGCTCATCGAATTCCAGTCCCGGGGCGCTCTGAGCCTGAAAGGGTTCGCCGAGCCGGTGCCTATCTTTGAAGTGAGCGTGCCGGTATAGCCGGTCCCGGTCACCTCCCCCCTTGTTCGCCCGATGCCCTGGTCGTCCTGAGGGCGCTATCGAACTCGGGATCGATTTGGCGAGGCGCTACTCGATGCCAACCCACGACGCCGGACGGGCAGATCCGAAAATTCGACGCCCGGTAACGGGATCTTGGTCCCCGACAGCCAGGTCGGCTCCCAGGCAGATCTTCGTGTCGTCACATCCTCCATCCGCCGTCGCCCTGAGCCAGCAGCCCATGCGGGTTCCGCTGTACCTTCACACTGTGAACGACCGGGAAGCATGGGAGGCCGAGGCGGAGAACTGGGTCAAGTTCGCCCGGACCCCCGGTCATGACGCCTACTGGTACTACCGCGACGCATTCTTTGACGGAATCGTGCCTCCGCCAGGACGAGTCACCCTGGAAGTCGGCTGCGGTGAGGGTCGAGTCACCCGCGACCTCGTTGGCCGTGGGCACCGAGTGGTAGCTGTGGATGGGTCAGTCACGCTCCTCCGCCATGCGACCGACCTCGATCAGGTGGGCAGGTACCTGCTATCGGACGCCTGCCTCCTTCCCATCGCCTCGGCCAGTATCGATCTGGTGGTGGCCTACAACTCCCTCATTGACTTCGACGACCTGTCGGCGGCGGTCGCTGAGGTCAGCCGGGTGTTGTCGGCTGATGGATCCTTTTGTATCTGCATCACCCATCCGATGCAGTACTCCGGCGGCTTCGACAGCCACGACACCGACGCTGCGTTCCGCTTTGAAGGTTCCTACTTTGGCACCAAGCCATTCACTACGTCGGTGACGAGGGATGACATCACGATGAACTTCCGGGGGGGCTCGTCCGATCCAGGACTCGTCCGATCCAGGACTATTTCGCGGCCCTCTTCGATGGTGGTTTCGTGGTTGACGCCCTCGAGGAACCCGTGCCATGCATCGACACCGGACGGCTCGAGCGCTGGCACCGGTATCCCATGTTCCTCCACCTACGTGCCGTCAAACGGCGATGGCCAGGCCCCCGGGGCCTGCCATGAGACGAGCTTGACTCTTGGGTCTTCCGCAAAAAGAGCAGGCCATCTCGGCAGAATCCACTTGCCGAGCCTACCGCCGACGTCACATCGGAACTGCCTCCGATCACCGGATTTGTCTTGTCCAACGCAAACGAACGGACGATACTTGGCCTTGGCCGGCGAGTCATCGGAGAGACCACATCACTTTTCGTCGAGTCACAGGCCACCGAGCCAGAGAAGGTACTGAGCGATGATCAAAGAGCTGAACGACATGCCGTCCGGAGTCATCGGATTCGAGGCCAGTGGCAAACTCAAAGCTGAGGACTACCGGGACACGGTCCTGCCCGCCCTCGAACGGGCTGCGGCCTCTGGCGAAGTCCGGTTCCTCATCGTGATGCGCGATTTCGACGGCATGTCAGGTGGTGCTCTGTGGCAGGACCTCCGGCTGGGTGTCGAGCACCTGCGAGCCTGGAAGCGGGTCGCATTGGTGACCGATATCGGATGGATGCATCACATGACGGATCTGTTCGGATGGATGACTCCCGGCTCAACGAAGGCCTTTTCTCTTGCCGACCTCGATGAAGCCACGACCTGGGTCGCCAGCTAGGGTTTTTGCTTCGGACCAGGAGGTGGCGGCGGCCGTTTAGCTGACGAGTCCGTCCCAAGACCAGTGCGGGATAGCCAGTCCGTCGGGTACATCACCTTCGGATCGGTTGTAGCGGGATATCGAGTTCGTGGTCGCCCACTCGAAATAGTCATGGAGGACGGTCGCAAGCCGATCATCATCAGCAAGGCCTGCGTCGGCCAGGGCCTCTTCGAAGCAGGCGATCGCCCGTCGGTCCATCTCTTCGTGTGGCCCGTTCCCACTGTGCATCCGCACGACCCTGCTCTCGTCGCCATAGAGATCCGAATAGCGTGGTGGCCCTCCGAGTGCCTCAGCCCAGTAGGCCGCAAGTCGCTCCGTGTGCTGAGGGTGGAACCCATGGCTGAACGTGTGGCTCACTATCTCGTCGGCCATCACCCGGGCATGCCAGGCCGTAGCCAACCTCCAGATTCCGTCATCGCCACCAGCAGCGTAATAGACCGTTTCCACGAACAGAAGGTATTCGCTGAGGGGAAATACGTGTCCCCGAGCAAGCGATTGGTGAGGCCACCGACGGGACCGAAGACTCGAACCTCCGGTCGGCGACACCGGCTGATCGGCAGCGCTTTGGGTCGGCCGAGAGGAGCGATCAAGCGCCGCCGGTTCTGGCGTCAGCCAGGGCAGCCAGATGGCCCAGGGCAATCCAGCGAACTGGCAGCTCACGCATGATGAGGGCGGAGTCGAGGGTGCAGCTTCCAGCCGGGAAGACCGATACGTCGTCGAACAGGCTGGAGGCCATCCTGTCCACAGAGACGGGTTCGGCCTTCCAGGTGGGACAATCGAGATCGACCCCGTCGAACACGCCCGGTTCGGTTCCCATTGAATACTTCGTGAGCCATGACGAAAGAACTCGACGGCCTCGCTGACGGAGCCGAACAACAGACCGCCGACACTGTCCTCTCGGTGGGCCCGCACAGCGTCAGGAGTGACCGCCCGTTCAACCTGCCCTTTCAACGTGACATTGACATCAACGCCCTCCTCGGGATGCTCGCCCACGTCGGCGATCCCGGAATAGGGCTGTCCGTTGAGGGCGAGATGACTACCCCGCTCCCTGACCTCGATGTCTAGCCCCTGGGAGTCGACGAGGGTGGCCTCACCTTGCTACGAGGATGATGGCTGAGGCTCAACGTCCTCCACCGCGATGTAGGGAGGCGGGCCTGATACTGCGGCGTACAACTCGCCTCCGACGGCGCATCGAACGGATCGGTAGTACCGGACCCCATCCTCACCCCACACTGGGCTGGGGCCTTCCACCAGTTCGGCACTTTGATGGAGATGGCACGTACGTCGTCTGGGGTTGGGCGCACTGAGGTTGACGCCGAAAGGCATGGATTGATTTTAGAACATGTCGTGACGACCGGTGACCTGTCGAAGTGTCCGCCATGGCCCGGATTGATCCGGACTCAGATTGATGACGCGCACCCGCCAAGGGGGTTGCCAGCGTCAGATCTCCACGATCGTCAGTTGACGACGATGGTCCCTGTCATGAAGGGATGGATGGTGCAGTGATACCGGTAGGTACCCCGTTTCGTGAACGTAAACTTGAAGGAGGAGCCTGGTTGGATGGGGCCCGAGTCAAAGAGATTCGATGTCCAGGTGTGGGCAACCGTGTCATGGTTCGTCACCGATACCGTTGTGTCTACCGCGATGACCAAGGTCGACGGGACGAAGGCAAAATCGCGGATCGCGAGAACTGCCATTTTCGGCACGGTCGTAGCCGGAGCGGCGGTCGTTGCCGTGGGGGCAGCGGTTGTCCGCGGGGCTGTCACCGGTGGCGGAGCCGGCTTCGTCGAGGTCGGGGACGCAGATCGTGACCCAGCCGTGTTCGTTGAAGATGTGGGTACAGCCGTGGAACCCACAGTCGGTCGAGCTGAAACCTTCCGCGGTTTGGGTTTGATGGTGGTGGATGTGGCCGATGCCTTGGCGGAACGAGTCCTCGGGGGTACATCGATCGATGGGGCGCTCCTGTGAGTGCGAACTGACGGCTTTCCACCGTGAGCGGTGGTCGAAGTGGGTGCTGCGGTCCCGCTCGACCCACAGGCGGTGGCTGCCACCAAAAGAAGACCGAGAACTCCGACAGCCCAGCACCTTGACGTGCGGGATGATGGCGCTGGCGGAACATTGAAACTCGAACTGAGTTGGCTCCACGATCTCCGGCCCATGTCGCCTCCTCCCTTCTAGGTCGGTTCCCTCTTTGTTCCGATCAGTGCCTCTTCGTTTCGACGTCCGACGACTTATACGTTGGCGAGCAAGAGTTTGTTCAAACGGTGGCTGAAAATGCCTCGGAGGTGCCATTTGCCACACTGCGTGGAGCCGCCCTCAAGCCGGGCTCGGTCAACTCAACTCTCTTGACCACGAAGCCAGCACCTCAGGGTCGTGCGCATCGAAGTTAGAGACTCAACCGGTGCGTTGGGAGAGCCTCGTCGGGCGGATTGTGGTGATTCTGGTCGTCGGGGCTCTCTTTGGTTGGCTGGGCTACGCCCTTTGGAACCGTAACGGACCACCTCCACCTTCAAGACCGTGCAGTCCGCACCAAACCTGTATAGGTGGCGGTGGGGTCCAGGACACCATTGCGGCTCCCCATGTCGCGATCATCTTGGTTTTGGCGGGTGTGCGGGTGATCTTCGCTCTACTCGTGATCCGCAATAGGGATCGCTGAATCTTTGATCGCCCTCGTTGCGGTTGACCGGGGTGCGCGCCGGCGGAAGTCCCGCGTTGCTCAGCAGCCCGGCAACGCGTAGCCGGGCGTCTTTCCCTCCGCTCCGAGCATCCACGCCGATTCCGTCCCGCCAGGTGACAAGCCCGCACTCTGCGGATATTTGAATATGACGACCTTGGCCGAGGTAGTTCCGGGCACGGATTTCGTCCATTCGGCAATTGGCATGTCCTGCCACGCGGCGTCGTCGGTGGCGAGCGTCGGGGTCCAACCCTGCGTCGCCAGACTTGCTCCTACTGCGCTGACAATGGCCTGGGTGGTGCCTGCCGCCTTGAAGTTGGTAAGGACCTCGACCCCGCTCCACCCGGCCCGTCCGCTGGGATTGTCAGGACAGGCCGGCGACCACACTGCGTCATTCTTGATGGTGTAGGTGATTGTCGCGCCCGGTGGAACAGCCCTCGCGACGGGCGAGAGTGCGTGAAGAACCGTTCCTGCTGGATCGCCGCCCGAGTGGCTCGACTGTGAAATGGCGAAAGCCGCAAGCCCCACGCCAAGGAGGAGGAATACGGCTACGGCTACGGCCGATCGACGGGGTCGCCCGTTGGGTTGCCCAGGTCGTCTCGTTGGCAGGGGAGGTGCAGCCTCATCCCTGACAGGATCGCTCAACGAACCGATGCGTGATCCATCGCCAGCCACGTTGGCAGTCTACGACTGGAAATGGAGGGGCAGACCCGCAACGCTCGCGAGCTGTTCGAGCGCTTTACTGATCAGTCGAGACAGGTCCTCGTATTGGTAGTTCCGGAACTCGTTGGAATACGCCCCTTCGAGTCAGCTCGGCAATCAAGGATGAGGCCGAGTATGCGTCCAACTCAGGTCGCAGGAGGTCGTCGACGGTCGATGGCGACCAGCACCTAGGCTACGGGCGGTTGCTCGTTCGTCGCCTTCTGGGGGTGGTCCTGGCAACGCGCTTGTTTGGTCTCTGGCTTGGGCAGAACGCCGCGACCATATCTGTCGAGCGAGGCGGCGATTGGGGACCATCTCCGGGCCTGACGCTCGACACCCGGCCGGGTCGAGGTTCGGGGGGCCAGGGGGATCAGATGGGACCATCTCACCCGACTCTACGGTCAACCTGACGCGGCTAAGGCCATTGGGGTTCATACTTCACATGTGGCCACCCCCACCTACTCGGACTTCATTGTCATCGCCCGCCAACGCGACGTCCTCTACGACTTCGTCTCCGACGTCACCAGGATGGGAGAGTGGAGGCCCGGCTGCAAGAGATGCTGGTGGGACGACAATGACGGTTCCCGTGTGGGTGCTTGGTTCACCTGTAGGAACGAGCCCCCGGAACAGTCGGGTGACACGCGATCACAGCGGGAGCATCGTGCCGAAGTGACCGTGGCCCACCGCGGGCGGGAGTTCGCGTTCGTGGTCGGCGGATCCTGGATCCGGTGGTCATATAGCTTCGTCGATGCGCTGGGCGGGACCGGAGTCACCGAGACCTGGACGTGCCTTCCACGGGGGATCAAGAGGTTCCGTGACCGGTTCGGTGACGACGCTGATCGTCAGATCGCTCAGCGGGGCGGCGCTGCCTATCTGGGGATGGCGGAAACTCTGGCTGCGATGAAGAGGGTGGCGGAAGGGGAATAGACGGGGAACAGCGAGGCTTGGTACTTCGTGGACTCGCCGACCGTCGATCGGACGGGCTGGATCGCGGAGGATCCGACCGACTTGGGTGCCGTCTTGGGTGTCAGGTGATATCCCCTCCCCCACTCGCCCGCCTCGGGTAACAATGGGACCACGAGCCGCGGATCTCCTACGTCGGTTCGGCAATGGAAGGGGAATTCCATCGTGACTTCACGACTTGCGAGTGACTCAGAGGTCGGCTCATGGCAAGAAGAAGGTTGGATCCTCATCGAGGGCTTGGTCGGCACCGAGGAGATCGACGCAGTAGCTGAGGATCTCCGGCAGATCTTTCCGACTGCCGAGGAGCTTCACGCAGATCCTGACGGAGTGACCGAGCGGTGGAAGGGCCACCCGATTCAGCCCGAGGAGGTGTTCGTGTGGTCCGACGACGGGCCGGGGTTCCGGCCTGAACAACAGCGATGGTCAGCCACCTTTCCCTTCCCGGGCACAGCGCTCAACCGACTGTGCGTCCACCCCTCGATCATCGACTTCGCCGAGCGGGCTCTCGGAACCACCGATATCCGGCTCTACCAGGCGGGAGCGAGTGCGAAGTACGCCGGGGTAACCAACTATGAGCAACCGATGCATATCGACCGCAACCACTCGTGGCTCCCCTCGGGTAGTGAATCCCCCTGGTGGAACCTCGAGGGATTCCTCTACCTCAGTGACATCTCCGACGCCGATAACCCCACACGACTCGTCTCCTTGGCTGACTCCAACCATCTCGATTCTCCCTACGGTGTCGTCTTGCCCAACATGGAGCCCGACGTCTATGCGGCCGAGCGACCCGCTCCGGGTCCTCGCGGTTCGTATCTGGCCTACCGGTCCGACTGTTGGCATCGGGGCGCCCCTTTTGGCTCGGCCTCTGGGGCCCGATTCGTAGCTTCTATCGCCTTCAAGAATGCCGGCGTGGAATGGATCGGGTACAACACCCAGCAGTCGGTGTCGACGAGCATCGAGTGGACGGACTTCGTGGAGGGTTCGACGCCTCGGGAGCTGGCGCTCTTCGGCTGGCCGCCGCCCGGGCACCCAGTCTGGAACGAGCGGTTGATCGGCCAAACCAAGCAGCGGTACCCGGCGCTCGATTTAGGTCCGTGGCGGGCGGCACTCGAGAAGTGACTACTCAAGGTTTCGATGCTGATTCGTTCGATCGACGATCGGGTCAGTCCGGGAACATGCATCAGCCGATGAGTAATCCTGTGTGAGGGCCAAGAGAGGAAAGCAGCTTCAAGAATACGCTAGCTACGGTTGCCTGAGGCACAGTGGAGCCACCCCGCAAGAGGTACAGGCCCGTCTTCTGCTAGAGATGCGAAGGTGCCCCGCAACCAGGCATATTTGGATACGCCTTAAGGGCTCCAATCGGGGTCACGACCAAGGCGGGCTAGGAGTTCGTCTTGTGCGTCTGATCCTGCGGGCACCAGTCGAGGCCTGCCGTACATACCCGTTCTAGAAAGGGCTGCGCCATCGGACGGCAAGCCTTCCAAGAACTTTCGGCACAGGTCTGGGTCCAGGGTGACATTCTGGTCTGCTGCTCGACCCAGGTCCCAGGTATGAACGAGCACGTCCAGGCTCAGCAGCGGCAAGATGCGGGCAGCGTCGACCTGGGATGGTGGATTGTTTCCAACGGCGGGCACATCGACGACACCGTCAAGCAGACCGGGTCTACTCAGTACTCGATCGAGTGCAGCAAAGGTCGCCGCCCACCGACCCACAGGATCGCTGTTCGGGCGATGCGCCTTGGCGGCGAGCGGCCGGAGCAGAAGCACATTATGGAATCCGATGACATGCTCAAGAACGCCCCTGGCGTCCCACTCGGTGCATGGTGATTGGGTCTGCCAATGATCACCGACGGCTCTGACCTGGTTGCCGAATGCCCTACAGACGTACCGATGCCGATCCGCAATGTCGTCTGAGTCGTCCAGCATTGGATGCCCAGTATCTCAGCCTGGTCCGGTTGGTGCTGGGTGCCCCCACGACCGTGCGAGTGACAAATATGTCACGCTTTCCACCTATGGCGCACGGAGACTCGGTGAAGCCCATTCTGGTCTTGGTAACCGGCTTGCAGGGAACCGGCAAGTCCACGACTGCAGATCAGGCTGCGGAGATCCTGGGGGCGTCGGTTCTGGCCCATGACTGGGCAATGAGCGGCCTCCGTCCCCACGAAGCGGTACAGCGGGCTCTCGACTCCATGACTCCTCCCGGACACCAACCCGTTGGATGGTCGATACTCTGCGCTCTGGCCCGTGCACAACTTCGTCGGGGTTCATCCGTGATACTCGACGGAGTAGCAAGAGAACCCAACATTGGTCTTTGTCGGCAAGTCGCCGATGATGAGGGCGCACGATTCCTCGTCGTTCTGACTGAATGTGTTGACCCAGAAGTGCACAAGTTGAGGATCGAGGCGAGGGAACGATCCATTCCCGACTGGTATGAGATTGACTGGGACCAAGTGCAGCGCTCACGTGCTCGGTGGCAACGGCCAGAGCAGGTTGATTTGACCTTGCAAGCTACCCAGAGTCCCGAGGCAAACAGAGAGCGCTTGGCCCGGCTGCTTCACGGAAACGAGGAGCGGGAGGGTGCCACCTAACTCCGGATCAGTGGGGCACGGCTCGCCTGAGGGATACGAGAGCCAGCAGACGCTGAATGATCGTTGAGCTGACAGAATGAGACTCATGTCAAGTTGGGGTGAGTTCCAGGCCCAGGCACCTGATCTGGCGGCATTTGGAGCCGAACGTCTGACTGCTGCCCCGGCCTACTTGGCAACACTTCGAGACGTCGGCGCGCCTCGGGTTCATCCCATCGCGCCAATCATCGGCGGCGGACGGCTCCTTGTCTTCATGGAGCCAACGTCGCCTAAAGGTCGCGACCTGCGCAAGCGAGGCTGGTACGCACTCCACAATGGCGTGCCTGACACGTTTGGGAGCGGTGGCGAGTTCTTCGTCAGGGGAACAGCCACTCTTTTAGATGACCCTCAATTGCGCTCCATGGCGGCCGAGGCAGCCATGTATCAACCAGAGGACGTTACATTCTGTTCGAGTTTGGGGTCAACGAAGGTCGCTGCAACGGCTATGGAGATGTGCCACTTCCAGAGCCGCGGAGTTGGTTGTCATCGCAATCATGAATGACGCGAAGGCGTCTGGTGGAGTGTGTCCCATACCACCGAGGGACTGGCACACCCCTGCACTTAAAGGCGGGTCGCCGCAGCCACTCGACAGTTGGGCTCTAGATCGTCGTGCGATGGACCCGGAGGCAAGTGTCAACGTCGAATCGCCGGTGAAGTTTCTGCTCCTTCGGACCGAAATACCCTGTCGCCTCGGTCATAGGAATGACTTGCGGCTGATCGACTCCGTAGGTTCGCCCGTGAGTCACGACCGTCGCTTGCCCGCTGGCGAGAACGTTCTTCATCCAATCGGTGCGCTCGCCATACGGGATGGCGATCAGAAAACAGTCATCATGCTCAACCGCCACGACGGGGGTCTCGTAGGTCCGACCCGAACGGCGGCCCACATGGCGGACGATCGAGGTGGTGGACTTCTCCGTCCCTGCGGATCGCATAGCAAGTGGCCGTGTCGCTTGCGTAAGTCTGCGCAGGGCTCTCTGGATGGGTCCTTTGATTCCCGCAGAGTACCCCGCCCAGCACGGCCAGACGAAGTGACCTCTAATGGGGATCGACCACCCCGTTCCGTTCATGGATGAGGCTGGTCACCGAGCCGCTGGCAGGTGAGCGCTGAAGGCCCCAGGGCATGCGAGCCCTACGTTTAGACCGTGCCCCTGCTGGTCGGTGAGGTCTCCTCGGACGGCTGGTGGGATGTCGTGCCTCGAGCACTGATCCATTAGGAAGCTGCTGGAGTCCTCGGGCTCATGTCGTGACCGTCGATGGAGAGGAGCGAGGTTGATGATCTTTGTCGGAGTGGACTGGGCTGAAGCCCACCACGATGTGTTCGTCCAGGATGAGGACGGCAAACGACTGGCCGGTGGCCGGCTGCCCGAAGGGGTGGAGGGCATCGCCCGGTTCCACGAGATGGTGGGCTCCTTCGCCGAGGAACCCGATGAGGTGGTGATCGGGATTGAGACCGACCGGGGCCTGTTCGTCGGAGCGTTGGTGGCCACCGGCTACCAAGTGTTCGCGGTGAACCCGATGTCGACGTCCCGCTACCGAGACCGGCACTCCACTTCGGGAGCCAAGTCCGACCCCGGGGATGCCAAGGTGCTGGCTGACATGGTCCGGACCGACCGGCACAACCACCGGCCGGTGGCCGGGGACAGCGAACTGGCAGATGCCATCAAGGTGTTGGCCCGGGCCCACCAGACCATGATCTGGTCGAGAACCCGCCAGACCAACTTCTTGCGGTCCACACTGCGGGAGTTCTACCCGGCTGCATTGGTGGCCTTCGAGGATCTGACCAGCGGTGATGCCCTCGAGGTGTTGAAGGTAGCTCCGACCCCGACCTTGGGAGCAGACCTGTCCCGGTCCAAGATCGCCGCCGCGCTCGAGACGCGGAGGTCGCCAGCGTCGGGTCGATCAGCGGGCCGAAGAGATCCAGGTAGCGCTGCGAACACCGCAGCTCCAGGGCTCGGCCCTGGTTGCCACAGCCATGGGCACATCGGTCTCGGCCACCGCGGCGGTCATTGCCACCATGAACGCCCAGGTCGTCGAGCTGTCTCAGGAGCTCGAAGCCCATTTTGAGCAACACCCGGATGCTGAGGTGGTCCGATCCCTGCCAGGACTAGGGACCATCCTCAGCGCCCGGGTGCTCGGCGAATTCGGCGATGAGCCGAACCGGTATGCCACTGCCAAGTCTCGCAAAAACTACGCCGGCACGTCGCCCATCACCCGAGCCTCGGGCACTAAACGGATTGTGCTCGCTCGGTTCGTCCGGAACAAGAGACTGGCTGACGCCATCTACCTCTGGGCCTTTGCTGCACTCAGCGCCTCACCCGGAGCTCGGGCTTTCTATGACTACCGGAGAGCTTCGGGAGACACTCACCATGCCGCACTCCGACACCTGGGGAATCGCCTGGTTAGCATCCTCCACGGCTGCCTGGTCAGTCATAGCGACTACGACGAGACCACGGCGTGGGGACACCGTTCAGAACTTGAGTTGGCCCACGTTGCTTGACAACTTGGGGCCGTGGGATGTCTAAACGCCTGGCTCAGCGCCTCCCATGGGGGCACGGTGAGCTTGATCGACACCTCCACCAACACGGTGGTGAAGGCGGTGAGTGTGGGGAGAGATCCAGAAGGGATCACCATCACCCCCAACAGGAGCGACGCCTACGTGACCAATCCAAATTCCGGCACCGTGAGCGTCAGCAGGACCTCCACCAACACGGTGGTGAAGACGGTGGGCGTCGGCACCGGCCCAATCGGGATCGCCATCAGCCCCAACAGGAGCGACGCCTACGTGACCAACTCCAACTCCTACTCCAACTCCGGCACCGCAGCGCGTTGCATACCCGATGACATGGGTCGGGTCGCGTAACCCTGGTGGCAATCCTGGCGTTGTTCGCTGCCCGTGCGAGTGCTCGTCGCACTTGAGACATTGCAATGGAAATGTCCTCGTGTTACCACGGTTCGCGTCGGTTCAATGGCGGAGCAAGACGAAGGGAAACGGCGATGAGAAAGAGCTTGGCGGCAGTAATTTCTGTGGCGGGCATAAGTGGACTCGCATTCGGTGTCACATTGGCAATGCCAGCCTCTGGTGCGGGGGCAGTGGTCACGCCCAAGATCACCAAGGTGGCATTCACCGGAACGGTGGCCAAGCCGACGGTGACCGTGACAGGGAGTGGCTTCGGAGCAAGTCATCCGTCACCGACCTACCCACCGGGAGGGTGTCCGAATCACGGTACGGGTCGACTGTTCGGGAACAACTTCTACTTCCACGACGATTCCGGCCCCTGGACCGCTGGACAAGGAGGGGTCCCCGCCGGACAGGCAAACTGCATCGGGATTATCATTCGCTCTTGGAGCAGCACGAAGATCGTGTTCACATTCGGCAATGACTATGGTCCACCTGTCTGGCAGGTCCGTTCCGGAAATTCTTATGTGGTCCACGTCTACGCGAGCCTGCACAAGGGGAAGGCTCTCTACACCTAGACGGACCACCCGAGAAGTAATTCAAGAAGCTTGAAGTAGGAGACCAGCAGATCGGAACCGACTTGGTCCTGTCCCACAACAGGGTCAGGGGGATACTCGGGTCCACCGACTGCATTCGCACCACGTGTTCTCCGTCTGGGAGATCACCGCCTGCTGGACTGAAGCAGGAAGGCGTACGCTTGTGCCGATGGAGCACGTCGATCTCTGGGCCGATCCCCAGTATCTGGACGCCCCCCGAATTGTGGCATCGCTTAAAGATTTCGACCCGCCGCCGCAGCTCGGGGACACGGTGACAGTTGGTGATCGCTCAGGCGCCGCATTGACGGGAGGGTCACCATGATCGACGGCATTCCGGGAAATGGAGACTCTGTCGAGGTGAAGTTCAATCCGTCCACGCTGCGCCAACCCGATCCAGATTCAATCTGACCCACTGCTGACCGCCGCCAGCGTCCAGAGTGACCCCGAACGCCGGGGGAGTGTCCGGTCCCCGCACGTCGTGGGGTACTCCTTGGACTGATCCGGGAGGGCGCGAAACTGACCTTCGCTCAATCATCGTTGCGATCAGGCCGGCACACCTCCCGCCCCACCCACCAAGATGAATCCGAATATGTAGATTGCGATTACGACCACTTCCACCACAAGTACAAATAAGCAGGGAATCAGTCCGATGATTGCCTGTGCTTTGCCTCGTTCTCGTGTTCGACGAATCTGACTCAATCCCACAATCCCAGCAATGGTCCCAGCGAGACTGGCTATCGAGGTGAGTACGGATACTGTTATCCACAACGGGTGACCCATGGCCGTTCTGGCATGCTCTGGTATGAGTACCACGCTCATCGTAAAGATTCCCGCGACAAGAGCTACCGAAGCCATGCGATTGGCCTTCGCTGAACCAGCATTAGCAAGGGTGTAGCTGGGATGCGCATAGTTCGGGTACCAATTGCCATCACTGGCTAACCAATATCCTGGGCTCTGAGGAACGTTCGCCATCACTATCCAAACTATTTCGGATGCCCTGCGCACGGCAATATTGTCTTTCTCACGACGCTCAGTTGATCAAGGCCGAACGTGTGTCCCTCTCACCGGATCGATGGGTACCTGAGGGTGCCATCGACCAGCACCTCGGGGGCACCCTCAGCCGTCTGAGTCCTAGAGATCGACCCCCATCGCTAGCCCTACCTCAGCCGGGTGCAACGGTCGAGAACCCAGAGACTTGCGTCGACGTGATGTGAGGATATTCAAAGTTGTCATTCTCATGAGCGGCGGACTCCTCGCAGTAGATCGAAACGGTCGCTCCCGCTGCGATCGACACCACGCCCTGGAGTGACATGTCAGTCTCATTCCCATTGTTGCTGATTTCTCCAGAGTTCGTAGCAGCCGTTGTATCGAGAAGTACACCGGTCGGATCGCCAGGATTGGCAGCGAAGAGCGAGCACTGCCATCTCGTGGAGTTTCCGGCGGAGTTGTGGCCCACCACGCGGGCATCTATCTGGAAATCGCCACCGACAGGCAGAGTCTGGATGAGAACATTCTCATCTTGACCGCTGGGATCATTCACGGTTCCGGCAGTGGATGTGTCGTACGAGTAGCCCTGGCCGGCCGGTCCCACCAGCGACGTCCCGGCTCCCCACAGCGTTCTACAGGGAAGTTGGGTGCAGACACGGGCGGCGGGACCGAAGATCTTGTGGTTGGAGGTCTCTATGTAGTAGTCCCCGGCGAGACCGACGCCGATGCCCGGTGCGCCGGTTCCGCTGAGGATGGTGGCACCGGCGGGACCGGTTTGGTTCCATGAGATTTCAGTGGCCGGTGACGCGCATGTCGGCACCTTCGTCCCCACATTAGACAACGTCCCACCCTTCAGACAGGCAAAATAAGTGGCGTTGGTGCCGGTCGCACCGGCCGTCAGCGCCACGGCCCCGACGGCAAGGGCCGCTCCGGCGACTGCAGCGGCAACCGCCACTCTGAGGGTTCTAGGAAGAGACATGGTTCACTCCTTGGATATGGGGTCGGAACCGGCAGTGGTGTGCTGACCTCCTGACCAGCATGTATCGTCAGAGTATGAGCAATAGCTCGGGTATATCTACTCGCATTCGACGGACTCCACCAGACGCTGCTCCTGCCCACAAGACCCCTCGTCGCACGCCACAACAGGCTCGCTCAAAGGAACTGGTGGAACGGATCCTCGACGCAGGGGCTCATGTTTTCGCCGAGGTGGGTTATGCCGCTGGAACGACGAACCGCATCGCGTCTGCGGCAGGCGTGTCGATCGGTTCGCTCTATTCGTACTTCCCAAACAAGGACGCCATCGTCACCGAGTTGGTCTGTCGCCACATCGACGACGGGATCAGGGAGATCGCCTCACGATTCGCCCAGACCGATCTGGAGTCACTGCGTCTGGAGGAGCGGACCCGCCGGTTTGTCGAGGCCACCGTGGCAATCCACCAGGATGATCCTGCTCTCCACCGGGTCCTGTTCGAGGAGGCCCCTCGCTCACCGGAGGTCCTCAGCGACCTTCGGTCCTTCGAGCACGACACCGTTCAGGCGGTCGAGCGTCTTCTCGCAGACGACCCGGAGGTCCATGTTCCGGATGTGACACTGGCGGCCTACATGACGGTTATGGCTATCGAGTCGATCACCCACCGGTATGTCTCGTCCCACCCCGAGGGCATCGACGCAGATGCCGTTGTCGACGAGCTGACGGCCCTGGTCGTCGGGTACCTCCGGGAAGCCCGGATCTGAGGTGGACCGCCAGGTCACCGATGTGCGCGGTGTCGTGGAAGAGATGAGGGGTCGCGACATGGAGTTCGAGGAGTAAAACACCCCGGAAACGCGGACAGAAAACGGCGTAGCCCGGGCGCCGGATGGAGGCGAGGGGGCATGGTTCAAGGACTCAGAAGGTAATCTGGTCGGCGTTGTTGCGCCCTGCCCGGCTGGCCCTGTCGTAGGCCACGCGAGCGCTATCCGTTGCCTCAACGGGATCGAGAACGCAACCGATCCTCAACATCTGCAGCGAACCAGCCAGACATGCCCGTTCGCTGATCTTGGCTATGGGTTGATGAGCGATCGCGGGAGTCCGAACCATGGCAGAACGCTGCTTTCGAAGCGGGTCATGGCGCAGATCCGGTCGCCGGTGAGGGTCAGGACAAAGAGGCCGACCCCGTGACTGATGCCCGTAGAGTCGCGCACGTAGGCACCGACCGCGGGCTGACCATTGGCTCGCGTGAGAACGAGGTTGAACTTGCGGCCTGAGCCGAAGATGCTGGCAAAAAAGCGAGACACCGGTTCACGGCCCTCGTACTCGAAGGGCAGCGGCGGCATCGAAATGAAGGCGTCGTCGGTCAGGAGTGCCACCAGCGAGTCGAGATCGGACGTCTCGTATGCCGCGACGAACTTGGCCACGATCGCCGCCTCCGAAGGCGAGTCGGAGACGGGTGCCGGAATTCGGTCGCCACCAGACGGCGCCTTCACCTGGAGGCTGGCGCGGGCCCGCTTGAGGGCGCTGGTCACCGACTCCACCGTCGAATCGAGCATGTCGGCGACTTCGTCGGCGTGGAACCCGAGCACATCGCGGAATACGACCACGGCCAGCTGTCGAGGCGGGAGGAGCTGGATGGCGGTCACGAACGCCAAGGAGATGGACTCGATCTGGTCGTAACGGGCCTCCGGTCCGGGAGGCACATCGGCTCCACCCTCGAGGAGGGTGTCGGGATATGGCTGGAGCCAAGGAACCTCGCCCAACCGCGTAGGCTCGGGCGGCTCAACCCCGGGCACGTCCCACTCCTTGGCACGGCGCCGGCCCTCGGAGCGACGGGCGTTCAGGCATCGGTTGGTCGCGATTCGGTACAACCAGGTCCGGAGCGAGGCGCGCTCCTCGAAGCCGCCAAGGCCCTGCCAGGCGGCGAGCAACGAATCCTGGAAAACGTCCTCGGCATCCTGGAAGGAGCCGAGCATCCGGTAGCAGTGAATCTGGAGCTCTCGACGGTAGGGCTGGGTCAGTTGTTCGAAGGCGTTGCCGTCCCCGGCACGTGCTCTCGTGATCAAGTCGACTGTGCCCACGGTGGCGGCTCCTTCCCGAACCCTGTCGTAGTCCCATCGTTCGTATAGACACCGGTCGCCGCGCGAACTGGGCGGTCCGGGAGCGCCCAGTTTCTCGTCGTCGCGGTGTCTGTATCCGTGAAGGTAACAACACCGACCGAAATGGAGACCCGAAAATGGGAAAAATCGTCATCACCACCAACATCTCGCTCGACGGAGTTGTCGAGGACCCCGACGGCGAAGAGGGATCCACGATCGGCGGCTGGTTCGGCCAGTTCGGGGGCAACGACCTCGAAAGCTGGGCCAAGGTCGAGACTGAGGAGGCGCTGGGAGCCGAGGCGCTGCTGCTGGGGCGGCGCAGCGACGAGTGGTTCGCCTCGCGTTGGCTATCCCGAAGCGGAGAATGGGCAAACAAGCTGAACAGCATGCCCAAATTCGTCGTTTCCTCGACCCTCAGGGATGCGAAATGGTCCAACTCGACGATCATCAGGGGCGACGTGGTCAGGGAGATTTTGAAGCTGAAGCAGGAGATCCACGGCGAGATCCTTGTCTACGCCAGCTACCAACTCGTACACACTCTGATTGAGCATGACCTCGTTGACGAGTTGCGGCTCGTGATCTTCCCGGTCGTGCTCGGGGCCGGAGAGCGTCTCTTCGGAGAGACCAGTGGCAAGAAGCCCATCCGTCTTGTCGACGTGACCACCATCGGCGCCGGTCTGACCTTCGTGACTTACGAGGTTGTACGGGACGCCTGACCACGGTTTGGGTCGAGATGAGTTCCTAGTAGCACCGGCCGACTTCAGCATTCGACGAGGTCGGCCGGTGCTCCGAAGTCGGGGTGTCCCCGAACACCAGGATCGGGGATCCCCGAGGGTGCAATCGACCGGCACTTGCGGGCGACGTGGATGAGTGAACAGGCTCGACCTGGTCGGGTTGGCGCTGAGCACCTGCGAAGATCAGTACGTCAGCGGATGAAGGGATTAGCGATGAGGCTCAACGGGATAGATGGCACCTCCATTTCGCTGTCGCCCGTCGGCTACGAGTTCCCGGATGCAGACACCTCGACCATCGGCGAGGTGGACTGGCTGGTGATTGACGGACAGATAGTCAGCGATACTGAGCGATGGTCATTCAGGACAACCTCTCTGTCCGCTCTGGATGCGGTGAGCCTCGCAGAATGGCTCCGCCGGGCTGCTCAGGGATCTGTTCCTGTTAGCGAGCCAGATGAGCACGGTTGGGTAGAACCGGGCCTTATGTTCGTCGAACCTGCGCTCGGGTTCAGCGTTCAGTCGCATAGCAATTCCAGTGTCACCATCCGGGTCCACCTCGGTTACGAGGCCGCCCCTCCTAGCATTGTGGACGATGACCGGCTCGCTCCGTACGTTTGTTCCGTTTCTGTTCCAGTCACCACCAAAGACCTGCCGAGCGCCGCCAACACCTGGACGACAGAGATCCAGCCCTTCCCCCATCGAGGGATCTCGTGGTAGCTCACAACACCGGATGAGAGGCGAGGCACCAGGGATCTCGCTCGAGTGCTCCCCGGCGAACGGCGTAGGGTGGCCCGATGCGAATCACCATCTTGGGAATGGGCAACATGGGTCGGGCCTTCGCGGGCAGGGCGATCGAAACTGGTCACCAGACGACCATTTGGAATCGCACCCCTGGTCGGGTCGCCGCCCTGGTGGCCAGCGGTGCCATCGAGGCCGACACTTCCACGGCGGCTGCGGCGGGTGCTGACGCCATTCTCGTCGTGCTGGCTGACGACGCGGCCGTCCTCGACGTGTGCCTGGGCGACGATGGCGTATTGGCATCGCTCGAACCCGATGCGGTGTTTGTCAACGTGAGCACAGTTTCCCCGGACACCGCTCGACGCCTTGCCGAGTTGGGACCTAAGGGTCGGGTCCTTGACGCTCCGGTGATGGGATCGCCGGCGATGATTGCTCGGGGTTTGGGGAGGTTCCTCGTCGGCGGTCCCGCCCCAGCGATTTCTGCCATTGAACCCCTGTGGAATGACCTTGGGTCCGGCTATGCCAACTGTGGGCTGGTCGGAACCGGGGCAACGATGAAAATCTTGGCCAACTCGTTGTTGATTACGGGGGTGGCTTCGCTAGCCGAGGCCATCGCCACGGCCCGACAGCAGGCAATACCCGACGAGTTCCTGAGGACCCTTCTTGCCGACAGTCCGGTAGTGAGTCTCGCTAGCAATCTCCGGTTGGACAGTCTGCTCGATCCGACGCATCCAGGTTGGTTCTCACCGACACTGGCCCGTAAGGACCTTCGCCTCGCCATCGACCTGGCCGAAGAGACCGGGGTTGGTGTGCGCATCGGACCCGCAGTCGAAGCCCTCCTGACTACCGTTATTGATGCCGGCGGGGAGTGGCCGGACTTCGCCGCGGTGATCGAAGCACTTTCCTAAGGTCCACCGGAGACGACGATTCCCATCCGGCATCTGCCGATTGGATAGCTCAAGGTGTGACCGACCGCCACTTCGGCGATGTGCTCTGCCGTCATTCGGGCCGCGCGTTCTGGGCTACCCCTCACACGATAGAGCGCCGAATATTGCGGGCCGATTCCAAGCGTTTTCCTCCGCTCATAACCGCCATTGCCGGGCAGTGTAAGTCGTCGTAACACCTGTGGAGTGCGGACGACACCCCGTTGATCCGATGCGGCTACGCTCACGGAATGGCACCGGTGTTGCCGGCGACGCGCCGTCGCCAGCACATCCACGATGACAGCCAACGGTGGGAGCGATTCACTCCGCGGCCGGACGACATCTTCATCACGACTCCGCCGAAGTCGGGGACGACATGGATGCAGGGCATCGTGGCTTCACTGTTGTGGCCCCACGGCGACGCGCCTGCTCCCGCTTTCGACCTGAGCCCCTGGCTGGACGCCCGGATAGTTCCGTTGGACGACATGATCGCGAGGATCGACGCGATCCCACACCGACGGTTCATCAAAACGCACAGCCCAGCCGACTGCACGCCGATCTTCACTCAATGCCGCTACCTCGCCGTCTACCGAGACGGACGCGACGCCCTCGTCTCATTTGCAAACCACCGGCGCGAGATGCGGCCGGAAGTGATAGATGCCCTCAACGCCATCGCATCCCGGGACGGCGTTGCAGCATGGCCATCGGTGTGGGATGGCGACATGGACCAACTGTTCGACGAATGGGTCGACTGGGGGACGCCCATGGAACACCTGGCCTCGTGGTGGCCGAATCGCCACGAGCCGTTCGTGCTGCTCGTCCACTACGCCGACCTCATCCGCGACCTCGGCGGCGAGATGCGGCGCATCGCCGACTTTCTCGACGTCGACATCCCCACCGCGCTCTGGGGCGAGGTCGTAGAGCGGTGCAGGTTCGAGGCGATGAAGTCACAACATGAAGCATCGGCAATCCTGAAACAAGCCTTCCCCGAAGGTGCGCCTGCATTCTTCAACCTGGGGACGAACGGGAGGTGGCGCGCCCAGCTCAGTGAGGCGCAACTTCGTCGACACGAGCAACTCACCGCCGAGCGCCTTCCCGAAGATGCCGCCCTGTGGCTCGAGCATGGCTCCCTCGCCCTGGGGCAGCGCCCCTAACTGCTGCGACCGCGCCGCTGACGACTCGGAAAGTGCCGATCCCGAGCACCAGGAGTTCAGTCCTCAACCCCTGGGAACCGGTCGGTATCGCCTATCCCCACACTGTCTCAATATCCCGGGCGGGCTCCGCTTTGTGAGAGCCCCGAACACCGGATTAGCAGCGCTTTTCGACCTTGGCCCGACGGCACTTCGAGGCGACCCCCGGCCCCCCGACGTCGAGTATTGGAGGCACTTCCAGAGCCCTAAGTGTCGGTCCGCAAGTCGATCCATCGACGGTCGTCTCAGGGTCGGCCGTCGACCGGTTGCCCTACCCCTTCGTAACTCGGCAAGGCTACGATTGGGGCGGGTCGTTACTGGCGTCTGGGTGGAGCACCACCGGGGACCGGCCCGTCGGCAGTATGCCGGAGAATGCCGTGCGCCTGGGCGAACCGTCGATGTCGTCCCAAGGAGTGCATGATGCCCGACTCGCCCGTGTCCATCGCCTATCGATCGGCGATGGAGGTCATCGCCGCCGCCGAACCAGATGTGGCCGGGGCCATCGTCGGTGAACTGGAGTCCCAACGGCGCCAATTGAAGCTCATCGCTTCAGAGAACTACGCCTCTCCAGCGGTGCTGCTCGCCATGGGCAACTGGCTGTCGGACAAGTACGCCGAAGGCACTCCAGGCCATCGCTTCTATGCCGGATGCGAGATGGTTGACCGCATCGAGACGTTCGCTAGCGACCACGCCAAGGCGCTCTTTGGCGCCGAGCACGCCTACGTCCAACCTCATTCAGGTATCGACGCAAACCTGGTCGCCTACTGGGCCATCCTGGCCCACCGAATCGAACGGCCTGTTCTCGCTGATGCTGGTGTGGTCCATGTGAACGACCTCAAAGCCGTGAGCTGGGACAAGCTGCGCAATGACCTGCACTCCCAGCGCATGATGGGCATGGCGCTCGACGCCGGTGGCCATCTCACCCATGGATTCCGACCCAACATCTCCGGGAAGCTCTTCGACCAGACCAGCTATGGGGTCGATCCCACCTCCGGGCTCCTCGACTACGACGCCATCGCTGCTCAGGCCAGGGAGTTCCGTCCCTTGGTGCTGGTCGCGGGGTACTCCGCTTACCCCCGGAACCCTAGTTTCGCCACCTTGGCCGAGATCGCCCACGAGGTCGGGGCCACGTTCATGGTCGACATGGCCCACTTTGCTGGTCTGGTGGCCGGAAAGGTCCTGACCGGCGACCTCGATCCGGTTCCTTATGCCGATGTGGTGACCTCCACCACCCACAAGTCACTGCGCGGACCTCGAGGTGGGCTGGTGCTCTGCACCGAGGAGTACGCACCGTACGTAGACAGGGGGTGTCCAATGGTCCTAGGCGGGCCGCTACCCCACGTAATGGCAGCCAAGGCCATCGCTTTGTCCGAGGCCCGCCGGCCTTCATTCGCCGTGTATGCGGCACAGATCGTGGCAAATGCCCGGGCGCTTGCTGATGGGTTGGTACGCAGAGGAGCAGAACTGGTCACCGGTGGCACCGACAACCACCTTGTCCTCATCGACGTTGCCACCAGCTTCGGCCTCACCGGTCGTCAGGCCGAGGCCGCTCTGCTTGATGCGGGCGTAGTCACAAATCGCAACTCAGTACCAGGTGACGCCAACGGAGCCTGGTACACCTCCGGTATCCGACTCGGCACACCGGCATTGACCACACTCGGATTCGGAGCAGACGAGCTCGACGAGGTCGCTGACATCCTCGTGAATGCGCTACGAGCCACGACCCCCGCTACGTCCACCGCCAAGGCGAAGTACGAGATCGATCCTGTTGTTGCCCAGGCCTGCCGGGCCCGGTGCGCCGATCTGCTCGCCCACCACTCCCTCTATCCGGAGATCAAACTGTGAAACCGCATGAATCGGCGCGAAGACGATCCCGTAGCGGGAACCCATGCCGGGAGCGGCGCAGTTCAAACGTTCGGCGCAGCGGGAATGTCCCGTAAGACCGCCCGTGTCCCCTACCACCGGCTCAGGGCGCATTATCAACCGGTGTTTTCTTGCTCGCTGCGAACCGCCCCCGAACGGCACGTAGACGGGCAATCCCGCGAACTCGGAACGACGTCTGATCTCTTCGATCTTTCCTAATTTTTGACCAGCACGTGACGTTTGGAGCCATGTCAAACTGAGGCATGGCTATCCGTGTCGTGGCAGCCGTGGTCGGCGCGTTCATCGTGCTGGCCACAGCATGGAGTGTTCTGGGCACCTTGGTGGTACCGCGGCGCATTCGAAGTCGCATTCCCCGGATGGTCTTCATCGTCAACCGGAGCGTCTTCCAGTTCTTTGCCGACAAGGCAACCTCCTACGAGCGAAGGGACCGGATTCTGGCGGTCCAGGCGCCGGTCCAACTCATCGGCCAGGTCGTCGCCTGGTTGGCTCTCTACCAGTTGGGGTTTGGACTGCTCATGTGGTCGTTTGCCGGTAACGGTGATCTGGGTGGCGCGATGGAGCAAACAGGATCGGCGCTGTGCACCCTGGGCTTTCTCGTTCCACACACGAGTGCCGGCGCGGCCCTTGACCCGCTCGTTGCGCTCGCTGGCCTCGGAACGGTTGCACTCCAGATCGGCTACCTGCCGACATTGTACGCAGCCTTCAATCGCCGTGAGGCGCTTATCACCATGCTGGATTCGAGAGCCGGGGTGCCGTCATGGGGCCCAGAGCTTTTGGCCCGGACGCATTATGGCCTCGGCAGCGGCGTGTCCGCCGTTGGTGAGCTGCCTGGGCTGTTTGAAGCGTGGGAACAATGGTCCGCCGACGTATCCGAGAGCCACAGTACCTATGTTCCACTGATTTGGTTCCGCTCACCTCGTCCGTTGTCGTCGTGGGTCACGGCGCAACTTGCCATCCTCGACGCCGCCGCGTTGTACCTGGCACTCCTTCCCAAAGGGTCAGACCTGATCCAAGCACGGCTCTGTCTACGAGGAGGCTTCACTTGTCTCGGCAACGTTGCCCGCGCCATCGGGATTCCCATCCCGCTCGACGCCGACCCAAGAGACGGGATCTCGCTCTCGTACGACGAGTTTGTCGAGGCAATCGAGCGGCTGCGCAGGGTCAACTTCCCGGTCGAACGCCCCGTCGAGGATGTGTGGACGGACTTCTTGGGTTGGCGGGTCAACTACGAGGCCGCGGCCTACGCGTTGGCGTGGACAACTGAGGCCCCGCCGGCATTGTGGTCTGGCCCGCGGCGGCACGAGATCGAGACCATCGCCCCTCTTCGGCCGCGGACGGCCGAGGACGCCTGATTTGATAGTGGCTTGCTGATGCTGAGTACCCCTGTTTGTCTCGGGCACGCGTTCGAGTTGGGATGCTCCTCAACTTGGGAGAGGTGAGGGTCTCGAGGGTGAGTGACAGCCGAGCGGAACGTTCCGAACCAGTGAGCGGCTCCCGCAGCCCGAGGCTGCCGGCCTCCCGGGCGTTCCGGCCGCCCGGGCTCCACCGCATCACCGCACGACCCGACACGTGGCTCGATGAGGCCGGCGCTTCGGTGGAGGATCCGGCCGTCGTCGAACGACTGCGGCGGCTGGCTATTCCACCTGCGTGGGGAGAGGTGTGGGCGTCCGCCGATGCCGAAGCGTCAGTGCAGGCTACCGGCGTCGACCAGCGCGGTCGGACGCAGTACCGATACTCCCCGGCGGCCCAACATCTTGCCAGCGACTACAAGTTCGCCCGCATGACACTGTTCGCTGCGGCCATACCTGCGCTGCGTCAGCAGGTCGCGAGCGACATCGCTCAATACCGCCAGGATCCACTCGACGCGCGAGTCGTGATGGCCGCCATCGTCAGGCTGCTCGAGCGGGGGCTGCTCGCGTTGGCAATGACCGGTACGCCAGGGACAATCACACGTACGGACTCACAACGCTTCAGCGGAACCACGTCGAGACGCGCGGTTCGACGATCATGTTCCAGTTCATCGGTAAGGAACATCGCCCTGACTCTGTGACAGTTAACGACCAGGTGACGGCCAAGGTTGTGAGCGCGCTGGTGCGTGAGGCGTCAAGCGATGCTCAGCCGATCTTTGCTGTACGGGGTAACCACGGAACGCACCACGTGACGAGTTCAGTCGTAAACGCCTACCTCCATGCGCATACCCAAGCGCCGGCGAGCGCCAAAGTGTTCCGCACTTGGGGCGCCACCGTTGCAGCCGTTGCAGTGCTTGGTGGGGCCGAAGCCCCGGCGAATGTCTCGGCGAAGTCGCGCGAACGCCTCGCCGTCGGGGCTGCGGCGAGGTTGCTGGGTGACACGGCCTCCGTCACCCGGTCCTCGTATATCCACCCCGCCTGGATCGACGCCGGGCGGTCCGAGCAGGTAGCCACTGCCGTTGCCGAGGCCTCCGCTCGCTTGGGCACGCGTGCTGTAACCCGCCTCTTTACCGACCCAGACCTCCAGGACGCGGTCCTTTCTGGGATCACCGATACGACCTCGGAAGTTGCGCCTGAGGACGACGACCCTGGGCCGTAGCACTGCGACTGATCACCGTCCATTTCTTGGATGCCCTGGACCATGGGATCAACCAAGGGGCCTGCCTCGTCTGGAGTGACCACGGAACGGTGGTGCAACCCAGGTACCTATTTCCCCAGGTAAGTGGGCGCTATCGGACTCGAACCGATGACCTGCTGGTTGTAAGCCAGCTGCTCTAACCAACTGAGCTAAACGCCCTTCCTGATTGTCCACCAGGCCGCATTCAGGGTAGCGCTCCCGCGGTCCGGCTTTCGTCACGTGGAACCGACCCGTCCCCGCAGACAGACGGGCCTACGACACCAACGCATCACGCAGCGCTTCCAGGAGCGAGGGGGTGGAGGCGGCCATCGGCGTCCGGCGAGCGGCATGATCGAGCGTGACGAGATCCCGGCCCTTCGATTCGACCACCACGGCTCCGGCCTCGGCACAGACCAGCATCCCCCCGAGATAGTCCCAACTGCCGAGTTGCGATCCACCCACAGCCGCGTAGCCGTCGAGCACACCTTCGGCCACGGCACAGAGGTCGAGGGCCGCCGCACCGAGGCTCCGGTACTGCGACCACCCGAGATACCGCTCGGGATACCCCGAAAAGCCGACGATGGCCTCACTCAGGGCCTCACACGTGGACGGTCGGATCGGCTCTCCGTCCTTCCTGGCTCCCCCGCCCCTGACCGCCTCGAATCGGATTCCGGACGCCTGATTGACCACCACTGCCGCCCGGGGGCCGTCCGAATCCACTGCACACAGGCTGGTGGCGTACCAGGGAATGCCCCTCGCCGCATTGGTGGATCCATCCACGGGATCGATCACCACCACCAGTGGGCGGTCCAGTCGATGCGGACCTGACTCCTCGGACATCACCCCCAGGCCGGCCCCCTCGAGCACCTCCCCGGCCGCGGCGTCGGCGGCCAGATCCGAGCGGTACTGCGAGTCGCGGGTGCCGGCCAGCCCCCAGTCGCCGAGGGCGCCCAGGGCCTTGGCCACCGCCGATGCCGTGGCGTGCAGTACGTCGAGCAGTGCATCGTCGTCCATTGGCCGACGATACCGGAGCGGGCCCGAGACCGGTAGGCTGAGCCACCTGTGGCAGTCATCGATGTGGCCGGGTACGTGGCCGACCTGAAGGATCACTCGGTCGACCATGGGTTCCACGTGCACGACGAACGTCATTTCGTCGAGACCTACTCGCTCCGCCAGGTCTGGGAGGTGGAGCTCCACCCTGAGGACGGCTGTGGCGGCCCTCTCGACCTGCACCTCGCCCTCGAGGTCGATCCGAGGACTCTCCTGTCCTTCGAGGACGCCGTATTCGGCCTCCCCGAGGACCAGGAGCCGCCCGACCAGTTCCACTTCCCCCTAACCTTCACCTGGGCCCTGCCTCCGCTTCCCCATGGCCCCGATCTGCTGCGACTGGCCATCGACCTGGCCGGGGTGGGTGGTATCGAGCTCCCCCTCGAGGTGTCGGCCATCGATTCCTACGCCTCGGCCACCGACGCCGCTGAGCGGCGGCTCAACATCGTGGCCCGGTGCCCGGTTTCCCTGACCAGGATCTTGGCCGGTGAAGAGATGATGTGCGAAGTCTTCGACCGGTGCCTGGCGGTCAGCCGGTATCTTCTCGACTCAGCCGGTAGTTGGCTGGGGTGACCCTGCTCGCCAAGCGGTCGATACTCCCCCGCCTGGCCGCTGCGGCCTTTGTCATCACCGGGTTCGGTGCCTCGCTCAGTGCCTGTGGCAACTCCGGCGCCACCTTGGCCAAACAGGCCTGCACCCACATCAACCGGTCGATCACCCTGTTGAAGAAGTCGGAGCTCAAGGTCGATAAGGACGACGCAGCCCGATTGAAGCAACAGGCGTACGACCAGTTGCGGGCCGCGCTCCCCATCGCCGCCGAGGCGGCCTACAACGACGGTCAATGGCAGGCCCTGATGACCACCGTGTCGGAGAGCAATCGGGTGCCGGAAACGACCCTGGTGGGTGCCCTCCAAGCGCAGTGCAAGGCGGCCGATACCACCATCTTCGGCCAGACTCCGCCGCCGTCATCGATCCCGCCGCCGCCCCCGTAACTCCCCTGGCCGCCCGCCGGCTACGGCGGGGACCCAGCCTTTGCCGCGACCCCGATAGTGGTGGACGGGGACGAGGTCGTGGTGGTCGGCGTGGTCAGCTTGTCGCCAGCCATCTGCAAGCGGCCCAACCTGACCGCATCGGGCAGGACCCGGGCATCGAGCCACTGGCCCGCCGCCGCAGTCGGGACGATGTGCACCCCGTCACCGTCACGGATCTGGATGCCGTCGAACGACGTGGTGTAATTGCCGCCCGGGCACAGCTGGGCCCCGAAGTCATCCACCTGCACCGTGGCCGGGTGTTGGGCGGCCACCTGGCGGACCATGGTGTTGTAAGCGGCCAGCCGGGTGGCTGAGTCCTCGGGCCAGGGCTGGCCGTTGTCCTGTTCGCCCGAATTGAAGCAGGGCGCGGTCATCATCACCAGGAGGGCCCCGGTCGAGGTGGCCACGTCGACGGCCTGTTCGAGTGAAGACCTCAGATCGGTGTCGAACTCCGGATCCCCGATGTGCAACCACCGCCCGCCGAACAACCGGTCCTCCAGCTCCCACCGACCGGCCAGCAGGACCACCACGTTGGGCCGGAACTGCCTCAGGTCCCCGGTCCACTGTGCCGGCCATTGGCCCGATTTCGGGGTCGACGGGTTGCACTGCGAGGCCATCGGATCGGCGACGCCATGGGCCAGGTACTCCGAGCTGCGCAGGACACCACACCCGATGATGGCACCGTTCAAGATGTTGACGTCGTAGCTGTTCTGGGGCTGGCTGGCCAACATGGCGAACCCGACCCGGTAGGCCAAGGAGTCCCCGAAGATGACCACCTTCACCGGTGGCCCGCTGTACTGGGCCCCGACCACCCGAATGGTGCCGGCGGCCTCGGCGGTGGAGGGCAGGGTGGCGGCGATGGTGACCGCCACCACACCGAGGCATGCCGCGCTGGTCATGAGCCAGGCCTTCCATTCGCTCAGCGAGCGCATCCTCCCCCGGCGGATCGGCTCCTCCACCAGATAGAACGAGGCGGTGGCCACGACCAGGGTGATGCCGATCCGGACGGCAAGCAGCGGATAGCCGAGAAGATGCATGCGGGCCGAGTCCAACAGGGCGAAGATCGGGAAGTGCCACAGATAGGTGCCATAGGAGATCTTGCCCACATACCTGAACACCGGGTTTCCGAGGGCCAGGGACAGCGATGCGGTCTGTGCCGTCACCGAGCAGAAGATGACGGTTGCCACCCCGACGGCGAAGAGGAAGTACCCGCCCTCGAACAAGAAGGTGCTCGGACCGGTCAGCTGGGTCCACAGGTAGACACCGCCGAGCACCGCCGACCAGCCGAGTATCTGGAGGAGGAGGCGCGCCGTCGGCGAGGTGATCTCCCAGGCACCGATCAACCTCAGGCTCGGGCCCCGTCGGCGGTGAGGATCGCGCCGGTGAGGCCGGGGCGGCACCGCCCCCGCGGTCCCGGCCGAGGGGTGGGCCCGACCCGAACGGCCGGGGACCAGCGTGTGGACCCCACGTACCGGTTCGGTCGGCCGGTGCTCGGCCCAGATGGCCATCCCGATGGCCAGGGCCGCACCGACCAGGATGTCCTGGGAGCGGGTGTCGGTGCCCTCGTACAGCCGCATCACCGAGGCCCCGCTCGAGTACAACAGGCGCATGTCGACGGCCGAGGCGATCGCCCCGATCACCGCGGTGGCGAAGATGGGCCACAGCCTTCTGGCCGGCCGCAGCTTCCGGCCCAGGTGGAGCATGAACAGGGCCACCGGCGGCCACACGATGTAGAACTGCTCCTCGATGGAGAGCGACCACATGTGCTCCAGGGGCGAGGGCTGCGCGGTCATGACGAAGTAGTTGCCGCCGCCGAAGATGAAATGCCAGTTGGCCACGTAGAACAGGGTCGAGAGCGAGTCGAGACGGAGGTTGGCGAACTCCCCCGGCGTGGCGAACACCTTGGTGTAGATGGCCACCCCGACCAACATGACCAGGAGCGCGGGCAACAGCCGGCGTGCTCGGCGGGCCCAGAATTGGCCCAGCCGGATGGTCAGCCGCTTGGCCCATTCACCGAGCAGCAGCGAGGTGATCAGGAAACCCGACAGGACGAAGAAGACATCGATGGTGAGGAACCCGCCGCTCATGAAGGGAGCCCCGCCGTGGTAGAGCATGACCCCGAGCACCGAGACGGCCCGCAGCCCGTCGAGGGCGGGCACGAAACCGAACGTGATGGTGCGGCCCCGGGCCACACTCCTGGTTTTGGTGGGGACGAAGCGGTTCGATCGCCCGGCCGAGGTGTGGACGCCCGGGCTCATCGGAGGGGGACCCCGGCCATCTGCAGCCTCCCTACCCGGACAGCCTCGGGGAGCAGCTTCCAGGCCAGCCACTTGGCCGTGGGAACGACCGACCCGTCGGCGCCGGACAGATAGGGGAAGTGCACCCCGTCGCCCAGTCGGATCCTCACGCCGTCGATCGTGGACTCGAACGTACCGCCCGGGCAAACCTGGGCCCCAAAGTCGTACACCTCCACGTTCTTCGGATCGGCGGAGGCCACCTGTTGGAGGATCCGGTCGTACTCGAGGCGCCGGGTGGCCGAGTCCTGGGCCCATGGTTGGCCGTTGGGCTGCTCGCCCGAGTCTTCGCAGGGAGTGGTCAACAGCATCACGTAGGCGCCGGTCGACGACGCGATGCCCACCGCCTGCTCCAGGTCGGCCTTGAGAATGGCGTCGTAGCCACGCTCGCCGATGTGGATGTCACGCCCGTGGATCACCTGGTTGGAGACCTCCCAACGGCCGGCCAACACCATGACCACATTGGGGTGCTGGGCGTTGACGAGACCGGTCCACAAAGCCGGCCACTGCTGCGGAACCGGGGTGGAGGCGCTGCACGGCCCGTTGGCCGGGTTCTCCACTCCGTCGAGGATCTGGTCGGAGACGATCATCACGCCGCAGCCGAGCAAGCCCTCGCTGTGGAAGTCGACGTCGTAGGGGATCTGGGCGTTGTTGGTGGCCAAGGCCCATCCGGCCGTAAAGGCCAGCGAGTCCCCGAACATCGTCACGTGCACGGGCGGTCCCGTGTACTGGGAACCCGTCGGCTTGGGTATCCCTGCTGCTCCGGCGCTACCGGCGGCGGGCACGGTGGCGGCGATGGTGACCGCCACCACCCCCAAGAACGCCGTGCTGGTCATCAGCCAAGCCTTCCACTCGGTGACCGATCGCATCCGACCCCGCCGGATCGGCTGCTCCACCAGATAGAAGGAGGCGGTGGCCACGACCAGGGTGACCCCGATGCGCACGGCCAGGAGCGGGAGGCCGTAGAGGTGGAGCCGGGTGGCGTCGAGGAGGAGGAAGATCGGCACGTGCCACAGATAGGTCCCGTAGGAGATCTTCCCGATGTAGCGGAACACCGGATTGCCGAGGGCGCGGGACAGGGATCCGGTCTGGGCGGTGATCGTGGCGAAGATGACCGTGGCCACGGCCACGGCGAAGAGCAGGTAGCCGCCCTCGAACAGGACGGGGACCGAGGTGGTCACCTGAGTCCACAAGGCGAGGCAGGCGGCCAGGGCCGACCACCCGAGGACCTGCAGGCAGAACCGGGCCGGCGGCGACGCGATCTCCCAGGCGGCGATGGGTGTGACCGGGGCACCGAACCACGGCTTGGGTACGGCTCGCTGGCGACGGCCAGCCCGCTCGCCGAGCGGCGGCCGATGCTGGGCCCAGATGGCCATCCCGATGGCCAGGGACGCACCGACCAGGATGTCCTGACAGCGGGTGTCGGTCCCCTCGTAGAGCCTCGTCACCGCGGCGTGCCCGAAGTAGGACACCCGCATGTCGACGGCCGAGGCGATGGCCCCGGCGACTGCAGTGGCGAAGATGGGCCACAGCCTTCTCGCCGGTCGCAGCCTTCGGCCCAGGTGGAGCATCAACAGGGCCACCGGCGGCCACACGATGTAGAACTGCTCCTCGATCGAAAGTGACCACATGTGCTCCAGGGGCGACGGCTGCGCGGTCTGCGCGAAGTAGCTGCTGCCCCCGAAGATGAAGTGCCAGTTGGCCACGTAGAACAGGGTCGACAGCGAGTCGAGGCGCAGGTCGGCGAACTCGCCCGGGGTGGCGAACACCTTGGCGTAGAGGGCCACCCCGACGAGCACCAGCAGGAGGGCCGGGAGCAACCTCCTGGCCCGCCGGGTCCAGAACTGCCCCAGGCGGATGGTCAACCGCTTGGTCCACTCCCCGATCAACAGGGAGGTGATCAGGAACCCGGAGAGCACGAAGAACATGTTCACGCCGAGAAACCCCCCGCCGACCAGGGGTGCCCCGCCGTGGAAGAGCATCACGCCCAGCACGGCAATGGCCCGCAGGCCGTCGAGGCCGGGAACGAAGCTGAAACTGATCGGTCGGCCGCCTTCGGGGACCTCCGGAGACTGCGTTTCGGCCGCGGGATGTCCAGAACTCATCGGGTCAGGTGCCTCCGGTTGCACCAGCGTCGTCCGGCGACGAGTCGCGCCCCCTATTTTCGCAGATCAGAACGCATCCACGGGCGCGAGCTCCCCCACCGGCCGCTGGCCCACCGATCGGACGTCGAGCAGATCGGCCGGCCGCCTGGGCCGGACCCGATCACACCGTCGGGTTGTACCCGGCGGGCAGGTTGATGGTCTTCTTCTCGAGGAACAGCTCGAGGCCGTCCTCGCCGAACTCGCGACCCACCCCGGATGCCTTGAAGCCCCCGAAGGGCGAGGAGAAGTCGATCGGGATGCTCGAGTTCACCATGTAGGTGCCGGTGCGGACCTGGCGGGCCACGTCGAGGCCGCGATCGTTGTCACCGCTGTACACCGCCCCGCACAACCCGTAGTCGGAATCGTTGGCGATGCGCACCGCGTCGGCGTCGTTGTCATAGGGAATGACCGAGAGCACCGGGCCGAAGATCTCCTCCTGAGCGATGCGCATGCTGTTGTCGACGTCGACGAAGACGGTGGGCTCGACGAACCATCCGGTGGCCATGCCGTCCGGGCGGCCACCGCCCACGGCCACCTTGGCCCCTTCCTCCTGGCCGATGCGGATGTAGTTCTCGACCCGGTCGCGCTGGCGTTCGGCCACCAGGGGCCCGACTTCGGTGGCCGGGTCGAGGGCGTCACCCACCTTGAGGGCCTGCACCTGCTCGACCAGCGCCTCGGTGACCTCGGCATACCGGTCCTTCGGCGCCAGGATCCGGGTCAACGAGATGCACGCCTCGCCGTTGTTCATGATGGCGTTGGGCATCATGAGCGGGATCGACGTGGCCAGATCGACGTCGTCGAGCAGGATGGCTGCTGACTTCCCGCCCAACTCGAGGCTCACCCGTTTGAGGTTGGCCCCGCAGGCGGCACCGATCTTGCGGCCGGCGGCGGTCGACCCGGTGAACGAGACCTTGTCCACGCCGGGATGGTTGACCAGGTGCTCTCCCACTTCACGGCCGGCCGGAACCACGCTGAGCACCCCCTTGGGGAGACCGGCGTCGGTGAAGATCTCGGCCAGCACATTGGCGTCCAGCGGGGTTTCGGGAGCCGGCTTGAACACGACCGTGCTCCCCGACAGCAGGGCCGGCGACAGCTTGGCGCAGGCCAGGAAGAGCGGGACGTTCCACGGGGTGATGGCGGCCACCACGCCGACCGGCTCCTTGGACACCAGGACCGGACCCATGAGGCCGTCCTTGACCGTCTCGAAGGCGAACGTGGAGCCCAGACCGGAGTAGTAGTCGAGGATCATGGTCGGGGCCAGCACCTGGGCCAGGGTTCCCCACGAGATCGGCGAGCCCATCTCGTTGGAGATCAGTTCGGAGATGCCCTCCATGTCGTTACGGATGGCCTCGGCCACCTTGGCCAGGATGGCACCTCGCTCGGCCGGGGCCATGCGGGGCCAGGGGCCGTGGTCGAATGCCTGGCGGGCGGCGGCCACGGCCCGGTCGACGTCGGCAGTCTGGGCTTCGGGGACCCTGCCGACCAACTCCTCGGTGGTGGGTGACACCACGTCGAACGTCGAGGTGGAGGACGGCTCCACCCACTCCCCTCCGATGAACAGACGATCGTACGACTTCACGGGCCCTCCCTGGTTGGCGCCGGACCTGCCCCGGTCGTCCCTGGGGCCGGGACAAGTGGTCCGGCCTCGGGGTGGGAACGAGCGGCAATGCCCGGGTGTTTGCGCCAAATCGTAGCCCGGGTCCGGCCGGAACGCCCCCTCACCCGAAACCTCGCTACGCTCCGATCGCACCGCCGCGACCACTGGACTCCGACCGTGTCCAGCGGCCACAGACACCGAGGAATGATCATGCTCTCTCCCCTGGACGACTACCCGATCCATCAGATCTCCGAGCCCATGCGGTTCGTAGGCACCTCGGACCGGAACTTCTACGACCGCTACTACTTCAACATTCACGGTGCTGACGGCGTGCACGGGACCGACGACGAGCTCTTTGCCGTCATCGGCATCGGCCAGTACCCCAATCTGAGCGTGGCCGACGCCTTCGTCTCGGTGAAATGGGGGGACGACCACCGCGTGGTCCGGGCCTCGAAGACCCTCGGCGCCGACCGGATGGATCCCTCGGTGGGGCCGATCCGGGTCGAGGTCATCAAGGGCCTCGAGCAGGTCAGGGTCATCGTCGACCCCAACGAATGGGGCATCGAGCTCGACGCCGTGTACGACGGGTTCTCCGAGGCCCACCTCGAGTCACGGCATTTCGACCGTCAATTCTCCCGGGTCACCTTCGACTCCACCCGGTTCGCCCAGGTGGGCTCGTGGACCGGCACTCTCAAGGTCGGCGACCGGGAGCTCGAGCTGACCCCCGACTGCTGGTGGGGATCACGGGATCGTTCGTGGGGAGTCCGCCCGGTTGGGGAGCCGGAGCCCCCGGGTATCCGGGTCACCGATACTGCGGGAGGATTCTTCTGGATCTACGCGCCGGTCCGGTTCGAGGACCACGCCATGGTCACCATCATCCAGGAGCGGCCCAGCGGCGAACGGATCATGCAGGACGCCCACCGGGTCTTCCCGCTCCGGTCGGGACGGGACACCGAGTGGATGGGCCGTCCCGAGCACCAGCTCCGGTTCGCGCCGGGGACCCGCTCGGTGACAGGGGCAACGCTCTCGTACTTCGGTGCCCACGGACAGAGGACCGCCGAGGTCGACGTCGAGACCCTGTTGGCCTTCCCCCTGCTGCTGGGGAGCGGCTACGGGATGGAGCCGGACTGGAAGCACGGCATGTACCAGGGCGAACTGGTGGTGCAAGGACAGCACGTACCACCACCGGATCCGACCTATTCCACCTGGGCCCTCACCGAGTACGCGGCCCGGTTCACCTACGACGGGCACGTGGGCTACGGGATGTTCGAGTGCGCGGTGATGGGCCCCCACCAGCAGTACGGGTTCACCGGCTGGGAGTGACGGGCCGGACCGGCGACCCGGTCAGGTGACCGGGCGTACGGCGTCCGGCTCCCAGAACGCCCGGAGGGAGGCGATCTTCCCGTCGGGTGACCGGCGGTAGATGTAGATCCCGTCCACCTCGACCGCCCCGCCACCCTCGAAGGTGATCCGGATCACCCCGACGTTGGCCGCCTCGTCGCCGCAGAGGTAGGACTGGTTGATGGTGAACCTGATCGACTCGTTGACGGCGATCACGTTGTCGTAGAAGGCGGCGATGGCCCCGAGGCCGCGATGGCCGGTTCCCTCCGGATCGAACGCCGAGAGACCGATCGGGTCCTCCACGACTGCGTCCTCGGCGAACAGGGCCAGCCAGGCCTGGCGATCACCGGCCTCGACCGCGGCCATCGATGCCTCACCCAGCTCGCGGGCCGAGATCACGACTGCACCTTTTCGATGACATCGCCGGCGAACCGGCGCAGGTTGTCGAGTTTCGTCTGGAGCACCTCGGCGTCGGGGCCCACCTCGTAGGGCCATCGGAAACCCACGATGACATCGGTCACGCCCTGCTCCTCGAGCCGTCGGATGCCGTCGACGGAGAAGGCATCCAGCGAGATGACATGAACCTCGAAGTCCCGGTCGGCGGTGCCCTCCTCTTCCCGCAGCTGGCCGAGGCGTTCGAGGAGCCCGGGAAGATCGGCCGGATCGCCGCCCCCGTGCACCCAGCCGTCAGTGCGTGCGGCCCTCCTGAGGGCGGCCGGAGCATGGCCCCCCACCAGGATCGGCAACGGCTCGGTCGGGGTGGGGCTGATCTTCACCGGCGGGAGCTCGTACGCCTCGCCGTGGTACTCGAAGTACCCGCCGGCGGAGAGACCTCGAACGATGTCGATGGCTTCGTCCATCCGGCGGCCCCTGCCCTCCCAGGGCACACCACAGAACTCGTAGTCCTCCGGCCAGGGGCTGCTGCCCACGCCGAGGGCCAGTCGGTTTCCGGTCAGAACGGCGACGGATGTGGCCTGTTTGGCCACCAGGAGGGGATGACGCATCGGCAGTTTGAGGACGAAGGTGATGAAGCGCAGACGCTCGGTGACCGCCCCCATGGCCGGGATCAACGAGAACGGCTCGATGAACGGCTTGTCCTCGAGGAACTCGCGGGTGTGGTCGGGGGAGAACGGATACGTCGAGTCGGATTCGAGGGGATAGCAGATGCTGTCGGGCACGACCATGCCGTCGTAGCCCGCCTCCTCCGCCGCCTGGGCCAGTGGGAGATAGAAGGTCGGCTCGACCATCGACTCCGCGTACGAGAACCTCACGATTCAGTCCCTCCATTCCACATGGACGCGGATGGAGCCGTCGTCGGTGATCCATCCTGCGGTCGCCGCATGCTCGAGCATGGTCGCGAACCCGGCCTCCCAGTCGGTCCCCAGGGCACCGCCTCGGACGTCGGCAGCCTCGCCGGCCAGTCGCCTCACCGCCGCGGCCGGAACGGCGACGTCGCCGTTCGGCTCGACGATACCGGCATCGTGCACACTGAGGGCTGCGGCCAGGGCGCCGAGCGCACCGTTGTCCCCGCCGTCGCCCGCCTCGCGCCGGAGAGCCTGGAGGGAGAACCGCCCCATCTCGTCGCCGTCGCGGAGATCGACTGCCCCGGTGGCCAGATCAACAACCAGCTCCATCGCTACACGCACCCCCGAAGTCGACCTTGTGTCGCCCAGGACCCTACAGCCGCCGCCCGTGCCGGGGCGGGAGACATACGCCCACACCCCGCCATACGGTGCGGCCTCAGCCGGAAGGTGGCGCCCCCACCCCGAACTCCTGCAATCGTTGGGCCACCCAGGCAACCCCATTGGGTTTGGCCATCTCTTCGGGCCAGCCGGCCAGCACCGTCTCCACCTCCTCGAGCGTGGGGATGGTGCCGACCACCATGACCAGCACCCGGTCGGCGGGCATCTCTTCGACCTCGCTGTCACCGAACGGCGTCCATGAGTCGACTTCGGGGACCAGCTCGAGCATCACGTAGAGTTCGCCGGTGTCCTCCACCCAGCTGAGCTCGTACCGGCTCCCCTTGGCATCGAACCAGTTGGTGCCGAATTCCACCTCGGCAGACTGCCGGCGGCGCTCGTCGATGCTGTAGAACTCCTCGATATCCATGGATCTCCTGTTCTGGGACTGGTGCCAGACGCCGGTCGGGACGCGAATTGGTGTCGACCACCGATCGAACGCGTCCACGAGGTCGGCGAAACGCTCTCCATGGCAGATCGCCGAGGTTGTACTGGTGGCAGAGTACCGCATCGCCCCACGTGATCCGGCTCAACGACGGGGCCGTCCCTCACCAACCCAGAGTCCGGCTGTCGGCCGGTACCCAGGCGGCCGTGGCCAGGAGGCCGCCGCCGACACGGAACCGTCCGGACAAGACGGAGATGGTCCGGTCACCAACGCGGAGCGGGCCGTCACACAGCTCGGCCCGGAAGCTCCCGTCGTCCGGGCGGATGTGGATACGGGCACCCTCGAATCCGAGCCATCGCCCCGTCAGCGGAAACAAGACCTTGTAGACACATTCCTTGGCGCTGAACAGGAGTCGGTCCCAGGCCACCCCGGACTCCGCCCTCTCCACCCACTCCAGCTCCTCGGGAGCGGCGATCGAATCGCGCACACCTTCCGGCAACGCCGAGTGCTCCTCGATGTCGATCCCCACCGAGGCCATCGAGCCGGAGGATGCCACCGCGGCGGCACACCAGCGGGGGCAATGGGTGATGCTCCCGACGACGCCGTTCGGCCAGACCGGCTGCCTGCCGGAACCAGGGAGGATCGGCTGGGCGGCGACGCCCAGACCGGCGAGCGCCCGACGACCGCACTGGCGTCCGAGCGTGAACTCCTGGCGTCGATAGTCCGTCACCCGCCCGAGCGCCGCCTCCTCCGCCGCCAACAGCCGGTCCAGGGGAACCCCGGTCGGACCTTCGACGGTGACCACGCCCTCGGGGAGGAGTTCGGCGATCACGCTCCGTCATCCCTCGTTTCGTTCTGGCGTCGATGTGGGCCTCGGGAGGTGGAGTCGCATCACGAGCGCGTCGGTACCGGACGGCTGGTAGTAGCAGGGTAGGACTCCGTCCTCGCTGAATCCGGTACGCCGGTAGAGCATGCGGGCCCGTTCGTTGTCGGCGCGCACGTAGAGGTTCACGTCGGGACATCCCCGCTCCGTCGCCAGGGCGAAGAGATGGGCCAGCATGGCTGTCCCGATACCCTTTCCCTCGTGGTCCCGGCGAACCGCGATCGTCTGGATGCCGGCCGTGCTTCCGGGCACGGCGTTGAGGCAGGCGTACCCGACGACCGTGGCATCGGACTCGGCGACGAGGTAGAAGCGCGACGGAGGGCGGCGTAGGCCGAGACGGCGGACGAGGGCGACGAGGAAGAGGGCCTGGTTGAGCCAGAACAGCCGGATGAGCCGCTCGAGCGGGACTGCCATCCGGACATCCCTGCCGTACGCAGTGCGGGCCAGCCATCCCCGGAGGGTCCGCAGCGTCCAGGGATCTCGGGGAAACGCCTTCCGGTCGATGGCGACCACGGCGGCCAGGTCACCAGCCCGCACCGGGCGGATCCGCACGGGAGGTCCAGCCGGCGCGGGGGCCGAACCGTTGCCGGACGTGGCTGTGGCCATCCCGGGCCCCTCGCCGTCAAACCTCCGGACGCGGTGGACCTCCTGGTCCACCCGGGCCAGACTTGCGCCCAGGCGCTCAGCAGTTCCCTCGACGTGAGCGGTGATGCACGACAGCAGGGTTCCCTCCACCTCGTGTTGCTGGACATCGGCGGCCGGCTTGCGCTTGATCATCGGTTGCCAGAACTGGATCATCTTCCTCTCCTTTCGGGCCCAGAGGAACGAGATCTTCCCGCCGTACATCTCGGTCCTGTGGTCGTACACCGCCCAGTTGAAGAGCCCCACATAGTCCTTGTACAACGCCGCCCGGGGCGGGAACATCCGTTCCAGCCGCGGTTCGATGTCCAACAGCTTCCCGAAATCCTGCACCCTGTCTCCCCCGGGAAAGACGGTTCGGTAGAGGTGGCGCTGCGCGTGACGGGCCCGCAGGTACAGGTCGGCCCGCTTCCCGATCCCAAGGTGCATGACCTGGCCCGCTCGGGCGCACACCCTGCGCAGGGCGCTGAACTGATTCGGCGGGGAGGGGTTGATCAGCTCGAGATGTTCGAGCACCTCTCCGGCTGCCTCCAGCTGCAGGGCCATCTCGTAGGCCAGCAGCCCCCCGTTGCAGTACCCGCCGAGCCGGTACGGACCCCGCGGCTGAATCTCTCGCATGGCCGCGATGTGAGCTGCCGCGATCTCCTCGAGCGTCGGCGGCGGCTCTTCGGCGCTGAAATGATACGGCTCCATGGCATAGAAGGGCTGATCGGGGCCGCACGCCCGGGCCATGGGAAAGCAGTACCAGGCGCCGCCGGTCCAGTCGCCGTGCAGGAAGAAGAACGGCCTCCTGGTCCCCTCCGTCTGCACCGGGTGGACTCGGGTCTTCGCCTCTTCTTCGTGCTCGCCCTGGTCCAGGGCCTGGGCCAGTTGCTCGATCGTCGGATTGGCGAACAGGGTCGAGAGCTCCAGCTTCTTCCCGTAGACCTGCTCGATCCGACCCACCAGCTGCACGGCCAGGAGCGAGTGCCCGCCCAGGTCGAAGAAGTTGTCCCCGATCCCGATCGGCCTCTCCTCCAGCAGCTCCTCCCAGAGCTGCACCAGCTGGTGTTGGGAGAGAAGGCGCGGCGCCAGATACCCACTCCGAGCACCAGCCCGTTGCCCCACGTCGGGCAGCCCGCCACGGTCCGGCTTACCGGACGCCAGTCGGGGCATCTTCTCCAGTTGGACGATGACCGACGGCTGCATGTAGCCGGGCAGCCTCTCTCGGAGATGCCCGCGGAACTCGCCCTCCGGCAGCGGCTCCGCCCCTCCGGTGACGATGTAGGCCACCAGCTCCTTGTCCCCGCCCTCTCCCCGAACCACGACGACGGCCTCGTCGATCGCCGGGTACTGTCCCAGCGCCGCCTCGATCTCGCCCAGTTCGATGCGGTAGCCCCGGATCTTCACCTGGTGATCCTCTCGCCCCGCGTACTCGATGCGCCCGTCGGCCAGGTAGCGGGCCAAGTCGCCGGTGCGATAGAGACGCCCGGTGCCTGGCTCCGTGAACGGATCGGGCACGAAGCGTTCCTTGGTCAGGCCCGGTTGGTTGAGATAGCCGCGGGCCAGCAGCCGACCGCCGATGTGCAGCTCGCCCTGTACCCCGACCGGTACCGGCTGGCCGTTGCGGTCCAGGATGTAGATGCTGCGCCCCGCCAGCGGCCGGCCGATCGTGATCCGGTCCTGGTCCACCTCGGCCACTGTCGCGGTGATCGTGGTCTCGGTCGGCCCGTAGGCGTTCAGCAATCGGACGCCGCGCAGCCCCAGCTCGCGCCAGAGCTGGACCGCCTCCGCTCCCAGACGGTCTCCCCCCACGATCACCAGCCGCAACGGGAGGTCCACCAGCTCATCTGGCGCCTGCGCCCACTCCCTCACCACCTGGTGCCAATAGGCCGGTGGCAGGTTCATGACCGTGACCTGTTGGCTCTTCACTTCCTCCAGCAGCTGCCTGGGCAGCCAGACCGAAGGGCCCCGCATGACCAACCGGCCGCCGGTGGCCAACGTGGGCAGGATCTGCTCGAGCGACGCGTCGAAGCTGAACTGACTGAACTGGAGCACCCGCTCGTTCGGTCCCAGTGCGTACTCCTTGATCACTCCTCGGCAGTGGGCCGTGATCGCGTCCCGTTCCACCATCACGCCCTTGGGCAGGCCGGTCGAGCCCGACGTGTAGATGACGTAGGCGAGCTGCCCCTGTTCCGTGTTCACGCCCAATTGCTCAGCGCTCTCCCGGCGTATCACCTCCCAGGTGCGGTCCAGGCTGACCGTCTCCGTGCCGGCCTGGCCCGCCTTCTCCGCCAGGGCGTGGTGGGTCAGCAGCAGCGGCATCCGGGTGTCCTGCACCACGTACTGGGTCCGAGAGTCAGGAGCTTCGGGGTCCAGCGGTACGTAGGCACCTCCCGCCTTGAGGATGGCGACCAGCGCGATCACCTGATCGATCGAGCGTTCCAGGCACACTCCGACGGGCACTTCGGGCCGCACTCCCCGCTTCCGCAGGTAGCGGGCCAGTTGGTTGGACCGCTCGTTCAGCTGCCCGTACGTCAGCTGATCACCCGCGCACACCACCGCCACGGCTCGAGGCCGAGCCTCGGCCTGCTCGGTGATCAGGTCCTCGACATCCGGACCCTGGCCCGGATCCGGCCCGGCGCTCCACTCCCGCAACACCACCTGTGACTCGCGCGGGGCCAGGAGTTGCAGTTGTCCGACCGGCAGCCAGGGCTCCGCCACCATGCCGGCCAGGAGCATCCTCCAATGGTCGATCATCCGGGCGACGGTCTCCGGTTCGAACACATCGCGGTTGTAGGTGAACCGCCCGGTCACCTCGGATCCGCGCTCATCCACCTCCAGGCCCAGGTCGAACCTCGAGGTCGGCGGGGAGATGTCGTCGGGGGTCAATTCCCAACCCGCCGCGGCCACCGGTCGCAGCCGCTCGAAGGCCACCTGCACCTGCACCAGCGGCTCACGGCTCGGATCCGCCTCCGGATGCACGGCCTTCACCAGAGCGCCAACGGGCACATCTTCGTGACCACGGGTCTCCTGTCGTCCGGCGTGGGTCCGCCGCAGCAGCTCCCGAACGCTCGGTGCCCCGGCCAGGTCGGCGCGCAGCACCACCGGAGCCGCGAAGCACCCCACCGTCTGCTGTCGCTGGACTGGTTCCCGACCCGGCTCCGACAGCTCCATCAGAAAGTCTTCCCGCCCGGTGTAGCGAGACAGCAGGACCTGAAAGGCGGCGGTCAGGGTCGTGGACAGGGTGACCTGCTCATCCCTGCTCAACTTCCGCAGCCCGGCGCTGAGCCCGGTCGTCAGGGCGAATCCCTGCCTCTCTCCCCCGTAGGTCCGCTGCACCGGTCGGAGGCGGTCGCCCGGAAGCTCCAGCACGGTCGGCGCCCCCGCCAGATAGGTCTCCCAGAACCTCAGCCGGTTCTCCTGGGTTCCCTGTGCCTCGATTTGGGTCCTCTGCCACCTGGCGTAGTCGGCGTATTGCGGAGGTCGCTCGTACAGCCGGGACGGGCGATCCTGCATCTGCGCCTCATACAGCTCCCGCAGCTCGGGCAGGAAGACGTCGGTGAGCGATGCCGTATCGGCGATGATCCGATGCAGCGATAGGAAGAGCCGGTGCTCCTGGTCCTCGACCCGCACCAGCAGGGCCCGGAGCAGCGGCCCCCGCTCCAGGTCGAAGTTCTGGCCCGCCTGTTCTTGGGCCCGCCGGCGGGCCTCTTCCTCAGCTTCAGCCCGGCCCAGGCCGCCGAGGTCGGCCACCGACCACGTCCACCTTCCCTCCGCCTCCACCAACGGCATCGGCTGCCCGTCCCGGATCGGAAAGATCGTGCGCCAGATCTCGTGCCGGCCGACGAACGCCGCCAGGCTCTCGCGCAGGGCCACGGCGTCCAGTTCCCCGTGCATCGCCACGGTGCTGTGCAGACGGCCCAGCCCGGCACCAGGGGTCGACTGGTCCAGAGACCGCAGCTGCTCCTGTTCGTAGGAGAGTGGCGCCCCGTTCGCTTGGTCGATCTGTTTGGTGCTGTCCATTGGTCTCCCTTCACAAAAGCCGTCTTCCGGCGGGAGTTCTTCTGATCTGTTGGCGCCCGGGCGAATGGCCATCAGGTGATCACGACGAAGCGCAGGACCACATCGCCCAGCAGCAGTACCAGCAGCGGCAGTGAGGCGATGGTGAGCAGACGGATGGCTCCCGATGCCGGGCGAATGACGCACATGAACTCGCGCAGGACGAGCAGGACCAGGAGTAGGCCCAGCACGACCAGCCCCGCCTGGGTCCAGTTCCATGGCGATGCGGATGGAGCTGCCTTGGCCGTGCTCTGGAGCGACCGCTTCGGAGGCGCCCCCGCCGGCCAGTGCCAGGTGAAGATCGCGGCAGTGCCGTTGGCGAAGGCGACCCGCACGCCGGGCACGGCGGCCATGGAGGTCTCGAAGCGACGGCCCCAGTCAGAGGCGTAGCTGGAGGTCTCCTGCATCGCCGCGATCTGGGTCCGGTCGGCGATCAAGTACGAACCCGGCCCCGCGTTGCGGAGGGCGGCCACCAGTCCGGCGACGCTGGCCGGTTGGCGGGGGGCCAGCTCGGGCAGGTAGTCGACCTTGCTCAGGTCCTGGTACGACCAGGGCATTTCCGGCGTGTTGTCCGTCGCCGGATCGGTACTCAACCACAACAGTCGTACTCCGCCGGCGTCACGTGCGTAGACCCAGTTGGCGGCGGCCAGCTCGCCCGGCGGGATCTGTTCGTAGGCTTCGTTGCCGTAGCGGGCCAGGAGAAAGGCCACAGGGAGGGCGACGGCTGATCCGACCAGGACGATCGTCGCCCCCACCGTGGCCAGGGAACGCCAGGCGATCCGATCGGACTGAGGGTCAGGGAAGAAAAGGCAGGCGCCGAGCACACATGCGGGTGGGAGCATGAACAGGTAGATCCGGAGGGCGATCTCGCCGCCGTAGTTGGCCAGTCCGAACATGAGGAGGGGCATACAGAGGAGGGCGACGAGAACGCGATCGTCCATCCCCCGCACCGTGCGGCGGATCAGCCCGAACCCGGCCAACGCCACGATCAACAGAGCGACCGCGACCCGGGCGTGCAGGGCTAGCCCATGGATCGACGAACTACCGGCGATCCTCCCGCCGACGCTGCCGGTGAGGTTTCGGGTCAGATCGCCGAGCGCACCGAAAACGTCCGACCGGTGGCCGGACCAGTAACCCACGGTTGCGAAACTGACGTAGCCGACCAGGATCACGCCGAACAGGATGGGCAGTCCCGGGAGGGTGCAGCGTCGGATCAGGACCAGCGCAACGCAGGCACCGATCAGCAAGAAAGGCGTCAACTGGTGGCTGATGGTCGACACGGTGAAAATGGCGATCAGCAGACCGAGCAGGAACGCTCGTTGGCCGGTGGTGGCGGGCCGGGGTGGCAGGTCGCCGGCCTCCAGCACCCCGAACACACGCTGGTGGAGCCGGGCCCGTGGCGACGGCTTCAGGTCAGGCCGGGGTCGGCTGCGGCCCGGGTCAGTGAACCAGTTGACCAGGATGGCCACGAACACCAGGTACAAGAGGTAGTTGAACGACTGCGGCGAAAAATAGTCCTGGCCCACCCAGTTCCCGACGACGAACAGGAAACCGGCAAGCCACCGGGCACGCCAGGAGATTCGCAGGTTGCGCATGAGGAGGAAGAGCGGCGGGAGGCAGAGCAGGTCGATGCCCACCGGCCACACCCGCAGCAGCGTCTGAAGTCCGTGCGTTCCGGCAGCTCCGGTCAGGAAGGAGATCAGAGCGAAGAACCCGGCCCAGCTGAAGTACGCGGCCAGCCCGGGGGCCACGTGGCCGGTCTTGCTGACGAATCCGACGTACCCGGCGATCTGATAGGCGGTCGGGAAGCGGGCCAGGGGCTCGACGAAGACGGTCACCCCATCGAGGCACACGACGAGGGCGGCGAGGGCGGCGCCGAGGACCACCGGCTGCGCTCTGGGCAGGACGAAGAGCCCGAGCACGAACACGAGGGCGATCAGCACCACGCCGAGGATGGCTCCCACCGGCAGCACGGAGAGGAGACCGAGCCCGTTCATGCGGCCGAGATCGACGTGGCGCAAGGAGGCGAAGAACAGCACCAGGCCGACGCCCACTCCCACCACCATGGCGGCCGGAACTCGTGACCGGCGGGCCACGTCACCGGGGGTCACCGACGGCAAGGTGTCGTCGGCCTCCAGCATCACGTCGGTCGTCTGGGTTACCACTAGGTACCGGCTTTCATGGCTTCGGCTACCTTCTGATCTCGGTCGCCGTTCAACACCCGCCAGAGGCCGACGCTGATGAGGAGGGCAATGACCGTCTGGGTGGCGAGGACGGCCACGCCGGCGCCGACGGTACCCATGGCGCCGGTCAGAACGACGGCCAATCCCAGCATCAGGGCGGCCCTGACCGCCTGGATCAGCGCCACCAGGGAGGTCCGGCTCTGCGCCCGCAGGGTGCCCAGATAGAGCTCGGTGGCCGCCCTGGGAATCGTGGCGACGGCCAGCAGTTGGAGGACCGAGGTCCCCTGGGCGGCGTAGCCCGGCCCGAACAGCCCCAGGATCCGCGGCGCGGCGAGAACGACCACAGCCGCGCAGGGCAGCAAGATCGAGGCCATCTTACGGAGCGCCTTCCGGCACTGGACAGCAAGCGCGGCGGCGTTGAATGACCCCTCGACGGTGAGCGACATCGCCATGTTGATGCCGATCATGTCGATCATCGAGGCGATGATCCACGCCATGTAGAAGTAGGCGGTCTGCCGTGAATCGATGTTGGCGGCGACCACGACGGGAACGAGGCTGCCGGTGGCCAGGAGGCACAGCGCCCCCGAGTAGTCGCCGGCCAGGAAGCGACCGATCTGACGGTTGCTCGGGGGCTGGAAATCCTGGGTCAGGAGGGTGTGATTCGGCACGAGGGTGCCGAAGATGAGCATGTTGATCAATGGCACCGCCACGAGGACCGGCAGCATCCACGACACATAGATCCCGAGGTGGTGGGGCAGGGCCGTCACCAGCAGCACCAACAGGACCAGCTTGGCCACGCCGAAGACACCATTCTCCAAGACCACCCAGGACGCGCTGCGCAGCCCGACCAGGACGCTGTCCTGCAGCGTGAAGATGGCCCAGACGACCACGGAGGCGACGAAGATGGAGCCGATGACCGGGCCGCGCAACTGCGAGTAGGACGAGCCCCACCAGCTGGCCGTCAGCAGGAAGAGGATCGATACCCCGACCGATGCCACCGCGCTCACGGCATAGGCGCGGGTGATGAAGGTTCGGGTCTGCAGGCCGGCCTGGGGGATGAAGCGAGTCAGGGCACCGTTGAAATTCTGGGCCGTGAAGCCGGCGAGCAGGTTCATCGCTGCGTAGACGGCGGCGGCCCGCCCGACCTCAGCGGTCGGGTAGAGGCGGGCCATCAGCAGCCAGTAGACCAGGCCGAGGGCGCCGGTGGCCCCGCTGTTGGCGATGAGGGCGTAGCCGTTGCGGGTCAGTGGATCGGCAAGCTGACGCCGGGCTCCCTGCACCTTGCGCTGGAGAAGAGTCTGCTCGGCCGGACGACTTCCCGGTTGCACCGGTGCCAGGGCAGTCCCTGCCGGGCGAGACCATCCGGCCCGATGCGATCCGGCGCGGCGGTATCGGCCCGAAGGCCACCCGCGGCGACCGGAGATTCCCGCATCCCCGAGGGCACTGTCGCTGGGTTCCGTCCTACCGGCCACGCGACATGCCACCCACTGCTGCCCGGGTGCGCCGGACCATGGCCCAGCCCTTGGTCATCATGCGGTCCTTGAGGAAGATCCGCCGGAGTCCACTGCCCCTGACGATCTGCCCGAACTCGAGCATTCCCGTCGACCGCCGAATGGTGAGTCGCGGCAACGCCATGGCGTTCGATCCGTTTCTCGCGACGACGTTGCTGACGGCGCAAGCGTAGTCGTGGCCCAGGTCCTGTGCCATCTGCCTGACCTTGGCGCTGGAGTAGCCAAACGGGTAGGCCAGTCCTCCGACGTCGGACCCGAGCTTGTCCTCGAGCTGCGCCTTGCTCGCATACAGCTCTTCGCGGAGGGCCTCGTGCGGTAGCTGGTCCAGCTTGGGGTGCGAGTGGCTGTGGGCGGCGACCTCCATGCCGGCCTGGGCGGCCTCGGCGATCTGGCTCCAACTGAGCATCTTGCCCGGGCGATGCCCGCTGCGCAGGGGCCCGGCGTCTTCGACCCAGCCGGTGGTCACGAACACCGTGGCCCGAAAGCCGTACCGGTCCAACAGGGGCATGGCCCGGCTATGGAAATCGGCGTAGCCGTCGTCGAACGTGAGAACCACGGACCGGTCCGGTAGTTGGCCCCGGCCGGCGAAGACCGCCGACAATTCGGCCGCGGTCACGGTCTGGTACCCCTCATCGGCCAGAAAGGCGAGCTGCGCCGACCATGCCTCGGGAGAGACAGCCAGGCGGCTGGCGGTTTCCGATCGCGGAGCTATCTCGTGGTACATGAGGATCGACACCGGCACGGACCGAGCCGGCGTCACTGCCGTCTCCGGCTCCCACTCGCCGTGGAGTCTGTCGCGCCTGCCGGGGGTTGCGGTCGGGTGCGACCCGTCGCCCGCCCCACGGCATAGCCGGCCACCGTGGCGGTGAGGCCGGTCACGATGGCTCCCGCCCGGCCCAGCCCCGACCGATCACCCTGCAGCAGGTCACCGAGGCCGCGGGCTACTCCTTTGGGCACCGTTCTCGTCGTGTACCGCCGTTCCGAGGAGAGCCCGCTCTTGGCACCGACGCTGGCAGTGACCAGCGCTTTCGAGAGGCCTTCGGCATAACAACGAGACACGAAGTAGGAGAACCGGCACCGATCGGGCGGGACCAGGTGCCAGATCGTCGCCCGGTCGTCGTACAGGAACACGGATCCGGGAGCCTTCTGGTTGAGCCTGATGCAGAACTCGGTCTCCTCACAGCCGAGAGGGCGCTTGCCGGCGGATCGGCCGATGCCATTTTGGAAACCGCCGGCTTGCGAAAAGGCCTCTCGACGGAATGAGGCGTTTCCGCCCAGCAGATTCCGGACCTGTTCGCCGGATTGCGCCATCCCGAGGTACGTACAGCCGACGACCCAGTCGAACTCCCGGGGGAACCAGGACGGGCGCGGGATCTTCCACGCGGGAAGCGTGAGGCCACCGACACCCATGATGGAGGGATCAACGTACGAGGCGGCGAAGAACTTCAGCCAGTCAGGGTCGGCCACTGCGTCATCGTCGAGGAACGCGACGATCTCACCTTGTGCCAGGCCGACTCCGGTGTTCTTGCCGCCGGACAGTCCTCGTTCCCACTGGTTCTCGACCACCTGCACGTCGGGCAGCTCCCTGGCGAGCGAGTCGTAGAGATCCCGGTTGTGGTCGACGACCAGAATGATCTCCTTGTCGGGATAGCTCTGGGCACGGACGGACTCGACCGCAGCACACGTCTCTCTCCAGCGCGTCTCCGTGTAAGCGCAGATCACGACCGAGATCATCTGGGGACGGCCGACGACCAGGGCCCGACAGCCGATCCATTGGTGCGTTGCCCGAGGCGGTGCCCGGACCCCGACGAGCACTCGGGTGCTCCCGATGCCTCGGTCCACCTGGCGGTCGGGTCGGCACCCAGCGCCGCCAACAGGGCTTCTCCTGTGATTGCCTTCAGGATCCGCCATCCGTCGAGGAAGACATGGAGGTTGCTCTCCCCGTGGACACGCTCCAGCTCGTGGCTGGGTATCTCCTGAACCTTCAGGTCCGCTTTGGCGGCCCGGATGTTCATCACGGTCTCGATCTCGAATCCGCTGCAGTCGAGATTGAGAGCAGGCAGGCAGTCCGACCAGAAAGCGTTGTAGCCGTAACACAGGTCGCTGTAGCGGGCACCGAATGCCCGGTTCACCAACCCGCTCAGCACCCAATTCCCGAACCTGCGCCCGCGGGTGATGTCATCACTGCCGCCGCTACAGGCAAAACGCGACCCCTTGGCATAGTCGGCGCCGGCGACCAACGCGCTGACGAACCGGACGATCTCGCTGCCCGCAGTCGAGCCATCGCCGTCCATCATCACGATGATGTCCCCCTTGCAGGCGCGGAATCCGGCCAGCAAGGCGTCGCCCTTGCCGGTTCCCGGCTGGGTGACGACGTTGATGTCCGACCGGCACTGCCGGGCCACGGCGATGGTGTCGTCGACGGAGCGCCCGTCGACCAACACGACCTCGTCCACCCACTCCGGCACCGTCCCCAACACGGCGGGCAGATTGCGCGCCTCGTTCTTGACCGGGATGACCACGCTGACCGTCGGAGCGATGGCCAACACGTCCGACAGTGACCGGTATTGCTGCCCCCGTTCGGTGTCGGGGGGCAGGCGATCGAAACCCGCCGCCGGAGCCACGCTTACCGGGAATGCCTCGCCCTGTTCTGGTGAGACCGCATCCGGCAATCGAAACCGCTCGTCAAGCGAGATCCCAGGTTCACACACAGTGTCAATCTCATACCCGGATGTCACGGTCTTTCCGATTTGGACCATGCCCATCCTCCTCTCGCCCCTACCTGTCTTTTATACCCAATCGTGATTCTTCATGGCCTGGAACGGACTCTTTGAGCACCGTCAGTGGCCAAGGAGCCACGCAAACGGCACGGGTTGGATCCCGTTAGATTCCCGCGTGGCGGTCGGCCCGTCACCACACTGGGTGGCTGGTCCGCTCGACGCGAGGTTGCCCACGAAACAGCTCCCCCACTCTGCGAGGTGGACCGGCGCCGACTCGGTCCGCCTCCCCCGTCACGTCGGAGCGAGCGGCCGGCCCGACGAAGGGCCGAACGGAGCTGCAGCCCGATGGTGAGTCGAGGGACTCATCGTCCGGGGAGCCAGGCCTCATCCGGATGCGCACCACCCCGTCAACCGCGTCAGGGGCGAGGCCGGCCGTGGTTTCGAGTGGCAGAGCGACGTTGACTGGTTCGCCTCTTCGAATATCTCATCGACTCATTCCTCCGGTCGAAAACGTGGGCGCGGTTCGCCGACATAGGTGAGTACGCCCCTCCGAATCGGGATGTTCAGGAAGTTTCGATGGTTTCCACTGCTCACCACTCACCGGGCCCGTCTGAACTCGGACTGTGGGAATGTGGGCGGATTCGACCCTGCCGGAGCCTGCCGGATCCCATCAGGAGGAGCCCACCGAGAGGCGGACGAAGTCGACCCCGCCGCCGCCCGTTCAAGGCCGATCATTGAACCGGCGCCGGATCATTTCGGCTCATGCCACCGGGTGGTCCGCGCCGAAAACCGAACGACACTTCCGCCGATCGATGGCTCTAATCGGTCCGATGAACGACCGCGGTGGCAAAGGGGCCAAGAGCAACGTCTTTGTTGTTGACGTCAACAACCATCGAGCTTGCCGAGTGGCTGACAAGAAAGACGTACTCCTCGCCGGCGATCGCCGAGATATTCCCCCGGAGCGTGTCCTTGTACAGGGCCGTACCGGGTGGGAAGGCACGATGGAGCTCGTCCAGGGCGGTATAGAAGCTGGTCGGCGTCCCGCCATCCGTATTCACCGTGTCCGTCCAGACGCTCTCACCGGTCCACGGACTCACGCCGGCCGCGTTCCCCTCCATATCCCAGATCAGCATGTAGTTGACCCCCGCTCTGCCGGCTTGGAGGATATTGCTCATATCAACGGCCACCGCCTCTTGTCCTTTGACGGTTCCTGCCGTCGACTTCAGGCCCGGATAGAACTCGGCCCAGACGATGGGCAGTGTCGCCGCGCCAGGGTGTGTCACGTTCTTGAGCCCCCGCAGCCAATTGGTCACGGCCACGAAGTAGTCGCCCGACGCAAAGACATTCGATCTGGTCGTGGCCGGCCCGCCATCCATGCTGATGAACTGGGCGCCGACTTTGTGCTGCAGCCAGTAGGTGATGATGTTGAGTGCCCGCTGGTCGACGACGCCGAAGCTACCCCGGATGGAAGAGGGGTGGTTGGTGCTCGACGCGGCGCCCACCGGCGCATAAGGACCGCCTACCTGGGCACCCGGGCGAACCGCCCGTATGGCCCGGTACACGTCGTTGTACATCGTGGTGTAATCCTGGTAATTCCAGGTGTGGGCCGACGGATTCCAGAAACCCTTCATCTCGTTCCACACGTCGAAGTAATCAACCCTTGGCAATCGCTGCCCATTGGCTCCCACATGGGTGCCGTCGTAGCGTTCAGCTACCTGCGCAGCGAGATGGGCGAAATCCTCAAAGTGTGCGTGGGCAACGGCGGCATTCATGTTCCATTCCTGCCGGACGCCTCCCACTTTCATCCATCCTGGCGCTGAACAGAGAGTGATCATTCTCTGATCGGCAGGGACGGTCGAGCCCATGGCTTCCACCCGGTTGTCCAGGGAGCTCCATCGGTAGGTTCCCGGTCTGGGTTCGGGGTCTCCCGCCCCCCATCCCATGAGGGCCACGTTCTGGAACGTATCCAATGAGGTCAGTAAGCGCTTGGCGGAAGAAACAGCAGCAGGTTTCTGTCCGGTCGCAGAAGGCACAGGTGCGTCCCGCGTGTAGTCGTAGCCGACCTGGAATTCTGCTCTCCCAACGATCGTGTTGGCGGTCTCCACGGAGGCATCTGCACGAGCGGCAGCGGGGGTGGCAACCGAGACTGGAGCCGCCTGGCCAGGAGCGATCGATCCCGTGCTGACCACGGTCAGGACCGCGACCAGGACGATCGCGAGGCCGAGTTCAACGTACCGAAATCGCTTTGGATTCGAGGTCATGACTACCCGAGATTTCGCTGGTTCCAGCGGGGATCACTCTGCCCTCCGAATCTACCCGTCAAACAAGTGGGCACGATCCGGCCATGGTTCCGGTCATGTGTCGGCCTGGCTGAATGCGAGAGATGGCTCCGCGCCAGGCCCGGCCCTCAGGGAATTTGCTCCGGTCCGGGCGGCCCTGGCCTCTGCATGGCCTCGTGCCACCACGCCGCCTCGGCGGCGACTCCGTGCCTGACCTGCGGCACCTGGGCCGTCAGGCACACGGCGGTGATGGCCACCACGGCCACGAGGCCCCCCTTCGGCGACCACACTCCCAGGGCCAGCATGACGATCGCCGTCAAGGCGAGAATGACGACGTTGGTGGCGAATGCGATGATCAGGCGGGCGAATGAATCGTCAAAGGTGCGGAGGAGTCCGGCAATCGCCGCCGTCGGCGCTACGGCAAAGAAGAGCAGGACCAATCCCGATCCCACGGCCGTGTGCACGCCGGCGAGCTCCATACCCACACCGACCGCACCGGCCACGATGGCGATAGCGACGATCCACCTCGTCAACGAGGGGGACATCGGTGTCCCGGTCGCCACGGACTGCTCATCCTGCCACTATACGTTCGGAACCGCGAAGCGCAATGGCTGGGGCAGCCCTCGGCTCGTCGGCGGTTCCGGCTCTTGCTCAGGCCTTGGTCACCGCCGATGGAGGTGGGATGGTACCCGGACCGGTGGTGAGGCATCCGGCTTTGAGCGTCGGATTCGGGGCCGCGGGGAGCTTGGGCGGCTTCAGGAATGCCGGCTTGTTCTCGAGGTCCAACATGTCGAACAAGCTGTTGGCGTTGGCATCGCGGCGGGTGAGCGCAGGGAGGTTCCATTTCTCCTCGACGGTCTTGAGAACCGAGGTGTGGTCGTAGACCGTGTGGGACACATGGTTCTTTTTGGCGTACGGACTGACCACGGCGCAAGGCACCCGGAAGCCGTACCGGTCGAATCCTCCGGGCGGATCCCCGGGCCCCAAGGCCGGCGGCACATCGTCAGGCGGTATCGCCATCGGGGGTGGCACATGGTCGTAATAGCCCCCGTGTTCGTCGTAGTTCCAGATGAGCATGGTCTTCGCCCAGTTGGGGCTCGACATCACGGCATTGACCACTTTGCCCACGAACTGGTCGCCGAACTGGACGTCCTGTGGATTTTCCTCGGACTGCTTCTCGTAATCGGGCTCCACCAGGCTGAAGGACGGAAGCTTTCCCGCCGCGGCATCGACGTAGAACTGGTCGATGTGAGCGAGGCCGCCGGCCAGTGCCGGATCCGAGATCAAGGGCAGGAACACTCCGAGGGTCGGCAGCGTCGTGTAGTAGTCCTTCCAGGTGATGCCGTGTTTGTTGAACTGCTCGAAGATCACGCCATTGGGCGGGAGGGTCTTGGGGAACGTGTCGTTGATGAGGCCGAGTGAGGTCCCGGCAATGAGGTATCGACGATTGGGGTAGGTCTGAGCCATGGTCGAGCAGAAGTAGCGATCGGCGATGGGGAACGCGCCGGCCATGCCGCAGCTGAAGGGAAGATCCTCCTTGGTGAAGTACCCCATTGCCTCAGCCGACGTGCTGGTTACGAATCCCTGGCAGGTGCCTCCGTCATAGGCCTCGTGGCTGACCTTCCAATCGTTGCCCACGCCGTCGGTCTGGCATTCGGTCGGCATGTGGAAGGCGTGGACGAAGTTACCGAGGCCATCCGGGTTCTTCGCCGTCGGCTGACCATTGGGTCCGAGAGTGAACCCGTCGCCCCTGCCGATGAGCCCGAGAATGTTGTCGAACGAGTGATTCTCCATCATCACGACGACGAAATGCTCGATCTCTGGTACCTGGTCGGAACCCACGGCCCGTTTGGGATAGGGAAGCGATCCGGCCTGCACGATGCCCTTGCGCTTGGGCACGGTCGACACCGTGGAACTTGGGGAGGATGACGATTGGCCGCAGGCTCCGAGCACGAGGGACGCTCCGACCAAACCGCCGCCGAGGAATTGTCGTCGATTCAAGTTCACCGGCTGCCTCGTCTTTCGTATCCGGCCGATCCGTAACCACGCTCACACTAGGCGGCGACCATATCGGGAGCGAGCAGCAACGCGCGCCGGTGCCTGGACGTCGAAGGCCAGGTGGACGAGATCTACTTCGCCACCCGATCGGGTCGGGTCGAAGCGAGCGGCTCGCCGGTCTCGAGAAGCGTCTTCAGGCTGGACAGGAGCACCGGCCATCCGTTCCTGACCATGGTCGCCGCCGTACTTCCGGGCTCGAAGTCGTCATGGACGACGGTCAGTTTGACCATCTCCCCCACCGGTTCGATGTCGAATGCGACCCGGGAGCGCCGCTCGCCGGCGAGCTTGGCGAACGCCTCCTCTCCGAGTTGAAGGCGTTCGTTCAGCTCCGGGGTAAAGGTGTGCCAGCTGTAGGCGAGTCTCCGGTAGGGATCGGATTCGAGAACGATCTGTTCCCGGTCGGCGATGATGATGCCGTGGTTGTCCCACGTCATGGACGACCCCACCGTCCAGTCCGTTTCGAAAGTGGTCTGCCACCAGCGCCGGGTGAACGATGGCTCGGTCAGAGCCTGCCACAGGCGTTCGGGAGTCGTCCTGATGTACGTCGTGTAGACGAATTGCGGATTCTCCATGGGTGCTTCCTCCAGTGCTCGTTTGAGGTCCGATAGCGCTCGGACCCGTTGTTGGTCGTAGCGATTGATCCAGCGCTCGGCGATCTCGTTGATCGGCGCCGCGTTGAGATAATGGAGCTTCTCCCGACCCCGTCGGATGGTTGTCACCAGGTTGGCTGCTTCCAGGATGGCCAGGTGCTTGCTGACGGATTGACGGGCCATATCCAGGCCGTCCGAGAGTTCCCGGAGGCTCTGCCCGTTGCGAGCGTTGAGACGATCCAGCAGGTGACGACGACTCGGGTCGGCCAGAGCCTTGAAGGCATCGACCATGCTCGGGTCCGTTCCGCCGGTCAGAACTTCAAGTCCTCCGGGAAGGGAGTGCCCTTGCCGATCTCGAGGTAGCTCTTGAGACTCAGGAGGAAGTAGGCCCACCTGGCGCTGCAATGGGCCATGAACTCGACCGGCTCCCGCCAGTCCGAGTGGGTGAACAACACCACTGTCTCGTCGTCGTTGCTCGCCAGGTCGAAGACGAGGTTGGTCCCGACCCACTCATCGGCACCCTCGACGCACTCCCAGCGCACATGGCCGTCGGGATCCAGGCGAGTGACCTCCATCACCGCGGCCGGTTTTGGCTGGCCGAAGAAGAACTGGAGTCTGGATCCCTCGCTCGACTCGCCCCGGACGCCGTCCCGGGTCCACCATTCGGAGAGACCCTCCGTGGTGGCTATTGCCTCGTAGACGCTTTCGATCGGGGCCGAAATGGCCACACGGTGTCTGATATCCGGCATGTCATCCTCCTCTAAGCGATCGCCGATCTTGGCCGCTGACCAGGAATACGCAGCCGGGCGGATACGTGAATCATATGCAGCCAAACGGCTGCCTGTCAAGAGGGGGGCACAGGCGCGAACACCTAGAGCTGGCGCCGGCTGGGCGCAGGTCGGCTGAGACTCCGAGATGGCGACCGACCATGCGTCGGACCCGGTCGGGGTGTGCAGGTCTGCCCGTTCCAGGGCCGGGATCGAGTCGACGTGGCGGACCCAAGCGCTACCGTGAATCAACCACCATGGGGAACCAACGTACGGAGCGCAAGGTGATCACTCCCCACGATGAGGAAGTGTTGGAAAGATTGGTGGGGTCGGCGACCTTCGCACGTGGCTGTGGCTATGCCGAGGCCGGGGCGGTCAGGAGGCGCACATGGAGCCCGGGCCACACCCACGTGGTCGGAGAAGTCCAGGGTGGGGCGGCGAAGCCCTACGTGGCCACTGTGACCCTGACCCGCTCCCGGTCGAAGCATCTGTCGGGATTCCAGGCCACGTGCACCTGCCCGGTCGGGATGAACTGCAAGCATGCCGTGGCCCTTGTCCTGGCCGCGGAGCCGACCGTGGGCTCAGGTCAATCTCCTCCGTCGCTGAAACTCGTCGAGACGGGACGCTCCCGCGGGGCCTCCGGCGCCACGCCCGCCGGCGGTGCACCGCGTTCGAGGGTCGGGCGTGAACCGGGGCCTACGGACTGGGAGCTACCCCTGTGGGCCCTGCTCGACTCCGATGGAGGTGAGGCCGAGGAGGTCGGGGTCGATGAGATCGGGCTCCAGTTCGAACTCATCCTCGAGGCGGGACGATCAGGAGCGGGCGGACCAGGGATCCGGGTTCGGCCGGTCGTACCCGGACGAAATGGGAGTTGGGTCAGGACGGGGATCTCGTGGGCCAGCCTCGACTACATCCGCTACGGGCCGGCACAGACCCCTCGGGCCGCCGAGCAGCTCCAGCTGGTCAAGGAACTTCTGGCCCTCAGCCGGCTGACCAGTCGCCGGAGTGTGTACAGCTACTCCGATGAGGTGGTGAGACTCGAGACCATCAACAGTCGCCGGTTGTGGGACCTGCTGGGCGAAGCCCGGGCCGTAGGGCTTCCCCTGTTGCAGTCGGGGCGAAACGCCCGGCCGGTCACCTTCCTCCCGACGGACGCCGAAGTCACCATCGATGTGACCCGGGCGGAATCGGGCCTACGCGTCGAGCCCCGCATCGGGACCGAGGACCAACACCTTCCGCTCGAAACATCCATGCTCATCGGCAGCCCCGCGCACGGAATCGCGTGGTGGGACGAACCACCCGGCCCAACCCGCAACCCGCAGGCGATCGGACTCGGTCTGGCGGCGCTGACCACGCCGGTGGATGACAACCTGCGTTCCTTCCTCAGAATGGCCAAGGTTGATGTGCCCCACCACGACGAGGAGCGCTTCGTGCGCACCCTCATCCCCAAGCTCCGCCGCCGGGTGGCGGTGGCCTCGAGCAACGGGTCCGTCGAACTTCCCGAAGTCCGGCCCCCCCGGCTTGTCCTCACCGTCCACTGGGGCGAAGGCCACCGTGTCGAGTTGACATGGGCGCGAGGTGCCAGAGGGGCGGGGAGGAAGAGAAGGACTGTGGGGCAACCCGAGGCGAGGCGACCGACGAACCGCCGAGGACTCCATTATCGAAGCGGTCACGGCGATCGTTCGCGCCGTTCCCGACCTGTTCGAGCGCACGCCTTTCGGCGAGCGGCTGGCTCCCGAGGCGCAGCTCGAGGGAATGACGGCCGTCCGGTTCGTCACCGACCTGCTTCCGGTGCTGGAGGCCATCGAGGGCGTCGAGGTCGAGCGAACCGGCGCCGCGCTCGAGTACCGAGAGTCTGACGCCGCCCCGGTGGTGAGCCTGAGCGGCTCGGAATCAGTCGACAATGACTGGTTCGACCTGACGATCACGGTGACTCTGGATGATGAAGAGGTGGCGTTCGCAGAACTCTTCGTGGCCCTGGCCGAGGGCCAGTCGCACCTGATACTGCCGTCGGGGACCTTCTTCTCCCTCGACCGGGCGGAGCTCCAGGAACTCGCCGAGCGGATCGCCGAGGCGCGTGCGCTCCACGAGGCGCCTGAAGACGGCATCCGCCTCAGTCGGTTCCAAGCCAGCCTGTGGGAGGACTTCCAGCACCTTGGGGTGGTTACCGCCCAGGCCGGTCAGTGGGAGGACTCGGTGCGCGCCCTCGCCGGCGCCGCCGACCGGGCCGAGCATTCCGCCCCCGAGACTCTGTGCGCCACCCTCCGGCCGTATCAGCACACCGGTTTCAACTGGTTGGCCTTCCTCTACGAACACCGGCTGGGCGGCGTTCTCGCCGACGACATGGGGCTCGGCAAGACGGTGCAGGCGCTGGCCCTGATGTGCCACACCAGAGAGCGAGGTCTGACCGACGCTCCATATCTGGTGGTGGCGCCGACCAGCGTCGTGGGCAATTGGGCTACGGAATGCCGCCGGTTCGCTCCCGGTCTCAACGCAGTCACGGTCACCGAGACCGGGCGCCGCCGGGGGAAGGCCCTGAAGGACGTGGCCGCTGACGCCGACGTGGTCGTCACTTCCTACAGCTTGTTCCGGATCGAATATGACGAGTACGCCCCCGTCGAGTGGGCCGGCCTCTTTCTCGACGAGGCGCAGTTCATCAAGAACCGGCATTCCCAGACCTATCAGCGCGCCAAGTCTCTGCCGGTCGCCTTCAAGGTAGCCATGAGCGGGACACCGATCGAGAACAATCTGATGGAGCTGTGGTCGCTGCTCTCCATCACCGCACCTGGTCTCTTCGCCAATCCAGACCGCTTCGCGGAGTACTACCGGGTGCCGATCGAGAGGAAGGCTGACGCCGAGCGGTTGGCCCAGCTGCGACGGCGAGTCCGTCCGCTGCTGCTGCGGCGCACCAAGGAGCAGGTGGCCAGCGACCTGCCCGACAAACAGGAACAGGTCCTCGAGCTCGACCTCACTCCGAAACACCGGAAGATCTACCAGACCTATCTGCAGCGGGAACGCCAGAACGTTCTCGGGCTCCTGGGTGACGTGGCCAAGAACCGCTTCGCGATCTTCCGTTCGCTCACCCTGCTCCGACAGGCGAGTCTTGACGTGTCGCTCATCGATGCCGAGCACGCCGGAGTGCCGTCGACCAAACTCGATGCGCTGTTGGAGATGCTCGAGGATATTGTCGGTGACGGGCACCGGGTCCTCGTGTTCAGCCAGTTCACCCGCTTCCTCAACCTGGCCCGCGATCGGATCCGTCGGGCCGGAATCGATCACTGTTATCTGGACGGTCGGAGCCGGAACCGACCGGCGATCATCGCCGAGTTCCGAGAGGGTCGCGCCCCGGTGTTTCTGATCAGCCTCAAAGCCGGAGGGTTCGGCCTCAATCTGACCGAGGCGGACTACTGCATCCTCCTCGACCCCTGGTGGAACCCGGCCACCGAGGTGCAAGCGGTCGATCGCATTCACCGCATCGGTCAGACCCGCAAGGTCATGGTCTACCGCCTTGTCGCCAAAGACACGATTGAGGAGAAGGTCATGGCCCTCAAGGCGAAGAAGGCGGCGCTGTTCGCCAATGTCATGGACGGCGGCGGGTTCGAGTCCGGGGCGATGACCGCAGCCGACATCCGCGACCTGTTGGAGTGATGCTGGCGGGCCGTCAAGCAACGGCTCAGAACTGTGTCGAAGGATGGCTCGGAATTAAGGTGTCGAGGAGCATCGGCGAGCCGTTGTCGGCGTTGCCTGTACCGACCGGTTGGTCTACACTCCCAGAGGGCACTGCGTGCGCGGCTTCTCGGTTGCCGAATCCTGCGTCGCAGCGCAGGAAGGTCACAACCATGACAGCAGACCAACTCGTGGTGTCCGCGGACGGACACATCCTCGAACCCACAGACCTCTTCACCACTCGACTGCCGAAGCACCTGCGCCACCGCGGGGTCTGGGAGGACGACTTCGAGATCGAGCCCATCGTCGAGGGCGGGCCCCGGATCTTCAGGCGCCTCCACACGCCCGGGTTCGAGGGGTGGACGATCTCTCGGTACCGCCAGACCGGCGGCCGGATGCCCGAAGGCGACCCCGAGATGATCCTCGAGGACCTCGACGCTGACGGCGTCGATGTCGGGGTCATGCATCCGAACCTGTCGCTCTTCGGGCTCTACTCCGATGACCACGAACTGTCCATCGCCCACGCCCGGGTCTACAACGACTACGTCGTCGAGCGGTTCTCGCCCTACTTCTCTCGCCTCGTTCCCACCGCCCCTGTCCCGCTCACCGATGTCGACGATGCCGTTGCCGAGATCGAGCGCGCCGCGGCCGGCGGGTTCAAGGCCATCCTCCTGCCGGCCACGCCGCCCAAGCCGTACTACTCCCGCGACCTCGACCCGGTATGGGCGGCGGCGCAGGCGAGTGGGGTCCAGGTGTTCTTCCACACTCAAACGGGTGGGATCAAGGTCAACGACCCCGAGGCAATCACGTTGAAGGTGGTCATGGAAAACGCCGAGCAGGTCAACCAACCGGTGACGGAGAAGTCGGCATCGAAGCGGATGGTCACCCAGGCGATTTACAGCACCATCGTCCCACAGCAGATCATTTGCCAGCTCATCGGCGGGGGCGTGCCCGAGCGCTACCCTGACCTCCATTTCGCCCTGATCGAGTTCAACGCCCACTGGCTCGGTTCGTTGGTGGGCAGCATGGACAAGTGCTGGATCACGGGGATCGGCCAGGACCCTGATTGGTGGCTGGGTGTCTGGGATGAGTCCCGGCCACCCACCGAGCAGAGCAGCATGGCCCAGCTGTTCAAGCTGAACGAGAAGTGGCCATATCCGCTGATGCCCAGCGAGTACGTCCGACGGCAGTTCCACGTCTCGTTCCAGGACGACCCGGTGGCCGTCGCCTGCCGCCATATCACCGGTCTGTCGACCATCGTGTGGGGCAACGACTACCCGCACGCCGAGGGAACCTTCCGTGGCAGCCGTGAGTTGATGGGCAAGCTGTTCGACGGCATCCCGGCCGGGGAGAAGGCGGTCATGGTGGGTGGCACACTCAGTGAAATCCTCGGTCTCTCTGCGTAACAAGGCTCCTCACGCACCGTCCTGACCCATCCGCCGCACGCGGCCAGCGGTCCGTCGTCGACGTCATGCACCAGTAGTCCTCCTTCGGGTCCATCGTCCACGCCTCCATGGAGCGTCGGTGGCTGACCCTGATCGGGTTCCCGTGGTCCTGTCGACATCGCCGGCGCATCATCGAAACCGCCTATCGTCTGCAGAGTGGCCGAACACTTTGGATACGCCATCGACAAACGGTACCTGCCGGTGTTATTGCCATTTCTCCTACGGCCCGGAAAGGACGGCGTCACCCTGAGCGATGAGGGCGGATTTGTGGCAACCTTTGGTCTTTTCAAGATCGCCACCCCTCTCTCGAACATCACCGGTGCACACGTCACCCGGGACTACCGCTGGTGGACCGCCGTTGGCGTTCGCATGTCACGCGCTGACGATGGGCTGACTTTTGGAACCAATCGCGACGGAGGTGTGTGCATCCATTTCGAAGACAAAGTGCCCTCGCCACTGCGAAGACACGGCCATTCGGCGCTTACGGTGACTGTTGCCGATCTGGAGGGGCTGACAACCACGTTAGAGGGCAACGAGACCACCTGAATGCGCCAGACCGTTCCTTGTGCGTGATTCCCGCTCATCGTGACTTCGCCAGGATATCTGCGACCGCCATGGCGGTGCCCTTGGTTCCTTAGATGCGGGCCCTAGGTTCCTCTGCATTCGGAGCCGAAGAATCGCCCTCCTACCAATAGTTACCCCGCCGAGTTGGTGAGCACCTTCGTGCCGGCGTGGCTTCGAGCATCGCTCCCACTGCCGCTGAACGAGCATTTCCCATCGGCACCGCCGGTCGATCTTGCTTCGTTCAGGCATTCCGATTCATAGCCGAGTCAGCATGGAGCTGACGAGGCAGCACTTTGACGCCGATCACGGAAACTCCCCACTCTCGATCATCGAAATTCCCCAGGTGCTCGCCCGGGATGGGGTGATGCCAAAGACTATGTCTTGGAGTTGGACTTCACCCCCTTCGTGAGCTTCTCGGCCTGGGCTCGATGGGCCCGCATCCGATAGCTCTCGCCGTCGATGTTGAATACGACCGACCGGTGGAGCAGCCGGTCGAGCATGGCGGCGGCCACCATGGGGTCGTCGAAGATCTTCCCCCAGGACCCGACGCCCAAGTTCGTGGTGAGCACGGTCGAGCTCTTCAGGTAGCGCTGGGTGATCACCTGGAAGAGGGCGGCAGCTGCCTCGTTGGCCAGGGGCAGGTAGCCGACCTCGTCGATGACCAACAGTCTGGGTCCGGCGAAGAAGCGCATGGTGGTGGCCCACCGTCCTTCGAGGGCCGCCCGGTGACAGCGGGCCACCAGGTCTGCCGCCGTTGTGTAATAGGTGCGATAGCCCGCGTCGATGGAGGCCCGGGCCAGGGCGACGGCCAGCATGGTCTTGCCCACCCCGGGTGGCCCGATGAACAGCACGTTGGTGGCGTCCTCTAAGAACCGCAGCGTGGCCAGCTCGTTGACCAGCTTCTTGTCGATCGACGGCTGGGCGTCGAAGTCGAAGTCCTCCAGCCGGAACGGCGAGGGCAGCGAGGCGAAGCGCTCGAGACTGGCCCGCCGGCGGATCTCGGTGGCTGCGACCTCCACCTGCAGGATCCTCTCGAGGAAGGCCGTGTGACCGAGCTTCTGACTGGTGGCGTACTCGAGCTCGGCGGGGAGGGCCTCGGCGGCGGCGGCCATGCGCAGGTAGGCCAGATGGCCCCGGGCCTGCTGATAGAGGGAGTTGTCGCTCATCGGATGCCCTCGACCAGGTCGGCATAGCCCGACAGGTCGACCGTGACCTCTCGGCCTTCGGTGCCGAGCAGGCGGGCCGCCTCGGCCAGCGACTCGGGACCGGGCGGCCGATTGGCCTTGGTGTCGCAGGGTCGGGCCGTGGTGAAGCTGGACAGGACGACCGACTCCAGAGCCGTTCGATGCTCGGGGGTGCGCACGATGGTCCCTGCACCACTCGGGGCCAGCCGATGACTGACCAGGAGTGCCCCCGAGGCGGCATGGACCTGGAGGGTCGACGAAGCGAGCCGGTGTCGCAGCTCGAGGGTCGTCCCGGACAACCCCGGCTGCACGGAGTAGCGGTTGCCCCGGAAGGCGACGGTGGCGTTGTCGTCCACTGGTCGTTCGACGATGACGGTGGCTGGAAACGGGAGCGTCGGCAGGGCCAACAACGGCTCGGCGTCGGCCAGTTCGCCCACCGTCGTCTTCTCCCCGAAGGCGGTGCGCCGTGGTCGGGCGTCTCCGGGCCCCGAGAGGAACCGGTCGAGCAGGAGCTGGGCCTCCTCGGGACTCTTCGCACCGAGGGATCGCCACCATCGGCCCGACGTGTAGCTCACCGCCGCCTCGACCGCCCCTTTGCGATTGCCCGCGCCTCGGCGGACAGGGCTCGACGATGGCTCGGTAGTGCTTGGCCACCGGGGCAAACGTCGCCTGGACGTCCTTCGTGCCCGGACGGATCACCGTGGCCAGCCGGTCCGTCCTCCAGACCCGTGGCGTCCCGCCCAGGCGCCGGAGCACGCCGTCCATGGCCTCGATGAGATGGGCCTGGTCCATCGACTCGGCGAGGACCCCCCGGGTCCGGCTCGAGTGGGGCAACGTGCCGAGCAGGACATAGGCGGTCCCGCCCCATGGGGCCCGGCGACGCTCGAACCAGTCCCATTGGATCTCCTCGCCCGGGGGGTGGTCGATCTCGATGGTGTCGCGGCCCTTCACGCCTGAGCACGCCTCGCAGTGCGGGCGCAGGCCCTTGGTCCGGACCTGGCGCACGAACGTCGGATAGCTCTGGGAGTAGCCGAGCGTTTTGACCTCCTCGAACAGGACGGTGCCCCAGACGTGGTGGTCATCGGCGAAGCGGGCGGTCAGGTACTTCTCGAAGGGGGCCAACGGGTCCGGCCCACGGCGGGCCCGCACGCCCGGGACCCGTTCGTCGTTCAGATAGGCCCGGATCGTCTTCCGGTCGCGGTCCAGGTGACGGGCGATGGCCGAGATCGACCATCCCCTCTTCCTCAGTGCATGAGCTTCCACGTCTTCTCCTCGTGTGAGCATGGAGGTGGCTCCTTCGGGCTGGTTGGCATAGGAACCGCCAGCTTCGAAGGGGCCTCACCTCAGGTGGTGGATCTGTGCATCCACCCCGGGCTCACAACTGGGGAATTTCAGTGATCATCTCTGGGGAGTTTCCGGTGATCGACGACAACTTAGCCATCGATTCATCAGCCATAGGTACTCAATCCAGCAGCGTGAGCAACCGGGCAGAAGTACACAACCAAGTGCCGAAGGATTCACGGGCGGTACGAGTGGGTAGTGGATGGATCATGACAAAAGAACTGAGCACTAAGCAGCGGAAGAAGTTGAGCAAAAAGGAGTTCGCACTTCCCGGCCAGCGCAAGTACCCGATTCCAGACAAGGCTCATGCCCGAAATGCCCTGGCGAGGGTCGCCCAGTTCGGAACTCTAGCTGAACAGAAGAAAGTGAAAGCCGCCGTGACGAGGCAGTTTCCCAACCTAGACAAACACTCTAAGAAGAAGTGATCTCGGACGGTGAATGGTCCGAAGACTGCGGACGAGTAGACCGGAGCAGGGCTCTCGCTCCCGCTTCGGCAGCCCTTCAAGCTTGAAAGCGTGCCCACGATCCGACGACTGCGGCTCCAATGCCTTCTTGCTGTCGTCCTCAGTGCTCAGGATCGTTTCACCTCGGGATACTCGGTCACTCGTTCCTCAGGTCCCCACCGACCGAGGTGATCAGGGTCACCTCAAGAGTGGGCTCGTGCTCAAATGGCACCGGACATGGGCATCTGATGGCTTACCGGCGAAGTTTCGCCCCCTGACTTCCACGCTCACGGACTGCCTCGGGCTCGCCCCACTAACGACCGACGTAGCTCCCACCTGTCTTCCTGAATGAAACACCCTGACGCTACAGTGAAAATAGGAGGTTGCTGACGATTTCGGTAGACCGCTTACCGTGAAGTTCACCTGCTCGGCCGGTATGCCATGGTTGGAAATCTGCGGGTTATACGGCTCAAGCGTCGCTGCGACCGAGGTGACCTGCACCCCAAGTTTCCCCGATGTCGGGATCGTTGGCGTGGAACCGCAGCCGAATGTCGCCACTCCTCCGGCCACGAGGATCGGAATGGTCGACCACAACGACTTCATGCCTTCGACTGTATCCGAGAGGGTGAAAATGAAGAGGGTGGCATCGTCCACGATGTGCCAGTTCGGCGCAGGCACATCCGGTGACAGGAGGCACGGAAAAGGCGCTGGGGAAGGAGCGGGCGGGGCGAGGACCCCCGGGGTCGATGCCGAGGGAGTCAGTCCAACCAGCAGCGCCACACGTTCCTATTGACCCGAGCGAGCCGCTGCTGACCCGAGACTCACCCAGAACCTCTTTCCAACGGCACCCTGTTAGCTGGTCGAGTCAGCGTGAAAGGATCTCGACCGGTGTACGCAAGCAGTTTGTCCTGCGAAGAGGCTTCAGGCGCTACTGGAACTTCGGGCTTGAAGACAGCCATGGATCGTGTCATATGCCGCATCAGGCAAGCCCTCCGGCATCGTCGCATCTTGCCCCGTTGCCTTTGCTAGATCCCAGGAGTGTAGGAGTTGGTCTGAGAATGCGATGCCGAGCATGGGCCTCGTCTTTTCGAGAACCTCGGGATCACCGAAGGTTCTCAGGGTCTCGTCACGTGCGCGTTTGAAATCGGCTAGCGGATCGTCGCCGACGATGCTCGGTGGGTTCGACGACGGAGGAGCAACCTCCTCGCCACGTGCGGCTCCAACAAAGTAGCGCTGCGTGTCGAGCATATGGTTCATCAGAGTCCGGACGTCCCAGCGCTCGCACGGTGTCTGCGCTTGAAGCTTCTCGGTCGCGCCCGCCACATTTGCGACGGCCCAGTCACTGCCACGACGGTAGAGACTCAACAGATCATCCATCAGCGTCACCTCCGACGAGAGAACTTCCCCAGTGGCACGTGACATACCCAAGCTCGGCTCTCGATATTCAGGGAGGATACCCCCCTAGTCTTGGTGAGAGCGTTGTTCGGCCTCGAGCCAGGCGAACGAGATTGACATAGGAGAAAAGGGGCCGGAACTTGCGTTCCCGACCCCTTTTCTCCCTGTGAGAGTGCGGGAAATCTAAATGTACGTCTCGTCCCTTCGGGCGACGTGACCCTGGCCGTCGTCAACGACCGTGCGGTGACGGCGTGGTCCACCACCCACCAGAAGTGCGAAGAGGGACAAGATCGCCCCGACGACTCCGACGATCATCAGGATCACGCCGACGGTGTTGATGTTGAACCCGTGTTGATAAGGACTCACCGTGACGGCAAAATCGAGAACCGCACCAACGGCAAAAGCAATGATGCTTGCAACAAGTCCACCGGCCATGACTATTCCTCCCTGCTAGGTAATCCGACTCTGATTGCTCTGCCCAATACTCAGATATTTCAAACCCGAGCGTTGGGAGATCAGTAGTAGTGCCTTCGCCCACCCACTTCTCGTCCGGCGGCACCGAGAAGCAAAAGCACGAGGCCGATAGCCGCAACGACAATGCCAACCGTCCACAGGATGGGGATGGCAGTTAGGAAGCCAATCAGCATAAGTACAAGTCCGATGACAATCATGATTCTCCTTTGTTGAAGTGAACCTGACAGTGCTCTGCTTTGCCCTTTCAGAAACCGGATGAAACATCGGTTTCCCCGCCCATGCGTTTGGGTACCGCACAAGTGTGGGGCAATCATGAAAGGAGTTCGACATGGAAGATCTTTGGCTGTATCGGGTGGATGTGTTCGTACCGGACGATGAGTTGCCGGACCTCATCGGATTTGTGGTGGTGAGCGACGATGACGAAAGACTCGGCACCGTCGATGAGGCCACCACTGACGCTGGCAGCTCCTGGATCGTCGTCGACACGGGGTTTTGGATCTTCGGTAAGAAGCGAATGATCCCCGCCGGAACGATCCAGAGGGTGGACCGTGAGGAGCAGCGGGTCGACGTCGCAGTGTCCAAGGATGAGATCAAGGATGCACCGGACTACGACAAGGCCCTTGAATTTCAAGAGGCATATCGCCGAGAGATGAGTGATTACTACCGAAGCCGGAGCCCGCAGCATTGATGGCGAAGTAGATCAGCCGGTAGTGCCGGGTCGTTGGGGGAAGGGGCGGCCCGGTTCTACCGGCGAATTCTTCGGCAATGTCAGCATCTCGATTACTCGGTTCCGTTTCGCGGTGGCCTCGGTCCCGAGGCCCTCGCAGGCTTCCGGAAGGACGTTGCCATTGGTTGTGTATAGCCCTGGCTCTTTCTCTGCGTTCGTGCAAGAGCCACCCTGGAGGAGAAGTTCGAATGGCTGATTTTCCCAGTTGTCCATTTTGTGGTGCTACGAGCGTCAAGTTGGTGCTTGCGGCTGACGGGTCCTTGACCGACCTGGACAGCTTCGTGTGCACCGTCTGCAACAATCGCTGGTGTGCTCCAAAGGCACCTTCAACCTTGAATAACTGGTACCTCTGATGGCAACGGTGACGGCTGTACCCGAGAGGCGTCTCGGACCATCGAGCAGCAGGAATGGGTGGGTTCAGATTGTCGGTCGCATCGGGATCGGTTCCCGTGGCGTCATCTACCTGATCTTGGCGTACCTCGCCTTCGATATTGCCCGACACGGGAACGCCCCCGCTCAGGCCAGCAGTACCGGTGCCCTGGAAGAAGTCAGCCACCGCAGCGGTGGATCGGCACTGCTTGTTCTGCTGGCTATCGGTCTCGGTTCCTATGCCGTTTGGCGGCTGCTCAACGCCGCACTGAGCCGAGAGGGCATATTGAAGCGCCTCAGTTCTCTGGCCATTGCCCTGATCTACTTCGGGCTCTTTGCCCGAGCCATCGAGTTGGCAGCAGGCCACTCGACAGGTGGTGGGGCGACCGCCAATCCCGAGCCGTTTGTGGCGAAGGTGCTTCGATGGCCTGAGGGCAGGGGGATCGTCGGTGGGGCTGGGGCAGCACTCGTCATCGCCGGAGTCGGGCTGGCGCTGTGGGGCCTTTTTCACCGCTATTCGAAGAGTTTGGCGATGGAGCGCCTTGGTCGGGGTTGGCAAAGGACGGTTCGGGCGCTGGGCTCATTGGGCGACCTAGCAAGAGGATTTCTCCTCGGGTTGGTCGGGGCCTATCTGATCGTCACCGCAGCGAGTGGCAATCCTTCCCAGGCCAAGAGCGTCGATCAGGCTCTCAAGACGCTTGTCCATCACTCTTATGGTTCAGTTCTGATCGGCTTGGTAGCGCTCGGACTCCTGTGTTTTGGCATCTTCTCATTCTTCGATGCTCGTCTCCGGAGACTCTGACTCCATGGACTCCACAAGGGAAGCGACATTGGGCCACTTGCCAGCGAGCCGAATGTTCGACCAGCTTCACACCCGTAGGACACCGTTCCAGATGGTGCGGTTGAAGAAGGGGCACCGATGAGCTTCCGAAGGGGACCAAGCATCCATCTTGAGCCGGGGTAAAAGTGGGGCAGGCAGGGATCGAACCTGCGACCGAGGGATTATGAGTCCCCTGCTCTGACCACTGAGCTACTGCCCCTGGGCCGGCCCCAAATCCCAGACCGGGAAGGGTATCGGGTTCCAACCGGGCCACGCCGAACCCGAGACCGCATCCCCGGCTCAGACGTCGGTTGACGCCGCGATCTTGACATGCATGGAGCCGAGCACCGAGAGCCCGCTTCGGACCCCGTTGGTCGACCACTCCTTCAGGATGATGCCCCGGCCCACCCTGGTCCCCGACGGTGCCAGCTCTTCGGCGATCGGGTCGGGGAGGTACCCCACCCGATGGCCCCCACCGAAGATGGCCAGGGCGTTCCGATCCACCGGGTTGGCCGGCTCGGGTCTGATCTCGATCCTCTTGCCGGCGCAAAAATCAGGGAGCTGCAGGACGTCGTCGTGGAAGGACACACCGGCCACCTGCGTATAGAAGACCCCGGGCAGCACCGGCGAACAGTCGTCTTGGGTCAGCTCCACCGTCCGCGCCTCGTCGAGGAACGGCTTGTATCCGAAGCCGACGACCTCGCCATCGGCCTGCTCGACCGAGCACCGGTCGTCGACGAGGAACACGGGGAGAACGATCGGTTCGCCAGCTCGCCGTTCACGACCTGTCATCGTCAATCGCCTCTCTCCCGTCGCGCCCCTCCGATCGGGCCGGAGGGTTCGCTTCACTCAATCGGTTACAGCCTCGGCGGCAGCCGGTCCTGAACGATCGTCATGTCCTTCGTATGCGAATCGGCCGATCGGCACAGTAGCTTCGGCGCCGGCTTCGGCGCCGGCTTCGGCGCCGGCGCGACCCGAACCCGGGTGATCAGCACCGACATGAAACCGTGTCATCAGAGAGTAGCGGACCGGTATACGAATCCGACGAACCGCGGCTGCTGTACGACGCCGGCCGGATGTGCCACGCCGATCACGTGCAGCGAAGGTCAGGCGATTACGTGCCTCCGTGCACGGCCCCGACGACCAGCCAGGCCGGCTTGACCGCAGTCCAGAATGCATGAACTCGCCGGTCACCGGTCTCCACCTCGAGATGGGCCAGCCTCACCTTGAGTCGAGTGACCCAGGCGTTGGCGATCCGCGAGATGCGCTCATCGAAATGAACGCCCTCGGCCAACGTTGCGAACAGGAGCCGGCGGTCGGTGAGGACGAGGAATCCTTCGGCCTCGGGCTCGCTGGCATCGGCGCCGAGCTCCCGCCATTTGGCCAGGGTGTCGAACTGGATCGTCTCACCTGCATCCAGCCGGTCGGCGACAATCTCCCACCTCTCCGACACCCACTGGTCACGCCGCAGCCTCTCCCACGGTCGCTCAGTGATCAGGTCATTGTGCACCAGCCCCGCGCCCAACTGCCCCTACCGTCGGATAAGCCACACCGGAGCTTACCCCCCCTACCAGGGCCTCGCCGAAACTGCTCGTTCAGGCCCCAGGCCCAGGTGGCCGTGGCTTCCCTACCCCTCGAGCCTCTTCTGCACATCAGCGATGAAATCGGCCAGATCCCCGCTCAGCGAGCCCACTTCCTGGGTGAGCGCCGGAAGGTACCCCATGCCCTGCTCGCCGTAGCCCTTGTCGAATCCGGCGGCCACGGCCCGGTAGCGCTCGAACAGATCCGTGAATCGATCACCGATCTCGAGGTCCGGGCAGGGATTCTCCCTCAGCCAGCGTTGGCCTTCGGTGGCCGTCAGCCTCATGGATTCGACCGCCGATCGTATGGCGGCGATCCCGTTGATCAGTGCGTTCTGGGCCAGATTGGTCACGGCCATCAGCGACTCGACCTGGTGTGCTGCCCGCTTGAACCACCCGTCGAACCCGTCGGTCACCGGTTAGCTCCGGTCACGACGCCTCTGCTGCGCCCGCTGACGATCGCCCTGTATCTTCGCTCACCCTGTTCATCCTCCGGCGTCGGTTCATCATGGCGTCGAAGCGGGGCCACCACGCGGACCCTCGGCGACCGGGCGACACGGCCGTCATACGTGATGCGGGGGCCTGTCCCCGCCCTGACGGTCGGACCAACATCGATCGCACGCCTCGCAGTATGGCCTGGCTTCGGAATCGTGGCGCTCGCCGGGAGGATGCGAGCCGGAGTGGCCACAGATCACGCACACCTCCGACCTCGTCCCGGACACCCACAGATCGTACGGCACCGAGGCTGGGCCGGGCCGATGGATGGACCGGTCCACCGCCACCCGTCCGAGACGGACCCGGATTGACGGCACGGATGGCCGCCCGGGGGATATGGTTGCCGGCGACGTGCGTCAGTGGGCGTTGGCTCGACGATCGCATGTGGGGGAATCAAGGGAAGGACCATCGTCATCATTCTTGAGTCACCATTCAGATGAACCGGATCCGTGGATGCGGATCGGTTCGAGAAAGGGCGGTCATGGGGGAACACCGGGGGAATTGGGTTGTGCCGTGTGCAGTGGCGTTGGGGATCGCCGTTGTTGTTGCCGGGTGTTCATCCTCCCCTTCGACGACCTCGACGACCAGCACCACGGCCGCCTCGTCGTCGACGACGTCGGGAGGATCCACCTCCAGCGCACCCGGGGTGACGGCCACGGCCATCAACGTCGGGGCCATCTCCACGCTGACCGGTTCGATCGCCTCCGACTTCGACGGGCTCGCCCCCGGCGTCAAGGCCTACTTCGACATGGTCAATGCCGAAGGGGGGATCAACGGGCGCAAGCTGGTCCTGGCCTACAACCTGGATGACGGCGGGCAGCCCAGCCAGTTCACCCAGCTGACCCACACGCTCATCGACCAGGACCACGCCTTCGCCGTGATGGTGGCCTCGTACTGGTTCACCCCGAACTACTTCGTCGAGACCCACACCCCGACCTACGGCTACAACGTGAGCGGTAACTGGGAAGGACCCCCCAACCTGTTCGGGGCGGGCGGTAACTCGGTGCAGGACTATGCCGCCGGCGTGCCGTCCGACGCCTACTTCCTGAAGAAGACCCACTCGAAGGGGGTGGCGGTCATCAGCTACGGGCCCGCCATCACGTCCTCCTACAACGCCTGTTCGACGACGGCCAACGTCCTCAAGCAGAACGGGTACAACGTCAGCTACGAGGACCTCGGCGCCCAGCTCGGTGGTAGCTATTCGTCCGCCGTCCAGAAGATGCAGCAGACCGGCACCGACACGGTGATCTCCTGCATGCAGGAGAGCGACAACATCACCATGGCCCGCGACATCCAGCAGTACGGGGTCAAGGTCACCCAGCTGTGGCTGAACGGATACGACCGGTCTCTCCTGTCCCAGTACAGCAGCCTGATGAGCCACGTCTACCTCGGGCTGTCGGGAACGGTGCCCTACGAGGCGGCCGCCATCGACAACACCTATCCGGGCATGAAGACCTACATCAAGGAGATGAACAAGTACGAGCCGGCCTTCACCTACAACGGTGTCTCGCTCCAGGGGTGGCAGTCGGCCGCCCTCCTCGCCGATGCCCTCAAGCAGGCCGGGAAGAACTTCACCCAGGCCGACGTCGTGAACATCACCAACCACTTCACCGCCAACAACAGCGGTGGTGTGTCCACGGTGACCAACTGGGAGACCGCCCACACCAAAACCGTCTACCCGGGGTGCGCCGCCACCGTCCAGGTCCAGGGCAAGAAGTTCGTGCCCGTCTTCGGCAAGGGGAACCAGGTCTTCGTCTGCTTGGGCCAGAGCGTGAAGCACCCGGTACCCGTCCCCGCGCCATCCGGCACGCCCGGCGCGTGAGCCGGATTGTGCTCCGGGGGAGAGACTCGAACTCTCCACCTAGCGGTGGTAACTAGGCACAGATCGCCAACAGGGATCACTCCTCGAGGCCCCCCTCAACTGGTGTTTTGCTACCGGCTCGTGCCGGCTCATCCCGCGTCGCTCGCGCCCAGAACGCGCCCAGAACGCGCCCAGCAAAATACAGTGTGGTCTTCGACTACTACGGGGATTTCGATCGTCCCCGAGTCGTCACGGTGGCCGAGAACGCTCGGACGATGTTCGAAGGCTTGCCGGGTCTGCGCTTCAAGTTTTTCACTTTGGACGAGAAGCAGGAGCGAGCGATGAACTTTTACGTTTGGAACTCAAAGGAGGCAGCCGAGGCCTTCTTCACCGATGAGCTCCGTGAGAGGGTTACTGGTCTGTACGGAGTGTCGCCCACCATCAGTTACTTGGAGGTTGCTGAGTTCGTGGACAACTCGTAGCTGGAGGACGCTGGTCGGAGAATGGCCAACCGTGCAGCCCACTATCACCGGCTGAGCGTCGCGTTATCTACGTTCGGAAGCGACCCGTGCTCGCGCTCACTAACCGCCCACGAACGGCACCGAGGGGTCAGCCCTTGGAACCACAAATAGGCTCGAGCATGTGCTGACTCCGCCAACGGATCTTTCGGATAGCGACCTAGAGGAAGTGATCGGACACGCCTGGGGTGTCCCCGTGGCTTCGCTCGAATATCACGCTGTCGGGTTTGGAAGCCACCACTGGGTGGCAACAGACAATCAGGGCCTCCGTCACTTCGTGACCGTCGATGAGCTCAGCTCAGAATCTCATTTTGGGGACGAGGTCTCTGCACTCGGATTTCACCTTCGGCGGGCCTTAGAGGCCGCTACCGACCTCCGAACCTTCGGGTGCAGTTTCGTTGTCGCACCGATCACCACGAAGGCTGACGAGCCCTTCTTCCAGTTCAGTGGCTACTCCGTGGCGCTCTACCCCTTCATCGAAGGCCGGAGCTTCTCCTTTGAGGAGCCATTTGGCGAAGCTGACCGGGACCATGTCCTTGCAGTAGTTCTCGCACTGCATAAGGTGCCGATCTCGGCCATCCGGCCGCCCGAAACGGAAGGGTTTGTTGTGCCGTGGCTCGACCAGCTTGACCGTTCGATGCATCACGGCAGCGAGGGAGGAAAACCCAAGGGACCCTACGCCGCGATTGCTGCTCAACTCCTCGTCGACAACGAAACTCACATTAGACGACTGATCGCCCGCTACCGAGCCCTGGTGGCCCAGTACCTGAGCGATCCAGCTCCTGTAGTGATCACCCATGGTGAGATCCATCCCGGAAATGTGATGGAGACTCTGGAGGGCTGGGTGATTGTGGACTGGGATACCGTTCTGCTTGCCCCACCTGAGCGGGATCTCTGGAGGCTGGCACAAGCCGATGGATCAGTGCTTCGGGCGTATGCGGACGCCACTGGAACCGCTCCCACCGAATGGCTCGTTGAGATGTATGGCATGCGTTGGGATCTAGCCGAGATCGCCTCGTTTGCTGCGGAGTTCAGGGAGCCGCACGAAGATACCGGGGACAGCCGGAAGGGTCTGGAGATCCTCCGTTCAGTTGTAGGGCGGCTGGGGGTGTAGGAATCGACAGCCCAATCTCGAGATCGGCCTCCATAACGTGGATGCCAATCCCAGAGAACACCGGCTATGCCTGCCGACTGACGCTTACGCCCTAGGCGGCGGAGCGACCTGGCCCTCTGTCAGCCGACGATCGATTTCAGCACCCATGATCTTGCAGTCTCTCACCGGGTGGTCATATCGGCAGAGCAACGCGCCAGACAGGTAGTCACGGGCCTTCAGCAATGTGGCGATCTGATCGTCCAGAGCTTTGAGTCGTTGCCTGGCGATGGCCTTCCATCCGGCAACGTTCGCTGCTTCGAGGATTCCGGTGATGTCTTCCAAGGCGAGCCCCGCGTGGTGCCCCGCAACACCGGGTCTGAGGCGGTCGTACCGGTTGATGGCGGTGACGAACGCCTTTGAGCACCAGGCGGCTCTCGCCCAAGCCGGCCGAGGGCCGGTTCATCAAACGCTGGGGCCTGACTGGTTACCTTTGAGGGGTACCCTGGGCAGTCCCAGCCCCCCTAACTAGCCAGCAATCGGCTTCAGCCGTGGAACGTCGAGGCGTTGATCAGAAACTCGACCGTCTTTGCATCAGTCAAATCCATCACTGGAACAATTTCCCAGGTGTACCAAGCGCTGAACTTCGCCGCTGCATCCGCAAGGGCTGTAACGTCATCCGTTTCGTTGATAGCACAGCCGCCGCTTCCGTCCGCTCGTGCCACAAAGGCGATCATGGTTTCATTCTCTGGGACCGTCCACCTACCGAACGCCTCAAGAATCTTCTTCCCCTCAGAGATTCGTTCGCTGGAGTCGCCATTCCCGTCACGGAGTGTCCATAAGCCTGCAACTGAAAGGGCAGATCGCGCAACTCGATCAGCCAACAGTGCCATCAATCGTTCGGGCGAAGTTGAGGAGTTTGTCCACCATTTCGTGCGCAACGTTAATCAGCGCTCGGCCAGTGTCCGTTGAAAAGTCCGTTACATCACAAAAGGCCTGCCGGGCAACCATTTCCGCTGCCGAATACCGAGGCTTAGAGCTGAGGTACGGGCGCATCTCCTCACTAAGTAGGAAGTAGTCGAGATCCCCACGAGCAGCCATTTCGACCGTGACCTTCACGAGCTCTCGGCCCGCATCCGCTCGGTCCTTGTCGATCAACAGGATCGATTTCAACCCGAAACATGCCCATTCACCCAATACATCGACGGCGTTCTCCTCCGAAACCATGTCCGGGATTTGAAATGAACGCCGCAAGGCCAGCCGCCACTCCGCCTCGTTAGCCACCTACGAACCCTCCTCCATCAAGACACCTCGCGTTCTGTCCTCGGCGTGTCCGCGTCCGCCGAGCCACCGCTTACCGAAGTCCCTTCTAGCAGATTGCCCACTCAGCGTCCATCGTCACCACTGACAATGCCGCTTTTGGAATCACTAGGTCGTTCAGTCGAACGAGTGAGAGGTCGATTGCTATCTGCCCCGATCACCGGCACTCAGGGGCGCGCCATCTCTGTTCAGACGCGATCGATGCTCGCAGTCCGCGAACTGCCCCATGATCGGCTTCGGAGGCAATGAAAGATCGCCGGCTCCTCCCAAGCTGAGAGGCGCCCACGAGGGCTTGCGTCTCCACGAAAAAGGGGCGAAGAAAGGTTGGCCCAGGCGTTGTCCTTCCTGAGGCGGTGTCTTCCTGCATTGCTGTGTCGTCGATCACCGGAAACTCCCCAGAGATGATCACTGAAATTCCCCAGTTGTGAGCCCGGGGTGGATGCACAGATCCACCACCTGAGGTGAGGCCCCTTCGAAGCTGGCGGTTCCTATGCCAACCAGCCCGAAGGAGCCACCTCCATGCTCACACGAGGAGAAGACGTGGAAGCTCATGCACTGAGGAAGAGGGGATGGTCGATCTCGGCCATCGCCCGTCACCTGGACCGCGACCGGAAGACGATCCGGGCCTATCTGAACGACGAACGGGTCCCGGGCGTGCGGGCCCGCCGTGGGCCGGACCCGTTGGCCCCCTTCGAGAAGTACCTGACCGCCCGCTTCGCCGATGACCACCACGTCTGGGGCACCGTCCTGTTCGAGGAGGTCAAAACGCTCGGCTACTCCCAGAGCTATCCGACGTTCGTGCGCCAGGTCCGGACCAAGGGCCTGCGCCCGCACTGCGAGGCGTGCTCAGGCGTGAAGGGCCGCGACACCATCGAGATCGACCACCCCCCGGGCGAGGAGATCCAATGGGACTGGTTCGAGCGTCGCCGGGCCCCATGGGGCGGGACCGCCTATGTCCTGCTCGGCACGTTGCCCCACTCGAGCCGGACCCGGGGGGTCCTCGCCGAGTCGATGGACCAGGCCCATCTCATCGAGGCCATGGACGGCGTGCTCCGGCGCCTGGGCGGGACGCCACGGGTCTGGAGGACGGACCGGCTGGCCACGGTGATCCGTCCGGGCACGAAGGACGTCCAGGCGACGTTTGCCCCGGTGGCCAAGCACTACCGAGCCATCGTCGAGCCCTGTCCGCCGAGGCGCGGCAATCGCAAAGGGGCGGTCGAGGCGGCGGTGAGCTACACGTCGGGCCGATGGTGGCGATCCCTCGGTGCGAAGAGTCCCGAGGAGGCCCAGCTCCTGCTCGACCGGTTCCTCTCGGGGCCCGGAGACGCCCGACCACGGCGCACCGCCTTCGGGGAGAAGACGACGGTGGGCGAACTGGCCGACGCCGAGCCGTTGTTGGCCCTGCCGACGCTCCCGTTTCCAGCCACCGTCATCGTCGAACGACCAGTGGACGACAACGCCACCGTCGCCTTCCGGGGCAACCGCTACTCCGTGCAGCCGGGGTTGTCCGGGACGACCCTCGAGCTGCGACACCGGCTCGCTTCGTCGACCCTCCAGGTCCATGCCGCCTCGGGGGCACTCCTGGTCAGTCATCGGCTGGCCCCGAGTGGTGCAGGGACCATCGTGCGCACCCCCGAGCATCGAACGGCTCTGGAGTCGGTCGTCCTGTCCAGCTTCACCACGGCCCGACCCTGCGACACCAAGGCCAATCGGCCGCCCGGTCCCGAGTCGCTGGCCGAGGCGGCCCGCCTGCTCGGCACCGAAGGCCGAGAGGTCACGGTCGACCTGTCGGGCTATGCCGACCTGGTCGAGGGCATCCGATGAGCGACAACTCCCTCTATCAGCAGGCCCGGGGCCATCTGGCCTACCTGCGCATGGCCGCCGCCGCCGAGGCCCTCCCCGCCGAGCTCGAGTACGCCACCAGTCAGAAGCTCGGTCACACGGCCTTCCTCGAGAGGATCCTGCAGGTGGAGGTCGCAGCCACCGAGATCCGCCGGCGGGCCAGTCTCGAGCGCTTCGCCTCGCTGCCCTCGCCGTTCCGGCTGGAGGACTTCGACTTCGACGCCCAGCCGTCGATCGACAAGAAGCTGGTCAACGAGCTGGCCACGCTGCGGTTCTTAGAGGACGCCACCAACGTGCTGTTCATCGGGCCACCCGGGGTGGGCAAGACCATGCTGGCCGTCGCCCTGGCCCGGGCCTCCATCGACGCGGGCTATCGCACCTATTACACAACGGCGGCAGACCTGGTGGCCCGCTGTCACCGGGCGGCCCTCGAAGGACGGTGGGCCACCACCATGCGCTTCTTCGCCGGACCCAGACTGTTGGTCATCGACGAGGTCGGCTACCTGCCCCTGGCCAACGAGGCAGCTGCCGCCCTCTTCCAGGTGATCACCCAGCGCTACCTGAAGAGCTCGACCGTGCTCACCACGAACTTGGGCGTCGGGTCCTGGGGGAAGATCTTCGACGACCCCATGGTGGCCGCCGCCATGCTCGACCGGCTGCTCCACCGGTCGGTCGTATTCAACATCGACGGCGAGAGCTATCGGATGCGGGCCCATCGAGCCCAGGCCGAGAAGCTCACGAAGGGGGTGAAGTCCAACTCCAAGACATAGTCTTTGGCATCACCCCATCCCGGGCGAGCACCTGGGGAATTTCGATGATCGAGAGTGGGGAGTTTCCGTGATCGGCGTCAGCTGCGACGAGCATCAACTCACGCAAGTCAGCGCCGCTTACTTCCAAGTCAGCTTAGAGTTGGTGGCGCTAACCATCGACCCCACGCAAATGACGAGTCAGACGAGTAACGAGCGAGGGTCGGCAGGTGAGTCTGAACGTTTCCCCTCACGTAGACGGCCCAATCCGTATCGGATAAGTGGTGGGTGTGGCGCCGGCCGATCTCGACCAGACTTAGGTCGAATAACCCGGCCCTGCCCCCAAGCGTGAAATCGCCGTGACTGCACGACAATGTTCTCACTCGATCAAGGGCACCTTCACGCAGATATCGCCATCGCTGTGCGCTTGTCTACGCACTTTGCCTTGCATGACGACCTCTGTCGCTGCCAGGCAACCTGTGAAGTGAGCAGAGTTCGGCACCGTTGTAAACAGACAAGTGGGTCATGCACCCCTGTTCTGCACAAACTCGGTCTCGGTTGTAGATGAGGGGCCCACGGGCAGAAGCACGGTGAGCAATGGGTGGTGTCTCAACAGGTTTCGCCGTCAACCCATGCTCCCTTTGTTCGGTTCTAACTACATCATCCCACGTTGTCGAACCTTTTGATCAGCCAGGCCGTATTGCTCGGACGTCACCTGAATGAAGGTCCCGTTCGGTTCCGAGTGTGCGGTGCGACAACGGAACACTGGTGATCGACACCTGGGCGGTCACTCTTGGATGACCCGTATGTGAGACGGCTGAACTGTGTCCGACCGGTGGATCACGCCCTCATCTGTGAGTCGGTTACTATCCGACGGAATCCGGGGCATCCCTAAGGTCGTGCTCGGTCGGCTCATTGCCAAGTAGGTGCGGACTCGATCCGCCAATGTCGAGAAGAGGGCTGCATCTTCCGGCGCATCGCAAGCTTCGCTCGCTAGATCCAAGGCTGCTGCTGCCTCGGTGAGAAGATCCATGCCTGTCTCGTATCCCTCTACCATCGTTGGGATTGGATGTCGGTCATGGGTCCCATGGGAATCTCGATCTCATCATCGCAAACGGGATGTCTACAACTGCGGGTTACCGTTTCGACTGCTTGCCCTTGGGCGGGATCACCGAAGCATCAGGACCCGGAAAGAAGAGGGCCTCACTTTCAGTGTCGCTCCACTTGACCATGTAAGGCGGCTCGCCGTTTGGGTGACGGAGTTCCAGCACTTCGCAGTTCCGACTGGCCTGTCCTACTCGATGTCCGCCAATCACAATCTGATCTCCAACCTTGGCTTGCATCGTGGCTTCCTCCTCTTCTCAGCGTCCAGACTAATGATTATCCGATCGTCAATCCGGTGCAAGGTGCGACCCAACTAAGCGCTGAGTCGCTGTTCTCGACTGCGGATGCACTCAACATTGTGGCTGCAAGTTCGACAGGACTGCGCAGAGACGTGAGCCAGCCATCCGAGATTCCAGTGCCAACAACTCCAACAGTCGTGGCAGAGGAAGTTGATGCGAATGCCGTCAGATACGACTTCGAGAACATTGTTACCGCACCGAGGACAGGCCAACTCTCCTCGCAGGTAGTGGACCTCGGCACTCATGGCGTCTCCGTTCCGGCTCAGTCATGCGCTCCCCGAAGCAGTAGACCTACCGACCGACGCTGGGTGCCTTCCACCCGTTTCGAGTGGCGACGTGACTTCGCCTCATTGCGACAGCCCCTCACGGTCGATGGTAACCCTTTCCAGGGACCTCGGCACCTCCACTGAATGTCGGGGGCTGTCCCGGGCCAGCCAGAATCGGCTCACCGACTGCCCACGACGTGTTCGGGTCGCCTATTTGGCCGCACCCGATGCGTTTCTAAGCAGGGGCAATACCCTCCTCCCGGCGGTCAGGGACAAGCCTCTAGTTCGAAGAACCGAAGGAAGGACTCTCACGAGAATTTAGGTTGAATCCCGAGGTCAATGGGGTTACCGTGCGGTGAGGAGTCTTGGATCGGAGGTCGGTTTCATGCCGTTCATCCAGATCATCGAGTTCACGACATCTCGACCGGACGAAGTCGAAGCGCTCGTCGATGAGTGGCGGGCAAAGACACGGGGGCGGCGCACGGCCCAGCGGGGCACCTTCACACAGGATCGGGACCGACGGGATGTGTATGTCCAGATCGTGGAGTCCCTTGCTGCGAGGAGGCCACGTCCAACTCTGACCTGCCCGAGACGGCCGAGTTGGCTGAGCGCCTGGCCCAACTCTGCAATGGTCCGATCCAGTTCCGCAACCTCGATGTTCGCAGGGTGGAGGAGATGTAACGACCAACACGTAAACGAAAGGAACAGATCATGTCTGGACTAGTTCGCAAGAGCCTGGATTCACCAGATGAGACTCGGCCGTTCGAAGGCGACACTGGGCAGCTTGAGGTCGTGAACTCAGATGGGGGTGCCGTCGGTAGGGCCACCTTCCTGCCGGGATGGAAGTGGTCAGAGCACGTCAAGCCGATTGCCAAGACCGACAGTTGCCAGGCTGCTCACACGGGCTACTTCATTTCTGGGCGCATGAAGGTGGTGATGGAGGATGGAGAACAGATGGAATACGGTCCGGGAGACTTTGCTGTCATGGCCCCCGGACATGACGCCTGGGTCGTTGGCAATGAGCCTTGCGTAGTCATCGATTGGCACGGATATGCCGACTACGCCAAAGGGTGATCGGATCATGTCAAGAGCTCTGCCGCACTGGGAAAGGCTCGGATCGTGCCTTCTCCGTGGCTAGACATGGCCCCACCTTGCGAGGATTCTCGCCATGACGCCTGCTCGCATTGGCTTGGTGGTGGCCTTTCAGACTTCCGTGGCGAGTCGGTCGAGTTGTGCACGTGCGAATGCCACTCCGGTTGCCCGCTCTTTGGTAAGGCGACGATCAAGCGCCACAGGTGGATGCATGAATGCACCTGTCCGAGGAATCTTGTGCCCCTCGGTCTGTTGAGACCCTGATCCGGGGATTCGGCGTCGGCTGATGTATCGGTCGGTAACTGCTCCGACTGGTTAGCATGCCTCCCGGCTCCCGGTCTTTTTTCGTTGCGGTTAGCTCGAAGGTGCCGCATGGGGCTAGACCTTGGCTTGTCATTGGGTCAGGTGTGGCAAAGGCGACTACGAGGATCCCCAGATCCCTCGGTGTGGGAAGGGTTGGGATATCTGCCGTCCAGGCGTCAGCGGCGCTCAGCAGGTCTTTGGTGGTGGCTGGAACAGAAGTGAACAAACGTAGGGGGCGGCTTCGCGCCCATAGCCCGCCCATGGCCAAGGCGTCGACATTCGAAGTGCACAGTCTGAGCTGGATGTTGCTCCGGGGGAGAGACTCGAACTCTCAACCTAGCGGTTAACAGCCGCTCGCTCTGCCGATTGAGCTACCCCGGAAACGCCCTTCCCACTGCCCGACGGTCCGGCAGCGCGAAAGAGGACACTAGCCGGTGGGCACCCGGCTCAGGGGCAAAGGTGCACGGCACCCGTGATGCGGGCACAATGGCCCGGTGAAGTTCCGGTTCGGCACGGCCATCGCGTTCGGCATCGGGTACGCCCTGGGGTCGAGGGCGGGCCGCGAGCGCTACGAACAGCTCGTGCGCTTCGCGGGAGGGATCGGCCGGTCACCACCGGTGACCGGGACGGCGGCATTGGTGGCCAGCAAGTCCAAAGCGGCCGCCACCCTGGGGGTCGAACGGATGAAGGACACCATCGGGGTGCGACTGGGATGGCGGGACGGCGACCAGGCAGCCGATGCCATCGCTCTCGATCTGGCCGAGGACCTGGCCACCGCCCTCAACAGCCGGCGACGCTGACCGCGGCCCGGGACGTCCGGGCTCAGGCCTCGTCGAGGTAGTCGCGGAGCAGTTGTGCGGATTCGGGCCGGCGCAGCTTGGCCAGCGTCTTGGCTTCGATCTGGCGGATGCGCTCACGGGTCACCCCGAACGCCTTGCCCACCTCTTCGAGCGTGCGGATCTTGCCGTCCTCGAGCCCGAACCGCAGCCGGACCACATCCTGCTCGCGTGGCGAGAGGTGGCCGAGAGCCTCCCTGACCGCGTCATCGAGCATCATCCGGGCGGCGGCGTCGTCGGGGACCACCGCCTCGCGATCCTCGATCAGGTCGGACAGGCTGAAGTCGTCCTCGTCGCCCATCGGCTGCTCGAGGGAGACGGTGTCCTGATTGATCCGCTGGATCTCCCGCACCCGCTCGATGGTGAAGTCCACCCGCCCGGCGACCTCCTCGGCGCTCGGCTCCCGGCCGAGCTCCTGCAGGAGCTGGCGCTGGGCCCAGACCACCTTGTTGATGGTCTCGACCATGTGCACGGGGATCCGGATGGTCCTGGCCTGATCGGCGATGGCCCGGGTGATGGCCTGGCGGATCCACCACGTGGCGTAGGTGGAGAACTTGAACCCCTTGGTGTGGTCGAACTTCTCCACCGCCCTCATCAGACCGAGGTTGCCCTCCTGGATGAGATCGAGGAAGGCGAGACCCCGGTTGCGGTAGCGCTTGGCGATCGACACCACCAGCCGCAGGTTGGCCTCGATCAGCGCCTCTTTGGCCTGTTGCCCACGGCGCACCATGGCCCGGTCGGCCACGCTGCCGGGATAGACCTCGCCACGCTGGCCGTCGAAGGCGGCCATCCGCTCGGCCGCCTCGTTGCCGGCCAGGATCCTCTCGGCCAGTTCGACCTCCAGGGCGGCGTCGAGCAGCTTCACCTTGCCGATCTCTTTGAGGTACATGTGCACCGGGTCGGCCGCCGAACCCCGGAAGCCGTCACCGTCGCCGTAGCCGTCGGCAGGCGCCGTCCGCCGGGCGGCCCGTTCCTTCTTGACCGGCGTCGCCGCCGAGGGGGCCGGTCTCGTACTGCCATCGACCGGACCGGTCGCCGGCTGGGCACCGAGCGCGGGTGTGGCCGGGGCCGGGTCCAGGCTGACCAGACGGCTCGCCGGCGGGATCATCCCGGCAATGGGATCCTCGACGGCGACCGGTGACTCCGGAAACCCCTCGAGCAGGCGACCGGAGAGGTCGTCAGCCACCGAGGCCGTCATCGGCACCACCGTCGTCTCACCGGTGTCGTAGGTGAACTCGATCCCCGCCTCCCTGATCCTGCCCACCACCTCGGAGATCAGCTCGGCACTCAGCTCGACCGACCGCAGCACGGTCATCACGTCGTCCTGGGTCAGGCCGCCCCGGGCCCGCCCCATGCGGATGAGCGCCTCGAACTGATCGACCGGAAGAGCATCGATCACGGTGGGCGCGCCGGGCCCCGACCCGGAGGACGGTCCGCCGGGTGGCCTCGGTGCCACCGATACCGACGGTGAACCCTGATCGGCGGTCACGAACCCCGCCCTGTGGTACTCGACTGTGCCCTCACTACGAGCCAGGCTACCAACCTGGCCGTCGCCGCGACCGAGGCGGCAGGATCATCCAGCTCCTGGACCCAGGCGGCGGCAGCGGCGGCCTCCTGCCCCGCCTCGGGCGAGGTCCGGGCCTCGGCCGTGATCAGCTGCAGTTCCCCACGGGCGGCATCCCGGACCAATTGGAGGACCACGTCGTCCGGTTCGCCCATGGGCTCCTCCACGGTCAGGCGCACCAGGAGGGCCCTGACCTCGGGCGGAGCCGACTCGACGACGTCGTGGAGCTCGGCCTCGGGGTCGGCGTCGGCCAGCACCAGGAAGGCCGCCCGCTGGAGGTCGTCGCGGAACAGGGCCGCCTCCAGACGGTGGCCGACGTCGGCCGGCCGGTGGATGGCCAGACGGAGGGCCTCGAGCCCGGGGCGGAATTCGCGCACCGGCCGGCGCGGCCCTGACCCGTTCGATCCGCGACCGGCCGCGCCGCGGTCGGCACCGGGCGGAACGACCCCACCCCCGTCGAACCCGTCGGCATCCCAGTCGCCGTCCTCGGGCTCCCGGACCCAGGGTTCGCCCCGGTCGCCGGCGGAGGACCGCCGTGATCCGGTGGTCTCGGACCCGGACCGGTGGGAGCCCCCGGTGGCCGGAGGGCGGGGCGGACCGGCCCGGCGCAGCTGCTCGAGCCGGTCGCGCAACAACTGGGGCTCGAGCCGGCACCGCTCGGCCACCTGCATCAGATAGGGATCGCGGACCAGGTTGTCCGGGTGCTCGGCCACCGCCACCAGCGCGGTGTCAGCCGCCCGGGCCCGGCCCTCCGGGGTCGAGAGATCGGCGGCGTCGAGGATGCGCTCCACCCGGAACTGGAGGAATGGTTTCGCCCCTTCCACCGCCTGGCGCAGGCCGTCGGGATCGGTCCGGGCCATCTCGCCGGGGTCGGAGCCCGGTGGCAGGGCGGCCACGGCCACATCGACCTCCAGCCGGCGCTCCCACTCGTAGAACCGGCCGGCGGCCGACTGCCCGGCACTGTCGGCGTCGAAGGCCAGCACCACCCGCGAGGCGAAGCCCCGCAGCAGCTTCACGTGCTCCTCGGCCAGGGCCGTCCCGCAGGTGGCCACCGCCCGCTCCACCCCGGCCTCGAAGAAGCCGATGACGTCGGTGTACCCCTCGCACACCACGACCTCCCCGGCCCGGATGATGTCCTGCTTGGCCCAGTTGAGGGCGTACAGCGTGCGCCGCTTGGAGTAGATGGGCGTCTCCATCGAGTTCTTGTACTTGGCCGGATCGGAGCTGCCGGGGAGGACCCGTCCTCCGAGCGCCACCGGATGACCTGAGGGATCACAGATGGGGAACAGGATGCGGGCCCGGAAGGCGTCCTGCAGCCGACCCCGCCGATTGACGAAGCCGAGTCCGGCCCCCACCGCCACCTCGTTGGTCAGGCCCAGCCCCGTGCACAGCTCGTCCCAGGCGTCCGGCGCCCAGCCGAGCCGGAAGCGGCGGACCACCTCGCCGTCGTAGCCGCGGCTCCGCAGGTAGTCACGGGCCTGGCCGGCGTCGGCTCCGACCACCAGCCGCTGGTGGTACCACTCGGTTGCCTGTTCCATGGCGTCGAGGAACACCTTTCGCCGTTGGCCGTCCCGGCCCGAGCCGGCATCCTCGCGGATGGTGATACCCGCCTTGTCGGCCAGGCGGCGGACCGCATCCACGAAGTCGAGGTGCTCGATGGCCCGGACGAAGCTGATGGCGTCGCCCTTGGCCTGGCACCCGAAGCAGTAGTAGAAGCCTTCGTCGGCGTTGACGCTGAACGAGGGGGTCTTCTCGCCGTGGAACGGGCACAGGCCGACCCACCGGCGCCCCTGACGTTTGAGCGCCGCGTGCTCGCCGATGAGGGCCACGATGTCCGTTGCCGCCCGAACCCGGGCCACGTCCTCATCGGGGATCCCCATAGAGGACGACGGTACCGCGTCACCGGCGGCGGCCGTCCGCCGCCGGGAGGTGGCTCCCTCCGCCTAGCGCTTGGTCTTGGCCCCGGCCTTGGCCTTGGCCGCCGGCTTCGACCCCGGCTTCCCCCGGAGGGCGGCGTAGGTGTGATCGTCCAGGACGGCCTGGGCGGCGGCCAGCCTGGCGATGGGGACCCGGAAGGGCGAGCAGCTCACGTAGTCGAGGCCGGCCTTGGCGAAGGTGGCAATCGACTCGGGGTCGCCGCCGTGCTCGCCGCACACCCCGATCTTCAGCGTGGGCCGGGTGCGCCGCCCCCGCTCGACGCCCAGCCTGACCAGCTCACCGACGCCGTCCGCATCGACCACCTCGAACGGGTTGTTCTTCAACAGACCCTGCTCCAGGTAGGCCGACATCATCCGGCCCTCGACGTCGTCGCGGCTGAAGCCGAAGGTCATCTGGGTCAGGTCGTTGGTTCCGAACGAGAAGAAGTCGGCCACCTCGGCGATCTCACCGGCGCGCAACGCGGCGCGCGGCGTCTCGATCATCGTGCCGATCAACACCTCCAGTGAGCCTGACCGGGCCTTGGACCCCCGGGCCGGCTTGCCCGGACCAGAGGGCGAGCCGAGACCGGGCACCGACGCCGCCGCCTTGGCCTCGGCGATGGCCGCCTCCACCCAGGTGCGGGCCAGGGCCATCTCCTCGCGGGACACGGTGAGGGGGATCATGATCTCCACCACCGGATGGCCGCCCACCGCCACCCGGTCGAGAGCCGCCTCCATCAGGGCACGCACCTGCATGGCGTAGAGCCCGGGCTTGATCACGCCCAGCCGCACCCCCCTGGTGCCGAGCATCGGGTTGTACTCGTGCCACGCCTTGGCCGCCTCGAACAGTCGGGTCTCCTCCGCGGTCAAGCCCACGGTGGCCTCCTTGATGGCCAACTCGTCGGTGTCGGGGAGGAATTCGTGGAGCGGTGGGTCGAGGAGCCTGATGGTCACGGGCAGCGAGTCCATGGCCTCGAGGATCTCCTCGAAGTCGGCCCGCTGAGCCACACGGAGGGCCTCGAGGGCGCCCTCCTCCTCCGCCGGGGTCGAGGCCAGGATCATCCGGCGCACGATGGGAAGGCGGTCCTCGGCCAGGAACATGTGCTCGGTCCGGCACAGGCCGATGCCCTCGGCCCCGTGGCTCCGGGCATTGGCGGCGTCGGGCCCGTTGTCGGCATTGGCCCGGACTCCGAGGTGGCCGGCCCGGATACGGTCGGCCCACCCGAGGATGGTCTCGAACTCGGGAGGCGTCTGGCCCTCGGCCACCGGCACCTGGCCGAGGACGACGGTTCCGTTGGTCCCGTCGACCGAGATCCAGTCCCCTTCGTTGACCACGGTGTCGCCCACCGAGAACGACGAGGCCGCCACCCGCACCGCTTCGGCGCCCACCACCGCCGGCTTCCCCCATCCCCGGGCCACCACCGCGGCATGGCTGACCAGACCACCCCGGGCCGTGAGGATCCCTTCGGCGGCCAGCATCCCGTGCACGTCGTCGGGCGACGTCTCGTTGCGGACCAGCACCACCTTCTCGCCCCGCTCGGCAGCGGCCTGGGCATCGTCGGCGGTGAGGTAGACCCGGCCCACCGCCGCACCCGGGGACGCCCCCAGGCCCTTGGCCAGCACGTCGTAGCCGGTGCCGGAGAACTGCGGGTGGAGCACCTGGTCGAGGTGCTCGCCGGTGATCCGCTGCACCGCCTCCTCCTTGGTCAGGCGGATGGCCCGCTCCCCCACCATGTCGACGGCCATCTTGAGCGCGGCCCGTCCGGTGCGCTTGCCCACCCGGGTCTGGAGCATCCACAACTTGCCCTGCTCGATGGTGAACTCGGTGTCGCACATGTCCCGGTAATGCGATTCGAGACGGGCGAAGATGGCGAGCAGCTCCTTGTGGATCTTCGGGAACCGGTCCTTCAGGGCGGAAAGCGGCTCGGTGTTCCGGATGCCGGCCACCACGTCCTCCCCCTGGGCGTTGACCAGGAAATCGCCGTACTCGCCGGTGGCGCCGGTGGCCGGGTCGCGGGTGAAGCCCACACCGGTCCCCGAGGTGTCGTCGCGGTTACCGAACACCATGGCCTGCACGTTGACCGCGGTACCGAGGTCATGGGCGATTCGCTCTCTGACCCGGTAGGCGATGGCCCTCGGACCGTTCCACGAGGCGAACACCGCTTCGATGGCCCCGCGCAGCTGCTGATCGGGATCCTGGGGGAACGGCTTTCCGGTGTGGCGCTCGACGATCTGCTGGTAGGCGTCGACCAGGTAGCGGAGCAGCTCGATGGGAACACCGGCGTCGGAGTTGGTCCCGGCCAGCTCCTTGGCCGCGTCGAGCAGGCTGTCGAACTCGTCGGCGGGGATGCCGAGGACGATCCGGCCGTACATGGCCACGAACCGCCGGTAGGAGTCGTAGGCGAACCGCTCGTCGTCGGTCTGCTTGGCCAGGCCCTCGACCGACTGGTCGTTGAGCCCGAGGTTGAGAACGGTGTCCATCATGCCGGGCATGGAGAACTTGGCCCCCGACCGGACCGACACCAGGAGGGGGTCGCTCGGGTCCCCGATGCGCTTGCCCATCTTCTTCTCGAGCCTCGCCCTGGCCTTGGCCACCTCGCCGGTCAGGCCGTCGGGCCACCCGCCCTCCATGTAGTCGCGGCAGGCGGTGGTCCCGATGGTGAACCCGGGAGGGACCGGCAGCTCGAGCACGGACGTCATCTCGGCCAGGTTGGCGCCCTTGCCACCGAGGAGATCCTTCATGTCCATGGGTGGCTTGCGGTGGGCATGGTCGAAGTCGAAGACGTACGGCATCGGGGCAGGGCTCCTGAGGGTGGAATGGAAGTGGGCTTCGCTGCAGCGCCCCGTGCCGGCAGCCCGCACGGTCGCAGGCCATTCAGCCTACCTGGCGGCCGTCAGGCCCAGAGACGATGCCGGGCCGCGCTCAGGCCTCGTCGAGCCGGCGTCTGAGCTCGGCCACCAGCTGGTCGATGGGCACCCGCTCCTGGGCGGTGGTGTCCCGGTCCCGCACCGTCACGGCGGCGTCCTCGAGCGAGTCGAAGTCGACGGTCACGCACCACGGCGTACCCACCTCGTCCTGGCGCCGGTAGCGCTTGCCGATCGACTGGGTCACGTCGTAGTCGCACATGAAATGGGGCTGGAGCGAGCCCAGCACCTCACGGGCCAGGGGTTCGAGGGTCTCCTTCTTCGACAGGGGGAGCACGCCGACCTGATAGGGGGCCAGGCGCGGATGCAGCCGCAGGACGGTGCGGGCCTCGCCTCCGACTTCGTCCTCGTGGTACGAGGACAGGAGAAAGGCCATCATGGTCCGGGTGGCACCGGCCGCCGGCTCGATGACGTAGGGCACGTACCGCTCACCGGTGGTCTGGTCGAAGTACTCGAGCCGCTCCCCCGACGCGGCGGCGTGGGCCTTGAGGTCGAAGTCGGTGCGGTTGGCGATGCCCTCCAGCTCGTCCCACCCCCAGGGGAAGAGGAACTCGACGTCGGCGGTACCCGCCGAATAATGCGACAGCTCGTCGGCGTCGTGGTGCCGGAGCCGGAGCTCGGACTCGGGGATGCCCAACCCGGTGTACCAGTGGAACCGCTCGTCGAGCCAGTATTCGAACCAGTGCTGGGCGTCGGCCGGCGGCACGAAGTACTCCAGCTCCATCTGCTCGAACTCGCGGGTGCGGAAGACGAAGTTCTGCGGGGTGATCTCGTTGCGGAACGACTTGCCCACCTGGGCGATGCCGAAGGGCGGCTTCTTGCGTGTGGTCTGGACCACGTTGGCAAAGTTGATGAACATGCCCTGGGCCGTCTCCGGGCGGAGGTAGGCCACCGCGCCCTCGTCCTCCACCGGGCCGGCGTGAGTCTTGAACATCAAGTTGAAGGCGCGAGCCGGGGTGAACTCGGTCGACCCGCAGTTGGGGCAGACGCCGTCGATCCGGTCCTGGCGCCAACGCTGTTTGCAGTGCCGGCAGTCGACCAGCGGGTCGGTGAAGTTGGCCAGGTGCCCCGAGGCCTCCCACACCGCCGGCGGCGAGAGAATGGCCGCGTCCAGACCGACCACGTCGTCGCGGCGCTGGACCATGGCTTCCCACCAGGCGTTCTTCACGTTGCGCAAGAGGTTGACCCCGAGCGGGCCGTAGTCGTAGGTGGAGCGGAAGCCGCCGTAGATCTCCGCCGACTGGAAGATGAAGCCCCGACGCTTGCACAGCCCGACCACCTTCTCCATGAGATCGGACTGGCCGTCGGGCGCGTCAGGGGCGTCGGGGGCGTCGGGCATAGGGGGGCATGGTACCGGCTGGTGCCGCGTCCCCGACCCCGACCGGCAGGCGCCGACCGGCGTCGACCCGCAGCCGGGCGGTCACCGCGTTGGCCAGCAGGCGGCCGCGGACGGTGAGCACGACCCGACCGTCGGTCCGCTCGACCAACCCCTCGAGGTCGGGATCGTCGGGCAGGGCGGCGGCCGGGACCCCGGCCCGGGTCCGCAACCCGAGGGCGAGCGCTTCGAAGCGTCGCTGCTCGTCGGTCAGCACCTCGTCGCCGGCCGTCGTGGGGTGACCCCCCGCCACCAGGGCCACGTACCGGTCCGGGGTCCTGACGTTCCACCATCGGCGGCCGGCCCGGTGCGAATGGGCCGCCGATCCGATGCCGCGGTAGTCCCCCTGCTCCCAATAGAGGCGGTTGTGGCGGCACTCGTGGCCGGGCCGGGCCCAGTTGGAGATCTCCTCCCACCGGTAGCCGGCCTGATCCAGGATGGCGTCGGCCCGCTCGTACCTCCGGGCCTGGGTGTCGTCGTCGGGGTGGCGGCCCGGGTCGCCGGCCAGCGGTGTGCCCGGCTCCACCGTCAGCGAGTACGCACTGACGTGGGGCGGGGGGACGGGCAGGGCGACCACGTCGCCGAGGCTCTTCTCCCAGTCGCCGTCATCCTCGCCGGCCCCACCGATGATCAGGTCCACGTTCCAGCTGGCCAACCCGGCCCCGGCCACCGCCTCGGCGGCCTCGGCCACCTGGTCGACCCCGTGGCGCCGGCCCAGGCCGGCGAGCACGTGGGGGACCGTCGACTGCACGCCCACCGAGACCCGGGTCACCCCGCCGGCCCGGTAGGCGGCCAGTCGGTCGGGCGTGACGTCCTCGGGATTGCACTCCACCGTCACCTCGGCGTCGGCCCGGCGGGGCACGGCGTCGAGGATGGCCACCAGCAGATCGGCCGGTAGTCGGGACGGGGTGCCGCCGCCGAAGAAGACCGATGTGGCCGGCGGCAGCCCCTCGTCGACCAGCGCCCGTTCGATCTCGGCCACGCACGCCGATGCGTACTCCACCATCAGGTGGTCGCGGTCGGTGTAGGTGGCGAACGCGCAGTAGTCGCAACGGGACCGGCAGAAGGGCACGTGCACGTAGACCCCGAAACCGGCATCCCGGTCCGACGCGTCCGACGGCTTCACTGCCGCCGGCCCACCCTCGGGGTGGTGGCAGGCCCCGGTCACGACACCTGGCCCGACCGTACCGAGCGGAGGCGGCGGTCGAGATGGGCCTCCATGGCCTCGGTGGCCAGGGTGGTGACCTCGTCGGTGACCGGCGAACGGGGCTCGGCCAACACCCCGGCCAGGCCCCCACCGAGGGTGCGGCGCAGCAGCATCAAGCCGTCGGGGGACAGTGGCCGTCCGCGACGGCAGCTCCGGCACAGGACGCCGCCCTCGACCAGGTCGAAGGCCACCAGCAGGTCGACGTCCTCTTCACCGCACGACACGCACATGTCGAGGACGGGGGCCGAACCCTCGAGGGCCAGCGCCTTGAGGAAGAAGGCGGGCGCCACCATCGGCGAATTGCGGTCGGCCAGGGCGGCGATGGCTCCGACCAGCATCTCGTAGAGGCGGGGGTTGCCGTGCCGCTCCTGACCGATCTGGTCCACCACCTCGAGCATCGACATGGCCGCGTTCATCCGGTCGAGATCCTCGCGGACGGCCCGGAACGTATCGATGACCTCGACCTGGTTGATGGTGTCCAGATCGCCCCGACCCTGCCAACCGAGCAGGGCGACGTGGCTCAGGGGCTCGAGTCGCGAGCCGAACTTGGACGTGGTGCGCCGGACCCCCTTGGCCACCGCCCGCACCTTGCCGTGCTCTTCGGTCATCAGGGTGACGATCCGGTCCGCCTCGCCGAGGCGGATGGTGCGCAACACCACTCCCCGGTCGCGAAAGAGGGTCATCTCGGCTCGCGTGGCTCCTCGGCGGACGCGCCCGACAGTGGTGTCTTGCCGTTGGCCGGCTTGACCGGGCCGTTGGGACCGGACGACGACAGGGGCGCCTGCCCGCCGCCGACCGGGCGCCCCGGGGACCGGCCGTGGGTGCGTCCTCCCCCGAGCAGGTTGTTGGCGGCGATGAGCCCGAACAGCACCGGTGGGATCACCACCAGCGGGGCGACCGGGGTGAAGCCGGCCACGTACATGAGCACGATGCCGCCGTAGAGGAGGACACCGAGCACGATGCCGGTGATGATCCACACCCCGCCGGCGTCATCGGGCCGCCGGTCGGCGTCGGCCCCCGGCGTCATCGCCCACCACCCATCAGGTCACCCCGCCGTAACGACGCTGCCGCTGCTGGAAGTCGCGCACCGCCTCGAACAGATGGGTGCGGCGGAAGTCCGGCCACAGCACGTCGTCGAAGACGAGCTCGCTGTAGGCCAGCTGCCAGAGGAGGAAGTTGGAGATGCGGTGCTCGCCCGAGGTGCGGATGACCAGATCGGGATCGGGCTGGTCGGGGAAGTAGAGCCGGGAGCGGATGGCCTTCTCGTCGACCTTGGCCGCTGCCACGCCTTCGGACACCAGCTGTCGCACGGCGTCGACGATCTCGGCCCGGCCTCCGTAGTTGAAGGCCATGGTCAGGGTGCAGCGGCGGTTCCGGGCGGTGAGCTCGATCGACTCGTCCATTCGCCGCAGCACCCGCTTGGGGACCCGCCAGTCGCGGCGGCCGGCGAACCGGATCCGCACCCCCTTCTCGTGCAGCTCGTCGCGCCGGCGGACCAGCAGGCTCTCGTTGAATCCCATCAGGTAGCGGACCTCGTCGGCCGGCCGTCGCCAGTTCTCGGTCGAGAAGGCGTACATGGTGATCCAGGGGATGCCGAGCTCGAGCGCGCCCTCCACCGCGTCCAGCAGGGCAGCCTCGCCGGCGGCGTGCCCCTCGGTGCGGGGCAGTCCCCGGCGGGCCGCCCACCGCCCGTTGCCGTCCATGACGCAGGCCACGTGCGCGGGAACCGGGCCGTCGGCCAGGTCGGTCGCCGACAGGGTGGGCCGATCGCTCCTCCCCGGCATCTCGGGTCCCGGCCCGTTCCTGTTTCACGGTGCGAACCTACAGTCTCCCCGACCCGGGTCGTGCCCGGCGGGCGTCCCGCCCAGGGCTCAGCGGCGGGGCCTGTGTCTTGAGTGCCGGGGCCGTGGGCACTAGACCCTCCCCATGTCCCCGCTGGATGCACTGGCCATCTTCGCCGCCGGTCTGGCCGCCGGGACCATCAACGTCATCGTGGGGTCGGGCTCGCTCATCACCTTCCCCACCCTGCTGGCCCTGGGCTACCCGCCGGTGCTGGCCAACGTGTCCAACAACGTCGGTCTGGTCCCCGGCAACATGAGCGCCACCTTCGCCTACCGGCGCGAGCTGGTCGGGCAGCGGCGCCGGCTGATCCAGCTCGGGTCGGCGTCGCTGGTCGGAGGGCTGATCGGGGCCATTCTCCTCCTCGCCCTCCCCCACAGCGTGTTCAAGGCAGCCGTGCCCGCCCTCATCGCCCTGGCCTCGGTGCTGATGGTGCTCCAACCCCGGATGAGCGCCCGGATGGAGCGCCGGGGAACCCGGCCGGCCCACGGGGGCATCGCCCTGGTGGCCGGGGTCCTCCTCACCGGCGTCTACGGCGGTTACTTCGGCGCCGCCCAGGGCGTCGTCCTCATCGCCCTGCTGGCCATCTTCATCGACGACGACCTGCAGCGCCTCAACGGGACCAAGAACGCGCTGGCCCTCATCGTCAACGCGGTGGCCGGGATCCTCTTCGTCACCACCACCGACGTCTCGTGGTCGGTGGCCGGGCTGATCGCCCTGGGATCGGTCATCGGCGGCCAGGTCGGCGGGCGGATCGGCCGGCGACTGCCCGCCACGGTGCTGCGGTGGGTCATCGTCAGCGTCGGGCTGGGCGTCGCCGTCGTCCTGGCTGTGGCGTGGCATTGAATCGCCGGTGGCACTGGCACTCCCACCGGCGTTGCCTAGGGTCATCGGATGACCGACGTGGTGGCCACGACACTGGCCGAGGTGGCCGCCGCGCTCCCGGCGGGGGCGAGTCCCGCCCGGGCCAGCAGGCAGATGGCCTCGGCGGTGGGCCGGGCCATGGCCGGAGGCCGGCACCTGGTGGTGCAGGCCGGCACCGGTACCGGCAAGTCCCTGGCCTACCTGATCCCCGCCGCCCTCTCCGGCCAGCGGGTCGTGGTCGCCACCGCCACCAAGGCCCTGCAGGACCAGCTCGCCACCAAGGACCTGCCCCTGGTGGCCGCGGCCGTCGAGGGCGCCTTCTCGTTCGCCGTGCTCAAGGGACGGAGCAACTACCTGTGCCGCCAACGCGTCTCGGAGATCGGAGGCCGCGGCCAGCAGCTGTCCCTCCCGCCCGGCGGGGCCGATCCCCCCGACGCCGACGACCCGCTGACGCCGGCTGAGACGAGGCGACGGCGGCGGCGACCCGGTCGACGGCGGCCGGCTCGGGGAGCAGGTCAGGCGGCTGGTCCGGTGGGCGGAGGACACCACCACCGGCGACCGGGCCGAGCTCGAGTTCGAACCGCACTTCCGGGCCTGGGCCATGGTCTCGACCACCGCCCGCGAGTGCCCGGGAGCGTTCCGGTGCCCGTCGGGACACGAGTGCTTCGCCGAGGACGCCCGGGCCCGGGCGGCCGATGCCGACGTGGTCGTGGTCAACACCCACCTGTACGGCGCCCATCTGGCCAGCGGCGGGGCCGTCCTCCCTCCCCACGAGCTGGTCGTCTTCGACGAGGCCCACGAGGTCGAGGAGGTCATGACCGACAGCCTCGGGGTCGAGATCGGCCCCGGTCGGTTCCGGGCGCTGGCCGCCACCGCCCGTCCCTTGCTCGACCCCGGGTCGGCCGGCGCCGTCGACGCCGCTGACGCCGTCTCCGATGCCGGCGACCTCCTCCAGCGGGTGATCCGTCCGCTGGCCGGCCTGCGGATCCCGCGCCGGCGACTCGTCGGGGAGGACCCGGACGCCCCGGCACCGGTGGAGGACGAGCCGGTGGAGGCGCCGAGTCCGCCGGCGGAGCCGCTCGGCCTGGAGCTCGGCCTGGGCGACATCGCCGCCCAGCGGACTCCGGTCCGGGCCCCCGCCCCTCCCTCCCCACCCGGGGCCGAGGCCGGGCTGGCCGAGGTCCTGGCCCTGGCGTCCGGTCGGGTCAGCCGGCTCGTCGACTCCCTGCGCCGGGCCGAGCGGGAGGCGGGTGACGACGAGCCGTCGGCAGCCCGCTCGAGACGGGACCGCGTCCTGCTGGCCGCCGGTCACCTGGCCGCCGACCTGGCCCGTCTCACCGCCCTCACCGACGACGAGGTGGCGTGGGTGGACGCCGGCTCGAGGTCACCGAGCCTGCGGGTCTCCCCCATCGATGTCGGCCCGCTCCTGTCCGAGCACCTGTGGAGCACGGTCACCGGCGTCCTCACCTCGGCCACGGTGCCCCTCGGACTGCCCGAACGGGTGGGGCTCCCGACCGGCTCCTCCGACGAGCTCGACGTCGGCAGTCCGTTCGACTATCCCCACCACGCCATGTTGTACGTGGCCCAGGCCCTGCCCGATCGCCGCCGACCCGAGTCGGAGCCGGCCATCCACGACGAGCTCGAGGCCCTGATCAACGCGGCCGGCGGACGCACCCTGGCCCTGTTCACCAGCTGGCGGGCCATGCACGCCGCCGTCGACGCCCTCGCCGACCGGCTCTCCTTCCCGGTGCTGTCCCAGTCCGACCTGCCCAAACCGGCGCTCATCGAGGCGTTCACCACCAGCGAGCCGACCTGTCTCTTCGCCACCCTCGGGTTCTGGCAGGGGGTGGACGTCCCCGGCCGCACCCTCAGCCTGGTCACCCTCGACCGGATCCCGTTCCCCCGTCCCGACGAGCCGGTGCTGCAGGCCCGGCGCGACCGGGCCGGGGCCGGGGCCTTCGCCGCCGTCGACCTGCCCCGGGCCGGGACCCTGCTGGCCCAGGGAGCGGGGCGGCTCATCCGGACGGCCGAGGACCGCGGGGTGGTGGCCGTCCTCGACAGCCGGCTGGCCACCGCCCGCTACCGGGGGGCACTCCTGGCCCGGGTGCCTCCGATGAAGCGGACCATCGACCGTTCCGAGGTCGAGGCCTTCCTCCGCCGCATCACCACTGACGGGTAGGCCGGCCGATCAGAAGCCGAGCCGGTCGAGGGCGTCCTCGCGCTGCTGCCAGTGCTTCTCGACCCGGACGAAGAGCTCGAGGTAGGCGCCCGGCGGCATCTGGGCCCGCACCGCCGTGCCCACCTCCTTGAGGGTGGCTCCTCCCTTGCCGATGACGATCCCCTTCTGCGAGTCGCGCTCGACCAGGATCTCGCACCGGACCCGCGGCCACTCCCACTCGGTGACCCGGCAGGCGATGCTGTGGGGGAGCTCGTCCTGCACCCGGTGGAGCAGCTCCTCGCGCACCAGGTCGGCCACCCAGAAGGCCTCGGCCACGTCGGTGACCATTCCCTCGGGGTAGTACCGCGGACCCGCGGGCATCCGGGCCACCGTCGCCTCCACCAGGGCGGCGACCCCCTCGCCGGAGGTGGCCGACACCGGGAAGTACTCGACCGGGGTCGGTGGCCCACCGGCCTCCTCGTCGATGCGGTCGACCACGGAGGACACCGCGGTCAGATGGCCGAGGACTCCATCGCCGCCCACCCGGTCGATCTTGTTGACCACCACCAGCAGGGTCGGGGTGCCCGCCTCCTCGTCCTCGCCGCCGGTGGGCCGCAACTCCGAGCCCAGGGAGGCGGAACGGGCCATCGACCGGACCCGGTGGGCCGACTGGGTGAGGACCATCCGGTCGCCCGGGCCCACCGCGCCGCTGGCCTCGACCATGGCCAGCACGACGTCGACGTCGTCCAGCGACGAGGTGGCCGACTCGTTCATGCGCTCCCCCAGCGCGGTCCGGGGCTTGTGCAGGCCCGGCGTGTCGACGAACACCACCTGGGCGTCGGGCCGGTCCAGGACGCCGCGCACCTGGGACCGGGTGGTGTTGGGCCGGGGGGAGGTGATCGAGACCTTGGTGCCGACCATGGTGTTGACCAGTGTCGACTTGCCCACGTTGGGCCGACCGACCACGGCCGCGAACCCCGAGCGGAAGGCGCTCACCGGTCCGCCTCGGTGACCGGGGCGGCGGGCGTGATCCTCACCCGCTCGATGCGTCGCCCGTTGACCCGGTCGGCCACCAGCCGCATCCCGTCCACCGATACCGACTCCCCGGCCACCGGGACGTGTCCGAGGAGGTCGAACACCAGTCCGCCGACCGTGTCCCAGGCTCCGGTGGGCAGCTCGGCGTGGATCAGCTCGTTGACCTCGTCGACGGGCAGGCGGGCGCTCACCCGGAGCTCGCCCGACCCCAGGCGCTCGTAGGGCGGCTCCTCCACATCGAACTCGTCGACGATCTCCCCCACCAGCTCCTCGATGAGATCCTCGAGGGTGACCAGGCCGGCCGTGCCGCCGTACTCGTTGACCACCACGGCCTGGTGGAAGCTCTCGGCCTGCATCTCGCGCATCAGGTCGGAGACCCGCTTCGTCTCGGGCACGAAGTGGGCCACCCGCAGATGGGACCGCACCGGGTCGGCGCCCTGCCCGGCCCGCACCGTGCGGATCATGTCCTTCGTGTAGGCGATCCCGACCACGTCGTCGACCTGCTGCTCGACGGCCGGCACCCGGCTGAAGCCGTCAGCCAGGGCCCGCTCGAGGGCCACCTCGACCGTCTCGTCGGCACCGATGGTCACCATGTCGGGCCGGGGCACCATGACCTCGCGGACCACGGTGTCGCCGAACTCGATGATCGAACGGATGAAGGCGCGTTCCTCGGTCTCGATCACGTCCCCCTCGAGGGCCACGTCGGCCATGGCCAGCAGCTCCGACTCGGTCACCGCCGAGCCGAGGTACTGGCCCTTCTCGCCGATGAACAGATTGGCCAGGCCGATCAGGGCCCCCGAGACGATCCGCACCGGCCAGAACCGGACGACGGCCGAGACCAGCGGTGCGCTGAACAGGGCGGCCCGTTCGGGGTGGTGGACGGCCCAGTTCTTCGGGACCGCCTCGCCGAGGACGAAGATCACCACGATCTCGAAGACGGTGGCCGCGGCCACGCCCCAGGCGCCGAACCAGCTGTGGGCCAGGATCCCGACCAGGGTGGCCACGACCAGTTGGCAGATGAGGACGAGCAGCAGGACCGGGTTGAGGAAGCCCTGGGGGTTCTCGGTGAGGCGGACCAGCACCTTGGCCCCGCGGCGCCCGTCGTCCACCAGCGCCATCGCCTTGTGCCTGCTCATGCGGACCAGGCTGGTCTCGGCCAGGGCCAGCATGGCCGAGACAGCCAGCAGCACCAGGACCACGACGATGAGGATCCCGTCGCTCGCCGAGAACGAGCCGGCGGCGATGAGGACGACGGCGCCGACGGTCACGAGGGCACGCGGTAGTACCGGGCCAGCAACTGCTGCTCGCGCTGCTCCATCCGCTCGGCCTCCTGGTCGACCTCGTGGTCCATGCCCAGCAGGTGGAGGATGCCGTGGACGACCAGCAGGGCGATCTCGTCGTCGAAGGTCACGCGGTGGTCGACGGCGTTGCGGGCCGCCACCGACGGGCAGATGACCACGTCGCCGAGGAGGACCAGGCGACCGGGGTCGGGCTCGATCGAGCCCGGGCCCGTCCCGCCCTCGTCGGGCGAACGGCCACCCCGGTCGGCCTCGTCCTCGATGGGGAAGGACAGCACGTCGGTGGGACCCTCCTTGTCGAGGAACCGCTCGTTCAGCGAGGCGATCGTCGGTTCGTCCACGAACAACAGGGAGACCTCGGTCTCATCGACGATCCCTTCGGCGGCCAGCACCGACCGGGCCAACCCGGCCCAACGTTCGACGGCCACCGGATGGTCCGACTGCTCGTCGGCGGCGTAGACGTCAAGGGTCAAGGTCGCCCTCCGAGGGTGCCTTCCGCTCGTAGGCGGCCACGATGTCGGCCACGATCCGATGGCGGACCACGTCGCGCTGGGTGAGGTGGACGAAGGCCAGGTCCGGCACCCCGGACAGCACCGCCTCGAGACCGAGCAGGCCGGACCGGCCCCCGGGCACGTCGATCTGGGTGATGTCGCCGGTGACCACCGCCTTGGATCCGAAGCCGATACGGGTGAGGAACATCTTCATCTGCTCGGGACTGGTGTTCTGGGCCTCGTCGAGGATGATGAAGCTGTTGTTGAGGGTCCGTCCCCGCATGAAGGCCAGCGGCGCCACCTCGACCGCCCCCCGGTCGATCAGCCGTTGCGCCCCCTCGGGCTCGAGCAGGTCGTGGAGGGCGTCGTAGAGCGGCCGAAGATAGGGATCGACCTTGGCCATGAGGTCGCCGGGGAGGAAGCCCAGGCGTTCGCCGGCCTCGACCGCCGGTCGGGTCAGGATGATCCGGTTGACCTGGCGGGCCTGCAGGGCCTGGACGGCCAGGGCCACCGCCAGGTACGACTTGCCCGTCCCGGCCGGGCCGATGCCGAAGGTGACGATGTTGGAGGCGATGGCGTCGGCGTAGGCCTTCTGGCCGCCGGTCTTCGGGCGCACCGTCCGCCCCCGCGCCGACCGCAGCAGCTCCGAGGTGAGGACCTCCGACGGGCGGACGTCGCCGTCCATCATGTCGATGGTCCGGTTCACCTGCCCGGCGTCGAGCCCCTGGCCCGACTCGAGGAGGATGATCAGTTCCTCGAAGAGCGCCCCCACCCGCTCGGCGCCCTCCCCCTCGATGGAGATCTCATTGCCCCGCACGGCGATGCGCACATCGTCGAACGCCCCCTCGACCAGCCGCAGCAACTCGTCGCGCTGGCCGAGGAGGCCGGCCATGAGATGGTTGCCGGGAACGAGGATTTTGACCTGGGTGCCTGCCACGTGCGTTCTGGCCCCGACCCTACCAGCGGACCGGGGACGGCCACCCCATGGCCCGGGGTCCGGGGCTCGGCCGAATGAGGCTGCCGGCGATCAGCCCAGGGGCCCGAGGGTTCGCCCGCCCAGCACGTGCAGGTGGAGATGGGGCACCGAGTTGAGGGCATCAGGACCCACGTTGAACACCAACCGGTAGCCGCGGTCTTCGCCGGCGATACCCTCGGCCCGGGCCACCTCGCGGGCCGCGGTGAGCAGCGCGGTCACCTCGCGGGCATCGCCTTCGTCGACCGTCGAGGCGTTGACGATGTGTCGCTTCGGCACCACCAGCACGTGTACCGGCGCCTGCGGGTTGATGTCGCGGAAGGCCACGGTGTGCTCGTCGGTCCGGACGATGTCGGCCGGCACCTCGCCGGCCACGATGGCACAGAACAGGCAGTCGGCCACCAGCTCGGTCAACCGGTCCCGTTGGTGACCACACCCTGGGCGCTCACGTGGTCGCGCCCGTTGCCGTTGCCCTTCACCTCGGGGTACAGGTGTTCCAAGCTCCCCGGGGAGATACGGCTGGCATCGATGAACCGGTCCACGTCGGATTCCTGGATGCGGATCACCCGGCCGAACTTGTAGGCCACCAGATCACCTTCGTCGATGAACCGGTAGAGACTGCGCAGGGTGATGCCGAGGCGTTCGGAGGCTTCCTTGGTGCTCAGCCAGTTGATCTGTTCGGTCACGATCGCGCCGCCGGCCATCAGACGTTGACGAGCAGCCCGAGCTCGTCCAGGCGGGAGCCCATGCTGTCCGGGGTCACCCCGAACAGGCAGGCGATGGCGCGCACGTCCTCGGCCCGGATGGTGATCATCCGGCCGTTGAAGTCCTGACGGTGGACCTGGATCATGCTCAGGAACCTGCGCAGCAGGTCCCGCTCGGGACCGCTGACCGTGTGCAGCTTGGTCAGGTCGATGGCCACCTTGTCGGCCCCCGAACCGGCCTGGATGGCCCGTCGGGCGCTGAGCGGGGCCACTTCCTCCGAGGAGGATCCGGACGCCCCCCACCGGGTGGCCACCACGTCGTCGGGCGGGAGCAGCTGGTCGACGGGGACGTCGTACAGCTTGGCCAGCCGCTGGAGGCGGGGCACCGAGATGGCCCGCTCGCCCCGCTCGTAGGCGCCGAGCACCGAGGCCTTGAACTCCTGCTCCGACATGGCCTCGACGGCCTGGAGGGAGAGGCGCATCTGCTTGCGCATGGTCCGGAGCCTGGCCCCCACCGCCTGGGCATAGGCGATGCGAGCAGCCTCTTCCTGCTCGTCGTCGTCGTCGAGTTGGTTGATGCCCTTGTCAATAACCGTCATGCGCACCTCCGGTGAATGTACCGGTCGCCCCTGAGCTCCGGCCCTCTAACTGTTACGGAGGCACATGTTCCGACGCGAGCGAGCCGGTACGTGCGATTCCATCGCGCACCACCGACCCCTCAACAGGAGCCCCTGCCTCTCTACGTAGTAGTTTTGCTCACGGAGCGTGGTTGCGCAAGGGTCGGGACCAGACCGTTGCGAAGGGCGCACAGGATCGTGCCTGCGGCGACGGCCGCAGTCTCGGCCCGGAGGACGGTCGGACCCAACCCCACGGTGCCCGGGGCAAGGGCCAGTTCGGCGTCGTCCCAGCCCCCTTCGGGCCCGATCGCCACCACCGGCTGGGCCAGGGAAGGCGGGGCTCCGCCGGGCTGGGCCAGGCACAGAGACAGCCCGGTGGACCCGGCCAGGGCCCCCACCGTCGAGACGTCGGACACCTCGGGCAACCACGCCCGCCGGCACTGGGCCGAGGCTTCCCGGGCCACCCGTCGCAGACGGTCCACCGCCCGGATGGCCCGGTCCCCGTCCCAGCGGACCACCGCCCGCCGGGACCGGATGGGCACGATCCGGTCCACCCCGAGCTCGGTGAGCTTCTGGACCACCCACTCGGGTCGGTCCCCCTTGGCCGGGGCGAAGGCCACGGTGACCTCGGTCCCCGGTCGGGCCACGGTGGTCACACCACCGTCGGGCACCAGGATGGCGTCCGCATCGGACCCGCCCGGGCCGGCGGCCACCCGGCAGGCCACCCAGGACCCGGCCCCGTCGGCGGCCACCACCAGCTCACCGGGCCGGAGCCGGAGGACGTCGAGGAGATGGTGGGCATCGGCCCGGTCGACGACCGGTGAGGCCGGGTCGTCCACGAAGACCATGGCCTTGGCCGAGACGAGCACCGGGTCGGGACGGGCATCGGCCACTCCCGCCTCCCCGGCCGCCATGTTCAGCCCAGGGCCGAACGCAGCTTCGAGAAGATCCCCTCGCTGGGCGGCGTGGAACCCAGCTCCTCGCCCCGCGCCCCGGCCAGTGACGCCAGCAGCTCCCGCTGCTGGTCGTCGAGATCGGTGGGGGTGTCCACCCGCACGTGGACGAAGAGATCGCCCCGACCGCGGCCCCGCAGCTTGGGCACGCCCAGGCCCTTGATCGTGATCACGGTCCCCGACTGGGTCCCGACCGCGATGGGCAGGTCCCGGGTGTCGTCCAGGGTGTCGAACCCGACGCTCCCCCCCAACGCAGCCAGGGTCACCGGCACGTGCACGGCGGCATGGAGGTCCACACCGGATCGCTCGAAGATCTCGTCGGGCTGGACCGAGACATGGACGAAGAGGGCGCCGTTGGGCCCGCCCCGGAAGCCGGCCGGGCCGTGACCGGCCAGACGGAGGGTGGAGCCCTCGTCCACCCCGGCCGGGATGTCCACGGTCAGGGTGCGCGGCTCGTTCCGTCTCCCCTCGCCCCGGCAGTCGGCACAGGGACTCTCGATGTACTGACCGGTGCCCTGGCACCGTGGGCACGGAACCGCGGTGATCACCTGACCGAGGATCGACTGGCGCATCCGCCGGAGCTCGCCCGCCCCCTCGCACTCGGGGCAGCGGGCCGCCGCCGTCCCCGGTTTGGCCCCCGAGCCCTCGCACGTGTCGCAGTGGACCGGCGTCTCGACGTCCACCTGGCGGGCCACGCCGAAGACGGCTTCCCGGAACGACAGCCGCAGGACCATCTCGGCGTCGGGGCCGGGCATGGGCCCGGTGCGGCGGCCGCGCCCTCCGCCGGCCGCGCCCCCCATGCCGTTGAAGAAGGCGTCGAACAGGTCGCCCAGGCCGCCTCCGAAGGGATCACCGGGGGCTCCCCCGGCCGCAGGGCCGAAGACGCCCTCGGCACCGTAGCGGTCGTAGCGGGCCCGGCGCTCGGGGTCCTTCAGGACCTCGTAGGCCAGGCTGACCTCCTTGAACCGGTCGGCGCTCGCCCCTTCGTCCTGGTTGGCATCGGGATGGAACTCCCGCGCCTTGGCCCGATAGGCCCGCTTCAACTCTTCGTCGCTGGCATCGCTGCGGACCCCGAGGACCTCGTAGAGATTGGCCTCGGTCATCCGGTCGGCCTCCGTCGGGTCATCGGCCGGCCTCACTCAGCCGGGCACCGAGTTGGTCGCCGACCACGCGGGCCGCGGCCAGGGCCAGCGGGTAGTTCATGCGGGTCGGGCCGAGCAGTCCGATGGTGCCGCCCTCCATGCCGTCGACCGACACCGGCATCACCACGATGGCGCACGACGCCAGCGGCTCCATGCCGTGCTCGGTCCCGATGGCCACCGACAGACCGGTGTCGAGGATGTCCCGCAGGAGCGTGACCACGACGAGCTGCTGCTCGAGGATGCTCAGCACCGAGCGCACCGTCTCCACGGCGTCGAAGGCGGCCACCATCCGCGACGATCCCCCGACGAACAGCTGTTCCGCCCCGTCGGCCTCCCCGAGTGACCGCAGGGCGCCGAGCCCCGAGCCGACCACGGCGTCGACGGCCGGGTCCCCGGTGGCGGCGGCGTGGGGGGCCACCTGGGTGACGGGGACGCCGAGCGAGTGGGCGGCCAGACGGGCGGCGGCGGCGGACAGGACGACGTCGTCGACCTCGTCGGCGAATTCCACCGACTGCTTCTGGACCGCCCCGTCGGCCAGTACGACCACCAGGAGGGCCAGGCGGGGCCCGAGTCCGACCATTTGCACCGAGCGGATGGCGGCCGACTCGTGGGACGGCCCGATCACCATGGCCGTGCAATCGGTGAGATCGGCCAACAGCCCCGAGGTGCGCTCGAGCATCATCTCGATCTCGCCGTGGGCGTGCTTGAAGAACTGCCGGACCTGTTGGCGGCCGTTGGGGTCGAGCGAGCCGGTACCGGCCAGGTGGTCGACGAAGAACCGGTAGCCCTTGTCGGTGGGGATGCGCCCGGCGCTGGTGTGGGGCTGGGCCAGGAAACCGTCGCGCTCGAGGGCGGCCATGTCCGACCGCACCGTGGCCGACGACACGCTCACCCCGGGGGCGTCGACCACGTGCTGGGATCCCACCGGTTGGGCCGAGCCGATGTACTCGGCGACCACCGCGTTGAGGATGGCGGCCTTGCGGGCGTCGAGCTCGCCGCTGTCGGCGGTGTCTTCGCTTCGGCTGGTGTCGGAGGTGGCCATAGGTCTCAGGTGTGGGGATCGGACCCCTCCGACCGGAACCGGTCGGAATCGGACACGCCCCTGTGCTGGCACTCCACTCTAGTGAGTGCTGAACCGTGCCGGACTGCCATCGACCGCCAACAGGCCCTTTCCCCCGTTTCTCCCGCCGGCGGCCGCGTCCCGGGCTCAGGCGGTGGCGACGAACATCCGCTTGGTCATGGCCGGTCCCAGGGCGATGCTGGCCCCGTCGACCTCCAGGGTCAGGGTGCCGTCGGGGGCCCGGGCCTGGATCAGCGCGGTGGTGCCCGGGGTCAGTCCGTGGTCGCCCAGATAGGAGAGGGATGCCGCCTCGTGCTCGACGCTCTCGGTGATCCGTTCGAGGCGGATCCGGTCGCCGGGCTGGGCCTCGGCCAGGCGACGCTGCTCGGGGCCGACCGGTTCGACGCCGGGGATGGGATTGCCGTGCGGACAGGTGGTCGGGTTGCCGAGGAGCACGACCAGCCGGTCCTCGACGTCGTCGGAGATCACGTGCTCCCACCGACCGGCCTCGAGATGGGCCTTGTCCCAGTCGAGCCCGATGATGTCCACCAGCAGGCGCTCGGCCAGCCGGTGCTTGCGGACGACGCCACGGGCCAGGGCATCGCCCTTCTCGGTCATGGCGATCCGGCGCGAGCTGCGGACGATGAGATCGTCGGCCTCGAGGCGGTCGAGCATCTCCGAGACCGAGGGGGCGGCCTTGCCCAGCCGTTCGGCCAGACGGGCCTGGATGACCGGGATGCCTTCTTCCTCCAGGGCGAAGATGGTCTCCAGATACTCCTCGACCGGCGGGTGGAAGCGGTCCAGCACGCGGTCGATCCTACGGTACGGGCGCTGTCCACGGGACGGTACCGTGGACGCTGTGGAGTCCAACCCGAGGCCTGATCCGGTCGACGAGGGCCCGCTGCCATCCTCTGACGGGCCCGGTGCCCCCGACGCCGACGGGGCCGGAGGGCCCGACGACGGTGACGGGACGGTCACGGGGAAGGACCCGTTGCGCTTCAGCAATTGGATGAAGCGCTCGGCCACCGGCGCGGTCATGACCGGCATCGCCGTGGGGCTCAAGGAGGCCCTCCAATCCAAGACGAAGGAAGTGCCGTTCGTCATCGAGGCGCGCGGTGAGCCCGACGACCCCGACAAGCCCATCGACCTGAGGTTCGACCCCGACAACCCGAAGGACACGGTGGCCATCATCCGCAAGCCGGCCGGTGGTGCCAACCCCGACGCACCGCCGCCGACTACCTGAGCGTTCGTCTCCGGGTGCCGATCACGCCGGTGGCGCCGGCGGTTCGAGCCCGCGGTCGGCGACCGGGGTCGACGGCGCCGAGATCCTCCAGCCCCTGCGGGCCAAGACCATCCAGGCGGCGGCGTCGGTCACCAGCACCACGCCGACCCCGTAGGCCAGGCCGGCCAACGCGTCGGTCGGGTAGTGCCAGTGGAGGAAGACGACCGCGGTCCACATCCACAACGACACCACCGACGCCACCACCACCGTGGCCCACCGCCACCGGATGGTGGTGGCCAGGACGGCGGCGGTGGACAGCGCGGCCACCCCCGCGGTGGAGCCGGACGGGTAGGAGTACACCCCACCGAGGGTCCGGCCGACAGCCGGTTTGACCACGAGCTCGCAGGTGACCAGGGCCAGCGTGGGCCCGACGAGGCAGGCCACGGCCCGGGGACGGTCCCGGCGGAACACGACGGCGGCGGCCACGATCGAACCCACCACGGTGACGGGCGGGAACCGCAACCAGGTGACCGGGGTGAACCACCCCCCGCCACCCGAGGGCACGATGTCGAGGACCCACCGGTCGAACGGTCCGGCGACCGTCCGGCGGGCGTAGACGGCGCCGACGGCCACCACAACCACCACGAGGGCCACGCCGACCACCAGTTCGGTGCGGGCCTGCCGGCCCCGAACAGCCGCCGGGCCGACCGGTGCCGACGACACGTCGGCCGCTTCCACCGGACTCACCACCCCTCCCAACCTACCCCTCCACCCCGTCCCCGACCCGGCCCGGCGACGGCCCACCATCCGGCCGGTTCCGCCGACGCTAACGTTGCCCATCTCCTGCGCCCGGACCGACATCGTCACCGATCCCGTGGGGACGGGTGCACCGGCGGCGGCCCACCGGTGGCACCCGCGGTGAGCCCGCAGCTGGCCCTGGCCACCGTGGCCGTCGGGCAGCCGATGGGCCAGCAGGTCTACGAACGGGAACTGGCCGGCCGGGCGGCGGCCGAACTGGGCCCCGACTGGTCGGTGGACCGGATCGTGGTGCGGACCCTCCGGTCACCGTTGGCCGGCACCGTACGGGTACCGTCGCGGCTGCTCATCGACGCGTCGCCCGCCCTCCGCCGCACGGCCGGCCGGTTCCTTTACCGCGGCCAGGGGATCGTCCACCGGATGGACCTGCGGCTGCCGCCGGCGCCGCGGCCCGAGGTGCTCACCGTGCACGACGTGGTGCCCCTCCGGTTCCCCGACGAGGGCCGGCTGCCGGCCGACGCCGTGGCCTCGGCCCGGCGCGCCGCCGTGGTCGTGTGTCCGTCGCAGTTCTCGGCCAACGAGGTGGCCACCCACCTCGGCGTCGACGCGCCGGTGGCCATCCACAACGGGGTCAGCGAGCGGTTCTTCGGAGCCGCGCCCCTGACCGCGGCGGATCTCGAGGCCCGTGGGATCCGGTCGCCCTTCGTCCTCCATGCCGGTGGGTGCACCGAACGCAAGAACCTGGCCGGGCTGGCCGAGGCCTGGCCGCGGGTCCGCTCGGCCCGGCCCGACGCCATGCTCGTCCTGGTGGGCCCGCAGGACGAGCGGCGGGACCGTCTGTTCGCCCCGCTGGCCGGGACCGTCCGCCTCGGGCGGGTGGACGACCCGACGGTCCAGGGCCTGATGGCCGCCGCCGCCGCCGTCGTCGTCCCCTCCACCTATGAGGGGTTCGGACTGCCCGCCCTCGAGGCCATGGCCGCCGGGGTGCCGGTGGTGGCCGCGGCCCGGAGCTCGTTGCCCGAAGTCTGCGCTGACGCCGCCTACCTGGTGGAACCGGACGGATCCGGCCTGGCCGAGGGGTTGGTGGCGGCGTTGACCGGTGGCCCCGAGACCGAATCGATGATCGGGCGGGGCCGGCGGCGAGCCAAGACCTTCACCTGGGAGGCCAGCGCGGCCGCCCATGCCGCGGTGTGGCGGTCCTGCATACCGTGAGGTGAGCCGACCGTGGGCCCCACCGACCGTGCCGGACAGCCGGTCCATGGCAGAGTGGGCTTTTGGGTAGGAGAGGCCACTCGATGAGGTTGGTTACCAACGTCCACAGAACCGACCCGATGGGTGGCGTGGAGTTGAACGTGTTCCAGGTGAGCCGCGAGCTGGCGCGGCGCGGCCATCAGGTCAACCTCATCTACCGCGACTCCGGCTCGCTGGTCCCCGACTATCGAAAGTTCTGTCAGTCGGTGACCAAGGTGCCCGAAGTCGACTACTGGTACCCGACCGGTCGGAGGGGACGGCCCAAGCAGATGGCCATGATGGTGCCGGCCGTGGTGGCCACCGTCCGCCGTCGACCGGACCTGATCTACGGCAACCGGATCATGTCCACCGGTTGGGCGGTGCCCGCGGGCAAGGTCGTCGGCGCCGCGGTGGTCTGCCACGAGCACGGGCACAGTGACCATCTCGACGAGCGCAGGATCGGTCGGTTGCGCCGCCATGTCGACCGGTTCGTCATGGTCTCCGACTTCATCGCCGGCCTGTGGCTGGAATCGGGGCTGGACCCGGACAAGGTCGACGTGGTCTTCAACGGAGTGGACCCGGCCGAGTACCCCCTCGGCGGGGACGAAGAGCGATCCGCGGCCCGGCACGCACTGGGCCTCGACGAGGAACCGTTCGTGGTCACCTATTTCGGCCGGCTCGACCGCGAGAAGGGGGTGCACGTCCTGCTCGAGGCCTGGCGCCAACTCGATTTCGGTCCCGACGAGGCCAGGCTGCTGGTGGTGGGCTCGTCGACCGTCCAGCTCGACGCGGCCGCCTACCGCGCCGAGCTGCACGCGTTGGCCACCGACACCGTGCGGTTCATCCCCGGGCAGCGGGACGTGGTGACCCCCCTTCACGCTTCCGACGTCGTGGTGGTGCCGTCGGTCTGGCAGGAGCCCTTCGGCCGCACGGTGATCGAGGCCCTGTCCACCGGGCGGCCGGTGCTGGCGTCGCGGGTCGGTGGGATCCCCGAGATCCTGTCCGGTCCCCTGGCCCGCTTCCTGTTCGAACGGGAGGACGCCGCCGGGCTGGCCGAGCACCTGGTCGGACTCATCCACTGGCGGGACAAGGAACCGGAGTTGGCCGGGCTGTGCCGGGCCCGGGTGCTCGACCAGTTCACCCTGGCCCAGACGGTGGACGGGCTCGAGGCGTCCTTCCGGTCGGCCCAGTAGCGGTCAGCCTCCGGGCGCGCTGGTCTGGGCCAGCTGAGGCTCTGGGTACCGGGTCACGAAGTGGGGGCGCCGGAGGTGATGATGCCACCGAAGCGGTCGGCCTGCTCATTCGGCGCCGACGACCACCCAGTCCGGAACCCGGGCCGTGCGCAACCAGGTTGTTGGCCCGACCACTGGAGGACGGCGCCGGAACGGGGTCAACAACGTGGTCAGGCGGGGATGCCGGCAGCGCTCAAGCCAGCGGTCGATCTCCTTGCCCCAGTTGACCTGGTCCACGTGGCCCGACGAGGCGGCCTTGTCCCGCATCTGCTTCTCGGACCGGACCCAGGAGAAGTGCCAGATCCCCTCGTCGGATCCAATCAGCTCATCCACCGGGGCGTCACGGGGATGGGCGGGGTCGGTGTTCCGGCGCCGGAAGTCGATCCGCCAGATCGGTACGTCGCACTGACGGGCGAACCTGAGCGAGGTGCCCGCCTTCACCGCCATCGGACCCGGGTAGTCGGCCGATATGCCCCAGGTCCGGCGGCACCGCTCAAGGTAGATCTGTCCTCCGACGTGCCCGTAGAGCCAGTGGGCCGGATAGTCGAGGGCGGACCTTCCTTCGGAGTGGGCGCGGGCGATCGCCTGGGCGAACCGGCGGGAGCTCCCGAGCACCTCGTCGGTATCGAGCTGCACCACCCAGTCGACGTCGTGTCCCAGCGCAGCGATGCCCGCGTTCCGCTCGAGTGTCTCGGCCTCCATGGGGAGCAGCCCGCTGTCGTGGAAGTTGCCGGGGAGAAAGATCATCTTCCCCTCGGTGTCCATCTGGTCGACGACGGCCAGGCAGTGCTCGATGGGCAACGCCCGCTTGGTCCAGCTCAGCCCGGCCTCGTCATAAACAACCACGATGCGTTCAGCGATAGCGTATACCGAACGGATGCTCTGCTCCAGGAAGGCGGGGTCGCCGAGTAGGAAGTACGCGCCGAGGCGAAGGGAGCCCGGCAGGGTCGACGGCTCGGCGGGAGCGGTGCCGGCGGAAGGGGAGGATTCGTTCATTGCCTCACGAAACGTACACGGCTCCCGCGGCTTGCCGACTGAGCGACTGGATCTGAGATGAGGGCCACAGCGACCTGGTTCGGTCCACCCGGGCGCCGGCTGTTCGGTCACGTCCACATTCCCGAGGACGGCAGGGCCCGGGGCGTGGTGGTCATGTGCGGACCGCTCGGGCGCGAGGCGGCCAACGCCCAGCCGGCCATCCAAGCGCTCTCCGACCAACTCGCCGGTTGTGGGGTGGCCGCGCTGCGCTTCGCCTACGGCGGCACCGGCGACTCGACAGGCAACTTCGACGATCCGGCGAGGATGACCGACTGGTTGGCCAGTGTCGACGAGGCCGTCTCGTTCGCCCGACGGTCCGCGGACGGGCCGGTGGTGCTGCTCGGGATGCGCACGGGGGCCCTGCTGGCCATCGAGGCCGTCGCCCGGGGCACATCGGCCGACCACCTGGTCGTCTGGGACCCGTGGGCTTCGGGACGCGACTTCCTGCGCGTCGAGCGCACACTGTTGGCCACCGGTTACGGGGCCAAGCAGGTGGGAGACGGATCGGTCGCCGGTCCGGCCTTCGTCTATTCGGCGGAGACGGTGAAGGAACTGTCCGCGCTCACGTTGTCCTCCGCCGACTACTCCAACGTCCACAGCGCGCTGGTGGCGGTGCGGAGCGAGGACCGGGGGGCGCCGGCTGCCAACGAAAGAGGGGCCCACGTCGATTGGATCGAGGTGGACGGGCAACCCGATCTGCTGGATGTACCTCCGCAGATGATCACCCTGCCGGCCACCACCCTCAAGACGATCGTCGACTGGGTATCACGAGCACTCGACGCCCCGGGGTGTGCCATCGAGGTGGAGGCGGTCGCCGAGGCCGAGGTGGCGCGTGATGCAGACGGCCGGGCGATCACCGAGCACCCGGTCTGGCTGGGACCCAATGGACTGTTCGGCATGGTCACCGAGCCCAGCACCGAGCCGGGACCGGTGTCGCCGACCGTGGTGTTCCTGTCGGCCGGAGCCCTCGATCACACCGGGGCGGGGCGGAAGTGGGTCGAGCTGGCCCGGCACTTCGCCGGCCAGGGCTTGCGGTGCATCCGGGTGGACATCGACGGGATCGGGGAGACGTTCGGCCGGCCAGGCCAGCCCCGCCAGGTCCCGAAGCCTCCCGAGGCCATGGACGATCTCACCGATCTGGCCGCAGCCCTGGGTCATCCTGACGGACGCAACCTCGTCTTCGTGGGTCTCTCCTCGGGCGGCTACCACGCCATCGAAGCCGGCCTCCGGCTGCATCCCCTCGGGGTCTGCGCCATCAACCCCGGACTGACCGCCTGGCTGCCCGACGTCGACCTGGGCGTCATCGACCGGCGCCGGCAGGCCTACCGGCCGATGCCCGGGTTCCTGCGGGACCTGTCGGTCAAGCACTCGAGGCTGGCCCTCAGGGCGTGGCGGGCGCTGTGCCAGGTGTGGGTGAAAGGGTCACCGATCCATCCGGTGGCCGCGGTCAGCAAGCGGGGGATCCCGGTGCTGGTCATCGCCAGCGAAGTCGACGCCCAGGAGTTCGAGCCCTCGCTGTACTGGTCGGTGGTCCGCCGGGGGCTCCGCCGGCGCGGGGTGCTGGTCATCGAGGTCATCCCCGGCGACGACCACTCGCTGTACACCATCGATGGGCAGGCCCGGGGCTATCCCCTGTTGACGCGCTGGGTCGTCGACCGCTTCGCACCCACACCCTGGGCCACCGTCGACTGACCGGAGGAGAGCGCCCACCGGTCAGATCGAGTCGGCGAAGCCGCGCTCCATCTGCTCGAAGATGATCGCCCCACCGACGAAGGCCACGACGGGGACGACGACGGCCAGCGCGAACTCCCACGGGTACGGGGCCGTCGCGTGCACGAACGACCACTGGAAGGTCTGGAGCAACCAGGTGAGCGGGTTCAGGTCGTAGATCACCCGGTACCGGGACGGGACGTTGTCGATCGAGTAGGCGATGGGGCTGGCGAAGAGCAAGAACTGCAGGACGAACGGGACGAAGTAGTTAACGTCGCGGTAGCGGACGGTCAGCGCCGACGTCACCAATCCGATCCCGCTGGCCAGCAGGATGGTCATGGCCGCCCACACCGGGCTGAGCAGGACGGCCACCCCCGGGTTGACCCCGTAGGCGACCATGAGGACGATGAGGAACGCCAACGACACCAGGAAGTCGACCAAGCACGAGTAGACGACGGCCAGGGGCACCAGCATCCGGGGGAAGAAGACCTTGGACACCAGGTCCCGGTTGGAGACGAGAGAGGTCTGGGCGCGGGTGATGATCCCGCTGAAGAGGTTCCAGACCATGACGCCGACGAAGACGAACACGATCGGAGGGGCGCCCGGCGGGTAGTGGAGATGGGCCACCTTGGAGAAGACCAGGACGAAGACCAGGGCGGTCAGCAACGGCTGGAGTACGACCCACACGACACCCAGGAGTGTCTGTCGGTAGCGGAGGGTCACGTCCCGGGCCCCGAAGCGGTACAAGACCTCGCGCGCCTCCCACAGCTCGGCGACCTTGGGGACGGAGAACTTCTTGGGCGGGGTGATGACGATGGTGGTCATGGTTCCTCAGCGCTGCGAGTAGTCGAAGTCGGGGAAGACGACACCGTGGTCGGTCCCGTCCGGAGTCGTCGGGTGCGGATAGGGGGCGACCGGAAGGACCTGGAAATGGCAGGCCTGCTCCCAGATGTCGGTCGGGTGGCCGCCGGCGTGGATCATCATGTCGACGGTGTAGGCGCCCGGCTTCAGCCACGGGGTGCGCAGAGCCATGCGACCCTCGTTCTCGGTGGCGGGGTCGAGCCAGAAGTCGACAACACGCGAGTCGCACTGGGCGATCATCATCCCGTCCTCGTTGTTCAAGAAACAGGAGATGTGGTAGCGGTTCCCGAAGGCGGGGTTGGCCCCGACGGAAAACTCGACGACCACTTCCTCGCCCGGCTTGGTGATGTCGCTGGCCACGCTCACCTCGGCGAAGCGGAGCTCACCGGTCCCGGGGCGGAACGATGCCTCCTTGAGCATCGGTGCGGTCCGGGCGAAGCTGCGCTTGTACGCCTCCATCGCCTCTTCGACGGTGCCGTGGAGGACCAAGCGTCCGCTCTCCATGTAGAGAGCCGAGCTGCACAGGTCCGACACCGTCTGCAACTGATGGCTCACCAACAGGACGGTGCGGCCGTCGCGGGCCACCTCCCTCATCTTCCGAAGGCACTTGGCCTGGAAGTCGGAGTCGCCGACGGCGAGCACCTCGTCGACCACCAGGATCTCGCTATCCAGATGGGCGGCCACCGCGAAGGCCAGACGGATGTACATGCCGGTCGAGTACCGCTTCACCTGGGTGTCGAGGAACTTCTCGGTACCGGCGAAGTCGACGATGGCGTCGAACCGCTCCTTGATCTCCCGCCGGCGCATGCCGAGCAGGGTCCCGTTGAGGTAGACGTTCTCCCGCCCGGTCAGTTCGGGATGGAATCCGGTGCCCACCTCGAGGAGGCTTCCCACCCGGCCACCCAACTCGATACGGCCGGCGGTCGGGGCGGTGATCCGGTTGATGATCTTGAGCAGGGTGCTCTTCCCGGCCCCGTTACGGCCGATGATCCCGACCACTTCCCCCCAGTTCACCTCGAAGGTCACGTCGTGGAGAGCCTCGAACTTCTCGACGACCTTCTTCGCCCGCGACTGCTTGAGCTTCTTGATGACCGCCTCGGCCGCCGTGGTCGTCTGCTGGTCCTCCCGTGTGTAGATCCGGTAGGTCTTGGAGAGGCCGGACACGGAGATAGAGGCATCCTTGGACACTGGTGACACGTTAGACGTCAGTTGTTGGAGCACCGGAGGGACCTCGATCGGACAGGAATGCGCTGTTAACCAGGATCGACCGTTCAGTCGTCCAGCTTGAGCGCGGAAACGAACGCCTCCTGGGGAACCTCGACCCGCCCGATGTTCTTCATCTTCTTCTTGCCTTCCTTCTGCTTCTCCAGAAGCTTGCGCTTCCGGGTGATGTCACCGCCGTAGCACTTGGCCAGGACATCCTTCCGCCTGGCCTTGACCGTCTCCCGGGCCAGGACCCGGCCGCCGATGGCGGCCTGGATGGGGACGTCGAACATCTGGCGGGGGATCAGCTCACGGAGCTTCTCGGTCATCCTCCGGCCGTAGAAGTCGGCCTGTGACCGGTGGACGATGGTCGAGAAGGCGTCGACCGGCGTGTGGTTGATGAGCAGGTCGACCTTGACCAGGTCGGCGGTGGCGTAGCCCTCGGGCTCGTAGTCGAGGCTGGCGTAGCCCTTGGTCCGGCTCTTCAGCTGGTCGAAGAAGTTGACCACCACCTCAGCCAACGGGATGGCGTAGACGAACTCGACCCGCTCGGGTGAGAGGTACTCCATCTTGAGCATCTCGGCCCTCCGGCCCTGGCACAGGTCCATCACCGTTCCGGTGTACTCCGCCGGCGTGAGGATGGTAGCCCTGAGCATGGGCTCGTCGACATGCTCGAGGACGGTGGGCTCGGGCAGCTCACTCGGATTGTCGACATCCACACAGGTCCCGTCGTTCAGGTACGCCCGGTAGGCGACGGACGGGGCGGTGGCGATGAGTGACAGATCGAACTCCCGCTCGAGCCGCTCGCGGACGATCTCCATGTGCAAGAGCCCGAGGAAGCCGCACCGGAATCCGAACCCGAGGGCTCGCGACGACTCCGGTTCATAGGTGAAGCTGGCGTCGTTGAGCCGGAGCTTCTCCAATGCGTCGCGCAGGTCGGGCAGCTCGTCGCCGTCGATGGGGAAGAGCCCGCAGAAGACCATGGGCTTCGGATCGCGGTACCCGGCCAGCGCGGCGTCGGCCGGATGGGCGGTGGTGGTGACCGTCTCGCCGGATCGGGCGCCCCCCACATCCTTGATCCCGGCGATCAGGTAGCCCACCTCGCCGGGGCCGAGCTCGTCCACCGGCACGGTGATCGGGGTCCGGACGCCAATCTCCTCGATCTCGTGGTTGCTGCCGGCCTGCATGAACCGAAGTCTGTCCGTGCCGACCAGCGTGCCCTCCATCACCCGGATCGAGCTGACCACCCCCCGGTACTGGTCGTAGGCCGAGTCGAAGATGAGGGCCTGCAGCGGCGCGGAGGGGTCACCGGTGGGAGCGGGGATGCGCTCCACGATGGCGTCCAGCAACTGGGGGACCCCCTCCCCGGTCTTGGCCGAGATGCGCAGGATGCCCGACGAAGGGAGTCCGAGGACCTGTTCGATCTCCGCCGCCGACCGGTCGGGATCGGCGGCCGGGAGGTCGATCTTGTTGAGGACGGCCACGATCTCGAGATCGTTGTCGAGGGCCTGGTAGCAATTGGCCAGGGTCTGGGCCTGGATGCCCTGGGAGGCGTCGACCAGCAGCACGGCCCCTTCGCAGGCGGCCAGCGACCGGCTGACCTCGTACCCGAAATCGACGTGGCCGGGGGTGTCGATCAGGTGGAGGGTGTGCTCCTTCCACGCCACCCGCACGTTCTGCGCCTTGATGGTGATCCCCCGTTCGCGCTCGATGTCCATCGAGTCGAGGTACTGCTCGCGCATCAGTCGGGGGTCGACGGCCCCGGTCAGCTCCAGGATGCGATCGGACAGGGTGGATTTGCCATGGTCGACGTGGCTGATGATGGAGAAATTGCGGATGCGGTCGATGGGAAGCACGGAACGGCCAGCGTACCCAAGCCGACCGGAGGCCCGACCACCACCGGCGGGCCGTCCGGGCGGGAACCCTGCCGGGTGGGTGCGGACCAGGGCCGGGTGGCGGATAGGAAGCAGCCGGTGGGGCTGCTATCCTCGGGGGCCTCCGGAAATGGGCCCTCGTCGGGCACCCGGGGTCAGATCTCCGAACCGACGGTGGCGGCTGCACGGCCCACCGCACCAAACGCACCAGGACGACAAGGACCAGCAGTGGCAAACATCAAGAGCCAGATCAAGAGGAACCGCCAGACCATCAAGCGCCAGGCGCGCAACAAGGCGGTGCGGTCCGAGCTGCGGACACGGACCAAGCGGGCCATCAACGCCATCGACACCGGGGCGGAGGACGGCGAGGAGTCGTTGCGTCTGGCCATCAAGCGGATCGACAAGGCGGCGGCCAAAGGCGTGATCCACAAGAACCAGGCCGCCAACCGCAAATCACGGCTGATGACCCGGGCCGCCCGGGCCGCCGACTGACTCCGAGCACGGTGCCGGCCGGCTCAGGCCGCCGGGTAGTAATAGAACGGTTGGTCGCAGCGGTAGCCGTGGGTCGGGCCCTTCACCGGGGGGTCGTCCAACCGCTGGTACTTCCCGTGCTCGATCCTGGCGATGATGTAGCAATTGGTGGGCACCCTGTCGGCCGGGTTGGCCGTGCCCACCAGATGCCCACCGGAGAACGAGGTGATGTGGCGGAGCGCCTCGAGAACCGAGCCCCGGCTGGGGTCGGATCCAGCCGCCTTGAGGGCCTGGCTGAACATCTCCGCCGACAACCAGCCGTACAACGTGTAGAGGTCGGCATGGAAGCCCGGTGACGCCTTCTGCACCCAGGTGAGGAAGGTGTTGACCGCCGGGATCCCGGATGCGTCCTCCCCGAGGTAGAGGGCGGTGTTCTGCTCCATGTAGGCACCGTCGATGGCTGCCGCACCTCCCGAGTTCGGCACCAGCTCCTCGCTGTAGGTGGAGCCGCCCAGCACCACCACCGGGTGGAAGTTCTGCTGGTTGAGGGCCTGGATCACCGCGGCGGCGTAATTCTGGGGCATCTGCTCGAGGAACAGGATCTTCACCCCGTCGTTCCTCATGTTGACGACATACTGGTTGAAGTTGGTCGTCGAGATGTCGAAGGTGGGGTCGTAGACCACCTTGTACCCCAGGTGCTCCATGGCCGCCTTCTCCGCCGTCCACTTCACGGTGGCCGACGGTTCGTCGGCCACCAGCGCACCGGCCGCCTTGACATCGGTGGGGAACTTCTTCTGGAAGTAGACCAGGGGACCGAGGATCCAGCCGTTCGGGGTCGGGGCCGGGCTGAACGAGTTGGGCAGCTCGGCCGTGGCCACGTCGAGCGACACGGTGACGTTGGGCACCTCCGGGTTGTCCTTCAGGACGAGCCCGCCGAAGTTGTCGAACAGCGAGAAGCTACCCACCATGGCGAAGTCCTTGAGGACCGCGGCCTGGGTCGCCTCCCGGTTGGGGGCCCCGGCGTAGTGGTCGTCGCTGCTGTCGACGATGATCTTGCGGCCGTTGATCCCGCCCGTCGAGTTCACATAGTCGGCGTAGGCCTCGGTGCCGACGGCGGCACCTTTGAAGATCCCGGCCAACAGAGTGGACACGTTGCCCACCGACACTGAGGTGGCGGTGATGCCGGTGTGGTCGCTGAACGCCACCTTGGGGATGGTCGCCTTGGCCGACGAGCCGGTGTCGGTTCCGACGCTGTTGGTCGACGAGCAGGCGGCCAGCGAGGCGGCCAGCACCACCGCAGTCAGGACCGCCGCCACCCTCGTCTCCCGCCGCCATGTCGGCTTTCCGATCGGAGCGGGTCCCTGCGGTGAGGTGGCATCCATTGGTGATCTCTCCCCCTGTGTGGTGGGACGACCCCGGATCCTCGATCCGCCCCCCAGCCGACCCGATCACTACGACTGTAGAGAATGCGGGAGGCTCGCGCCCGGTCAGCCCCCGCCGTCGCCCTCATCGATCACGTCCGTCGGTCCTGAGGACTCGTCCCGTCGGTGCATGGCGGTGATGCGCGAGCGCTCCATGTTGACGAATTCGCCCACCGCCTCGACGGTGACCACGCCGTTTTGGATGAGGTGACCGCGGCTGTGGGTCCGGCGCTCGTCCCGGGAGGTGACCCATGATTCGAACAGCGCCGGCTGCTCGACGAGGGTCGGCTTCAAGTACCGGATCGAGAGGTTGACGGTCGGGCCGGCGCCGTTGGCCATGATGTTGGCCGCGGTCAGCACGATGTCGAAGGCACCGGCGAGGACCGCACCGTGCACACATCCGGGCGCCCCTTCGTAGGTGGCGGTGAACTGGGCCCGCCCGATGGCCTTGGGCGGGTCGAACTCGATGGTGATCGGCAGCGCCACCGGATTGCACGATCCGATCACCACATCGAAGGGCATCGCCGCGGCCAGTGCGTGGGGGTTCCCGGACCTGACCGTTTCCTCGGAGAAGCGGGCGAACGGGGCCGGACCGGCCTCGGGGACGAAGCGGTCGAGCTGGTCGGCCAGTGCCGCCGCCTGCCGGGCTACGTCGGCCAGCAGTTCGGACGGAGCCGTCGAGGTCACCGTGACCGCCATCAGCCGGCGGACCGAACCGGCCAGCTCCTCCCGTACCCGCGCTGCTCCACGGCTTGGCCACCGGCGCGGTGTCAGGCTCAGTCATCACCGCCACCGAAACGGGCCAGGTAGGCGGCGTGATCGTCAAGCACCGACAGCATGGTGCGGGCACTCCCAGATGGCACCCGCAGCACCACCTCCCCGATGCCCTGGGCCTGGTAGTGGGCCAGCTTCTCGTCGGTGGGCACCGTGCCGAACGGAACCACCCGGATGCCTCCGGGATCGCGCCCCGGTCCTCGACGGCCCGCCTGAGCCGGGGCAGGGCCTCGGACAGGCCGGCCCCCCCGACGGGCATCCACCCGTCCGCGTACTCGGCCACCGCCCCGAACACCGACGCGTTGGCGCTCCCGCCGATCAGTGTGGTGATCCGCGGCTGCTGGACCGGCTTGGGCCAGCTCCAGCACTTGTCGAGGGATACATAGCGGCCGTGGAACTCAGCTTGGTCCTCGGACCACAGGGCCTGCATGCACAGGACGTGGTCGCGGGCGATGGCCCGCCGGTCCTCGAATGCCACCCCGTGGTCAGCGGCCTCCTCGCGGTTCCATCCGAAGCCGATGCCGAGGACTACCCGGCCCCCGCTCAGGTGGTCGAGCGTGGCCAGTTGCTTGGCCAGGACGATGGGGTCGTGCTGGGCCACCAGCATCACCCCGGTGCCGAGGAGGATCCGCCGGGTGGCCGAAGCTGCCGTGGACAGGGCCACGATCGGGTCGAGGCTGCGGCGGTAGTCGTCGGCGTCCACCCCCTCGACCAGGGCCGGCGGCTGGTCGGCCCGCACCGGGAGGTGGGTGTGCTCGGGTAGGTAGAACGAGTGGAAGCCGCGCTCCTCGGCGGCCAGCGCCAGCTCGGCCGGGGTCATGGCCAGATCGGTGAGGAATGCGGTGATGCCGAGGTGCACGGGCGGTCAGCGATCCAGTCCGGCGGCCAGCTGCGAACCCGGGTTGTGGTCGGGGTCGGCGAACAAGGTGGCGAAGGCCGCCTCCTCCCGGGCCCGGGCTTCGGCGATCGCCGGTCGGCGGGAGGCCATCATCAGCCGCTTGATCTGGCGGGTGGCGTGCGGCGGGTACGACGCGATGCGCCGGGCCAGGTCCATGGTCTCTCCGAGCACCGTGCCCGCCGGGCAGACCCGGAGCGCCAACCCGGCGTCGGCGGCCTGGTGGGCATCGATCCATTCCGACGCCAGCAGCATGGCTGACGCCCGCTGCCAGCCCATCCGCTCGGGGAGCAGCCAACTGCTGGCCGCCTCGGGAGGCACCCCCAGCTCGGCGAACGGGACCCGGAGCCGGGCCGTCTCGTCCATCAGCACCAGGTCCACGTGGGCCAGCAGCGTGCAACCCAGCCCCACCCCGACACCGTTGACCGCGGCCAACAACGGCTTGTCGAAGGAGTCCACGACATCCATCAGGCCGCCGAAGCCCGAGCCGGCCTCCGGTCCGCCGCCCCCGGTGGCCAGGGCGGCCATCTCCCGGAGGTCCTGGCCGGCGGTGAACGCCTTCCCCCTCCCGGTCATCACCACCGACCTGACCTGTTCGTCGTCCAGTGCGCCGGCGAGCGCCCCGGTCACCTCGCTGTACATGGCCGCGTCGAACGCATTGCGCACCTCGGGGCGGTCGAAGGCGATGAGTCTGACCCCACCGTCGTCCTCGACCTCGATCCGTCCTTCGCTCACGGGCGGACGACCTGACCGCCGTCGACATTGAAGACGTGGCCGGTGATCCACGAGGCCTCATCGGACAGCAGGAACAGGCACATGCCCACCAGGTCGGAGGTCTGGCCCTGGCGTTTGATGGCCAACGACGCCAGGATCGGCTTCATGAAGGCGTCGGGGACCACGGTCCGGGACGCCTCGGTGTCGATGGGGCCGGGGGCGATGGCATTGGTGCGGATGTTCTGGCCGCCGAGCTCGTGGGCCATCTGTTGGGTGATCGAGTTGACCCCGGCCTTGGCCAGGCCGTAGAAGCCGGCGTACAGGTAGGCAGCCGTCGAGGACTGGTTGACGATGGCGCCTCCCCCCGGGCCTTCATGGCCGGATAGCAGGCGCGCACGCAGTTGAGGGCCCCGAGCATGTTGACCGACAGGAACCGGTTGAGATACTCCCAGTCCACCGTGAGCAGGAGGTCGAGCTGCATCCCGCCGAAGATGGCCGCGTTGTTGACCAGGTAGTCGATACCGCCGAACCGCTCGACCGTCCGTTCGGCCATGGCCCGGGCCGAGTCGGGGTCGGCCACGTCCACCCGGATCGACTCGGCCGACCCGCCTGCCGACACGATGCCGGCCGCCACCCCGGCGGCGTTGTCCTCGGCGATGTCGGCGACCATCACCGCGGCGCCGGCCGCGGCCAGGCCCTCGGCGTACGCCTGTCCGATGCCGCCTCCCGACCCGGTCACGATGGCCACCTTGCCGGTGAAGTCGAACCGGACCATCGGAGCCGGGCCGGCGGACTCCTCGCTCACGACCCCCCGTCCCGGCTGCGTTGGGCGATGACCCGCTCGGCGGCGGCATTGATCTCGGTCGAGAGCGGCCAGCCGATGTAATGGGTGAGGTGGAGCACGGTCTCACGGACCTGCTCCTCGGTCAGCTCGCCCCGCTCGAGCGCGGAACGGAACTGGATCTCCATCAACTGGGGCTGGTCGAGGGCGGCCAGCACCCCGATGGTCATCAGCCGTCGGTCGCGGGTGTCGAGCGCGGGCCGGGTCCACACCTCGCCGAACAGGTGATCGACGGTGAAGTCGACGTAGGGGCCGGCGATCTTGTCGGGGTCGACCGAGAACCCGTAGACCTCCTCCATCTTGGCCATGCCCCGGGCCCGGGACGAACCCGGCTCCCGGCCCGTCTCGGACTCACTCATCTGGTCACGCTCCTGTTCACGCCGGCTCGGCGATCGACTTCGTCTCGAGGTACTCCTCGAACCCGGCCACCCCGGACTCCCGCCCGACGCCCGACTGCTTGTAGCCCCCGAAGGGCATGTCGGGGCTGAACCACAGGCCGCCGTTGATCCCGATGGTGCCGGTGCGGATGCGATCGGCCACGCCGATGGCCCGTTGACGGTCGGCCGACCACACCGAGCCGGACAACCCGTAGGACGACGCGTTGGCCAATGCCACCGCGTCACCGTCCCCGTCGTGGGGGATGACCACGAGCACGGGTCCGAAGATCTCCTCTTGGGCCACTCGGGACCCGTTGTCCACCCCCACGATCAACGTGGGCTCGACGAAGAAACCGGCGTCGAAGCCGTCGGGCCGGCCGCCGCCGGTCACGATGGTGCCGTGCTCGTCGGCGGCCAGGCGGATGTATCCCTCGACCCGATCGCGTTGGCGTGCACTGATCAGCGGGCCGCAGATCGTCCCCGGGTCGGTGGGGTCGCCGGCGGGCAGCTTGGCCAGGACGCGGGCCGTGGACTCGACCGCCTCGTCGAACTGCGTCCTCGGCACCACCAGCCGGGTGGTGATGGCACAACCCTGCCCGGCGTGGGTGCACACGGTGAAGGCCGCCGTGGCGCACGCGCCGCGCAGGTCGGCGTCGTCGAGGATCACGAACGCTGACTTGCCGCCTAACTCGAGGAAGACCTTCTTCAGCGACTCCGACGCCGAGGCCATCACCTTCCTGCCGGTGGCGGTGGAACCGGTGAAGCTGACCTGGTCCACCCTCGGGTCAACCGAGAGCAAGCCGCCGATACCGTGGTCCGACGACGGCACGATGTTGACCACACCGGGAGGGATGTCGGTCTCCTCGGCGATCAGGCGTCCGAGCACGGTGGCACACCACGGTGTGTCGGGCGCAGGCTTGAGGACCACGGTGTTGCCGGCGGCCAGGGCCGGGCCCAGTTTGGCCAGATTGATCTGATGGGGAACGTTCCACGGGGTGATGGCGCCGACGACCCCGGTGGCCTCGCGCCGGACCCAGCGGTGGGACGGGATCCCGAGCGGTGATGCATTGCCCAGATCGGTCTCCCACTCGTACCCCTCGGCCATGTCGGCCACCCATCCGAGTGATTCGACCGGCGCGTCGAGCTGGGCCGAGTAGGTGAGCGAGACCGGCGACCCCGCTTCGGCCACGGTGAGGGCCCGGATCTGGTCGGCGTGAGCGAGAAAGGCGGCCTGCAGCTGACGGAGCCCGCGCACCCGCAGCTCGACATCGGTCGACCACCCGGTCGTGTCGAAGGCGAGGCGGGCGGCTTCGATGGCATCGTCGAGATCCTCGGGACCGGCGTCAGCCACCACGCCGAGGACCTCCTCGGTGGCCGGGTTGACGGTCTCGAAGGTCCGACCCGACCGGGCCGCCCTGAGCTCTCCGCCGATCAGGAGCCGCTCCTCCCCCACCACCCGGGTGTCGGGCGCGGCCATCAGGCCCCTCCGACGCCGAAGATCTGGTCGGCGCGGTCCTCGGTCATCCGGGCCAGGGGCAGTTCGACGTCGAGCGACCCGGCCAGTTCCAGCGCCGCGGCCAGGTCCTTGTGGGCCAGGAGGGCGGCGGCCCGCATGGCCCCGACCAGCCCCTTGTCGTCGGCGTCGGTGAAGGGTGCCACGGTGGGCCGGAACATCAGCCTCGACGCGCCCCCGATCTGTGGATCGCTGGCCTTGACCACCTGGGCCAGGCTGGCCAGGTCGATTCCGGCCGCCTCGGCCAGGACCTGACCCTCGTAGGCGGCCAACCACGATCCGTAGGTCACCAGGTTGCGGGCCAGCTTGGCGGCGAGACCACTTCCGAAGGGTCCCATGGTCACCGTCACCGAGGCGATGGCGTCGAAGACCGGCCCGAGTCGGGTGATGACATCGGGGTCACCGCCGACCATGCAGACCAGCTCGCCGGCGGCGGCGGCCGTCGGTCCTCCGGTGACGCCGCAGTCGAGCACCGGCACGCCGAGGGCCGCGGCCTCGGCGCCGATGGCCCGGATGCACGGGATCGAGATGGTGCTCACGATGATGATGGTGGTGCCGGGCCCGGCGGCGACCAGGCCCCCGTCCGGACCGGACAGGACAGCGTGTACCTGGGCATCGTCGATCACGGCCACCACCACCACGTCCGACCGTCCGACCAGGTCGGCGGGCGATTCGGCCACCGTCGCCGTCTCGCGGTACCGATCGGTGGCCTCGGTGCGAAGGTCGCAGACCACCAGGGGCAGTCCGGCCCGGGCCACGCTGGAGGCCACCCCGTCGCCGATGGACCCGAGGCCGATGACCCCGACCACCGGCTTGTCCGTGTCGCCGGCCCCGTTGGCTGATCCGACTTCTGGCACTCGGTGTTCCCCCTGTCGATCGCTCACATCCGCCGGGTGATGATCTCACCCATTGTGCTTGGACACGTGTCTGGACTATAGTCCGACACATGGAGGACGGCAACGTGGAGGAACGAGCCGGCGCCACGGTGGACGGCGGCCTACCCGACTACTCGGGCCCGTTCCAGGCCGACTTCCGATACGAGGATCTGTCCCGTGAGGCACTGGTGAGATTGGTGCGCGAGTACGCCCAGGCCGTCCACATCCTCGACCGGTCGATGTGTGCGGCGATCGGTATGTCCCACGGCATGGAGGAGATGGAACGGCTGGCCATCGAGGAGTGGCGGGGCGCCAGCCCGGTCTACGGGCAGCGACTCCGTCGGATCATGGGCGTCGAGGGCAACGACGTCGAGGCCATCTTCAAGGTCCTCCAGCTCGACCCCGGCTTCCCCCACCATTACCTCGATGTCCGCTACGAGGTGGTCGACGAGAAGCATGGCTACTTCGAGCTCGCCTACTGCGGCGCGCTGATGGACGCCGAGCCATGGGGCGACAAGATGGTGACCGGGATGTGCCATCACATCGAGGACGGGACATTCGATGTCACCGCCCAGGCCATCAACCCCAAGGCGCACATCCGCCACGTCCACCGTCCTCCCCGGGTCCCGTCCGACCGGGCCCCGCACTGCCGCTGGGAACTGATCATCGACGACGACAACGAGACCCTGCCCGAGGCCGACATCACCACCATCACCAAGATGACCACCGCGGCCACGTTCGACTTCCCATCCATGCGGGACGGGACACCCCACATCCCCGGGGCCGGCGACGGGCGCTGAGCCATGCCCAAGGGACCTCTCACCATCGCCGAGCAGGACGCGGGCCGCGCGTCCGACGGGCCCCACTCCCTCGAAGGGACCCGGCGGCGCCTCACCCCCCGCCAGGCCGAAGTGGTCATGCAGCTGGTCCAGGCCACCGGCGAGGAGGTCGAAGAGGTCGGCTACGCCGGGCTCACGGTGCGCACCGTGGCCCGCCGGGCCGGCGTGGCCCCGGCCACCGCCTACACCTACTTCAGTTCCAAGGACCACCTGCTGGCCGAGGTGCTGTGGCGACGCATGGAGGCGCTCCCGCCGGTCGAGCCGGACGGGGAGCGGCCGGTGTCCGAGCGACTGGCCGAGGCGGTCCGGTCCATGGTCCTGTTCACCGCGGAGAGCCCGGCGCTGGTCGATGCGTGCACGGTGGCCCTGCTCAGTCCCAACCCCGACGTCAAGCACCTACGCGACCGGATCGGGGCCCAGATCCACCGGCGGCTGGCCACGGCCCTCGGCACCGGTACTGACCCGCTGGTCGTCCGGGTGCTCGAGACGTCGTTCTCGGGCTCGCTGCTGATCGCCGGCATGGGCCACATGCCCTACACCGACATCGCCGACTTCCTGGTCGCCGCGGCCGAGCTGCTGCTCGACCGGGCGCCGGTGGCCGTCGAGTCGAGAGCGGCCGGATGACCACCACGCGTCAGCCGGTCGCCTACAGCCCGTATGCCTACGAGATCCACGAGGATCCGTACCCGGTCTATGCCCGCCTGCGGGCCGAGGCCCCGCTGTACCGGAACGAGGAGCTCGACTTCTGGGCCCTGTCGAGACATGAGGACGTCCTCGCCGCCTTCCGCAACGTGGACGGCTACTCCAACGCCTACGGCGTCTCGCTCGACCCGAGCGCCTTCCGCCCCGACGCCCACAAGGTGATGTCGTTCCTCGCCCTCGACCCGCCCCGCCACACCCGCATGCGCTCACTGATCGGCAAGGGTTTCACCCCGTCGAAGGTGGCCCAGATGGAGGACCGGATCCGGGCCATCGCCGTCGAGCACCTCGACGCCGCCCTCGACCGGGGCTCGTTCGACTTCATCGCCGACTTCGCCGGCAAGCTTCCGATGGACGTGATCTCCGAGTTGGTCGGCGTGCCCCCGGTCGACCGGGCCGAGATCCGGCGGCTGGCCGACCTGGTGGTGCATCGCGAAGACGGGCTGTTCGACGTGCCCCAGGCCGGCATGGACGCCGCCCTGTCCCTGGTCGTCTACTACCAGGCGATGGTCGACGAACGGCGGGTCCAGCCCCGGGACGACCTCACCTCGGCCCTGCTCGAGGCCGAGCTCGATGGGGACAGGCTCACCGACGAGGAGGTCGTCGGCTTTCTCTTCCTGATGGTGGTGGCCGGCAACGAGACGACCACCAAACTGCTCGGCAACGCCTGGTACTGGGCGTGGCGCCATCCCGATGAGCGGGCCAAGCCCTTCACCGACCCGGCGCGGGTGGCCGACTGGGTCGAGGAGACCCTGCGCTTCGACACCTCGAGCCAGATGCTGCTGCGGGTGGCCCGCACCCCTCTGGAGATCCATGGCACCACCGTCCCCGAAGGAGACCGGGTGCTGCTGCTGGTCGGTTCGGCCAACCGGGACGAGACGGTGTTCCCCGAGCCGGATCGCTACCACCTCGACCGGGACACATCCAAGCTGGTCAGCTTCGGAAGCGGCCGACACTTCTGCATGGGGGCTCCGATGGCCAGGATGGAGGCCCGGATCGGGCTCGGCGAACTGGTCAAGCGGGTCGCCACCTACGACATCGACGCCGCGGGAATCGAGCGGGTCCACTCGATCAATGTGCGCGGGCTGGCCGCCCTCCCGACCACGGTGGTGCTTCGCTGATGCCCCGCTTCGAGCCCAATCCCGAGCGGCGGCCGGCGGTGGTCACCGGGGCGTCGTCGGGGATCGGAGAGGCGACGGCCAAGGAGCTGGCCTCGCTCGGACACCCGGTGGCCCTCGGGGCCCGACGGGTCGCGGCGTGCGAGGACACCGCGGCGGCTATCCGGTCCGAGGGCGGCGAAGCGGTGGCCATCCACCTCGACCTGGCCGACGGCGAGTCGGTGGACCAGTTCGCCAAGGCGGCCGTCGATGCCCTCGGCGAGGTGGAGATCCTGGTCTCGAACGCGGCGCTGAACATGGCCGGCTCCGTCCTCGACACCGACCCCGAGGCGTTCGACGGGGTGCTCCGGGTCAACGTGAGCGGCACCCATCGCCTGGTCCGCGCCATCGTGCCGGCCATGACGGCGCGACGGCGAGGCGACATCGTCTTCGTCACCTCCGACGTCGTCGAGCGACCGCGGCCGGCCATGGCCGCCTATGTGACCTCCAAATGGGGGCTCGAGGGCTACATCCACTCCCTGCAGATGGAGCTCGAGGGCACCGGGGTGCGGGCCACCATCGTGCGTCCCGGGCCCACGTTGACCGGCATGGGCATGGACTGGGACCCGGTGGTCACCGGCGAGGTGATCGAGCAGTGGGCGGACTGGGGATTCGCCCGCCATTCGAACTTCATGCGTCCGGCCGGGGTGGCCAAAGCCATCGCCGCCGCCGTCTCACTGCCGCGGGGCACCCACGCCACCATCGTCGAACTGCAGCCGGAAGCACCGATCACGACCGACCCGAACGACGAGGTGAGATCATGACCATGGCCACAGCACGCCGCGAGCCGCCACGGGTATCGGGCGGCGAGGACGAGAACGGGCATCTCGACGAGCTCCGGGTCGACCCCATCGCGCTCATGAACCGGGTTCGCTCCGAGTGCGGCGACGTCGGCGTGTTCCGCCTGGCCCAGCGGGACGTCGTCCTCATGACCGGTGCCGGGGCCAACGAGTTCTTCTTCCGGGCCCCCGAGGAGCTGCTCGACCAGGCCGAAGCGTATCCCTTCATGACCCCGGTGTTCGGCGAAGGCGTGGTCTTCGACGCGCCGCCGGAACGCCGACGGGAGATGCTCCACAACCAGGCCCTACGGGACAAGTTCATGCGGGGGCATGCGGCCACTATCGCCGACGAGGTGGAGCAGATGGTGGCCGGATGGGACGACGAGGGGGAGATCGACCTGCTCGACTGGTTCGCCGAGCTGACCATCTACACGTCGTCGGCGTGCCTGATCGGCAAGCGGTTCCGCAACGAGCTCGACAAGCAATTCGCGGTGCTCTACCACGACCTCGAGCAGGGCACCGATGCCATTGCCTATGTCGACCCGTACGCGCCCATCGAGAGCTTCCGACGGCGGGACGCGGCCCGGGTCGGGTTGGTCCAGCTGGTGGAGGGCATCATGGAGCGGCGCGCCGCCGATCCACCCGGCGAGGGCGATGAGCGCGATCTGCTCGATGTGCTCATGTCGATCACCAACGAGGACGGCTCCCCGCGCTTTTTGGCCGACGAGGTCACCGGGATGTTCATCTCGATGATGTTCGCCGGGCACCACACCACGTCGGGGACGGCAGCGTGGACGCTGATCGAGTTGCTCCGACACGACGACGAGCTGGCCGCGGTGGATGGCGAACTGGCTGAGCTCTACGCCGGTGGGGCCGAGGTCAGCTACCAGGCTCTGCGGGAGATGCCCCGACTGGAGTCGGCCATCAAGGAGGCGCTACGCCTCCATCCCCCGCTCATCCTGCTCCTCCGGGTGGCCAAGGAGGACGTCGAGGTCGACGGGTTCAGCGTCCGGGCCGGCCAGATGGTCGGAGCCAGCCCGTCGGTGTCGAACCGGATCGAGGAGGACTTCCCCGAGGCCGACCAGTTCCAGCCGACCCGCTATCTCGCGCCGCGGGAGGAGGACAGGTCCAATCCGTGGACCTGGATCCCGTTCGGGGCCGGCCGGCACCGCTGTGTGGGCGCCGCCTTCGCCATGATGCAGCTCAAGGCCATCTTCTCGGTGCTGCTGCTGGACTGGGAGTTCGAACTGGCCCAGCCTTCCGACAGCTACCGCAACGACCACTCGAAGATGGTCGTCCAGCTCCAGCAGCCCTGCGTCGTCCGGTACCGGCGCAAGAAGGCTCGCACGTTGCCCCAACCGGCGGAGACCCCACGTTGATGCGGGTCTCGGTCGACGTCGATCTCTGCCAGGGTCACGGGGTCTGCGAATCCGAGGCGCCGAGCGTCTTCGAGCTGGGCAAGAACGCCACGGTGACCATCCTCGACGACAGTCCTGACGACTCGCTGCGGTCGGAGGTCGAGGCCGCCGTCCGGTTCTGCCCGACATCCGCACTTCAGATCACCGAACAGGAGTAAGCCCATGCCGTCATTCCCCCGCCCCGAGCTCGAAGAGATGATGCAGCGCTGGATGGATATCAACAAGCGTTGTGAGAAGCAGCTCGACTGGACGCCGATGGCCGACATGTACACCGATGACGCCACCTACGGATGGAACGTCGGACCCAACGACGAGTTCATGGCCGTCGGCCGCGACGAGATCCGCGACTACGCACTGGGGTACGAGATGGAAGGACTGGGTGGTTGGACCTACCCGTATCAGCGGGTGCTCATCGACGAGGCCCAGGGCGAGATCCTCGGGCTGTGGAAACAGGTGGCCGATGCCACCCGGGCCGATGGGAGCCACTTCGAGATCGCCGGGCTGGGCGGCAGCTGGTTCCGCTACGCCGGCGACTTCCGGTGGAGCTGGCAGCGCGACTTCTTCGACGTCGGCAACGCCACGGCGACCTACTTCGAAATGATCAAGGCCGATGCGCTCACTGAAGGGATGCAGAAGCGGCTCGAGAAGGCCGCCTCCGGTGAACGTCAGCCCGGCCACTACCGGGTGGGTGGTGCCCCCGTCGGCCTGTGGGAAGGCGTGTGAGGGGTCACGAAGCTTGACCCAGGTGTGGCCGGTAGGACGTTGGGGCTCTGGAAACGCGGACGCTGACCGACCCGAGCGTTGCGTGAATCTGTCACCTTCGCAGTGTCGTGCCGCGACAAAGGACGGGGCCGAGGCCCCGTCCTTTGTCCGTCTGCTACGTCTACCGCTGCTCTGAAGTCAGCAAGACGGTTGACGATGGCAACGTCTCAGGCGATGTTCAGGGTGCTTTCAAGTCGGGTCAAAGAGGCCCTTGATGACATTGATTTGCTTGTCGGCCGTGGTCGTCCCCAACCCCTGCTCGAGGTTGCAGACGAAGCCCGGCTTCGTGGCCTTGCTCTGGGTCAGCAGGTGGAGGCCCGTTGCCGATCCGAGGCAGACGATCACCGTGGTAGCAGCATTTTTGTACGGCGACGTGGTCGGAGCGGTGATCTTGCCCTTGACCTCGAAACCGGCCTCAGAACCATAAGTCTTGGACGTCGGGCAGCTATGAGTAGCGACGCTTCCCTTCGCCGTGCTTGTGGTCGACGTGTACGCCACGCTGTTGATCGTGAACTTCACTGTCTTCACGTCAGCTGTAATGCTGCTCACACCAGTCTTTGCGTAGCTGTCGAACGAGTCGTAGCCGTTCTCGGTGGAGTGTCCCACACACGCCGGGACGGTCGTGGTGGCACCGGAGGCACTGCACTTGATGTCGGTGCTCTTGATGGCCAGAGCGGGTCCGGTTCCGGTGCAGGCGGTGGAGCCCTTCGTGTACGTCTCGGTGCTCACATTCGTGGTCGACGTGGTCGCGGTGGTGACCTTGCCGTTGTGTGTCAGTCCGGGTGTCGCAAAGGAAACGGTGCCAGCCACGTGGCAGTTGATCGTGGCCGCGGCACCAGCAGTCGGCGCCGTCGCTACCAGGGTAACTGCCCCGGCGCTCGCAGGCATCATGATCGCCGCAGCGACCAGTAGCAGTTTTCGTATCATTGTGTGATTCTCCTTGGTTTGATGGCATTAGCCGACGCCCTCCCAACGGGCGGCACGGCTCGATTGCTCTTCCGCAAGGTAGAACGAACGGGAGGGTTGCTTCGTTACACCGATCGTTCGTTGGGCTGGTCAGCGGCCGTTTACCGGCGACGCAGACGCCCCCCAGCGTGGGTGACGCATCACGGGCGTTCCGTGGGCGGAGTCCCTCCGAGAGGCCAATCCCCCCTCACACCTTCCTGGCCTGCAGCGTGTAGGTGGCAGCCAGACGAGTGGGTCCGCTTCGCAAGCGGTACTCACCACCGCCAACCGCTTCCATGCCGTCTCCGAGTGGGTTCCACGGAACGCTGTCGTGTTCCTCGAGTGCGGCGAGGGACAAACCGGCACCCATGACGGCGGAGACGATCTCACCGAGCCCATGGTTGAAGTGGATGATGTCGGGCGAGTCGAGCGGCTCGTCGTGGTCCCGGTAGCTGAACGGCTCCGAGAAGGCCACGCCTTCGGTCTCGAAGTAGGGGAACTCCACGGAGAGCAGGCCATCTGGCCGAGGATCGGCGAGCGCCCACAACATGGGGTGGCCCTCGCGCATGAAGAGTCGGCCACCCGGCCGCAGCAGGGCGGCCACGACCTCCGCCCATTCCCGGATGTCGGGTAGCCAGCACAGTGCCCCGATGCCGGTGAAGACGAGGTCGAACCGCTCCGAACCGAGTGCCTCGACCGATTTGTACAACTCGCTCTCCACGAATTCGATCTCGGCGGAGCAGTCGGCGGCCAGAGCGGCGGCCACGTCCAAAGCCGGCCGCGAGAAGTCCACACCGGTCACGCGGTGGGCACCGAGACGGGCCAGCGACAACGTGTCCGTGCCGATGTGGCACTGCAAGTGGACAATGTCCAGGCCCTGAACATCCCCGAGTCGTGGCAGGTCGAAGCGAACCACATCGGACAGGTAGGACGGATCGGATCGGAAGCGGTCGAGCGGGTAGGAGTTCGCATGGTGACGCACCCGACTGTTCCAGTTGGCGAGGTTGACGGTGAGGTAGTCGCTCACGAGTAAATGATTGCACGAACCCACGCCTTGGAAGCCGATCGGATCAAGGCATCCTCAGCGCAGCGACACGGCCGGCCCATCCAGAGTCCTATGTCGTATGAGGTCAAGTCGAGACTCCAACCTGCCGAATACAACGTCATGGCTTTCGGAGAAATCCATCCCCCACTGCTCGTGACCCTTGGTGACCAGGGCCACCGCTGCGGCGAGTGCTTCAAGGAGGTCGAGGAGGCGGATGCCTTCCTGGCTCCCGAGGATCGGAGGATGTGGGTGTGTTCCGGTTGCTACGTGAAACTTTTGCCAGACGCAGAATCGTGAGGCTCGGCGCACGTCGACGGGCGGACACCGAGCCGTAGCCCCCGCGTTCCCGGCCCGGGAACCTGGGTCCGGCCCACCCGGATCGGCTCAGCTCCAGAGGGCCAAAACCAGGCGGTGCCGGATCCGCCACCGAACCTCCGGCGAACGAATGGGTGGCTCAGCGGTGCAACCGACGACTCGATATGATTCGGACGTCGAATTCGTGCCAGGGAGTTCTCGAGATGTCGCTGCGCGTGCCCAAGGACAAAAGGATCGCCCTTCTCAAAAGCGTGGATCTGCTCTCTGCCTGTAACAAGAACGAGCTCCGGCAGATCGCGACCCAGGTCACCGAACTCGACGTCCCCGCCGGGAAGATCCTCGCCGAACAGGGGATGCCGGGCCGGGAGTTCTTCATCATCGTGGAAGGCAGGGCGACGGCGTCGAGGAATGGTGTCTTCCTGGCCGAGCTGCACCCCGCTGATTTCTTCGGCGAGCTTGCCCTCCTGGACGGCGGAGCTCGAACCGCCACGGTGGTCGCCGAAACCGACATTCATCTGATCGTCCTGTCGCGGGGTGAGTTCAAGCACGTCTGCACCTCATTTCCATCGGTGGCCCCGAGGATGCTGGCGGAAATCGGGGCTCGGCTTCGGAAGGCGGACGAGGCACTCGGCGGCGATCGTGTCAGCCGCTCGCTCGATCGACTGACATTGTGAAGATCCGGCGCTGGTAGGTAGCAGAGCGTCATTCTCGACCGCCACCACGGCCACTCCTCGGCGAGGTGCGGAGCGTGAGCCCTCCGACGACGTGGAGCCGCACGCGGAGGACAACATGCATCCAGACGGGATGGTGATGGCACTCGTGCCAGAGATCCGGAGGCGCCGACCGTGCTAGCTGTCGGTCTGCTCGGTCTTCTGGCCGTTCCCCTGGTCGCCTGGATGGCCATTCGTTGGAGACCTGGCCATCGAAAGGGCCCCGCAGCCGAGGTATCGGGGCCGAAGCATCGCTGGTGGCAACCTTGAATCCTCGACACGGAGTGGTCCTTGCGTCCCGACCCTCAGGGCGGCGTGAAGCCGGCGATGCCCGATACCGGCTCGACGAGCGTCCTGCCCCCCATCGAACCCAGGAACGGGGAGTCCAGGGCGAAGACACCACCATCAGCTCCGGCCAGCCAGTAGCCACCATTGGACTGGTCGGCGGACATCCCCACGATCGGAGCGGCCAGCGCGGTGCCGAGTACCGAACCGTGCCCCGGTGCCTCTCCCAGGGGGTAGACGTTGCCATCGGCGCCGGCCGCCCAATAGCCGGTGCCGTCGGGACTCGAGACGATCGAGACGACCGGTGCGGTGAGATCCTGGGCCGAACCGTCCGACCCGGCGTTGCTGTAGGCGAACACCGTCCCGGCCGCACTCACCAGCCAATACCCGGCGCCGGCGGGCGTGGCGGCGATGGACACGATCGGTGAACTGAGCATCGAGTCGGCGGCCGAACCGTGGAAGACCGCGTCGCCGTAGCTGAAGACGCCGCCGTCGGCCGCCACCAGCCAGTACCCGTGGCCGTCGGCGGTGGGGGCAATACCCACGACCGGTGCGTTCAGGTGGGCGGTCACCGCGGAGCCGAAGTACCCGGCGTCGCCGAATGCGAAGACGCCGCCGTCGGATGCGACCAGCCAGTACCCACGGGCGTCCGGGGTGGCGGCGATGCCCACGACGGGGGCGTCGAGGTGACGCCCACCCATCGATCCGTAGAACGATGCATCACCGAAGGCGAACGTCCCGCCGTCGCGGGCCACCAGCCAGTACCCGGTCCTGGCCGTGACCCCTGCCCTGGGTGGGTTGCCCGCCGAGGCGCCGGCTGGTCCTCCGGAGAGGAGCCCTGGCGCCGGAATGGCCAGCGCCGACAGGCCGAACAGTGCAGTCGCGATGAGCCGTGACGATCGATGCATCCCACTCTCCTGATCCCTACCGGAGGAACCCGCCTGTCTCGGGGCCCTCAATGAACGAGCAGTCGCTCGCCGTCTCCCAAGTGTGACTCAGGATCGCACCTCATGTGTCGGGTTTGCGTCCAGCGTCCCAGGTGGGTAGAGCCGAGCGTCGTAGAGTAGCGGTGTGGATGCAGAACCAACCCAGGTGATCGCATCGATTGAGAAACTGATCGAGGCGGTGAGGGTTCTCCGTCTCGAAGTCGAGGTCAGCGAAGAGGTGCTCCATCGGGCAGCGGTTCACTTGCGTGAAGGACACGGCATCGAAGGCACCCTGGCCGATCTTCCGGTCCTCGAGACGCGCCACGCCACCGATGCTGCGGTGACCGGGATCTACGAGGCGATTCACGACCTGCGGGAAGTCGTGATCGAAGCCGGCCTCGCCGAGGGGATGGCACCGGCACGCCTGGCCGAGGCGTACGGAGTGCCGCTGGCCGATGTGGTCCGCCACGAGAACACGTCGCTGCGCCGGGCCTGACCGCGCTCCGCCGGGCGACACCGGTCGGTCGCTCTTCGCCGATTGGTATATTCGGCCGTCTATGGCCATCCTCCCCAACAGGGCCGAGACCACCCAGGGGCACGCCGCACTGGTCGACCGGGGCGAGCACCTGTTTCATCAGCTCGGGATGCGCGATGTCCCGTCGCCCGAGGGTCACCTCGCCATCGAGATGGATGTCCGCCCCGAATTCGCCAACGTCCGTGGGGCACTGCAAGGCGGCCTGATCGCCGTTCTCATCGACGTCTGTGCCGGACGTCTGGCCTATCAGTCATGCGATCACGAGAAGGGCTACAGCACGGCGACGTCGGACCTCACCGTCCACTACCTCTCCCCGGTGGCCGTCGGACCGGCCCGTACCGAAGCCCGGGTCTTGCGGCAGGGAACGTCGAAGTTCGTGCTCCACGTCGAGGTGACCGATGTGGGACGGGACAACGAACTGGCCGCCGTGTCGACCATCGCCTTCACCGTGCTCCCACCAAAGGAATGACCTGGCGCCGTCTACGACGGCCCTTCCCCGAGCGTCCGCTTGAGCTCCTCTTCACGGCGTCGGAGTTGGGCTTCCCAGAGCCGGAGACGCGCCTGCTCCTCCCGGTGCCGGACGATGGGGTCGAGGCCGTCCAGCGCCCGTCCGTCCAGCGGATCGGCCGGGTCGAAGCTGGGGCCGCTCTGCCGAGAGCGGTCCGGATTGTGGGCTCGGCGGGTCCAGACCCGGGGTCGGCCCAGGCCGAGCCAGAGGAGCGATCCGATATCCGGCAGAAAGAAGACGATGAGCAGCCAGACAAGCTTCGGAAGGTGGCGAATGATGGCATCGTCGGTGGTGATCACGTCGAAGATGCAGTAGATCCAAAGAACGAGAAAACCGATGCCGACGATCCCGCCAATGATGTCCGCCATGTCCGCCTCCCCGATCAACGCCTGCGCTCAACCGTAGCCGCAGCCACCTCAACCGGCCATTGACGGGGATTGGAGCAGGAGCGCGGTGCCTCAGCCCGCACCAGGAGCGAACGCCTGGATGACCCGGGTCCGCCAGTGCTTGAGCTCCTCGGAGTGGTCGGCGTCGGTACGCCCCATGCGGACGAGGACGAGGTCGAGATCCGGACAGACATCGATGTACTGACCTTCGTGGCCGGCCGCCCAGAAGGTGCCGTGGCTCCCCTCCCTCGTCCACCAGTGCGAGCCGTAGTAGTCGCCGTCGTCGGGGTCGACCGAGCGGGGTCGTCGGCCCTCGTCGACCCATCCCTCGGGCAGTAACCTGCGGCCCTCCCACTGTCCATCCCGCAGATACAGCAGGCCGAACCGGGCGTAGTCCCGGGCGGTGGCATAGGCGTAGGACGCGGCGACCCAGGTCCCGGCGTCATCGAGGGTGACGGAGGCTGACGTCATGCCCAGCGGCTCGAAGAGCCGGCGGGCCAGGAACTCCCGGTACGGTTCGCCGGGGCCCACCGTCGCCGCCACGACGCCCGAGATCACATTGCTGGTTCCGCTCGAGTAGTTGAACCGCGTCCCCGGTGGCGCGACCAGCGGCCGGTCAGCGGCGAAAGCCGCCATGTCGGACTTGCCCCGACCGAACAGCATCTGCAGGACATCGGACGTTTCGGGATCCTCGTACTCCTCGAGGAAATCGAGTCCGTCGCGCATGTCGAGCAGGTGCTGGAGGGTGGTCTCGCCTCGGGGGTCGCCCGGCGACTGCCACAGGGGCACCGGGGCCGGCCCATCGAGCACCAGCCTTCCCTCGTCCACCAGCATGCCGACCACGGCGTGCAGCATCGACTTGGCCATCGACCACGACAGCAGCGGGGTGTCGCGGACGACGGGCTTGCCCGGCTTGTCCCACTGCGGCAGCAACCCCCCGTAGCGCTCGAACACCAGACGGCCCCGGTGGACGATCACCACCGCGAAGGTCTCGTGCAGAGGACCATGCGGATCGAACGCCTCGGCCATCAGGCCGTCGAGAGCAACCGCTTCGGGAACGTCGCCGACCGGCCACTCCACTGTCGGCCAGACCACCCCGTCCTCCTGGGACGGGAGTGGGTGCAGGGGCGCGGGACTCGGTCGGGGGTCGGTCACGGCTGCCAAGCATCGCGCAACCTGGCCATCTGGCAAGCTGGGATGATGATCGACCATGTTTCCATCCAGTGCGCCGACGTCGCCGCCAGCGCCGCCTTCTACGACGCGGTGCTGGCTCCGCTCGGCTTCGGCCGGGTGATGGACTTCGGAGAGGTCATCGGGTTCGGCGCGCCGGACGATGCCGAGTTCTGGATCGCCCCGCGGTCGACGGGTGAGGGATTCCGGGAGTCCCACATCGCCTTTACCGCCGCCGACCGGGCCGCCGTGCAGGCGTTCTTCGACGCCGCGGTCGGCGCCGGAGCAGAGCAGCTCCACGCGCCCAGGGTGTGGCCCGAATACCACGCCGACTACTACGGCGCCTTCGTCCGTGACCCCGACGGCAACAATGTCGAGGCCGTCTGCCACGTCCCCGACTGAGGGATCAGCGCGCCGGAGCCCGCCAGTCGATCCAGTTGCCGTGGGCCTGGGTGAAGGCCAGGAGTTGTTCTGTCCGGGCACCGCCGTCGAAGAGGATGGCACCCAGCAGATCGGCACCGGTCCCGTCGTGACTCGGCACCTCGTCGACGGCCAACGCGTCGACCACCCCGGGGGCCTCGGCGCTGAGCCAGGCCAGCGGGCGGTCTCGGGACGCGTGGTCGAGGATCTCGACGAACCGGTGACGCTGTTCGATGGAGAAGTAGGCGAAGGCCCATGTCGTCATGACCACCGCAGGCGTTCCGTCGGGCAGGCCGGCCAGGACGCCGGGAAGGACCTCGTTGGCGTCCCCGCTCACCAGTTGCGGGAGGTCCGCCTGCGCCAACCGGATGGAAGCTGCCGTGCGTTCGAGCCGGCCGGTGTCGGGCCAGAAGCAGGCCAGCAGCCACCGGGCGTCCGCCGGCGCGGAGAGGTCCAGCGGCGACCGGTCGATCCCGATCCGCGGATCGAGGACGGGCAGTCGTTCGGCGATGGGCGGGTCTCCGCCGACCACGCGACACCTGACCTCGACCGTCGAGTCCTGCGGGCCGGTCACCCCGTGGTCGCCGTAGTCCAGACGGTAGCGGTCGCACAGGAGGGAGAGGCCGGCGCTGGCACCCACGTCGATCAGTGCCGGGGGCCGGGGAAGGCGGGCGGCGAGCCAGGTCAGACCGGGACCGATCAGCGCGCTGCGGCCGCAGTCGTTGGTCTGGACGTGCCGGGTGGCGAGCACCGACTCGATCTCGTCCCAGTGGGTCCTGCACACCTCGATGAACAAGGGTGCGGGGTCGGCGTCGGAGCGGCCGGCATAGACCTCGGCCAGCGGATGGTCCAGGCCGTCGAGCAGCAGGTAGTGGACGGCTGCGAACAGGGCCAGAGGAAGGTGTGAATTGGGTGGGAGCGACGACACCAGGGCCAGCGTCCCCCGGTCCCCGGCGACGGTCAGGGCGATGCGCTCGTACAGCGGCGAGTACCCGTGGAACTGCTGCTCGGCGGTCCACTCCCAGAGACGGGCCAGATCATCGGTCGTGCTGCTCATCGCCACCATGTTCGCATCATCGGCAGATCCCCTGCGGCCCGGTCGGCGGGTGGCCGCCTCAGGTCATGACCGGCATCACCGAGGCGAGAGGACCCGAGCACGGGCTCCGTCCGGTGGCCATGTCGATCCATCTGGGAAGCGGCAACGCCCGGGCATCCGCCTCCAGCTCCGGGGCACGCGCCACGAGGACCGACAGCAAGGCGTCGGCGGCCACTGCCTCGGCGACCCCGTCGGGGGCGACCGGGTCGACCAGGTCGCACCCGTGGACGACGGCCTCCACGCACCGGGTGACCAGATAGTCGACGAGGAGGATCGGCCCTTGCACGGCCTCGATGGTGACGGCCAGGTCGGCCGCCTGCAGCGGTGGGAGGACACGGTCGAGGGCGGGGCCGAAGTCGATCCGGCCTCGTGCGGCCGCGTCCCGGGCCGACGAATCCACCACCTGGGCCAGCCCGCCGGTCCCGGTCAGGTTGGACGGGAGGGTGACCGTCGGAGACCGGTCCGATGCCGTCTCGAGAAACCGACCCAGGAGGACGGGCTGGAGCGTGAGGTGGGCGACCACCTCGCGATTGCGCCACCCGTCGACCCGGCTGGGGGCTTCGAGATCGAGACCGGGCACCGCCGTGGCGATGCGCCCCCATTGCCGGGCCAGGGCGCTCCGAACCTCGACGCCGTCCACGGGCATCGACCCATGGTGCCGCATCCCGGGGGCAACGCGCCCGAGGAGGTAGCCAGCGGAACGTGAGCCAGAACGGTCACGACCGCGCTCCCGTAGGCTCGCGGCGTGGAATCACAAGCGGACAAGGCCACCCGGTTCCTCCGACTCCACCACGGCACCTCCCCTCTGCTCCTTCCCAACCCGTGGGACGAAGGATCGGCCCGACTGCTCGAGTGGCTCGGGTTCGACGCCCTGGCCACGACCAGCAGTGGGTTCGCCGCCACGCGGGGGCGGCTCGACGGCGCCATGGACCGGAGCGAGGTGCTCGAGCATGCGGCTTCGATCGTCGCCGCCACCACGGTGCCGGTGTCAGCCGACCTCGAGAACGGGTTCGGGCATGCACCCGAACACGTCGCCGGGACGACCCGGCTGGCCATCGAGGCCGGGTTGGCCGGCTGTTCCATCGAGGACTTCACTGGAACGCAGGCCGACCCGATCTTCGACCTCGGCCTGGCCACCGAGCGGGTGGCGGCGGCGGCCGACGCGGCCCACTCGGGACCGGTCCACCTGGTCGTCACCGCCCGGGCCGAGAACTATCTCCACGGCGTCCCCGACCTCGCCGACACGATCGCCCGGCTCCAGGCCTTCCAGAGGGCCGGGGCCGACGTCCTCTATGCCCCCGGTCTCACCAGCATCACCGACATCCGATCGGTCGTCGACGCCGTCGACTCGCCGGTCAACGTGCTGACCCGTCCGGATGGCCCGACGGTGCCCGAGCTGGCCGAAGCCGGCGTGGCCCGCATCTCGGTCGGCGGGGCCTTCTGCTACGCCGCGCTCGGGGCGGTGATCGAGGCGGCCGAGGAGCTGCAGGAGTCGGGAACCTATTCCTTCCTGCGACGGTCGGCGGTGGGGGCCGATGCCGTCCGGGCCGCGTTCGCACCGGAAGGGTAACGATGTCAGGGTGGTGCCATGATCAACGGCACCCACGCCATCATCTTCGCCGACGATGCTGACCGGGCCCGGGCCTTCTTCCGGGACACGCTCCACTTCCCGTCCGTGGACGCCCATGATGGTTGGCTCATCTTCAAGCTCCCGCCGGCCGAGCTGGGGATCCATCCGGCCGGCGAGCCCGGCCCCGACCCGGCCGGCGCCCGACATGAGCTCTATCTGATGTGCGACGACATCGAGGAGACGGTGGTCGAGCTGAAGGCCAAGGGCGTCCAATTCACCTCGCCGGTGGAGAACCAGGGCTTCGGCCTCCTGGTCCGCCTCAAGGTCCCCGGCGCCGGTGAGATCGGTCTCTACCAACCGAGGCACGCCACCGCCTACGACCTCGACGGCTGAACCGGGTCGCTCCGCCCCATCACGACGGTCTGTGGTCGGCCTTCGGCTACTGACGCTGGGGCGACCGACCCGGACGTCCACAGTCCGGTCACCGACGCCGCCGACCGCCGACCCTGGGCGAAGCCGGCCCGGGCGGCAGGGGTCCGCACCGCCGGGTCGAGGGGATCGGTGCCGAAGGCGGCGAACGAGTCGACGTCGGGGGACAGCACCTGGGCCCGGCCCGACTCGTTCACCCGATCGACCTGGGCATCCAGTTCGGGATCGGGCATGGGCGCGACGACCAGGACCTGCGCCCACCCGACGGCCAGATCGGCGTTGGTCAGCGAGTGGACGCCGCCGTCGATGTAGCGGGAGCCGTCGATGGTGACCGGTGGCCAGACACCGGGGACGGCACTGCTGGCCGCCACCGCGTCGACCAGGTCGACCCTGGAGCCGGAATCGAAGACCCGACGGGCGCCGGTGGAGGCGTCGACGGCCACGATGGCGATCCGGCGCTCGGGCCATCCCAAGCCACGGAGGCGGCCGGCGACCACGGCCCGCCGGGTGGCCTCGGGCACCGTCTCGGTGGCCAGGGCAAGGGCGGCGATACGGCGATGCTGCTCCCCGGGGTCGGCGGCCCCTTCGAGGAGCCGGGACCTCGTCTCCCACACCTCTTCGATCGTCATACCCGGCGCCCGGAGCTCTCGGTTCTGCAATCGGGGATCCACCTGCCGCTCGAACCAGAGCTCGACGGGGACGCCGCTCCCCACCTGGGCGGCCACCGTCGACCCGGCCGACGTGCCCACGATGAACTCGGCATCGGTCACGTCCAGCCCGGCCACGGCCATCCCGTGCAGCATGCCGGTGATCCAACTGATGCCGGCAAGGCCCCCTCCTCCCAGCACCAGGGCGCGACCGGTGCTCATCGGCACGCCACCGCGCACGCCCTCTGCTTCATACTGTGCCTCTTCATACTGTGCTCCTTCATACCGTGCATCTTCATACTGTGCATCTTCATACTGTGCATCTTCATACTGTGCATCTCACCGAGTCCCTCTCACGCACTGCCCGGCCCACCCGCCTTCGCCGGAGGTCCGCAGGATGGCACAATCAGATGGTGAGCGAGTGGGGTGTGTCCATGTACGGCGAGCCCTGTCGGGCATGCGGCTACTCGTGGAAGGCGAGCGTCGGCGACGGCGTCATGCTGGTGGCCACGCTCCCGAGCACCTACGGGCGGGTACTCGTCGGGGCCATCGGGACCGAGCGCCACCCCGATCTCGAATGGTCGGTGTCGGCCTACGTGAGCCACGTGGCCGACAACCTGAGGATCTGGGCGGAGCGGCTGGCCGGGATCGCCGCCGGCGCCCAACCCGAGGTGGGTGGCTACGACGAGAGCGCGCTGGCCCGGGCCCGGGGCTATCAGCAGATCCCGCTCCAGGCGGCACTGTGGTCCCTCTCCCGCTCGGTGGCCGGCTGGCAGCACGCGGTCGGCCAGACCCCGAGGACCGGCATCATCCTCATCCACCCCGAACGCGGCGGACAGTCGCTGTCGGACGTCGTCCTGGCCAATGCGCATGACGCCTTCCATCACCAATGGGACATCGAGCGGTCGCTCCGCTCCGAACCCGAGGACGACGTCTAACTCACCATCGCCGCGGGCGGCACTGAGTAGTTTGTGCGCGGTGAACGCCGATCCGACGGTCCGAGCTACCGCGGCGACTGACCTCCCATGATCAGCATCGCCGACGGCATCGGACTGCTCATCGGCATCGTGATCATCGCCATCATCGCCGACCGGCTCCGCATCGCCTATCCGATTCTGTTGGTGGTGGCCGGCATCGGCGTCGCCCTCCTGCCGGTCAAGCACCGGATCGAGCTCCAACCCGACCTCGTCCTGCTGGTCTTCCTGCCGCCGCTGATCTACGACGCCTCGCTGGACACGTCGGCACGCGAGCTCCGGACCCACTGGCGACCCATCCTGTTGCTGGCCGTCGGACTCGTCGTGGTCACCATGGCGTCGGTGGCCGCGGTCATCCACTCCCTGGTGGGCGGCATGAGCTGGGCGGAGGCCTTCGCCCTGGGCGCCATCGTGTCGCCGCCGGACTCGGTGGCCGCCACCCAGATCGCCGGCCGACTCGGCCTTCCCCGCCGCCTGGTGGTCATCCTCGGAGGCGAGGGGCTGATGAACGACGCCACCGCGCTGACCGCCTATCAGGTGGCCATTGCCGCAGTGGGCTCGGTGTTCACCGTGGCCGACGTGTTCGGGAAATTCACCTTCGCCGTGGTGGTCGGTGTGGCGGTGGGCCTCGCCGTCGGCTGGATCGGATGTCGCATGCTCCGGTTCACCGAGACACCGGTCGTCGAGAACACCATGCTGTTGATCCTTCCCTTCGCCGCGTATCTGCCCGCCGACAAGATCGGGGCCTCGGGGGTGCTGGCCGTGGTGGCCACCGGCCTCTACTTCGGCCGGTACGGCTCGGGGTCACTCACCGCCGCGGCCCGGCTCCAGCAACGCGAGATCTGGGACCTGATCGTCTTCTTGTTGACGGGGATCTCCTTCCTCCTCATCGGACTCGAGCTCCGGCCCATACTCGACAGCCTGGTCAACCGCGAGTCCGGATCACTGCTCATCGAGGGGGCCGCCGTGGTCGGCGTGGTGATCGTGGTCCGCATGGCATGGATGTTCGCGGTGGCCTTGCTCCCCGGCGGGCACCGGCAGGTCGGGGCGACCAGCCGCAGCACCCGGTCCTGGCGCGAGACCACCGTCGTCGGCTGGGCGGGCATGCGCGGGGTGGTGAGTCTGGCCGCGGCGTTGGCTCTCCCCCAGGACTTCCCCCAACGCGACCTGTTGGTGTTCCTCACCTTCGCCGTCATCGTGGCCACGCTGGTCGGCCAGGGCCTGACCCTGCCCCCGCTCATCCGCCGGCTCGGGCTGGTGACACGCGACGAACAGGACACGGTGCTGTTGACCGAGGCGCGCCGTCGGCTGACGGTGATCGCGCTGTCCCAGATCGACGATCTCAGCCGGGGCGATCAGTTCCCCGGCGAGATGGTGGACCGGATCCGCGCCCTGTACGGCGACCTGCAGGCCGAGCGCGAGCTCCGCAAGCTGGTCATCGCCACGGAGCGGGCCGAGCTTGGCCGGCTGCTGGCCCGACGGAAGGTCAGCGAGCGGGTGGCCGAGGAGGTGCGGGCCGCACTCGATGTCGACGAGACCACGATGCGGCCCTGATATCGGGCCCTGACAGGCTGCAGGGCGCCCCCGAAAGGACGCCCTGCAGATACAAGTTGCTGTGTTTGTGCACCGGGGTTCCCGTGCGGCGCCGGATGGGACCTGGGTCCGGCTAGGTCGCCCGGTGGGTGTCTGGCTGGGATTCGCCAGGTGGTACAGCGAGCCGCCTCAGCGGCCAGCCACCTCCAGGGTCCCAAATCGTTGACTGCTCAGTTGGACCACCTCCTCTCTCTGGTGACCACATGCTAGCGAGCAGATCGCGTCCATCGTGGGAACCGCCGGATGACCTGGTGGAGCCACTGGCGGTCTGCGGCCGGTGAGCAGTACCCTACGAACATATGTTCGTAAAGCCGGCAGATCGACCTCCTCGTCACCGGGCCCCGGGGCCGGACCGGGACCAGGCCCGCGAGTCCCTGGCCCTCCTGGCCGAGCGGGCCCGACCGGTGTCCTCGAGCGGGGCCCAACTGCTCCCGGTGGCCCCACCTCTGGTCGATCTGTTCCCCGACGGCAGCCTGCGCCGGGGAAGCACCGTCGTCGTCACCGGCCTGGCCACGGCCGGTGGTCCGAGGCCCGGCGGCGGCATCAGCCTGGCCCTGGCTCTTCTGGCCGCGGCGTCGGGAGCCGGCTGTTGGTGCGCGCTCGTCGGCCTCCCCGGGCTCGGTGCCGTCGCCACCCACGACATCGGCATCGACCTGGCCCGGTTGGCCGTGGTCCCCCGGCCCGACGCCGCCTGGGCCGAGGTGACCGCGGCGCTGATCGACGGCATCGACCTCGTGGTCCTCTGCCCTCCGTTCCCTCCCCGCCCGGCCATGGCCCGCAGGCTGGTGGCCAGGACCAGGGACCGCCGGTCGGTGCTGGTGGTGGCCGGGCGGCACGGATGGCCCGAGCCCCCCGATGTGCAGCTGCGGATCAGCGACATCCGCTGGGACGGCATCGGTACCGGCGAGGGATACCTGCACCGGCGGCGGATGACGGTGACCGCCACCGGTCGCCGGTCGTCCGTGCTCCCCCGACACCACCACCTGTGGCTACCGTCGGCCACCGGAGCGGTGGCCGACGGCACGGCAGAGCCGGCGGTCCCGACCCCGACTGCTCTCCGGTGAGCAGCTCGGGCATGGACCGCCTCCTCGTCGTGCGCTGCCCCGACCTCCTCGACGAGGACGAGGACGGGGCCGCCCTCCGGTTGTTCGTCGAGGTGATCGGAGCCGTGGAGGCCTACTGTCCGTGGGTCACCGTCGTGCGGGCCGGCATCTGCTCGCTCCCGGCCCGCGGCCCGGCCCGTTACTTCGGGGGCGAGGGCCCGCTGGTCCAGCGGATCACCGACGCCGCCGCCGACCTCACCCCGGTCGAGGTCGGGGTGGCCGACGGGTTGTTCGCCGCCGTCCTCGCCGCCGGCGCCGGCCTGGTCGTCCCACCGGGTGGGACCCCCGGCTTCCTGGTCCCGTTCCCGGTGGGCATCCTCGACCGTCCCGAGCTGTCAGAGCTGTTGGACCGGTTGGGCATCCGCACCCTGGGCGACTTCGCCGCCCTGCCCGAGTCCCATGTGCTCGGCCGGTTCGGAGCCGACGGTGTCATCTGCCACCGGGTGGCCGGCGGGCGGAGCGGCGAGCTCGACGACCTACGCCACCCGGCCACCGGTCGACGGGTCGAGGGCCAGCGCCGGGGAACCGGGCGGGGCGGGGCCAGAGCCGGCGATCCCGAATTCTGGGGCGGGGTGAGCGACGCCGATGCCCGGGCCGCCCGGGCCCTGGCCGCCGTGCAGGACCTCCTCGGCCCCGGCGGCGTGGTGACCGCCTGTCTCCAAGGAGGCCGGGGACCGGCCCAGCGGGCCCGCTTCGTCACCTGGAACGACCGGGAGCGCGCCGCCGACACCGCCCTCGGCGCTCCGTGGCCCGGCCAGATCCCGCCGCCGGCCCCGGCCGTCGTACATCCCGCTCCCCTCCCCGCCGAATTGACGGACGTCGACGGACGTCAGGTGTCGGTGTCGGGTCGCGGCCTGCTCACCGCCGCCCCCGCCCGGCTGTCGGTGGAACGGAGCCCGTGGTCGGCGGTGACCGCCTGGGCCGGCCCGTGGCCGTCCGACGAGCGGTGGTGGTCGAGGTCCCGGAGGAGGAGCGCGCGCATGCAGGCGGTCACCGGCACAGAGGCCCACCTGCTCCTGATCGAACGGGGTCGGTGGTGGGTCGAAGCGACCTACGGATGACCGGACGCCCCCACCGACGATGGCCTACGCCGAACTCCACGCCCACTCCAATTTCTCCTTCCTCGACGGGGCCAGCCACCCCAAGGAGCTGGCCGCCGGGGCCGCCCGACTGGGCCTGGCCGCCCTGGCCCTGACCGACCACAACGGCCTCTACGGTGTGGTCCGATTCGCCGAGGCGGCCCGGGCCCTCGGCCTGCCCACCCTCTTCGGGGCCGAGCTCACCATCGCCGGGGCCGAGCCGCCCGGGGTCCGGACCGGGGTGCCCGATCCCGACGGCACCCATCTGGTCGTGCTGGCCCGGGATCCCGAGGGATACGCCCGCCTCAGCCGGGTGATCGCCCAGGCCCATCTGGACGGCGGCGAGAAGGGGAAGCCGATCATCACCCTCGACGTGCTGTCCGACCACCACGGCGGGCACTGGCAGATCCTCACCGGGTGCCGCAAGGGCGCCCTGGCCACCGCCCTCACCACCGAGGGACCGCGGCCGCGGCCCAGGTGCTCGACCACCTGATGGGCAATTCGGCCGCGACCAGCTGGCCGTCGAGCTGTGGGACCACGGGAACCCGATCGACGCCACCCGCAACGACGCCCTGGCCCTCCTGGCCACCGAGCGGGGGGTGACCCCGGTGGCCACCAACAACGTGCACTACGCCACCCCGGCCCGGTTCCCCCTGGCCACCGCGCTGGCCGCGGTGCGGGCCCGCCGGACCCTCGCCGATCTCGAAGGGTGGCTGCCGTCGTCGGCCACCGCCTGCCTGCGCGGCGAGGCCGAGCAGCGCCGGCGGTTCGCCCGGTGGCCCGGGGTGGTCGACCGGGCGGCGGAGATCGCCGCCCGGTGCGCCTTCGATCTGCCCTGGTGGCCCCGCGGCTCCCCGACTTCCCGGTGCCCGCCGGGCACACCGAGGCGGCCTGGCTGGTCGAGCTGGTCCGCCGGGAGCCACCGACCAGTACGGTCCGCAGGAGGCCAAGCAGGTGCCGGGGGCGTGGGCCCAGCTCGACCACGAGCTCGCCATCATCGGCTCGCTCGGGTTCCCCGGCTACTTCCTAGCCGTCTGGGACATCATCGCCTTCTCCGGGACAGGACATCTTCTGCCAGGGTCGGGGATCGGCGGCCACCTCGGCATCTGTTACGCCTTCGGCATGACCGACGTCGTGCCGTCGCCCTCGGCCTGTGTTCGAACGCTTTCTCTTCCCGGCCCGCGACGGACCACCGGACGTCGACATCGACGTCGAGTCGGGTGAGGCGAGGAGGTGATCCAGTACGTCTATTCAGCGCTACGGCGGCTGCAGCGGCCCAGGTGGCCAACGTAATAGCCTACCGGTCTCGATCGGCCCTCCGAGACGTGGGCAGGGCCCTCGGGCACTCCCCCGAGGAAACCGACGGTTGGTCAAAGGCGGTCGGACGGGGGGAGCCACTCGGCGAGCGGGACGACCTTCCGCCACTGGTGCGGGCCTGGCCACCGATCTGCTCGACTTCCCACGTCACCTGAGCATCCACTCCCGGGGCATGGCGTCTGCAGGCGCCCGGTGGTCAAGGTGTGCCCCGTGGAGTGGAGACGGATGCCCGGACGCAGCGTGTCGGTGGGACAAGGACGACTGTGCCACGGCCGACCTGGTCGGAGTCGACCTGCTCGGCTTGGCATGCTGACCGCGCTGCGCGACATGGTCGACCTGGTCCCGAGTCCACCACGTCGAGATCGAGCTGGCCCGGCTGGAGCAGGAGCCCAAGATCTACGACCTGTTGTGCCGGGCCGACACCGTCGAGATTTCCAGGTCGAGTCACGCGCCCAGATGAAGAGCCTCCCCACGTGCGGCCCCGGTGCTTCTCGACCTGGCCATCGAGGTCGCCCTCGTCCGCCCCGGGCCCATCCAGGCCATGCCGTCCACCCCTACGTCCGGCGTCGCGACGGGACCGAGGCCGTCACCTATCTGCGTCCGCTGCTGCAACCGGCCCTGGAGCGCGCCCTGGGGTACCCCTCTTCCAAGAGCAGCCGATGCAGTCGCCGTCGGCGTGGCCGCGATCGCCTCGACGGAGGCCGACGAACTGCGCCGGCGATGAGCGCCAAGCGGTCCGGTCAGCGGATGGCCCATCTCCGCGACCGGCTGTTCGCCGGCATGATCAACCGGCAGGTGTCGACGGATGTGGCCGAGCAGGTGTACGAAGCCCTGGCGGCGTTCGCCGGGTTCGGGCTCGCCGAAAGCCACTGGGTGGCCTTCGCCCACCTCATGTACTCCACCGCCTGGTCCAAGGTGCACTACCCGGCGGCGTTCGCCGCCGGATTGTTGAACGCCCAACCCATGGGTTCTGGTCCCCCCGGAGCCTCGTGGCCAACGCCAAGCGCCAGGGGGTGACCGGATACGGCCCGACGTGAACGCCGGGAAGGCCGCGCCGGGCTCGAGGAGGGGGGTACCGAACAGCCAGCCATGCGGCTCGGGCTGGCTTCGGTACGCGGCATCGGGGAGGAGACGGCGACCAGGTCGAGGGAGCAGGCCATCATCGGAGCATGGAGGATCTGGTGCGCCGGGCCGGTGTGGCCCGGGCCCGGCTCAGAAGCCCTGGCCACCGCCGGGGCGCTCGACGTCCCGACCGGGTGCGGCTCCGGGCCCCGGGCCCCGGCGCCGGCCG